>NZ_JAIQVD010000007.1:0-152239 GCF_035064545.1 Bacillus sp. ILBB4 | reverse complement strand
CACGCCGCCAGCGTTCATCCTGAGCCAGGATCAAACTCTCCGAAGAAATGTTTGACTTGCTCAATTAAAAAATAAAAATTAACGTTGACGTTTGTCGCTTTGTTCAGTTTTCAAAGTTCAACCGCCGCTCTTAAGCGACTTTTTAATCTTACCAGTTTATCTCTTTCTTGTCAACAAATTTTTTAAGAAGTTTTTTCAAGTTTTTGATAAATTTAGTATCGCTCATCGGCGACGTATATAAATTTATCACGGATATTTTAAAGCGTCAATAGATTTTTTAAAATAAATCGTGTTTTTTTAGAAAAACCTTTTATCCAGGCTATAAAGTCATATGTCAGGGTATCTACACGTCATAACCGCACCGTATCAGATACCCTTTATCCTCTCTATCATTTCGCCACATAGTGTCTATGGTACAAACTCTTTCCCTTGGTTTCTACTTTTTTTACCATAATGATATCTTTTTCAATTAAAAACTCAAGAAGTATTCCTAAATCAATAGCATAAGGGCGTATTTCGGGATGATGAACCAGTTCATTAAACGTCCATTCCTGCTTTTCACTTTTCATAATATGAACAAGATGCTTGGCACCCAATTCAGTTTTTTTATTTACTAGAAATTCACTCGCTAAGAAAAGCAGCTCTAAACGCTTGCTAACCTCTTCTTGGCTAATAATTAGTTCTTCGTAAAGACGATGAATTTCAGGTTCTATTTTTTTCACTTGGTTCCATACTGTCACTTCTGGGTGAAATCCATTTTCCAACACAGACAGTCGTGCTAAATGATGAAGAGCATGAATGACATGATTGAATGCATCTAAATAATGATTAGACGCATAAAAGTCTTTTCCTTCTTTAAATCGGCGAATCAACTTAGCAAACTCGACACCTATTCTCTTTGTCCGATCTTCTCTAGGGAAATCAATTAAGCGTTTCTTTAAATTTTCCATATATTCGTTGCGATCAAATAGCACTTTACCATTTAAGATCCAATCAATAATACGGCGGTTCGTCCCATTCATAATCCATTCACTCATTTGCTGTTCAGAAGCCATATAAAGTGCCGCACGCTCATTTTCATATTCGTATTGTTTAATAAAAAGAGACGTTTCTGTAGTTTTGGTCACAATAAATAAGATAGCATCCAAATTATCCGTCACTGGAGATTCTGATTTCTTTTTTTCAATCAGTAAAATACCTAGTGTGTCTTTATTGCTAGCTCTTTCTTGATATATTGGCCGTAAAACATCTTCCATTTTGAGCTCTCCTAACTGTAATAAACAAATATTTTTCAAACTTTTAAAGGCTATGGACTAAGATTTCTTTTTTTATTATATACGATGTATAACGGATATCCCACTCAGAATTATGGAAATCATTCAGAAAGCTCAAAAACCAACGATAATTTTCCGAAGATTCAATTTTTATTATCATTCACTGTCTCACTCTATGATATATTGGTAACAGGGGGGATACTGATGGGGATAAAGTATTCAAATAAAATTAACAAGATTCGCACGTTTGCACTCAGCCTGATCTTTGTTGGTTTCATTGTTATGTATGGGGGAATTTTCTTTCGGTCTTCAGTCTGGCTAATGACTGTTTTTATGCTTTTGGGGTTGCTGTGCATCGTAGCTAGTACCGGCGTTTATTTCTGGATTGGCATGCTTTCTACAAAAGCGGTTCAAGTAACCTGCCCTACATGTCAAAAGCAAACCAAAATGCTAGGGCGCGTAGATATGTGTATGTATTGCAACGAGCCGCTTACGCTTGACCAGTCTCTTGAAGGAAAACAATTCGACGAAAAGTATAATAGAAAAAAACAAAAAGAAAGCTGATAGTATCACTACTATCAGCTTATTAATGCGCTTTTTTAGCCGTACAATCAGGACACGTTCCGTAAATTTCCATTCGGTGGTGACTAATATCAAAGTCAGTAATATGAGCAGCCAGCTTTTCTACTTCGTCTAAACCAGGATAATGAAAATCCACAATTTTTCCGCAGTTTTCGCAAATCACATGGTAATGCTCTGTTGTAACATAATCAAACCTGCTTGATGCATCACCGTATGTTAGTTCCTTTACAATACCTACTTCGCGAAATACTCTTAAATTATTGTAAACGGTTGCTACACTCATATTTGGAAACTTACCTTCCAGCGCTTTATAAATATCATCTGCTGTTGGATGTGTCATTGAATTGATTAAATACTCTAAAATAGCATGACGTTGTGGTGTAATACGAACGCCAGTACCTTTTAACGTTTCAAGGGCTTCTTGTAAATGATTTGACACGTCATGCACCCCTCTTCTGTAAGTATTATTACTTTATAATTCTTATAATTAGTCTACATGTTTTACCCACGTTTTGTCAACTTGATGCCTATTCCTATTTTATGTAATAAGTAGAAATTTTTCATATATTTTATGCAAAAAAAGAAGTGTGGAAATCAATCCACACTTTTAAATATATTAACATCTGAGGAGGTATGCCCTACACTGATATTGTATGTTCAAAGACTAAAACTGCTCTAGTTATCTGCCTGTTTTTATGCCATTTTTTCTTTAATAAATGATAAAGCTTCTTCCACATGCCCTTTCACTCGAACCTTGCGATATTCTTTTACGAGCATTCCTTCTTTATTAATGATAAAAGTGGAGCGTTCAATGCCCATATATTCTTTTCCAAAGTTTTTTTTCAGTGTCCATACTCCATACTCTTCAGCTACGCTGTGATCTTCGTCAGCTAAAAGTAAGAATGGAAGGCCGTGCTTATCAATAAACTTATGGTGTTTGTCGATTGGATCCGGACTCACTCCTAGAATCACCGCATCTAGCTCTTCAAAATTTTCATGCTGATCTCTGAAATCACAGGCTTCTGTTGTACAGCCTGGCGTCATATCTTTCGGATAAAAATACAGCACAACGTTTTTGCCTTTCATCGACGTCAGTGATACTTGCTCTCCATTTGTAGACATCAATACAAAATCGGGTGCTTTTTCTCCAACTACAGCTGTCATATTTATCTTCTCCTTTACGCTTTTCATTTTCTTTGAATAGCGTACCCAATATTAGATAAGATGACAAGTTTAAGTGCGGGTAACAGTTCGCATCACAAAGATTGCAGGCATAATATAGCCGATAAACGCTTCAAAAGTTGCAAATAATTTCCCAATTCCAACCGGATACATATCTCCGTAGCCTACTGAAAATAACGTCGCTGCGCTGAAATACATACTGTTAAACAGGGTATAAAAATAATGACCTTCATGTTCAAACCCTCCGCTTAATACTGGAATACTCCCCATCTCACATACTGTATAAATAAGGCTAAATCCCAATAAAACTGTAATATATGAATAAAACAAGACAAAGAAATGACCAATTGAGAAAAAATGAAATTCTCCAAGTTCTTTTTCAAAGAGAAACTTCATACTACCAATTACAAAAACAATGATAACGAGGATTAGAAAAACAACCATCATTCTACTCCTTTAATTTATACTCTACTACCACTATACGCGCGTTCTTGTCCATTCATTACTACTCCGAAGC
This sequence comes from Bacillus sp. ILBB4, assembly GCF_035064545.1. Classification (NCBI taxonomy): domain Bacteria; kingdom Bacillati; phylum Bacillota; class Bacilli; order Caryophanales; family Bacillaceae; genus Bacillus; species Bacillus sp. ILBB4. The sequence continues at coordinate 148,684 of NZ_JAIQVD010000007.1, read as the reverse complement.
CACCAAAAAGAGCAGGCATTTAATTGCCTGCTCCTCTGTATTTTTTGACCCCTGTATTCCATAAGAAAATAGAGATTACAAAAAAGACGACTCCCATAACTGGAGTTAAAAATGCATATCCATACCATTCTGACCTTCCTAAGAAATAAGCAGCTGGATATACGCCTACAAATGCAAAAGGAAGAATCCACGTTAAAACATATCGGATGACATTATTATAAATATCTACAGGATACCTTCCGTAGTTTCCAATATTATAAATAGTAGGCATAATAGAGGTTCTGGCATCGGACCAGAAGCCTATGCTTGCTAAGGCGATGAAAATTCCTGCGTATACAAGCGCTCCTCCTAAAATAAATAATAGAAAAATAAAAACATCATACCACTGGAAATGAAGATGTAAAGAAGACGCAGCATAAGCCATTACTGCAATTCCTGTGATACCACCAAACAATGATTCTAGTTCCATCCGCTCTAAAATAACTTGAAACAAACTGTGAATTGGCCGCGTTAAAATTCGGTCCATTTCTCCTTTAACAATGTACCGCTCGTTGAAATCCCAAATGTTAAAGAAAGACGAAAAAATAGCAAAAGGGACCAAAAAGAAACCATAAATAAAGATAATTTCCTCTCGTGACCATCCGTGCAGCGACTGAGTATGTCCAAATACAACTAAAATAAAAATCAAATTAACTGTTTGAAACAATAAGTCTGAAATGATTTCAACTACCATGTCGGTGCGGTACTGAAGCCTTGTTTTCATATATTGACTAATGTACTGAAAAAAAATCGAAAAATAAAACATTTTCATAGACTACCCTCCTTGAATAACCATTTTTTTCTTCGCTATGTTCCACAAACATGCAATAGGGACAAATAGAAGTCCTGACCAAACTGCTTGTGTGATAAGAGCATTTATTACTTCCTGCCCTTTAAATCCATTTGTGAAAATCATGCTCGGAATATAACTAATGGCTTGAAAAGGGAAATAGCTCATAATATGTTGCGCCCACAAAGGATAGAAGCTGATGGGCAGAAGAAGTCCTGAAAACAAATCAATAACAACGCGCTTCGCTCGAATGAGTCCATCATTGTTAAAGAGAAAGAAAGTCGTAATACCCGTTAATAAATTAATTTGTGTATTAATAATGAAACTAAAAATTAAAGACAGTCCAAAATAAAGCCATGTTGCTCCATTTGCTGAGAGCTGTACTGGAAATAAAAACGCGACAATAATCATGCCGGGCACTGAGAAAAACAGCAGCCGAAAAATCCCTTCTCCCAGTCCTTGCATTGTTTTCATACCAAGGTAGCTATAAGGCTTAATTAACTCTACTGCCACTTTGCCATCTTTAATTTCCATTGCCATTTCACGGTCAATGTTATTAAAATAAAAGGCTCTTGCCATCCATGAAACTGCTACATACGTTGTCATTTGGGTAATGGATAACCCTTGAATATTCTCTTTTCCTCCATAAATAGCGGACCATAAAAAGTAGTAAGCACCAATATTAATCGCATAAATCAATATTCCGCTGTAATAATTCGTCCGATACGCCAGCATCATTAAAAAGCGAATGCGTATCATCTCTATATATTTATCCATTCACAACACCTTCTTCATAAATGTTGCGGATGATTTCTTCCGTTGAAATTTCTTCAATGTTAATATCATTGATTTCATGCTTTGCCACCACTTTAGCAATCAGCTGCGACATCAAGTCCCCTTTATTTTGAAGCTGCGCTGTCCACAAATATTTTTGATCACCTTCAATCCAGTTAACAGGCATCCCTTGCGTCAATAGCTTCAACTGTTCTTTATTTGGCGCGGTTCCAAATTCAAACGTAACTTGTTTAAGATCTCCCCAATTCGAACGCAGCTTTTGCAGCGATCCGTCATAAATAATACTGCCTTCATCCAGCATTACGACGCGTTCACATAAAGCTTCAATATCTGCTAAATCATGTGTCGTAAGCAAAATCGTCGTATTATATTTTTCATTAATTTCTTTTAAAAATTGGCGGATTTTTAATTTAACTAGTACATCTAAACCGATCGTCGGTTCATCTAGAAATAGAAGCGGCGGATTATGAATAAGAGCAGCAGCCAGCTCACAGCGCATTCTTTGACCTAGCGAAAGCTTTCGCACCGGCTTATCTAGTAGCGGTCCAATATCTAAAGTTTGAATAACATGCTCCATATGAGCGTTATAATCTTCATCTGACACTTTGTATACTTTTTTTAACAGGCGAAAAGATTCTTGTACGGCAATATCCCACCACAGCTGAGAGCGTTGACCAAAAACAACACCAATCGTTTGGGCAAACTTTTCTCTTTCCTTATGAGGATTCATTCCATTTACGGTAATGTCGCCTGAAGTAGGAGTTAAGATTCCTGTCAGCATTTTGATTGTGGTCGATTTCCCCGCTCCGTTTTCTCCTATATACCCTACCATTTCCCCTTGTTTTACGGTAAACGATATATCGTTCACCGCTTTCATGACTCTATAATTACGGGTAAATAAATCCCGGAATGCCCCTTTAAGGCCAGAGCGGCTAGAATAGGCTTTAAATTCTTTACGAAGTTGATTCACCTCAATAGCATTTTTCATTGTATTCCCTCCGTTACGTGGACGTATTAGTGGTTTCTTTTATTGTTTCCAGCGCCCTTGCTAGCAACTCCTCCAAGAGACGAGGAACTATTTTCTAGCAGTTAGCTCACAAATTTCTATCATACACGTTCTCGAATGTTTTTCAAGAAACAAATAAGTTTGATAGAATAAAGAAGTTGAACTTTTCATTAGGAGGCATACTATGCAATTTACAAAATCAGAACAATTACACGCTGAAGCACTCGAACATATTGTAGGCGGCGTTAACAGCCCTTCACGTTCATATAAAGCCGTAGGAGGCGGAGCGCCTATTGCAATGGAGAAGGCAAGCGGAGCTTATTTCTGGGACGTTGATGGAAATAAATATATTGACTATTTAGCAGCTTACGGTCCTATTATTACGGGACACGCTCATCCTCATATCACGAAAGCTATTACAAAAGCAGCTGAAACGGGTGTTCTTTACGGTACTCCAACTGCTCATGAAGTCACATTTGCTAAAATGCTCAAAGAAGCGATGCCCGCATTAGATAAAGTGCGCTTCGTCAACTCTGGAACAGAAGCCGTTATGACAACGATCCGTGTAGCACGCGCTTATACTGGACGCGATAAAATTATTAAATTTGCAGGTTGCTATCACGGCCATTCAGACCTTGTATTGGTGGCAGCTGGATCTGGCCCTTCTACACTCGGAACTCCTGACTCTGCAGGTGTACCAAAAAGTATCGCTAATGAAGTCATCACAGTTCCTTTTAACGATATTGAGCCTTACAAGGAAGCATTAGAAAAATGGGGCGATCAGATTGCGGCTGTTTTAGTAGAACCAATCGTTGGAAACTTTGGAATTGTTGAGCCTGAACCTGGCTTTTTAGAACAAGTCAACGAATTGACTCACGAAGCTGGAGCACTTGTTATTTACGATGAAGTTATTACAGCGTTTCGCTTTATGTACGGTGGAGCTCAAGATTTACTTGGTGTAAAACCTGATCTGACTGCCTTTGGAAAAATCATCGGCGGCGGCCTTCCAATCGGAGCCTACGGCGGTAAAAAAGAAATCATGGAAAAAGTGGCGCCGCTTGGACCCGCTTATCAAGCAGGTACAATGGCAGGAAACCCAGCTTCTATTCTTTCTGGAATCGCTTGCCTAGAAGTACTAAAGCAAGAAGGTGTTTATGAACAGTTGGATAAGCTAGGGGCGATGCTCGAAGAAGGTATTTTAAAACATGCTCGTACATATAACATGCCTATCACTATCAATCGATTGAAAGGCGCTCTTACTGTCTACTTTACAACGGAAACGGTCAAAAACTATGAACAAGCAGAAAATACAGACGGCGAATTATTCGCACGCTTCTTTAAACTAATGCTCCACCAAGGTGTCAACTTAGCTCCTTCGAAATATGAAGCATGGTTCCTTACTACAGCTCATACAGAACAAGATATTGCCGAGACATTAGAAGCAGTAGAAAAAGCATTTAAACAATTAAGTGAAGAACGCTAATTCTTATTCTAAAGAGGCTGAGATAAAAGAATTTTAGACGAAGTGAAAAATGAACCATTAATCAACATGTTTGATTTGTGGTTCGTTTTTTTTGTTATGGTGAATATAGTTTCATGCTTGTAGGTCTTTCTAGCAGTTGATTGGAGGGCAAGGCGAAGACTCCTGCGGGAAAAGCAGAACAGGTGAGATCCCACAGGAGCGTATGCGACGAGGAGGCTTAGCGACCGCCCGCGGAAAGCGAAGTCTTGCATGGAAATCACCTGCTGTGTCACAAGCGGTTCAGCTCATGTATCCCATTTGTTCGTCTTGAGATTGAATTTATTTCGTTATGTCTCGACCTCTTTTTCGTTTTACCTTTGGGTTTCCTTATAGAACATTCCCACCTTTCATAACCATTTCTTACGCGTCATCTCCTTTTTGTCAGCCTGTCGAAAAATCCCGAGAAATACCCTTATTTTTCTGCTTGTTTTCTCTTGATATCCATTCTTAAACCTTGTATAGTATGTTATTGTTTATATTATTTCCAACAGGTTATGTAATAAAGAAGGATTGATTTTTGCAATTTATCATTTGTTTTGGGGAACATTCTTCATAACGAAAAAACTTTTTTACAGAAAGGAACTACGAACGCACATGAAACTTGGTGCCCGCATCTTAAAAACGGGAATTGCCATTACACTTTCATTGTTATTAGGTGAATTTCTAAGTTTACCATCTCCAATATTTGCGGCAATTGCGGCAGTTTTTGCAATTCAACCGTCTATTTACAGATCTTATTTAACAATATTGGAGCAAATACAGGCGAATGTGATTGGAGCTGCTTCTGCAGTTTGTTTTGGACTTATTTTTGGTACCCATCCCATCATTATTGGTTTTACCGCTGTTGTTGTCATCGCAGTCAACTTAAAATTACGTATTAATAATACAATTGGGCTTGCGCTTGTGACAGTAATTGCAATCATGGAAAATCCAGGAGATAATTTCGTTGAATATGCACTTATACGCTTTGGTACAGTGTTACTTGGGGTATTCTCAGCATTTATTGTCAATCTTATTTTTATTCCGCCAAAGTATGAAACAAAGCTGTATTATAAAATTGTAAGCACAACGGAAGAAATTATTAAATGGATTCGCATGAATCTTTATCATGCGTCTGAGCACACATTGTTAAAAGAAGACATTGAAAAAATGAAAGACAATGTGGCTAAAATGAATCAACTTTTCGATTTTTACAAAGAAGAACGCACTTATTCAACCAAAAAACGTTTTGTTAAGTCACGCAAGCTCGTTTTATTTCGTCAAATGATTACCGTAACAACACGCGCTCTTACAACCTTGAAGCTACTCCACCGAGTAGAAAATGATCTCCAGGTCATGCCACAGCAATTTCAAGATTTAATCAAATCTGAAGTTGAGTGCCTGTTAATGTATCATGAGCAAGTATTATTAAAATTCATTGGGAAATTACGCGTACAGCCAACCACTACTGTACCAAACGAAGCCTGCGTTGGAAAACGAGCTTTAATCGATAAATTTATGCAGTACAAAATATACGATAATGATGAAGAGAATAAGGTTATTTATCATATCTTCCCTTTGATCTCTGTCATCATTGAGTATAGTGAAGAGTTAGAGCATCTTGATAAGCTGATTGATACGTTCCAAAACTATCACAAAGATGATAACTCATTTGATATTAATCATCAGCGACAAGAAGATTAAAAACACCACCTATTGTTAGACAATAGGTGGTGTTTTTAAATTGTATCAAGCTGCTGAACGTTAAAGAGCTGATAGTAATGACCTTTTTTCTTAATTAACTCCTCATGAGAACCTCGTTCGACTACTCTTCCATTTTCTAAAAGTACAATTTCATCAACATGAGTAATTGTAGATAAACGATGGGCTACAATGAAGGTCGTGCGATCTTTTGCTAGTTCAGCTAATGCTTCTTGAATATAGTGCTCACTTTCTAAATCTAGAGCTGAAGTGGCTTCATCAAAAATAAGAATAGCTGGATTTTTTAAAAATACGCGCGAAATGGAAATACGCTGCTTCTGTCCCCCTGATAGCTTCATTCCCCGCTCTCCCACTTTTGTATCATATCCTTCAGGCAAATTCATAATAAAATCGTGGGCATTTGCGGCTTTTGCCGCAGCAATTACTTCTTCATCTGTCGCTCCTGGCTTTCCAAGCAGTATATTGTTTTTAACCGTGTCACTAAACAACACCGTATCCTGCAGGACGATTCCAATCTTATCTCGCAGGCTGCGTACTTTATAGGTTTTGATATCAATGTCATCAATGAGAATTTTGCCCTCTGTCACATCGTAAAAGCGCGGAATTAAGCTGATAAGCGTGGATTTCCCGCCTCCGCTCATTCCAACAAACGCAACGGATTTTCCTTTTTCTACATCTAAATTAATATCATGAATTACCGGTTTTTCTTCTTCTTCATAAGCAAATGAAACGTGCTCAAACTGCACCTTTCCATGAAGCTCAGTGCATTCTTTTGCATCTTTCTTGTCTGTAATATCGTATTCTTCATCAATGAACTCAAACACCCGGTCCATAGATGCAACAGACTGCGTGAGCGTAGTCGATGAATTAACCAAGCGGCGAAGCGGATTATACAAGCGGTCAATGTAGGCAACAAATGCTACCATCGTTCCTACGCTAAGACTTTCTGTGATGACTTGATATCCAGCAAATGTAATCACGATTAAAGGCGCCAAATCGGTAATGGTATTTACTACTGCAAATGTTTTTGCATTCCAATTCGTATGATTGATTGCTTTTTGTAGAAAATTTGAATTTTGCTTATCAAATTGTTTCTGCTCATGAGGCTCAATAGCAAAGCTGCGAATAACAGAGATCCCTTGAACCCTTTCATGTAAGTGCCCTTGCACTTCCGCTAAAGCCTGCGAACGGACTCTTGTTAAATGGCGAAGACGACTGTAAAAATATTTTACAGAGAACGCATAAACCGGCAGCAAAATAATCGATACCAGTGTTAAAGGTACATTCATCGTAAACATAATCACAATGGCTATTACAATCGTCATCATATCAAGCCATACATTCATTAAGCCTGTGATAACAAAGTTTTTTGTTTGCTCTACATCATTAATGACTCGTGAAATCACTTCACCCGCTCGAGTATTTGCATAATAACGTAAGCTAAGCTTTTGAATATGGCTAAACAGCTGATCCCGTATATCATATAGTACTTTGCTCGATACCCACTGAGCATAATACTGCCTGTAATATTCAATGGGAGGTCTTAACACTAAAAATATAACAAACGAAATCCCCATAATCGTCACCATTTTATGAACTTTTTCAGAAGAAGACATGCCATGTCCATTTACGATATCGTCCAAAACATATTTCAAAAGCAGCGGAATTAATAAAGGAATAGCAAATTTAATAATACCAATTAATACAGTGCCGACAATTTGCCATTTGTATGGCTGTACAAACTTCATGTAGCGTCTTATACTTCCCATAAAATCTCCCCTTTCTATCTATGAGGGCAAGCTTTCTTAGTATATGTACACGCGTCGATTTTTTAGTGCTTTTATCTCTCCTAAAAGATGGTGAGCATAACGCCAAAAAGAACATTATATCAAACAGTCAGCTTTAGACGGCCTAACATAATGTTCTCTAGATCATTCATCAAGAATGCCGATATGTTAAAAAACGCTCATACCAAATGTCAATGAAATCTGGAGCAAACGGGCCTTTTCGCTGTCGAATCCAACCTTTTAACTCCTCGACGTGATTATGTAAAATACGGTCAATCACTTCTGGATAATTCATTTCTTTTCGATGCTTCTCATATTCATCTTCATCAAGAAGGGTGTATGTCATATCTGGATAGACTTTGATATCTAAATCATAATCAATATATTTGAGCGCTTCATTGTCATCATAAATGAACGGCGAACTGATATTGCAGTAATAATAAATTCCATCTTCACGGATCATCCCAATGACGTTAAACCACTGCTGAGCATGAAAATAACAAATTGCAGGCTCTCTTGTGACCCATGTTCGTCCATCTGATTCTGTAACGACCGTACGATCATTTCCTCCAATCACTAAGTTATTGGTTGCTTTTAATACGGTTGTCCGATCCCACACGCGATGAATATGTCCATTATGCTTGTAGCTGTGTATTTGAATTGTTTCTCCTTCCACCGGAATTCCCATCTCCAATACCTACTTTCATTTTAGCACTTAAAAAAATTCATATAACGTCTCCATTTGTCTTATGTTTATTATAACGGTTTCTCTCTCATTTTAACATAAATGTGCTAACCTTCTTGAGTTCAAAAAAGCCACTCCCCCTACTTTTCCTTTGCTTGGCAGCCTTAAAAAAGAGAGGAAGTGACACATCAATGTTCATTAAGCAAGTGTAGAGCAAGCCCCTTCACTTTTATATGTACGAATAATGTCTTCGGTTTGTGCTTCAAACGTCAATTGAATCTCTTTTAATTTTAGCTTCATTTCACTAATCTCACCTTGCACAGAATGAAGTTTTGCTTCTTCATGAAGTTTTATTAGTTCACCTTCGATTTCCTGACAGCGCTCAATCTCAGACTGCAAAAACAGAAGTTGATCCATGGTCTCCAATTGTTGAGTCACTAGCTCATCAAATTTTTTCATACGATAGCTCCTCCCTATTTGCTTTAACCATACACGCGGCACTTCTGTTAACATTCTGTTTAGGTGATACAGATTCCTTTGACGAGTTGTGTAAAGTTTCAAGAAGTTTTGTCATACTTTGTTGCTTTTTATATAAAAAAAAGCGAACTTAACATCGCCGTATGAAAGACGTTAAGTTCGCTTTTGATATTAACCTTGGTATTTACCAGAGTTTTGGTTTTTCTTTGCTTGAGCTTGTGCGTTTTGTTGTCTCACTTCTTGAGCACTTGTTTCGCTAGCAAATTCAGTACCGAAGTTGTTTTTAGATGCTTGAGCATTTTGGCTTTTGTTTGCCGCTGCTTGTGCATTTTGTTGTTTCACTTCTTGTACATTTGTTTCGCTACCAAATTCAGTACCGAAGTTGTTTTTAGATGCTTGAGCATTTTGTTGCTTCACGTGTTGTGTGCTTGTACCAGATGCTGTTTTGTTTGTTTGCTTTGCCATTGTAATCACCTCCACGAAAATTAATATGCCCGGGAGGTAAATAGGGTATGCAAACTTTTTTCAGTATTTTAAGGCGCAAGTCCAAAATACATTTACCTTACATTAAAAGTGAACGCCCTCCATCAATAATAAGCGTTTGACCGCAAATCATATTTGCTTGATCGGACACTAAGAACATAACTGCATCTACCATGTCTTTTGGTTCCACCATGCGACCAGCTGGAGTATGCTTGCGTGCATCATCTAGAAGCTCATCGCGATTTGGGAAATGTTTTAATGCTTCTGTATCCACAGCTCCTCCAGATACAGCATTTACCACAATATTCTTTGGAGCCAGCTCCACTGCTAAATAGCGGGTCAACGCTTCTACAGCAGCTTTTGACACGCCTACTGTTGTATAATTTTCTAAATAGCGAATAGACCCAAGCGAACTGATGGTAACAATCTTTCCTCCGCCTACTTTTTCCATACGTTTAGCCGCTTCTTGTGCACAGAATAAATATCCTTTGCTGTTAATATCCATTGTCCAGTTCCAGTGAGTTTCTTCCAATTCCATAATAGGACGTAAAACTCCTGACGCTGCATTACTTACAAATACGTCTAAGCGACCGAATACTTCATCAATTTGCTCAAACATTTCTTTAATTTTTTCTACTTTTCCTACGTTTGCTTTAACAACTAATGCTTCTCTGCCTAATGCTTTGATTTCTTCTGCTACTTCCTGCGCTGCACTTTTGCTTCGTGCATAGTTTAATACAATATCGTATCCTTCTTTAGCCAGACGTAAGGCAATTTCTTTACCAATACCTCTGCTGCTTCCCGTAACTAGTGCTACCTTTTGTGACATGATGTCATCTCCCTTATGTATCGTATTATCTTTACATTGTACTGATTTTATCGCATAAGAAACAAGTAATATAGGGAAAATAGATAAAACTTGATGAAATGAATGAGGTGAATAGAATGTATGTAGGTAGAGACATGACGGCTCTTTCAATGATTTCTAAAAGCGAGTGGAAAGACAGCGAGCTTGCGTTTTTCCATCATTCTTTACAGCAAATAACGCCGTATTTAAATGCTGAAGGACAAAGTATTCATCAGCAAATTATTAAAGAAATTGAAGCACGGGGCGGGTTACAGCGCCAGGAAGCAGATTACACACACGGCACGCATGTATCATATGATTAAATAAAAAGAAGCGCGGAGTTTATCCGCGCTTCTTTTATTTAACAAGTAAATATTCTTTTAAGATTTTTTGATGGGAAACAGGAAATGCATATTGTTCTAAATCTTTTTCAGAAACCACTTTCAAATTTTTTAATGCACTGATATCACTTATAAGCTCTGCTCCATATACTGTGATATTCCAGACGATATGAGAAAACACGTGCTGAATCGTCGTAAACGGTGCATGGATTTTAATATCGGCTCCGTACTCATTTTGAATAAATGCGTGAAGCTGCTGATGATCTGGCGCTATACTAAGATCTACTTCTATATTTGGAAATTCCCATAGGTTAGCTAAAAGTCCTTTGCTTGGACGTTTATGAATCAGATAATTTCCTTCCTCGTCTCTAATCACCGCTGCAGCAAGCTGAAGAGCACGCGGCGCTTTTTTCTTTGATTTAACAGGAAGCTCATTCTGCACTCCTTCTTCAAATGCACGGCAGTGTTCGCGAACTGGACATAATAAACAGGAAGGAGAAGTTGGTGTACAGACAATGGCACCAAGTTCCATCATGCCTTGATTGAAATAGGAAGGATTATCTTTTGAAATAATTTCATGCACGATATCTTCAAACAGCTTTCTTGTTTTCGGTTTTGCAATATCATCCCAAACGGATAAAATGCGCGATAGCACACGCATGACATTTCCATCTACAGCAGGTTGCGACACTCCGTATGCAATACTTAAAATGGCTCCTGTTGTATAAGGGCCTACTCCTTTTAGTTTAGAGATTTCTGCTGGCGTGTTTGGAACTTCTCCCCCGTATTGTTCGTGAACTTCTCGAACGGCGGTTTGTAAATTACGGGCACGGGAATAATAGCCTAATCCTTCCCACGCTTTTAACACATCATCTTCATTCGCATAAGCTAAATCTTTAATAGTGGGAAATTTGCTAATAAAATTATTAAAATACGGAATGACCGTATCTACTCTCGTTTGTTGAAGCATAATTTCAGATACCCACACTTTATAAGGGTCCTGATCTTGACGCCAAGGTAGAATGCGCTGTTCCTGCTCAAACCAAGAGATTAAGTCATCTTGAAATGCTCGAATATCGAAATTTTGTACAATATCTTTACTTTGTTTCACGTCATAGCCTCCGAGGTATTAACTATACATATACAATGTGTTGCTTTTTGAATCTTAGTAACTTTATGATAACCTTATAACAACTACAAATATGAATAGTAAAATGAATTGTTCAAATAATGAATAAAAACAGCTAATTTGCTGCGTTAGTAATAAAGCGAGATTTTTCGCCCTAAATCCAGCTTCCATGCTGAATTAGGATAATCTAAGATTGTCATTTTACAAAGGAGGAGTTCGCTCTGGATACTGGTACACACATTGCAATGGGAATCGCTTTAGGCGGCCTTGCAACATTAGACCCCACTGTATCTGCGAATACAGCCACACTGGATGCTGTAATGATTGGCGTAATGGCCGGGTCATTAGCACCTGATTTAGACACTGTTTTAAAGCTGCGAAACAATGCACAGTATATCCGCAATCACCGTGGAATTACACATTCTATCCCGGCTGTTATTTTATGGCCTTTGCTTATTGTGCTCATTCTTTCGCTTCTGCTGCCAGGAGCTAACTTGCTGCATCTATGGATGTGGACCTTTGCAGGCGTCATTATTCACGTGTTTGTTGATATCTTTAACGCTTACGGCACGCAAGCTTTACGACCTTTCACAAATAAATGGATTGCGCTTGGCGTAATCAACACGTTTGATTACGTGATTTTTTCAGCTCACGTCCTTGCGATTATCATTTGGTTTGCTGGAGCAGAGCCGGGACCAACATTCATTACGCTGTATGTGCTATTGGCGTTTTACTATGGACTGCGCTTTTATATGCGCCACCAGATCGCCAAGAAGCTTCGAAAACAGTTTCCTGATGTAATCAAGCTCAATATCTCTCCTACAATGCGTTTCACTCACTGGCATTTAGCTGTGACGACCGAAAAGTATTTTCACGTAGGAAGAGCAATCGGAGAAGAAATTTTTATTTATGATACGTTTGATAAAGTTCCAATCCCTGAATCCGCTGTAATTGAAGTAGCGAAAAAAGATGAAAATTTATCTGCTTTTCTTTCATTTTCACCTATTTATAGATGGGAACTGGACGAATATAACGACCATATTGAAGTGCGCTTTATTGATTTACGCTACCGCAGCAAGGATTACTATCCATTTGTAGCCGTGGTCCAGCTTGATTACGATTTAAATATTATTTGCTCGTACACAGGTTGGATTTTCAGTGAGAAAAAATTGCGTAAAAAGCTTGATTACCTCCCGCACTAATCATAACAAGAACAAATATGAAACCCAAAAACGAACCGTCTTGAGAAGACGGTTCGTTTTTATTTAATGTTTTAAATAGTCATCGTTATTTAATAAATGCTGATATTTAGGGTTTTTAACCGCGATTTCATGAAGTTTGTCACCGTAGCTGTTGATATACATCGTAACAACCTTTTCCGTCGCTTCTTTACCTTTATAATCATATCCTGCTTTTGCGTAAGATGACTCAAAATCTTCCCAGAAAAGTTCAACCCACGTGCGAGCTTGAGCGTATGAGAGCGAACTGTTTTTATTTAATAGCTGATTCGTTAATCTTTCAAATATATCGTTCATAAGAACACCTCGATTACCAAAATTCTTTATGAGTATGTTTGCACTTTTAACTTAAACTATAAATGCGGAGTTATTCACTCCCTCATGTACTATATCATAACCGCAACGCTTTCTGTTGTAAAAGGAGAGGTATCGATGCGCAATAAAGCAAAAGATTTTCCAAACCAACATCATACTAAGTTTGAAGGCGAACCTCGAGCAAAAGCTGAGTACGCTTCAAAACGTGCAAATGGAACTATTAACACGCATCCTCAAGAACGTATGCATGCTTCTAATGAGCGCGAAGAATAACCGCTTGCTTTACGTTTAAAAATAGAGTGAATATAGAAATCAAACAAGCAGCACACTTCGTGCTGCTTGTTTATCCCTTTATTTTTTCAACATGGAAATAGGCAGTGCCTCTTCGTTTTGCGGTGAGCCAAGCCTAAATCCCCACGCAAAAACTCCGTTCATATAATCAATTTTAAAATATGAACCCGGATCTCCTTGAATTTCATATACTTCCCCTGCTTTAAACGTTTCGGGATCCAATAAATACGACCTAGCCATTGTTACCTTTCTTTCTAATACTGCATACTCATTGACCATGCCAAGCTGTTCAGCTTTTCGTGCTTTTTCTTGAAGAGACCCAATTTCTTGTTGAAGTTCATACGTCGTCATATCGCTGTAACGTTTTTCAGACATGCTGTTTTCCCCCTTGTTTGCTTTCATTTTATTATAACAAAAGGTATAACTAAAGGGAGACTATGAAAAGGGAGTTTTGGGAATGAAAACAGTGCTAATCACGGGCGGTGCGACGGGTCTTGGAAAAGAACTCGCTAAATTTTACGCAAAAGACTACAACGTCATTCTAGCTGGACGCAATCAATATAAATTAAAAGAGGCGCAGCATGAGCTAGGAGACAACGTATATACGATGTCTGTAGATATTACAAAGTATGAAGAAGTAGGAAAATCTGTAGAAAAACTGCTGGTGCAGCATTCAGTAGATATCCTTATCAACAATGCAGGCATTGGACATTTTGGTCCTTTGACCGATTATACAAAACAAGCCATCGATGAAGTCATCGATACAAATGTAAAAGGAACTATTTTTTTAACACAAGCGCTTATGCCTCATCTCTTGACGAGACCTGAACCTAAAGTTATGAATATCATTTCAACTGCAGGACTTCGCGGGAAAGCTAATGAAAGCGTCTATGTGGCAAGTAAGTTTGGCGTAAGGGGATTTACAGAAAGTTTAAAAGTGGAATACAAAGATACCAGCCTTCATGTGATTGCAGCTTACATGGGAGGCATGAATACCCCTTTTTGGGATCACAACAACCATATTAAAGATAAAAGCCGATTGCGCTCGGCTTCAGAAATTGCTGAGATTATTTATAAACAGCAGAATGACTCAGAAGATATTTTGTTTTAAAAAAGAGTGAAACATACCTACATCAATCTAATCTAAAGATAAACAAATTGTATAAATGATCTTATAGGAATTGCTTGTGACACAGCGGTTGATTTCCGTGCAGGACTTCTCCCTTTCCGGGGACGGCAGGAGTCTTCGTCTTGCCCTCCAATCAACTGCTAGAAGCAACTAAACATATGAAGTTTACGTTTACCATCACACTGAAAAAATCCGAACGAGTTGGATTCTCCATCAAGAATCTCGATTCATCGTTCGGATTTCCCTTCAACTAACATACTTTTGTCCCGCCTTTATTCCTCTTCAATAGAATCTAGAAATGATTGAATTTGGTCAATAGAGAATCCTTTTCTATAAAGAGCCTGCTTCATTTTTTGCTGATATTCCCAGCCTTCATACTTTGAAAAACGACGATGAGCTTTCATTCCTTGGTATTGCAGAGCTTCCCATGCTTCATCGCTTTCTTTTTCTGTATTCGTGCGCTGAAATGCTACTTGAATAATAGAAAATGAATAGCCCTTCACTGCCAATGCTTGTTCCATTTTTTGTTTCATCATTACTTGAGATAATTTTTTATATTTCCCTTTTAACTTTTCAATTAATTTCACAGCAGTTTGAATTTGCTGTTCTTCAGGGTATTCACATAAACTAAGGGTAATAATGGAATCAGAAATTCCCTTTTCTTTTAATTCTCTTTGAATCACATTTGGTCCTTTTGATGTCGTGTTCATTTGAGTTAACACGAATGCTTTTGCAAACTCTTCATCATTTAAATAACGGTGGCTGACTAATTTCTGAATAACTTGTTGAATAATAGTAGAGTTAATTTCTTTTTTCTTTAAATAATCATGTACCTCTTTTTCAGAGCGCATTCGATAAGATAAGTAAGTGATAGCTAAATTATAAGCTTTTTTCTCATCATCTGCGTACTGAATTTCCGTTAATTCAAATTCATCAAGCTCACGACCTTTTTTCAAGTCATATTTGATGAGGACATTTTCGTCAACACCAAAGCCAAACTCTTCACCTTTACCGTAATCTAAATACACATTATAACGTTCACCGCTATTCTTTTGCGTGGTGATTTTTGTGACAACAGGCATAACCTTCACCTCATATTTCTTATTAAATTGATGGCTGAAGAACCGCCAAACGTATCATACACATTTTTATTTATCTCAATAAAGGAGGAAATTCGTATGAAAATTGTTATTGCTGGAGGAACTGGATTCGTAGGTAAAGCTTTAACAAAACATTTTTTAACACAAAAACATTATGTATATATTTTAACACGCAATGCAGATAAAGCTGCAAGAGATCCGAAACTTAAATATGTAGAGTGGATGCAAGAAAACAGCCAACCTGAAGAGCATGTAGAAGGAGCAGACGTTTTTATCAATTTAGCTGGCGTTTCACTTAACAGCGGCCGCTGGACGGACGAGCGCAAAAAAGCCATTGTGGAAAGTCGCCTTTCTTCTACTCAAGAAATCCTTCGTATTATGGCTGCCTTACCCGAAAAACCGTCCCTTTATGTAAACGCAAGCGCAGTTGGTTATTACGGGACATCAACTACAGAAACGTTCACAGAAGCTTCTCCATCCATGGGCACAGATTTTTTAGCTGAAACAGTAAAAAAGTGGGAAAATGAAGCGTTAAAAGCGATGGAACTAAATATTCGTACTGTTTTAACAAGGTTCGGCGTTATATTAGGCAAAGATGGCGGGGCACTCCCTTCTACTGCCCTTCCTTATAAATTATTTGCAGGAGGAACAGTTGGTTCGGGAGAGCAGTGGATGTCTTGGGTGCATCTTCAAGACGTCGTCAAAATTATTGATTATTGTATTCATACCAAACAAATAGAAGGACCTGTTAACGTAACTGCCCCAAACCCTGTTCAAATGAAAGAGTTTGGAAAGACGATTGGCAAAGTGTTAAATCGCCCTCACTGGATGCCCGTACCTAGCTTTGGCCTTCAGCTGCTGATGGGAGAAATGAGTATGATTATTTTGAAAGGACAGCGTGTTTTACCTGAAAAATTGATTCAACAGAATTACATTTTTACATATACTGTATTAGAAGATGCATTGCGAGATTTACTCTAGTTATTTTCTGATATTTACCTAAAACAGGTGACTAAGCTGCCGATAGATAGGAGCATCCTTTATGAAAACCATTCTCTTGAAAAATGCAACGCTCTATCCTATTACGTCAAAACCTATTTATAATAGTGATGTGCTCATTCAAGATGGAAAAATTGTTTTAATTGGGCCAAACTTGCAGCCTCCTCTTCAAGTAGAAGTCATTGACTGCAAACAGCGCTACTTATTCCCTGGATTTATTGATGTTCATACACATCTAGGACTATATGATGAAGGAACCGGCTGGGCGGGAAATGATGCTAACGAAACAATCGAGCCTATGACTCCCCATATCCGAGCTTTTGACAGCGTACATCCTTTAGATCCTGGGTTTAAAGATGCCATTGAAGCGGGTATTACGTCTGTACACATTATGCCTGGAAGTGCAAATGTGATCGGAGGTACAACGTCCGTTATTAAAACAGCCGGAACAAGTATTTCTCAAATGTTGATTCAAGAGACAGCTGGACTTAAGATTGCGCTAGGAGAAAATCCAAAACGAATCCACAGCCATGGCAATAAAGAATCCATTACACGAATGGGCATTATGGGGATGCTGAGAGAAGCCTTTTATCATGCAAAAAGCAGTGACAATAAAGATGATTTGCGAATCAAACCGCTCATTCAAGCACTGAATAGAGAGATTCCCGTTCGAATTCATGCTCACCGAGCCGATGATATTCTATCAGCTCTGCGCTTAGCAGATGAATTTAATTTAGACGTTCGTATTGAACACTGTACAGAAGGTCACTTAATTGCTAAAGAGCTAAGTGGAAGAAACTTAAAAGTAAGCGTGGGACCAACTTTAACACGCCGCTCAAAGGTTGAATTGAAAAATAAAACGTGGAAAACCTATCAAGCTCTCTGCAATGAAGGAGTAGAAGTTTCCATTACAACAGACCACCCTTATACGCCCATTCAGTACTTAAATATTTGTGCATCCATTGCCGTACGTGAAGGACTCGAAGAACAAAAAGCATTAGAAGGCATCACAATTGCTGCTGCTCGAAATCTCCGTATTGATCAGCGAATCGGCAGTATCGAAGCAGGAAAAGACGCTGATTTAGTGCTATGGAGCCATCATCCCTTTCACTACTTAGCAAAGCCCCTTTTCACCATGATAGATGGTAAAATATTATTTAAAAAAAATTAACATTTTACCTATTTTCTTTTTTTATTTTTTTTAGTATGATACGTTTAGAAGCATGTGAATTTCACAAAAGCATAAACATCACACGTTGACTTTTTATGTTTGTTGACTTGTAATGGGAAGGCAAATGGTGCGCCACCAGGTAACTGGTTCTAGTGGGTTCGATTCCCACCCCGAAATTTTTTTAATTATTAAAAAATTTCGAGGGTGGGGACTTGATTGGAGTCTGTATATACCCTCGATCAGGAGGGAAAAGTTATGTTAAAAAAACGTGACCTAAATGACTGTCAATCTCTATACGAACTCATGGTACATCCTGATGTCTTCCCTTTTGTTCGTCATAAAGCCCATTCCTATGAAGAATTTTTATTTGTGACTAAACAAACGATGGAAGCAGAAGATCATGGAGAAATTATTTCTCGCACGATTTTAGACGAATGGGGTAACCCTATCGGCACCATTAATTTATTTGATGTACAGGACCAAGCTGGTTTTTTAGGCACTTGGCTTGGCAAACCGTTTCATGGAAAAGGATATAATCAAATTGCAAAAGAAGCGTTCTTTAATGAACTGTTCTTTGAGTTAAATATAGAGCGAATTTTTATGCGAATTCGCAAAATTAATATTAGGTCTATTAAGGCTGCAGAAAAACTGCCTTATGCAGTACTTGCGAATGAAACACACAAAGCTTTATACGATGAAATTAATCAACATGAAGACGTATATGATTTATACGAAATTCCAAAAGACTTGTATACATTATACTACTTGCGTCACGAGCAAGACGTTCAAGAAGATCACCAGCTTAAAGAAGCGTAAGAGTCTCTCCGTGTAACGGAGAGCTTTTTTTATGATTAAAAACGAGAGATTCTGGAAAAAATAAGTAGCATGATCGAAAAACGTTAATTGGAGGTTTTTTTATGTCTGAAAAAAAACGAAAAGAAAACGCAAAAAATACGTTAAGTAGCGCTCAAGAAATCTATTACGGCCGCGAGTTTAAAAAAGCAGACCGTGCAGGCGGCTACACGAAAAAATAAGTGAGGCAAAACATCTCTATCCAACGCTTGATCATCCCAACGTCCTTTCTGTACAGTTTGTATCGGAAGGACGTTTTTATATTATGTAAAAATAATAACACGAAGATTTCAAGCGTATGATTTACGTTTTTTTAACACTCTACTATATCCACAAAGTTTACCCACAATTATGTGGATAATGTGTATAACTTTATTGAATATGCATATTACCGCTTTCATAACTTGAAATAACAGTGGGTAATTTTTATGTAAATTTTCTGAAAAAATGTGAATAGTGTGGATAAAGTTGTGAATATCCTATATAATTCAGCAGTTAACTTCTTGTTAACCTGTGGATATCTTCTTTAGCACTTTCATTTATTTTAGTACCATCAACGCTTTTGATATATTATAAGTATAATAATAAAAAGTAGGGGAAGTTCCCCTACTTTTTTATTATTGGAAACAATATATCCACACTTGTTCCTTTATCTAACTGACTAGAAAACGTCATCTGCGCGCGGTGAGCTTTAATAATCCGATAGCTGACCATCAGTCCTAAACCTGTACCTTTTTCTTTTGTACTATAAAAAGGCTCACCTATCTTAGCTAACCGTTCAGGAGGAATACCCTGTCCTTCATCAGCAAGCTGCAGCCAAAGGTGGTTTTCTTTTACTTTAATCGTAATATGAATAGCTCCTCCTTCAGGCATTGCTTCGATAGAATTTTTAATAATATTAATAAATACTTGTTTTAACTGATTTTTATCTCCATACACCTTTGGTAACTGGTCGTCTCTTTCAAATATGAAAGCTACTTCCTTTTCTACTGCTTCAGGTTCAAGAAGTGAGCACACTTCTTGAACAAGCGCTTGCATGTTCAAAGATTCAACCTTCATTACCTGAGGTTTTCCTAACATCAAAAATTCTTCTACGATTCCATTCATTCGTTCTAATTCAGTTTCCATGATATCTATATACAAAGCATCTTTAGGATGTTGTTCTTTTAATAAGTGAACAAAACCTTTTAAAGAAGTTAAAGGATTTTTGATTTCATGAGCCACTCCAGCTGCAAGTTCTCCTACCACGGCAAGCTTCTCAGAAGTTCTAAGCTTCTCTTCTGCCTTTTTACGCTCCGTAATATCTGTCGATACGCACAGCATTTGAATCACTTCCTGTTTTTCATTCATAATAGGAAGTTTTGCTGTTTCGACCCAGCGCCGGTTTCCTTTCGAATCTTTAAACTGTTCTTCTAATACCATCCCTTTTTGGGTACAGTTTGAAAACTCCCCTTTATATAAAAGATCTGATTGAAGGTTGAACTGATATTTATCAATCGATTGTCCAATTAAGTCATCAGATTTTTCACCTAAGAGCATCGCAAAAGATTCATTAACGAGAATGAATTCCCTTTTTTGATTGATAGCATAAATATAGCTTGGATTAATGTCAATAACTTGTCTTAAAAACGTTTTTTGTTCCTGCAGCTGATTTTCTTTTTGCTGTAAATTTGCTTTAGAATGGCGTATATAGCTAATCATTTCATTAAACTGTTTAGATAAAATACCGATTTCGCCCCGCTCAATTTCTCGTTCCGGAATTTTTTGATTAAAATTCCCGCGCGCTACTTGTCCCGCCAATTCATATAGTTTATGAATTGGATTCACAATTTGCCTTGCATATAACGCAGTAAAAAAAGAAAGCAGTAAAATCGTAACGCCTGAAACGATCCAAAGCGTTTTTTCAAACATTTCATAAGGCCTGTAAATTTCTTCAACGGGTAATTCAGCGACAATTCCCCAATCCAAAACAGGAATATATTCGAAAGACGCAAAGAAATACTTACCTTCGGTGTTCACAACCCGCTGATATCCTGATTTATGATTCATCGTTTTCTGAACGATTTCATTTTTCTTAGCATTTTCACCGATTCTCTGTTTCTCTGGGTGGGAAATAATTCTACCATTGCGGTCTACAATAAATGTATAGCCGTTCTCTCCTATATCAAACGTTTGAAAGATGGATTGAAAACTTTTATTTTCTTCAATTCGCAGCGCTAAATTTACAACCTTTTTTACATTTTGCTGCCCATCCAAAATAGGAATCGCCATCACCACAATGTAGTGCTTTGTATCTGCTGAAACGACATCGCTTAAATATATTTTTTTGGTTCGCAGCGCTTCTTGAAAATATTTTCTTTTACTTAAGTTCACATGTTTCATATTCTTTAAATCATTCGGGTAATAATGCTCAACATACCCTTTTACATTAAAAATGGTTCCGCTATCGATATACGGTGAAATATTAACTATTTTCTGCAATTCTTCGTCTATTTCTTGTTCATCATCCGATAAAAAAATAGGATCTTGCTGTACCTCGTCGCCCAGGCTCCAAATATCTTTAATGACGACGTTAATTTGCTCTTTCATTCTCTTGACGGTTTTATCAGTTACCTGTCGATATTGATTTTGAGAAATATTAGGCAGCATCACTCTTGAAACAATAAACATTAGCGTCAGTACGGTACAAATAAGAAGCACATTAATCGTGAAGATTTTCCAAAACGTATGAGATTTAAACCATTTCATGTTTGTTCACCTTAATCTAATGAAGTCTACTCCATTGTACTGCAAAATGAAAACTTTTCCATATAAATGACGGAATTCCATCTTTAGACACAGAAGACAAGCAATTTGTTCTACATTCCTATCAGAAAACTATGAGCTTTCTCACTGTGTTTTCTGTTAGAACAAATTTTTAGTTTTCTTCTATAAACTTTGCTTCCTGCATTTTATTCATGCAGTAGAAATCAATTATTTATCCTCCACTAAAAAGACCTCATCACGGAGTGATGAGGTCAGAAATTTACTATATTCTTTTATAAAAAATCATGTTTATTCCCTGCTGATTTTCTAGCCTTTAAAGATTTATTTTCTTTTTCCTTCTAGTCCAGTAAAAAATAAATAAGAGAATAAACCAAACGGGCGTCAACAATAAGGCTGGGCGCGTCGCATCAGAAAACAGCATAATAACAAGAATCACCGCAAACAAAGCTAGCACAACATAGTTTATAAATGGTGTTAACGGTGCTTTGAATGCTGATGCTGCATGCAGCTGCGGACGCGTCTTTTTATACCTTAGATGGCAAATAAGAACGACACTCCACACCCAAATAAAACAAATAGCGCTAATGGTCGTGACGATGCCGAAAGCTTGGTCTGGTATAAGTTTGCTTAAAAGAGCTCCCGCTGAGATGACCAGCGTAGATAAAAACAATCCGTTGCTTGGTACGTGGTTTTTGTTCAGTTTTGCAAACTTAGATGGCCCTTGGTCATTTTTACTTAAATTATATAAGATACGGCTTGTTGAAAACATTCCACTATTACAAGCAGAAGCGGCTGAAGTTAATACAACAAAATTAATAATTCCAGCAGCAAGCGGAATTCCGACTAAACTAAAGGTTTTAACAAATGGGCTTTCTGCTGCATTTAATTCCATCCACGGGTTAATAAATAAAAGGACGATAAGCGCCCCAACATAGAAAAATAAGATTCGCAGCGGAATTTTATTAATGGCCGATGGAATATTTTTTTGGGGATTTGATGTTTCCGCTGCCGATACCCCTACCAATTCAACCCCGACGTATGCGAATATAACCATTTGGAATGAAAGTAAGAAACCTGAAACCCCATTTGGAAACAGTCCTCCGTGATTCCAAATGTTTTGAACAGTAACGGATCCCGCGTCTGTTTTAAATCCCATTACCAGCAAAATAACGCCAATAATAATTAATGCAAGAATCGTAATAACCTTTATTAAAGCAAACCAAAACTCTAATTCTCCAAATAATTTTACGGTTAATAAGTTAAGACCTAATAAAATGATTACACAAATAAGTGCGGGAATCCACTGAGGAATATTGAACCAATATTTCACATATACGCCAACTGCAATCACATCAGCCATAGCTGTCATAATCCAGCAAAACCAGTAGGTCCATCCCGTTACAAATGACGCCCACGGTCCAAGATACTCTTCAGCAATATCTGTTAACGATTGATAACCTGCTTTAGACAGCAGTAGTTCTCCTAGCGCTCTCATCACAAAGAAAAGCGCAATACCAACAATTAAATAAGCAAAGATGATAGAGGGACCTGCAAGCTGTATTGCTTTACCAGAACCTAAAAACAAGCCCGTACCAATGGTTCCCCCAATCGCGATTAGCTGAACATGACGATTGGATAAATCCCTCTTTAATTCTCGTTGTTCCAACTCTAACTCCTCCTAACAATAAAACCTTTGATGCGATCGTGCGGACTACAAATAAAGTCCAATAAAAAAAAGAGATTGGATGTGCTCCAATCTCATGGTCATAAGAATAACAAATATTAAGGTACATGCTACCAATTAGTAACATGCCAAATAAATATCCGGTACTCTTCTGTCCTTTTGCCTGAGATTGTGAACCCTTCGGCGTCGCGAAACTATCGCGATCTCTCCAGAAGCTGCTCCTGCTATAGTGTGATCCATAGCAATCATAGCTTTCTACGTATTAAATTTTTCAATCAATAGAATGACTGTCGAATAGTTGTTTATTCTAATACCAGTTGGATGCTTTGTCAACAGGAAAGATTACTTTCATTTATTTACCTTCTTCGACAGAAGGTAATTGAACAGTTTCAATCGTCAACTTAGTATCCTTTTCCTTACGCTACCTGAGTCCTTGCGGGAACCTGAACACATTAAACGGATCATACTTTTTGTTCACTCTTTCTAATCTCTCTGCGTTGTCTCCAAAATACCCACGTTCGTAGTTTCTCAGGTTGCTGATAGGAAAATTCACATAGGAACCTACCGTAATACTTTTAATATATTCAAATCGCTTGCGAAGCCAATCTCTGTTTGCTCTTGCAAATACATCTTCTGTCCAGACAGACTGAAACCCCATAATATATCTGGCGTTTCTGTAGAAAAAAGCCGTTTCTCTTTTACCAACACGGCGAATTTCTCCTCCTAGTGCATAAAAAGAAATCGCATCATACACGGAACCTTCTGCCGGACGCTGTATGAGATCTGCAAGATTTTCAAGTTCACCACGTGAATAGCTTCTGTGCACAAATCTTCCCGTTGACTTAAATTTTTCAGACGGAGGATAGGTTGCTTCTATTTTTTTTACCGCTTCAAGAAAAGATAATGATTCCAGCTCTACTTGAAACCCTTCTACTTCTGCAAAAGGCTGCAAAATCTCCCGAGCTCTTTCTGGGGAGCCGTAAAAGAATCCGTTTGCAAATATGCCTAACCCTTCTCCTCCTGCATTATAAAATGCTTGCAACTAGCGTCATACGTTTGTCCAGTTTGGGCAGCCAGTTTTGCCATATATTCATCACTTGTGCCTGCTTCTCCTTTGTAGTACCTACATAAAAGAATCGAACGAGCGTCACAGAGCTGTTCGTGGGCTTTGGAAGCTGAAACGTCATGCTTACCACAACGCCAAAGTTACCGCCACCGGCACCGCGGCATGCCCAAAAAAGATCCGCGTTACACGATTTGTTTGCCTTAATGAGCCTTCCTTCATAATTGACTAATTCTAGCTCTATCAAGCTGTCGCATCCTAACCCGTAAAGTCTGCTCGAAAGTCCCCAGCCTCCACCAAGTGTAAAGCCAGATACCCCAACAGTCGGACACGTTCCTCCTGGAAACACATATCCGTTCGAACCGATGAAATCATACACTTCCGTATTTTCCTCTCCTGCTTTCATCTTTAAAATGTTCCGTTTCCTATCCAATTTCAACCCATTTAATCGACTAATATCAATGACTAATACACAGTCATCCGTAGAATACCCTTCATAATGATGACCGCCAGATCGAATGCGAATATCAACACGATGCTTGCGCGCCCAGCGGATCGCATTCACAACATCCTGCTTTTTTTCACAGTATACAATCACAAGCGGAAATTTATTAACAGCACGATTCCATCCCTGACGAGCTTCCTCATAAATTGGGTCTTTTGGCGTTACCACTTCGCCCGTAAGCCCTTTTAAAAACATTGAGTCCATTTTGACCTCTGCCACCTCTGTACATACTTTTTATTAGTTTTATTACTATAGTATTATCGATGTGGTTAAAGGTTGGGGTTTTGGGATAGAATTTGCGTTTATTATTTGTATAAAATACGTCATTATAGTTTTTTTAAAAGCATTAACCCTCTTATGTAATTTCTCTTTAGCGATGTAAAACTTTCTAAATCTAGACTTTATGGGAATTTATATTCACTATACTAAGATATTTTTCACTCTAAAAGAACAGATGTTTAATTTTAACAATTACCCTATTAATAAAAGTACAGCTCAAAGAAAAAAGAGCAGAATCAAATCTGCCCTTTACTCTTTTTCTATTCATTTCTTTAACGTCAAACTTACCACATTCTCCACATGCGCCGTATGAGGGAACATATCAACAGGCTGAATGTAATCAACATGATAAGCCTTCGACAGCTGCTGCACATCTTTCGCTAATGTGGATGGATTACAAGAAACGTAAACCACTTTCTTTGACTTCACTTGTAAAATCGTTTTTAGAAGCTTGTCATCACAGCCTGTTCGCGGCGGGTCAACGACGATTACGTCTGGCTTCCAGCCTTCTTTTACCCACTTCGGCATCCACTTTTCAGCTGGACCCGTCACATATGTGGCATGCTCAAATCCATGATCTTTGGCATTTTTTCTCGCGTCTACAATCGATTCTTCAATCGTATCCATTCCGCGAATTTCTTTGGCATCTTTAGCAAGCCATAAGCCAATTGTACCTACTCCGCAGTAAGCATCTACAATTTTTTCATTGCCTGTTAGCGCAGCTGCTTTTTTTACTTCATCATATAGCTTCACTGTTTGAAGAGGATTCAACTGGAAAAATGCACGCGCTGAAAGTTCGAACGAGATATCTCCTAACGTTTCTTGAATCACCGACTTTCCAGCGAGTGTAAACGTTTCGTCTCCAAAAATAAGCGATGTTTTTTGGCCGTTTACGTTTTGTACGAGCGATTTCACTTCCGGTAGGCGGCGCTGAATTTCTTTAATCAGCAGCTCTTTTTTCGGAATTTCTTGTTTAGCCGTGATCAAGACAATTTGCACTTCACCCGTTTCAAATCCTACTCGAGATACGATGGTACGTACAATACCACGGCGTTTGCGTTCATTGTAGATAGGAATTTGAAGATCTTGTAAAATTTGTTTTATTTCTTTTGTCACGTGATTCGTGGCTCCATGCTGAATAGGACAGTTTTCAATGTCAATCAGTCGATGAGAATTCAGTCCATACAAACCAGCGATGACTTTTTGTTTATCTACACCTACTTGGAACTGTGATTTATTACGATAGCCCCAAGGATCTTCCATGCCAATTGTTTGGCGTGTTTTTTCCTCTACTTTTTTTAATGAACTGTGACGTTCGAACGCTTGCAGAACAATATCGCGCTTAGATTCTAGCTGACCTTCATAGGATAAGTGCTGAAGCTGACAGCCTCCGCACTGTTCATAAATAGGACAGGGCGCATCTACGCGATGAGGAGATTTTTTGCGAATTCGCTTGATTTTTCCTTCCGCAAACTTATGCTGGACATTTGTTGCTTCTACAACCACTTCTTCATTTGGTAATGCTCCTGGTACAAAGACGACTTGGCGCTTAAAATATCCTACGCCTTCTCCATTAATACCGAGTCTTTTTATCGTTAACGGAAACGTTTGTCCTTTTTGAACTTTCATTTCAGTTTTTGGTTTATTCATGAGACCAACTCCGATTAGTTTAAATTCTTTATATAGTTATTAACGGTCCTTAGCTGCTTAAAACCTATTAGACCGTATCGCTTTAAAAAAGACATCAACGCATATTATAACACTTCAACAGCAAAAAACCGACAGGAGAAACATTCCCGTCGGTTTTTATCTTTATTTCGTTTCAGAAGGACTTTTCTTCATTTGTTTGCGTTCGTTCATTAAATCATCAATACTTTTAAACGTATAGTCCTGCTTTTTTAAATCCACAATTGCTTGATCTAATGCATCTGCGTTATCCTTTGAAACGGTATGCAGAAGCATGATTGCACCTGGATGTATTTGAGCCATCATATTGTCATATGAGTAGCGCCAGCCTTTTTGTTCATTCACTTTCCAGTCAACGAATGCAAGTGACCAAAATACATTCGTATAGCCCTCTTGCTTTGAAAGAGCTAGCGTTCGTTCACTAAATACACCTCTAGGTGAGCGAAGATACTTCATTTCATCACGACCAGTAATATTCTTGTATTCATCTTTTACTTTTTGTAATTCCTCTTTAAAACGTACGTCATCCACTTGAGTTAAGTCAGGGTGATGCCATGAATGATTGCCGACAATATGCCCTTCTTTTACCATTCGCTTAATTAGCTTAGGCTCTTCTTTTAAATAGTGTCCTGTTACAAAGAACGTGGCAGGAACCTTTCTTTTTTTGAGCACGTCTAATACCTGCGGTGTATAACCATTTTCATAACCGTTGTCAAACGTTAAATAAATATTTTTTTTATTTGTATCTCCGAGGTAAAAAGCATCATACTTAGCAAGAATTTGTTCATAAGCTGTACCTGCGGATGCGGGCTTGTGATTTTTACTTTTTTGAAATCCCCAGCTGATCGGAGTGTTTGGATACATTTGTGCTTCAACAGATGCTATGCCTGTTGACATCACGAATAAAAAAACGAGAAAAAAGGTGAACCGG
This sequence comes from Bacillus sp. ILBB4, assembly GCF_035064545.1. NCBI lineage: Bacteria > Bacillati > Bacillota > Bacilli > Caryophanales > Bacillaceae > Bacillus > Bacillus sp. ILBB4. The sequence continues at coordinate 121,073 of NZ_JAIQVD010000007.1, read as the reverse complement.
CGCATAAGAAGCTCCTTTCGGAAGTCATTTTACGCTTAGTATCCACTCAATTTTCTCGTTCATGAACGTTACTTTTTACCATACGTTCCGGACGTATGTTTATTTAAATACCGGTTCTTTAAATTGCTCAAGCTTTTCAAATGAAGACTTGTCTACATCTGCATGCAAGCTGTTTCCGTGTGAATCCATCGTCACTACAGCTGTAAAGCCTTCTACTTTTAAATGCCACATTGCTTCAGGAATACCGAACTGCATCAAATCAACGCCTTCTACACTCTTGATACAATCAGCATAGTACTGTGCAGCTCCGCCGATCGCATTTAAGTACACACCGCCATGCTCTTGAAGAGCAGCAAGCGTTTTAGGACCCATACCGCCTTTACCGATAACCGCGCGGATACCAAATTTCTTCATAATATCTCCTTGGTAAGGTTCTTCACGGATACTTGTTGTTGGTCCTGCAGCGGTTACGTGCCATTTTTCATCTTCATCTTTTAACATAACCGGACCACAGTGATAAATGATTTGTCCATTTAAATCAATTGGCGCATCGTGATCTGTTAAATGCTTATGAATAGCGTCGCGTCCTGTGTAGAGCATACCGTTGATGCGCACCACGTCGCCAACTTTTAATTCACGAATTTGCTCTTCTGTAATAGGTGCTTGTAATACAACTTCTTTTGTTTCATCCGCATTTTGTTTGTCTTCTGCGGCTGCATTTTTATTAAAATCTACTTCTTCGCCTTCTTGATACAGCCACTCTTGAACGCTTCCTGTATCGGCATTAATTTTAACGCCCAAACGACGGTAAGCCCAGCAGTTATACGCAACTGACACATAGAAGCTAGCAGGAATACGATTAATTACGCCGACTTTACAGCCAAGTAATGTCGTTTCTCCGCCAAAGCCCATTGTACCAATTCCTAACTTATTGGCATTTTCCATTACATACTCTTCTAATTCTTTCAGCTGAGAATTTGGATTTTCGTCATCTAAATTTCGGAACAGCTGCTCTTTTGCTAATTCATAGCCTGTTGTACGGTCGCCACCGATTCCAACACCAATGACGCCGGCACTACAGCCTTGACCTTGTGCTTGATACACAGAGTGCATCACACATTTACGAATGCCGTCTAAATCACGGCCAGCTCTACCTAAACCTTCTACTTCACAAGGCAGGCTGTACTGAATGTTTTTATTTTCACAGCCGCCGCCTTTTAAAATAAGACGCGCATCAATATAGTCATTTTCCCACTGTTCAAACTTAATAACCGGCGTGCCGCCTCCTAAATTATTACCGCTGTTTTCTCCCGTTAACGAATCTACGGAGTTAGGGCGAAGCTTTCCGTGCTTTGTTGCTTCTTCAATTGCCCAATAAATTGCTTCTTTAATTTGAAGCTGATTCACTCCTACAGGGGTTTTAATTTTAAATGTTGGCATACCCGTATCTTGACAAATTGGCGATAAATTATCATCCGCCATCTTAATATTATTGGTAATGGTCGCTAAAGACATTGCTGCACGCGTTCCTGCATTTTCACGCGCTTTTGCCTTTGCGATAGCACGTCGAACGTCTTTTGGCAATTTTGTAGATGTTTCAACAATTAAATCGTACATGCTTTGTTTTAAAGCTTCAATCATCACTTAATTCCTCCCATATCCCGCTAATGTATGTATTTATCTATCTGTCGTACAACTTTCAAAATTTATTATACTCCTTCAAAAATTGTTTCGAAAGACCTTTATAGGAGGATTTCCACTTCAAGCAAAAAAGCGCTAGTTTTTCTAGCGCTTTTTCCTTTGTTCATTCTTTATCTTTTTTAAACTGCTCACATTTTGCTTCTAGGTCATCAATCATTGTAATCAAACGGTCAATGTCTTCTAGATCTGTGTTTTCAGGCTCCATAGAGTCTAATACGTGTACAAACATATTTAAACGATCCTTTAAATAACGTACTTGTGAATCTTTATCTCGAACGGCGTTTCCCATTTTAAACCCTCCTGATATAGCTTTTCATTCGTATTTCTTTATATCCTAACGAATACTTTCATATTTGACAACTAAAAGCAATAAAATCCATAATAGTCACTGGTGTCCGTTTTGAATGAGACGTATAATTTAGTCTAGCAGGACGGACCGTGAGATGCTTTCATAACCATTTCACTTTACGGAAAAATAAAAGGAGTTTTTTTATGGCCACTTTACAACGAATTACCCCGGAGTTCGATCCGTGGGAAGCGTATTTAGATATGAAACAATACGGCAAACCGACGCTCACAAACGTTGAATTTACAACAACGACGCTTTGTAATATGCGATGTGAGCACTGCGCGGTTGGATATACACTGCAGCCAAAAGACCCAAACGCACTGCCGCTTGATTTAATTTTAAAACGTCTCGATGAAATTCCAACTCTTCGAGCGTTAAGCATTACCGGCGGAGAGCCGATGATGTCTCTATCTTCTGTGAAAAATTATGTGGTGCCTTTATTAAAGTATGCACATGAACGAGGTGTCCGTACACAGATTAATTCAAATTTAACATTAGATCTTGCTCGTTACGAACAAATCATTCCTTATTTAGATGTTTTACATATTTCTCACAACTGGGGAACGATGGACGATTTTGTGGAAGCTGGCTTTGCAATGATGGAGCGAAAGCCTACTTATGAGCAGCGCGCCAAATATTTCGACCGTATGATTGAAAACAGCCGCGCGCTTGTAAAAGCGGGTGTAACCGTATCAGCTGAAACGATGTTAAATAAACGTACGCTTCCTCACATGGAAAAGATTCATCGTCAAATTGTTGATGAAATGCTTTGTCAGCGTCACGAAGTACACCCTATGTATCCAAGTGACTTTGCTAGCACTCTAGAAACATTATCTCTTCCTGAAATGCGTAAAGCTATTCATCACCTTCTTGATATTCGAGATGAAAATGTGTGGATGCTATTCGGCACGCTGCCGTTTTATGCATGCAGTAATAATGAGGAAGACTTATCGCTTTTACAGCGCTTGTATAGCAGTAAAAATGTAACCGTTCGAAACGATCCAGACGGTCGCTCTCGCCTAAATGTAAATATTTTCGACGGAGATATTATCGTAACGGATTTTGGTGATACGCCTCCTCTTGGCAACATTCAAGATACAAAGCTTACAGACGCTTTTGATATGTGGCAGCAAAGCACGATTTCTAAAGAACTTAGCTGTCATTGTTCAGCAGTGTCTTGTTTAGGACCTAATATTTTGGTAAAAAACAGCTATTATCAAGATACTGATTTTAGCAAACTCCAAGCGAGCATTACAAAATAACAAAAAAGAGATTCCATCGTGGGAATCTCTTTTTTGTTATCTCGGCTGGTCATAAGCTCCAAAGCTTAAGGAAACATAATCTTGTACTGGAATCCATGCTCCAATTCCTTGAGACGTTACATTTCTCACCACAATTAAGCGCTTGCTGCCTTTTACTGTAACATACACTTCTCCATATGTTACTTTTCCCTTTTCACTTACAGCAGGCGTATACGCATACAGATAACCTACTTTTTTAGGAGCTACGTTATAGACCTGGTCTTTTTTCGTTCCGGCACCTACAAACGTTTGAAATGATAAAGTGAGCTTTGTTTTTTTAGCTGCTTCAATTAGCATCATTTGTTTAACATGATCAGGCTGAGGCACTTTTGCTGTTAATCCGCCTTTTACATGACTTTGATTTTCCTGACTGTACATCATTTTGTACTGAGTTTTTCCTGCTCTGTTATCATAATGATTTGTATTGATTCGCTGGTGCTGCCAGTTAACGTTTGTTTCTGTTGATTCGTAATTTAATGGCCACTGTCCTAAAAAGATGGTTGCTCTGAAACCAATTGCCCATGGAGTTTTAGAAATGTTTGATTCATTTAATATACGAATTAAATCAGGGTTTTCAATTTTTACATTTGATGTTTCAATGAGCTCTTTTGTAAACTCACTCGGCTGCAAATATGGCGTGTCTTGACTAGCATTTGGATAGGTATTTTCTTTTGAAATATTTAAAGCTGAAGAAGGCACGTTGATGGTAGGCTGAGCTGTTTTAGCAATGGCGATCTTCGTTGAACATGAAAATGAAATACTGATGGTAAACACAAATAAAAGCAATTTACGTAACATCTAGAAACTCCTTTCAACATCGTTAATGAATGCAACCATAGTTTTTTCAAACATCCCCTGTTTTATCCTGAATACCGAAAGGGAAATTCTTCTATTCAATCACACAAAAAGAAACGTTCACATAAAGTGAACGTTTCTTTTTTAAATAAGATAAAAACCCATTCCCATAATAATATAAGCACCTAAAAGAGTTGCGCCTTCAAACCAGTTTGTATCTCCGTCATTAGAAATCGCAATGGTTAAAAATACAGCTGTTACCATCGCAATCAACTCAGGCCAAGTAAAAACAAGGGACATTTGGTTTTCGAACATTAGCGAAACAAGTACTAATATCGGTGCTACAAACATCGCTACTTGTAAAGTTGATCCAACAGCAATTTCAACAGCTACACCCATGCGATTTTTAACGGCCATAATAATAGCGGAAGCATGCTCTGCCGCGTTCCCAACAATCGCTACAATGATGACCCCTATGAACAGCTCACTCCAGCCAAAGCTTTCCGATACAATTTCGATTGTGCTAACCAAGCTTTCGGATACGTAAGCTACAGCTAACGTAGACAAAAAGAGAACAGTAATCGCTTTCCACATTGACCACTCTGGCTCCTCATGTTCTTCCACTTCTTCACTTTTATGCTGATACACGCCTCGATGCGTTACCAACTTAAAAAATAACGCCGCTAAGTACAAGATGATGAGAATAATGGAGATTCCGACACTCAGGGACATGGTCTTCGCTTCGTTCATTTCGCTAGCAAACACTTCAGGAATAACAAACGCAACGATAACGGCAAAGATCAATAATCCAGAATTATGTCTTGCATCATAGACATTAAATTCTTGACGCTTAAATTTTAATCCCCCGATGAAGAATGAAAGACCGCCTACAAGAAGAAGATTTCCTAATACAGAACCGGTTAACGATGCAAGCACCACCGCTGTAAGGCCTTCTTTCAGAGCAAAAATAGAAATAATTAATTCTACAGCGTTACCAAACGTAGCGTTTAATAGTCCGCCTATTCGAGGACCAGCTACAACAGCTAAACTCTCTGTTGCTCTCCCCATAAAAGCTGCGAGGGCAATGATTGTTAAACAGTAAATAATAAACATAAGAACATCTGACCAGTGCATCATGTGCCCAATAACAGATAGCGGCACCCCAAGAATAACCGCTATAAGAAAAATCCGATTGATCATCGATATGTACACCTACCTTATTCATTTTTTGACAACAAAATCAATCATATCAAATTAATGGAATTTGTATAGACTCACCGTCAATGTTAGTATTTTTAACCTATTTTTATAAATGATAAACCCTTAATTGATTTTTGATTAAGATAGTTAAAAATCAGCCAAACTACCAAGGGTAAAAAGATATAATAAGGAGTGAAAAAATGAGCAATAATGATGTAAAAAATCAAATTTTATCCGTACTGGATGACTATACAATTGGAACGTTAGCTACAATTCAAGATGGAAAGCCTTATTCACGCTTTATGATGTTTTTTCATGAAGATCTTGTGCTCTACACCGCCACCAATAAAGATACCCATAAAGTCGAAGAACTAGAAAAAAACCCTTATGTTCATATTTTGTTAGGCTATGATGGGCAAGGTTGGAGTGATCCGTATGTAGAGGTAGAAGCCAAAGTAAATGTAGAAACAAACGAAGAATTAAAAAAGAAATTTTGGAATGAAAAGTTAAAAGAGTGGATTAAAATTCCAGATGACCCAAATTATTTACTTCTTCAGCTGACTCCTGAACGCATGCGCTATTTTGATAAAGCCGGCAGCAAACCGAAGGAAATATGAGATTGAGACGTAGCTAAGTCCATTCCATCTAAAGACAAACAAATGGGAGCAAAGAGCTAAACCGCTTGTAATAACACCATAAAAAATCCGAACGAGTTTGATTCATCGTTCGGATCTTCTTCAACTAAAATACTTTTGTCCCAACCTCATTTAATTTCGAAGGTTTCTGTCACTTCAATACTGTCAATAACCGACTGTAGCATCGAACAATTTTTTCGTGCTAGCTCAATTGATTTTTCAATTTTGTCTAATGGAAGCTCTTCTCCTGTAATGACATAGTGCAAATGAATTTTTTCGATTCGCCCCGCTTTTTCATCATTTCGCGTCACACCAGCTTGGATGCGTAAATCAGAAAAAGCAATTCTTTTTTTCTCTAGAATCTTTCTTAACACGCCTCCGCTGCAAACAGCAATGGACGATGTCATTAGCTGATACGGACGAAAGCCATACTCTTCATCTCCGGCGATATGTAGCTCTCCATAAGGAAGATTTGTTGTAAATCCCGCCTTTTTTTTCATGTTAAATTCCATTTCCTTCACTCCTTTACTTCATTATAAACCGCTTTTTATATAACCAACTACTCTCAATACGGATACTTGTTACACCGTCACCATAAAAAGATCCGAACGATGAATCGAGATTCTCCATCAAGAATCTCGATTCATCGTTCGGATCTTCCTTCAGCTAACATAATTTTGTCTCAGCCTTTTTTATGACTCCGTATTAAATTAATTTTCCAGCGCGAATATCATTCGTCATTCCTTCATAAGGGGCTTGAGCTACAACTTCCTCATTATTTTCTCCGACATTTTTGATAAATGTAATGTCAGCAAATTCCGGAACCACATATTTCGGGTACGTTTCATATTTCTCACGAGACTCATGCATTAAATCGAGATGATCATTTTGATAGCACACGGTAATTTCAGGATGTTCATGTACCCATTTTGGGAAGAAAATAATGCCGTGCATCCGTTTTTCATGAGGCATAAAGTTCAAAGATACATCTGTTCCAGTCGGTTCAGTCCACGATACTTTATATACACCTTCTGTTAACTTCACAATATCTACTTTTTGGTCACGAACCCATCGTCCTGCCACCATTCCGCTATGAATACGGTAATCGATTGTATTTTCGTTTTTGATATAAATTTCATATTCCCATCCGTTTTCGTATGTGTAAATCATATGATTTCCAATAAACTTTTCCATTTTTATATCGCTCCTTTGATTTATAACACTTCGTATATGTCTGACACAACGCGATCTAAGTGTCTCACAGCAGTGCCTAGAAAAACGCAGTTGTGTAAGCGTTTATATTTTGCACTTCCTGTATGACCAATGACACTCGTTGCACCGACATTGATTGTGAATGTCGCTATTTTCTTAAGCACTGTTTGTATCCTAGCGATCGCCTTTTGAATGTAAATTAAAACATGTAACTATTTACATGTTTTATTCTACTTTCCTTATAAAAAGATGTCAAATTAACAGCACAGCACGTCTACATCCTTGTCAATAAAGCGTTTTCCTTGTACGATGAAACAGTTAGATTGACAAAATATAGATAAAAAGAGGTTGAATGCTATGAGTGCTACTCATAAACAACGTTTCTGGATTTTAGTTAGCCTTGTCGCCATTTCTGGATTCAGCCAAGGTATGCTGCTGCCTTTAATTGCTATTATTTTTGAGAAAGACGGTCTTTCTTCTACTATAAACGGATTAAACGCAACTGGATTGTACCTAGGCATTTTATTTATTTCTCCTTTCATGGAAGCCCCGCTTCGCAGATACGGATATAAACCAATTATCGCAGCAGGCGGACTTTTAGTTATTGTATCTTTAGCTTTGTTTCCCCTGTGGAAATCTGTTGTTTTTTGGTTTGTGCTCCGTTTATTTATTGGAATAGGAGATCACGCGCTGCACTTTGGTACTCAAACGTGGATTACATCGTCTTCACCTGCTGATAAACGAGGTCGAAACATTTCATTGTACGGGCTTTTTTTCGGTATTGGTTTTGCTGTTGGCCCTTTAATGACGCCGTTAATTGAAATTAATCAAGCGCTTCCTTTTATGATTTCTTCAGCTCTCTGCCTCATAACGTGGGTGTTTTTATTTTTGATAAAAAATGAATTTCCCCTACAGGAAGTGGAGGTTAATTCATTAAAAGAAACGGCTAAGCGATTTTCTAAGGCGGCTAAGTATGCTTGGATTGCTTTTTTGCCGCCTTTTGGATATGGATTTTTAGAATCATCACTGAACGGAAGCTTTCCTGTATATGGCTTACGAATTGGTTTGCAAGTAGAGTTTATTTCACTGCTGCTGACTTCCTTTGCAGTTGGAGCTATTGTATTTCAGCTTCCTCTGGGAATACTGAGCGATAAATTTGGGCGGAAATTGGTATTAGGATGGATTTTATCAATTGGAGCCGTTACGTTTTTTACAGCAAGCCTCTTGGAAGAGACCGCTATTCCATTAGTAGCCTGTTTATTTATAGCTGGCATGGTTGTAGGCTCGACGTTCAGTTTAGGAATCAGCTATATGACGGATTTGATTCCTGCTCGTCTACTGCCTACAGGTAATTTACTATGCGGCATTGCTTTTAGTATCGGAAGCCTTGCCGGCCCTTACATAGGCGGCACGTTTATTCAGTTCTTTCACCATATCAGCTTTTTTAATATTATTAGCGGGATGCTTGGCTTTATTTTTATTATTCTTTTTGTATTCGGACAAAAGATGCCTAGGCCACAAAAAACAAGCGAGAACCTATAGGTTCTCGCTTGTTTTTTAAACTTTTAGCGTTCGATGCTGAAGAGCTGATTTTTCAATTTGTATCGTGGTATGCTCAATGCCGCAGTGATCATGTACTAAATCGATGGCTTTTTGCAAAATTTGCTGACTATCTTTTTCATCTTCTACGCGCATATGACAGCTCAATGAGTCCAGTCCTGAAGTAATCGTCCAAATGTGTAAATCATGCACATCTTTGACTCCTTCAATGTTTTCAAGAAGGTTTTTTATTTCACTGTGATCTACCCCTTCAGGAGAGCCTTCCATCAAAATATGAACGCTATGAGCAAGCACGCCCCAAGCGCTTTTTAAAATTAATACAGACACAACTACAGAAATAATAGGATCAGCAATATACCATCCAAACAGCATCATAAGAAATCCCGCTACAATAGCTCCAATAGATCCTAAAGCATCTCCCAATACGTGTAAGTAAGCGCTGCGTAAATTTACATTTCCTTTTACATCGCCTTGTCTCATAAGTGACCAGGCGCTGATTAAATTAGCGAGTAAACCAACGGTAGCAATCAGCATCATGCTGCCGCTTGCTACAGACTGCGGCTCTAATACGCGCTGATAGGCTTCATAGATGATAAATCCTGCTATTACAAACAGTGCCACTCCATTAAAAAGAGCCGCTAATATTTCAAAACGATAATAACCGTACGTTTTTTTAGCCGATGCAGCTCGATTAGCAAACCATATCGCTACAAGGCTAAGAGCAAGTGAGCTTGTATCAGAAAGCATGTGTCCGCTATCCGATAATAACGCTAAACTATTTGTAAAAAGCCCTCCAACAAACTCAAGAACCATAATACCGGCTGTGATAATGAGTGCAATTAACAGACCTTTTTTGTTGCCTTCACGCTGTGTATCAAAATGGTGATGGTGACCATGATGGTGGTGATGATCATGACTCATGCAAAGCCCCTCCTTTTACTCGTTATGTGCGCATTCTACGTGCTGAATTACTTGATGCAGTATTCCGACCACGTGTTCATCATCATACGTATAGAAATACGTATTCCCTTCACGGCGATATTTTACTAAACGTAAATGGCGCAAGTGAGTCAACTGATGTGAAATAGCTGATTGTGAAACACCAAGCACTTCAACCATATGACCGACTGAACACTCTTCTTGAAATAGTAAATAAAGAATTTTCATTCTCGTAGGATCTGAAATAGCTTTTAGTATTCTTGACGCTTCTTCTACTATTTGAGGCGATAAAAACGAATGTTCATCTTTTTTCATAACATCTCTCCGTTCATTATATGCAAGTATATGAGCATATGTTCATATATAAATTATAAAACACCTTTTTCTATATAGTCAATTATTTACGTCTTTCTAAATTTTTTTGCCTATTTTTAAAAAAAATCCACACAAAATACTTTTTCTGTTATATAATACAATTAAATATAATAAACTGTATTAAAACAGATGGAGAGGAGAATAATAAATGAGCAGACAAGAACGCAAAAACATGATTACATTTATTGAAACAATGAAGGGGATTGACCGTGAAACCTTAATGTACATGACGGATGCCGATATCGAGCACATTTACACTTCCGCTTATAAATATTATGAAGAACATTTAGATATGTAGTACGTTTTTTACAGAATGCAGACGTCCAGCTGCATTCTGTTTTTATTTTTTAGGCGTTAGTCGTTACCTCCTTGCTTGTTCCGTGCTATACTATACTAAATATCCCAATTTAAAAGAGAAGAACTGAAAAAATGTGCTGCTATCGCTGAGATGGCAGCTTTCGTGTTTTTTTAGGGGTAATGATTGTGATTATTCTTCTCAATTATCGTTCAAGGAGGATTTGTATGGAAAATGCGTTACCTAAAAAACAAGAACAAACGCCTCAAACATCTTCTGCTGTCAACGTATTAAAAACACATGGTGAACTCATTGCTGCACTGTTAAGCGGCGTGCTGATTTTAGCCGGCTGGCTGCTGTCAAAACAGCACGATACTGCTGTATCTATTACGCTCTTTGTATTAGCTTACGTGATAGGCGGATTTGCTAAAGCAAAAGAAGGTATTGAAGAAACGATTGAAAATAAAGAATTGAATGTCGAAATGTTAATGATTATTGCAGCCATTGGAGCGGCTGTAATTGGCTACTGGACAGAAGGTGCTATGCTTATTTTCATTTTTGCATTAAGCGGTGCATTAGAAACGTACACCATGAATAAAAGCAACCGAGAAATTAGCGCCTTGATGAATTTACAGCCGCAAGAAGCAACGCGTCTGATTGGAGATCAAGAAGAAATTGTATCCATTTCGGATTTACAAATCGGTGACTTGCTGCTGGTTAAGCCGGGTGAACGAGTGCCATCCGATGGTATTGTTGTCTCAGGTCAAACAACGATTGATCAGGCTGCTATTACAGGGGAATCTGTTCCTGTACTAAAACAGCTCGATGATGAAGTATTCGCGGGCACGGTGAATGTGAAAGGCGCCATTACCATTAAAATGACAAAGCCAAGTGCTGAGACGCTGTTTCAAAAGATCATTCAACTTGTTCAAACGGCTCAAAGTGAAAAGTCGCCTTCTCAATTGTTTATTGAACGATTTGAAGGCACATACGTAAAAATTGTTCTATCGGTTGTGGCAGTTATGCTATTTCTCCCACACTATGTGCTTGGATGGAGCTGGACCGAGACATTTTACCGTGCAATGATTCTCTTAGTTGTAGCGTCTCCTTGCGCTCTGGTTGCATCTATCACCCCTGCTTCGCTTTCTGCTATTTCAAACGGAGCAAAAAAAGGAATTTTGTTCAAAGGCGGCGTGCATTTGGAAAGGTTAAGCCATTTAAGCGCAATTGCTTTTGATAAAACAGGAACGTTAACAAAAGGAAAGCCAGAAGTAACAAATGTCATTGTCCGTTCTGATATGAACGAACAGGAATTTCTTGTTAAAATCGCATCAATTGAACGTCAGTCCAATCATCCGCTTGCTCAATCCATTGTTGAATTTGTGAAAAATAAGCAGGAATTGACGCTCGTTCAGCCAGATTCGCTTGAAGACGTTCCCGGATATGGTGTCATTGGGTCTCTTCAAGGAGATACGTGGAAGATAGGAAAAGCAGATTTTGTAGGTAAAGAAGATGCAGCTGAATTTGAAAATGGGATTTCATCTACGCTTGCCAGTGAAGGAAAAACGATTGTGTACGCAAAAGACCAGCATGGTATTGTGGGATTGCTTGCGCTAAAAGACGTTGTAAGAACAGAAGCTGTAGACGCTGTTAAATCTCTTAAAGAGCAGGGCATTCATACCGTCATGATTACAGGAGACAGCGAAAAAACAGCCGAAGCCATTTCAAAAGAATGTGCAGTCGATGAATACATTGCAGAATGTTTGCCTGAAGCGAAAGTAGATAAAATTAAAGCGTTAAAAGAAAAATTCCCTACCGTTTCAATGGTGGGAGATGGCATTAACGATGCACCTGCTCTGGCTACTGCTAACGTTGGAGTAGCCATGGGAGAAGGAACGGATGTGGCACTTGAAACAGCGGATATCGTTTTAATGAAAAATGATCTATCAAAAATTTCGGATGCAGTAGCTCTTTCCAGACGGATGAACTCAATTGTGAAACAAAACGTTATTTTTTCTATTGCCGTCATCTTTTTATTAATTTGTTCGAATTTTTTCCAAGTACTTGATATGCCATTTGGCGTTATAGGTCACGAAGGCAGCACCATTTTAGTTATCTTAAACGGCCTTCGCTTGCTAAAATCTTAACGCAAAAAAGCCTAACGTATTTGTTAGGCTTTTTATTATGAAAATCAATGCCTTAATGGTAACCGTTTTGTCCATTTTGGCTGTTGCTTGTTTTATGCTTCGGCTGGCTCTTTTTATTTTGCTTTGTATTGCTTCCGTCTTTTTTTGTATGCTTTGTCATGATGTAAAACCTCCCTTTCACTTTGTTAGTATGCTCATTATCTTGCGAATGATTTCATCCCAATTTGTGACTATGAAGATTTGACTCGACGGTCGTAGAAAATAGCGTTAATTTCTCCTCCAATAACGATAATCATCCCCGATAGGTACAGCCAAATAAGCAGGATAATAATTCCACCCAAGCTTCCATATGTAGCTGTATAGTTATTGAAATGATTTACGTAATAAGCAAATAGCATCGATACCACTGTCCAGCCGACCGTAGCAAAAGCCGCTCCTTTTACAACATTTCGAATCAGCAGCTTTTTATTAGGAGCAAAGTAATATAACCCCGTAAAAACAGTAAACAAAATGAGGCCGCTGATAATCCAGCGGGAAGCAGACCATAAAGCGAGAAAAGTTTCTGAAAACCCAAACGTAGACGATAAATAAAGGCCAATCATATGACCGAAAACAGGAAGTAAAAGCGCTACAATAATAACAAATATCATCGCAAAAGTAAGGAGAACTGCCATACCTCTCGCCACTAAAAAAGGCCGATTTTCTTGTACGTGATACGCTCGGTTAAATGCTCTTACGATCGCATTAATTCCATTTGAAGCAGACCACATCGTGGCAATGATACCAAAGGACAATAGCTTTTCATTATGAGAACCAATGATATGGGAAACGTTGCTTTCAATCATGTGCAGCGTTTGCTGTGGCGCTACATTTTCGACCAAGTCAAGCAGGTCTGTTGATTCCAATGGCAAAAATCCAATCAGCGTAATTAAGAAAATTAAAAAAGGAAATAGCGAGAGCAGCAAATAATAAGCCAATTCAGCTGATAAACTGGGCAGCTCATCTCGATGAATGCGGCCCATCAGTTCTTTGCCAAACCTTACGATGTTATTCATGTACATTCCAGCCATATGTGCCTCCTTATTTATTTTTGTTCATCACCATACTTCTCCACAAATGCTTCTTTTGTATCGTTTACAATTTCCATCACCTGAGGCGTTGTTTCTTTTAACTTTTCTACTTTTCCTGCTACAAATGATACATCTTCAGAAACTTGCTCGATGGTCGTACGGATGGTTTCATATTTCTCTTTGACAGTATCCGTTACAAGTTCAGGGTGCTGAATAAGAGTTGTTGTTTTGTCTTTCAGTTTTTTACTTCCTTGAATGACGGAGCTTCTTGTTTCTTTATCAAATAAAGAAACAGCTCCTCCTATAATTGCTCCAATGACAATACCTTCTACTAGCTTATTTCGTTTACCCATTTGTCGTTTCTCCTCCGTTTTTTATTTTTTAAGTATCGCTTATTCCGAGAAATGCTTCTCTATAATTTCGTCTAAAAGAGCCTTGCATCCTTCTTGAACTAAGTCATATACTTCGTCAAAATTTCCCGTGAAATAAGGATCAGGCACATCTTCAATATGTAAATCGGGCACAAAATCCAAAAGCCTTGCAATATAACCTGTTTTAGTATGTCCAGCCATCCTTCTCAGGTTTCCTACATTTTCGACATCCATTCCAATAATATAATGGAATTTAGCTACATCCTCTTGAATCACTTGTCTTGCTGTTTGCCCTTTAAAATCAATGTTGTTTTTCGTTAAAATAGATTGCGTCCCTTCATGAGGAGGATTGCCTTTGTGCCAGCCTCCTGTGCCTGCAGAATCTACGTGAATTTGCCCTTCTAGCCCTTTTTTCTTCACCATATCTTTAAAGACCGCTTCTGCCATGGGTGAACGACAAATATTTCCCAAACAAACGAATAATACGTTAATCATAGTCTCGACTCCTTTCCCTTATTACAAACATTATATACAATCATTTTTAAACTAAAAAATAGTTTTCTTTTATTTATATCGTTTCCACTCTTCTGTGGATAAGAACCTGACATAAAAGTGTTCACACGATAAAAACATGTTACAATAAAAAAAACGCAACTGGAAGGATGAACAAAGTGGATTTATCAGTAAAATCTCCAGAGAATATTAAACATATGGTCGATAGCATTAGTGAAAAACTGCGCATGCTAAATATCGGAGCAATTAAAGCTGAAGCTTTTGACGAAGAAATGTATGAAGACTTAAAGTACTTATACGATATGGTAATGAGAAAAGATTCTTTTAGCCCAAGTGAAATGCAAGCAATCGCGGAAGAATTAGGTACACTGCGTAAACAAGCTTAATGACAACTCCGTCAATGACTAATAGCCATTGACGGTTTTTTCTGCATTTTTTTCTATACATGAATGCTGCACCTTTTAGCGAGCAAATAAGAGTTAAATCGTTTACATACACATAGATGAAATATTCCTAAAAATCTTTCTTTTTTATTAGGAATTGACGTTTTTATTATTTGTCTATAGAATGTATCGAAATACCTAAAGCTCGTATAGTCTTGGAAATAGGGTCCAAGAGTTTCTACCGAACTACCGTAAATAGTTGGACTACGAGGGTTGAACATCATTCATACTGCATTTTTATTCTTCTTTATGTTCTCCCTTACATAGTCCTTCATTGTTATTCAGTTATACAATGAGAGGAGTCACATTCATGTCAAATACAAAAACAATCTTAAAAAAACAGCTTGCTGTTGCCAATAAAAAAATACCTGCAGATCTTGTAGTGAAAAACGGGAAAATTATCGATGTCTTTACGCTTTCCATCATTGAAGCCGATATTGCGATTGCTGATGGAGTGATTGTTGGAATAGGTCAATACGATGGGAATAACGTCGTGGATGCAAAAGGAAAATACATTTCTCCTACATTCATTGATGGACACGTTCACATTGAATCATCAATGGTTACACCTAAAGAGTTCTCAAAACTTCTTGTACCTAGAGGCGTCACAACTGTCGTAACGGACCCTCATGAAATTGCGAATGTTTCAGGGAAATCTGGCATTGAGTTTATGCTTCAAAACTCGGATTCCATTCCTTTAGACGTATTTGTGAACTTACCTTCAAGCGTGCCGGCAACTCCTTTTGAAAGCTCTGGAGCCGTCTTAAAAGCAGCTGACTTAGCGCCATTTTTCTCTCACCCTCGCGTGCTTGGATTAGCAGAAGTGATGGATTTCCCTGCTGTGCGAGATGGCGATGACGATATGCTCGATAAATTACAAGCAGCTAACGATGCAAACGGCGTAATTGATGGGCACGGCTCAGGGCTAGATGCTACGGGCGTTAATATTTATCGTACCGCTGATATTTCAACAGATCATGAATGCGTAACAGCAGAAGAAGCAATTGAACGTATTCAGCGCGGGATGTATGTTCTGATCCGCCAAGGTTCTGTTGCTAAAGATTTGAAACAACTATTACCTGCTGTAAATGAACGTAACGCGCGCAGATTTTTATTCTGTACCGATGACAAACACCTAGATGATTTATTAACGGAAGGTTCTATTGATTACAATGTTCGTTTTGCTATTGAACTCGGGCTGGATCCGCTAATTGCGATTCAAATGGCTTCGTTAAATGCCGCTGAATGCTACGGGTTAAAAGATAGAGGTGCGGTTGCTCCTGGTTACAAAGCGGATTTTATTCTATTAGACGACTTAACCGATATATCTGCAGCACATGTCTATCAAAACGGAGAGCTTATTGCTGAAAATGGAGAGATGCTTTCTGTTCAAGAAGAACAAATTGATCTTCCAACAGAACTAATGAATTCTGTTCAGCTCAAAGAGTTTTCCATTAAAAAACTTACGATACCACTTCAGCACAATCGCGCTAATATTATTGAAATTAATCCAAACAGCCTGATTACAAATCATATTGTAGAAGAAGTTCAAGTGAAGCAAAACGAATTTCAGTCTTCTGTAGAAAACGATCAGCTAAAAATGGCTGTTGTTGAGCGTCATCATCTAACAGGGAATATTGGTCTTGGGATTGTAAAAGGTTTTCAGTTAAAAGACGGAGCGATTGCTACCACGATTGCTCATGATTCACATAATATCGTAGCCGTAGGAACAAATGATGAAGATTTAGCAAAAGCAATTGCGGCAATTGAAGAAATCGGCGGAGGTATTGTTATTGTAAAAGGCAATGAAGTGATTGGCTCCCTCCCTCTTTCCATTGGAGGATTAATGTCACCTCACCCTTACAATGAAGTAAACAGCTTACTTAAGCAGCTTCACGGGGCTCTTCATGAGCTTGATATTTCACAGAAATTCAACCCGCTGCTGACATTATCTTTCTTAAGCTTGCCTGTTATCCCATGTCTAAAATTAACCGACAAAGGATTATTTAACGTAAAAGAATTTAAGCATATCACCGTTCAAGCATAAAATAAAAAAGACTCTTTCGAGTCCTTTTTATTTATATCCTTTAGACGGCGTAGTTCGAGTTTTACGATTTTTATAATGACGATATCCTTCTTTTAAAAGGATAGGAAAAACAGCGACTAGAATTTTTTTTAATATACGTCCCAATTTAAGGCACTCCTTTACGTGTTCTTACTTTACTATACCCAAATTGGACAGCTAAAAACGCAAAAAAAGAGCAGGTATATCCTGCTCTTTTTGTATTACTTACCGATAAATTGTTGAGTCCAGTACGTAGTATCACCTTTTACGTATCCAACACCAATTTCAGTGAAATCAGGGTTTAGAATGTTTTTGCGGTGACCGTCACTATTCATCCAAGCATTCATTACATCTTCAGGAGATTGCTGACCTTTTGCAATGTTTTCACCTGCAGTTGTATATTCAATGCCGAATTGTTTCATCATATCAAATGGTGAACCATATGTTGGTGAATTGTGGTCAAAGTACCCTTTGTCCATCATATCTTTTGATTTAGTGCGTGCAACGTCACTTAATTTTTTGTTAAGTGTTAGAGGTTTTAAACCTTGTTTTTCACGCTCTTGGTTCACTAAATCTACGACCTTTTGTTCGAATTGACTAGCATCTTTTGTTTGTTCTGCTTTATCAGTATTTTCTGATTGTTGAGCTTTTGTGTTTTGCTGTGTTTGCTCTGGAGCTTTTGCTTCTTCACTTTGCTCTGGTGCTTGTGCTTGTTCCTGTGGAGCTGCTTCAGCTTGCTCTGGTGCTTGTGTTTCTTGTTGTGGAGCTGCTGCTTGAGCAGATTGTCCTTGAGCGTTAAATTTCTTTAATAGCTCATCTACATTTATATTTTGTGCTGCTTGAGCATCTTTAATGTTAATTTGTTTTGGAGTGTTGCAATCAGGAGCTGCTGCATTTGCTTGTCCTGCTGTTAGTAATCCTAATGATACGGCACCTGCGACAGTGGCAATACGAAACCTTTTCTTCATGTTTGAAATCCTCCTATGTGATAATAAAGTTTTTTTGTAAAACCGCAACGCATCTAAGCTTGTAGCAAGCCAATCTCGTGATGCACCCTCATTGTTGCATGAAAACTATGAAACTCGCAACGTCTTTTAAGCTACCAAAATTATACTTTCATTTATGTAAAAAATATTTCGATTGTGTTACGTGGCCTCTATCTATTGATAGTAAAAGGTTTTCATATTCTTTTAGAAACCGCTTCATCCAATGCAGTAATATAACTGTAAATTCCTCGTCAAAATCGTTACATACAAAAAAGGCGACAGCAGAGTGGTAAACCACCCTTTTATCGCCTTTTACAGAAAGTTTTACTAATATTATTTACTTACTTTAAGACATTTACTGATTCACGTACGAATGCTTCCATATCGTCTGGTGTACGGCTTGTAACTAGTTGATTACCGCATACCACCACTTCTTTATCATGGAAGTTTGCACCTGCATTTTTCAAATCAATAGCAATTGATTTGAAACCAGTTACGTCACGTCCTTTTAATGTTTCAGCATTGATTAGCAGCTGTGGTCCATGACAGATAGCCATAACCGGTTTGCCTTCATCCATAAATGATTTTGTGAAAGCTACGACTTGATCGTCCGCACGCAAGATATCTGGTGAGAAACCTCCCGGTAAAAACAATGCGTCAAAATCTTCTGGTTTTACATCCGCAATTGCTTTATCAATTGTTAATGTTGTTTCGCCTTGTTTACCTGTTACTTCACCTGTTTTAACATCGATTTTTGTTAGCGTATGGCCTTCTTCTTCAAAGGCTTTGGCTGGATCTGTATATTCCACATCTTCAAATAAATCTGTTACTAGTACTGCAATTTTCTTACTCATTCTAAGCAACTCCTTAATTGATTTGTGTACTAATGTTCTATAAATAAAATACCCGTACACTATTCTTTTAAACATAGTTTATGGGTAAAAAACTTTTCTACAATAATCAAAAACCACATTGAAGATTTTTATAAAGAAGAAATTCAAAACAAATTAAATGTCTGGAACGTCGTCTCTTCTGGAACTGGGTACACGTCTCTCCCTGCAATCACGTTCAGAATACGCTGATTGCGCTGAACGGATAAACCAAGATTTGTTGCGCCAGATCCATGTGAATGTTCAATATTGGTTAACGTAAAAAAGTGGTGGTTACGGGGTTGATTAAAGACAAGCCGGTAATCTTTTGTGACTTTAAAACGCTTGTCATCTTCCCATTCGATATCATCTTTTATTCGTTCGATGAACGGCGAAATTTTTGGCTTATAGCCCGTGGACAATATCAAACGATCCGCTTCGTATTGAAAAGAGCGTTCAGCCTTTAATTGTTTGCACTCCAGCTCATATCCATTTCCTTTTTTATGAATATCACTTACTTCAGTGGAAGCTTGAATCGTAACTGGTACTTTTCCTTTAAGTGAACGATGATAAAGTAAATCATAGATTTTCGTTAAAGTAGAAGATTCAATTCCGTGACGTAAAGGATTTAAATCTTCTACCGTGCTTGTACGTTCCTCAAAAGACAGCGAATGAAAGTAATTTACATAGTCTGGCGAAAATAACTCTTGAGCAAGCTTGGATTGATCAAGCTGAAAAAAATTCGAGGATCTTGTAAACCATGTAAGGTGGTAATGATGTTCAGTCTGTTCTTCTAGTAAATCAAGAAAAATCTCTGCAGCACTTTGCCCTGAACCAACGATCGTTACATGCTTTCCTTTTTGAATCTCTTCTTTTTTATGTAAATAGCCGCTGCTGTGTAAAATATGCTCATTCAGCTTTTCTTCAAAAGCCGGAGGCACAAGTGGAATGCTTCCTGTCCCCATTACAACGTGTTTAGCATTTACCGTTTGAATTCCCTCAGGTGTTTCTATCTTCACTTCATAATACTCTTCTTCATTTTTTGGTATCACGTCCACAACTTTTGAAGAAAAGTGGCAGGAAGATAGCTGCTCCGCTACCCATTTTGCGTACTCGTTGTATTCTTGACGCGGAATGTCAAAACGATTAAAGAAAAAGAACGGATACAAGCGTTTTTGCCTGTGAATATAATTTAGAAAAGAATAGGGGCTTGTTGGATCCGCAAATGTAACTAAGTCTGCTAGAAACGGAATCTGCAAGTCCGTGCCGTCAATTAACATGCCCGGATGCCATTCAAATTTCTCTTCTTTATCAAAGAAGACGGCATCAATTTCATCAAGAGGCTCAGCAAGGGCCGCTAAGCCTAAATTAAAAGGTCCTATTCCTATTCCCACCATGTCATACTGCTTATTTGTCATCTTTAAACTCCCTTTCATAAAAAAAGCTAACAGTATTGTCTACTGTTAGCTTTTTACCCTTTTTCCATACATTTATGCGGAAGGAGTCATACTCATTTTCGGGCCAAACGATTCATACATGATATTTTCTTTGGAAATACCCATTTCAGCTAGGCCTTCTAACAACATTTGCGTAAATGAAGAAGATCCACAAACATAATAATATGCATGTTTATCGGCGGCATATTTAGCTAGCTCTTTTTTAGTTAAGCGACCATACGTTATATGTTCATCATGCTGTTCTGTTTGCGCTTGACTATAGAAAACGTATTGTTCAAACGTATATGTCTCTGACAACGATTGAAGCTCTTGTTTCATTGCATGAAACTGCTCATTTTTAGCACTGTGAATAAATGTTACTTCTTGATTGTTTTCCAGTGCTTGATGAAGCATTGACATCATTGGAGTAATTCCTACACCTCCGCTGATAAATACTGATTTACTATTTTCTTTTAAGACAAAATCTCCTGCTGGAACGCTGACTTCAAGCAAGTCTCCTTCTTTCAATTGGTCATGTAAATAAGTTGACACAACCCCGTCTTCCATTTGCTTTTCTTTCTTCACCGTAATTTTATAATATGGTTGGTTTGGATAGCCAGATAAGCTGTACTGACGAATGGATAAATACTCTTGACCAGGAATTCGTACACTCACATACTGACCTGGCAGAAAAGCAGGCAGCGCTTTTTGATCAGGTGATATTAAATAAAACGAGTACACGTCTTCTGCTTCTTTTACTTTTTTATGAACCATTAGTTTTTTATAATCTTTCCATCCTTTTTCTTCGGCTTCTTCATATAATTCTTGCTCCACACTTATGAATACATCCGCAATGGCACCGTATGCTTCTTTCCAAGCTTCGATAATCTCATCGGTCGCAGCTTCTTTTAAAACATCTTTAATTGCTTTTAATAAGAACTCTCCGACAATTGGATAGTGCTCTGCTTTTACGCCGATACTGCGGTGTTTATGAGCGATTTGCTTTACAACTGGAAGCAGCGTTTCAAGCCGATCGATGTACTGCGCAGCGGCATAAACTGTATTAGCTAACGCCATTTGCTGACGTCCTGTTTTTTGATTTGTTTGGTTAAATACATTTTTTAAAGAAGGATACTGTTCAAAAAGCATCTCATAAAAACGAGTGGTAATTGCTTGACCATGCTTTTCTAAAACAGGAACTGTACTTTTTACAATAGAAATAGTTGTTTGTTTCATAACTTTCGCCTCCGAAAGATTCATTTTTAAAAGATATATTTTTAATACATCTTTATAATACTCACATCTAACTCAAAAAGATATATTTTATATACATTTTTAAAGAAATGTTCACAAATTCGCCTCGTCAAAAATGTGAACATTCTTTCTGTATTTCTTAGATATAGACATGCTATTATAGATATATAAGCTGCTGGTAAGAGAAGAGGTAAAAAGATGAGGCTCACACAATATACAGATTACTCACTGCGAGTTTTATTATATTTAGGCGTTCGCGATAATAATAAACTAAGCAATATAAAAGAAATTGCTGAAGCGTATAATATTTCAAAAAACCATCTTATGAAAATCATTCACGAGCTTGGAAAACTTGGCTTAATTGAAACGATCCGAGGACGAAACGGCGGTATTCGTTTAGCTCAGCTTCCAAAAGACATTAATATCGGAAAAGTGGTACGTCAAACAGAAGAAGATTTTCATATCGTGGAATGTTTTGACCGTGAAGGAAACTTCTGCATTATTAGCCCCGTCTGTAAGTTAAAAAGTGTTTTACATGAAGCCATGCAAGCCTTCATTAAGGTATTAGATCAATATACGCTAGAAGATCTAATTCAAAATAAAGATGAATTAAACCTCCTCCTTCTATCTCAAAAAAACGAGGAATGAGTAAACTAAAATTCATTTGAAATCATTCTCGTTTTTTTAACCTTTTTCCCTTTCATCATAAAATAAAAGATGTTACAATGAGGCACGTATTGGAAAGACAAGATGTCTCCATTCGAGCAGACAATGAACCTCATTCTGTTCATCCTAAAAAAATGACGAAAGGGTGTTTAAGTATGCACGTAGGAAGCAAAGGTTGGTATGTTGAGGAACTTAAGAAACGAGGAGTTCGCAACCACGAAGGCCGCAAAGTAGAAAAGTACAAAACATATGTACTTGCTAACTTGCTTGATAAACACAAAAATTAATTAACGTGTAATAAGAGAGTACAAATGCGTACTCTCTTTTTTGTTCATTTAATAAGCAGTGTCTTGATAAAAATAATTTGGTGATAATACTTTATTTTTATAAGGCTTATGAAAAATATGCGTGGTAGCTGGCGAAACCGGCGGGATCAACCACGTCCAGTTCCCAGTCACTTCGCGGCCATTTTTTTGCTCTCTTTCTTCAAACAAGTGAAATTGCTGAGCAGCGGTGTGATGATCTACAATGCTAACTCCTTCTCGTTTAAAAGAAGAAAGCACTGCAACATTTAATTCAACAAGAGCTTTGTCCTTCCAAAGCGTCGCGTTGTAATCCATGTTCAATCCCATCATAGAAGCTATTTTTGGAAGTTGATTATAGCGATACGTATCCGCTAAATTTCGCGCCCCAATCTCAGTCCCCATGTACCATCCATTAAACGGTGCCGCGACGTAATCAATCCCTCCAATTTCTAGCTTCATATCTGAAATCATCGGGACAGCGTACCATTTTAACTGTAAGTCTTCAAATTCAGGAAGTTCTGGATGCGTAATAGCTACTTCTTTCACTAAATGTTTTGGAATCTCAAAACATCGAGGTGACTCTTCATTAACTTGCAGTACCAGAGGAAGAACATCAAAGTGAGTTCTCTCACCTTCCCACCCTAAATTTTGGCAAACCTCCGTGAACGCAATAGAATCAGGATCTCCTACCATACCGTATTCCGTCTCATATCCAGCATAGCGGATTAGCTGATGATTCCATATTCTAACCGGCTCTTTTGCTTTCATTTTCGGTTTAAACACCGTAATAGTAGGCCGGATTTTCCCGTCATTTGTTGCATATTCAATATGGTGAAAAAGCGCGTCTCTTACCTCTTCAACTGTGCTTGCCTCTCGCTTATCAAATACATTAAGCGATTGCCAAAATAACCGTCCGATACATTTATTGCTGTTTCTCCAAGCCATACGAGCTCCGTGCTCTATCTCTTCAAATGTATGATCATAATGTCCGAGTGACATAATTTGCTGATGGATTTCTTTTAACCGCTTGTTTTTATCCGCTTCGCTTTTTTCAAGTTCAGCGTAACACGTCTCTATAAATACACGTGCTTGTTCAAATAATTCTTCTTGCTTCAACGTTTGTTCCCCCCTAGAAGAACAGATTTCATTCTTTTCGTTCAAGAAAAGCAAGTTTCAGTATACCATTCTCATAGCGGAAACGCGCATCATAGTGCTTTAATAGCCTCTTTCAATATTAACCAAGTTAGAAGGCAATTCGCCTTGTTCAACTTTTTGCAGCGTTTCAACAAAGCACTCGACGGCTTCTTCAGGCGTAGTCACCGCTGAAATATGAGGTGTTATGATGATGTTTGAATGATCCCACCAAGAAGATTCTTTCGTTAACGGCTCATGCTCAAACACGTCTATGTATGCTTTTCGAATACGTTTTTGCTCAATAGCCTCTACTAACGCATTTTCATCTACAGTTGCTCCTCGTCCAACGTTTATAAAGTATGCATTTTCAACTACATTCATCCATTTTGGATCAAAGTAGCTTTTTGTTTCATGTGTTAGGGGCATTGTACTAATAATCCAATCGGCTTCTTTTAGCAATTCTTTTTCCTTCGAAATCGAGACCACTTGATCAAATGACGGCTTTTCATTTCCACTTTTAGATACACCAATTACTCGTACACCAAAAAATTTTAAAACGGCTGCAAGACGCCCGCCGATTTCACCTGTTCCGTAAATTATGACCGTTTGAGTAGAAAGCTGCTTAGGCTCTACCACTTTCCACTGCTTTTGTTTTTGCTGATGCTGAAACTGTGCGTGGTGCTGAAGTTCAGCTAGCATATAGCTAAGACAATATTCACTGATTCGCTGACCGAATGAACAAACCGTACGTGTTAACATCACACTCTTTTTCCAATTACCGCTTTCTAAGAACCGGTCGACTCCTGCGCCGAGAGAATGAATCCATTTAAAGCTATGATCTTCAAAGCAATTCGTTGGACCGAAGGATAAAAGCGCGTCAGCCCAGTCTAAATCTTCAATTGTAACGTCTTGCTCTTCCATAAATCGAAACGTCTGAGACAGCTGCTTTTGATTGATTATCTCCTGCAGCTCTTTATGCATTCTTCCTGCCACTAGTATCGTATGAATGTTCATTTCTTTTCCCCCTGCCTTTTTGTTCTTTTATATACTCTATTTGAATGATTCGATATAACCGTCCCTTCGTCATGAAGGATTTTCTACATTGATATATATAGTATGAATGAAGTGAAAGGAAGACGCGAGTGAATTTTATATGACTTTCAAGGCTGGAAAACTCATATGGATTTATGTATATAAGTTCGCTATAATCGTTATGAATCAATTTGTTTATAACGAAACGTACGATAGATATTTTAAAAGAAAAGGTGTGTCAGCATGAGTGTATTAAACGTAAAAAATCTAAGCCATGGTTTTGGTGACCGTGCGATTTTTAACGACGTATCATTTCGATTGTTAAAAGGTGAACACGTCGGCTTAATTGGAGCAAACGGCGAAGGTAAATCAACATTTATGAACATCATTACAGGCAAGCTAGAACCGGATGCTGGAAAAGTAGAATGGTCTAAAAAAGTGCGCGTTGGCTATTTAGATCAGCACACAGCATTAGAGCGCGGCCTTTCTATTCGTGATGTACTAAAAAGTGCTTTTCAATATTTATTTGATTTAGAAGCTCAAATGAATGGCCTCTATGAGAAAATGGCGGAGGTATCACCAGAAGAACTCGAAAAACTATTAGAAGAAGTCGGTACGCTTCAAGACCTCTTAACAAACAATGACTTTTACGTTATCGATGCAAAAGTCGAAGAAATTGCACGCGGATTAGGCTTAGAAGATATCGGCTTAGATCGCGATGTACAGGATTTAAGCGGCGGACAGCGTACGAAAGTATTATTAGCCAAACTGCTGCTTGAAAAACCAGAAATTCTTTTACTTGATGAGCCTACAAACTACTTGGATGAACAGCATATTGAGTGGCTGAGACGCTACTTGCAAGAATATGAAAATGCCTTTATTTTAATTTCTCACGATCTTCCATTTTTAAATAGCGTGATCAATTTAATTTATCATATGGAAAACCAAGAGTTAAATCGCTATGTAGGAGACTACGACGATTTTATGAAAGTATATGAGATGAAAAAACAGCAGCTTGAAGCAGCTTATAAAAAACAACAGCAAGAAATGGCAGATTTAAAAGATTTCGTAGCGAGAAACAAAGCCCGTGTGTCGACACGAAATATGGCCATGTCCCGTCAAAAAAAGCTCGATAAAATGGAAGTAATTGAACTAGCTCAAGAGCGTCCAAAACCAGAGTTTAACTTTAAGGGTGCTCGTACTTCAAGCAAATTAATTTTTGAAACATCTGATTTAGTCATTGGATACGAAGAGCCGCTTTCTAAGCCACTGAATTTAAAAATGGAGCGAGGTCAAAAGATTGCCCTTGTAGGAGCAAATGGAATCGGGAAAACAACTCTTTTAAAAAGTATTTTAGGAGAAATCAAACCGATTTCAGGCTCTGTAGAAAAAGGAGATTACCAGCATATTGGCTATTTTGAACAAGAAATCAAAACGGCTAATTACAATACGTGTATTGAAGAAGTATGGAATGAGTTTCCTCACTTTACCCAATACGAGATTCGTGCAGCTTTAGCTAAATGCGGCTTAACAACAAAACATATTGAAAGTAAAGTAGAAGTTCTAAGCGGTGGAGAAAAAGCAAAAGTTCGTCTATGTAAGCTGATTAACAATGAAACCAACATTCTTGTACTGGATGAGCCTACAAACCACTTAGATGTAGATGCGAAAAATGAATTAAAACGAGCTTTAAAAGAATACAAAGGAAGTATCTTAATTATTTGCCACGAACCTGAATTTTATCAAGATGTTGTCACAGACGTGTGGAACTGCGAATCTTGGACGACTAAATTATTTTAAAAAAACGGGTTAAAAGAGGCATATCTTTTAGAAAAAGTGGGAATGATAAGATTAAGTTCCCCCCCTTTGTGTGAGTAGCCATTTTTTAAATGGTTACTTTTTTTATGTATAGTCCTTTAATAAAATGGCTATATTGTATCTATACTCCCTAAACCCAAAAAGGCCGCTGCAGCAATGCAGCGGTCTTTTCGTGGTCATGGCTTCATCTGTAGCCAGCTATCAAAATAATGAACAGCTATACTGCTTGGAGGATTTTCAGCTTGACACTCCGTAAGCAACATACCCAGCTCTTGCATCATCTTTTCTTCTCCTTTAGCAGAAAAAGAAATGTATTCTCCTTCATCTGAAGCTTTCGTTTCTAACCCTATTTCAATCGGAGTGGATAGTAAACGTCCCCACTTGCGTTCATTTTCTGTTATTTCAGCAATACCGTTTTCTTGATCTGCGTGGTTTCGGTACGCCATAATTGTGACTTCATCAGCGTACTGAATAACCCACCGCCCCAGCGAACCGGAACCATTGCTATTTTTGAATGGAACTTCGTCAAACCAAAACGGTATATCTACAGCAAGCGGCAAGTGTAACTCATGAGACTGTACAGCGGCTTGAGAAATAACATATTGATACTGCAGAATACTTTTCACGCGATTATTTTCCCAACTTTTATACAAATAAGGCTCTACATCCAAATGAACCCCTGAAAATTGCTGTTGCTCGTCTGCTTCTGCCTGGTAAACTGTTATCCAATTAAAAAATGCTTCCTGCTCTTCTATACCAGAAGGCCCTATCCAATAAGGAGCGCCGTCAAGTGCGTAAACACTTATGCCCTTGGCTTGTGCTTGTTGGATAAAATGCCTATATACGGAAGGTGAAAGATGAGTATCAATTTGTAAATAAACGTTTGTCACCTTTTTTTCTTGAAGCTTTTCGAGGATAGCTTCTTGGTTCAGCATCCATTTCTTTGTATCCCACACCCACGTCGACAGCGGTATATTCATCTCTGCATTCACCTTTGATCCACATCCCATTCCTTTCCCCATATTAAACAGCCATACAACCACCAGAAAAATAAGAACGCACTTGCTTTTCACACTCTTTTTCCTCCTTTATACGAGCCAGAACTCATATAAAGAGAGTCTGACAGCTTGGCACAACTTTATGGTGAATTTCCCCCTTAAATCTGTAGCTTTTAGCAAACTCCTCCTTATGAATTTTTTGCAGCTTAATCTCTATATGTTCTATCGGTTGCTTGATTTATTTCTCTATATCTTTCTTATTAAATAAATATGCCTGTTTTGGATGGTTTGGCTGATTTGGATATTTCAACTGTAATTGTCCTTTTCGTAATAGCTTTGTTAAATAATTATTACGTACTCCATCCGGCGTTCTTTCTAGTAAATAAGCAAACTCTTTAAGCATAAGCGGTTTTTCTTTACATAACTCAAGAATAATATGTTCCATCTGATTCGGCGAAAGCCGTTTTTTTTCACGAGCCAGCGCTGCAATACCCCATAGCTTCGTATCAATATTCTCCACATTTACCAAATTAGAAGAATCCTCTTCTTGTTCCTTATTGCAGGAGTTATGATTTTTATTACAGGAGTTAACATCATTATTATATAAGTTACTCTCATTATTATAGTAGTTATCTTCTTTATTTAAGGAGTTAACACCGTTGCTATATGACTTTAACTCCTCTATTAATTCTTTATTATAGGAGTATCTATTTTTATTATAGGAGTCAATTTCGACATCGTTTTCAGGTATATTTTGATATTTTTCGACATCTTTAAAATTATTTCCCAAATCGGTTATGGACGTATTGTAAGTGTCTTTTTCAGAAGAACTCACCTGTCTTTCTTGAGTGGACAGAGATAACGTGACCACTGTACGATGCATAGAAACATCTTGATCAATAGCCGGCGTTTTATAATGATGCAAGCTCCAATTTTGCTTTACTTTTTTCAAACCAGAGCCCGAACGTTCACATAACCCTAGTAAACTGAATAACTTAACGATATTTGGGTTTCGAAGCTGACTAACGGTATTGCTAAAAACTGAATCTGTAGGTACTAACAAAAGACCTGGATTAGAAAAAACGTAATGTGAAGGTTGCTTTTCTAAAATAACGCCGCCCTCGCCATTATAATCTGCATGAATAAGCATATTAATCAAAACTTCTGTTAAAGAGGAAGCGATTGACGGCTGGGGTTCGCTATTACGAACAATTTCATGAATATGAAAATAAAAATCAAAGATATTTCCTGACCACGTCCCGTCTTGAGAGGTAAAGCGCTCTGTCCATTCTTCGTTTCCTTTACTTTCCCGGTATTCTAAAAAGTATTGTGGTAAAACTTCTGTGATAATCCGTTCTTCACTGAATAAAAGCAGGCCTGCGAGTGTGACTCCTTCTTTATGGGTATCTCTAACCTTTCCCCAAGCTCCTACTTTGTATAAAAACTCCTTTGTTTCAAGCGCATTCCAAGGATGAGCTGGTTTTACTTCAGCAAACCGATCCCGGTAGCTTTTGATCGTATCAAAATTTAATTCGTTTAATCCATAGTGCTCTAGGATGAGATTATCTTGTAACATATTCAACTCTCCTATTATCTTTGTATATTTATTTAACAGCGCGAATATGCTGTTTCTTACCTCTTGTTACTAACGTACTAACTTTATTTATCTAGATGCCATCAGCACCCCAAAGTCCAGTCCGTAGATTGTACTTCTGTTGTACAATTTCTTCTAAATCGATATATACATCTTATCTATTCTATCATTTTTTCTTTATTCTCTCCTTCATTTTTCAATCTTCAAAACAGTCGAGTTTATTGTGTAAAAGCTGTGGATATTCATCTTTATCCACAGCTTTTACACAGACTACAAACCCTTTTCTAGCTGTTTCAATATAAATTTGTTATAATACCCTTCATAACAACGGATTAAGTGAGGGATTACATATGGAAAAAGCTACATTTGCAGGTGGATGTTTCTGGTGTATGGTTACACCTTTTGAAGAGCTAGAAGGTATTCACGGCATTGTATCAGGATATATGGGGGGAACTGTGGATAACCCTACTTATGAGCAAGTAAAATCTGGAACAAGCGGTTACTACGAAGTGGTTCAAATCACATTTGACCCCGAAGTGTTTCCGTATAAACGTTTATTAGATCTTTATTGGCCGCAAATTGATCCAACGGATGACGGAGGTCAATTTCAAGATCGCGGCTCGCAGTATCGAACAGCAATTTTTTACCATAACGACAGCCAAAAACAGGCAGCTGAAGAGACGAAGCTAGAGGTCGCAGAAAGCGGACGTTTTAAAAAACCAATCGTGACAAGCATTCTTCCTGCCTCTACGTTTTATGAAGCCGAAGAGTATCACCAAGATTTCCACAAGAAAAATCCAAAGCATTATAAAGAAGACCGCGCTAAGTCTGGGCGAGATGAATTTATTCAAACGAACTGGAAATAATTCTTGTGTTCAAAACAAAGCCGCATAGCGTTTGCTATGCGGCTTTGTTTTACCAATTATCTGTATAAGTCGTTGTTGTTGACGGCACGCTCCAATATTGCTGCGAAGGCTGCCATGCTTTTAACGATCCATCAGCTCTCTTCACAATTGCTTTAAATTGAACATTTTGACTCGCAGAAAAATAGACTGTGCCTCTCCAATCAGCTGTAGATGAATTATATGTTAATTTAATTGGATAAATGGACGTATCCCACTGACCTAGCTCAGCTCTGTCTCCAACAATATAAACCGTTTCTCCTAATGCAGTTGGCGCATTTTTTACTACAACCGTTTGCGCAACAGGTGTAACGCCCAACGTATTTTTAAATTGCCCCATCAGCGTATCATTGTTAATAACATCGTAGAAACGAAGCAAAGTAAATCCTGCAAAATTATAGTTAAAGGCCATTTCAGCTGCTTTTTTATATTGATCTTCACTGCCTATAGTTAAAGCATTTTCCCCGTTTAAAACAACTCCTTTTGCATTCGCAATACCTGCTACCTGGCGTACAAGCGTCTTTGGCATAGAATATTCCGGATAATTTCCGCTGTCCGTCATTTCTAAGCACGTAAACGTTATATCTAATTTAGCTGTTTTAAACGCATCTAAAAGCGCGTTGTAATCATTATATCCAGCAGGTTTTTCTGCAGCATGAGGAATCGTGGGATTATTATACTGCCAATGAATTCCTGCCACTTTTGCACCGATTGGTACGTTAAAGGTGGAATCAAAAGCCTGATGAGCTAACTGTCCAATACGTTTTGTGTGATCTTCCAAAGCTCCTTGATACCATGCTAAGAAATCTTTTCCATAAGCTGTTGAATAACCATCTTTTAAGAACTGATAGCCATCTGATGGCGGTAAAACTTGCGATGCAGACGTTAAATTGGTTCCCCATGCTTGATTAATGCCGGCGAGTGAACCGTATTTAGTCAAAGCATATGATTGAAACTTGCTTTTGGCGAAGTTCGTATACACTTGAAATTTCCCTCTAGACGGATAGCCGGTTCCGTCTGCTGCTGTATAAGACGGATAACGAATTTCACCTGCAGGGCCTCCTGATAAATAGATTTTAGCAATCACGTCTTTATAAGGTGCTAACGCTTGCGCAAATGCCGTGTAGAGCTCTCCATATTGCTTAGAAATAACATCGGTTGCAAGCGGGCTTAGCGTTTCTTTATTTGTCGTACCTGTTTCAGATTTAAAGTAAAGGCTGTCATCACTTTTTAAGTTCCATACCCAAGACGGAAGCGGAACGTTACAATCATCTCCTACATTACCGCCGCACTGATGAGTAGAAATAATAGGAACGATCTTTATACCCGCGTTACGAGCTGCTTGAGCAAATCGCTGAGCATAGGAAAAATCGAACTGCTGATCGCCGTTTTTCTCCATATCTCCCCACCAGAAGTCTACTGTCACTGCATAAAATCCATTTTGTTTCGCTTTGCGTAAATCGTTCTCAAACGCTTCCCATGTTGTATAGTCTGTTACCTTTTTTAAAGGCGCCATTAAATAGGTTTTGTAACCTGGATTCATTGATTTTCCATCTACGGCAGCCGCTCCGTTAATTGGACTCAAAATGAAAGCGTTAACAAAAATGAACATCAAAACGAAAGCCAATCCTTTTTTACATTGCTGTTTCATATCTTCCCTCCATTTTTTCAAAATCACCTATAGGTATTCGGCAGATTTTAGTTTTTTCCTTTTTCTTTTATAAAAAAAGACGCCCCGCCAGGACGCCTTCTTCATTAGTTCCAAATCTCATTCACCCATTCAGGATGGTCAATAAACGGATTGCGGTTATGCTGATAGTCTGAATAAATAATGTCATTTCTACGTCGTTCTCGATCATCTACTGGGTCTTGGGCATTCCATTGAAGAAGCACAGATAATTTCCCGTGATAAGGAGCAGTGCCATTATTCACTGTGTTATTAAGTTCTAAGTCAGGCTCATCACTTACATCGCCTTCATAGCGTACGGCCATATAAAACAACATACGAGCCACGTCGCCTTTTACTTCATCTCGAGGTTCCCATGAATCACTGTCAAAATAATTTCCGAGTGCTTCGCTATGTTCCGTCCCTCCGTTATCAAAATCTAAGTTTCCTCTCGTACTGTTTACAGACACATCGGTTGGACGTAAGTGATGAAGATCTGTTCCAGGTCCCATAGCTGTTCCGAAATCCCCGTGAGACTTTGCCCAGACGTGCTCACGGTTCCAATCGTCCACTCCGCCTCCATTTGTACCCTTAGCCTGTGAACGCCCTGTGTAGAGCAAAATAACGTTATTTGCGTTAGCTGGATCTTCATCCGTTTTCTTTAAAGCTTCCCATACGGCTGAATACGACAGTTCTGTGTGATGATCAATAATGTTATGAAGCTCTGTCTTTAAGCTGTTTCCTGTTTTTTCAGCTGCAGTACGATAATAGTCTTCTACTGGAACGGTTGGCCCTGTGGGATCTGGAGCGGGATAAGTTCCTCCTGTTTCTGTACTGATAGAAGTAACTGATTTTATTCCAGAGTGCGAAAAATAAGGAGTGAGTGTGCCCGTAACAGTAAGACTTTTCCCTTTTAACTCCGAGTGACTTTGAAGTCCAAATGTACTTCGCAAATTTGAAGGAATTTGAACGTACACCAGCTTGTCTGTATTGGTTTCATTTGAACTGTCAGCAAGAGCAAGTGCATAATCGTTTGGGTAATTGCTCGTAATAACTGTAGATGTGCCTGTGGGTTGACCTACTACATATCCTTTAACCGTTTGTACACTGTTGTTTTGATTCTCAAGAGCTTGTGCAACAGATAAAAACGCGGCTGCTTGACTAACAGGAGTTAAGCTTACTAAAAGAACAAAAATAAGCAGGGACATTGCCCATGTTTTTTTACACAGAGCGTATAATTTCACTTTTTTATTCCTCCTTATGATAGGTTTGAAAACTAGTTTTCTTCCATCTCTTTATATTATTTTTTCACTGTGAATTCCCTGCCTCTTTTTTGTTAAGTTTTATAGTGAAAAAGATGTATTCTTCTTTACAGTGACGGCCACTTTATGCGAAGGGTTATATTTTTAAAAGTCCACATTGGAAAAAGCATTATGTGTCTTTCTTTATATATGGTATAATCAACCGAATCGTAAAAGAGCTTATACTATTTCAGAAAATGAAATGATTTAAATAGAAATGAGGATTGTCTATGCTTAGTTTTGACGAAAAATTAGCTATTATTTCATCGTTTCCAGAGCTGCATCGAAAAGATGTATCTTTAGGACGCGTGAATTTTCATTATGAAGAAAGCGTGTACGATAAAACGGTTGTTGTGCATCATCTGCACCCTAACGGAAATGGATTTGTATATGCAGGGTTTTTAAAAGGATATGAAACAAATGACAAAGGTCTTGTAAATATCCGTGATTATACAGAAGAAGAGCTTCGCTCTATTATTGAAGCTTCTATTGAATCTTTGTCTACCCTTCCTGATACAGCTAGAGAAGAAGCTATTGTAGGGAATGGAAATGAACAGCGCTGGAACGGCCCAGACAATGCAACGCTTTTACTTGTTCATGAGGATGACCTGTGGAATGTTTATTCTGGCTTGAATTTAGAGGCAGCATTTCTATCTTACGAAGAAGCAGAAGATTATTTGTTTGAAGAAGGCTTCCGCCGCCTATAAGCCTGCGTCTATATGAAAAAACCTCGCTGTTGATTAACAGCGAGGTTTTTTCATTTTTTTACAGAAGGCTGAGGGCTAATGCGCGGTATTAAAACCGCAAATAATATAACAACCCCCACACCAATCAATAATAAATAAAACCATTGTAGGTCTGATGACTTTTCAGAAACAGTTTGTTCTGTTCGCTCTTTCTTGTAGGAAGTGTTTTTAGAAGAAAACAAGTTATATTCTTTTGCTTTCGCAGAAATCGTATTATCTTCAGCTGATGCGTTCGCAAAAAGACTTTCTTTTAAGCTCTCTTTCTCTGCATCTTCCTCTTTTTCAAATGTAAGATCCTTTATTTCCTCCGGAATATTTCCTACTTCTTTTTTATTTTCTAGCAAAGATTCGGGGTCCAAATTAATCGGATCATCCTTATATACATTTGGTTTAATCTCTTCAACGTTTCCGTCATCAGCTTCAGCCGCTGCTGCTATAGGGAAACAAAGAAGTGAAAAAATAAGAACAATACTTCCAATCTTCTTATTAAGCACTATAGGTTTCATCATTTTCAACCTCTTTAGTCGTCTTTAAAGCACGAATAATAGATGGCAGAACACTTAAAACGGCAGTCATTCCCAGTAATACAATAAGCGCCTGTCCAAACAGAGACTGCGTATCATATTGAATTGACATATATACTTTAGATACTGGATCTTCGTAATTAAAGTTTGGCATAGATAAGTTAAGAAGCGGGGTAATATAAAATAAAATCAACCCTACTGTCGTCACCCATCCAGCGAAGCTTCCTAATAAGAAAGCAATACGTACGAGTGTAGATGAAGCAAGCAATAAGACGATTGTAAAGATTGACCATTCCATTGCCCGGTCTCCCGATAACGAATAAATATTAAGGCTAAAGATACTTACCATTAACCCTACAATCAAATTCAATAACCCAAACAGCGTACCTTTCACAAGCATAGGTGCATGTCGGTAGTATTGACTGAAATAGCCAATTAGTAAGCTGCTGATTAAAATAATAACCAAAATGACAACTGGTGGAACCTCTTTTACTTTTTCAGCCGGCACTTCACCGCTTACTTGAAGAGGATTCGCTAAATAATGATAAACGTAATCATTATTCTGTCCATCTACTAATGTATTATTTAACAAACGGTATACCTGGCCGCGAACCAACTTCGTTGAATCCACGTTTTGGGCCCACTTGCTGTTAAGCGTGTCAGCTTTATCCTGGACTTCATTTACACGCTTCTGCAATTCATCTGTGTATGTGACAACATTAGCTTGTCTTTCACCTAAAGATGAAATGAGTTCGTTCATTCCCTTCAACTCTTGACCCATGCTTTGCTGCAGCGTCATTAAGCCCGTTACGTCCGGAGCTTCTTTCTTTTCTAATGCTTGATCTTCACCTGCGCTAGATTGAAGCTCTTGATTCATTGCATTTGCTTTTTCTTGAATAGCTGATAGCTCTTCCATAATAGATGCTTGTTCAGCATCAACTGTTTGGCCATATTGATCAGCAAAATCTTGCACTGAACTTTGGAACTGTGCTAACTCTTCTTTTGTTAGAGACAGGTTTTGTTGGATTTGCTTACGTGCATCTTGAGAAGAGACGGTGCCAGCTAACGCCTGCTGCAAACTTCCTTTAATAGAGTCATTGTTAAGGACGCTGTTCTGTATGTCTGTATTTCCTATTTGAGCTAAAGTCAAATCATACTGCGATAAATCACCGTAATACTTTAGCAGATCTTCTGCACTGCTGCTTTGAATCTTACCTGAGAATGTATTGCTCAACTTTTCCTTGCGAGAAGCTGAAAGGTTTGGAGAAGATAAAATTTTATCTTCTTTGTTTTTAATCATCGTAATGAGATTGTCTACATCCACACTACCTTTAGAAGGCTTTTTGCCGTCTTCTTTCAACTTTTCATTCTCTTTTTTTAATCGTTCATTTTCTTCTTGAAGCTTAGCAATTTGACCGCTCGACGACTTGGTTGCTTCTTCTAAGTCTTTCTCTGCTTTGTTTTTCTGTGCTGTCAAAGACTTAACGTCTGCTTCCAAACTGGCAATTTTCTGCTTCAGCGCATCCGTATTTTCTCCTGAAGCTTCCGGCTGAACGGTTACATTTTGCAGCTCATCTTTGACTGCTTGTACCTGTGTTTTCAGATTAGCCACTTTTTCAAGCGCACTTTTCACAGCATTGGATGTACCTGATGCATCCGCTGTGTCCGATGTTTCAGGCGTTTCCGTTCCCTCAGATGTCTCAGGTGCTTCAGGCGCTTCAGGTGTTTCGTTCACCATTCCTTGGAGCTGCTGTTCTAAGTCTTCAAGTCCTTTTGATATATCATCAAGCTTTGCTGTTTGCTGAGATAAATCCACTTTAATTGGTTCTGACGTTCCTTCGCCTTGACCGGAATCTGGCTGAGTTCCATCATCTTCTCCAGGATCCGTCGGCGTCTCTCCACCTTGATTCGGATCTGGCTGAGTTCCGTTATCTTCCCCAGGGTCCGTTGGCGTCTCTCCGCCTTGATTTGGATCTGGCTGAGCTTCGCCATCTTCTCCTGGATCCGTTGAGCCTCCGCCACCCTCATTTGATGAAGCTGTCTCTAGCTGCGCACGAAGCGGCTTTAGCTTACTTTCAATTTGATTTAGGGTTGTTTGCTCTGACTGCTGTTTATATGAACTGACTATTTGGCCGTTCAAATCTTGCAGAGCTTTTTCTTGTTCACTGACGTTATCCGCTTGTTGTTCTCCAAGTTCTCCGACGGCTTTTTGATTTTGATCCAACTGCTGTTGAATGGAAGATAAGCCACTAAACACTTGATTGGCCTGCTCATTAAAATTTTGCTTAGAGCTTGGCTGATTAGATTCAAGGGAAGACAACTCTTCTTGAATCGCAGCGACGCTTTGAGCCTGCGTTTTTTCAAGCATTTGTTTCTGTGTTTCTTGATATGTTTGATATTGATTTACATATTCAATGAAGCTGTTTAAATTCTTTTCAACCTGTTCTACGTCGCCTTGTCTGTCACTTGAACCTTTTTCTGCTTTATTTACATTATCTTGGATTTGCTGAAGAATTTTCTTTTGATCATTTAATTCACCTGCTAAATCTTTTGAATTCGGTTTATAAAAAGCGACCATTGTTTTTTGAAAGGCGATTTCTTTATTTAGAATTTTATCGAACTGTCCGCGTACCTTATCTACTTCCTGTGATACATAACTCCAGTACAAAGAGGACATTTCATTATTAACCTTTGTAGTAGCATCTTCTAATTCCCCTACTACTTTTTCCTTATTAACTGCGTTAAGCTGACTTTGAACTTTGTATTCCAAAGTAGCTTTTTCTGGATTTTTTTCCTGATACGATAAAATATTTTGTGAGAAGGTCGAGGGAATATAGATAACCGCATCATATTTCCCATTCTGTAAACCGCTTGTAGCTGCGCTTCGTCCAAGCACGGTCCATTGATAATCCGACCCCTCCTGTAAAAGAGGAGTCACTTTTTCTCCAAATTCTATCGCTTTTTCACTATTTTCTTTTACTCCATTATCTTCGTTAACAACCGCAATCGTTCTTGTTGAGTTTTCTGTGACTTGCAGCGGGTTGTCTCCAATATACTGGAAAAAGAAAGAAGGAAGAGCCAAAATTAAAACAACAGCTAATATGACTTTAAGTGTATACTTACGCTGTTCGGTCATGTTAAGATCTTCCTTTCACTTACACATAGCGGGATTTGAATTCTTGTTTCTTTTCCACTTTTAATATAATAACCGAAGCCAGGGTTAACATCGGCTTCTTTTCGGTCATAAGGAAGTGTAAATAAGCTTTGCTCTGTTTTCTTCATCAGCAACACGGCTTGGCTAATTTGCTTCACTTCTGTTGTTAACGCGTCAAATCCTTTTGAAAACTCATTGTTGTTCCCTGCAACAATCAAGTTAAAGCCCAGGTGACTATAATTTTTCATCAATTTTGTAATACGATCCTGCAGGACGCTGTCTAAGTTTTGCTGGAATCGTACAAATCCGTCTACTACAAGCATGATCGGGGCAAATGAAAGACTGTGTACCGTTCCTTCCTGCACTGCTTCCAAATACTTATTTTCACGTCGCTGCAATCGTTCTTCAGTTAAATCAAGCCAGTCGATAATCTGTTCTTTTGTTTCCATGTAAACAACTTGCTCTTCAGCTGCATAGCTTGATAAACCGCGGTCAACCGAATCAAATAGTCCGATTTGCTTCACGCCTTGTTCAAGCGCTGTTTGCAGTATGACCTTCACTACATTTGTCTTTCCTTTTTGCGTCTGCCCCATGACGATGCAATGCTTATTTTTCGTAAAGTTCATATGCACCGGTCGAACAAACTCTTCATCTAATCCAAGAGGAATGACTCCTTTTTCCCGAATAACCCTTCTGTCCGTCATAAACTCGGCAAGTACAAGTTTCGATGACAGCATTGGTACAGGCTCCGGAACAGTAGCATCAGCATATTGATTCTTTAATCGTTGAATGTGCAGCTTAACTGCATCAAAGATTTCAAAATCATCTTTTCCTTCCGCAGGTAAAAACAGCTGCGCAAAATAAGGTTGATCCGTTTTGATAATAGCCCGGCCTGGAATAGACTCTAGCGCATACGGCGTACGTCCTAGAATAGAATACGCTTCTGAATGATCCATTAAATAATGAACAACTTTTGTTTTCAAGTTATTCATAAGCGACTGACGAATAGAATTCACGCGCGTCGCGGTAAAGATCATATAAATTCCTAAAGACTGACCGTCACGCACGAGCTGTGTGAACTGCATTTCTAGATCTTGCATTTCTTCTTTGACAAGATCAAAATTATCAATCGTGATAAAAATTAGAGGAAGCTCTTCTGAACTTAGAGCATTATACATTTTGATATTGCTAACTTCCCGCTGTTGAAATAACTGCTTTCGCCTTGCGATTTCTTGTTTGATAATCGTCATGAATTTTTCAATTTTACGCATTTGATCCATTAAGAAATAATCCGCCGTATGAGGCAGCTGACGAAGCGGCAGTAGCGTGCCGTTTCCAAAGTCAAAAATGTAATAATGAAGCTGCTCCGGGCTCTGTCTTTCAGCTAGACTAAGAAGCAACATCATGACTGTAAACGATTTACCGTATCCTGACGAACCAAATATACCAATGTTTCCATCGTCCATCAGCTGATAGTTATATACCGTTTGGCTTT
Source organism: Bacillus sp. ILBB4 (assembly GCF_035064545.1). Classification (NCBI taxonomy): domain Bacteria; kingdom Bacillati; phylum Bacillota; class Bacilli; order Caryophanales; family Bacillaceae; genus Bacillus; species Bacillus sp. ILBB4. The sequence goes on along the minus strand of NZ_JAIQVD010000007.1, from coordinate 82,222 downwards.
GCTTTTCCGGTTCATCAATCAGGCCAATTGGGAATACGCCGTCTCGCTTCTCTTTGTACTCACTGCGAAGCAATCTTTCTTTAAGAGGCGGCAGCCATGGACTATTTAATTTTTTGATAGCTAGTTCCTGCTGCGTTTTTTCAATTTTTTGCACCACAACATCAATTTCTGCTTCCGCTTGTTTAGATGACGTCTGCTGAGTAGATACATCAGATAAAGGAATCAACCCGAGATCTGTGACAATGGCGACTTCATCTTCAGCCCCATACGTATCTTCCATGTACGGCGCGCCGCTCCAAGCTGACTGAAACAGTTCATACACTTCATTATTTCCAACCTGCAGATAGCCTCGACCCGTCACCGTAATAGAAGCAGCGTCCGCATTTTTTAAAATTTCTTTACTGTCAGCGGCATCTTGGACTTTTAAAGCTACTTTAAAGCGCGCGTTACTCCAAATTTGATCGTCAATAACACCGCCTGGCTTTTGCGTCGCTAAAATTAAATGAACGCCCAGACTACGTCCAATGCGCGCCGCGCTGACTAATTCCCGAATGAACTCTGGTTCTTCACTTTTTAACTCGGCAAATTCATCCGAGATTAAGAATAAATGAGGCAGAGGTTCTTCTGCCATACCTTGCTTATATAAATCTGTATAATCATTAATGTGATTGACTTCATATCTATCAAACAAGCGCTGGCGTCGTTTTAATTCACTTTTAATAGAAGCTAGGGCTCTTGTACTAAAATTCTTACTTCCTTCAATGTTTGTAATGGTTCCAAGCAGATGAGGCATGTTTTTAAACGGCTGAGCCATTCCTCCGCCCTTATAGTCAATCAATAAAAATGCAACTTCATGGGGGTGGAAATTCACCGCTAGAGAAAGAATGTACGTTTGTAAGAATTCACTTTTTCCTGACCCCGTCGTACCTGCAAGTAATCCATGAGGGCCGTGAGCTTTTTCATGAAGATTTAGTTCAACAATATCTTCTTTTCCTTTTAAACCAATGGGAACTGCTAGCGACTTAGCTGATTCATTGCTTTGCCACCTTTGCACGATATCCAACTCACCAATTTCTCTTGCTTTAAATAATTCTAAGAATGAAACGCTATTTGGAATTGAGTTGGTCATGCCGACTTGGTGATCCAATGTTCGCAGCATCCTTGCAAATCTTTCATTATAATCAAGCGTGTGCTTATCAAGCTGAAATGGAATATTCACAGCTTTTTGCTTTTGAATTAATATATCCCCCTCGGATTCGTTAATATAACGGACGAGTGTATGAACATGCTCCGTTAAGCTTTCCTTTGTCTCTGCCGCAAATATCGCAGAGAACCCAAGGTGAGGGTGATATCCTTCTAAATACTCTAAGATAACGTGATCTGCAATTAACTGCTGATTCGTAATAATAAAAACAAAGTGAGGCAAGAAAACCCCTTCTCCTTTTGCTTCATCTAAATCGCGTTCTCTCAGCATTTCATAAATAGAAGATAAAAGCTGATCTCTCGTTTGTTCATTATAGATGAAACCTTTCGCAAAAGAATGCGGAAGCTGAAAATGAGGAAGCCATTTCATCCATTCCCACTCTTTATATTCTTCTTCATCAAAAATGAATACGAATCTTAGGTCATGATAACTGTGGGAAAATGCCAGCTGTCCTACAAGCTGATGCAGTTCATTCTTCACCGTTTTCATCTTTCCTACCAGACCGATAGAGCCTAAACCTAAATGAGCGGTAACAGGGGCATTTTTCACTTCTCGATAGACCTTTTCCATGTGCTGAGACTGCTCAAGCAAATCATCAATTTCTCGATTAGCCATATCTCCGCTATTCAAAGAAATTTGGTAGCTTCCCGGAACTGTTCCTGTTCCAAGGCGCACCTGTAAAAAATCACTGCTTTCTACAGTTCGTTCCCAAATTCGATCAGAAATCTGTTCTGTTAAATACTTCATTCGTTCAAACGTCGGAAAATGATAAGATAATACATCTCGTTGAACTGATACTAGTTCTTGTAATTCCTCGCGCTTGTTTTCTAAATACTTTGTATAAATTCGACGACGACGCTCCTGCCGCTTCTTGCGCTGTTTTTTATCTTTGAAGTATTGAACGGTAGATACAATCAGCGTAGTCGTAAACATCATGACAGATATAATAATAAAAATTCCCCTAGGCTGAATAATCGAGACCGTACCCATGACTAAAAGCATGACTAATGGCGGTAAAATAGTAAGCCATAAGCTTCGGTTATTTTCATCATTGTCCTGAGACGGAAAGGACAAGCTTACCTTATCATTAGGCAAATCATATATCATGCGCGGTGTCCGTCTATAAACCGGGTACTTCTTTTTCATTTCAGAAATAGGCTGTGCCGTAGCTGGAAGCTTAGATGCATAATCGTAGTAGCTTTGAATCTTCAGCAAATCTTTTTCGATCAATTGAATCGTCATAGAAGACCATAAAATAAGATCTCCGGGCTGAAGGTTCGTATTCTCTTCTAGTCGGTGTCCGTTAAGATAAAGCGGTTCTTGGTTATAAAAGACCTTCCACTTCCCGTTTATCTTTGATAAGTAAAATCCTTCTTTTGGCTCTACTACACACTTTTGTTTCTGCTGATACACATCAGCTGCTTCATCACTTGTGGAAAACGAAACTTCTGATCCGTAATCAATATAATAGACAGCTTCTTTAACAGCCGTCTCTGTAAGGACAAAGGTTAAAGCATGTCCTTGTTCTCGCCATACAAACGACTCAGAAACAGATAGCTCTGCTATCCTTTCTTCTCCGTAGGAAATTAAGAGCCGGCCGTTCTTTTCAGATGACAGCGTCATTTGCCCTTTCTCAAACGGATAGGAAAACGTAAAAGTTTGATGCTGAGTGTTTCCAACCGTTGCTTGGCGAAAGGTTTTAAAATCTACAGGCAGCTGCTGATACGTTTGCCCACTAACTACCCAAAGCATATTCATACAACTACCTCCCTACTTCGATTGGTCTTCCTGCTGTTTTTTCTGCTCTTCTTGTTTCTTTTTCTCGGCTTCTGCAGCTTTCTGATCTTCTTCCTGCTGCTTGGCCGCCTTTGCCTCCTCAGCTTGTTTCTCTTCTTGCTGCTTGGCTGCTTCCGCTTCTTGCTGATCATTTTCTTTCTTAAATTCTTCAAGTTCGTTCGCTACTTTATCAAGCTCCTCTTGCTTTTTATCAGCCGCTAAATCGTTGTCTGTCTTTAGCTGACCTTCGTATTTCATTAGTGCATAGATAATTAATGAACGTTCTTCTAACAACCTGCTGACTTCTAGCGCTTTTTTGTTGTCTCCTCGGCCAATGTAAAACCAATACGCAAAATACTGAGGATCTGACTGAAGCGTAATAGTCTTTAAAGCATTTGCTTTTTGCTCCTCCCCTAACTTTTCATTAACAAGATAGGAAGTTGCTATTTCGTATTGCACAATTTTAGGCATACTTTCAATGTCATAATCTTCAAGTGTGTCGACTACTTTGCTGTAGTTTTTTTCAAGAAAGTATTCGTTGCTTTCTACAAATGCTTCTTGTTTCGGCTGAGCAAAAAAGTAAGAGTAAAAAGTATAAATAAGAGCTGGAATTAATAAGACAAGTATACCCACAGATGAAAACTTAAAAATAGTCCAGCGTTTTTGAGGAAGTTGAACGAGTGTCTTTTGATGCTTTTCAATTTGGGTTAGCTTATGCTGAACAAATTGACTCAACTCTTCCTCATTGCTGATATGCATTATTTTTTTAGCGTCTTCTTTTAATTGCAAGGTCTCATATAACTTAAAATACTGTTCAAATGTATGCGATGAGTCAACGGCCGCTGCTATCGTAGCCTTTAACTCTTGAAAGCTTTGTTCCTCGTTAGACTCATAAGGAGGTAAACTTTCTTTGACTCCATAATGTAAAAAAGCCGGACTTAAACTTTTATCAAAAATGATATTTTCTGGACAAATCAACAAATGCAGCCTTGAAAAAGAATGCTGCTTTACCTGTTTGATAAGCTGATCTGCAAACAGCCATTTTTGCTGTTCTTCTTTTCCTCTTAATGCTGTAAAAGGTTGAAATTCAGAAGTAGGCTTAATTGTTATTTTAAGTTCATCATCGCTCATCATGATTTCTTTTTGAAAAGCCGTGTTTACATCCTTTAACATTTCAATCTCAACAGAACGATTAAGTCGAATTTTTTCTTTTTGAAAAATAAATGTATATTGATTATTATGACGTGTCATTACAGCTTCGAGCTGTTCTTCTAAGTAAGTCGGTTTCTTCTCTGACATTCTAATAGACTCCTTTAGAGAATTTCGATACAATCACCTGTGGTAATTCCGCAGTTAATCATCGTCTCATTTCCCGAGAAAATAAGATTTTTATTTGAAACACGTATCCACGCACCGTCCTTTGGTGATTGAGTAATCTTTTTAGCTTGCCAAACGATCTCGACTACTTTTTTGAGTGAATGATAGTTTGATAGTCGCAAATCGAACCGATCACCTGTATAGTGCTTTAAGTCTACTGTTACTTCTATATACATAGGGTTTCATCACCTCAAAACATAGAAAAAGCGCCTTCATCTTTTGAGAATAGGGCGCTCCTTTTATTACTTCACTTAGATTATTAGATGAAGTTAACCGCGGATTTGGCTAGCGATTTGGTTATCTGTATCTTCAAGAACATTTGCAGAGTCATCTAATTGCTTAGCAATCTTTGTAAGTAGGTTAGACATTTCAACGAAAGAAGGCTTTAATTCTTCGTATTGAGCAGCAAACGCTTCGCTTGAAGCACCTTCCCACATGTCTTGAAGTTGATTTTTCATTGTATCAAGACGGCTTACTAATTCTTGAACTTGACCGCTTTCGTTAGTATAACGACCTGCCATGTCGCGAAGCTCTGCTGGTGTTACGCGAATAATCCCTGACATACATATCTCTCCTTCGGTTTATATATTTACTATTATTGTAAGAAACTCTAGTGTTAAGGTCAAAGGTTACTTGCAAAAGCCTCCAAAAATAAGAATATGTATCTACAAATACCCCTAAAAAATGCAAATAAAACCTAAATAACCAAGATTTTGTTCTCATTTAAACCTTTTCCATCTGATCTATAGGTACCTATTTAAAGGAAAATAAAAACTATAAGACTATTAAATTACATTTTTGTTCATTATCTATAGAACTATTTACTAGTAATAAAAAAGCAGCAGCCTATTTAAGGCCCTGCCTCTTTATATATCTTCTATTTATTTAAGATTCAGACATGCTTTGAAAAAGCACATGCGCTTTTTATTTTTTGGCTACTGCTTAAAATAATTTTGATCTTCTTTTAACATCCTTATTTCTTCGGGGATGAATAATTTTGAGAGAGGCGTGTCAGGGTTAAGTAATATCGCTATTTCTTCATCTAATACAGGCAGCATATCCTTAAATGATACGCATACGGTCTTTTCATCTTTCAGCATCTGTTCAATCGGATATTTTGACGAAAAAACAGGTAAATATCGGTACGCTGCGCTTTTCATCGTCTGAACGTAGTGCTCTGCAATTAATATATCTGATGCTCCATGCTCTGAACTAACAACTAGCCATAAATTGCTATTCATTAAAGTTTTATAAAATTGAGCAATTTTCTTATTATCTTTCATTGCTTCAATTAATGATTTTTCTAATAAGTTAAATGTATATTTCATTGCCGAGACAACCCTGTAAGGAACTGTACCATTTCACTTCCAGCGCCATCATATACTTCATTCATTCTCTCTTCACTTCCTCTGTGCTGTCACTAAACATAATGTTTGAAGGATTCATTTCCTGACTTAAAATGCCCAACCCCATTTGAATAACGCCATAAGTAAAAAATTCCGTTCGACTGCATGTAGAACCATTCACTACTTTTTCTTCCCAAGACATAGAAAGCGAATTCCACATAACATTAAGAGTACCTAAAGGTTTTTCAATCGTTCTATGCATATTGTCATACGTATTCCATTCTTTTAAGTTCTTTATGTCATTCCACGTATCTTGTGAATGGGTGCTCCCATCGCTCCACACGCTCGACCAAAACTCCGTCCAGCCTGAAGAGCCTTCTAGCTCTCCATCTGCTTTTCTCATTTGTTCTGCAGTGTCTTTTACTAATAAATGTGCGTTTTCCGTTAGCGAATCAAGTTTGCGAATCATATGCTGTAACTCTTCCTGCAAGTCCAGCACTTTATCAATATCTGCAACAGACAAGAAATGTAGATTTGTAGCTTCCCAGCTTAGTTTTTGAAGTGCATCAGCCGTCTGTGAATGAGACTGCTGAATTCGCTCTGCAAATGTCTGCAGCACCTCTGGATTTACTTTTATCTCCATGTATGTCCGTCCCCCTATCTCTTGTAAGCCTTCAGTCATCATCCAAACATTTTTTAAGCCTATACGGAAAGACTCACTTTCTAAAGGAGTGAGTCGATAATGTTATTTATTACGCCGATGCTAACTCTCTTAATCGCGAAATTTCTAAGCGTAAAGTTTGAAACAATTCATCCCTTACGTCGTACAGATGAAAAGTAGATTGCGTAATATCATTATAAATATCCTCATATGAGCTCTTAGAACGCCCTGACCAATCTGACGCATATTGTTGGTGCGAATTTTGAAACAGATAGATACCCTCTTCAAGAAATTCCATGATACGTTGAACTTCATGTAAATATGATTCTAATTGATCTGCATCTCGACTATATTCTTTACTTTTTCTTCTTCGCTCTATGTCGTCAAAGAGATCATCAATTGCATCCATAAAATGTCCCCACGTCCTTCTTCCTCTTTTATTAGAAGTCTCTTAAAGTAATGTTAAAATAAGGTTACAAAAAACAAAATCCATCATTCAAACTATTTTCATACCTAGGAAAAAATATCTACATTTCTCTTTTTTTACTTATTTATACAGGTAAAATAGAGAAAATAAACAACGCCAGGCTGCTGTAATAAAGCAGTAGACGTTGCTTTTTAGGTTGTGACACTGCTGTTATAAAAAGGAATAATACCTAGTTTACATTCGACCTTTTTGTTTCTTTTTCTTGTTAAATGGCTTTTTTGAAGGTTTTTTAGCTGTACGGGACTGCTCTTTTGTTCCGTCATCCACGATTTCACCCATATAAAGTTCTTTTTTCACTAATGAAAGTTGAAGTTCACGTGCGATTTGTTTTAAATTTCGTTCTTCACGTTCAGTCACAAGAGAAATGACTGTACCTTCTGCTCCCGATCTGCCTGTTCTACCTGAGCGATGTACGTATTGATCTGCATCTTGAGGAACATCGATGTGAATTACATGCGTCAATCCCTTAATATCTAATCCTCTAGCTGCGACATCCGTTGCTAATAAGACAGGGAAATCTCCTTTTCGAAACCCTTTAATCGTCGTAGCACGATCTTCTTTTTTCGTTTCACTGTGTAAAGAGCCTGCTTCTACACGCTTAAATGTTAATTTCTCTTCAAACTCGATGAGAGTATCAATCCCTTTAAAAAAGGCTAAAGCTTTCATTTGTTCTTGACGAACTAGTTTTCTAAGCACGTCCACTTTATCTCTAGCTTCACTTTTGATGTATACATGCTCTACCTTCGAAGCTGGAAGTTCGTCTCTTCCTACCTCTATTTCAAGAGGATGGTTCATCATATCTTTCGCTAGCAATTTGGTACGTTCTGATACAGTAGCTGAGAAGACTAGGATTTGACGATCACTTAACGCCATTTTTACAATCTGTTGAACCGTTTGAAAATGCTCAGGTACAAACAATTGATCCGCCTCATCAATCACAATTGTTTTGACTTCGTGCATTTTTAATTTCTTCATTTTAATTAGCTCGTTCAAACGTCCTGGGGTACCAACAATGATATTAGGACGTTTTTTGAGTTTTTCTAATTGTCGTTTCATATTTGCTCCGCCAATAAACGCAGCACTTGAAATACCGCTTCCCTGCGACCAAGTTTGAATTTCACCGTGAATTTGCATAACTAATTCATGGGAAGATGCTAAAATAACTGCTTGAATATGAGATGGTCCCGGCTGAATGCGATGTAAGACAGGCAACAAATATGCCAGCGTCTTTCCTGTTCCCGTTGGGGATTCTCCTATTACATCTTTATTAGCTAAAATCTCTGAAATAGCTTTCGTTTGAATAGCAGTAGGCTCATTGAACCCTGCTTTTTTCCACGCCTCTTGTAAAAAAGGCTGTAAAGTCTCTATAAATTGACTCATATCTATCTCCTTTTCCATGCTTTTCTCGATATTATAAACGATTTTTTTTATTTCAATTAAACGAATGTATCAGTCGCCATGTGATGTGCGTTAATACTGACCTTAATTTCTATTTATAAATAAACCTTTCTTATCCCAAGGGACCCTGTCAATCCGTCAGTAGAAAAATCGGTTGTTGCCTTAACTTTTCTACATCAATAAACATAGCTTCAACTATGATACACTATTGCTTCTATAGAAAACAATATGATCCTCTTTATTATGAACGAAAACTTGTATAAGAAGAAGGTTTTATGTCCTATATGGATCCAGACGCAAAGGGCTCATCTGCTTACTGCCTCTTTTTCAAGAAAACAGCCGCCTCTCTGAACTACGAGAGGCGGCTGTTTCGTTCTATAATTGGCATATCAATAGTAACCGTTGTCCCTTTTCCTTTACCGCTTTTAAAATGCATGGTACCTTGATGACGCTCCATGATCTTGTAACACACGGCCAGCCCTAAGCCAGTGCCAGCTTCTTTTGTAGAATAAAACGGCGTTCCTACTTGTTCAATCCTCTCTTGACTCATTCCGATTCCATTGTCTTCAAAGTGAATCAATGCTCGTGTATCTTTTTCTTCAACTGTTATTGTAATATGACCTTTCTCCATAATAGCTTCTACACCATTTTTAATCACATTGATGAACACTTGTTTCAACTGATTTGCATCAGCTGAAACATAAATAGGCCTTTTCGCTGTTTCTTTCAATAAAATAGAAACATTATTTAAATTGGCCTGCGCTTCCATTAGGGTAATAACTTGTTTTAAAATCTCGCATAAATTGGTCTTTTCAAAAGATACATGCTGCTTTTTTCCAAGAATGAGCATTTCACTGGAGATTAAGTTGATGCGGTCGATTTCAGACATCATAATATCTAAATATGTGTCATTTGTTTCCTTAGAGGCTTGCATAACCTGTACAAAGCCTTTTAAAGAAGTAAGCGGGTTTCTAATTTCATGTGCGACGGCACCTGCCATTTGTCCAATAACCGACATTTTTTCCGAGGTTATCATAAGCTCTTCATCTTGACGGTATGTAGTAATATCGCGTGCAATCATAAATACACCTACTACCTGCTTATGAACGATGATGGGAAGCAAAGAACACCTAAGCAACCGTCTTTCTCTCTTTCTATTGATCACATTCATTTCGAACTTAGCACCTTTTCCATTCAGCACTTCTTTAAAATACTCTTTACACATATCAAACTCTTCAGCTGCGATAAGAGCTGAAGGTTTCATCTTTTGTAATTCTTCACTGGAGTATCCAACGATTGCTTCACCTTCTGGATTAGCAAGAAGAACTTCACCCGTTTTACTTATTTCAAAAACGCCATCGGGATTATGTTTGAATAAAGATTGATAGTGCTGATTGCTCGTTTGAAGTTCGTGTTCTTTTACTACGAGCTCTTGCTGGGACTCCACTAGTTTATAAGCTCTCCTATATACCAACCCATACAGAATAATCCCCGTAGCTAAAATAAAAAACCAACCTTTGTATTGTTGAAAAAAAATATATACTTCAAAACGACCTTGCGCTAATGTTCTAGATATATTATCAGATATCAAGATCCATACAGCGCCAATAATGATATATATAATTGAAATTCTTAAAGCTACTTTACGCGCGTGTTTCACCAAATTTTAATCACCTGTTTATCAGTATTGATCCCCTGTCTTATTGTCTTTATATGAAGTGTTCACTTTTTGTAGTCATTTCATGCCGTTGTAAAAAATTGATGAATGACCTGACCTAAGTTACTAATAGATTTTACATTTGCTTGAAAATGATACTGGTGAAGCCATTGACTATGATCGGGTGTCACACCTGTTAAATAAATCTGTACACCCATTAGCTGAAATTCCCATATTAAATGTTCTAGGGCTGCAACACCTCGTTCATCAATTTGACCTATTCCATTAAAGTCAATGATAACTCGATCAACCGTTTCTTCATCTATTTGTCTGAGCAGCCGATGTTCATTTTTCATGATGACTTCCTCAAACAAATCGCCAAACAGAGGTATAAGCACCATGTTGTTCGATAAATGAATAAACGGTCCCGACAGTTCTATAACTCGGTTCATTGCTTTTTCTAATCGTTCTTTTTGCAGCAGCAGTTCTAAGTCTGTTTCAGATAAACGCGCTGTATGTTGTTCGATTTTTTCTGAAAGAATTCTAATTTGAGAATCTTCCTCTACACATATTACATGTGCCTTATCTTGCTCCCATTTGCAATTCACGGTATAAAGAGACATTTTAGCTTTGCGCGAATGCATGACTAATTCTGTTTTTATTTTTTTCTTCTGCCCTAATCGTTTTCTAGCTTTGTTCTGACTATCTTCGTCAACAATTTCTAAAAAATGTTGAACCTCTCCGAATAAAGCGGCTGCTTCATCAGATTGCGCTAGAATATTCATTTCCTCATCCATAATAAAAACAGGAAGCGGAGCATATTTAATAGTCGACAACCTTAATCCCCCTAATTGACTGATAATGAAAAAACTCTTTCAACTCCTCTAACTGTGCAATAAATCGAACTTGATTTGTTTGAACAAGAGGAAACTTATAGTTTGAAACTACTCGGCCTCCAACTAAAATAAGCGGCTGATGTTTTGTCTTTTGTAATCCTTCTATATATTCGCTTGCTTTTTCTATATGATGAGTTAAACTGAACGAGATTCCTACTAAATCAGGTTTCCATTGTTCAACAGCGTGCGTTGCATGTAAAAGCGGAGAATCTGCTCCTAAAAGTTTCGTCTGCCATCCGTGCTCTTCAAAGAGAATGGAAATCATTTTTAAACCTAAAAAATGCTGTTCATTTTCTATGCACAAAAACAGACCTTTTTTTTCATTTTTAATAACTTCTTGTCTTATACACAATTGATAGCGTGACAAAACATAGTCACAGGTAGTAGTAGCTAAATGTTCATCAGCCACTGAAATTTCATCTTCTTCCCACATCATACCGATTTGAGCCATTGACACTGAAATGAATTGCTGAAAAATATAAAATGTATCGAAACCCTGCTGTCTTTTTTTCCACACAATATTCCAAGCTTCGTCTTGATTCCCTGATAACAGTAATTCAGTCAAGCGTTCTATGCTTTCAATCAAGAAACCACCTCTTTTTCAGTCAAACGACTTGTTTTTTCCTTTGTTATTATCAACCATACCACTTAACTCACCCGCACTCTACAGTAAAATATTCTCACACTGACAAAATAGCACCGGACGTCTCTGACAGGTCAATCTCTTTATTTTTCAAAGTCAACGAGGTAGTGATGCAGCAAGTGACGGTTTTGTTCATTGTATAAGTACGCATACACAGGTCGTCCTATTGTGCCATAAGTCATTCTTTCTCCAAGAAGACCTATATCTGTTAGAAATTTTAAATATTTCCGAATAGACACTCTTGAAATTCCCGTTTTTTCAGCTACATCATCAGTCGAAAAAGGGTGATCTTTAAGATGCTCAATGGCTTCTACGATAACTTCTAATGTTCCTGTCGTTAAACCCTTAGGCAACGGCTCTAACGGAGCTTCTTTTATTTTTTTATTAGACAGCAGCCCGTCTAATTCCTGTTGATTAAGCTGAGGTTGCTGTTTTAACGTACGAAATGTTTGTTTGTAAGCCGAAAGTGCTTGATAAAAGCGTTCAAATGTAAAAGGCTTAATCAAATAATCAATCGCTCCGTAGCGTAGAGCTTGCTGAATCGTTTGGGCATCCGAAGCAGCGGTGATAAAAATGACATCTATTTCCTCTTGTTTTGTTCGAATCTCTTGTAAAACTTTCAAACCATTTTGTCCAGGCATAAAGACATCAAGCAGCACTAAATCAACTTGATATTCATTTACCTTCACCAAGGCTTCATGACCCGAATGAGCAACAGCGACCACTGTAAACCCCTCTATCTCTTCAATGTACTTCTGATTAAACTGAGCAACCATTGGGTCGTCTTCAACAATTAATACTTTAATCAACTTGATCTCTCCTTGTTTCGTACGGAATATCAATATAGAATGTGGTACCGCTATTTATAAATGAGTCAATGACGATTTGGCCACCTAGTTCATCAATCGTTTGCTTCACTAAATGCAGCCCAAACCCTCTGCTCGTGCCTTTTGTAGAAAAGCCTTTCTTGAAAATCTGATTCATTGTATCGGAAGGAATGCCGCAGCCTGTATCCGTGACTTGAATCGTAAGTTTATTGTTTTTATACACAAGCATAACGGACACTTTTTTAGAGGCTTGATGACAAACTGAATCAATTGCATTATCAATTAAATTTCCAATAATGGTAATGAGATGATGAGTAACTTGTGGATCTGAAGGTTCTGGAATAACTTCATCAGCGGAAAACGTCAGTTCTACGCTTTCCTCTCTAGCATAACTCATTTTGCCCATGAGGAACCCTGCCAACGCATGATCTTTAATAGATTTAGTCACTGAACTAGATTCATCGACACGGTGATTAACAAGCTGATGAATATACGTTTTTAGCTCATCATAATAATTCATCTGCACCATTCCTAAAATCACATGAAGTTTATTCATAAATTCATGCGATTGTGCTCGAAGCGCTTCCACATACATTTTAACACCTGTTAGCTGTTCTGCTAAGATGTTAACTTCTGTTTTATCCCGAAACGTAGAAAGTGCCCCTACAATCTCTTCGTTTACTACTAGCGGAACCCTGTTAACCACAATGGCTACTCCATTTATGACTTGCTCTTCATCGTAATGAGATTCCCCCGTAGACAAAACGTCGTCCAACCTGGAGGTGGGCATATATTCTCGAATAGACAAACCGATTGGCTCTGGTGCTAACCCTGCTTTAACAAATAAGCGGCGTGCAGAACGATTAGCAAGTGTAATATTACCTTCTTTATCAACAGCTATCACTCCTTCACGAACCGACTGCAGCATGGTGCTTCTCTCTTCTAGAATTTTAGCGATTTCAGAAGGTTCCAAGCCAAATAAAATTTTCTTTATGTAATTCGCTAATAAAATAGCACCAAGAACGCCTACAAGTAAACCAATTAATGAACCTAAAACAATTCGGCGATGCCCTTCTCTAATTGCTTCATTTACATTATTCAAAGAAATCCCCACAGCTACTGCGCCAATTTGTTGATTTTTTTCATTATAAATAGGTGCAAAAGCGCGCAGAGATTTATCGAGCGTTCCTTTTGATACAGATACATAAGATTTTCCGTGCAATGATTTTTGCTCATCTCCTCCGGCAAACCTCTTTCCTATCTTTTTAGGATCTGGGTGAGATTGGCGAATTCCATTCATATCCATAACAACGATAAACAAGACGCTTGATTTTTTACGAATTCGTTTAGTGAATTCTTGAATTGACTGAGGTGTTTTTGTCTCTAGTCCTTCTTTCACGTTCGTTGATTCTGAAATAATCGTAGCAATAGTCCGAGCTTTTTCAGCCTGTTGATCTCGAATATTTTTTCCAATTGAACTGCTAACTAATAAATCCGTTAACAATAGCGATAGAATCACCACCATGCATACAAGCAGCACCGTGATGCTTCGCAGCCCCATTCTTCCGTGTTTCACATTCTTCCCTCGCTTCCCTGCTTTTCTTGTTTATAGCACAAGAAAAAGATCTTATCTAGAGTCAGATAAGATCTTCGCTTATTTAATTTCAGTTTTACTGAGTTGATTAACATTTATACAGGAAGGTTAACAATCTACTTTATAGTTTAGGTCCTTTTCGATATTTGAACCATCCCATTTTATAAAAGGCAAAGACCATTACGCCTACAAGCCCAATCATAATGCCAAGTACAATAAAATAATTATATTTCCCCGTCAGTTCCGGCATATATGAAAAGTTCATGCCATAGAGACCAGCAATAAACGTCAACGGTAAGAAAATAGCTGACATAAGCGTTAGCGTAAACATAATTGAATTCATACGATCCGAGTTAATGGACATAAAGCTTTCTCGAATATCATTTGACAAATCCCTGCTCGCCTGCATAATTTCAATCATATTTAATAAGTGGTCATAAATATCATTAAAATAGCGAACCTGCTCTTTTGCTTTTAACGCATTAGTTGACATAATACGATACATTAAATCTCTCATGGGGTTTAAAATGCGGCGCATTCGTGACAAGTCACTTCGGATGTCATAAAGCTGCCTCATTAATTCATCCATAGGTTCGTCTTTTGCATTGTCTTCAATGTCGTCTATGTGATCTTCAAATTTATAAAGCACGGGGAAGTATTCGTCAACGGTATGATCTAAGAGTTCATACATGATATCCCATGTTCCATCTTCGGTAGCTTCAGGGTCTTTTTTAATAAGCTCCCACACCCTAGCCACGCTCGTTAGCTTATCCATATGGTAAGTGACTAAAAAGTTATCTCCTACGAACGCAGATACTTCTAAGTGCTCAAGCTCTTCTTTATGAAGTGCATAATAGACTAAAAAATAATGCTCATCATACAACTCAAATTTAGCGCGCTGACCTTGATTTAAACAGTCCTCAACTGCTAAAGGATGAAAATTAAATTGTTCAAGCTGCTTTTTTTCTTCCTCGGTGGGATTGTAAAAATCAACCCAATACCATTGAAAGTCATGCCTTGAACGAATCTCATTCATTTCTATTTCTTTAATAGCTCCTTCTTTGGTTTTAGCTACAATTTTAATCATAAGATAACCTCTGTCTTTTTTGATACTATTCTCTGCACATACCCTTTTTACCATTTTATTAAACTTTTTTCTTTTAATGTACGCCTTTTCTCGTCTATACATACGATGATGGTGACGACAAGAGAACAAAACGGTGAGGAGGTATATCCATATGTATGAATTTTACTCCCGGCATGAAGAATATTGGGAAGATGATACAAGACTAGACGAACAGCTTCTAAGAGATATAAACAAAGCTGTAAGCGATGAGTTTTCCGCTATTCACTACTATACACGCTTAGCAGAACTGGCTCCTAATAATCAGTTTCAACAAGCTATATTAGGTATTCGGCAGGATGAAATTAAACACTTTGACTGGTTTTCTAAAGCCTATTATGATTTATCAGGCAGCTACCCACAGATTTCATTAA
Organism: Bacillus sp. ILBB4; assembly: GCF_035064545.1. Lineage (NCBI taxonomy): Bacteria > Bacillati > Bacillota > Bacilli > Caryophanales > Bacillaceae > Bacillus > Bacillus sp. ILBB4. The sequence goes on along the minus strand of NZ_JAIQVD010000007.1, from coordinate 66,859 downwards.
ACATAAAACTGCCAAATACTTTTCAAGAAGGGGTCTCTGAATCCATTAAAGATGAAGTAGAAACCGTTCCATTTTATCAATCAATCGCTAGAAGAATCACAAATGCTCGAATTCAAAGCCGCATTGTTCGAGCTGCGAGCGATGAACAGCGCCACGGTCAAATTTTCCAAACCATTCAGTCCCGCTTCTCATACTAAATAATACGCTTGCAATCGCAAGCGTATTATTTGGTATGGTTTTATCATTATCTCTTACTTTGTAGCATTAAATTCTTCTTTGATCTTTTGGAGCAGCGTTTGATTTGTTAATACGTCATACCCTGTTAATGCCATTGTTTGTGCCCCAAGTATCATTGCTTCTCTTCCTTGCTCACTTAAAGCTGCTTCTCTAAATTCGTGCGTATGACAAACAAAATAATCATCACAAATTTGAATATACGGATGAATAGCCGGAACAACCTGACTTACATTCCCCATATCTAAAGATCCATGATCGCCTTGGTCTTCCGTAATGCTTTGTTCGCTCACGCCTAATGAGATGAGATTATTTGTATAGACATCGGATAATGTTTGATTCGTTTGCATATCATCATAAGAAAACTCATAGTTTGAGATTTTTAATTTTGTTCCCGTGGCTAGAGCAGCGCCGTTTGCACATGCCTTCACCTTCTCTGTCACTTCACTTACATATGCACGAGTTGAAGCGCGGACATAAAATTGTGCTACTGCATAATCCGGTACAACGTTGGCCGCCTTGCCTCCCTCTGTAATCACTCCATGAATGCGTACATCCGGCTTCACGTGCTGGCGAAGCGCATTAATGCTGTTGAACGTTTGTAATACGCCGTCTAACGCGTTGATTCCTTCATGAGGAGCAGCTGCTGCGTGCGCGGATTTTCCGAAGAACTCAAATTGAATGGCATCCATCGCAAGAGAACGTCCGCTTTTTTGGTGGCAGTAATAAGGGTGTACCATCATAGCTACGTCTAAATGATTAAAAATGCCTTGCTCGGCCATCGTTACTTTGCCGCCTCGTGTTTCCTCTGCAGGCGTTCCATATACGTATACTTTACCGCCTGTTTCTGCAACTGCTTTACTAAGACCAATACCAGCTGCAATCGACATGGTTCCAATTAAGTTATGTCCGCATGCATGTCCGAGATCCGGCAAAGCATCGTACTCAGCCATAAACCCAATCGACGGACCTGGCTTTTGACTGTCATAAACAGCAGTAAAAGCCGTTGGCAAGTCACATGTACCAATTTCAACTGTGAACCCTTGTTCTTTTAAAACATCCGTTAATGCTTTGCACGCTTTGAATTCTTCGTGACCAAGCTCAGGATTTTGCCCAATATATTTGCTTACCTCATAAAATGTATCCTGTAAGTTATTAATTGTTTCATTTATTAATTGTTTCATTAGTTGTACTCCTCTTTTAAATATTTAAACAAATTATAGTATATTTATTCGTTTTTTTAAAAAGCTAGTTTTTAAGACGGGTTTTCCTATCACCTTAATATGCCTTATAATTAAATTACTAACTGTTTTAAAGAAGGTATGCATAATGATTAACATAAAAAAATTCAATTTTTTAGGCGGTCGTATTATTAAAACAGGCATTGCCGTTTTTTTAACTGCGCTCATTTGCCAGTCCATTGGCTGGCCGTATATGCTCGCTGTTATTACAGCTATTGTTACGATTGAACCAACAGCTGCCGATTCTATTAAAAAAGCTTTCATCCGCTTTCCTGCTTCAGCAATCGGAGCTGCTTTTGCCATGCTTTATACATTTCTATTAGGAGTGACGCCGCTTACCTATATGCTTGTTGCTGTTTCTACTATTATATCCTGTTCTAAATTGCGTTTGCATGCCGGAACACTCGTTGCCACGCTAACAGGGGTGGCTATGCTGACGATTGTGCACGATCATTATTTCATCTCGTTTTTAATTCGGTTAGCGACCACCAGTATTGGGCTGCTTACTTCTTCACTTGTGAATATCATCGTTCTTCCTCCTAATTATACACCGATTATTACGAGGAAAATTCAAAATCTCCCAAAACAAATGAGCAGCGTTTTACAGCAAAGAGGAAGCGAACTTTCCCAAGTACATGCTTGTCATAAACAAACAAAGCTTCAATTTCAGCAGCTTTCCGCTGAAATTGAAAAAATTGAGACGCTTTGTGAGTATCAGCGAAAAGAATGGAAGTTTCATCATTTCACTCGTACAGCTATGAGAAAATTCCACTATGAATATAAGAAACTTTCTCTTATGAGGCAGCTTGTCTACCATATTGGCAATTTAATTTACTTGCCTGCTCATCAGCTGCAAAGTGCAAGGAATCAAGTAATATGGGATACATTCACTTCCTTTCATAATGTCTTACAAAATGAACAATATAAAAGCTCTTTGCAGCATCAAACGCTTGTTTTGACTTTAAAACAAAGGTTTTGGGCACATAAGCAGGAGGAAAATAGAGGGGATCACCCTTTTTCAACAGAAACAACAATGCTTTACGAACTGCTTGCAATTCACCATCTGCTTGAAGAACTACACCGTATTCATTGTTTGAAGGATCGATATAATTTAAATAACTCATCTGTCTCACTTTCTTCATAAAAAAATCCTCACATATGTGAGGATTTTCTTGTTTACGAAACTTGTGACTCATCTTTCTTATATTCTTTCTCCCAGTAGTCTGCATTTTTAATTCCCAGCTTAACAGGATCAAATACAGGGTCTACCCCTTGTTTTTTCTGAGCTTCATAGTCTTTTAATGCAACTAACGCAGGCTTAGCTAAAATTAAGATAGCAATTAAATTTAGCCATACCATGATACCAAGCCCGACATCTCCTAACGCCCAAGCTAGTGATGCTTGTTTAACTGAGCCGTAGAACGTAGCTCCTAGAAGGACAAGCTTTAATGCAAACATAGCCCACTTTCCGTTCTTTCCGCGAGTTAGGTAAGCAATATTTGTTTCAGCAATGTAATAATAAGCCATGATCGTTGTAAACGCGAAAAAGAATAGGGCAACTGCCACGAAGCCAGCTCCGAACCCCGGCAACACTGTTTCAATAGCAGCTTGTGTAAATCCAGGTCCTGCTTCTACACCCGGTAGATTTGAAATAATAAATGAACCGCCTGGTCCTTCCGTATTGTACATGCCTGTAAATAAAATCATAAACGCTGTCGCTGAACAAACGAACAGTGTATCAATATAAACCGAAAAAGCTTGTACAAGACCTTGTTTCACTGGGTGTGAAACTTCTGCTGCAGCTGCTGCGTGTGCACCTGTTCCTTGCCCTGCTTCGTTTGAATAAATACCGCGCTTAACTCCCCAAGAAACAGCTAAACCAACGATTCCTCCAAAAGCAGAATCTAATGCAAAAGCACTTTTAAAAATAAGAGCGATAACTCCCGGCAACTCGGAAATGTTCATGGCAATAATAATAAGAGCTAAAATAATATACCCAAGTGCCATAAAAGGTACAACGAATTGGGCCACTCCTGCAATACGCTTAACGCCTCCAAAGATAATAAAAGCAAGAATAATAACTAATCCTACTGCTGTAACCGTTGGACTAACGCCAAATGCGTTGTCGATGCCAAGCGCGATGGAGTTAGACTGAACGCCCGGCATTAAGATACTCATTGCAACAAGTGCTGCAATAGCAAATAAAATGCCATACCATTTCATACCTGTTCCTTTTTCAATGTAGTACGCTGGACCACCTCGATATTGGCCATCTTGTTTAACTTTATAAATTTGAGCAAGTGTTGATTCGATGAATGCACTAGAAGCACCAATAAAAGCAACTGCCCACATCCAAAATACAGCTCCTGGACCTCCAAAAGCGATAGCTGTTGCAACTCCAGCAATGTTTCCTGTTCCGACTCGTCCCGACAGCGCTAAAGACAGGGCTTGGAAGGAAGAAACTCCTGCTTCTGAGCTTTTACCCTGAAACATCAGCATAACCATGTCTTTTAAGTGTCTTACCTGCAAAAACCTCGTTAAAATTGAGAAAAACAGGCCGATCGCAAGACACCCATAAATAACAGGTGTGCTCCATAGCACATTATTCATACTCGTTACAAATTGCTCCAAACGATAACCCCCTTATTTTATATTCAGACTATTTTAAATTATAAGTTAAATTATAAATTTTAACAATAAAACTCTAAATTAAAACTCATTTTTAGTTAAAATACACAAAAAACTTATAAAATCCTCAAAAACATCCAACGATAAACCGTTTATATTCCGTAATTATCGCCTTCAAAAGAGAGATATCTGCACCTTTCTTATCAGGAACACATAGGCTGTAGGAGTTATTTTCTATTAGAAGGTGTGAAAAACAATGATGAGAATAGAGCCTTTATTTTATCGTCCTTTAGCTCTAGACCTTCTTTATGCGTGCGTCTTAGCTTATAAGCAATACGCACAGGGAGGCACATTTGATGTACCTGAAGGCTACCGGCTTATTAAATCGTTTAAAGCTTCTGCCGTAGGGGTGCAAGAATGGTTTGGTTTTATTTTAGAATCTGATGACTCTATCGTAATTGCCTTTCGAGGAACTCAATCTGAGGCAGACTGGATTGCTGATGCTCGCATTAGGCAGCGCCCTTATCCATACAATCAACAAGCCGGTCTCGTCCACGAAGGTTTTTTAGCCGTTTACGAATCATGCCGTGATGAAATTTTTGAAACGTATCAGTCCCTTGCCCCCAAGCCACTTTATATAACGGGGCATAGCCTAGGTGGCGCACTCGCTGTTCTTCATGCCTTAGATGTCGCCACAAACGCATCTTTTCCAGAAGTTACAATGTACAACTACGGAGCTCCTCGAGTAGGTGATCCTCAATTCGTTCAAACATACACAAATCTTGTTTCAAATAGCCGCTGTTTTGTTAACACAACGGATACGGTTCCTAAAATCCCGCCGAAGCGCCTTTATTCCCCTTCCACCAAGCAAACAATTTATTACGATCAGGATCCTCTGCAACTCTCGTTTACGATTCAAACAGGCTCTACCGTAGGGAACCATAATCCCCAAACATACAGTGTTGGTATTTGGATGATGTCGGACTATCCTATTTTGGTCCAAAAATAAAAAAACAGGCGGACTGCCTGTTTTTTTTATGCACCAATTGCTGCTTTGATTTCTTCTATTTGTTCTTGATGACGCTTTTCATGATAGCCAATAAAATCAATCCACTGCTTTAAATCCATTAACCCAAATACAGGGTGTGGAAATGATTTTTGCTTTAGCTTGTCTTCACTTGCTGTTTCTTCTAGCTCTATTAAAGCCGCTCTTGATTCTGCCAGCTTACTCTTCATTTCTTCTAATGTCTGCTTTTCATTAGAAGGCGTAACTTGAGCCGGTGCATCTACTTTCCGTGAACGGTCTACCGCTAAATGAAACGGCTTATCTTCAGTCGGCTGATCCACACCGTTTTCTAACTGATCCTTTACACGTGAAACAATCATGCGCTCCATCAAATATAAATGTTCTAATACTTGCATAACGCTCCATGTATTAGATGCTGGCTGTTGATTTAATTGTTCATATGTTAATGATTCTACACTGCTCAATACGTCATTTCGAAACTGTTCATTTTTATTCATATTTAATCCTCCTCTAGGATTCCTCTAGCTTATCGTATCAAAAAACTCTTCTATATAAAAAGGATATCCCTTTACTTAACCATGTTTTAGCTGCAATTGTTTCACGTGAAAAAATCATATTTTCTATTTGACATAGATCAACTGAGGTGTTATATTTAGATTTCTGGCTTTTCTTTAAGAGCTGGACATAGTGAAAGTAACTTGAAAGGATGTATCGTACAATGCAAGGTAAAAATACTGGCATTCGACACATGTCTTTGAACAAAACTTATTCACACTGGATCGGCTTCGGAGCCGTAAGGATGCAAGAGAGGTAGGGCTTGCGTCGTTTAGGTTAATCGATCATGTGGAAAAACAAACCGCGGCAATGGATGAAATCCATGCAAGCACAATCAATGCTAATTGTGCCCTAACAACAACGAAACATACAAAAACCGTAATCATGGATTTTATAAAGAAAGTAATCATTTTGTTTTTACACTTGCAAAAGCAAGTTACTGATAAGAAACACGAACAAAAGCGAGCAGATGCATCTGCTCGCTTTTTTAATGATGGTTTTTTATTTACTTTATCATTTCTTTTTTAGCGGATCTTACAAAAAAGCCGAAACCACACTGGTTTCGGCTTTTTCTTATTGCTCTGCTAGTACATCAGCAAATGCTTTTGCATAAGGAGGAAGGTCTGGCGGACGGCGGCTTGAGATGATGTGACCGTCGATTACGACTGCTTCATCATGCCAAATAGCTCCCGCATTTTCCATATCATCTTTGATTCCTGGCGTACTTGTTACGTTTCGGCCATCTAAGATTTTTGCAGAGATTAATACCCATCCTGCATGGCAGATTTGGCCGATTGGCTTTTGCTGTTCATCCATATGACGAACCATTTCAATTACTTCAGGGTAGCGGCGTAGTTTATCCGGCGCCCAGCCTCCAGGTACTAAAATAGCGTCATATTCAGCTGGATCAACATCTTTAAAAGCGTAGTCCGATACGGCTGGAACACCGTATTTCCCCATGTACGTTTCGTTTGCTTTTTCTCCAACTAAATGTACTTCTGCTCCTTCTTCTCGAAGACGCATCACTGGATACCATAGTTCTAGATCTTCAAAGTCTGCACTAACAAGCGCAATAACTCTTTTATTTTCTAAACGCATCGTAACACCTCCGCCATCAGTATAGCATGTTGGAGAATAAGATTGAAAATAAGGGACTAACTTGTACATAATTAAAGGATTTTTCAAGTGCTCTTCAGAAAATTTTTGTATGCCAAATGGTCTAATTTTATATTTTCACTTGACTGGGGACAAACATCACACTACAATGTGTAGTGTGATGTTCATAATGTTGTAAAATTATCCAAATAAGAAAGACTTTCTGATTTAATTACTACATTTCTTTTTTCGGGCTTTTACACTACATAATGTAGTGTTTTTCAAATACACTTAAAGGAGGAAGTAAAGTGAATAAAAACGTCGAAATTGGTTCACTTATTATTCGTTTAGTATTAGGTTTTACATTTTTAGTACACGGCTTTCAAAAATGGCAAGGCGGGATTGAAAATACAGTAGGGTTCTTCGATAGCTTAGGAATCCCTGGTTTCATGGCATATATTGTTGCAACCATTGAACTTGTAGGGGGGGTTCTTATTATTCTTGGCCTAGCAACAAGAGTTGTATCTGCTTTATTTGTGGCAGTTATGCTTGGCGCCATTTTTACAGCCAAGCTTAAAAGCGGATTTGTTGGCGGGTTTGAGTTTGATATTGCCTTAATTGCCATGTCTGCTCACTTATTTCTTGCAGGAAGCCAGTTCCTTGCTCTTGATGCAGTGGTATTCAAAAAGAAAGAAACTGCCTTTTCTCTTCAAGAAGAAAGCAGTAAATAAAAAAAGAAAGCTTATACTCTCCCAATATAAGCTTTCAGATTAGTCCCCGCCGTTTAAGGCGGGCTTTTTTTATATTTGCAGCAGCAAATTGGCAAATAAAGAAGAACGCTCGGACAACGTATCAATTTGAATATGTTCATATTCCGCATGTATTCCTTTTCCGCATGCTCCTAATCCATCCAACGTGGGAACACCAATGGCCGCTGTAAAATTGCCATCACTTCCGCCGCCCACAGCTGCTTCTTCCAATTTCATACCCAGTTTGGCCGCGATTGATTGAGCACATTCAAATAGCTCTTCCGTTTGTTTAGACTTGACCATCGGAGGACGATTCATTCCTCCCGTTACTTCGAGCTTAATCCCTTTTAAAATGGGTGTTAAATTCAAAATAATATCCGTCATGCGTTTTGCTTCTTCTTCTGTAGAAACACGTAAATCCACGTGCGCTTCTGCATATTCCGGCACTACATTTGTACCGCTGCCTCCCGTAAATGTCCCAACGTTCACCGTTGTGCCTTTTTCATAATCTGTTAAGCCCTGCAAGAAAATCACTTGGCGCGCCAGCTCTTCAATCGCATTGATTCCTTCTTTGTGGTGATTACCCGCGTGTGCTGCTCGTCCCCATGCTTTTACGGTGAAAATTCCCGCTCCTTTGCGCGACGTTTTTAACGCGCCTGAACCCGCCACCGCCGGTTCCGCTACTAGCACTGCTTCACTTCTTTGTGCTTCTTCTTCAATGTATTTTTTAGAAGAAATTGACCCAATCTCTTCATCCGAATTGCAGAAAAACACAATTTTTTTATCGAGCGATAAGCCAAGCTCTTGAATCGCTTTAATCGCCCATATAGATTGCACAATGCCGCCTTTCATGTCTAAAATTCCCGGACCGTACAGCTTGTTTCCCTCTGTTCTTAGACTCAGCCTTCCCTTTTCCCATACCGTGTCAAAGTGACCGATAATTAAAAGCTGCTTTTCTCCTTTTCCAATCGTAAATTTCAAATGGTTTCCTACTTCTTTTTCTTCTATGATTTCGTATCCTACCCCTAACCGTTTATGAAACAGCTGCGTTAAATACATTCCACACTGATCTACTAACTCTTTACTGTAGGACGGCGATTCTTTTTTCACAAATCCAACTAAATCTTCAAGCATCTCTTGTTCGTGTTCTTTTAAATAACTAAACACGCTTTGTTCTACCATTACCTGACTCAAATCAATTCCTCCTCCAAACAACCCCTGCTGCTTGCATTAAATGCTTTTATTTATCGTACGTATAACTATGTTCTACGTTTCACATAACGACCTTAAATTATCCTTAATTATAATGGTTTTCAGACAATTTTCCATCCTTTAAATACAGATAATACTTTAACTTATTCATAACCGACCGAAAATAGCCATAAACTTCAACAAATTCATACAAAAAAGCTTCAATCTTCAACAGATTAAAGCTTTCGTTTGACTAATTGACATTTATTTTAATATTTTTCCCTTTTGACTTCACACTCACAAAAACAAACATAGACACTAAAAAAATAAACAGAATAACGCCAACCATTTCAAAGTTTACTTCGGCCCATGGGTTAAAGAAAGTGAATGCTAAATAGAATGACACACCATACGCGAGGACAACAATAACCCAGCCCATCAAGCGGGAAGCAGATTGTCCAAATTTACTCGATTCATTCACCATTTTATGTACAATCATCGAATCGATTGTATCTGTAAGCATCATACCAAACATAAACACTAGTCCTAACAAAAGCGGCGTATACTTGCCTGCGTTCCCTACAGCTAGAGACCACACGGCCGTTTGACTGACCGTTTCGGCTGCTAAAGCGAACAATGCTCCTACAAGAATAATTAAAAAAGGATTCGTTGTTCCTTTTGCGATTTTCGGAATAAACTTTCCTTTTAACCCGCTCAGCTGAAACTCTTCCTCTTTATTTTTGGTTCGAAGCAAATGATATGTGTTTAATGTCCCGATTAGAAAGAGAGAGATAATGGATACCCAAGATGCAAAATGATCGAAATACGATGGAAACGTAAAATTCTTCATCACCACGCCCAGCACTCCGGCCGTGACGGCCACCATTCCTCCGTGACCTAGTGAAAACAGCGTTCCGACCCAAGGGGCAAAACGGCTGCCCATTCGCCAATTATATCGAGTCTGGCCATCAATAAAGGCTAAGTGATCTGCATCCAATCCGTGCCTGATTCCTAATAAAAAGACAAGTAAAAAAACTGATAAACCTTCCATTTCCTACACTCCTTTTTTAAAAATAAAACGTAAAAAAGCCTCAATTCTATAGAAATTGAGGCTGTGTCGGCATATGAAAATAAACAGCAATTGCTCACTGCGTACCTTGATACACCGCCTCTTTCCTAGAAGAGTCAAGTGTACAGAATAGGTAGGTCTCCTGGCTTGAGATCATCATTTTCTACCGCCTTCCCCGTTTTGAGTGACGATAAGATAGAAAACTCCCTGCTTACAGTGGCTGGACCGCTCGAGATTTGCACTCGATTCCCTGTTACCTCTTACGCTATGTAAGAGCACCTAAACTGTGCGAATGATTCATTTTCTTCCTCATTATACTAGTACCTCTTACAAATGAATAGAGAAAATTCAAATAAAAAAGCCCTACTAAGCTTTACATGCTTAGCAGGGCTTTTTAAAGCAATTAAACTACTTCTACCGTTACGTCTACGTTACCGCTGATTGCTTTTGAATACGGGCAGTATGAGTGAGCTAGGTCTACATATTTTTTCGCTGTTTCTAAATCTAAGCCTTCGATATGAGCTTCAAGCGCTACTCCAATTTTCACTCCTTGATCAGCTTTATCAGGAAGCAGCTGAACAGTAGCTTTTACTTCACTGCTTTTGATTTCTACGTTATGTTTTTTCAACATAAATTCTAACGCGCTGTTGAAACAAGCACTGTATCCAGCTGCAAACAGCTGCTCTGGGTTTGTTGCTGTTGTTGCTTCTCCACCAAGCGCTGGAGGTGTTGCAACGTCTAAGTTAAAGATGTTATCTAAAGAGTGAACTTCTCCTGTTCTTCCACCTGTGTTAACGACTGTTGTTTCATATAAAGCTTTCATGTATAAACCTCTCCTCTTTTTCGTTAATTTTATTAAAAGTTTTTTATTTATCGTTTCTGTAATTTAATTGTACACAATTTAATTTTAAAAAACAAGTATTAAATACATTAAAAATTTCCCAATAAAAAAAGCCGCTTATTTGCGACTTTTTCTTAATAATATTGAGACTGTTCGTCATAAGCTGATTTTCGAAAAATAGACAAGTTGGTAATAGCCCTCATCAGTTTCGTATTAAAAATAACATAATGAATAAACAGCGCCAGCACGCAGCCTAAAACGGCTCCTGTTAACACATCGAATGGATAATGAACGCCAACCCATACGCGTGAAAAGGCAATGAGTACGCCCATGACAACCCACATGCGCCCTGAACGTTTGAAATGCAGCCAAATGGTAAAAGTGATAACTAATGCAGATGTAGCATGATCGCTTGGAAATGAAGAATTTGCGGCGTGATCAATAAGCTGATTCACGTGGTGAGAGATAAACGGACGATCTCGATAAGCAAATAAACTAATCACTTTATTGATAATGACTCCTGTGGCACAAGCACATAAAGCTTGAAATGCTACAACACGGCTGCCGTTTTTATTAATAAGTAAAAACAAGCCGAGTAAAACGATAAGTACATACTGGGCATAATCTGCAAAGAATACCATCAGCGAATCTAGAGGCTTTACGTGTGAGGCATACTGATTCACCGCCTGGAAAATGGTATAATCTACTGAATTGATAGCTGATAACATAATCGAAATCCTTTCTTATTTTTAAATGTCATTAGCTATCTTATCAGTTTCTTGAGAAAATGAACATTATTTCTCGGGCTATTGATGATATATTTAGTAAATAACTATTGATTTCCTTACCATTTATACACCCCGAATCTGTCCGTGCTATAATGTACGCAACTATACATAGACACAAGGGGGAATTTTTGTTGAGTAAAGGCAGAATTTTAATTGTAGAAGATGAGCGCAAAATTGCTCGTTTAATTCAGCTCGAGCTTGAACATGAAGGGTACGAAACCGGCATGGCTTACACTGGAACAGAAGGATTGGCAGAGTTTCAAGAACACGATTGGGATTTGCTGCTTTTAGATGTGATGCTTCCTGAACTGAGCGGACTCGAAGTACTTCGTCGCATTCGAGCAAATGATGCTCAAACGCCCGTTATCTTATTAACCGCTCGGGACGCCCTTCCTGATAAGGTAAGCGGACTAGATTTAGGAGCGAACGACTATATTACAAAGCCTTTTCAAATTGAAGAGCTTTTTGCACGCATTCGCGTATGGCTTCGCCATCCTGCATCAACATCGCCTGCTGAACAAGAAACGGCCACTCTTCAACTAGGCAATTTAGTCGTTAACGAAAAAACGCGAGAAGTTACGCGTGAAAATGAAGCTATTGAGCTGACTCCTAAAGAATATGATTTGCTTGTCTATATGCTTCAAAACAAAAATCAAGTGCTGAGCTTTGAACAGCTTCTTACAAACGTTTGGGGATTTGATTATTACGGAGACACAAATATTGTATACGTATACATTCGTTATTTACGTAAAAAGATTGATGCTTCATTTTCAACTCCTTACATTCAAACAGTGCGCGGCGTTGGCTACATGCTGAAGGAGTAGCTTATGAAACTACAAACAAAGATTATTCTTACATCAACTGCGCTGCTTTTTATTTTACTAGTAATTGCAAACAGTTCGATTTACTTCATTTTCAAGAAGACCATGGAAGACAACGCAATTGAACGTTTGCAAGCAGAAACAAGCAATGTAACAAATGGGCTAAAGCAAACAAGTGCGACGGTTAAACAATCCAATTTGCTTCGTGCCTATTTGCCTCCTAACGGGATGATTCGTATTTTACCTAAATCCGGCAGTCCTTTAGTTGTATCCGTTACGGATCAAACGAAAGAGCTTCAGGACTTACCTTATTCCTATTATTCAAATGAACAAACAAGCATCAAAGAAGATGACGGCCATCTATACGCGATTTCACACACCCCTGTCATTTGGACGAACAGTGAAGTTGTTTCTTTGGAAGTCACGGAACAACTGGCAGATGTGGAACAATCTCTGCAGACATTAAAATTTATCTTGCTCATTGCCTCTCTTGTTATATTAATTCCAACTATATTTGCCGGACGGCTTTTAAGTAAAATTATTTTGCGGCCTATCAAATCTCTTATTCATACTATGGAAGAAATTCAAGTGTCTCGCACATTCAAAAAAATTGACCTCTCTTCTCCTTCTAAAGATGAGTTAGATCAAATGGCCAGCACCTTCAATAATATGATGGATTTATTAGAGGAAAACTATAAAAAGCAAGAGCAGTTCGTATCCGATGCTTCTCATGAATTAAAAACACCCCTGACCGTTGTAGAAAGCTATGCCAATATGCTAAAACGCTGGGGAATGAAGCGGCCGGATATTTTAGAAGAAGCCATCGAAGCTATTCACTCTGAGTCTTTACGCATGAAACAGCTTACGTCTCAAATGCTGGTGCTTGCGAAAGATGAGTCGCAGTGGGAGCTTCACATGGAACACGTAGATGCGGCGGCCGTCTGTAACCAAACAATCAAGCATCTAGAACAAGCCTTTGAACGAACCATCTATTTAAATATAAAAACGGATCATCCCGTCGTAACAGCGGATGAAAAACGCTTAAAGCAGCTGCTGTACATCCTCTTAGATAATGCCATTAAATATAGTGAAAAAGCGGTAGAGGTAACCATAACAAGAAGCAAAAGTTTTATGATTACGGTCACAGATCAAGGAATTGGTATTCCAAAAGAAGACTTATCAAACGTGTATGAACGCTTTTTTCGCGTAGATAAAGCAAGAAATCGAGAAACCGGTGGTTCTGGACTTGGATTATCCATTGCTCGAAAGATTGTAGAAGCTCATAGCGGGCGTATTGAGATTAACAGCCAAGAAGGAAAAGGGACATCAGTAACGGTTTCCTTTCCTCTTTGATTTTTCGCCTTTTCTTAGAGATTTTTAAGAATTGCCTGCTATACTACTTTTTAGGATACTGGAGGTGAATGTATGAAGAAAACGGTGCTTTTTATACTTATTTTTCTTGCTGTTGGTTCAGCTTGCTTTTACGGAATAGCAAAAGCAGTGAATCGTCCTGATACACTTTTATCCGAATCTGACGTCAGCAGTATGATTCAGCAAAAATATGGCGGCACTATTGAAAATGCAAGCTTTTCTCAAAAAGATGATGAACCGATTTATCGAATCACTTTGCTTAAAGATGATATTCCATACCACATCACAGTAAATGGAGAAAATGGAGAAGTCCAGTCATTAATCAAACAAAAAGTAGAGAAACAAACGTCTACTCAAACTAAAAATAATACAGAAGAAGAGCAAAAGAAGAGCGAGCAACCACCAGTTTCTCCTACATCCGACGAGCCTCTCATTTCAATGGAACAAGCAAGAGACATTGCTTTACAAAAAGTAAAAGGAACGTTTTCTTCAGTTGAAATAGAAGAGGAAGAAGGCCAAACCTTTTACGAAGTCGAAATTGATCAGTCTAAAACAAGAGAAGCTAAAGTGATGATAAATGCTTACTCCGGACATGTAGATTCCATCACCTATGAAAATGACGATGATTAAAAGTACAGCGGAAAGCTGTGCTTTTTTTATCCATTTTTATTTATTTCTAAGAAAATTTTAAACTTCTTCTTCTTTTCCTTTAAAGTTCATTAGCTAAGATAGTCTTAACAACCAATCGAGGAGGCCATAACATATGAAAGTTATTACAACCGTTTTAGCCAGTGCAGTACTAGTCGGTGGATTAGGTGCAAGCGCATACGCAATGACAGACCAGTCCAAAAGCAATGATAAGAAGCAAACCACAACGATTGAAGAAGCAAAGGCAAAAGACATTGCCCTTCAAAAAACAGATGGCGGCGACATTACAAATATCCAATTAGCCGTAGATGACGGCGTTAAACAATATGAAGTAGACATCACAAAAGGTAATAAAGAATACGATGTAGACATTGACAGCAGCAGCGGTAAAATCATTGAATTTGATGAAGAGCAAAAAGACGGTGAAGATGAGAAAGAAGAGGAACTTCAAAACGTTTCCCCTGCTATTTCATTAGATCAAGCGATAAAAACAGCTTTAAAGAGCGCTAAAGGAACCGTCAATGAAACGGATCTAGACCAAGAAAACAACCGTTTAGTATATGAAATTGAAATTGACACAGCCGATAAACGTGAAGCAACTGTTTTAGTAGATGCCAAAAACGGCGGCGTGATCAGTGTAGAAATAGATGATTAATAGAAAAAGCACACTCCAAAAGGAGCGTGCTTCTTTTTTTATACCGCTAATTTAATAACCGTTAATACAATACCAATTAAGAATCCACATAGAGCTCCGTTCACTCGAATCCACTGCAAATCTTTTCCGACATTGTTTTCCATCATATCCACAAGTGTTTCATCATCTAATTTATCTAAGTTTTCTTGAACAAGCTGTCCAATTTTCGAATGATTCTCGTCTACAAAGCTCATGATTTGCTTTTGAATAGCCGTATCAATTGCTTCTTGACGCTGTACATCCTCTTCAAGAGCATTCAGCCAGCTCTCTACGTAAGGAACGGCGTAGCTTTTCATAAATTCAGGGCTTTCAATGAATGCTATCACTTTCGCTTTCATTTTATCGACGATTTCTGTTAATTTATTCGTTACGTTTAATTCATTAATCGTTTTTTGTTTCCATGCTTCTAATTTTTCAAGAAGTTCTTCATTCTGCTCCAAGCCTTGCAGCTCTTTTCTAATTCCGTTTACCAAAGCAAGGCGGTATTCATCCTCTTCGTTACGAAGACGCCCTGTAATAGAAAGCAATAAATTTTGCAAAATAGACCCTAGCTTCTCTTCATTAATCATGCTTTGAAATGATTTGAGAGCAAATTGTAAAATACCATCAAGCTCAATATTATCAAGCGCATTTTTAGCAATACTTCCGAGCTGATACTGCGTTTCTTCTTTTTTAATCCAGCTCTCCCCTTTATTTAAAAGAACATCAAGCGCTTTTTCATCATACTGATTTTTCACCACTTCTCCAACAATCGAATGCACAATAGGCTTTAACTCTATTGCTGAAAGCGATGATTTGAGCTCTTTTTCAATAATAGGAACGACTTTCTCTGTATCCACACGATTAATCGCATCAACAAGCAGTGCGGTTCCTTTTTGTTGAATCGTTTCCGAATGAACACCTTTTCGAACAATCGGAAGCAAACGCTGTGTAAACGCAATTCTTTTTACTTTTTCTTGAATACTTTCTTTTGACAGCCAGTCGTTTTCAAGGGTTGAGACTAGCCCTCTTGTAATACGCTGTCTGTTTTTAGGAAGCAGCGCAGTGTGTGGAATAGGAATGCCTAAAGGGTGACGAAAAAGAGCCGTAACGGCAAACCAATCCGCTAATCCGCCGACTAATCCAGCTTCGAACCCACCTTGAAGCAACCGACCCCAAATTGAATCACCAAAAGGCATTGTGGCAACGAAGCCCACTCCCATAATCGCCAAAGAAATCACGGCTAAGTGCTTTGATTTCTTCTTTGGATTTGTTGTAAATACATTATTTGATTCCATTGTAGTCCTCATCCTTTATTTATTTAACTAAACATTTCATCTAGAAATATGTAACGTGATACAGAAATTTCCGCAAAAAAAAGAAAGACAAGCTTTTACCCTCGTCTTTCTAGTATATTGCCTTTTTGCTATACTTCAAACTTTTTTTCTTTTCGACTTTTATTAATAAATGAAAAAATGAGGAGTACGACCAAGATAACCGTACATACACTGGATCCAATCACATTGTTTTTGTTAAACATAAATGATACAAAAATAACAAGCAGTGCTGCTGTTGCAAAGAGCGTTGTATAAGGAAACCACTTTAATGCGAAAAACGGCTTTTCTTTATACCCTTTACGCAGCTTTAATTGAGCTAAACAAATGCTTACCCAAATAAGAATAATCGTGAAGCCGGGAATGGTCATTAAATAACTAATTACATTATCCGGTGTTTTATAAGCTAAAAACACACCCATTAAAATACAAACAGCCGTAATCATCAAACCATTAATCGGAATACCGTTTTTCGAAACTTTCAAGAAGCGCTTTGATGCTTCTCCGCTTTGAGCCATAGCATAGAGCGTACGCGAAGTTGCATACATCCCTGAATTCGCTGCTGATAAAACGGCCGTTAATAAAACGAAGTTCATAATATGAGCCGCACCCGGCAGTCCGGTGATACTAAACACTTGCACAAATGGACTGTCTTGTCCTGATACAGAATTCCAGGGCATAAGGCCGCAAATAATTAAAATAGGCAAAATATAAAAGCCAATCACCCGCCATACTGTGCCTTTGATCACTTTCGGTAACACGTTTTTCACATCTTTTGTTTCCGTTACGGCCACACCAATTAATTCAGCTCCGCCGTAAGAGAACATCACAATTAAAAAGGCACTCAGCACACCGCTCATGCCGTGAGGGAAAAAGCCTCCATGAGCCGTATAATTTGCCCAGGGGTTTTGCACATCACTTGGAATCACACCGAATAAAATGAAAGCTCCCAAAATGATAAAAGCGGTAAGAGCAATTACTTTAATACCGGCAAACCAAAACTCAATTTCTCCGTAATACTTAACTTGAAATAAATTCATCCCTACAATCAGCACTGCACAGAGAAAGCTTAAGAGCCAAAGAGGTACAGAAGGGAACCAAAACTTCAAAAAGCTTCCTCCCGCAAGCAGTTCAACAACTGTCACGACAATCCAGTTCACCCAGTACAGCCACCCTACAATAAAAGAGGTTTGCGTACCGAATGCCTTATGCACTAAATTTTGTACGTTCATATTCGGATAGACAATTGCCATCTCCGCCAATGCTGTCATTACAATAAATAAGATAAGACCGCCAAATAAATACGCCAGTACAACACTTGGTCCTGCAATACCTAGCGTATCAGCACTACCTTTAAAAATACCTGTCCCAATCATACCGGCAAGTGCAATGAGCTGCACATGACGAGGCAACAGACCTTTTTTTAAATTTTGATCTTGTTTTTCCATGATGCCCGTCCCTTCTGTTCATTCTACGTGTTAGTTTAACCAAATCACTTCTTGCGCAAAAACCCCTACCGGATATTCAGTAGGGGGTGAACCAACACTGTTTTTCTTCTCTATGATGAATAAAAATGATCTGATTTTACCACTGTTACTTTAGTCATTTTATGCGTTGAATTAATACATTGTCAATGTTATTTATTTTCCAAAAATAAAGTCAAAAGAGTATCTACACCCTTTTGACTTCTAGTCTTCTTGCAATGATGGATAAAGCATAGTTTACAATAAAATACATCATCGCGATGATCAAAAACATTGGGACTACGTAACTTTGTTTCTGTCCGTAAATGATTTGAGCGTTATGCAGCAAATCAGGAAGTGCGATCACTACTGCAAGCGACGTATCTTTTAATAAGGAAATAAATTGACTAACTAAAGGAGGTACCATTCTCCGCAAAGCTTGAGGCAGCACAACGAAACGAAGCGTTTGATAATAGTTTAAACCTGATGAACGCGCCGCTTCGATTTGTCCTTTTTCAATTGATTTCAATCCGCTTCGGATAATTTCTGAAATCATAGCAGATTCAAATACAGTGAGGGCCACAATCGCTGCTGACGTAATTTCCATATCAATTCCGATTTCAGGTAAAGCAAAGTATGTAAAAAAGATGATTAAAAGCAGCGGCAAATTTCGGATAATTTCTACGACAAAAGCGAGTACATGAGACAGAACTGGAATGCGGGCATACCTTAAAATACCTACTATACTTCCAATAAGAAAACTTAACACAATCGAAATGAATGCCACTTTTAAAGTGACCCAAAATCCTTCCATTAAGAAGGAAAGGTGATCAGGAGAATAAGCACCCATAAAATCCATCACTTTCACTCCTTTCAGCTTGTTTTACCTAGACGTTTCTCAAGATAACCAACTCCTAAGCTTAACGGAATGGTTAGAACTAAATAGAACAGAGCCACAAAAATATACACATCAAACACTACGTAAGTTTGAGAGGAAACAAGATCTGCCTGATACATTAAATCAAAACCAGCAACAATCCCTAACACGGATGAGTTTTTGACTAAATTAATGAATTGATTTCCAAGAGGAGGAATGACGATTTTAATGGCTTGAGGCAATATAATGAACCGCATCGCCTGACCGTACGTAAGGCCCGATGAACGTGCCGCTTCAAGCTGCCCTTTTGGAACAGCCATAATTCCCGCTCGTATGGCTTCGGCTATAAAAGCTGCCGTATAAATAGTTAGTCCCAGCACTCCGGCAGCTGTACCGCTGATTCCCGCCACAATAAAAATAAAAAAGACGATAACCACAAGGGGAATATTTCGAATGAACTCTACATAGACCGTACCAATTACATTTACTATTTTGAGAGGGGCTATTCGCATTACCGCAATGATCGTGCCAAGTACAAAGCTGGCCACTAAAGCAATCAGACTGGCGATAATGGTGTACTTAAAACCTTCTAAATAAAGATCCATATTGTTCGTCAGAATTGAAAAATCCAGCAATTTTCTTCCTCCTTTCAACTAAACAAGCAGGATGAGCATAATGCTGCTCATCCTGAGAAAAGAAAACTGTACGCTTATTGTTTGATCCACTTGTCGTGAATTTCATCATATTTTCCAGAGTCTTTTATCTTTTTAAGCGCATCGTTTAAGGCATCTACCAGCTCTTTGTTTCCTTTTTTCACAGCAATGCCATAAGGCTCTTCTGTGAACGGCTTTCCTACCAATTCATAAGAAGGATCTTCATCAGCCATTCCATAAAGAATAGCATCATCAGTTGTTAAAGCATCTCCTTGCTTAGATTTTAAAGCTGTAAATGCTTCTGCATAGTTTTCAAACTCTAATACCGTTGTCTCTGGTGCTTTTTCGCGAATATTAATAGCTGAAGTTGATCCTTTAACAGCCAACACTTTAGTACCTTTCTTCAAATCATCAACGCTTTTAATTTTACTGCCTTTTTTCACAAGCAGAGACTGTCCAGCTTGGAAATATACATCCGTAAAGTCTACTTCTTTTTTACGTTCATCTGTAATAGTCATTGTTGCAACAACAGCATCAATATCTCCTTTTTGAAGAAGAGGAACCCTTGTTTTGGACGTAACTTCTTTAAATTCTACCTTGTTTTCATCGCCTAAAATCTCTTTAGCCAGCTGCTTAGAAATATCAACATCAAAACCTTCTACTTCACCCGTCTTTGGATTCTTTAAGCCAAACAAACGCGTATCATTTTTAACTCCAATGACGATTTTCCCTCGGTCTTTGATTTCAGTGAGCGCATCTTTTTTAGCTGATGATCCACTCGTTTCTTCACTTTTCCCTCCGCAAGCTGCTAACATCATAGCCGCTGCTAATGAAAGCACAGCTGCCTTTAAAAACGTTTTTGATTTCTTCATATTACTCCCCCTATTAAACAATTAATGATTTAAAATACGGCTAAGAAATAAACGTGCCCTTTCTTCTTGCGGGTTTTCGTAAAACTCAGCCGGAGTTGCCTCTTCTAAGATTTTTCCTTGATCCATAAATACAATGCGGTCCGCTACTTCTTTTGCAAACCCCATTTCATGAGTTACAACTACCATGGTCATTCCTTCTTTAGCCAATGTTTTCATGACATCCAGCACTTCTCCAATCATTTCTGGATCAAGAGCAGAGGTAGGCTCATCAAAAAGCATAATTTCTGGCTTCATCGCAAGTCCCCTCGCAATAGCTACACGCTGCTGCTGGCCGCCTGACAGCTGGGATGGGTAGGCGTTAGCTTTTTCACCGATTCCGACTTTATCTAAATAGTATAGGGCTGTCTTCTTAGCTTCTTCTGACGACTGTCCCAATACTTTCATAGGTGCTAAAGTGATATTTTCTAAAACTGTTTTATGCGGATATAAATAAAAATGTTGAAACACCATACCTATATTGCGGCGCAGTTTATTAATATTTGTTTTTTTATCCGCGACCAATATATTATTTACCGTTAACTGTCCGTTAGATATTGTTTCTAAATAATTTATGCATCGCAGCATCGTGCTTTTACCTGAACCCGAAGGTCCAATTACGACGACAACTTCACCTTTTTCAATTGTTAAATTGATATCTTTTAATACGTGAAAATCACCGTAATATTTATTCACTCCGTCAAAAACAATCATTTTCCCCCTCCTAATTTGCGAACAACAATAAATATTTAAATTTTTAAAATATTTAAAATATATTAAAAATTATATTCTTACCCTTAAAGCAAAGTCAACAGTTGACAAATTATCTCTTTTTTGTAATCAAAATGAACTATCTCCAAATAAAATATGCTAGAAAAATAAAAGGCTTTGTTGGCATTTGCCGATATGTAAGCATACGTTCGCTAGGCTGAAGGTACTTGTATAAGCTTAATCAATAGATTATATTAGTTAACGCATATCTTTATACGAATTGTCTTTCATTTTTAGGGGGCAGTTCTCTCTAATCACCCCTCTTTCTAATTATCCGTCTATATCTTTATTATATTAATATATATAATTCTCTTAACGGTAAATTAACAAAAAAGAAAATACAAGCTTCTATTCGTGTTAGAGGTTCTGACATAGATATAGTGAAATTGTATTATCCCTCTAAAAAAAACACGCTTTATTAGCGTGTGTGGTCTTTTATATTTTCCAGAATCATCTGAAAATGTGGATAGTCTTTAAACCCTTGCCAATCTCCTCCCCATTCGAATCCTAAATTTTTTGCGATATCTACAACCTCCATCCAATCAGACTGATTGTTATTATTACCGTCATATTCCATGTCCCAAATAACTCGTCCGTCTTTTAACTGAATAGCAAAATCAATAGCTAGTCCATAGTTATGATAAGACTGGCCGCCCTTTGAATAGGTAACAATATTGCCTTCTTCCGTCCTGCCTTTTGCATAAAGCTTATCTTGTTCTTCTTTTGAACGGAAACCTTCCGTAATGACAATCGAGATTCCTTGGTCACTTGCTTGTTGAACAAGTTTATTTTTCTTTTCTTCTACGACAGGATGCAAATCAGTTGCTCCTGAAAAATCTTCTAGCGTTGGACCTGGCTTTAACTCATCGCGAAACAAAAATACCAGGCTTACCGCTATCGTAACTATCAAAGCTATTCCCAATTTTTTAAGAACGTTCATCTATATAAAGTCTCCATTCTTTTTTGCTGTTGTTTAGATAAAATCATATCGAATTTCATTTTGTTATCCAATAAAAGAGCTGTAGTGTTCAACAAACGTCTATATTTTTTCGTTTTTTATCTATTTTCACCATTTTTTCACTATTGGTGGTTACATTAACAATTGTGGACAGCTCTGTACCACACCCCTATAACTTTTAAGGAGTGACAACAGCATGAAAAAGAAACTATTCGGTTATATCATGGCAAGCGGTTTAACACTAGGAGTTATGGCCGCTGCAAACTCCACGGCATTTGCAGCCAGCAAAGATGAAACAAGCTCTTCAACAGTTGTAGAGCGAACAAATGGCAGTACAACAAATACGGATGATGCAACACAACAAAAAGTTGATGATATTATGAAAAAAGCACAGGAAAAATTACAAAAACTCGGCGTAAACTTGCCTCAGCACAAAGACGGCCCCTTCAGCAATCTAGATGCGGCTACGAAGAAAAAAGCGAAAGCTATTATGGATCAGCTTCGCGACGGCACGCTGACTAAAGAACAAGCGGAAGCCAAATTAAAAGAACTTGGCGTGAATTTTCCTGAACATAGAGGCGGTCCTTTTAACAATTTAGATGCGGCTACAAAGAAAAAAGCGAAAGCTATTATGGATCAGTTTCGCGACGGCACGCTGACTAAAGAACAAGCGAAAGCCAAATTAAAAGAACTTGGCGTGAATTTTCCTGCTAAAAAGAAAGATTTTCTAAGCGGGGTAGATGCTGAAACAAAAGCGAAAGCTGAAACCATTTTGGAAAATGCAAAAAAAGAAATACAAAATCTTGGCGTTACAATGCCGTTTGAAAATCACGAGCACAAAGCTCAATAACTAAAAAAGCTACTTGGCTGTTGAAAGCCAAGTAGCTTTTTTATGATGCAGTTTTCCTTCTCACTAACGTCATGTACACACCTAATGCTAATAAATCGCAGACCATAATCACAATGCCCATCGGCAGAGCATTTTGCCCTCCTCCAAGACCAACAAGAGGAGCTACGGCTGCTCCGAGTAAGAACGGAAGCAACCCTAGAAGCGCTGAAGCACTTCCCGCGTTCGAAGCTTGATTTTCCATAGCGAGTGAAAAAACGGTTGTGTTCACAATTCCTACGCTCGATACTACAAAGAAAAGCAAGATGCAGACCAAAATAACGGACATGTGAGTAACAATCACGGCCACTAAAAGCACGCTTCCAACAGCTGCTTGAAGCAATCCATACATAAGAAGAGTTGCTTCTTTTATTTTACCCGCTAAACGTCCTGTCACTTGAGTAGCTATAATTAGTCCAAAACCGTTAATAGCAAAAACAAAGCTGAACATCTGCGGAGATAGTCCATAAATGTCTTGAAGGACAAATGTAGAACCTGAAATATAAGCAAACATGGCACTCATAATAAAACCTTGCGCCAGCGCATATCCCACGAAGACACCATCTTTTAGCAATACGCCAAATGTACGCAGTACTTCTGTTAATCCACCTTCTTTACGGCGTTCGAGCGGAAGCGTTTCTTTTAAACCAAATAAAACGGCAAAAAACATTAGTGCACCAATCACTGCTAACACACCAAATACTCCTCGCCACGACATAATCGTCAGCAGCTGTCCACCAGCAACCGGAGCTAAAATAGGAGCTAAGCCATTTACAAGCATAAGCATGGAGAAAAACTTTGTTAAATCCGAACCTGAAAACAAGTCTCGCACGCTCGCTCTTGAAATAACCATTCCTGCTGCTCCTGCCATACCTTGAATAAATCGCAAAACGATAAAAATCCAAATAGACGGTGCAAACACGCATAAAACAGATGCAACTGCATAGGTGATTAATGCTGCTACAAGCGGCTTTTTCCTTCCGCGAATATCACTGAATGGCCCCATGACCATTTGCCCAAATGCTAAGCCCAATAAGCAAGCTGTCAGACTGACCTGCGCTAAAGAAGCTGAAGTATGCAATTCTTTCGCAAGCGTCGGCAGCGCTGGCAAATACATATCGATTGATAACGGTCCAAATGCGCTCAGTGAACCCAAAATTAAAATAAATAAAATACGATTTCCTCGGCTTAAAGACATTCCTTGGGAAATACTTTGCTGATTCATCTATTGTTGTCTCTCCCTTCAGCAGTTTTACAATAGTCTCATCTTAAACCCTCCAGCTACTGGATAGTCAAGACGTAATTCGAATTTGAATTTCCGTCAGCCGCTCTTCTTCATGATGTGAAATAAATGAATCTACAATCCGCCGAATTAAGAAAGGACCTTCTGCTTTGTATCCTTCCGCTTTAATAAAGTTCAGTAATGCATCGTAATAGACTCCTGTGGTATCTCTCTTTTCTCTCATATAAATAGATGCGTAATCTCCTTCAGGTATTAACGTAACGAGTTCATGCTTAAAAGAAACATCACTTTCGACCAATAAAAAAATGCCATCGTAATCTGTAAATTGTTGTTTTTTCGCGTTTTCTACCGATAGCATAAACCCTACTTTCCCAATCATAATCGGGGTAATATGACTAATTTTCTTTTTTAAATCACGGAGAACACTTTCAGTCCCGTCTAACGTACCTACCTCTGCTTTTACTTGCACAACTTCACGAGAAGGAAGGTGTTTTATGAACGGGGCTCCTATTTGGTTAATATGTCTCGTCTGTTCTAATTCCTTCATTCGAGTTGTTAACTGCACATTCACTCTTTGAAGGTGACGAATTTTTTCTTTTGTTACCTTCTGATATTCCGCTAAAGTTTCAATAAATTCATCCAAGCTGCTGTGCTCCATCTTTCTTTTAATTTCTTTTAAAGGAACTCCCATCAGCTTTAAATAGACAATGATATCTAATTTCTTAAATTGTTCTAACGTATAATATCGATAACCGGTTTGTGGATCCACTTCGTAAGGCTCGAACAGGCCAATTTCATCATAATAGCGAAGTGTTTTAACCGGAATATCATGCAGTCTGGCCATTTGTCCAATCGTAAATTTGTTTTGCACTATAAGTTCACCTTCTTTATGTAAAGCTGCTTGCACTTAAAGCAAGCAACACCGTAATTCTCGTCATTCATTTAGTTCTTGTACAAGCTCTTCCACAATAAGATGTGCAGGCAGTTTTTTTGCCAGCGTAAATCCGGTTCCTGCCCACAAAGAAGTGTACTCTGGATTATTCATTTGTGTAGCTTTTGCTCGAATAGGCTTTGTCATGTAATGAATATGAGGGTAGGCGGATGGTGCTGATTTATCATAGGAAATAAAAAAGGCATTCACAAATCCTCTAGCACGTTTCCCTGTAAAAGCTCGTGTGACACCTGTTTCATTAAAACGCTTTTGAAGAATGCTTTCTTTATGAAGAGCACTCGCTCCGCTTTCTGGACAACAAATAAAAGCCGTACCTAACTGGGCAGCAGAAGCTCCTTCTTGTAACACACGTTTTATGTCAGACCCCGTCATCAACCCTCCCGCAGCAATCAATGGCTTTTTAGTGATTGAGCGAACTCCTTTCAGCAATTTCATAAGCGGGTAATCCACCGAACTCTCTAAAAAAGTAGATCGATGGCCGCCGGCTTCAATGCCTTGCAAACATAGCGCATCCGCTCCTGCTCTCAAAGCCACTTCGGCTTCTTGAGGTGTTGTAATCGTAACGAAAACACGGCTTCCAATTCCTTTTAAACTTGCTACAATCTCTCGATCCGGGCACCCAAATGTAAAGCTCACAGCAGGTACTCGATGTTTTTGAATGATGTCGAGCTTGGCATTCCATTCATCATCATCATTCTTTGGTATATCAACTTGACACTCCAAATATTCAGCTGCTTTTGACAGTTCTTTTTGATAACAATCAAGTGCATCAACTGCTACTTTTTCATTTGTCGGCACAAACAGATTCACTCCAAAAGGTTTTTTCGTAAGTGAGTGCATCTCTATAATTTCCTGCTCCAATTCACGCGCACTTTTATATCCCGCAGCTAGAAACCCTAGTCCTCCGCTATTAGATACTGCTGCAGCTAGTTTAGGCGTCGAAACTCCTCCTGCCATGGGAGCTTGTACAATTGGATATTTACATATATCTTCCACACTTCTCACCTCAGCCTTTCATGCGTTCTCTCTTCATTCTACTATAACCCCAGAAAAAAAAAGCCCTCCAAAAGGGCTTTTCTTCCATATATAGATTATGATCGTTTCAAAAATTGAGATCATAAATGATGCTAAGGAATGCGCACTACCTGATTATTCCCTCAAAGGTTCACCTATGTGGATGACACTAACTCCGTAAGGGGAGTGACAGCCGCTTTCTACATCGATTACTTATAATGGAGGAACTTTACGCATACAGCTTCTGGAACCGTAACGTTAGATTGAAGAAGCGTTAGCTTTCCACTTTCTTGGTCTCTTTCAAACAGTACCAAGTTTCCTGTTTCTTGATTAGACGCTACAATGAATTGTTCTGTTGGATCTAAAACAAAATCGCGCGGCCAGTCGCCTTCAGTGCCTGTCCATTCTATGAATGTTAACTGTCCAGAATCCTGATCTACTTTGAATGTTGCAATTGAGTTATGTCCGCGGTTTCCTGCATAGACAAAGCGGCCATCTGAAGAAATGTGGATAGCACTCCCTTGATTATTTTCTGTAAAATCAGCTGGAATTGTTGAAACAGCTTGTTGTTGAGTGAAGCTTCCTTTGCTTTCGTCATAAGTTAAAAATAAAACTTCAGAGCTGAATTCTGTCATTGCATACGCATAGCGGCCATTTGGATGGAACGTTAAATGTCT
The DNA here is from genome assembly GCF_035064545.1 of Bacillus sp. ILBB4. NCBI lineage: Bacteria > Bacillati > Bacillota > Bacilli > Caryophanales > Bacillaceae > Bacillus > Bacillus sp. ILBB4. Next base: position 40,192 of record NZ_JAIQVD010000007.1, on the reverse strand, counting down.
AGGGCCCGAACCAACAGATGTAGAAAGACTGTTGACTTCCTTCAATTTATTCTCTTCTACTTCATATGTCACGATTTTATCAATACCTAAGTCCACAACGGCCACGTGCTTTTCTCCAGGAGTAAAATCGGCATAGTGTACGTGCGGTTTTCCTTGTTGTCCTTTTTTGAGATCTGAATGAGGATGTTCCACTACGGATGCTACATATTCAATTTCCCCTGTTTCTTCATTAACAGAATACGTCTCAACGCTCCCTTTATGAAAGTTAGCAGATAAAACAAGCGTATTATCTTCATTCACTGAAACATAGCAAGGAGGCGCGCCGTCTAGCAGCTGTTTGTTTACAAACTTTAGTTGCCCCGTGTTTGGATCAACCTTAAAAGCAGCTACTCCGCCTTTTTCTCCTTCTTTAATAACTGTATAAAGATGTTCGTTGTCTTTGCTTGCATTTAAGTATGTAGGATTTTCAATTTTAGCCACGGCTTTTACTTCTACAATCTTTTTAGCCTTCGTATCTAACGTAAACGTATAGACACCTTCACTGCCTGCTTTTGTATATGTACCTGCAAATCCAATAAATTTTCCATGTTCACTCATTTTCCTATACCCCTCCTAAAGAATTGTTTTGTTTCATTTATTTTACTATATCATACCGCATTTGTTATAGAGAATGCTCCAATTCAACGTTCATTTATCAGTTTTCCCTACATGCCTATCGTCAAACCCTTCCTTTTTAAGCCTGCATCTTGCATTTTCCTACCATGGGGCGTTATGATTAAGGATGATTTTATATCGCCCCATAGCAGACGGCTTCTGTATTTCTTGGATTTTCAAATAAAGAAGAATGAACTGATGAATAGTCGACTTTCATCGCTATAACCGCTGCTCAACTTTTTTCGTAAAGTTACATCAAAAAAGGAGTGAACAACAATGATCACATTAAAAAGTGAACGCGAAATTAATTTAATGCACGAAGCAGGTAAATTATTAGCTTCTTGTCATAAAGAAATCGCTAAAATGATCAAACCAGGCATAACAACAATGCAAATTGATAAATTTGTTGAAGAGTACTTAGCAAAGCACGGAGCAACGCCAGAACAAAAAGGATACAAAGGATATCAATATGCAACGTGCGCTTCTTTAAATGATGAAATTTGCCACGGCTTCCCAACAAATAAACCGTTAAAAGACGGCGATATCGTAACCATCGATATGGTTGTAAATTTGAACGGAGGCTTAGCAGATTCCGCATGGACTCACACCGTTGGAGACATTTCAGACGAAGCACAGCGTCTAGTAGATGTTACATACGAAGCGCTTTTAAAAGGAATCGAGCAAGCACAGCCAGGAAATCGCACAGGTGACATTGGCCACGCTATTCAAAGCTATGTAGAAGGCGAAAAATTCTCTGTCGTACGCGACTTCACAGGACACGGAATTGGAAATACCATGCACGAAGCGCCTACAATTCTTCACTACGGAAAAGCTGGCAAAGGTACACGTTTAAAAGAAGGTATGGTTATTACAATCGAGCCAATGGTGAATGCTGGTACATGGCATTCTAAAATGGATAAAAACGGCTGGACGGCTCGTACAACAGACGGTAAATTATCCGCTCAATTTGAACATACACTTGCGATTACGAAAAACGGTCCTCTTATTTTAACAGCACATTAAAAAAACAGCCCTTTTGAGGCTGTTTTCTTAATGTAGAGGAAATTTAATAACAAAAACTGTGCCGCGGGAAGAAGTAGATAATAATTTAATCTGTCCTCCGTGGCTTTCTAGAATACGCTGAGCAATTGGCAGACCAAGACCTGTTCCACTATCTTTTGAAGTGGAAAACGGCTGGTACAGCGACTGCTGCATATGCAAAGGAATCCCTTTTCCATTATCTTCAATATACAGACAATAATTATCATCATGAACCTGTGAATAGATTGTAATGACTCCTTCTCCATCCATGGCTTCCATACTGTTTCGAATTAAATTATGAAGAACTTGTTTGATTTGTTTTTCATCTACCTTTAGTATATGCGGCTGCAGTTTCACATCAAAGATAAGCTTATCTTTTTCTGTAAATTTGCTTGAGTGAGTAATCAAAGGCAATAGCTCATTAATAATATCCTGCATACTGACTTTTTTCATTACCGGAGCTCCTGGTTTTGATAACAGCAGCATTTCTTCAATGATGTAATTAATCCTCTCTAACTCTTTCATAAGCAGAGGCAGGTAAAAACGCTTTTTCTCCTCATCAGAGAGAGACTGATTCATAAGAGATATAAATCCATGAATCACGGTAAGAGGATTACGAATCTCATGAGCAGCTCCGGCTGCCACTTCTCCAACTAGAGCAAGTTTCTCAGACTGATGCATTCGCTTTTCTAATTCTTCGGTATCCGATATATCAATGAAATAAAAAATTCTTCCGATGCTCTCGTTCTTCTCATTAAACAGCTGCGTTTGAGAGGCTAAAAAGCAATAGCACGTCTCTTTCGTTCCAAATAATACTTTTTTATTTTCGTGAATTTCTCCCGAATTCACCATGCTCCAAAATTCTGTATTATATTCAGGACATTCCTCCATATACCCGCAAATATCCTTTTCGTCGAGATCTAAAAACTGCTTTGCTGAGGTATTGGCAAATATACTATTTGTCTCATCTTCTATTGTGATAATTCCAACAGGCAGTGAATTTAAGATCTGCTGGCGATATGCTTTATCTTTAATGATTTTCCAAAATGAATCTTCTAAACTAACCGACATTTGATTGATAGAAGCCGAAAGCTGCTTCAGCTCGATTTGCTTTGTGTCTTGAAGAACAAGACCGTATTCTCCGTCTGCAATGTCATTCACTTTTTCAATCATTTGTTCAATTGGTTTCGTAAGGCTCGCACTCATACGATAAGAAACATAAAGAGAAGCCACAATAGCACTTACTGTTAAAATCAATAGTAAAATTAATGAATCTTTAATAATGACAGACAGTGTATCTGATAGTGTATCAAGTGAATCAACCGTCTCTTCTTTTGAACTATTAATATCTTTTTTTATCTGATGCAGATCCGGCAAATAATTTCTCTTAAGATACTCTTTTGCTCCCTCTATATCTCCGTACTTCAGCAGTCCCTGCACGTTATTAGAAACCTTAAAATCCAGCAGCTCAATTTTTTCCTTTAGTGGAATCAACGATTTTGGCACAGGCTGCTTATATCTTTCATTATTTTCGATAACTCGTGTATCATATGATTGATATTCTTCTATCAAAGAGACAGTGGGGTTCTTTAGATTATTTTTCACAATGTATTCTTTTATGTTCAGCTGCTCTTCCCAATAAGAAAGCCACACCATTTGAGGAACATCTTCATCTTTAATTTCGTTGCTTACATGATTTATTTTATCAATGGCATGCACTAAAACTAAAGAGAACCCGCTTAACATGAATGTAATCAAAAGAAGAATCGTTAATATTTGGCTACGGAATGACATGTTGCGAAATAATTGATTCATAATCATCTCTTTCTTTTTCATAGTTACTTCGGCTGTGTAGACATTCTAACTTTCGAATATAAAATTTGTTTTTCCCGCTTACTGTACATCGGTCCAAAAGGCGCTAGTTTATAAACACCGTCCCTGGCGCCAAGTTTGACTTCTCCAGATGGAAGACCTATTTTACTAAAATAGTCTTTCATAATCACGTTGTAAGCTTGAGGAACATCATTTATCACACTTGTTAAAATAACAGATCTACCCATGTACGCCTGATCATCTAAATATCCTATTACGTACATTCCTTGTGTTTTCGCTTCTTGAATAACTTCTTGATTATACGAATTTCCTTTAGCATAGACGATATCGACACCTTGAGCTTTTAACTCGCGGAGCAGCTTTACTGCTTTTGCTCCATCGTCTCGGCTGTTTACAACTCGATAATAAAAAGCAATCGATGAATCATACGCTTTGATTCCTTGTTCGAATCCTGGATTTTTTTCTTTTGCAAATGTATCGAGTAATCCAATTTTTTTCGTTTTTGTCTTCATGGCAGCTGCCGTGCCTGCCAGGTGCTCTATTTTTGTTTGATCAAATGTATATACAGTTTGGTTTTTATACATTGAAGTACCGTGAATGGTGACGAAATGAACATGAGGATACTTAGGAGCTAGTTCTGTAAAAACGGTAGAAAATTCTCTTCCATGTCCAATTACGACTTTTGTTCCATTTTGAATAACTTTTTCAGCAGCTTCCTTCATTTTTTGGTTCGTATTTACTTCGCTAATAACTTGAGCCGAAACAGGATACTGCTGCTCGATGTTGATTTTTCCTTTATAAGCTAGACTGCCCCAGCTTTGATCTGTCAGTACATCAGAGGTGAGAATTGCAACGCTTGTGTTTTCTACTTTTTTTGTCGTTTGCTGACTTATAATCCCTTGTGTTTTCGAAATAATAATAATTAAAAACGAAGCGACAACAATCAGGGCAAGCAATAAAATCAGCCTTAACTGTCTTGATCGTTGCATAGACCTTCTCCTTTTTGTTTAGCATACTTTCATTATATAAAAAAAGCATCTAAAAAGACTACATCTTTAACGAAATTCCAACTTTTTTCGACATTTCTTTCATATCTTACCTTTTTTAACACTTTCATTCCAAAAGAAAAAAGCAGAAAACATCTGTTTTCTGCTTCTGCCTTCAATCTTCATCTTTTACATCCATATCTTCAGGGATAGGCTCATTTAGGTATTCTTCAATTTGTTTTTTGTACTTTTCCATTTGCTCTAAATGGGTGTTAAACTGCTCTTTATTTAATAAGTAGTTTTCACCATCAAATATAGCTCGTACTTTTCCTTCTTGAATCAATTTCTGCACATATTCTTCAGGAAAAGATAGATACTCTGCTGCTTCTTTTATCGTTAAATACATCCTGCTCCACCTTTTATACGTTGTAGTGTACCTCTTCTGTAGCTTTAACCATTAACTCATACTGACGCAAGCGAAGCTGGAATAATGTTAAAGGATCATGGTAAGCTTCAGGATTGGCTTTCATATGACTTAACACGTCTTGATTTTCATTAATATGCGCCTGTGTTTCTTCAATCGTTTCTTTTAAAACCTCTTTTGGCTTTTCAAAGAATAGTTCAATATCTACTTCTAAATTTTTCTCAAATAAATTAAATTGCATAAAAAACTTTGCCAGCATTGATTCTGTGATATCTTGATAGTCTTGACTTTCAATGTACTTTTTATATTGATTATAAAGCAGCGTTTGGTTTTGAAGAATGGAAGAAAACAGTTTTCCTGCTCCTTTTAACAAGAGCTGCGTTGGATTAACGCGAAGTAAAATATTTTCTTCATCCAGCTGAACCCGATTAGCCATACGATTAACGTCGCGGCGCCAGTCGTCCAGTACTTTAAAATCGCAGGCTAACGTTAATTTTTGCTCATTGTACATCTTATTTAATGACTCTGCTACTTCTTCAATGTCTACTTGACTCGCAATCAGCTCTTCATTTGATGTAGCAATCCAGTCCTTTAAAGAAATGCGGAACTTGGGCAGGACATCTTGCTGCAAGTGCTCTTCCACGCGCATATTCATTTGTTTATTCAGCTCAATATGAACCGTACTAAAATCACTGTCTTCCTTCACTAATTCTGAAGACTTTTTGAGTAAACGAGGAATTTTATTTTTTAGCTTTTTGCTAATATCCTCTTTGATTCCGTGATAAGCCGAAACAATACTACTCGCTTTTTCTTGTTCTAAGTCATCTACTCGATGCAAGAAGCCATTTAATCGCACAAGCATATCTTCGTTCCATTTAATGCTTTCAATCAAATGATTTTCTGTTTGATTTCTCTTCTCCACTAAGCTCTTTAGCATGCTTTGAATGAAGAACAGCAGTCTGCGCGCACGCTCTTCTACTCCAACGTCGTTTGGATCGTAATAGAAATTAGCTTTAATAAACTGAGCCAAGTCTCCGTGGTGCTGACTCGATACGTAGTGAGGCGTATAGGCTAATACATGTGCCTGCGGGAAATCAGCTCCAATGCTTGCTTCAAATTCTTTTGTAATTCGCTCAATCGTTGCTTGATTATAAAGACTGTCCATATTGTTGATGACAAAATGAACTGGCGTATTTGGCGCATGCTCTTTTATCTCCAGCAATAATTCTCTTTCTTCATCAAGCAGCGATTCTTTTGCATCAAGCACAAACAGTAAACCATCTGCTAAAGGAGCATATTTAAATGCATCCTGCTCACGTGCCTCTTGTTCTGTAAAGCTTGGCGTAATAATGCATGAACAATTATGCTTATCAAGGAACGTAAAAGGTTTTTTCACTTCTACAAGTGCCTGGTGAGGAGATTGCTCCGCTCCGTCAATCGTTTCCATCAGAATGATTTCTTGATCAGCGATTTGCTGGATAGATTCTTCCTCATCATGAATGAACACAAAGGTTGTTTCGTGATTTTGCGGTACCTTTTCTTCTGTAATCGATCCCACAAATGAAGACGTTGCAGCATTTGTTCCTGTAATTAATAAGTGTGTCGTATGAGCATCTAATAAAAAATCTACCCACCATTTAAAGGTGTGCCCCACTTCTAAACCATTTTCATTAGCCCATTTAATAATGCCGTGGCAAAGCTTGTAGTGATATTCAAGACCATCAATGTCGTTACGCGCCTCAAAAATTAATCTGCCTGCATTTTCGATTGTAATGGTATCAATAGTTGACGGAAACTTTTCATTCCATGAAAGCACGGCCGCAGATGGAAATAACGCACGTGACTTATTGGTAATTTTAAGCCAGTTTGTTAATACGTTCGGAATGACTTCATGCAATTCCTTTACAGAATGATCACTTTCCATCAAGTCGGTATACGTTTCTTGATAAAGAGTTGAAATCTCTTGCCAATAATCATAGAGGCCCACTTCAATATTCAAGAAAATATCATTGATGGTTTTAATCCAAGCAAGATAAGGAGGCTGGCTCTTATATTGTTTCCATAAAGCTGAGACAAGCTGTTTGAAATACACTTGATCCACTTTGTAAAATGCAATCATCACTTGATAAAAATAGTTAGGGATAAAGTTTGCTGTATATCCTTTATCTACGTAAGTCTTTAATACCGCAAACCAATTTAACGATTCTGTCCGAATACACTCATCTACCGCAAGCTCCACTGCGCTGTTAAAGTCTTCTTGCTCTTCATAAAATCTGCGTGCAATCGCCGTGACGTTTGGATAATCCGGCTGAGAAGCAACCAGCTCGTTAATGACTTCATAAGCTCGTTCAATATTGTTATGGTCCGTATAAAGCGAAAACAGCTTTAGCGCTATTTCAGCTTTTAATACTTTTGAATCCGTTTCGATGGATAGGTAAAGCTCTTCAGCTAGCGTAGACAATCCCAACTCATAATGCGCGTCGGCTGTATTTTTCTTCGCCCACAGCTTAAATTCACCATTTACATTCTCCCACTTAAAAATCGCGGACTCAAAATCTTGATTATGGAAGTAAATTTCTCCCTGGGCTAAGCGAACGAGCGATAAGTCGTACCACTCTTTTTGCTGCTCTTCGTAATAAGCTTGTCCAAGGACCTTTACAGGCGGCTGATTTTCATTTTCTTGCATAAACGTTTCGTAATATTTCTTTTTCGTTAACTGATATTCTACCGTCATATAGTCTCTCCTTTTTGATGTCAATATTTTATGTACTCTATCAAATTCCCTTTTTTATACTTTTCATACACGATATTTTCTTACTCATATTTTACGCAAAAAAAGCCTCAAGAACTACTCTTAAGGCTTTTTTTATAACTTTTATACTATAAAAATGGCTATTTATCATAAATGGGCGCTGAAATAACAAATATATTAATAGACATCCCGTCGAAACAGCCCCATTACTTCTACCGTTTCCGTAATATTTACGAAAGCTTCAGGATCCACCGATTGAATTAACTGCTTGAGGTTTGCAAGCTCATAGCGTGAAATCACCGTCATTAATATTTTACGGTCTTCTCTTGAATAAGCTCCTTCACCGTTCATTAACGTCACGCCGCGCACCAAATTCGTAAGAAGCTGCTGCTTCATTTCTTCACCTTTTCTCGTAATAATGGTTAACGTGAGCTTAATATGGCGAGTATGAATTGCATCCACTACTTTTCCTGTGACGAAAATCGAAAGCATCGTATATAAAGCCGCGTCCCAATTCACAAAAAAACCTGAAACAAACACAACCACGGCATTCATCGCTGATAATATAGCGCCAAGCGGGAATTCTTTTTTATGCGTAAGAAGCATCGCAATAATATCAAATCCACCTGTCGAAGCTGACTGACGAAAAACAAACCCTACGCCAATTCCAGTTAAAACTCCTCCAAAAACAGCTGACAGAATAGGATCTGTACTAACAGCTCTCAAGGGAATCACGTATAAAGCAATTGATAAAGCCACAACGGACAGCAGAGTATGTAAAACAAACCGCTTTCCTAACTTCATAAAACCAATAATTAAAAGGGGTAAATTCAACAAAAAATTCATTGTTCCCGTGCTTGCAGGCGTTAAAATTCCTATAATCATAGCAATACCGCTAATGCCGCTGCTTAACACTTTATGGGGGATTAAAAACCAATTGTATGCAAATCCAATTAACACAGAACCTGCTATAATAGCAATTGCTCTATACATGATGTCCCTTCACCTCTTACCACAAATATAATGTTTTCATTTATTGCTTCTTTATTATAATTCCTAAAATATTGAAAACCTTAAAAAAAGTATATTCAGAAATTTGTTGTGTTGGTGGGGTGGACAAACGGCAAAATAAAACGGACATAACGGCAATTAGCGCTTTTATATCGAGTTTTATCTACTTTTGGTATGAGCACTCTAACTTTGTCTTTTTCTTGCTTATTCAAAATAAAAAGCTGCTATCTTTACTAAGATAGCAGCTTTGATGAAGAGTTATTTTAATTTTAAGACCGCCACATTCTCCACATGTGTCGTATGCGGAAACATATCAACAGGCTGAACTTCAACCGTCTCATATCCGCCTTTTTCTAAAATAGCTAAATCACGCGCAAGAGTTGCTGGTCCGCATGACACATAGACAACTTTTTTCGGCTTCATGTCAATGATGGTATTCAAAAGAGCTTCGTCGCATCCTTTTCGCGGCGGATCTACGACGATGACGTCCGCTTTGATGCCTTGTTTGTACCAGTTTGGAATGACGACTTCTGCTTCGCCTACTTCAAATTCAGCGTTGTGAATACCGTTTAGCTCAGCGTTTCGCTTTGCATCTTCAATCGCTTCAGGCACGATTTCAACGCCATATACTTTTTTCGCTTTTTGAGCGAGAAATAACGAGATTGTTCCGATTCCACAGTAGGCGTCAATTACCGTTTCTTCTCCTGTTAAATCTGCATACTCAAGCGCTTTGTCATAAAGCACTTTCGTTTGCTCAGGGTTTACTTGGTAAAATGATTTTGCTGAAATGGCAAATTTAACGTCGCCGATATAGTCGTAAATATATTCTTCTCCCCAAAGTACGTTCGTTTGGTTCCCTAAAATGACGTTTGTGCGCTTGCTGTTTACGTTTTGAACAATTGATTTTACGTTCGGCACGGCTTCGATAATGTCTTCTATAATACGCTTTTTGTTTGGCAGCTCAGCTGTACGAGTCACAATTACAACCATGATTTCACCCGTTACAAGCCCGTAACGCGCCATGATATGACGAAGCGAGCCTTTATGTTTTTGTTCCTGATAAGCAGAAACGTCATGCTTTTCACAGATTGATCTGACAGCTTGAACAACATCATCATTTGCCTGCTGCTGAATCAAACAGGCATCCATGTTAATGATGTCGTGGCTTCGCTGCTGATAAAACCCAGCGACCAAACCGCCTTCTCTTTCTGCTACGGGCACTTGAGCTTTGTTTCGATAGCGCCAAGGATCATTCATTCCTAGCGTCGAATGTACCGGAACGTCAGGTAAATGACCAATTCGCGCCATGACGTCTTTTACTTGCTTTTGTTTAAATTGCAGCTGTCCTTCATAGCTTACATGCTGCAGCTGGCAGCCTCCGCACTGCTTGTAGACCGGACAAGGTGCTTCAACACGCTGTTCACTAATTGTATGGTGTTTGATAAGCTTGCCAAACGCATAGCCTTTTTTTACTTTAATGACTTTTACTTGGCCGCTTTCGCCGGGCAGCGCATTTTGAACGAAAACAGGAAATCCGTTCACTTTCGCTACACCCGCTCCGTCATGCGTTAAATCTTCAAACGCAACATCTATATATTCATTTTTTTCTACAGGTGGTTTTAATTTTTCCATTTATCGTTACATCCTTTTAGTCATTTGAAAATGCTGAACTGATTGTACCATAAGAGCGAAAGCCAAACAAAGAAAAGCATGAAAAAAGATCGCAATTAGGCGATCTCATTTTTTTCCATCAATTCAGCTGTTGCTTTTGGAACAAAGATTTCTACATGGCGATATAAGTTTACAAATTCCCCAGGCAATAACCCTCCGTACTCGCCATCTAGATTTAGCTGCATTTTATCATTCGTATGAATTTTAACACGGTTCGCTTTTGTATAAATAATATGAGGATCATTGATATGTTCTCCTCGCAGCGCAAGTGTCGCAATTCGAATAAATTCAGCTAAATTTGCTTTCTTTAAAATAATCAAATCAAACATCCCGTCATCTAAAGAAGAATCTGGTGCCAGCTTTTCAAAGCCGCCGACTGAGTTCGTTAAGGAAACGAGGAAGAACATAATCTCGCCGCCAAAGAATTTTCCGTCATACTCAATTTCAACAGATGTTGGTTTAATAGAAGGAAGCATTTCCATGCCTTTTAAATAGTAAGCTAGCTGTCCAAGCATTGTTTTTAACTTGCTTGGCACTTCATATGTTAATTCAGTTAAACGGCCGCCTCCGGCGATATTTACAAAGTAATGCGTTTCTCCGTCGTTTGTTACACAGCCCAAGTCAATTGGCTTTGTTACGCCTTCTACAATGACATCAATAGCGCCTTCAATCGTGCGCGGCACATTAATGGCACGAGCAAAGTCATTGGTTGTTCCCACAGGAATAATACCTAGCTGCGGGCGATAGTCTTGTCCGGCAATACCGTTTACGACTTCATTGATGGTACCGTCTCCACCGGCTGCAATTACAACGTCAAAACGACGTTCTACCGCTACTTTAGCAGCTTCTGTTGCATCACCAGCACAAGTTGTAGCATGACAAGATGTTTCGTAGCCTGCTTGCTCTAGCTTTTGCAAGACTTCCGGTAAGTTTTTCTTAAAAATTTCACGGCCCGATGTCGGGTTATAAATAATTCTCGCTCTTTTCATATTCATCATCCTAATAATGATAATTTGTCACAAATCTTTGCCTACTTTTATCAGTGAAAGAATGCCCCCTCACATTACATCATCAACAAGAGGGGGCATGAACAAACATATTATAAAGAAATTAACCTTGATATACAATATTCACGTTTCGGTTTTTATTCATACCTTCAGCGCGATCGCCCTTACTCATAATAAATGTGAGATGGATATCCACCTCACATTTAGTTATCAAATTTAGCGTTTATTAATTTCTTCTAAAAGAATTTTATTAACCATCGGTGGGTTCGCTTGGCCTTTTGAAGCTTTCATAATTTGACCAACTAAGAAGCCAATTGCACGATCCTTACCGTTTTTGAAATCTTCAATAGATTGAGGGTTTGCATCTAATGCATCTGTTACGAATTTACGTAAAGTTGCATCATCAGAAATTTGTACAAGACCTTTTTCTTTTACAATTTTCTTTGCATCTCCGCCATTTTCAATTAATTCTTTGAATACTTTTTTCGCAATTTTAGACGAAATTGTACCTTCTTGAATTAATTGAATCATACCAGCTAGACCTTCAGGTGTTAAGGCTACATCTGAAAGTTCTTTTTGGTTTGAGTTTAAGTAAGCAGAAACTTCACCCATTAACCAGTTAGAAGATAGCTTCGCGTCTCCGCCCACAGCAAGCGTTGCTTCAAAGAAATCAGACATTTCTTTTGTTAGCGTTAATACCATTGCATCATAAGCAGGTAAGCCAAGCTCTTCTACATAGCGTTTTTTACGAGCATCTGGAAGTTCAGGAATCGAAGCACGAACGCGTTCTTTCCACTCTTCGTCGATGTGTAATTCTAATAAGTCAGGCTCTGGGAAGTAGCGGTAGTCGTCAGATCCTTCTTTTACACGCATTAGAATTGTTTCGCCCGTAGACTCGTCAAAACGGCGTGTTTCTTGCTCGATTAAGCCACCAGACAATAACACTTTTTCTTGACGAATTTCTTCGTGTTCAAGACCTCGGCGCACATAGTTAAATGAGTTTAAGTTCTTTAACTCAGCTTTTGTACCGAACTCTTCTTGTCCAACTGGACGTAAAGAAATATTGGCATCACAGCGAAGTGAACCTTCTTCCATTTTACAATCAGATACGCCTGTATATTGAATAATTGATTTTAATTTTTCTAAATAAGCATATGCTTCTTCAGGAGAACGCATATCTGCTTCTGATACAATCTCAATTAGAGGTGTACCTTGACGGTTGAAGTCTACTAGTGAATAGCCATCGCCTGTATGCGTTAACTTACCAGCATCTTCTTCTAAATGAAGTCGGTTAATACGAATACGCTTCGTTTCACCTTTAACTTCTACTTCAATCCAACCGTTCTCGCCAATTGGTTTATCAAATTGAGAGATTTGATAAGCTTTTGGGTTATCCGGATAGAAATAGTTTTTACGGTCAAACTTTGTATCTGTTGCGATTTCACAGTTTAGCGCAAGCGCTGCTTTCATTGCAAAATCAACTGCTTCTTTGTTTAACACAGGTAATACTCCAGGATAACCTAAGTCAATTACACTTGTGTTAGCATTTGGAGCCGCACCAAATGCGTTTGGACTTGCTGAGAAAATTTTAGATTTTGTCTTAAGCTCAACGTGTACTTCAAGACCAATAATCGTTTCAAAGTTCATCTTTATCTCACCCCTTACAGTGCTGGTTTCGCTTTATGATGCTCAGTTGCTTGTTCGAATGCATGAGCAACACGATAGATTGTGCTTTCGTCGAAATGCTTACCGATAATTTGTAACCCTAATGGCAATCCATTTGATAAGCCGCAAGGCACAGAAATACCAGGTACTCCAGCAAGGTTTACTGGGATTGTTAAAATATCGTTTGCATACATTGTTAATGGATCGTCTGTTTTCTCACCAATTTTGAATGATGGAGTTGGTGTAGTCGGTCCAATGATAACGTCATAGTTTTCAAATACAGACTCAAAGTCTTGCTTAATTAACGTACGTACTTGCTGTGCTTTTTTGTAGTAAGCATCATAATAACCAGAGCTTAACGCAAATGTTCCAAGCATGATACGGCGTTTTACTTCGTTTCCAAAGCCTTCGCTTCGAGACTGCTTGTACATTTCGATTAAGTTCTCAGCATTATCTGTACGATATCCGTAGCGAACGCCGTCAAAACGAGATAAGTTAGCAGACGCTTCAGAAGAAGATAATAGATAATACGTAGCTAATGCGTATTTAGAGTGTGGAAGCGATACTTCTTCCCAAGTTGCGCCTAGTCCTTCTAACACTTTTAGTGCATCTAAAACAGACTGGCGAGCTTCTTCGCCCACACCTTCGCCTAAGTATTCTTTTGGAACAGCAATTTTAAGACCTTTTACGTCACCTGTTAAAGCAGATACATAATCCGGTACATCAACATTAGCAGAAGTAGAATCCATTGGGTCTACGCCTGAAATTGCTTGAAGTAAGTATGCATTATCTTCAACAGAGTTTGTGATTGGTCCGATTTGATCTAAAGAAGATGCAAATGCCACTAATCCGTAACGAGATACGCGACCATACGTTGGTTTTAATCCGACAACACCGCAATAAGCAGCTGGCTGACGAATTGAGCCACCTGTATCAGAACCTAAAGAAAACGGAACTTCGCCTGCTGCTACAGCTGCAGCTGAACCACCGCTAGATCCACCTGGTACGTAATCTAAATTCCATGGGTTGCGCGTTAACTGAAGACCTGAGTTTTCAGTTGAAGAACCCATTGCGAATTCATCCATATTTAATTTACCGATGGTTACCGCTTCAGCTGCCTGCAATTTTTGAACAACTGTTGCATCATAAATCGGATCAAAGTTTGCTAGAATTTTACTAGAACAAGTTGTACGTAAATCTTTTGTGACAATATTATCTTTTACACCGATTGGCATACCAAATAATAGGCCAAATTCATCTTTTGTTTGTAGTACTTCATCTAGCTCTTTTGCATAAGCACGAGCATTGTCTTCATTAAGCGCTAAGAACGCACCTACTTTATCATCTACTTCATTAATACGTTTATATGATTCGTCTACTAAATCTTGTACACGTACTTCTTTCTTGTGTAAAAGGCTATGTAGTTCTGAAAGTTTACGATCGAATAAAGACATCGTAAAGCCTCCTTCCTTATTCTAAAATAGTTGGTACTCGAATGTAGCCATCCTTGTGGTCTGGCGCATTTTTTACTACGTCTTCAATTGGTAAACCTTTAGCTGGCTTATCTTCACGCATTACGTTTTTCATATCCAATACGTGAGAAGTTGGTTTTACATTTGTAGTATCTAACTCATCTAATTGTTCTGCATATGTAATAATAGCATCTAATTGTTTTGTAAATAGTTCTGCTTCGTCATCCGTCACCGCAAGTCTCGCTAAGTTTGCAACGTGTTTTACTTGATCAACAGAAATTCTTGACATGTTCCTTCACCTCCGAATATTCGTCCCACTACAATATACTGATAATACCAAACTTCACTAGCAACAGGCAACATTTCTGAGACTAGTTCCTAAAATATTAAAAACCCTGCCAGGCAAGACAGGGCTTACATTTATCACTTCTATTTTATACCAAATCCATTTCATTCAAACAACATTCCATACTTTTCCTTCGTCATAAAATATTTCTCTCTTGCATAGGTATAAAATAACCTTCTTTTTAGAAAAGATAGATAGAAAGAGAAACATGCTTCAGATGAACACACCACCATGTTTTAATTTCACTAGTCTTTGGGAAAGTAAAGAAAACGAATAACTACTTTACCGTAAAAGAGGTGCTATAAAAATTGAATAAAATACTTATACAGTCAGTCATCCACCAGCGCCCTGTGTATCAGCAAAGCGGAAGATGGTTTGTATTAGATGAAGAATTCAAGTGGGATTTGTCCACCTTGCAAAAAGATGTTTTTGCTTGTTTAAATAAAGCCTTTCATATTCCTATAATTTTTTGTGATTCATGCGAAGCCAATAAAATTGTCTCTGCTCTTGGAGAAGAAGAAGCAGAATACCTGCAGTTTGCATCAGGCGTTTACTGGCGAGAAGTCGGCATTATATTTATTTTTAAATTTGATGACTATCTTCCGCTTATTGAAACGATCTTTCACGAGCTGCGCCACTATATTCAAGATCACATCCCTTATTATCAGAAAGAATTTGAGCTGGATAAAAAGCGCCCGTATGAAGAGCGGACAACTGAACAAGATGCATTTGCATTTGCTGCTTATTATCTTGCTAAGTTTACAAGACAAAATTCTTACGCCATTCCTTCATAGGAGGCAATTTCATAGAATTAGAAAAAGACACTGCTTGAGCAGTGTCTTTTTTGCTTACTCTTCGTAAATATGAACGAACGGCTTGTCCTCATCTGCTTTTCTAACAATGAGAGCTTCAGGTCCGCTTACTGAGTTAATAGAGATACTCGTTTCCATATATGAAGGGAAATGATCAAGCATTAAACCAGCAACGTACTGAGTAAATCCTACAATTTCACCTTTTCCGTAAAATTGGACGGGAATATCAATCGTCATTTTTTGAAGCTGTCCATCTTTGTAATACCCTTTCCCTACTACGCTTGTAAAGTTCGGGAAGTAGTCTTCGATTTGCGCTTTGAACTCATCAAATTTCATCGCATCATCTCGGTGATCTTTTGTTGCATCTGATGATGGGAATAAATAATATTTCTCGTCTAAATCATCCCAGCTGCCAACGGCCGTATCATTTGAACCTGCATTTCCGACAGCCATAAAGTTACCTGGCGTTAAAGAAGCCTTAGCACTTTGTTTAAATAACGCTACTCGAATTGGAACGTTTTCTAAGCCCTTGATATTACGCATCCGCTGCACAATTTCATCGGCCATCTTTTTGCCTTGCTCTTCAATATTTTTATCAGTTAGTTGTTTTTCACGAGCATAACCATTTTCTTCTGTATAATAATGAACAGAATTCATCGCCAGGCCAATTGTGACGCCTCCAAGTTTTACCTTGTCGTCTCCGTCTTGGATAAGGTAATCTTGCTCAGTAATGTTCGCTAAGTACATTGGACTTGTTTCGTTACGAGTTTTCAAATCGCCTTTTTCTGTATCAATTGGGTTTAATCCATTATTCTTAAGTTTCTTTTTCGCCGTAGCATCTTTTGTTTTGCTTTGAAGATCTTTAAACTGTTTATCGCTCAGCTTACGGCTTAACCATGAGCGAATAGTATCTTTATCAAGGTACTGGCCTTCTTGATACACATATTTTTTCGGAGAATAGCTATCTGTCGATAAGCGCATTAAACCTGTTTCAAATTCTTGCGCATCCAAGCGGTTGTTTAAGTTTGCTGCTACTAAGCCTCTTGCCACTCCCGCTTTAAATGGAAGAATTGTTCGGTAATAATCATCTGAAATACTATACTTCGGAATAACTGCTTTTTCTTTCTTGTTGTTGGTTTGTTGAACAGTCTCTTTATCGTCCGAAAGATTCGGTGCACACGCTGAAGTTACAAGCATGACCGCAAGAGAAAGTAACAATATCTTTTTCAACTACACACACCTCTTATTTATTTAATTCCGTAAGTAGCCTTGCCTCATCCCATACTTCAATTTCAAGCTCGTTAGCTTTTGTCAGTTTGGAACCAGCCTCTTCCCCTGCCACAACAAGGTCTGTCTTTTTACTTACGCTTCCTGTGACTTTACCGCCAAGTGCTTCAATTTGTGCTTTTGCCTCATTGCGAGATAGCTGTTCAAGCTTACCTGTTAATACAACGGTTTTACCAGCAAAAACAGAATCTACATTTTCTACACTTACAAGCTTGGGTCCTTTGTATGTAAGGTTTACTCCATACTCTTTTAATTCATGTATAAGTTCTTGAACCTCTTCTTGTGTAAAGTAAGCGACAATAGCATCAGCCATTTTGGCACCAATTTCATTAATTGCCACTAATTCATCATACGTTGCTTTTGTTAACTTGTCTATGGTTTCAAAGTGCTGAGCTAACGTCTTTGCAGCTTTTGCTCCGACATGGCGAATTCCCAAACCAAAAAGCAAACGCTCAAGCGAATTTTCTTTCGATGCTTCGATGGCCGCAATCAAATTATCAGCAGATTTCTCACCCATGCGCTCAAGCTCGATTAACTGCTGTTTTGTCAGCGTATAAATATCCGCTACATCTTTAATTAACTGTTCGCGAAATAATTGCGATATAACTTTTTCACCAAGTCCATCAATGTTCATCGCATTGCGGGACACGAAATGAATAAGTCCTTCACGAATTTGAGCAGGACAGCTTGGATTAATGCAGCGAAGCGCAACTTCTCCTTCTAAACGCACCAGTTCACTTTCACATTCCGGGCAGTGAGTAGGCATCGTAAACTCTTGCTCTTCTCCCGTTCGCTTCTCCTCAATCACATTCACTACTTCAGGAATAATATCTCCTGCTTTTTTCACTACGACATAATCTCCGATGCGAATGTCTTTTTCACGAATCAAATCTTCATTGTGAAGAGACGCACGCTGTACCGTCGTACCTGCTACTTGAACCGGCTCCAAAATAGCTGTTGGCGTAATGACCCCTGTCCGGCCTACCGTCAGCTCAATATTTACAAGCTTGGTTACAACTTCTTCAGCAGGAAACTTATAAGCAATAGCCCAGCGTGGACTTTTGGCCGTTGTTCCAAGCTCAGCCTGCTGATCAAATGAATCTACTTTTACAACAATGCCATCAATATCATAAGATAGTTCTGGACGTTGCGTTTGCCAGCTTTCGATGTAACCAATCACATCATCAATGGTTTCACACGTCTGTCTTTCTCTATTTGTTTTAAAACCAAGCTCATCGAGCAAATTCAAACTTTCGCTGTGAGAGTCGATTTCTAATTCTCCTGTATCAGTCATGGCATATACAAAGATATCTAAATTACGTTTTGCCGCAATTTTAGGATCTAGCTGACGCAGTGAGCCTGCAGCTGCGTTACGCGGGTTAGCAAACGGAACTTCATCCCTTTCCATTTTTGCTTCATTAAGTGCTTCGAATGATTTTCTCGGCATAAATGCTTCTCCGCGAACTTCCATTGATAACGGTTCTTTAATTCGCAGTGGAATAGAGCGAATTGTTTTTAAGTTTTCAGTAATATTTTCACCCGTCGTACCGTCTCCGCGCGTAGCCCCCAGTACTAAGTATCCATCTTCATAGCGAAGAGATACAGCTAGGCCGTCAATTTTAAGTTCGCATACATAAGAAAACTCATCTCCAACGGCTTGGCGCACTCGGCGATCAAAATCCCGAAGGTCTTCTTCATTAAATGCATTTCCTAAACTTAGCATAGACGTTTGATGCTGAACCTTCTCAAACGCATCGAGCACTTGGCCGCCGATGCGCTGAGTAGGTGAGTCAGCTGTTTTTAATTCTGTAAATGATTCTTCTATCTCAATTAACTCATTCATTAACTTATCGTATTCTGCATCTGGAACAGATGGCTGATCTAACACATAATATTCATAGCCATATTGATTTAATAAGTCACGTAATTCTTGAACGCGTGATTTTGCTGTCTCAAACTCCATATTCTAGCTCCTTTTCACGATTACACTTTCGTAACCGGGGCAAATTTAGCAAGCAGTCTTTTTACACCTGTAGGACTAGGAAAAGCAATGTCTAATTCTTTTGAATCTCCTTCTCCTTTTACACTTACAACTGTACCAATTCCCCATTTTTTATGCTCGGCCTTATCTCCAACGCTCCATCCAATTGATTCACTGCCTGTTGACACAAGCTTCGTTTTTGCCACGGCCGCTTGTCGGCGCGCTGCAAACGGCGAAGCTGAAGCCCCTGAACGACCAGCAGCAGGTTTGCGCATTGCTTCATTTAAAGATTCCACAAGCTCGCTTGGGATTTCTCCAATGAAGCGCGACTTTGGATTAACGTTTGTTTTACCAAATAGTGTGCGCATTTGAGCATTTAATAAATACAATTCTTGTTCAGCACGTGTAATCCCTACGTAGGCTAAGCGTCGTTCCTCTTCCATTTCATTATCTTCGAATAATGATCGGCTATGAGGGAATACGCCTTCTTCCATACCCATTAGAAAAACAACCGGGAACTCTAGACCTTTTGCCGAGTGAAGCGTCATCAGAATCACTTGTTCGTTCTCTTCTTCTTCCTCGTCGTCAAGCTTATCGATATCAGCAACAAGTGCTAAATCGGTTAAAAATGCTACTAAGCTTTTATCTTCACTTGCTTCTTCAAACGTTTTTGTGACAGATAAAAACTCATCAATATTCTCTAAGCGGCTTTGTGCTTCAATTGTTTTTTCCACTTTAAGCGCTTCACGGTATCCCGTTCTTTCTAATACTTGTTCCACAAGCTCTGTAACAGACATATAGTCTTGCATTTGAGCTAAATTCGAAATCATCGATTGGAAATCACGAAGGGCTTTTGTTGCTTTGCCTGTTAACCCCATTAATTCTACTTCATCCAGCGCTTTGAAAATAGAAATGTCATGAACGTTTCCGTAATTGGCCACTTTATCGACTGAAGTAGCTCCAACTCCGCGCTTTGGAACGTTTACAATACGAGCTAAGCTAATGTCATCATCTTGGTTGGCAATTAAGCGCAAGTACGCAAGTAAATCTTTAATCTCTTTGCGGTCGTAGAACTTAATGCCGCCGACAATTGTATAATTAATATTGGATTTTAACAGCACTTCCTCCATCACACGAGACTGTGCATTTGTACGATACAAAATGGCAAAATCACTGTATTTACGCTTTCCGCTGTCTACTGCTTCTTTAATTTTACGTGCTACAAACTGTGCCTCATCATGCTCACTCATTGCTTGGTAATGATAAATCTTCTGGCCTTCATCGTTTTCCGTCCATAAGTTTTTCACTTTACGATTCATATTGTTTGCAATGACACCGTTTGCTGCAGCCAAAATCGTTTTAGTTGAACGATAATTTTGTTCAAGCAAAATGGTTTTGGCTTTTGGGTAATCTTTTTCAAATGACAAGATATTTGTAATGTCAGCCCCGCGCCAGCGGTAAATAGACTGATCTGAATCCCCTACTACGCATACATTTTCAAATCTTGCAGCTAGCAAGCGAACCAGCATATACTGTGCATGGTTTGTATCTTGATACTCGTCCACATGAATATATTGAAACTTGCGCTGATAGTAAGTTAACACTTCAGGAACTCGTTTAAATAGCTGAATCGTTGTCATAATCAAATCATCAAAATCGAGCGCTTGGTTTTTCTTTAAACGCTTTTCATACTCTTTGTAGACTTTGCTTACAACTTCTTCATATGGTCCCGCTGCTGTTTTATCAAATTCTTCCGCTACTTTCAGCTCATTTTTAGCTGAACTGATGCTTCCTAATAACGAGCGCGGATCGAATTTTTTCGGATCGATGTTTTGATCTTTTAAAATGTTTTTAATAACGGACAGCTGATCCGTTGAATCTAAAATTGTAAAGTTTCGATTAAAGCCAATACGATCAATATCTCTTCGTAAAATACGTACGCACATCGAGTGGAAAGTTGAAATCCAAA
The DNA here is from genome assembly GCF_035064545.1 of Bacillus sp. ILBB4. Taxonomy (NCBI): domain Bacteria; kingdom Bacillati; phylum Bacillota; class Bacilli; order Caryophanales; family Bacillaceae; genus Bacillus; species Bacillus sp. ILBB4. The sequence continues at coordinate 19,281 of NZ_JAIQVD010000007.1, read as the reverse complement.
TATCTTCCGCTACTCCGCCAACGATACTTGCCACACGCTCTCTCATCTCACGAGCTGCTTTGTTTGTAAAAGTAATGGCTAAAATATTCCAAGGTGCAACTTCTTTTTCTGCCATTAAAAACGCAATTCGATGCGTTAATACACGTGTTTTTCCACTTCCTGCACCGGCCATAAGTAATAGTGGTCCGTCTGTTGTTTTAACTGCCTCTTGCTGCTGAGGGTTTAATCCTGTTAATAATTTTTCACTTAAAAAATTCACGTTTTCACCGCCTATATCGAACATATATTCTCTATTCTACTTTATTTATTTTTCACTGTGCAATATTCTTTTTTACTGCTTTTACAGTTTTTAACGCTTCCGCTAAATTTGTATAAATAACATTTCCTACAATAACCGTATCGGCTAGCTCTCCCATCTCACTCGCTTGCTCTTTTGTCTCAATACCTCCGCCGTAAAATAACTTCGTCTCATTTAGCGAATTTTTAACTTCTGCCACTAATTCAGGCTCTCCATACGTTCCGCTGTATTCTAGATAGAAAACGGGCAAATGAAACATGCGTTCAGCCATACGAGCATACGCTACAACGTCTTCTGTGTTCAAATCTGTTTTCGCTTCCGTTAGCGCAGCTACTTTTGCTTCGGGGTTAAGTACGCAGTATCCTTCTACAAAAATTTCATCCCAGTCCATGATCTCTCCGTATTCCTTCATCGCCCCGTGATGTAAATCAACAATCCACTTTGGATCCTTGCTGTTTAAAACGGTCGGAATAAAATAAGAATCAAACCCAGGTGTGACAGAGTCAATTGTTGATACTTCAAGCGCACACGGCACCGTATAGCGGCGAATCCGCATTAACAGCTGCAGTACATTGTCTAGAGTCACTCCGTCAGATCCTCCGACAAGAACCGCATCCGTGCCGGATTCGCAAATTTTTTCTAAATCTGCATCTGAAATCTCTTTATTAGGATCTAATTTAAAGACATGTCTCCACTCTTTAATATCATACATATATGTTCCTCCATTTCTTTACACTTAAAAGTTCGCGCTCGTCCATTTGTTCATTATAACAAAACTAAGAGGGTGAAATGAAAGGAAAACCGAACTTTTCATTACGTTTTTTGTTTTCAAAAAATATGTATAAAAGATATGGTTTTATCCTCAAATTCCGGAAGAAAACATCACAAAAAAAGCCCATTTTGCACAAGGTTATTGTTTCTCTGCATAGGATATGCTAATATATAGCTACTAAAATTCATATGATATTACGCTGAAGGATCAATAGTACTTAAATCCTCTTCACAAAGCGAACTAGGGACGGTGGGAGCCTAGAGAATGGTTTAAGGAAAAGGCAATCTGGAGTATATACAGACGAAGGTGGATACATTTTGTATCAACCAGGGTGGAACCGCGGGAAAAACTCTCGTCCCTGGGCATATTGTTGATATGCCCAGGGACGAGAGTTTTTTTGTACCCGCTCTTTTTGTTTCGCTTGAATCACTACCATTTACAGGAGGAATTAGAATGTCAAAAACAATGGATCAAATCGTATCTCACGCTAAACACCGCGGCTTTGTATTTCAAGGATCTGAAATTTACGGCGGTCTTGCAAATACATGGGATTACGGCCCGCTTGGCGTAGAATTAAAAAACAATATTAAAAAAGCATGGTGGAAAAAATTCATTCAAGAATCTCCATACAACGTTGGTTTAGACGCTGCGATTTTGATGAACCCAAAAACATGGGAAGCTTCTGGTCACTTAGGAAACTTTAATGACCCAATGATCGACTGTAAGGATTGTAAAGCTCGTCATCGTGCCGATAAATTAATTGAAGAAAAACTTCAAGAAAAAGGCATTGAAATGATCGTAGACGGCCTTTCATTTGATGCAATGGCTGACTTAATTAAAGAACATGAAATTACATGTCCTGAGTGTGGTTCAGCTAACTTCACTGAAATTCGTCAATTTAACTTAATGTTCAAAACGCACCAAGGTGTAACTGAAACATCAACAAATGAAATTTACCTTCGTCCTGAAACAGCTCAAGGTATTTTCGTAAACTTTAAAAACGTTCAGCGCTCAATGCGTAAAAAGCTTCCGTTCGGTATCGGCCAAGTGGGTAAAAGCTTCCGTAACGAAATTACACCTGGTAACTTCACATTCCGTACGCGTGAATTTGAACAAATGGAACTTGAATTCTTCTGTAAACCAGGCACTGAATTAGAGTGGTTTAACTACTGGAAAGAAACATGTAACAAATGGCTTCTTTCTCTTGGTATGAAAGAAGAAAACGTTCGTCTTCGCGACCATGATGATGATGAACTTTCTCACTACAGTAATGCAACAACGGACTTTGAATACAAGTTCCCATTCGGCTGGGGCGAACTATGGGGCGTAGCTTCTCGTACAGACTATGACTTAAAGCAGCATATGGAACACTCTGGAGAAGACTTCCAATATGTTGATCAAGAAACAAACGAACGCTATGTACCTTACTGCATCGAGCCTTCTTTAGGCGCTGACCGTGTAACATTAGCTTATATGATTGATGCATATGAAGAAGAAACGTTAGAAGATGGCTCTTCTCGTACAGTTATGCAGCTTCACCCTGCTTTAGCACCATTTAAAGCTGCTGTATTGCCACTTTCTAAAAAGCTTTCTAACGAAGCTCGCGCTGTCTTTGAAGATTTAGCAAAATACTTTATGATTGACTATGATGATGCTGGTTCAATCGGGAAACGTTACCGTCGCCATGATGAAATCGGTACGCCGTTCTGTATTACATTCGACTTCGATTCATTAGAAGACAATCAAGTAACAATCCGTAACCGCGACACAATGGAACAAAAACGTGTAGCAATTAGCGACCTTAAAAATATCATTGAAGAAGCAACTCAATTTTAATTAAAAAATAAGCGTATGGCTGCTTCAGCCATACGCTTTACTTTTGATTTGAATCTTCTTGAAGGCGTTCTAACACCATTTGATACGCATCGCTTCCATAATTCAAGCAGCGTTTAACACGGGAAATAGTTGCTGTGCTTGCTCCAGTTTCCGTCTCAATTTTATGGTACGTGTTTCCTTCTCTTAGCATTCTTGCCACTTCTAAGCGCTGTGCTAATGATTGAATTTCATTAACTGTACATAGGTCATCAAAAAATTGATAGCATTCTTCAATGTTTTCTAATGATAAAATCGCTTGAAATAGCTGATCTAATTCTTTTCCTCGTAGTTTGTTGATTTGCATCGTATCGAACTCCTTTATCATTGGCTTTCTTTACTGGTTGTTTCTATCTATAAAATACAGTTTCTATATTTATTTGCACATACATTCATTCTGTATGAAGACAGCCAATTTCATACAAATTTCAAATTCCTTTGATACTTTTATATTTTAACGCATTATAGACGGAAAAAGTACTTTTTTATTCATAACATCATAAATTCCTACTGGCGTGATACGAATATAAGGCAAATGTGTAGACGAAAAGAACAGCAGTGAATAGACAGGATCATCGTGTTTGTATCCTCGCTCACCCAGCACTTTCTTGAGTTCTACCTCTCGTTTACTTAACTCCTCCATCGGCAGATTCGACATGACTCCTTTTAACGGAAGATCCAGTTCGTATACTACTTTCTCATCTTCGGTAATGACAATACCGCCTCCAATTTCTTTCATACGTTTAAATGCACACATCATATCTTTTTTCGATTTTCCAATTAAAATAAAATCACCTGTATTTGAAAATGAACTCGCCAGTCCCGATACATTTGTCGCAAATCCTTTTAACAGCGTATTGATCCGCCACTTGCCTTCTCGGTCCACCAGCACTAAAAAACTTTCATCATGATCAGAGGCTAATACATCTCCGCTCACATTCAAGTGAATTGAATACGGCTCCATAATAACAGCATTTTTCATTTTTACGCCTACTGGCATGGAAAATTGAAAATCGTCCATCGTTAAATCAAAGTCCAACTCTAGCGGTGAAAAACCAAACTTTCCCCAAGGAAATTCTACTGAGGCTAATGCTTGTTCTTTGCCTTCTTTTTTCATCCACTTTCCTTTTGCTAGTACAGAGACCGGAGTAGGCCGCATAGGATCTTCTAAAATATTAATATTAGCCACACAGCCTGTTGCTACATGCCCGTGCAAATGTTCCATGTTATAATAGCGAGCAATATTTACAGACACCATATTATAAGCATCTAACACGGGAACCCCTTCTGAAATAGCTAATGTAATTAACATATCTGACACGCCATTTTGGTAAAAAGAAGGCGGAGAACCGTCTGTATTCATCGTAATATGGTCAAAATAATCTACCTGCAGCTCTTTTAACTCCTGTAGCAATTTTGGCAAATCTGGCCGAATTGAAGAGTGGCGCAAAGCAACGTCATAGCCTTGCGTTAACCGAGCAACAACATCTTCCCCTGTCATAGACTCATGATCGCTGTCTGCCCCTAGTAATTTCATTTTTGCCAAGGTAAATGCTGATGCCCCCGGGAAATGTCCTTCAATATGCTTTCTCATCCTTTTTGTCTCTTGAACCCAGTGAAGCATTAAATCATCCCCGTCTAAAAGCTTCGGCCAACTTGTCAGTTCGCCTCCTTGTAAGACAGCTTCATTTTGTAGCCAAGAAGTAATGTTCGTATGTGAGAAGATGTCAGCCTCTTCATCAATTTCCGTCTGCGAATCAAATCTGCACCACCAGTACAGCGATTGTGGTAACGTTTTCATTTCTTCAATCAATGAAAATGCCGTTTTTTGTTCAAGCTGTAAAGCGAGAATTAAATTATCATTAAATAAAGTCGTTGTTCCGTGCTTGGCTGCATATTGGGAAAAGGTCTGGGGATTATATAACTGAAACGGGTGAACATGCGGCTCAATATACCCAGGAACCACATATTTCTCACTGCAGTCTATAATCTCTGTAGAAGCGTCTGTGTGCTTAGGCATCTGTGAGCCAACGTATACAATACGATCTTGGTAAACCCAAATATGTGCTTTTTTCCACTGCTTCATTCGAGCGTTCAAATATGTTGCATCTTTTAAGACAATAGTTGGTGCTTTTTGACCGTTTAATACTAAGAGCTGCTGTCTAATATGTTTGCTTTTCCAGCGGTATCTTTGTTCCGGCATGCTAAATTCCCCCTAATTTACTATGTATTTTTATCGTAACACATCCTTGATGTAAACGCATTCAGAAACTGTTATTAATTTTATGAATAAAGGTGATAAAACATGAAACCAAATATCGGCATTGTTAACGCATTAATTCGACTTACACTGGGCTTTACCCTTCTTTCTTGGACAACATCTCGTTTATCTCGCAGACCGTACAAAGATTCATACATCTTCCTAGGGTTAATGGGAGCTTTAAAAGTGGCAGAAGGCATCACACGTTTTTGCCCCCTTACGTACGCTTATGATTCATGTCAAAAACACGATGAACATGAACACCATCCAAATGGAAATGAAGAAACGTATAATCCTTCGTAAGGTAAAAAGGAGAGCCTAAGCTCTCCTTTTTTATTTTAAAGCTGCTTTTGTTAATGCACGATGGCCGATGTCTTTGCGGTAGAAAAAGCCTTTTTCTAAATCGATATGAGCCATTTGTTTGTATACTTCTTGCTGCGCTTCTTGAAGAGTTGCTCCTTTAGCACCTACTAATAGAACACGGCCGCCGTTTGAAACGTATGTGTCGTTTTCTAAAGCTGTACCAGCGTGGAAAACAAGCGCGTCTTCACTAATCCCATCCAATCCGTTAATTGGCGCACCCTTTTGATAATCTTCTGGGTAGCCTGCTGCTGCTAATACGATTCCGATAGCCGCTTCATCATCCCATTCAATTTCTACTTTTTCTTCTTTCAAAATGCGAAGAAGCACATCGACTAAATCGCTTTTCATACGCGGCAGTACAACCTGTGTTTCAGGATCTCCAAAACGCGCATTAAATTCAATAACTTTTGGTCCTTTTTGTGTTTGAATCAGACCAGCATATAGAATTCCTGTATACTCACAGCCTTCTTCAGCTAATCCTTTAGCCATTGGAAGTAAGATGTTTTCTACAGCCTCTTGTACTTCTGCATCACTGATTTGCGGAACAGGAGAGTAAGCTCCCATGCCTCCTGTATTCGGACCTTGATCGCCGTCAAAAGCACGCTTATGATCTTGTGCAATTACCATTGGATATACATTTGTACCGCGTACAAATGCCATTAATGAAAATTCTTCACCATCCAAAAATTCTTCTACAACTACTTTTGCACTTGCTTCTTTAAATTTTTGGTCAACTAGAAAATCACGTAATGTATCTACAGCTTCTTCCACTGTTAAAGCAACAGTTACACCTTTACCAGCCGCTAAGCCGTCTGCTTTAATAACAATTGGAGCGCCTTGCTTTTCCACATATGCTTTTGCTTCCTCGTAGGACGTAAATGTTTCATACGCTGCGGTTGGAATATCATACTTTTTCATGAGCTCTTTTGCAAAGCTTTTGCTTCCTTCAATCATCGCTGCTTGTTTGCGCGGTCCAAAGACTGGAAGACCTTCTTGTTCAAATCGATCAACAATGCCTTCAATTAGCGGATTTTCTGGTCCAACAATTGTTAATCCAATCTTGTTTTCTTTTGCAAATAGCACAAGCTCTTCTTGGCTGCTTTCATCGATTGGTACAATCGTTGCCACATCTCTCATGCCCGGATTTCCTGGTGCTACAAACACTTCGTTAACAAGTGGACTTTTTGAAGCTTTCCATGCAATTGTATGCTCTCTTCCGCCTTTTCCAATAACTAAAACATTCACGTTCTTCACCTCATTAATGTTTAAAATGTCTTACGCCTGTAAATACCATTGCAATGCCGTATTCATCTGCTTTTGCAATTGACTCTTCATCACGAATTGATCCGCCTGGCTGAATAATAGCTGTGATTCCTGCTTTAGCTGCTGCTTCTACTGTATCCCCCATTGGGAAGAACGCATCTGAACCTAAAGCTGAACCTTGTGCTTTTTCACCAGCTTGTTCAATCGCAATTTTCGCAGCGCCTACGCGATTCATTTGACCAGCCCCTACGCCGATTGTCATGTCATCTTTTGCAAGTACAATAGCATTAGACTTAACATTTTTAACAACTTTCCATGCTAATTTTAAATCTGCCCACTCTTTTTCTGTTGGCTCGCGTTTCGTTGGAACAGTAATCGTTGCATCATCAAATCCGAACACATCTTCATCCTGAACAAGCACGCCGCCTTTTACAGATGTTAAGAAAGCTTCTTTTTCTGCTTTTTCATCAAGCTCTATCGTTAGTAAACGAAGGTTTTTCTTAGCTGTTAATACATCTAATGCTTCTTGATCGAACGCAGGAGCAATGATGATTTCTAAGAAAATTTCTTTTAAGTGAATAGCCGTTTCACGGTCGATAGGACGGTTAGCTGCTACGATACCGCCAAAGATAGATGTAGGATCCGCTTCGTATGCTTTTTGATAAGCTTGAGCAATTGTTTCACCCACACCTACACCGCAAGGATTCATATGTTTGATCGCTACGATAGCCGGCTCTTTGAATTCTTTTACGATTTGAAGAGCTGCATTTGCATCGTTGATATTATTGTATGATAACTCTTTTCCATGCAGCTGCGTAGCTGTTGCAATAGAACCTTTTTGTGTTAACGGCTTTTTATAGAAAGAAGCTTGTTGGTGAGGATTTTCTCCGTATCGTAAGCCTTGAACACGCTCATACGTTACTGTTAATTTCTCAGGAGTTGTTTCACCTGTAATGTTTGTTAAGTATTCAGCGATTAATGCATCATAAGCTGCCGTATGACGGAATACTTTTGCTGCTAATCGTTGATTGGTTTCAAATGAAACATTGCCATCAGCTTTTAACTCTTCTACTACGGTTGCGTAATCGCTTGGATCTACTACAACTGAGACAGAACGATAGTTTTTCGCAGCTGAACGAAGCATTGTAGGTCCACCGATGTCAATATTCTCAATCGCTTCAGCAAGCGTTACATCCTCTTTTTCAATTGTCTTTTTAAATGGATATAAGTTTACAACTACAAAGTCGATTGGCGAGATATTATGCTCTTTCATTTGTGCTTGATGCTCTTCATTATCGCGTAACGCTAATAAAGCACCGTGAACGTTAGGATGCAATGTTTTTAAACGGCCGTCTAAAATTTCTGGGAAATCAGTTACTTCAGAAATTCCGATAACGTCAATACCGTTTTCTTCTAGAGTACGCTTTGTACCGCCAGTTGAAATAATTTCTACTCCTAAGTCCTTTAATTCTTGTGCAAATGAAACAATACCTTCTTTATCAGATACGCTAATAAGTGCGCGTTTTGCTGTCATTTTGTAAACTCCTCCTGATCCGATCTCTCATTTAAAATCTTTCTTTCACTACTACTCTACCATAGTAAAGGATTAAAACTTTTTTGACAAGGTTACATCCTATTTATTTAACTGCGGCTTGTTCAAATAATTCATTTAGTACCGCGGGATAAAATTGATGTTCAATTTCATGAATATGGGCCTCAACTGTTTCTCTTGTATCGCCTTTTTCAATGCGAATAGCCTGCTGATCAATAATTGGTCCTGTATCCATTCCTTCATCTACAAAATGCACGGTAATTCCAATCACTTTTACTCCTGCATCAAAAGCCTGACCAATAGCATCAATCCCAGGAAATGCAGGTAAAAGCGACGGATGAATATTAACAATACGATTTTTGTATGGTTTAAGCAACGTCGAACCAACTAATCGCATATATCCTGCTAAAACAAGAAATTCTACTTTAGCTGATGTAAGCTCTGCAAGAATTGCTTCCTCGTACGCTTCTTTATTTTCATAGTTTTTAGGCGAACAAACAAAGCATGGTATTCCACATGCTTTTGCTCGTTCAATTACGTATGCATCCGGTTTATTACAAACAACAAGCGCAATATTTGCTTTTAATCGACCTGACTGAGTTGCTTCGTAGATGGATTGAAAGTTACTGCCGTTTCCAGAAGCAAACACTGCAATATTTATCATGCAAACGTCCCTCCAGCAAATTCAACACCTGTTCCTTCTTTTACACGTCCGATAACAAATGCTTTTTCGCCTTCGTTTTCAATTGCTTCAATGACTTTATTCATATCTTCAGGTTCAACAGCTAAAACAAATCCGATTCCCATGTTGAATACTTCAAACATTTCTTTACGGTCCAGCTTGCCTTGCTCTTCAAGGAAATCAAACACGTATGGAATTGGCCAAGAACCGTAATCGATTTCTACACCTAAACCTTCAGGAAGCATACGAGGGATATTTTCAACAAATCCGCCTCCAGTAATATGAGCCATACCTGCAATCTTAGCTGCATGTAATGCTTTTAGGACCGGCTTCACGTATATTTTTGTTGGTGTTAATAACTCCACTCCAAGCTTTTCATTAAAACCAGAGTAAGTTTCGTGAAGATTTAATCCTTGATCATCAACAATTTTACGTACAAGAGAGTAGCCGTTGCTGTGAATACCGCTAGATGAAATACCGATTAACAGCTGACCAGCTTCAATCTCATCTCCAGTAATAATTTCTGACTTTTCTACTGCTCCTACTGTAAACCCAGCAAGATCATATTCATCTTCTTCGTACAAACCTGGCATTTCAGCTGTTTCTCCGCCAATTAACGCACAGTTGGATTGTTCACAGCCGTCTGCAATTCCTTTTACAATCGATTCAATTTTTTCAGGAACTGCTTTCCCGCAAGCAATATAATCTAAGAAGTAAAGAGGCTCTGCTCCTTGTGCTAACACGTCGTTTACACACATGGCAACTGCATCCACACCAATTGTGTCATGCTTATCCATTTGAAAAGCAAGCTTCAATTTTGTTCCTACTCCATCTGTACCAGAAACAAGAACAGGTTCTTTTAAATTCAATGTAGATAAATCGAACATTCCGCCAAAGCCGCCGACTGTTCCCATAATACCTGCACGAGCAGTTCGTTCTACGTGCTTTTTAATACGTGAAACAGCTTCATATCCTGCTTCTAAGTCAACTCCAGCTTGTTTATATGAATATGACATGTTGTCACTCCTTTTTTACGTTAAAACTAACAAGTTACCTTTTCATGAGGGTGTACAGTATCTGGATAAATTTCAGTTGGATACTTTCCAGTGAAACATGCCATACACTGTCCGCCGTTGCCTTCATACTGTCTGCCGATTGCATCTACTAATCCTTCGTTGCTTAAGAAAACAAGTGAATCAGCTTCAATTAATTCACGAATTTCTTCAACAGAGCGCGTAGCAGCAATTAGCTCAGAAGATGACGACGTGTCAATTCCATAAAAACATGGATTTTTAATAGGTGGTGAACTGATGCGTACATGTACTTCAGTTGCTCCTGCTTCTCGAAGCATACGAACAATGCGACGGCTTGTTGTGCCGCGAACGATAGAATCATCTACCATAACAACACGTTTACCCTCTACAATTTTACGTACTGGAGACAGCTTCATTTTTACACCTTGTTCACGCAGTTCCTGTGAAGGCTGAATGAATGTACGGCCTACGTATCGATTCTTAATTAAACCTAATTCGTATGGGATACCTGACTGTTCTGCAAAACCGATCGCTGCTGAAATACTTGAATCTGGAACGCCTGTTACAACGTCTGCTTCAATTGGTGACTCAACTGCAAGTTGTTTCCCCAAATTTTTACGTGCAGAGTGGACATTGATTCCATCAATATTACTATCTGGTCTTGAGAAATAAATATATTCCATACTGCAAATTGCGCGGTTTACGTTTAATGTGAAACGTTCTGATTGAATACCTTCATCGTTAATAATGAGTAATTCACCCGGCTCTACATCACGCTCATGAACTGCTCCAACAATATCAAATGCACATGTTTCAGAAGCTACTACATAAGCATCACCTAATCGTCCAATTGATAGCGGACGCAATCCGTGAGGGTCAAGTGCAACCATCATCGTATCTTCTGTTAAGATAACGAATGCGTATGCGCCTTTAACCATTGATAAAGCATTTTTTACTTTATCTTTCATATCTTCATAGCCGCTTCGTTTAATTAAGTGGGCCAGTACTTCTGTATCCGATGTTGATTGAAAAATACTCCCTTGGTTTTCCAGCTGATGCTTTAATGCATTTGCATTAACCAAGTTTCCATTATGAGCTAACGCAAGGCTTCCGCTATGAGAGCGGAAGTGAAGGGGTTGAACATTTTCAAACCCTCCGCCTCCAGCTGTTGCATAACGAACGTGTCCAATTGCTGCTTTACCGTTTAGTTGCTCTAACTCTCCGTGGCCAAATACTTCGTTAACAAGACCGACGCCTTTCATTACTGTCACTTTTTCTCCGTCTGTTACAGCAATACCAGCGCCTTCTTGTCCGCGGTGCTGCAAGCTATGCAAACCGTAATAAGCAATCTGGCTTGCATTTTCATGTCCCCATACACCGAATACGCCACATTCTTCGTTTAAGCCTTTGATTTCAGCAAGCATGGAAGCGCTCCTTTCCAAGCAGTAGTTAATTCTTTAACTGATAATTGAACAAGAACATTTTCTTGATGTTTAACAGTTAATGTTGCGTCTTCTGTTACGCGTCCTACTAATGTTACATCTTGTACAAGCATTTCGAATTTTTCTTTATTCTCTGGAGAAACCGTTACGATAAAACGTGATTGTGTTTCACTGAATAGCTCTGCTGTTGCTTCGCCGTCTACGGTTACGTCCACACCTAATCCGCTGCCGTTCATCACTTTTTCAGCTAGGGCTACCGCGAATCCTCCTTCTGCAATATCGTGAGCAGATTGAACTGCACCTTCACGAATTGCTTGAAGAAGCTGATCTTGACGTGTTTTTTCAACTGCTAAATCTAATTTAGGTGAATGCCCAAATACCGTACCGTTTTCTAGTACTTTTTGAAGCTCAGTACCTGCGAATTCTGCTTCAGCTTTACCAATAACATAGATTAAGTCATCTTTTTGCTTCGCATATTGAGTTGTAATATGGTTGATATCGTCAATCAAACCAACCATTCCGATAACAGGAGTTGGGTAAATTGCTTCACCTTTTGTTTCATTGTAAAGAGATACGTTACCGCCGATAACCGGAGTCGATAGCTCACGGCAAGCGTCGCTCATACCGTCTGTTGCTTTTTCAATTTGCCAGAAGATTTCTGGTTTTTCAGGGTTACCGAAGTTTAAGCAGTCTGTAATTGCAAGAGGCTGTGCACCTGAACATACAAGGTTACGAGCAGCTTCTGCTACTGCAATACGGCCGCCTACTTCTGGGTCTAGGTATAAATAGCGAGAGTTACAGTCTGTTGTCATCGCTAATGCTTTATTTGTATCACGTACACGAACAACCGCCGCGTCAGATCCAGGAGATACAACTGTGTTTGTACGTACTTGATAGTCATATTGGTTGTAAACCCACTCTTTGTTTGCAATAGTAGGCTGTTTTAAAAGTGTTACTAACATATCACTGTGATTTTCAACAGTAGGAGCATATGCTGATTGCTCTTGGAACTCACGATAGTATGCTGGTTCTTGAGATGGCTTGTGGTACACCGGTGCATCTTCTGCTAATGCATCTACAGGAACATCTGCGACTACTTCTCCGTTATGAGTTAAACGAAGGCGCTTATCGTCGGTTACGTGACCAACTGAAACAGCTTCTAATCCGTATTTTTCTACGATTTCTACGATTTCATTTTCACGGCCTTTTTCAACAACGATGAGCATGCGCTCTTGAGATTCTGAAAGCATCATTTCATATGGTGTCATACCTGTTTCACGCTGAGGTACAAGATCAAGGTTCATTTCAATACCAGAACCTGCTTTACTTGCCATCTCTGCTGAAGAACTTGTTAAGCCCGCAGCACCCATATCTTGAATACCGACTAAAGCGTCACACTTGATAAGTTCTAAGCAAGCTTCAAGAAGAAGTTTTTCCATAAATGGATCTCCTACTTGTACAGCAGGACGCTTTTCATCTGACTGATCAGATAGTTCTTCAGAAGCGAATGTTGCCCCATGAATACCGTCGCGGCCCGTTTTTGCTCCTACGTACATAACCGTGTTGCCAACGCCTTTAGCTTGACCTTTTTGAATGTCTTCGTGATTAATTAAACCCACACACATAGCGTTAACAAGCGGATTTCCTTCATATGAAGCTTCAAACTGAATTTCTCCGCCTACTGTTGGGATTCCTACACAGTTACCGTAACCTGCGATTCCCGCTACTACTTCCTCAAACAAATGACGAACCTTTGGAGAAGTTAATTCACCAAAACGCAAAGAGTTTAAAAGTGCAATCGGTCTTGCTCCCATTGAAAAGACGTCACGAATGATACCACCTACACCAGTTGCTGCTCCTTGATAAGGTTCAATCGCTGATGGATGGTTATGACTTTCGATTTTAAATACAACGGCTTGGTTGTCACCAATATCAACGATACCAGCTCCTTCACCAGGACCTTGTAATACTTTTTCACCCGTGATAGGGAATTTTTTCAGTACAGGCTTAGAGTTTTTATAACTGCAGTGCTCTGACCACATAACAGAGAATAAGCCTGTTTCTGTATAATTAGGAGTACGACCAAGCAGTTGCTCTACATTCGCAAACTCTTCGTCTGTTAATCCCATGTCTCGATATAACTTTTGTTCTTTAATTTGCTCTACATTTGGTTCAAGAAGTAACGACATTTTGTTCCCTCCACTGCTTTACGATTGATTGAAATAATTTAAGTCCGTCCGCGCTTCCTAAAAGATCGCTTACCGCTCTTTCTGGGTGAGGCATCATTCCTAATACGTTGCCTGTTTCGTTCGTAATCCCTGCAATATCTTGAAGACTTCCGTTTGGATTATCACCTGCGTATTGGAAAAGAATCTGGTTGTTTTCAATCAATTTTTGTAACGTGTGTTCATCACAATAGTAGTTGCCTTCACCGTGTGCCACTGGAATAGCAATTACTTCATCTTTGCCATAAGCATTTGTAAACATTGTTTCGTTATTAGCTACTTTCAAATTCACTGTTTTACAGATGAATTTTAAGTTTTCATTACGGCGCATAGCACCTGGCAGTAATCCTGCTTCTAATAAAATTTGGAATCCATTACATACACCTAGTACTGGCTTTCCTTGGCTTGCTGCTTTTTTTACAGCGTCCATTACATTTGAGAAGCGAGCGATAGCACCTGAACGAAGGTAATCTCCATATGAGAAACCACCTGGAAGCAAGATACCATCATATTGATCTAATGATTCTGTATCGTGCCAAACGTAATCTACTTCTTCACCAAGCTCATCTTTGATAGCATGATACATATCGACGTCACAGTTTGATCCTGGAAAAACAATTACAGCAAATTTCACTGTACGACAACCTCCTCAACCTCGTAACGGTAATCTTCAATTACTGTATTAACTAAAAGCTTTTCACACATTTCTTTTACGCGTTCATCTAATGAATCTGTGCTGTCGATTGTTAGCTCTAAAAATTTACCGATGCGTACTTCTTCTACTTCTTCATAAGACATACGGTGCAATGAATTTTTAACGGCTACTCCTTGAGGGTCTAATACACTTTCTCTTAATGTGACAAATACTTTTACTTTATACATGGTTGGGTTATCCTCCGATTCGCTGTAAGATTTTTTCGTATGCTTCTGTTAAACCGCCTAAATCTCTGCGGAATACATCTTTATCTAATTTTTCGTTCGTATGAACATCCCAGAAGCGGCAAGTGTCAGGTGAAATTTCATCCGCTAAAATAATGTCGCCTTGAGAAGTACGGCCGAATTCTAATTTAAAATCCACTAAGAAAATATCTTTATCTTTGAAAAATTTCGATAATATTTCGTTAATTTGAAGTGCTTGTGCCTTTAAACTATCAATCTCTTCTTGAGTTGCAGCTTTAAGGAAAATCGCATGTTCTGCAAGAATTAATGGATCACCAAGCGCATCATCTTTGTAGTAAAGTTCAACGATTGGCTGTTCAAAACGAATACCTTCTTCTACGCCAATTCGCTTCGCAAGGCTTCCTGCTGTAGCATTTCGTACAACAACTTCAAGCGGGACAATTTCTACTTTCTTAACCGCTTGTTCATGATCTGAAAGCTGCTTCACAAAGTGAGTTGTAATCCCTTGCTCATGTAACATTGAAAATAGTAAACTACTAATTTGATTGTTCAACTGTGCTTTTCCGCTAATCTCCGCTTTTTTCTGACCGTTGAATGCTGTAGCTTCATTTTTATAAGCAACCCACAATACATCTTGCTCATCAGTAGCGTAAATCTTTTTCGCTTTTCCTTCATAAAGTAACTCTTGCTTTTCCATGCTGTCACCTCTACATACAGAATATTCAGATACACTTTCTTAGATAAAGGCAAGGACGTGCCTTGCCTGTTTTATTAAAGACCTAAACGTTCAAAAATCATATCTACATTTTTTAAATGGTGCTTATGATCGAAACAATCTTCAATCTCTTCTGGTGATAAGTGGCGAGTAATGCGTTCTTCGCCTTCAATTAAAGAACGGAAAGGAACTTGCGTTTCCCATGCTTCCATTGCTTTTGGCTGTACTAAGTCGTATGCTTCTTCGCGTACCATGCCTTTATTGATTAGTGTTAACAGTACACGCTGTGAGTAAATTAATCCTAGTGTACGATCCATGTTGCGCTTCATGTTGTCAGGGAATACTGTTAAGTTTTTAACAATGTTTGCAAAACGATTTAACATGTAATTTAAAGCAATCGTTGCATCAGGTAAGATGACACGCTCTGCCGATGAATGAGAGATGTCACGCTCATGCCAAAGCGGTACATTATCATAAGCTGTAACCATATAGCCGCGAATCAAGCGAGCAAGTCCCGTTACGTTCTCAGAACCGATTGGATTACGTTTATGAGGCATTGCAGATGAACCTTTTTGACCTTTTGCAAAGTACTCTTCAACCTCACGTGTTTCACTCTTTTGAAGACCGCGAACTTCTACTGCAAATTTCTCAATAGATGTCGCAATTAACGCTAGTACTGACATATAGTGTGCATGGCGGTCACGCTGTAATGTTTGCGTAGAGATTGGTGCTGGTGAAATTCCTAACTTCTCACATACGTATTTTTCAACGAAAGGATCGATGTTAGCGAACGTTCCAACTGCTCCTGACATTTTACCGAATTCCACTTCAGCTGCTGCACGTTTTAAACGCTCTAGGTTACGCTTCATTTCTTCGTACCATAATCCCATTTTCAAACCAAATGTCGTTGGCTCAGCGTGTACACCGTGCGTACGTCCCATCATAACCGTATACTTATGTTCTTGAGCTTTTTCCTTTAGTACTTCTACAAAGCGCTCTACGTCACTTAGCAAGATTTCATTAGCTTGCTTTAATAAATAAGATAGAGCTGTATCAACTACGTCAGTTGAAGTCAAACCGTAGTGTACCCACTTGCGCTCTTCACCAAGCGTTTCAGATACTGCACGAGTGAAAGCTACTACGTCATGACGCGTTTCTAGTTCAATTTCATTGATGCGGTTAATATCAAAAGATGCATTTTGACGAATTAACTTCACATCTTCTTTCGGAATATGTCCTAATTCTGACCATGCTTCGCAAGCTAGAATTTCAACTTCTAACCAAGCTTTAAATTTATTTTCTTCTGTCCAAATAGCTGCCATTTCTGGTCTTGTATAACGTTCAATCATGTTGTTACTTCCTCCGTTCTTTCCCAAATTCCTAGAGATTCGGCTTTTTCTATCGCCTCATCTATCTTATCAGCTAATACCGTGATATGTCCCATTTTTCTCTTCTCTTTTGCAACTTTTTTTCCGTACAAATGCAAGTGCATATCATCTAAACATTCGATTTTTGCCATTGTATTCTCAATATGTTCCCCTAATAGATTAACCATAACAGCAGGTTTTAATAAAGTCGGCTGTGCTAGGGTCCAGTTACAAATGGCTCTTACATGCTGCTGAAATTGAGAAAGATCACAAGCATTGATTGAATAATGACCTGAATTATGAGGTCTAGGTGCCATTTCATTTATATAAAGCTGACCTTCTTCAGTTAGGAACATCTCAACTGCTAATGTACCAACTAAATCTAATCCTTTTGCTATTTCTTGCGCATATTGAAGAGCTTTCGCTTCTTGATCTGCTGTAATACGTGCCGGAACAATCGTTTGGTGCAAAATATGATGCTTATGAATGTTCTCAGCTACTGGTAAACATACCGTTTCGCCTTTTGCATTGCGGTGTACAATAACTGATACTTCTTTATCTAAGTTCATCCACTGTTCTACAATGCATTCCGACTGTGCTAATAGATCAGCTGCTTCACGAATATTATTCTCATTTTTCACTAGAACTTGCCCTTTACCGTCATATCCGCCTCGGCAAGTTTTTACGACACATGGATAACCAATTGTTTCGACAGCTTTTAAAAGTTCTTCTTCAGTCGTAACGATTGCGTAATCAGGAACGTCTAGATTAAGCTTTGTAATCATTTCTTTTTCTAAACGGCGATTTTGTGTAACGGCTAGTAAATGACTGCCTTGTGGCACGTAGCATTTTGTTTCTAGCCATTTCATCATCTCAACATCAACGTTTTCAAATTCATAGGTGATGACATCTGACACTTCAGCAAGCTGTTCAACCGCTTTTCTATCATCATAGTTGCCAATGACTTTAATATCTGCTACTTGTCCGCAAGGAGAATCTTCTGTTGGTTCAAGCACTGCAATGTAATAACCCATTTCTTTAGCAGATAGTGCAATCATTCTTCCTAGCTGTCCACCGCCTACGATTCCAATTGTTTTACCAGGAGGTATAAGTAAATTAGACAAGTTGATCACTACTTTCTAACACGGATGATTTAATAGACTCTCTACGATTTTCAAGTTGATCACTTAACGTTGGATCCTGTGTTGCTAAGATTTGTGCTGCTAGCAGGCCAGCGTTCGTAGAACCAGCTTTTCCAATAGCTACTGTAGCTACCGGTACGCCGCCTGGCATTTGAACAATCGATAAAAGTGAATCTAAACCGTTTAAGTTACTTGATTTAACCGGTACACCTATTACAGGTAAAATTGTTTTTGCAGCAATCATACCAGGTAAGTGAGCAGCGCCACCAGCGCCAGCAATAATAACTTTAATCCCTCGTTCTTTAGCAGTTTCAGCGTACTCAAACATATAATCCGGCGTTCGATGTGCTGATACAACTTTCTTTTCATATTCAATATTTAATTCATCTAAAATGTCACACGCATATTTCATAGTGCTCCAGTCTGACTGACTGCCCATTACAACAGCAACTTTTACATTCATGAATAAAAGCTCCTTTTTCACGTTATAAAAAAACCTAGGGTACGTTATGGCTCACTAAAGGAAAGCCACAACTACCCTAGGTTTCATGTATCAACATTCCTTTTGAAAAGGAATCTTGTTTACCTATTTAGTAATTGTACTCTCCTCATAGTCCAATGATTTACGGTCATCGGGTAGAAACTCGTGGGCCATATTCCCACTATTATATGAGGTTTCGGATATCTCAATTGACAACTTAATAATAACAGCCAAACCAGAAAAAAGTCAACCCAAAAATCGAATGTTTACTATTTTTATCATTAAAATGTTCGTATTTAGAGACTTTTGCCCTCGAAAACAATCTGTTGTCTTACTGGAACGTACTCTTTTTTACCATTTATTTCTTTTTCTTCAAAGATAGGCTTTTCCATACGTCGAACGGGCATATACCCGTCTTTTTTCATCCGATCTAAACAACTTGCGATTGTTTCATTTTCCTGTAATTCGTATAGTACTTTTTTTGATTTCTTACCCAAAATGCAGCCTCCAGTTCGAAAGAAGTTTCTTACAACGTCAAAAAGAACTTTTATAATAAAAAATTAAATGAATCCACTATAGTGTAACATAATTTAAAAGTTAAATTCACGCTGTAATTTTTAGAAACAAAAAAGACTAGTCATTGAATGACTAGTCTTTTTATTGGCCTGGCAACGTCCTACTCTCACAGGGACAAAGTCCCAACTACCATTGGCGCTAAAGAGCTTAACTTCCGTGTTCGGTATGGGAACGGGTGTGACCTCTTCGCTATCGCCACCAGACAAGAGATTGTTCTCTCAAAACTAGGTAACAGTTTGCTGAGTAAAGCTTACGCTTTTAAAGTTTGGTTAAGTCCTCGATCGATTAGTATCAGTCAGCTACACATGTCGCCACGCTTCCACCTCTGACCTATCAA
>NZ_JAIQVD010000006.1:0-210355 GCF_035064545.1 Bacillus sp. ILBB4 | reverse complement strand
CCTTTTTCTACCTCTGGATACTCTAAGTATTCGATAAGTAGTTCAGCTTTTTTATAAACGTTTTTCATATTACTTCCACTCCGTTTTTTTTTATAATTTTATTAAGTGAGATTAACTTACTTAATAAGTACATTTTACCATAAAAGGCAGTAAAAAAGAGCTTCCATTATGGAAGCTCCTTACTTATTATGGTCTGCTAGACCCTGTTGGTTTACTAGACCCTGTTGGTTTACTTGTATACATGTCATTGATTTCGCTTAATGCTTTTAGCACCGCTTGACTAGAATTTCTAACTTGTTTCATTCTGTCTCGTGTATGTTTACGTCTTAGTCCTGATGGTTCAGAGGCCACGAGCATTACATTGCCGTTATTGTATTGCATTTTTTTATTCACAGCCATAGTGTATCCCTCCTATAAGATCAGCTAAGAAATCTGTGTAAAGTGTTGTGTTAATTATAGCACACTCAATTTCCCTTTTAAAGGCTTCTACCTTAGTATTAGTCCATGTTGTGTCTAACGGATAGTGAAAACATAAGACATAATCGTTTGTATTAATTGCATAATACAACACATTTTTATCTTCTTGATATCCTATGACGCTAGTGTCTTCAAGGTGCGCCTTTACAACATATGAGTCCTCACTTGATAAATCATATTCAGGATTAGGAGATGTAGCACCTGCATATCCACAAAGTTTCATGGAATCCTCATGCTTCTTATACACTGTCATAGCATTACAATCTTCAAAACGTCCTATTTCTTCTGCTAGTACTGTGCCAGGACGCTGATAAATGAAGTCTCCAATCAAAGGGTCCATAGCTGCTTCTAAAAAGAGTGACCATTCACTGATAGTGCCATCTTTCAAATATGAAAGCAAGTTCAACGTATAGTCTTGATAGACAGCGAAATCTTGAGCGGCTAAGGCGTTCTCATGAATATCTTCTTTCATTGGAACGAGTTTTATTCCTTCACCTAAACGGTCACTTAAATAACTTTTTACTTTATGATAAGTATCAGGCGATTGAGCTAATACAAGTTCTTCAGTCCATATGCGAGCAGCTTGTACATCATAGATAAAAGCCCAAGTAAACGGATGAACTGAACTTATCTTTTCTCTTTGCCCTCTTCCTAAATCGTCATCAATTACTTCATTGACAATATCAATGGTGTAATCTGGATCACGGTGATTCTCTTCACGGTATTCTCTGTACCTGCGACTAAGATCAGGACGTATATGCTCTTCATACATTTCCTTTACGTCTGAATCCAAGAAAGCAATGATATATTTCCCTTCCTTAACCGCTGTTCTGAATTCTTGATATGTAGGAGTACATTTATCTTGCTCCCAGTAAGTTCCCACGTTTTCATTCAATAATAAGATGAAGATATCAGACTCCATAACCTTCTGAAGACACGTTTTCATGAAATCAGAATGCCAGGGATAGAAGTTGTCCTCAAAAAGTAAGGCACTGTGTCCTGCTTCTTCAAGCTCTTTTTTTAATCCAGCTCGCAATGGAATTAATTTGTTGTCATATGCGGAGCTGATAAATATTCTAGCTGGATTTGGCATATTATTCCCCCTTCACAAAATAAATCATAGCACATAAATAAAATAAGTTGAGAAAAAATACTATATAAAAAGAGCCCTATAAAAAGGCTCTAATTAATCTTATTAAGCATTTATGAGTAAAGGCTTCTCTCGTAGAACGACATCTCTTGTCAGGAAGTTGTTTACTGTTCTATCTGACTGAGAAATGTCATAGTTGAATTGTTTTTGAATAGCAAATGCTTTCTCTGGATTGAAGTTAACGTATTCTTCATATGTCGTTAATGCTTCATTCAATCTAGCACTTAAAAGATCATTGGGTTGCACTAAAAAATGATAAGTGTGCTTGCTATTATTAGCTGCAGTACCACGCTGAGAAAACTCATTAAGTACCACAACTTGAGGTTTTATAGAAGAAGTACTATCAATATGAGTGAAGCAAATGTCACCGTCTTTATTTAGTCCTCCTATTATTAAACGGTAATCAAAACCAGTTTTATTATAGCCAACTACTTCAAACAAAGACTCGACAAATGATTCTACATTGGACAAGTTATACTTGTTATCAACATTAGCCAATATTTCAGGAATGTACTTTGTATTAAATGTTCTATTACCTGCAGTAGCGATTACGATTTTGTCATTTATGCGACATATTTTATCTAATTTTTCTTCTACAACTTCGTCATTGTCTCCAGTCACACCTCTACCGTCTCCTACAAATGAAATAAAATAAGGTGTAGCTATTGCTGTTATTAGTGTCATGTGCATATCTTCCTTCTTTTTATTGATTCATTGCTATATTGAAACCATTAAGAGCCAACAGAAACAAAGGCGCTTATAATCAAAATAATGGCAGCCAAGAAAAAAACAACTTTTTTTTGCTAGTTCCTTAGTCTTTTGTTCGTACTCAGGAATATCTGTCAATTTATTCATTGTTTTTCCTCCTCTTTCCATACTACATTATATTATTCTTAAATATGTATATACAAGAAGAAATTGGACTACATTTAAACTACTTAAATAGGTATATATACCCTTGATTATCTAAAAAATGTAAAATACATTACTCTTGACTTAATTTTCTTCCTGTACTATCCTTAGAATAATAATCCTTATTAAACATATCTCCGTTTAAGAGGAATCCTATTCTGTCATCTAAATAGGTCATCAAAAAAGAGCAGGCTTAACACACCTGCTCTTTAGTCTATCTATTAACGTAATAATTGAAGTACTTGCTGCGGTTGCTGGTTAGCTTGAGACAGCATTGCTTGAGACGCTTGAGAAAGAATTGAGTTCTTAGTTTGCTCCATCATCTCACGAGCCATGTCCACATCCCTAATGCGTGACTCAGCTGCTGATAAGTTTTCAGATGAAGTACTTAGGTTGTTAATAGAGTGATCTAAACGGTTTTGGTTAGCACCTAGGCTAGAACGCTCAGCAGATACTGTTTCAATTGCCGATTGAATCTTTGTGATAGCTGTATCAGCTGCTGATTTGCTAGAAACATCAATTCCATCATTTGTTACAGCTTTAGCAGTTTTTGCATCACCTGTTGCAAAAGCATTATCTGCATCTGCACCAGCAACTCCTAAACTAACAGCATCCATTGCCTTAATGTCAAGGTTGATATTTTGTCCAGCGTTTGCTCCGATTTGGAACGTCATTGAATCCGCATCAGTAATGTTTGTTGTATTCTTTGAGTCCACTGCACCTGTAAGAAGCTTTTTCGTATTAAATTCAGTATCATTAGCAATACGAGTAACCTCTTTTGCAAGTTGGTTTACTTCTTTTTGAATTTCACCACGATCTACATCTGTATTGCTGTCATTTGAAGACTGAACTGCTAATTCACGCATGCGTTGAAGAATATCAGTTGTTTCTCCTAAAGCTCCTTCAGCAGTTTGGATAACTGAGATGCCATCTTGTGCGTTACGTGTTGCTTGGTCTAATCCACGGATTTGTCCACGCATTTTCTCAGAGATAGCAAGACCAGCTGCATCGTCAGACGCACTATTAATACGCAATCCTGATGATAATTTTTCCATTGATTTAGCTTGAGCGTTATTAGCGCTGTTAAGCTTACCATACGTGTTTAATGCTGTAATGTTGTGATTGATTCTCATGTTCCTTCGACCTCCGAATTGTCATTGTTTTTGTTCTCGTTCAGATCCGTCCTCCCGAGAATTTCCGTTCTGTGTATCTGATAAACTCTAGGGGCATCTATGTTGAGCCTGATGCATCCGTCATCTAATACCAGCTGAATAACTAATTCATCACCTGTTGGCGTTTGAATCGTTATGCTTTGTTTATCTTTTCTTGTTAGTACTAACCCCATGTAATTCATCCTCCTATGATGTAAGCTCATAATATATATCGGTACGTATTTCCCTAAGTTTAGTAAAAAAATAAAAAAACTTACACTTTGGAAGCGTAAGTTTCACTGATTATCATAGTCTCTTAATTTTTTCATTAGCTCTTGTTCTCGTTTACGTAACTGTTCAGCTTCATTGAAATCACCTTGAGCCATAAGCCTAGTGATTTCTGCTCTCGCTAAATCAATTTCAATTTCTAACTGATGATATTCAGAATCCAGTGAATTTTTAAGATCATCCTTGGCTACAAATATCTTGTCCAGTAACTTTGCCTCAAGGACTTTATCTTCAAACTGCATATCAACCATATTTTTAGCATCAAGGTTAATGCCTGTAAACTTAGCAAACCTCCGTTGAATATCTTTCAGAGGTCGATCAAATAAAGATTTTGTTGCAGTAGATAAAATCATTTCTACGATATCTATGTCATCTGGCTTATATGTTTCTTCTTTTGGTAATCTCTCTTCCATTGTCTTCAAAATAAGAAACACCATTTCCATTATTTCGAATTCTTTTTTTATTTCTTCAGATGTTAACTTGTTTTCACGCATTTCATCTGTATAGTGCTCTACTGGAACAACATTGGTTGTCATCCATTCACGTAAGCGTGGTAAATCCCATCCAGTATTGAGTACTTTATTCTTATGGTTTGAAACAAGCTTAGAAACATAGTACATTTCATCATCTGTTGCGTTTAATATGTAGCCGTTAAATTGCAAAAAAGAAGCTGCGGATATATATGCTGTACGCTTGTTGCCATCTCTAAAGTACTGATTAGTGGCTAAGGTATACATATATACTGCAGCTTTCATGGTTAAGCCTGGGTATAGCTCTTTACGAGGATCTGAGAATGGTTCTTCATCAAAAGGCTTGTTGGCTAAGCTGTCAATTAGACCTTTTTCAGTTTCTCCTACTATACCGCCAAATTTTTGCAACGCATAATCATGAAACATTCTTATATCTTCGGGAGTTAAAGGTTCAAATTCATTATTCAATTTTTACTCAACCTCTTTAATCCCTCATAGTTTCTTGCAACAACTTCTTTCATGATACGTTCCATCTTTAAATCTCTTTCACTTTTTTGATTCGGTTTCTTTTTCATGATATCCTCCTCAAGCAAAGCACCCTTGTTCATCACTATATTCCCCTCCTTATAGTATTATTACCAATAATATCATAGATATAAACAGAAAGAAAACTATTTAGAATATTCTGATAAAATTTCAGAACAACAAAATCTGACCTTCTTTGACAGCAGGAGCAACGTCTAGTGATAGACTACACTCAGAAATAATGAACTCGTCCTTGTATAAGTTATCAATAGGTTTAATTAGGATTGTTCTATCTTCTCGACTGATAAGTTCCTTTACTATACCTTTAATAGGACGATCAAACTTCACAATAACTTTATCATAGAGTTGATAGTCAAAAGGAAGATCGCATTGGATCTTCCTTTTTATCTCTACGAGCTCGTTACGATGAGTTAAGTTTATCGCATCAAAAGGTAGCTTGTCTAATTTCTGAATTTGCCTTCTTAATAAAATGCAGAACTCCTTTTGCTCCTGAATTGATTTACTTTTCCATTCAGCAACTACTTCTTTCACTTCACTCAACATAACAATCCCCTTTCTAGCTATTCAGACATTTCATCTTCAAACACATGAGGGTGAACTAAGTGTGAATCCTCCGGTTTTGTTGTATAAACAGTACGTCCATCTAATGATATATAACCACTAGCAACCATGCCTTTTTCTTTACAGAGAGCCCTCACCCATTTACCGCTAGGTCCACCATAATAGAATTTCTCACCATTGCTGAGTATTGTATACTCTTCATGATAAATTAGCTCTATTGGATTAAGTAAGCTAACTCTATTATATGTTGTTCTTCCCTTATCCCATTGCTTTGTTAGCTTTGGTAAGCATAAATAGGGAGTATCTTTTTTAGGTATAAAATTCCGAGGGAAGTTATTATAGGTCTTAAAATAACGGGGTTTATATCCATCAGAAATAATTCTGTTAATATTATTAGATTCTCCTGGGTATTCTTCTGCATTGCCCGTATAACCATTCTCGTCATATATTGCCCAAAAGACCTTTGCTCCAATGATTTCTACAACATCATCCACTCTTACTGTAGTCATGCTTGTTCTCCTGTTCTTTTTTAAAAATTAAAAGATTATTATTCCAGCAATGTAAATTTTATTAAAAAAGATACAGATTTGTCTATCTTTTTTTTAGTGCTTAGTCCTTCAAGTGGTATGCTCGTAGAATACTTTGTGAAACCTTGTGAGCTCTAGCAGCATCTTCAATAGCAGAATGTTCTTGTCCAGCTTTATATTCACCAAGAACCACATGCCCTTTTACAGGCAGGTGCTTCTTTTCTTCTTTTAATGTTTCAACATATGATTCATTCACTACATAATCCTTATCAACAGTAATTAGAAACCAAGGCATAGTCATGTTCCTCCTATTATATAGTTGTTTTCTTTTCTTTATTTGCTTTCCAGCAGTCCATACAAATTCCGGGTGAATCGATTCTAGTAGCGAATTCTCCACACTGTGTGCAGTTCATGTCTTTCCGCTCTGGCCAAATAGATAGCAGTAAGTCTTTCAACTTTAGCTGTTCTGCAGGAATACTACAGCTAAGTTCATTTTCAAAAGTATGTCGAACAATAATTATTCTATCTCCCCGTTTTCGACGAATTACCCCCACATATACATGATCTTTTTTGCAATCTTCCCATTTAGGAAATTGATTTCTACGTTTAATAACTTTGCAAGTAACTGTAGCGGGATAGCCTAACCAACCTCTCTCTACTACAGTAAATAACTTATCAATGGTTCCAAACTGCGCATTAAGTATATTCTTATCTCTTTCATCTAAAGCGATATTGTCTAGTATGTGTGCCATTATTTCTCCTGACCTTTCTTGTATTGTTCTCTTTCTTCTTTTAAGTTGTGTACAGAACAGAAAGAGTAATGTGCCCATCGATTCATAATAGAAGCCAACACAGCGGTTGCTTCTGTATTATCTATCTCGTAGATAGCCATAGCACGACCTACAGCGTTTGAAATGAATTCCTCAGCCTGCTTACGTTTATCCATTCGTTCATTGTAATTGTCCATATTCATTAGAATAACGTCCCCTGTATGTTTTCTTCTGAAATCGAAATTTCTATATTCTTTTGACTTCCTGCTAGATCCCTTAAGCTAAAACGCATGATAGTCTGACCATGATTGAAATCATCAAACTGATTAAGATGCTCTTCGCTAATCTCACATTGAATAGGAAGCATGTGATGTGCGTATAACAAATCATGTGCTATGTAATTGATAGTTGCTGGTCCCTTGTAATGAGCAGCATCAATCGAAACGATATCTCCTTCTTTCAAGTCCAACATAATCAAACCACTTCCGTTTCAATATGTATTTCCGCATCCGGATATAACTCTTTAAGCTCCTTTACATGGAAATCTAAATCAGATGCTATGATGTCACGACCTTCTTCAGGCTCTTCACTTGACGTTCCTACGATAGTAGAGAACGTGATAGTCACGTTCCCCTTCTGTTGAAATTCGTTGTATTCCTTCATTGATGTAATTCTCCCTTACTGTACTTATTCAATTTCACGCCATACTGGTGAATAGCCATCATCTGCTAATGCTTGCAACTTAGCATTACGTTCTTCTTCTGTTTCATGAAAAGAATCCTGCTCTATTCCCATTTCGTTCAGCCAAATCACTTTATACTTGTATGCTGCCATAACTTCAAATTCCTCCTGCACGATATGTTCTTTCTTCTTCCAGAAAGCTTTCAAATTTTTAAGGTTCATCACCTTTGACTTCAGACAATCCAGGTTCATGTTAATATTCCTTGTCTTAGGCTCACCAGCATTTGTGTTATATGTGAATGATAAAGAGACTGATTTTAAATCCTTTAGGGTGGATAATGAATGTGCTGCAGCCGCTGTAAGTACTTTATTCATCCATAAAACCTCCTCCTTAATCTACTTTTGCAATCTGAACATTCTCCTTTAATAATGTAGGGTTATCACTTACTAGCTGAGCAATTAATAAGTTGTACTCAGCAAGGCTTAAGTCTTTTTTTAAGTTTAGATATATACCTTCTGTATCAATGCCTAGAGTGCCTATGTGGGCATCATTAAGGTACAAG
Source organism: Bacillus sp. ILBB4 (assembly GCF_035064545.1). Lineage (NCBI taxonomy): Bacteria > Bacillati > Bacillota > Bacilli > Caryophanales > Bacillaceae > Bacillus > Bacillus sp. ILBB4. Next base: position 202,259 of record NZ_JAIQVD010000006.1, on the reverse strand, counting down.
TTATCTACTGAATTAGAACCTACAGATACAAATCTTTGAAATTTAAACATATCAATCACGACCTTTTTTCTTCCTATTAAATACTAACTTCAAAAGTAACTTTAATGATGGGAGAGGCATTGGCATGCTCCTTCTTCTCAACATTTATTACAGTTCCAAAAACATTTGTCTCTACTAACATGACGGTCTTGTCATTCATGTTTTTTACCAACTGATCATGAACGTCAGGATTCCATGAATAGTATTCAATTACTTCACTCATAAGTAATCTCACACAGTAAGTAATCGTCTTCTTGTGTTAAGAGCCAATCCACCTTTGCATTTTGAGAGCAGAACTCGTTGTATTGATGAAATAGAAATAAAGGATCGAGCGGATGTTGATCCCTGCGATAAGGAGTAGAAATAACTACCTTAACTTGCACTCCTTTTCTTACAGGAGCAATAATCATTCCAGCGTGATAGCCTGCTTCTAAGTCTTCTCTAACCTCAGAGATATCAATTTTTTGAGCATTATGGTTTAAGAAGAAGGTATTATCGAGCTGACCCGATTCAATAATGTGAAAAGACATTAGCTGAACTTGCTGATTCATATAGCTAAGGCCTCCTCTGTTGGACGAGAGTAAATTACGTCTTCACCTTTATTGTAGAAGAAACCTAATCCCATAGGGCGTTCTTTAATAGCTTCTACTTTTTCTGGGTAGTTCCAAGTGTTATATGTACGTTTCTCCTGCTGCATGTAATAAGCAATTAAAGCTTGCTCAGGATCCAATGAATATGTAGCTAGTGAGTGAAATTCACCGTCGGTATCTAATTTCATAATTTCTGATGTCATTATTCTCTCTCCTTTGTATACTTTCAAATGAAACGCTAATACTAGATTTACACATGGCAATACATAAAGAGAGCCACCTAGTAGTGGCTTCTTTAGATTAAAGGTTTATATTGCTGAAAATACTCTACGGTATATTCCTCTGTTTCACCTTTGTCGTTTGTTATCACCAAATACCCAAAAGGGCTAACGTTTTCTATTTCATATTCTTTTCCAACAGTAAACCCATATTCTTCTGCTCCTTTGTTGGCAAATACTTTACTTCCTTTGCCTACAAAAACTTGTTCTGAAACTCTTGGGTTATCGAAACGATTTAATAATACTTGCATCAATAGCACTCCTTTTTAAAATGAATTGCGTTGCGTGATGCTTGCCGATAGAAATTCAATTACTGTTGGGTTAGCTTGATTCTTAAGCCAGCTTACATATGCCATATTATCGATACCATAGGCACCGCTTCTTTTATTAACTGGTACTTCCTTTTCAAACTGGCCCCAAAGCTTAATATGTTCTTCTGGATGTGCTTGTGCGAATGTGTTTGTAATAAAAATAGCTTTTGCTGTTGCTTCTATACTCATTTTGGTAGTCTCCTATTCTTCACTAAAACAATCTTTAATTGTTTCAATACATGTATTAATACTTGCTAAACGGTGCTCGTAGCGTGTTCGAATTTTTGGTGAAAGGTTTTCATTTTTTAGTAACCTTTCATGTTTATATTTCGAATCTAATAATACTTCTAATCCATATTTAACGTGACTCTCCATTAAGCTGCCTCCTGTAGAAGAGAAAGCTGATTGTTATCAGCAATTTGCCAGTAATCAATGACCTTTTCATTCTTAATTTGATATTCTGTGGTCCCTGCAATATAGTTCCCATCGGGTAAAGGAAACCTATCTCCAACAAACGCCCCTTCAAGTGCGGTTAATGGGAATATTCCATCATCTAAATCTAATGCGGATTGCCCTTTGAACTCTAACTTTGTAAGGTTTACTTTTACATTAATCATTGCAAGGAACTCAATTTGAATCTTTGCCTTGCAGTGAGGGCATTCTATTTCTTTTTGATGAGTGATTTCGGAAGTATAAGGATCTTCATGCAGAAGATCAGATAGTCTGTCTTCTACGTTATAAATAAAATCTCTTTTGCACACACAAAATACTGTTCCATGGTTATATTCTAATGTCGGCATTGTCGGCCTCTCCTTTTTAAAAAGATGCGCACTTTGTAATGCACATCTTTTATTTATATTTATTATGCGATATCTTCAAAGTCAGATTTAAAAGGGTCAAAATCAAATTCTGCTACGCCTTGGAAGTCTTCAATCTCAACAGGCTTATGGTAATCAATCTCAACACTGCGAACGGGTACAAATAGTTCTACACAGTCAGGATTGCCATTTAGAAGTGAGCCTTTAAATGGTTGCATACCTGTTGGCTTATCTCCTACTGCAGGTAAGAATTCTAATTTGATTGAATCATCATTACCGTAACGAGCAAATGCTTCTTGTAAGTAACGAACATTTACACCTACTACTAAATCTGCACCTTCTCCACCTGTTACCGCTAAGTCTTGCTGGAATGCACCTACTTGTGCTTCACGAGTATTTACACGCAGCTGGTTAAGTTCAGGTTTGATACAAATAATGATGGGTTGATCTGGATTATATACAGTTGAGTTACTAAGTAATTCTTTGAAAGCACCTGCATTTACAACGACTGAGCTTCCAGTGTTATCTGAGCTAAAGATTAAGCGGTCCGTATCCGGATAATTTCCTTCAATTGTGCGGCCGTAGACTTTAACATCCTCAAATTCATACACAACTTGTGTGCCATGGTAGTGAATCACTACTTCTACTTCAGTAGCATCTAAGTGTTTCTTTGCTTCTGTTAACACTTTGATTGGAATAGTTGCAGACAGTTCTTCATGCTCTTCCTCAAGTTCATACACGAACTGACCTAAGCGGTGTGCATCTGTTGCAACACATTTTAACTTAGTGCCATTCAAATGATGCAATACACCCGTTAGCACTGGACGAGATTCTTTAGATGATGCAGCATAGATAGTGCGATCATACATCATGCTCAATACTTGAGGATGCATTGGAACTGATGTACCTTCCTCTAATTCAGGTGTGCGTGGAAATTCGTCCCCATCGATACCTAGTAAATCAAACTTAGGGCGACCAGATTTGATTAATGCTTGGTTCTCTTCAATACGAATCTCAGTTTTCTTTGCATTTAGCTTCTTGACGATTTGAATAAATTTATCTCCAGGGAAGCAAATAGAGTTCCCTTTACCTTCTGTAATTTTGAAGTTAGTTTGATCTGCATTTTGTGAAACAGTTGCTTCTGTCATAAAGTCGCTATTAATTCCACGGAATGTTAATGTGTCAGGCTGAATATCAATATAAATCATTTTGAAAACATCTTGCACAGCTTTCTTTGAGATAGAACGTTCTACTTTTCCGACCGCTTTCTTTAGAACTTCTGTTTGAATTGCTAGTGTTACATTTGTCTTCAATTCTTTTTCAATTTCAGCATCCATTTTATCTACATCAATATTTTCACTTAATACTGAAGGCGCTTGAACATCAACCTCTTGAGCTTCTTCTCTATTTAACACAGGTGTTGGAACACCAACAGCTACTACTGGTTCTGACATATATTCGTCCTCCTAAAATTTATTCTACCGAAATGCCCCGGATGGGGCATTTTGTAATACATTACAATATTAACAGAATAACTATTCTTAAACAAGATTACTCCTGCTTTTCTTTGAGTTTTCTTTGTCTTTCTCCAAGCCACTCCTTGGCGCTGTCTAATCCTCGCTTATCCGCAGGTTTTTCCCACCACTCGTACAGTACAACATGATGGTCCACATCGTATCGAAGAATTAAATGATGATAGTGGTACAGTAAAAGCATTCTGCAGTGAGTTTTAGGATTTGTACCTAAAAAAGCCCTCCATTTTCTTTTCAATGAAGGTTTACCTGAAAACTCTCTTGTTAAGCATTCATCTATCTGTTTCATGATCGTCACCTAAAAGCTCCTCCAATCCAAAATTGGCTATATCATCTTCCTCAGACTCATCATCGAGTATGAAATTGGCGGCTGCTGCAGAAAGGTTTCCTGCTAATAAAGGATTCTCTGTAGGAAGTTTATCGTTTTTTACATAATAATCTAATGTGTAATGATCTGTTTTTTCAACACTCTTCTTGCGATTTTGCTTCGTTTCTTGAATGTAAAGGTATGCTGCTGCCAGCTCTTCTCCTTCTGGTGTAGCTTCAGCAATCATTTCTTCTTTATATCTCAAGAAATCCCATAATGGAACCGATGGGTATATCTTAAAATCCGTTTCGCTATCTCCTTCGTCACCCTCCATGGTGGTATACGTATAACAAGCATTCTCCCATAATACGTGGTAGATGCCGTCTGGTAATTCTGAGATTTCTTCAGGGCAGGAATAAGATGATTCTAGCTCTTCAATAGTCAAGTCATTAGAGAAGGTACAAGGATCTTGATAATATTGTTTATCTCCGAACATTAAAGTAGGAACAAGCTTTGGATATCTTTTGACACCTGCTAAGTCAGGTTCAAAATCCTTTTCATAAAAATCATCTCTAAATCTTTTGGTGTAATAAGCTTCTCCTACTTTATCAAATGAAGGTCCGTATCTGTGCTCCCATGAATGCTTCTCTTCATCAGCTTTTGCTTCTTTTAAAAAGAAAGGGATAGGTGAAAGGTATTCTGTCGCCTTCACTTCTCCATCTTGCACTAAAATCAGTAGCATTCGCTGACAATTACAACCTTGACTAGTAGTGCTGAGTTTTTCTGCAACCATCCGATTCACGTCAGGCGCTTTGAAAAGAGCATTTTCTTTTCGTAGCTGTTCTTGTCTTTCTTCAAGTTTCTTTACTCTTTCACGTTGTAATTTCTCCCAGTAATCGGATGACATACAGACTCCTCCTTGATTTAATTAACCACTAATTCCTTTTCAATTTTTTGATTGTAGGCTTTAATTTGCTCGTGAGTGAACGACGAATTAGTTTCTTCATTTTTATCGAAGTCATAAAAAAGGAAACCAAAAGATTGAACAGTCATTTCTATATGTGATTCTATACCACCAATAATATGAACAGCTTCATAATACACTTCATCCAATGCTGAACTTAGAATAAGCTCCCAATCCGGCTCTGTTAATCCTTCATTTGAACCAAGGAAGAAGTCCATGTCAAATCCACTTAGCATCCAGCTAATTTCAAGATAGCCATCCTTATCTATTTCAGAATAACCAGCTGATGATTCCCAATCAAACAAGATTGACGTTTCTTCGTTAGTAGGGGTAACGCAGAAGCCGCCAACACTTGCATAGTCAGGCTTTCTAGTAACCTTTTCTTTACTTCTTAATACGACAGTTGCACGAGGGTTTAAATCTGGCATTTGTTTTATCTCCTTTTAATTGTATTCATTTATACAGTATCTTTAAGTGGTTATTCACATTTTCCGCAACGCTTGCAGCTAGTTGAATAATGCGGTCCAGGTACAGGGGCAAATCCACCTGAACCATGATACCTCCAATCATGACCCCATTCCTTGCATATAGGACGCATTGGAAACTTAATGAGTCTTAATAAGTTCCTCCAAATTAACTCCGCTAAGTAACAAACAATAAACAAGAGTGCAATAAGTACATACCCTGCGACATTTAAGATTTTGCCCATATTAAAACCTCTTTCTTAAGGTGTAATGTGTTACTTTACTGCTTTAATAGCGGCATCTTTTTTCTCAGAAGCAATATTCAGCTTTGATTCAGCCTCTTCTAGCTTCTTTTTTAATTCAGCAATAATAGCTTCATTCTGTTTCTGAGCTTCATGAAGTTGAGCAATTTCGCTATCTTTGATTTGAATAGTCGCTTCGTCCTGAACATGACGATCCTTTGCATGAACTAATTCTTCACCAACTTCTTTTGCCATCTGTTTAAAGCTTTCCGCTTGAGACTGTTGAAAGTCAGCGGCATCCAATGCTTGCTTTAATAGTTCCATGTGAGCGATTGTTGCATTTGCGATTTGTCGAGTTGTTTCTCTTTCATATACATTGTTCATATTAGTTTTCCTCCTTAGTAATACCAGCCGAAATAGTTTTAATTTCTTCTATTGCATAAGAGTGAAGGGCACGAGCTTCATCAATATCTTTAGCTAACCATAGCTTTTCTTCAATTTCTTCACTAAGTTTGCTAAGGCTTTCTTTGATGCCTTTAATATCAGGAAGGTGCTGCTTGATATATTTATCTGCAGGTGAATTATCAGATACTGAGCTGTAGTTATAAGTATCATCGCTTCCTCTAAGCACTTTTGCGATTGCCTTTTTGTGAGGAGTTTGTTTTTGCTTTAATGCATGAATTTGTTCTTCGAGAGATTTAATCTCAGCATTATTTTTCTCAATTTCATCATAATGCGGTTGCAAGTTGTGTAACTCAATTACTGCTTTCTTTAACTGTTTTTTACGATCACTAAGGATATCTTTTCTGTCATACTTAATGTCACCGATTCTATCACTAATCATTTCAATAATCTTTTCAATCCGCTTTGAATCTAAACCACTATCATGTCGGATAATCTTTGCTTCAATATTTCTTTCTTCCACTGGAACTCCTCCTCAAATTATATATAAATTACTGAGTACTTTCTTCCTAACACCAAAAGGTCACTGAGTTTAATTGCATAAGACTCATCTCTATGTAGTTCATGAAGCTTCTGACCTTCCCAAAAGAGGTGGCCACGTTCTTTTAATTCTTGCTTAGTATATCTCTCACAACTATCTGTATCGACATTGTATCCGCTGTAAGAACGCTCTTCTGTATCATCTGTTAAAGTACCCCAAAACCGAAGTATATCTTTGTTGTATGACCATTTCCAAGAAAGCAGGACATATTCTCTTTCATCATTGACATTCATCTTGTATGCCTCCTTACCAACTAACTGTGAAGTCAGAATCCGCTTCAAATTCAGGTTGAATGACTTCTTCTACTCGGTACCATTCGTAATTATAAAAGAGCATATTTCGTTTATGGAAGTCATCTTTTTTAAGGGAACTTGTAACTTTCTCAACTTTGAGAATAACCATCTCTTCAAAGGTTGATTCCAAGTATTCATAATCAGCATCTTTTAAAATACGATCAAACTCTTTCTCTACGTCTTCTTTGTTTTCATAAAACGTAACATCATCTTCAGATTCCTCAATGACTAAGTAATTCATAGCTTCTTGTCTATCCATTTCAGCATAGAAAGCATTTCGGCTTTCAGCGCTTTCGAATTCATTGCCAGTAGTAAAGCTGCTATATACATGTTGCTCTCTATAACAAAGCTTGTTAGGATCAGTTTCTCCTGTTTTGCTACACTTCATTTCAATTTCATAAGCAACTTCTGGTAGTGGTTTAATTTGAGTGTGGCTGCTATAAATGGATTGATATCCACTCATACAGTATGGGCAAACCGCATTATCATGCTCTTCTGGAAGCACACGACCACATTTATAAGCAGAACAATATTTAAATGTTTTCATAACGTTTCTCCCTAAGTTTTATTGTCATTTATTACTATGTCATATAATTTTTAATTTGTAAATAAAAAATTGTAATGCCCATCAAAAATTAAATAGACATTACAAACTTCACTTTAATGTTATTAGATAGCAAATAGGTCTAATTCTTGCTGACCTTGAATGATTTGCTTCTTCTTGCTAACTCCTTTGTTATATTCCTGGATATTTTCAACTGTTTGAAGAACTTCATCAAACATATCAAGATAGTCTGTAACAGCCTTCTTGGTACGTCTAACTTCCTCTTGCGTAGCACGACCCGCTTTCGCTTCTTCTTCAACATGCTGAATAAAGCCTTCAGCAATTTGACGTACTCGCTCAATACCGCCTTCAATTGGATTCATGACATATCCATCATAATCTTGGAATTCTACGGCTTGCATCTCTTCAAATGACTGATTCTTACGAGCAAACATATCATGAACAGTTTCCATTTCATTCAAGACATCATCTTTCATCAACTGTTTAGCTAATGCATTCATGCCGTCCGAACTATCTGCCATTGCACGCAAGCCTTCTTCCGAAAATTTTCCTTGCATAGCCATAGCTGCATCTATTTTCCGGGCAATGTGCTGAAGAGCCTTCTCTTGAATAGATTCACGGTATACATAAGTAAAGACCTTTACATCTTTTGTTTGCTTAAGTCTCCAAGAACGACGTGACGCTTGCATGTAATCATATGTTGAATAATCAAGTTGGAAGAAATGAATATTCGGGAATGCTAATAGATCCAATCCTACTTTAACAAGACGAGGATTTGTAATTAGAACGTCCCAATCATGTTTTTCCATCATGGTATTTAACCAATCTTCACGCTGTCTTGAGTTCTTAGGCATCTTAATGCCATCGTACTTGCCTCCATTACGCAAGATACCTACTTTATAACCTCTACGCTTAAGTTCCTCATATAACCATGTATCCACTTGATTCCATGCTTCTTTACCTGTGTATTTCGCATAGATTAAGTTCTTACGTCCATGAGTATATATCTCATCATCAATGATACTAATTAAACGTTCAAGCTTCTTAGGTGTGAATTCACGTTGGTCAAAGTTATAAGGCATACCTAACACATGGCGTTCACCGTTTTGGTCATACGTTACAATTTCTTCAACATTGAAAGGTGTATCAGCATATTGATACATAGCATTAATGAAAGTTGAAATGCTATTCATGCCGCCTAAACCTTCTGTTGCTCTCATCGTACTCATAATTTCATGACCAATTTCTCGATAAGCTTTGAAATGCTCTTCATCCATATCTACAACTACCGGCACTTCTTGATAAGGTGGCAAAGCATATCCCATATCATTTAGCTCTAAGAACGCACAGTTGCCCATTAAATGCATTGGGAACAAGTGAGGTGAAATACCCGGCTTCTGACTAGAATTGCGGCGCATACGACCATCAAGGGCACGAGTGCTATGTTCACTAATCCCATAGCGTTGATTAAATGCGGATTCATCTTTATAAGAAATACCTTCTTTAAGAAGACCTTTTGGACTTAAGCGAGCAAGTAAGTAAAAGATGTCTCGAGACATTCCACCCATTAATGTTCCTGTAAGTAAGACTTGCTTTTCAGTGTGGTTCACGAGTTGGCCAAATGCACGACCTGTTGAAGAATCTCCACTCTTATACTCATGTACTTCATCTGCAATCAAGTATTTAAAGAAGCCTCTAGGAAGACGCTTATTGATATACCATGCAGGAGATACTTTACGATATCCAGAATCTAAAGGAAGCTTTTCAGGCTGCCACAATACGAAACCACAACGCTGATGAGTGTACATAGGAACATAGCGGTTAAGAGTCTTATCAAGTTTCCACTCTACAATTTCTTCTTTTGGCAAATGAGCTGTTTCAACGTCATTTTTACAATAGTAATTTTCTTTCGTTTGATTCTTCACCCAGTTGCCAGAGGATTTGTTGTAGGTTTCAAAGTAATTTTCACCTGACATTTCATCTTCACCTCTGCGGCGCTGCATCAATGGTCCACCACATTTAGGGCAATAGAATCCCGTTTCCCCTGGCTCGTATACTGTTTCGTTGCGGTTCTTCTCCATGTTAAAGAAAGTTAATTCATTAAAGCGAATGCGATGATCAGTCACGTTTACTTTATGCATGCCATCAGCACGACGCACAGTACGTGTCTTCACTTCTCCTTCATAATTCTCACCGAAGAAAGAAATATCATCTTTATGCGTTCTCCAATCTTTGATTGGTTGAACAGGGAAAGTGAATTTCGGAGTCTCAGAACTCATGATGTAGTATTCCCACTTATCAGGCTGCTTGTACTTAATCTTGCCCTTTTTGTCTCTGTAAGCTGTACGTTCTTCAATTGCCTTAACATCTTTCCAGTGAGTGATTTGGTACGTTTCAGCTTGTGGAATACGCTCCTTTATTTCACGTGCCCACTTCTCAACCATGATAGCTGGAGAAAGCACAATAACACGTTGCGGGCGTGGATTATTATCTACCTTTTGAATCATTGCTTCTGCGATATAAGGGACAATCTCACCCATAGTCGTTTTACCGGTTCCCATTTCGCCAATAATAAAGCAATGCTTATCTTGCTCAAGTGTTTTGGCAACACCCATTACTGTATTAGCTTGAGGAGGATATAAGCCTGTAATGCCATTCTCATTGGCTTGTAAGTTTACATCACGGAATGCAGGGTGATGCTTCTCAGTTTCAGGATTAAAACGTAATCCAATATTTTCTTTTATACGGTTCCCCAACTCACCGGCAAAGTGATTTAAATAGTCATCAATACTGTTGCATTTATTTAGAACGGCTTCCTCTTCTGTACGGCCATCCTCTTCAATAGCAAAGTCTAATTCATATCCTTCGATGCCCATTGTGATAATTTCTTCAAGCTGTTCTTCTGTGACACGAAGAAGGCCTGCTTCTAATTTGTAATCCGAACCGAAACACTCAACACGTAGCGGCTCGTAGTAGCTATTTACGATTAACGCATCTACAATAAAGTCTTTCCAGTCTTCTAACATAGGGGTATTGTAACGGTCATTTAAAACTTCATACACTTGTTTCTTATAGTCACCATCCCATGCTAATACCAGTTCCGCTAAGTGATCAGGTATAGGTAATGGTGTATCACCATCAGCAAGACGACGATCTTGTTCTGCACGCCATGCATTACGAGCCTTGATGTCAGGTAATGCATTCTTTGTTACCATAAAAATTTGAGTTAAATCATCAATCTTCATGATTTCTTCATCATAATGATTCTTCTTAACCTGATAACCATAGACACTATGACGAGTATGCCCTTCAGCAAAGATTGGACCTTCCGCTCGTTTAATTTGCCCACTCTTTGATTCTTGAAGCAATGCTGCTACAGTCTTTACTTTTGTATCAGTACCAATTAGGTTTGCAACATAGATGTTGTTTCCTTCATCACACACTAGTAAATCACAGAAAGCTGATGCATCTGTTGCATTACGGTTATATATTTCTAAAGAATAAATTTCGTCGCTTTGAAAGAATGCCATATACTTGTTCCTCCTTACATGATTTTTCTAAATTCACCTTGAGCATTTAAAAGTTTTACACCAATGTTGTAGAATTCACGCTCTACCGTTCTTGTGTTGCCTTCATCATCTGTTTCACTAAATTCACGAACATCTTTAATGGCACTACCTTTAACTAAATGTTGATCGGGACCAGTACCGATATAACCATTTAAGAAGCCAGATGTTAAAAGGAGCATAATATGACCTTTATGCAGTGGTGTTGGTGTAACTGGTTCTTTATTTGTAAGCACTTGGGAGTATGTTTCTCTATATGAATTAATGAGTTTTGATTTCTTTAAAGTAGCAAGAGCTTCATTGCCTGTAATCGGGCCAACACGGAAAGATGTAATGTCTTCCGGATCAGAAGCAGGAACAACATAACTAGGATCATGTTGAGGTTCAAGTACTCCATAGATAGCATCTGTTTTTGCTCTTAAGACTTGCTTTTCATAACGTTCAGCATTGTCCACTAAAGAAGCTGTGATATCACGAATCTTACCAAAAGATTTGTATGGTCTTTCTTTTGTACGAGCAATACGTTTACCTAACTCATGGTCTTCACGAGTCGCTTTTTTACGCTTCTTAGCAAGGATGATGCATTTGCGATACTCTGGATACTCATCGTCATCTAATCGAAGAATCTTTATGTCTTCATATTGATTGACTAACTTGAAAGCAATACTGTCATCAATTAATTCTTTAGGAGTAATCATGACAAGAATACCGCCTGGACGCAAATATGTAGTAGCACGTTGTAGCAAGAAACCATCCCAACGCATAGACTGCATCTTCTTTTGTTGTTCTTTCATAGCTAAGCGCCATGCCTTCACCCGATTTTGCATCTCTTTTTGAATTTTCTTTTGAATACGTGTTTCACGTTGTTCAGGTGTCTCTTCTACAAGCTCTTTCGCTTTCTCGGAGTTATCTTCATTTAGTGAACCAAAGTCAATTTGATCCTTCATTTGCTCTTGAAGACGCTGGCGCTCCTCTTCTTCTCTCATAACTTTGGCATGCGTTTCTTGTTCAAAGTTAGGCATGGTGTAAGGATCCACCGAATCAAAGATTTCATTTTGCAGACGATCATCAATAGTTGGATTAACAACCATAAGAGAGAATGCATCATTTGTAATCTTTGCTTCTGAACGATAATCAGCTTCTGAAACCTTATGAAATGAATAATCTTCTCTCATATGCTGACAGCCATAAGAATCAGCCGACACACCGAACAATGATCCATCTCCGCTATTCTTTGTAAGGTTATATAATAATGTCCCATCTAATGCATTCCAGTCTAATGCTGTATAGGGCTGACCTTCAGGAAATTTTAAATACGTTTTTAGAACCTTGATTATATAATCATTAAGAAGTGCATTTACTTTATAAGGTCTTGAATACATGTTTACTCTCTCCTTTTAGTTGTATTGAACATATTGTTTTAAATCGTTGCTGACTTCATCAATGATTGCTGATGGAACCCCTTTTTGTAAAAATCCAAGTACACTACCTAACTTAGGGCCATGATAAACTTCTGTATCTTTCCATCGTGCTGACGAAATACCTTCTACAGGCTGACATTTTGTAATAAGAAAAGGACATGGCAAACTTAGGAGATACACATCTTCTCCCTCAAGAAAACCATTATATTCAAAACGAATCATGACACGGTACCACTGATCATCTATTTCGATTCGTTTATTTAACATCGTAAATTTCTTATTAGTTCTTGCATCTGTATACCATCCATTTCTCTTAAGATGATGAAATGTTTTTACATTAATGTCGTTTGTTTCAACAGGAATGCGATTATATAAGTATGCTGTTACAAGTTCCATAACATTCTTCCTTTCTTGTAATGCCTTTCTATTATAGCATAATAAGTTAGGGAATAAAGAAAGCAACCTAGGGAAATCCCCTAGGTTGCTCTATATGTTATCCCATACTTCTAATTTTGTTAATGATATCTTCACGTAGCTCCTGCGCTGATTCATAGCCAATCGGGTTAATGCCCAAATCATAATACATCACATCTAGCATGACCTCAATTGCTTGTGATTTGGTAATGGCTACTCCCCCATTAAACTGATTGTCGGATGAAAAATCTGTAATCCATTTTCGGACAACTCTATTCGCACAATCAAAGTGTGTCTGAACTCTTTTTACTCCGTAATCTGATGCAGGTACGTCATCTCTCATTACATCTACAATACCTTTAGGCAATTCTGTATTTACGTTTACAGCTGCTGAACGAGCTGGTCTTTGTTGTCTTGGTGCTGGTGTCACAGGACGTTGTGGCTTAACCGCTGGCTCTGCTACTGGTTGTGTAGCTACTGGTGTTACTGGCTGTTCAACTGTTGCAGCAACTTCTTGTTCTGCTGTTGAAGAAACCTGTGTCTGATCAGTAGATACTTCTTCGATATGTAGTTCTTCCTCTTCCGTATTGTTTGTACCTTGAGCTTCTTGCTCAGCTTTACGTCTAGCTTCTTCTTCTAATCGTTTCTTTTTCTCATGTGCTTCACGCATAAGTTTTTGCACATTATTCATAAAATCCACTCCCTGTCCAAATCTTTCCGTAGGTTAAGTATACCCTACCTTTTGGATAGGGAGCAATCATAAAACTTATTTTTTACGATTTTATTTTCATACCTTATGTAATAATACTTCTTCGATGTTATTTTCCATTCCTCTTCGAATGTCCCATAAATCTGACTGACACTTATCCCATTCATTCCAAATCGTTTTATTGTACATGTAGAATGCGGTTTTCGTTTCCACAATAGAAGGAATAATTTCTTCAAACTTTTTAACAAACTGCTTCTCCAGTTTATCGCTTTCAACTTCCCCATATTGCTTTGCTATAGCAATCGCATTATGAGCTAATCTTGACATTTCACGTACAATTTCGTCACTTGTCATACCACTAAACCAGCTTTTCATTGTATAGACTCCATTCTATTTTATATTTACCTCATGGTTGTAGGAGATGGTGCCCCAGGAACAAAATTTGGAGCAGCATGAGGATTCTGTTGCGCTTGCTGTTGAGATGCACTATAAGCACCTTGATTCCCTGCACTTTGTAATGCATTTAGTAATTTTTCCAGCTCGTCAGGAGCTAGTTCATTTAACTGTGCAAACGGACGAACAGTTTGAGAGATGATTTGTCCTAAGTATTGAGTATTATGTCCTTGCTGAACTAATGAAGAATACATAGAATTAACTTGATTCTCTAACTGCACACGAGTTTGTTGAGCTTGCATCATGTGCTCAACCTTGGCCATCTCTTCTTGAGAAGCAGATCCTGAATGATAGCCCATGTTATCTAATGCACGACCTACTGCTGATTCTTCTGCATTTTCTACCCATGCATGCTTATCTGCCTTTGCTCCTCCTGCAATAGATAAAGAATATCCTGCCCCATCTGCTTTTGTAATTAAGGCAATAGAAGCAAGGGCGATACCTGCATTCTGAGGAGTAGCTGTTTGTGAAATTTGAGCTAATCGTTCATGAGCAGATGCATCTAATTGCTCGAATGTTTTCTTATCTTTCCAAATCAAAGCACCCATTAAAATATAGTTTCCGGCATAATTTAAATCAGACATAGGAAGCGGCAAAATCAAAGAATCTTTAAAATCATTACGAAGACGCACCTTTCTACTTTTTACCGTTTCATAGTTATCTAAGCTAAATGATTTCTTATTGTTATTATTGTATGCCATTATAATTCACCTTTCTCTGCTGTGTCCTCTGGATCATATGAATGAACTTCTTGGTTTTCTGTATTAAAGATTCTTGCATCATCAACTTCCGAATCAAAGTTATCTTTAAGTTTAATATTCATTTCTTCGACTACATCAACTAAATCTTCTGTTGAAGTAATTACATCAGAAATGATGCCGCCTCTTGTGTAAACTGAAATAAACATTACATTCCCTCCTCTAAGTGATCTTGAGCATAATTAAAGACAATTTCACCTTCACTATTTCCTTCTTTAAATTGAAACAAAAGAATATCATCTTCAGATGAATCAAAATTTGAAGGAGCATTAGCAATTAATTCTTCAATTGCTTTATCCTTATTGTCATTGTGTTTTTCAGCTTGAATGTTTGCTCCGTTAATATAAACTCCTAAGTGCATGTATATCTTCCCCTTTTAATTTTATTTTTTTATAAAGCGTTCTTTCACATCAATAGTGATGTTTGGATCAATCTTGTCTTGCATTTCAAGAACCAATTCTTCCACCTTATCTATTGCTTGTTGCTCATTCATCTTATCTAAGTTGAACGGCATGAATACTTCTAATTTTAATACAGCTTCTTTATTGCGCATGTTGAATACTCCCTTTAAAGTGATGTACCTTTTGTTTTAATGAATCGTAAGAGACAACGAATAACTCTGCATATTGTCTTAAAAGAATATCTAGTTGAACTGGATCATCTTCACTCGCCAATAAGCTAATAACTTTCTCTAAACGATTTCCTTGAATCTCACCAATACGTGAGTAATGGAACAGAATTTCATCTTGTTCTTCTTTATAAACTTTCTCAACTCGCCATTGTGTTAATGTACGAGTTCTTTTATTTATATATTTAGAAAATGCATCATCTAACAATGGAAATGTTCTTGCTAATGAATCGGGATCATGACCATCAGGCAAAGGACATACCTGTACTTCTATTCCATGTTGAAGCAAGATACGTGAGTCTTTTTCCATAGCAATTAAGCCTGCATCGTCTCCATCACGCATGAGCAATACACGCTTTGCACCAGCTCTTTTTAGTTGCAATACATGCTGCTCACTTAGATTGGTTCCTAAAGTGGCTACAGCATTTGTAAGGCCTCTCTTATGAAGCTGAATAACATCTGTAAATCCTTCTACAAGCGTAGCTGACTTCCATTGAGTGATATAACTCTTTGCTTGATATAATCCATACACATATTGATTTCGGTCAAATTCAGGGAATGGATGATTGCGAATATATTCTTCAGACACAAACTTCGCATTGAGTGGCCATCTATGATCATATTTAGGTGTTATGCGCTTCCCCTCTGCTTTCTGTTTCTCATTGAGTTCTGTTAAGACAGAAGCTCCAAATGGTACACGTCCAGTAAAGGAAGCGATGTTTCCAGACCAATCATGAATAGGAAATGTAATTTTACCCTTCGTATTCATAAAGTCTTGGTCTTCACCATCACCAAATCCTAGTCCCCATACATATATATCTAAATCCTCTAAGCCACGATTTCTTAGGTACTTATAGGCTTCTTTGTTATTCATAAGGTTCTCTCTAAACCTTGATTGAGCAGTTGCACATTTATTAGACCACCACTGTTGCTGACTTAATTTAAACTGTTGTTTTTGATCAAGAATAGGTAGCGGAACATTTAGGAACTTAGCTAGCCATTCAATTGCTTCACCAAAATTATAGTTATAGTAACCCATTACAAATCCATATACATCAGATGATGTTGCTTTACTGTGATTACTACTACCAGCTCCACAACCATTGCAGCTCCATGTGTTTGTAGACACATTAATCATTAAACTAGGTCTACTATCTTCATGAAATGGACATTTTGCTACAAAGTTAATACCTGATGAAGTCACTCCTCCAATGATGGAATTGATGACTTCATGTGTTTGAGCAGTTTGTTTTATGTATTCTTTGAAGTCATCTGGATATTTAGGCATTGTTATGTCCTCCTTGACGTTTTCTTTTACTATTCATAGAAAAGCCCCGGATGGGGCTTGTTTTATAATTGTTTCTGAATTTGCTTTATTTCTTTTAAATGTTGTTTTACTTTTATTGAGCTCTGCTTTGCACGATTTAAACTTCGTGCTGCCGAAATAGCAAAACCAAGAGATACAATCGCAGAAACAAGGCTAATCCAAGCCGTTACTTCTTCTGAAATCAAAATTACTCCTCCAAGCGTAAAACATACTTCACAAGGTCACTAACCTCTTTAGATATTTGGTTTCTAAAGTTTAGTCGATTAAGCGCCATTGAATGGTTTTGTTGATTTACAAAGTTATCAACTGTAGCAACAATCATCTGGTGCATAAACCTTACACGGTCAGGTTCTATTTCGTATTTCTCTTTTGTTTGATTTGCTTGAGCATAAGCTTCTTCTACTTCTTTCTCTAAGCGCTTCATTTGTTCTTGTGTGCGATTACGATCATCTATCAAATGTTGTATAAGTTGCTTATTTTGAATTGTACTAAGCTGTTCAGATAAATCTTTCAAATAAACTGTAGTCTGCTGAATGGTTTCGTTCATTACAGAAAGTATTTCACGATCTTCATGCTTCAGTAATGTATTGGCATCGTTCACTTGACTAGAAGCATTAAGGAAATTCTGAATTTCATCTTCTAATGTTAGCTCTTTTACTTTTATAGGTTCAGGCTTCTTAACGTAAGCTTCAGGCTCTGTTATATCTTCACTTACTACAGGATCGGGTTGCTGAGTCATTGGTTGAGGTGATTCAATAGTATAAGTCTCATCTGCTTTTTCTCTTGTAGCACGACTAGCTTCTTGTACATAGTTTACGTTCTCATCTTTTGTTGAATTAGAATAATTTATTATTTGCTTTTTATCATCATTATTTTTAGATGTATCTGACTCCATTTGTGCTTTTAACACAGATGACTTGCCTGCTCCACTAGTGGAAGTGAATACTCCTTCTACATTGCCTGATTTTTGTAAGTGTTCTTTTATAAAGTCATCAAACTTATCTAATGATTCTTGATTTAAGAATGGTGTATGAACTTCAGTCTTATTAGAGTTGGATTTATCAAGTGTTACTTCATTAGGAGTTTCATCTATTCCCGAAGCTAAACGATAGATTTTCCTATTATAACGTCCACGCTTAGGTGAAAGTATCAATTTTCCTTCATCTACTAAATGTTTTAAATGATAATCTAATGAAGGTCCTTGTATATCAAATTTCTTGGCTAATTCTGAATTTGCAATTTCTGCTTCCCCATTATGATTCTGAATTATATTTACAACCTCTTTATAAATATCTTCTCTATTTACTTTTCTATAAGATGATTTTTCATCTTGTGTTTTTACTTTTGCTGCGCTCACGGCATACATCTCCTCTAATAAAAAGTCTCTTACACACATAATACCCTATAAAGGTAGGGAGAATGCAAGAAACTTTTATAAAAAACTAAGAAATTTAAAGGTATTACAAAGATAATTGAGAAACTTCTACAATTTCACTTGGAAGCTCTTCTAAAAAGCGTGAAGGTTTGTGCATTCTTTGCTTACCATCTTGCTGACTTCGTTGCTCTGCCCAAGTGATAAATAGTTCTTTCTCTGCACGAGTAATACCTACATATGCTAAGCGGCGCTCTTCTTCAACTTCTGATTCCCCTTGACTTCTCCATGAAGGAAAGACTGCTTCATTCCAGCCTGGTAAGAAAACTACAGGGAATTCAAGTCCCTTTGAAGCATGCATAGTCATCAGCTTTACAGCATCTGTCTTTGTTTTATCTGCAGAATCTGTAACTAATGAAATCTCTTGCAAAAAGTCTTCTAATGTTTTGTCCGGATTATCTGACTCGTATTTATCAATTAAAACTAAGAATTCCTTTAAGTTATCAATTTTCTCATCAGCTTTTTTATCGGCTTCGTAATGCTTCCATAGCCCTGATTGATCCAACACATAACGCACATAAGTCGTTAGCATGATGCCACTTTCTAATTTCTTTTGGAAATGATCTAACAAATCAAAGAAAGCTGTTACCTTTGTAACGGATCTCTTATTCATTCCAGGAATCTCTGCAGCATTCTTAAGAGCACGAAAGACACTAACTTTATGATTGTTTGCATATTCTTCAATCTTATCTTGAGAAGTCTTACCTATTCCTCTTGTAGGTTTATTGATGATTCTAAGAATAGCTGTATCATCTTTTCTGTTAAAGATAGCTCTAAGATAAGCAATGATATCTTTAATTTCTTCTCTATCATAGAAGGAATGTCCACCAACAATGGTATAAGGAATGAATTGATTACGGAAGAAATCTTCAATTACTCGAGACTGTGCATTGCCTCTGTAAAGAATAGCGAAGTCTTCATATTTATATCCACCTTGAAGTACTTTTTTCTTAATAACTGCCGCTATATATGCCGCTTCTTCATATTCCGTCTTGGTTCCTATTACACGTAATGGTTCACCTTGATGTTTAGCAGTCATTAGATTCTTTACCTTTTGATTTCGGTTATGACTCATTATATAGTTTCCGGCATGCACAACATTCCCTACAGAGCGGTAATTTTGCTCTAGCTTAATAACAGCTGCACTTGGGAAATACCTTTCAAAATTCAGAATGATACTAATGTCACTTCCACGGAATCCATAAATAGCTTGATAATCATCACCTACAACAAAAAGGTTATAGTGTGGAGCGGCTAAAAGAAGCAGTAATTGAAATTGAGCATAATTAGCATCTTGGTATTCGTCGCTCATTACGAAATGGAATTTATCTTGCCAATAGTCACGAGCTTCTGCATGGTCACGAAGCAAAATAACTGTATTCATGATAAGATCGCCAAAGTCCATTGCATTCATCATGCGTAGTTGTTCTTGATAACGAGTGTACACTTGAGCCATTACTTGATCACTTGCTGATTCAGCAACATTGTAGGCACAATACTCAGGGTCCCATAAGTTGTTTTTAGCGTTATCTATGTAATGTAAAGCTAGACCTTCTTTGTATTTACCTGTTATGTTTATTTGTTTATAGATACGTTCAATAACCTGCAAAACATCGCCTGTATCGTAGATAACAAACTTACAACGCTTAGAAGTTTCATCTTGTTCGTATCCCAATAGGTGCCCATGTTTGCGAAGAATACGTACACATAGGCTATGGAACGTCCCCATCCAAATATGATTCATTGGCTCTTCTCCAACTACACTTTCTAGACGTTCTTTCATTTCTCGTGCCGCTTTATTTGTGAAAGTAGCACAGAAGATATTCTTAGCTTGGATCCCTTGACTAATCATGTTCGCAATACGAGTAATTAGAGATTTTGTTTTTCCTGAACCAGCTCCTGCTAAGATAAGAACGGGGCCATAAATTGTTTGCGCAGCTTCACGTTGCTGAGGGTTAAGTTCATTCAGCATTTGGGCTACTTCCATTGGATTTAATGTATTTGTTGGTACAGTTGTCATGTCCTTTGCTCCTTTCAGTCTTTACGCTTACGCTTCTTTAATGTGTTCAATTGATATAAGCACATTAAAGTAACTGATATCCTCTTTGGTTAATGTAATCTCATCACTATGGTCTAGTGTTGATAGCACCTGACTCACATAGTCTGCTTGTATTTCCATGCTACTCTTGGCTAATTGCCAACCATCATAAGGTGTTAGAAAACCTTTACTAGGATGCTCTGGCTTTGATTTGAACAGCTTTTTTAACCAATTAGAATCCTCATAGGCTTTTAGCTCTTGCTCGTATTCCTTTACAGCTTTAGCGATTTTGTTTTGATAATAAGTGAGTTCGTCTTTTACGTACTTTAGTCTTTTTTCAGCAAAAGGACGAAACACTTGGGTTGGGATAGTTATCTCCATTAGGCACCTCTTTTTTATGATTTTCAGTGAAAACCCCCGGATGGGGGCATAACAAAAGCAGACACACGTATAATGTCTGCTCTTATTAGGTTCTAGACTTCAGGAGTTACTTCTTCTTCATTCTTCGCAGCTTCGAAACGCTTTTTGAAACCTTTGATTTCTTGCTCACGAATACGCAGATTATCAGTAAGGTTTACACTGCGAGAAGCGTTATTCCACTCACGAATCATAGAAGCTGATTCATACTTTTTCATTAAAGCATTGAATTCTTTCTCCATTTTTTCGATGTTTGCCATGTTATCTCACCTCCCTTCAAGAGAGGTGATTTATTATCCGATAGGTTAGATTAACTCTGCATTTGAATCTTCACTAATATTTGCCCAAAATTCATAGTCCTCTTCTGATAAAACAATGGGATCCGTATTAGTGTGCATTATCATTTCTCCGCTTTGCTTCGCTGATTAACAATGGATGCACCGATTTAATCTGCTGGTATAAGTCTTCAAATGTTTCACGAATATCCCACTGTGCTTGTTCAGAAGTGCGAAGGTTAATTAGATGATAAGCTTCCCACAGGTTGAAACTAGCATAGATGTGACGTTTATGGGCATTTAAGACAACATATTCAGCTTCTTTCTCAAAGTTATTCTGTACTAGTTCATTATACAGTTCTTCTGATTTTGCTGCAATGCCTTTCAAAATGTCTTGAAGGCCTGCCGCAATAATTCTTGGAGGAACTTTAATACCGAATTTAGTTGTTGGTTTTGAGAAAGTAAAATCTGTCATACGGTTATGTCGTAAAAGTTGATGCCAATTGGCTTCAGAAACTGTGAAATAGGCTTTATAACGGATATGTTTGAATGCATCCGGTGCATTATCAAAGTGTTGCATTTCAAATAGCAATTCCTTGATAATCTCTTCTTTTGTTTCATCACTCATTCCGAAGTTAGCTACTGCAGCAGCATAAGGATAATCTACAAGCTGATTCTTAACTTTTAGATGAGCAATGATTTCATTAATCAACATGCTTTCTTCATCTACTGGCAGAAGAACAGCGTCATAAGAAGGTGCGATAACATTGTCATATTCACTTTCAAAATGCTTACTTACTCTAAGTTTAGAGTTCTTTTGGTATTGAGAAGGCGTAGCGTATTTCAAGAGAACAGGCAATACCTTTGTAATTTCGGCACGTAAGTCATCAGCAAGCTTCTGTGACTCTGCATGATCTGAAGTACCTAATTCAGCAAGTGTATCTCTCCATGCACGTCCGTTTGCTGTCATACCTAGCTGTGTATGCATAGATAGCGGAAGGACATAGCGAGCATCTTCAAATGCAAGTTTCATTAAAGCATCCAGCTTGCGATCAACTGCTTTAGTGTCATCTTTGATTTCTTCATATTCTTCTGAATGCACGAACTCTTTCTTTAAGTATGTATAAACACCCTCAATAAGGTTTTCAAATGCATCGAATGCTGTATGATAGAAATGGTCAACTTTTTGATATAAAGGATTAATATCTAGGTTAGCAGTTGAAATGCCTTTTGGCTTCTCTTTAAACATTTTTAAAGGATTATGCCATTTACCACGTTCAGGCTTTTGATAGCGCTGACTGTACTCAGTAATGCTTAGAAATGAATTGGCTAACTCTAATTCAGCGGATGCCAAACGAGAGATGTTTTCGATTCCTACATGAGCCACAGCATGCTCCGCTACGGAGCTATGTCCATAACCAACCGTCCACTTTTCATGAAAGGACTTAGCTTTATCATCAAGCTCTTTAAATGAATCTAAAGCGCCTTTGATGTTATGGTCCTTTAATGCAATTTTTAAGTGCTCTTTAAATGATTTAGGTGAACGTGACACCCATGCGAATAAAGTAGCAATAAATTCTTCAGGTAAACCTGTGATAGCATATACAGAGCCATCAACGTTAGATATGTATGGGGTAATGTCTGCTTCTGTTTTCTTTTTATTTAGCGGCACGATCTGTCCACCATCTAAGGTAACAGTCTCATGTTCATCTAATACTTTGAAAAGAGCGTCATCCTTCTTCTTTTCTTCAGCAGCCACTTCATCTTTTAAATCAGGCATCATAAGTACAGCCTGCTGATCGTTTGTTTTTTTACTTCTATTTCGAGCTGGTGCTTTCTTAGGCTTTGCATCAGCTTTAACTTCACCTTTTGCTTTATCTGTCATGATAATCCTCCTTGTATTGTATACCTACGGCATGCGCCACCAAATGCAGCCAAATGTGAAAATCACTGTTAAGGGGTGATTTCACCGTCCTTTATTAAAGTTTTGGCTGCATGTGGTGACGGGCAAGGTGACTCCCTCCCAAGAGCCTTGCCTTCACCGGTTAATAGTAATGATATGAATGCGATAGGGATAACTCCCTAATAAGCAGAGGAGGTGTATTCAAATTCGATATAAGGAGATGTGACAATCGTTCCTCTGCTTACTAGGAAGTAAGAAGAATAAGTATTGGTGTCCTCACGCATTTAACGGCTTCCGACACTAGGCTTGCACCGGCCACCCAAGCTGTACTCTTATCGAACCCTCTACTATGGTTAAGGGTGCTCGCTTACTTTCTTACTCCCGTGAACCGAACTATTCATCATGTTTCTTCCCACGGAAACCTGAATCCAAGTTCACCATCTTCGGTTATGGTCTAGCTCATTTTTACCTTTAGTGCTCCGTAATAATATTTGATATAACATAACACTGTTGTTAAATACTATATGTAATTCCCCTCACCCGCCGCTTGGGAATCATGGACATCGGCCCTCACTTAGCCTGCATAGGTCATCCTCTGGGAATGCTAACGTTTTACCATCCGAGATACTTGAAATTTCTAGTGCTCCGACTAACCGTTTTTCTGATGAAAGTGTGCACCCTTTCATCTTACTCAACGTATCAGTCCGATCTATGAGGTGCCAAGGACTACCGCACCTACCCTTTGTCATTCGTTTATAGGGTCGCTAAAAAGGGCTAAAATCACCACTCCCTAGACAGCAGGAGAGAAAAACATACTTAGGTGAAAGGAAGGACATGACATTATCCAAAACCTCTCCTGCTCGCTAGGAAGGGCGATGTTTCCGCATCGCTCTAACCAGGTTGTAAAATGCGTTACGTATAGATGAATTAGCTCATCAAGTCATTAAATACAGTTGTGCCGCCACCTTCATAGAACTCAGGCTTCTTGCCGGCATCAGCTTTCTTAGATCCTGCATTTGCTAGAGATACTTCTAATTCTTGAGTAGCAACTACACAGCTTTCACCGCTGCCACCAATTACGTCCATCTTAATTTCGCCACCAGGTTTAATGTTAAACTTCACTGTTGTTTGTTCCATTTGACATAACTCCTCCATTTACGATTTCATTATATTTATTTTTAACCTTCGTCTTATCTTTGGAGAAAATAAGAGATCGTCCTACACTGTCAGTCTGATAATCCACTGCATAGTAGCCATCTTTATATAAAACCAATTGATAAGGTCCAGTCTGATCTAACAATTTCAAAACGTACCTCTCCTTTTAAGCCACATTACAATCAGAGGGTCGTGCGACATGCCTGATTGTAATGTGTTACAATTCGCAATTAAGCGAATGATGTAGCGATAATTTCAAGTTCGCCAGCTTCGTTAAATGAAATGCTATCTTCATCTACGTTCCAGCGGTTTTCTTCACAGATATCAAGCACTTGATACTTAGAATGATATTGAGAAATCTTATTTGTAAATTCTTTTTCAGAGTAAGGAACTTTGAACCAGTCAGCTTGAAGTGCTAGCTCGCTAGTAGACTCATCACGAACCCATCCTAATGGAAGTGTCTTGCCATCTTTGATAACTGCTAATTCAGCTTGACGATTTTGACCATAATAATCAGTGATTTGAACATTTTCTTTGTAATCTAAGCCCATTTCTTGAAGACCTTTCTTTACAAATTCCATATTAGAAACGTTACAAGTGTATACTGCAAAGTGAGACATTTAAATCTTTCCCTTCGTTTGTAAGTTTGAGTATATTTAAAGAGCAATGCTCCTTAACATCATTTAGGTCTAGAAAGGTATCGTTTAGCTACTCGCTTCAATAGATCGATACGTTTCTGTTGAGAAGCCCTGACCTGCTCTAGGACTGTTTCAGGCATCTTTTGCTTATCTTCTTGTGTGTAATTCTTTTCAATCAAATACTGCAAGTTTTCAAGCATCTTGCTCATATCTCTTGTTAGTGGTTCCTTAATTGTTGCCTGGAACACTTCAAGATGACTAACATTAGAAATGAACTTATCAAATTCTGTTCTGATTTCCTTTACTTCATCTACAGCAATAGAGATAGCTCTTTCGAAGTTTTGCTGTTTCGTGTATTGGATTTCACTTTGAGAAGCCTCTTTTAGTAGCTGACGCACCATTTCTTTTTGTTGTTCTTTATCATACATATGGACACCCCTTAAATTTCGATATCTGGGAAGTCGATAAAGTTATTTTTTGCTGCAGCAGCATTTACTTTAGCTTCACCATGAATAAGCGTATGCTCTTCACTAGACGCACATTTAGCTGAATGTTTTGCCCAACTACGTAAATCCGTTAATAGCTCTGGATTACGCTTAGATAAAGGAACAATACGATCAATCTGATTGGCAATATCATTTGATGTAATGTAGTGCGATGCACGGTTGCCTTTCTTGAAATCCGCATATGCTCTACGACCTGCTTCTGAAACTACTTGTTCAATTTCCGCACCAGTGAAATCAGGTGAACGCTGTGCTAACAATGAAATTTCATCTTGAGTGAAGCAATTTTCATCTTGAGATTCTACACAAACGCTATATCCTCGTTTGCTTAAGTGAATCTTAAAGATATCTTCACGTTCAGCTTGAGCAGGAAGAGATACAAAGAAAATGTCATCAAAACGTCCTGCACGAGTTAATTCAGCTGGTAGCTTTGTAATATCATTCGCTGTAGCAATTACGAATACAGGTGCTTGTTTATCTGATAACCATGTAAGTAAAGACTGAATAACACGAGAAGTCGTACCACCATCTGATTTGTCAGAGGAAGCCATACCTGATAATGCTTTTTCGAACTCATCAATCCATAAAACACATGGAGATACCGCTTGAGCTAACTTTAAAGCTCTATCGATATTCTTCTCAGATTGTCCTACCTTTGAGTCCATGATGTCACTCATGTTCATCTTTAGAAGCGGTAAGTTCCAGAAATGAGCAACAGATTTAGATACAAGTGATTTACCTGTACCAGGGAAACCAGCTACTACTACACCACGAACAGGGTCGATGTTATACTGACGAGCTTCGTGATCAAACGCATAGTAAGCGTCAGAGAACCAGTCTTTTAGGATATCTAATCCACCAACATTGTTCATATCACCTAATTTTGTAATATATTCCAATAAACCTGTTTTCTTAATAACTTGCTCTTTTTCAGCAACGATTTCATCAAGTGAAATTTTCTTATTCTTAGCAACAGATTTTTTTAGTACATTCACGATTTCTGTTTTTGTCATACCTACTAATGCATTGATAATACCGACACGCTCACGGCCTTCTGGAACTGGCAAGTCTTTAGAGTGACAGAAGCTTTCCATACCTTCAAGCTGCTCTTCAACTTGTTCACGAGTAGGAAGTTCATAAGTCACTACTGTAATAAGCTTTTCTAGTTCCATCGGAATATTAATTTGAGGAGACACTAAAAGAATTGGCTTGTATGTATTATCTACTTTCTCTAATACATCACGCATTCTTCTTTTTGCTTGAAAGTTACCCCAAATGTCATGGAAATCTTTAATGATGAATACAGCAGATTTTTCATAGCTATCAATAAAGTCTAATATCTTAACTGGATCATAAGTCTTTTGGACTTGTTTACCTGTCTTGATATCCACTAAACCTGAAGTAATTGTCCACGCATAAGCTTCTTGACCTTTGGCTTCTACAATTGCTTTTAAATCTTCTTCAAAGCGTTCCTCTTCAAATGTATTTACTAAGATTGCTCTTCTTCTTGAGTTCATTAATGTTGAGATTTCATCGATACCTGTCATTTGTTTTGTAGACATGATATGTCCTCCTAGTGGTTTATTTTCCCGAAAAAGCCCCCGGATGGGGGATGCTACCCCTCTATCTTAAAATAAGTCAATATCAGCAAATTGATTAACAAGCTGTTCTTGCTTTTGCTTCTTTCTGCTTTCTTCTAATAAGTCTAAACGAGTTTGTCTAAATGCTTGGATCTTCTCATCGTATAGTGGGTGGTCTGGATCGATGGAAGCTGCATCATCTTTAATTTGTTGAGAATTTAAGACTGTTTGATAACGTTCATGCTCAGAAGTGAAAGGATCTATGATTAAGGAATATCTTTCAGCATCATAAGCATCTTCATCTGCATTAACTGTTACAACTGCTCCTTTTTCTGCAATAAGTGAATAAACCGCATTATGATCAAGCGAATAGTAGGCAAACTCAAAGCGGTCTTTCTCTTCAAGCTCCTTGTATGTACGTCCTGATAGAATAATACCTTCCATGCTTGCTGTTCTTCGATTACGGTCATATTCATAACTTAGGCTTTCAAAAGTACCTACATCTTGATTAGTTTGAACATCACGAATAATACCTACACCATTCTTTAATTCATACTCATGCTCAACCTTTGCAAAATGTTTATTAGCTGCTCTGTTCTCTTCAATGAATTGATTCACCAATCTGTTTAGAATAGCTTTAAACTCCTCAGCTGATTCTAGGCGCTGATCTTTTAGTTCATTGATTGTTTTAGCAAGAACTTCTTCAAATGCTTGCAGTGTCATGGTTTCTTTTAAGTTACCAAAAACCTGACTAGACGCAACAACATGAACTTCACTTTTTTCTTTATCACCTTCAAGGTTTATGTCAATTTTAACTTTCGTGTTATTGATCATGTCCTCTACATACTCAGAATCAATCACGATTTTATTGACAAGGTTAATGTCAACGTGATCTTCCTCACCTGTTTTTGGATTTTTAACTGGCACTTGTAATCCCTCCAATAAATGTTTCATTGTGTCAACTTGAGAAATGGGTGTAGGCATCGGCTGCCTGAAGAAATCATTCCAACCATCATGAGGATTAACAACCTCATCATCGTCTATTGGTATGAAATCCAATTCTTCTCTTCCTACATATCGAACAGCATATTCTATTGATTCCCTTGAGCTTCCCAACCTGCCCCATGAATCACTAGGCATGTGCATATTAAGCGCCTCCTATTGAAGCCATTTCACGTTGACGCTTTTTGTATCGCTTAGAACAAGTGATATCACAAAATGGAGCATCTTCTAAGAATAATTCATGGCCGCAGCACTTACACTTCTCAATGTGAGAAAGCCACCTATTGTATTCAGCTGCCGGAGTGTAAATGAGCTTGTTTTTATAAACAGATAATGGTCCATGTATGACTCGCTGATTTGATGAGCCAATAAACCAACCATCATGCATGTATTCAGAAGTAGTTAGACGCTTCTCTTGCTGGTAATCACCATCAACGATAAGGTCAATGTGTTTCATGACTTCTTGTACGTCATCGGGTGTTAAGATGGTGAAATGAGCTTTAGTAGTATAAAATTCGGGTTCTTCTCCATAAACAGAGGGGATTTCAATACTTTCACCCACATACTCAATATGACTGCTATATTCTTTCAAGGCATTATACATTGCTTGCCCATGCTTCTCTTTAACCCATGTGAACTTCAACCCGTACTTCATGAGAGTATCTAATTTATAAGCGGTGTACATGACAAAGTGAAAAGAAGAATCTCTTTCCTTTAATCGTTTGGCAACCGCTGCAAGTGATCTAGCTTGAAGTATCGGTTCACCCCCACAGAAGGTTACTTGTCGATTCCAAGCAGTTTCATCACATATTTCTACAACTTCATCAACTGTCAATTCACGAGATAATCCCTCAAAAGTCCACGTAGACTCATTGAAGCAGCCCTGACAAGGAGCAATTACACCACGTAT
This sequence comes from Bacillus sp. ILBB4, assembly GCF_035064545.1. NCBI lineage: Bacteria > Bacillati > Bacillota > Bacilli > Caryophanales > Bacillaceae > Bacillus > Bacillus sp. ILBB4. The sequence continues at coordinate 173,724 of NZ_JAIQVD010000006.1, read as the reverse complement.
GCAACCTTTGGTGAAGAACTCTAAACGCTTGCCTGGTCCTGCTGTTACAGTATCTCTATTAACACCCATAAAACACAATGTGTGGGTCATTTTCATAACTCCTTTTATGCATTGTAATGCATTTCATAAATTTATTATAAATGAAAAGGTAGGGAAAAACAATAGAAAAGCCACGGATTTTTGAGAATTATTTAATCCGTGGCTGTAAAATGAAGAATTCTATTGGTATTTCCCTCTAAAACGACTTTCTTACTTCATAGTAATAGATACCTTTTGATTCTCTGGTTCGTATTTCATGAACTCAGGTAACTGGCCATAATATTGATCTGCCCATTCACGCTCTACTTCTAGCTTGATTTCACCTTCACGCTTTTTAGTGATCTTGCCTTTCTCCTCTTTCTCAACAGCAACACGACGTTCAGTTTCAGTTGCAACTTGCTTATTGAAGTCATTGATATATGAGTTCTGTAAAAGAGTTGTATCTAAAACAGGCGCTTTAGCAAATTGTTCAAACATGTTATGCTGCTTCAAGAATTCAACAGCTTTTTCTGTATCAGTAACCTTTACTTTAGGTGGGTTGCGACGTAGAGTAGCGGTACCTACATCTAAAGAAAGTTTCTTACCTTGATTGGCATCCTTAATATACTTTTCAATGAACTCTTTAATGCCATCGATATCTTTGCTTTTAGCTTTGATACGTGTATCCCACTCATCCATAATAGCTTGCTTCAACATTGCTAAGTGGTTGCGCTCTTCTTCTAGGAACTTCATAGCAATCATCATCTTGCGGATACGAATTTCATCTGCTGGTGTTGGGACATATCCCTTCTCTTGATTGTAATTCTCTAGCATTTGAGCCATTAAATCTTGAACATTAATATCTTGTGCTTCTTCAGCGAACGCTTCATATAATTTTGGATTTGCTGTCATTGTTATTCCTCCTGAATATGTTGATTAATTAAACTTTGTTCTTCTTCGGACAAAAGTAATCCTCAGTTATCTTCACCGAAAACCCCCAGATGGGGGGTGAAAGACATTACAAAATTACTCGAAAAATGATCTTTCATGAGTAGTATAGTATACGAACTTCCCCATAGATAAGTAACCAGGCCTATCTTCATGAATAGTGACATCAGGATGCTTCTTTTGAAAATCTTCCACATTATCAATTGTTTTCTTAAACAAAGGGATGCCGACAACAGAGACTCTCGTGTTATCGGACCACTCTTCTTCCTTCAAAGTTTCAATGGCTTCTATCATTTCTGTCTTGCTATTATGTATAACATGGATGATTTTCTTTACGTCTTCTTTAATAATCATATTGTGGCATTCTCCCTTAACTTTTTCAAAATGGTAGTTAAACGTCTCTGTGTGCCTTTCTCAGGTCTATTAAGACGTTTAGCAATTTCCCTATAGCCTAAGCCGCTTTTGTATAAGGTCCATGCTGTATTGTCTTCCTCTTTCGTCCAGTTTCTAGGTGGCTTTACATAAGTAGTATTTTGTATTTCTTTTTCTAGCCATGAAGGTTCAGGAAGGAGAATTCCTTTTTTTACACGGGAGAAATTTACTCTTTCTTTGTTTTTAGCAACCCATTTCCACACTGCTGCCGGATCTAAAGAATAGCAGTAGCTTTTATTAACCTTACGCTGCTGGTAAAGTCTCTTAGCAGGAAGTTTATGCTGTTTAATCCACAGAGTAATAGTTCTATGTGAGACGCCTAAAGCTTCAGCAACAACGGGAGGTGAAACAAACCCTCCTGTCGCTTGAGCATCACGACTGCCTGTTAACTCTTGATATTTCAGTATAATGGCGTCACTGCTTCTGTTTAAGCGATCCATCATGTATTGAATGGTTGTGCTGCCAAATAAGTCTAAAACAAATTGCTCTTCTTCAGGCGTCCATTTTTTCCATGTTTTCTTAGTCTTCATTTCCTCACCATCTCTTTTTTTACATACTATCTTTGTGCTGTTGCATATTGCTGTTCGAGCTCTTTGACACTTCCTTTGATTAGTCCCATGTCAATTCTAACTCCTCCAGCAGTAACAGGGTTTTCAGCCATCATGCGATTTGAATTAATCATATATTTGTAGCGGTAAATTACTGGATTTTGCTGTGCATCTAAAGTATATACTAAATCACCTTGCTTTAAAGTGCCAGGATCAAACTGCTTTTGTTCTACTCGACGTACTACTTCTTTAAATGCCGCCAGTTGAACATTGTAAGCAACTCCTCTATTCTTTGCGATAAATTTAGTCTGCTTCATACGAACAAACTCAAATTCACGACCATCAACTAGCAAGACGATATCTCCTATATTTAATCCTTTTAAAATAGCCTTCTTTTCATCTAATGTATAACCCATCTACACACATCTCCTTTTATAATAATTGATTATTAACCGTTTTTTCCACCATGAATAACAGGAACCACTTGTTTTTTCTCTGTATTCACTGTCATTTTAGTTCTTTCTTTAGACATTTCAGGGAAATCAGCTTCTAAAAACGAACGCAATTGCTCTAGGCTCATGTCATCTTGAGGAACAGGAATGCTATGGCCTGCATAATAAACCTTGTAATCTGATCCTACCTTAGTTTTAGTGTCTACTTTAGGTGTTGATTTAGCTGCAGGTGTTGGCGTGGCCGCTTTTTTAGCAGGTTGCTTCTTAGCTGCAGCCTTTGTAGGTTCAGATCCACCAAATAAATCTAGTTGAGCATCTTGCTCAGGAGCCTTGTCTTCATCTGGAACTTCAATATCATCATCAATGTCATCAAAGTCAGGAGCTTCTTCTCTAGACGGATTTGCTGCAGGTGCTGCATCTTCAGTTGCTCCTGTTAGTGGTGTTTGATAGCCTGTTGCTACTTCTTTTTCTTTTTCAAATTCTAATGCCATAATAAAAATCTCCTTTTATTTTAGTAATGTGCTCGTCCATTCGCTAAATGTAGTATTCATTGGAACCAGCATATCGTAATTGAATGGCTGGTGTTGAGTTTCACTGTATATTTCTCTTATAGGTTTGTTCAATGAATTAGTCGAACCTTGGATGTATAAATGATCATTAAAATCAAGATTCATCCAATTGTAAGGAAAAGACTGTAACTGTACTAAGTCTTGAATCTTATCATTGTTGTGGTAACACATATTCCCTCCCATATATACATTGGAGTAAGGAAATCTATAAAGCAACGTATCATCACGTAAGAACCTATCCTTGTAGGCAACCACCATCTTTTTTGTTAAGTTCTTATTTCTAACTCCAAAGCAAAACAATAAGTTAGGAAAAGGTACTTGTTCAAATACATCTTTGTGATACCTCACATCTGTATGTGTTTCAGGGTGAACCATAAAGATCAAATCAGCATCATTGCTCATCTTCGCATACTTAACTGTATTTAAAGGCAAACTTGGTGACACTGTAACTAGTTCTTCTTTTTGTTGCACTTCTAGATGTTCATCATCTTCTTTGATGGAGCTAACAATGAAATCGGCAAGATCTTGATTTTCCATAAAAATTGTTCGTTTAGCTCCTTCTTTCTCAATTTCAACTCTTGATGGAGAATTTTCTTCTAATGTAATAACGGCTTTCAATTTCCCCACTCCTTCGCCCTTTTATCAATGTCTTTTAAAATCTTTAGAAAATCAGTTAGTAATTCATTACACTTAACGTAGGAATCAACTTCAACATGCAACTCATTGTAATGATATGAAACTATCATTTCTGAATAGTGAACTTCGGTATCTTCAAAAGCGTCCTTGAACTTCTTTTTAACTTCTTTATGTAAATGTTTAATACAACGGGGCAAAGAAGGTGTTAATCCAACTTTTTCACTATGCTCACACTTCAAACGTCTGAGATTGAAGTAAGGATATCTTTCTTGCAGATATTGCATTGCTACAAAGAAGTATTCCATAGAGAAGAATCCAAAATATTCACGCTGCTGTATTTCAAATCCTTCCTCATGAAGTGTCTTCATCATGGTAAAGACATCTACGGCTGAGAGTAAGTTCATACGTGTATCTTCATCCATTAAGTTCATATGAAAGTCACCTTTCTTCTTATAGATTTCTTTCTACTAAGAGAAAAAACTATATCTCTTATTTGATAATGCTGAATCCCCCAATGATTCTTATCGCCATTTTCAAAATCAAAGTCATCTGTACTTGGCCAGTAAGATATAAGGTCAAATACCCATTCTAATTCTTCTAACGTCATGGAGTTCAGTAGCTCATCTGTTGCATGTGTGTTATCTATCAATAACCGAAAAACTCTAAGTCCTTGACGCCTTGACTCAATTTCATCTTGTCCTAAACTATCCGCTTTTGCTACCTTATCGATGAATACACCTAAATCAAATTCACTCATTTTGTCACCTGCTCTCTTACAAGGTAAGTAGGTCTGGTGTTCATTGTGCGAGCATTGAAGTTAGTGTAATGCGATACAATTTCATAATCAGAAAGTAAAGTATTTAGATATCCCATCATGACTGACGCAGCAACTTCATTGGTTTGCATACGTTGAGGATAATACACCATCTGTTGACCGCAAGCTTGAGTAGGCAAGCGTGTATCCATATCTCTTAATATGTTAGGGTACACTTCACCCACAGGACCAAGATACTTTCTATCATTTAGTTTTACACCACATACGACTTGTCCTGAATATCCGCTTTCGGTACTTCTTTCGCTATCCATTGCATCTATACCGCTATCGATATACACCATGTTAGGTACTTCGTTAAAAACATCATCCATGATTTGACGAGTAGCATTGTTATCTACACATCCTAAAAGAACTGGAAGGTGTAATGCAAAAGAATAACCTTCTGAATAAATTAAATCTGTTAATTCTGTCGCATTTTCTATGTAAGATGGACGATATAAGATTGGGATATCATAAGCTGCTTCATAACGTTCAGCAAGCACTTGAGCTTTAGGCTGGAGTAAGTCTTCCTCGATGAAAGGTTGACGCATGAGATTAGATGGTTCTACCCGATCTCCATCAATAAGCGTATATTTAAAATGGTAATCGCTATTTTGTGATAAAGCATAAAGTAATTTTGATAAACGTTGAACAAGGTATCCACCTGTCCCACCAGTACCAACCTGGATAATGTTGAAAAAGATACGGCTATTAGATGAGTGGTTGTCGATTAGCTCAGACAACTTGAGTGTAGGGTGAAACATCTAATCTCCTCCTTATTTTATTTTAATTGCTGTTTAAGTAATCGGTTTTCTTCAAGTAAAGCTTGAATAGTTTGCACGTAAGATAACAGAATCTCATAATTCATTGCTACGTAATCATCATCACAACCTTTAAAAGTGAAAGGGAGAAAGTAATAATCACGGTTCATCTGTCTTGCTTCCCATTCTAACTTCTCAAGCCACTCTCTTTTAATAGTGATTTGTTTTTCACCTTTCGCACTCACGGTGCCACGTTCTTTATATTCAGCTAGAGAAGCTGTAAGCTGCTCTTCAGTAATTACGTCTCCCAATGCATGAGAAAGCGCACCTGAAGCAATCTGACGCCTTGCAACGTCTTTTGCTTTCTTTACTGCTTGATTGTATTTCTTAGCTCCACGATTTTCGAAGTCCATTCCCTCTTTCACTTCTTTACGTGTAGAAGATTTAGATTGCAATCCACGTCTTTCTTTAGGAGCTTTATACATACTGAAATTAAAACATTTAAAACATGACTTTGGTGCATTCGCACATTCATTTTCATATATGCAATCCATTACACTACCTCGTTAAATACTGCTTTGATTTTATGATAAGCTTCCAGTTTCTTGTTAGCTTCTTCAAGCTCAGCTTTCAAGCTAGACAGCTCAAAATTTTCTACTGTATCGCTAACAGTAGCTGATGCTAAAGATTCCTTTAACTCAAAGTTTTCACTTGCAAGTTCCCTGTTTTGTTCAATAAGCTTCTTGTTATCATCCTGCAGCTGTGAAAATGTCGATTCAAATGAATCTAAGAGATTGCGCATTTCGGAAAATAAGTTAGGTCTATTACAAAGGTTATCAAAGAAATCGACAGTCCGTGCAATTTGCTGGTCTGTTAAGATACCTGTATCAAAATTAATCTCCTGTTGAACACCTGTCGTTACAGGCACATCATCGTCTGAATTCTTTTTTAAAGGAAAATCAACTATTGTATTTTCAAAAGGAATAAGGCTTTCAAAAGTAGTTTCTTCAGGTTGTGAATCGCATTTCAATTCCACACTTTGAAATGCACTTGCTTCTTCTATCTCGTTTGCATAATGTTTAGCTAAAACCGTATTCCATCTGTTTTTACAAGCTCCTCTAGAGCGCCCAATTAAATTGGATGCATCATCATAGGCATTAGATATTTTAGATCCTTGTCTAATGCTTTGTAAGACAACGTTTACTAAAGTTAAATCTTCATCATTTGTCCAGTTTACAGCGCCTGCTGTTCTTGTCATATGCTTTACCTCCATGTAAAAAGGGAGCATTCGCTCCCTGCAGTTTTAGATTATATAACTTTTTGTTCTACATTAAGCAATGAATTGTTTGTTATTTTAGCATCTGCTTTCGCTTGGAGAGATTGAACAGTTGCTTGTAGGGCATAATAGTAACCTGTAAAGCGGTCTTCTAAATCAAATAAATTCACTGTGGGATAAGGATAATTTTCTGGTGTAGGGAAGTTTTTTGCCATTTGAATACCTGCAGCTTTACGAGCAGGCTCATTAGCACCTTTGTAAAGATCTTTTAATGTATTCTCAATAAGACGGTTAATAGCATCTTTATTTCTTCTAGCTCTACCATAGTCATAGACAGCTTTAGAATACTCTTCTTCAACTTTAACATTGAAATGATGCAATTGTGTCTTATCTACAGCAGGAACCTTGAGAGCCCTATTCTGTTGCTCGTAGTAAGCAACTAATTCATCCCATTGGTTAAAATCTTCACTTAAAAGTCTTTCTAAAACATACATATACATTCTCCTCGTGCGAAACTAACTATTTATGCACCAAAGGTATTCTCTTGATATTGATCACATAAGTCATTAATCTTGTTCGCATAAAACTTAGTCAACCCTACGCTTATTTCTTCGAGAAGATCAGGATTCTCTTTCGCTGTATCTAGTAGTTCTTGTTTAAGTTCTTGCCCTTCTGCTATTGCACACTCCTCGGCTTCCATATAAGAAGCCAAGCGAGCAATAATGCGTTCAGATTGATTACTAATAGTTGTTATATGCGACAATAAAGACAACCCCTTTAATTATTTTTTATAATGTAAGCAGTTGTTCCGTTTCCTAGGTCACGACTTGAAATGACTTCGCCTTTGTCGAATTGTTGAAGGGCTTTAAGTTTCTCCTCAAGTTCGCCAATGCGTGTATACAATAGTTCTTTTTCCCTAGCCTGTTGCTCTAGTTGTTGATCTTTTGATTCTAGAATAGCCTCAAATCTATTTTTGCTTGAGTTTAATTCACTAATCATTTTAAATATATCTCCAACTTGCTGCTTAGGATCTGGAATACCATAGTATACTATTTCATTTGATTCAGCCTTATCCATAGAAGGAACAATACCGATAATTCCTTGTTTGCGTAATTTGCTAATCGCCCTGTGTACAGTAGCTTCACTTGATCCCAATCGTTCACCGATTTGTTTCATCGATTCCTTGATTGCGCCACCATGCTTCTGTGACTCTTCTTTTATGTAAGTGTACACATGAGCTTCACTTTTACTGAGCATTTCTAACACGTTTTGTTCTGTCATCATCATTTTTTAACACATCTCCTTTTTTGTATTACCCAAGCATATTATCATATAATTTATAATTATAATACTTTACAATTATGAACGTACTATGAACTATATAATAATATACCCATTGTAATACATTTTAAAACTAATGCGTTACAAATTTCAAATGAAAATTTTATCATTTTTAACGAATTACTTACAAATACTCAAAAAAGCTCCTAATTACTCACTTCTTTTGATAGTATAACGTGGGACTTTCTTCATGTCAATTGAATTATTAGACAACTTTCGACAGTATTTCAAACTTTTGAAAATATTTTAGTATAATATTCACAGATATAAAAAATTTTCAAAAATCACAAAAAATTTGTGTTCTGTAAGTTTTTGCTGTTAAAAATTAAAATTAAACCCTTCATTCTTTTTCTTACGACGCTCAGCTCTTTTGCGTTCTTTCTGACGCTCTACCGCATCTAAATCTACTACGCTGATACCACGAATTTTAGCTATCTCTAAAATCTCATCTGTATTATAGATGCGATATTTGTTCTTTTCATTTCTTCTTGCAGGTGGTATTAACTCATTCTCTTCCCAATACATGATTGTATCTCGATGAACGTCTAACATTAATGCCACCTGATTCAGTGTGAAATTTTGTTCGTATTGCTTTGTCATAACTGATAGCTCCTTTATTAATGGCTATTCACCTTTACTCGTGCTTGCGCTATAGTGTGACAAAAGTCTTCAAATAAAGTTTGTTCAGTCATGGCATAGGTTGTTCGATATGTTGTAATCATGGTGTATTTATCTAGAAGAACTGATATGTATCCTGCTTTATTGATAGTAGGGTCGAAATGTTTTCCTACATCATATCCTAGTGCAATAATTACTTGGGGTTGAACACAAAGTAGTTCAGATAATAAATGAGATTGGCAACGATCAGGAGTAGCTGACTCCTCACATTTAATGAGTGAAGTAAAATACAGCTGGTCTAAATCATAGTTAGCCCATGATAAAGTATCTACCAATAGCTTCCCTTCTTTCGTTTGGAAATCAACATCACTTGGTGTTTCCCCAATAACCATGACAGACGCATCGAAGTTTCCTAGCTCTAGCGGCTTATTGTAGCTTTTGTTCTCACATGCAAAGCAATTGTGAATGCCTGTCTTAATATGAAATGGTGTAATACTTTTATACATTTGTTCAGGCATTAAAATCTTGTCATAAAAGCCTGGTTCAAGTTGATTTTTTGATTGCAAATCATTGGGTTTTAAATCAAAAGGTGGTTGATTTTCCGATACAATCATATAAATCCTCCTCATATAAAGGAGCATAAAGCTCCATATTTATTAAATGGCCAACGTTCCATCATTAGCCATAGTATCTTCAGGCTCTAAATCTCCATCTTGTGAATGGTCCTCTTCTACAAAGACAGCATCTTTTGGAATGCGGCCTTGTACAATATCATTTGTGTAAGCGAATAATGCTGGACTGCTCTTTAATACATTTTCAACAGTCTCTTTGCCCATCCACTTAAGAGGATTGCCAGCACCATCTACTAGTGGATGGTCTTTATCTTCACCGTAAAAGTAGTAAGCGCCAGCTCTCTTGATAATGTTCATATCCATTGCTACGGTCATGATATCTTTATAGAAATCAATTCCTGTTTCGTAGTAGTAATCAAATTCAGCCTTCGTAAATGGACGAGATACTTTGTTTTTAACGATCTTCACTTTTATGATTTGACCGATATTAACATCACTTTTAGTAATCAATTCACGTCGAATCTCCATTCGGACAGAACTGTAAAACTTCAATGCACGTCCTCCAGGAGTGGTTTCCGGATTTCCATACATTACTCCGACTTTCTCACGGATTTGATTTATCATAATAAATAATACATCATGCTTAGAGCATAACGTGGCTATCTTAGGTAAGTTTTGAGAATTTAAACGAGCTTGTAAGCCGATATTTTGATCGCCTGCTGATCCATCAATTACTTTTTTAGGTACAAATGATGGCAAACTATCACCAACAATAAGACCTACTTGCCCTGAAAGGATAGATGCTTCTGCTAAATCATAAGCCTCTTCTGCACATGTCGGTTGAGAGATAAGCATGCCTGTTTCTTCAGAAATATCGCAACCTAAAAACTCAGCATGATATGGATCTAATGCATGTTCCGCATCGATGAATAATACTTTCTTTCCGTAAAATACGTGAGGGATAATTTTAGCATTCTTTTGAAATTCTGCCACTACCTTTAAGCAGACTGTAGTTTTACCTGATGATTCAGGTCCATAGATTTCTGCTAATCTTCCCCATGGAAGACCGCCAATACCTAATGCAAAATCCAATGAAGGAATGCCAGTTGCAACAGGCTGCACTTTAGCAGTGCTATCGCCATCAAATGCAAAGATAGAGCCTTCACCCATACGCTTATTCATCATATTAATAAAGTCTTTATTAGAGACGGCGCCTTCTATTGTTTTTTGTTTATCTGGAGCTTTCTTAGCCATTTGCATTCCACCCTTTGTAAGTTTCTATAAAGGAATCCACAGCATCTTTAGGTGCTTTCAATTGATGTAAGATATTAAGCATCTTTTCATCGTAAGTTCCTTCTTCTTGATGTTTCTTGATATCTTTAGTGATTTGGGCGCCACGATTATTGAGAGCACGAGACATCCACTGTGCCATTAATACAAGCATATGATCAGGAATTTCTTTTTCCTTGTTCATGTTTTTTACACACACTTCTAAGGTGTTATCAATCATCCGTGCCTTAGCCGTCTTTTGAGGCATTCCACGATCATGATAGTAATCATATATACCAAACATGAAACGCTCTAAGGAATCAGCGGGATTTGCTTTCTTACGTACCAATCTCTTCACTCCATTCGAGTAACATAACCGCCATTGACGGACGAGCATAAAAATCAATAAAAGGGGACGAATCCCCTCTTGAATTTATATTATTGAACTGGTGGGAATCCTCCAGTGTTAGGTGCTCCCGCTGGTACTCCAACTGGTGCTCCATAGCCGCCTCCTGGTGGGTTTGGTGGAAATCCTCCTTGTGGAGCTGCACCCATTGGTTGTTGACCAGCTGGTGGTGCTGGTGGGAATCCACCTTGTGGTGCAGAAGGTTGACCTTGGAACCCTCCTTGTTGTGGAGCGAATCCACCTTGTTGTGGTTGCTGGAATTGCGGCTGTTGTTGTTGACCACCGAATTGTCCACTTGGTGGCTGTTGTTGAGACTGAGCTTGTCCTTGACCACCTTGACCGCCTTCTTTGCCTCCATCTAATCCTACAATGTTACGGACTTTGATTGTTGGGAAGTAAGTGTAGTCATTTCCGTTTTGTTGCTGACGTAATTCAGGAGTACCATCAACAAATACCTTACGTCCTTTAGGGCAATGATTTACTAAGAAATTGTGAAGAGTATCTTGTCCTTCATTTCCCCAAATCTCAATAAACCAGAAGTCTGTCCCTGCTTTTTCGCTTTTATGATTAATAGCAATTTTCGCTGTTGCTACTTTTGAGTTACCTACCATTTTTGATTCAGGATCTTTCACTAAGCGTCCAATAGCTTGTACACTAATGTGGTTGTCAAATCCAGAATTAGTACGCTGTTGACCACCTTGACCTTGCTGGTGCTGGAAATTACCTTGTTGTTGGAAACCCCCTTGTGGCTGCTGTTGAAAACCGCCTTGTTGTCCGAATTGTTGTTGTCCTTGATAACCATTGAATTGAGTCATGTCATTGTCCTCCAATATAATTTAAATTTTATATTCCTTTCACTGAAATGCCCCGGATGGGGCATGACGAACTTAAGAGTGATCTAAGTAATAATAAATTGTTGGTACAGTACCTAGGTCTTTAGGTTCAATACACACAATCGATAAAACATGAATGGAATTATCATTCATTTGAACCTGTATCTTTTGACCTAAACTTATCTTACGATCTGCCGGATACATAAAGTCTTGCTTATTTCCATCTGGAAACACTAAAATATTTCTCATTCTGTAATGTCCTTCATACTGTATACAAAGATAGTTGCATCTCGTATAATTTCTTCTTTATTTCTACGTGTAATGAAGTTGACGAATCCTTCTAGTATTACAAATTCACCCACTACAAGCTCTTTACTGTAGTGTTTCATCATAGTGTCAGGCACTAAAGCATGTATTAGCCCTACGTGATCATCTAATGTGAGAGCATACATAGGAAATTCTTCATTCACAGGAGGAATGATGCTAACAATTTTACCTCCTACAGTGACTTCATCCTCTTGGAAAGCCTTATGTTTTAGTTCTTCAGAGAAGTGAGTAACATGTAGAGAAATATCTTGTATTTTCATTGTCCTCTTCCCTTCTTCTTCATATATTCAGCATGTAATTCAGCAATTAAAGGTTGAATCTCATGAGTAGTAATGATTTCTTTTTGAACTAAAAGCTTAAGTAAAGCATTAACAAGTACATAAGAAGTCTCCACTTCATTTACAGAACCATTCGCAGGATCTTGTTCAAAGCTAGAAAATGGCTGCTGCGGTTGAGGTTCAGGGTTTAGATTAACCTGTTCCCTGAAATCAAAAAAATCGTCGTCTCTATCTCCTAAAGCTGGCATAGCATTAGCTCCTCTTCTTCGTTTTATAGTTTGCGACATCAAGACGCACTAATGCCTCTCATGAACGAATAAAAACGATCAGTTAGAACGAAATAAGAAGTAGCGGTAAATAAGGGATGAACCCTCGCTATTCCGCCACTTTACTTATGTATGCTTTAACTCGTCTTGTTCAACTTCTCCCCAAGTTTAGCACATAACTTAGGGTAATGCAAGGCATTACAAAAATCTAATATTAATTTAAATATTGTGTATGAGCATATTTCAATATCTCGTTTAACTGATCAAATCGTTGTGAATCAATACAAAAGATTGTCCATGCTAACAGTGATTCACATACAGCTTCTGTGTTACTAGCATCTGCAGATTGAAAATGCTTTAAGTTAAAATCATGTCGGGTTAAATTGCAATCTCTCTCTATAAAAGATGCAATCTCAGGTGTAGCTTTGACTTTCCCCTCATTCCACATTTGAAGTACATGTTGGAACTGAAGGGTTCTTGATGATTTGAGGTATAATGTAACTAATTCCATCTTATCAATTAAGAAGCATATTCATAAGAAGTGTAAGGCTTACTAACCCATGCAGATACAGGGGATCTAAACACTTCATTAAATGCTTGAATGAATTTATTAAAGTTAGCGCAAATTTCAGGATCAGCTGTGTCATGCAAATCAAAGCAATTTCCTTTTCCTATAGGGTCAGCGTATAGTGCTGGCATTGGGCCACCACAAGCAATGCCATATTCGGCAAGCTCTGACTTAAACAGGATATGTTTTGTTTCAGATGTATCTATCTGCATTAGCTGTTGTCCTGCTATTTCAGCAAGCTTATTAAGAAATGTATGAAAAGCTACAGGACTAAACACCTTGTCATGTCCTTCTGCTTCAATGAATAAGTCATGGTCTGTATCAATTAACATGTAATGAAAGTGATTATATGAACAGTTTGTAGGCAATTAAATCTCCTCCTTTTTTTATCTAGTGACATAAGAACTCCTACATCACTAGCACTAACTTTTCACTGCTTCGAGTAATTGCTGTATAAAGCCATCTATGATGATCCTCAAAGTTCAACACTTCATTGATAACCACTACTTTCTCCCACTGTGAGCCTTGGGATTTATGGCATGTAATAGCATATCCATAATCAAATTCATTATAGAGGCTATATTCACCTGGCTGTAATTTATACTCTACTCCTTTGAAATGATCACCGATAAGACACAGTTTCCTGAATGACTGACTTGTAAAATCAGGTCTAAAGTTAATCTGAAATGCACTTCTATCAATATTGAATTTCTTATTGAGTTCATACTTAGCGCTTTCTACATATCCTGTCATCCCATTAACTAAGTTAACATCACGGATATTCTTCTCCCAATCATTCTTAATACAAATTAGCTTATCACCTTTTTGAGGTAGCGGGTCGGTAAACCCTAAGTACTTCCGAATATCTTGATTTAATTGGTGACGCGTTTTATTCTTACCGCAAATAATTTGGTCAGCAGTGGTATAGCAACTCTCTTTTAATGATTGCCACTGTATTCTGCTAATGACAAGCGCTTCTTTATTCTTGCCGTACCAACCATATGGAATAGGCTGCTTAGTACGTGCAAGCATTGAAAGATGAATGATAGGATTATCTGCGGCTTGGCGGTGGATTTCTGTGAGAACATAGTCAGGATTATTGAACATCTGTAAGAACTCTTCATTGCCATGCTTAGACACTGGTGGTAACTGTCCTTGGTCGCCAATGAAAAGTGTTTTAATTCCAAATGACTTAAGATCCTTCATGATTTGACCATCTACCATCGAAGCTTCATCAATAACGATTAGCTTCAAGTCAGATAGCTCCTGTTTGGGCTTTAAGATGAAGTTAGGTGCTCCCTTAGAAGTTTCATCTAGCGTATAAATCAATCGATGAATGGTTTGCACCTTGAATTGTCCTTTTGCTTTTTGTGTTAAAACTAGAGCGGCTTTACCTGTATAACATGCAAAAGCCACTTCCTCTTTCATATTTAATCCAGTACGACTAATTGCGTATTCAACAATGGTTGATTTACCAGTACCAGCATATCCTTGTAACACGTATGTTTGATTTTTACCTTGCTTAAACCATTGCTCAATCGAGTCAGCTGCTCCTTCTTGCATAGGAGTAAAAGTGATTTGTTTAGTTGCAGTTGTCATGTTAACTCCTCCTTTTTCCTACCTAAATTCCCCGGATGGGGATTTCTTTTTATGTATTATGTATGTAATGCATTGCATAAAAGAAGGACAAGGATATACCCTGCCCAAAATGTTATTTAGAAGAAATGATACCAAAGAGCTTTGAGTGTTCTTTTCCATTGCCCTTTCTTAGTCAGCTGATAGCCTCCAATGTAAACATTTCCGTTAATTGTAGAGGTTGTGTTTGTACTAACGTAATATGGGATCTCATAGGTCTTCCCATCACGTATAACTAGACGTTCAGTAGAATTAATAAAAATACTTACACCACTACCTCCAATGTTAAATGCATTCTTAGCCAAGGATAAAGAACTTCCCTTCTGTAAGTTCTTCCATGGTCATGAAGTTAGTTGGGATAGGAGCACCTATTACTTCTGCTACAAGGCTAAATAACCCCATTAATTCTTTAGGTACATCATCTTCTACCTTTTGTAACACACGATGAGCTTTACCAATCTCAACTTTCACCTGCTTGCCAGCATTATAAGCTTGGAGGAATGCTCCTAATGTAACTTGCTCCTCTTTGTTAACTAAGCGGAATTTCGTTGACATTAATTCACTTGTTAGCTCAAGAGGCTTGTTAGTTCTAGCATTTAAGAATGTATTGCCTTTCTTTACAATAGTTGTGCCATATAAGTCATTTTCTGTGCGAGCAATAGCCTGTTGTCCTTCAGGAACATTGCCTTGTAGTAATTCCATGAATGTGTAAGCTTTAGTTGCCTTATTAGTTGTAGTTGTAGTCATTATGTATATCTCCCTTTTCTGTATTAATTATAGTTATCACTTAAATGCCCCGGATGGGGCGGTTTGCTATCAATCGTAGCTAGGAACCCGCTTCATCAATTCAATTTCTGAATAGAGCTTTCCTTTTTGAAAATACAGGTCATGCAATTCTTGCTGTTGAACGCTCTTAGGTTCTACTTCTGCTAACTTAATTTTATTAATGACTTCTTGAAATTGCTTCTCCAAGTATTCAACTTGACTTAGAGCTGCTTTCTCTTGCTGTTGTGCCATTTAGATACTTCCTCCTTGCTCAGTATACCAACGTAAAAAACCTTCAGGAGAGCTGCCGTATTGAGAGCCAAGGTTGATATAAGTAACCATGTAAGATGTGATTTCTTCAATCTTGTCTTCTGGCAATCCACTTTCACCGACAGCATCCTGTATAAATTTATTAATAATTCCTTCTTTACTCATAGCTGTTCCTCCAACTTACGCAATTTAATTTCACGTCGTAAAAGCATATATATACGCTTATGAGTCCATAGTCGAACATATTCATCTGTAATGGTTGCTTTAGAGGTAAGACTCCAAGGGGCTAGTCCATATAAAATATGTTGATCATATTCTTCATCATTGTAGAGATATTCTATTTGCGGCATACTTCGATGCAGGAGTCTCACCGTATTCAAAAGGTGCCTATTGTCCATATCCGCAGGATAAATGCATTGTCCGTCATTTGTTATCCAGAAATCATTTTTATGACGATTTCTAGGCAACAAGTAATCAGGAAATGCGAGGGGTTCTATTTTTGTATACCGTAGGAACAAGTATTCAGTTACCATCTCCATAAGCTTCCACCTCTTACGAAAATACAGTATTCAGTAAAGCATTGACTGCATCTGTCTGTACAGGACTAGCTGCAAACTCTCTACTACCGCCACCTTTAAAATAGTTGGCAATAAATCCGCAATCTATATGCTTGTGAATTGTTCTATAGCTAATCTTTCCTGTACGCATATTAATAACAGCAACAACATCAAAGTGAGTGTTACTTTCGTGTACGGACTTTGCCAGCTCGCTTATGTATTGTTCAGCAAAAACTACACCAACTTTATATTTGCCAATAGAGTATTCTTTGACATTAACCTGGGTAGATCTGATGTACTGTTTCTTTTTTTGCTCTAATGAAAAAAGAATAGCTTTATCGCTTTCACTGAATAAGAATCGATCATAATGGTCAAATTTTGCAGTCACATAAGAAATAAAATATTCTGTGCCATAAAAAACAAACAGTTCATGTAAGTTTTTAACCCATTCATTTTCGATGCCATTAATATAATCAGTTATGCAACGGGTATATGAAGTAATAGAACCGTCTATTAAAGGATTCAAATCATTCAAATGTCCTTCAAGAATCAAATACTTTGCAAGTGTTGATGCATTAGATTGTTTGCTTTCAGTTTCAATAACGAAGTTGTATTTGCTAAGCTCTTTACTTACTTTATTGTTAATGAAAACAAACTTTACTTCACCATAGTCATTGTACATATGAATATCCTGAGCGATCTCCTCTGATATATCAACACCTATAATGAACACTGTATCATATTCTACCATTTTTTTAGGATTATTCAAGAATTCTTTTATTTTTTCGAAATGCATTACATTATTGGTGTGTGTTACATCTAACAAATCAAAGTGATTAAACGCATGAGACAACAATATTTCTGCGTTTGCATTATCAAATCCTGAGACTCTAAATAGTTTTTTTCTTTTCAATGTGGTTTCCTCCCTTTGGGGTATTTTATCTGGTTTCAGCTAAACTCTTATAATGATCAAATGTTGAAATGCCATTCATAAACTCTTCTTTGCGCATAAGACAAACAAGCTGTGATACTGTTGCCTCTGTACGTCCGACAGCAAGAGCTACTTCTTTTCTTGTTCCTCTTCCATACGTTGAACATATATAAATTAATTCATCCATCGTGTACTCTTTTCCATGATTGGGATGATATTCAGGGTGATACTTCATTCTTCCACATGAATCATACTCTACTGGAATTCCCATTTGTAACAGCTCCTTTACTCAACTTTATCAATAATCTTATCCATACCTCTTAACTTAGACGGATCATAGCATCCTAGTCGTTCGAAGACTTGCATAGCTTGGGTTTGATGTCCTTCTCTTTCTAAGTAAAGCAGTGCACCAGCACAAAATTGGTTTTTATCAGTTGGAATAAATTCCGTTTCGCCATCTTCATCTTCACTATCTTTAAAATCATTACTATAATCAATTGTTTTATGACAAGTGAAAGAACCATCTTGATGCAAACCATCAACAATACCTTTTATTCTTGTAGGATGTAATGTAAGGTTTGTGATGCTGCCTTTAACAAAAGGACAATCTACACATGGAGTTTTTAATTCAAACATCATAATCCATCTCCTTTTTACGTATTAAACTACAGTACCTATGTAGTAATACAATGCTTTAGTTTGAGCGCTAGCAAAATTTTCTTCCCCAAGTATTGTACCACCTTTTTGAGAAGTGTCTATAATCATTTTCAACTGAGACTTAGCATAAGTAAGAACATCTTTAAGGTCTGTAATCTCACTTTTACTGATGTTAAGACTTTCTCTATAGGCATTTAACATCTTTTCTTGCTCGTA
This sequence comes from Bacillus sp. ILBB4, assembly GCF_035064545.1. Lineage (NCBI taxonomy): Bacteria > Bacillati > Bacillota > Bacilli > Caryophanales > Bacillaceae > Bacillus > Bacillus sp. ILBB4. Next base: position 155,761 of record NZ_JAIQVD010000006.1, on the reverse strand, counting down.
CATTTTCGTGCAAATTTCTTGTACACTTCCTTCTTCTTCTGAATTAAATTGGCTTTCAATATGAATCTGAAATGGCTGATTAATATCTTGAACTTGTGCGAACATAACTACTACACCCCTCGTTTTTTTGTAATGTATTTCAAATGCGTTTTATCTAATGTCGATGAAACTCTCCATAAAATGTACTCTTTCATATCTGTAAGTTGATGAATCTTTTTAATTAGCGGATGGCGTCTTTTGTATCGTTTCAATCTCACTGTCATCACTCCTATGATATATTCAATAAAAGGTCCCGGATGGGACAACAAAAAAGCCGTAGGTTTTACCCTACAGCTACTGGTTTACTTTTAGATTTTTTTCTAAGCATACGCTCCATTGCTAGTGTGTTAACATCTTTTCCTTTTGATGAAGTGTCCACTCCACCGGTAAGAATTTGTTTAGCAAGCTCTGCTTTCTTGAATAGCAATTCAATCATGTGCTCATCAAATGAATCACTCATGACATAATAGTACATTGTAATGTTTGCAAATTTGTTTCCTGTTCTGTCGATACGTCCATTACGCTGCTCTAACTCTGTTGCAGTAAATGGCAAATCGAAATGAATCATATAATTAGCTACCTGCAAGTTCAGACCAGTCGAACCAGCACGAGTACTAATGAAAATTCTTGTATGTGGGTCTTCTCTGAATCGTTCAATCACAGAATCCTTTTCTCGTTCAGAGATTTGGCCACTGTACAAGACAGCATGATCTAATTGATCGTAAAGGATACGAGCCATACGTTCGTACTCAGTAAAGATAACTATTTTTGAGCTAGGTTCATCGTTCATGATTTGTTTAACAAAATCCTTTAGGTTATCCACCTTCGGAGATTTCTTTAAGTCCTTATAGTTAAGGCCTAACTCACTAATGATAGCTTTAGACATATTTGAAGCTTCATCATGAACAAGTAGCTCGGGGGTATCACAGTTTTCTATTAAGAAAGTTTGCAACCCTTGAATGATTCCATCATAGTATTCTTTTACTTGCTCACTATTTAAGAGCATGCCGTTCACTACTTTAGAACCTTTAGAACTTCTAAGTTCATCTTTAATCTCTTCCATCTTACTCAATATGTGTTGCTGAATCTTTTCTTGAGCATCTGTCATTTCTAAGAAAACATGTGAATGCTGCACTTTAGGAAGTTGCTGTTGAATTTCAGGCATCTCTTTCGTTCTTCTTATAAAGTGTGGCGCTATACGGTAATACAGTTCTCCTAGGTTAAGGGATCCTGTAATTCCATAGCGAGGATGATACTTACAATATCTTTCTCTGAACAATTCCCATGTTCCTAAAATGTGTGGGTCTACGAAATGGAATAAGCTCCATATCTCTTCTGCCTTTGATTGAACAGGTGTAGCTGTAGCAATATATCTATAAGGAATATAATCTAACTCATAGCATCCTGCAGCATTTTGGGAAGGATTAATATCTAAATACTTATCTGTTACACCTGACTTAATCTTTTGAGCTTCATCTAATGCTACGACATCAAATGGTATCTTCTTTATTTCTTTCAGATATTGTGCATTTCTGAGAGTCTCATAATTGACAACCAAGTATCTGACATCTTCACGTTGAGCAAATCCTTTGATAAGCTTCTTCCTTTTTGAGGGATTCCCATACACTGCGATAGCTGACTCACCGGTGAATTTCTCAATCTCCCTTGCCCATTGGCGTTTGAGTGAGTTCAATGTAACAATCAATGCTCTTTTAGCTTTCCCTCTATTAAATAGTATCTGACAAGCTCCGATAATCTGGGGGGTCTTACCTAAACCTACTCCATCAAAGATTGCTGCTCGTCCTCGGTCTGCTAAAAAGTGAGAGCCTACCTTTTGATAAGGATAAGGTTTAACTGGCCATGTAATAAAATCGTCATCGTTTTCCCATGATAGATGTTTATTTACCAATTCATCTTCTACCTGGCATTTCTTCACGATCTCACGTAAAGGTTGATTCCAAATAATCTGATTATCGAAATATCGTAAAAGATCCCCTATCGACTCTTTGCCAAACATCCACTCTCCTGTGGTTTGATTGAAAGAACGTCCATCTATTGCACGTATTTTATCTAATGTATAATCGAAAGTCTCTTGAGTATCTAAAATACGAACATATAAATTTCCGTATTGCTCTCTAACCTGAATCACGATAGCGGCACTCCTCTCTTAACGTTGTATTTAATTGTGGTTAATATAAGACAATTATACTATAGTTTCTTACTGTAATACAATGTAACCTACGTTTTTCTTAGGTATTCTTTGGTATACTTTCATATTTGTGGGATTTAGGTTTGGGGGGTCTTGCATTTTAAAAAAAGACTGCTCCCGAAGGAACAGTCTAGCTAGATAACAATTAGCTTTTCACCCATGGTAAATCACTTGCACTTAATGGTGCAGTAGCATTTGGGAAAGAAACAGCTACAGGCGATTCGTTATTCTGAGTTTGCATAGGTTGCTCACTTGCATTTGGCATAACAGGAGCTTGAGCAGTAAATGATGGTGCCATTGGCTGAACATTCGGTGTTGGAACACCAAATTGAGGAGTTGCAGGTTGTTGATCCTGAACCCCTTGAGCTGGAGCTTCATTAGATAATGGAATTTGCGTTTGCGTTGGCACCTGTGGCTGTTGAGCCATTACAGGATTAGGAGCACCAGCATTACCAATATTGAATGCAGGAACAAATCCACCACCAAAGTTAGGTGTTGCTGTTGGTTGACCAGTTGCTTGTTGAGTAGTTGGTAAACCTTGAGTAAGTGCCATCTCAAATGCTTTAGACATTAAAGCTTGTTCGTAGATATATGCAAGTGCTTTAAATTCATTAGAGATAACTTGAATATATTCAGGTGATGATGCATTCGTATCTACTGCAAACGTTCCATCTTGATTAATTTGATATTGACCGTTGTTTACTGCAATCTTTGCACGTAACGTTGCAGGTTGATTTTGTTGCTGATGAACACGGTAAAAACGTCCTTTACGTGGTGCGAAGTTAGCATTAAACTCTTTAAACGTATCCGTGTTACGGTCCCAACGATCATTATCAGTTCCTACTACATAATAGTTACCACTGTTATCTTTAGATAGTACAACAGTAAAAGGAATGCTCATCATATGAAACGGTGATGCTTCATCTGTGACAGTAACTACAACGGAAACAGAATTAGGTTGTGATGTCACAGTTAAACGAACTGCTGGTGATGGTTCATAAATAGCACGCTTACGTCCCTCACTTAAATTTTCAACAGCTGCACCTTGAAGGAAATAATAATTTGCAGTAAGAATCATGTTGTGTAATTCTGAGAAATTTGAAATATGAAGTTCTGAGAAAGTTTCTGAACCATCATATAAACGAGTGCCATTATCTTGAGATACAGGATTATATTGAATGAACCAACCTGATGTGAAGCTTGCACCCATATCTGTTACTAAAACTGGATAACGAGTTTTACCATTGCGATTAGTTGGAGATTTAACCTCTACTTTAATTGATGAAGCGATTGTATTTTTAATAGCGTTAAGAATTGATGACATTTGGAATGTCCCCTTTCGAATTTGAGTTTTATTTGATTGAAGGCAACCCTTCATGTAAAGTCCCCGGATGGGGATGTTTTAAAATAATTTATAAAAGAAATCCCGAACTGCAAGAACTAAAAACAGTAACGGGATTAAATAGATTTGTCCTGATAATACAAAGATGATAAATAAGATTGCACATAAGTTATAGGTCATCTAGCAAGAACACTTTCAGCAAGGATTACACGTTCCACAATATGTTGTTCATCTTCTAACAGAACAACTTGTCCCATTTTGAAGATTGCAATGTCTATGTTTTCTCCTGCAATGTCACACTCTATCTCTTTGTTAAGTGAATCAACTGCATTCTTTAAAAACACTAAACGTACCTCTGCTGTACGATCCTTTAAAACTGTACGAACTTCCTCTTTTGAAGTTGCTGATTTGATTTGATTAATGATTGTCATGTCATTCCCTCCTAAAATTTAGTGATGATGCTTCACCTAAGCACCCCGGATGGGGTTATATATATCAACACCATAGGTGTGATTAAACAATGTTAGTGAATCATTGGTGAGATTCAGATAGTGTACATCTCCATAAATTCAGTGATTATAAGATTTATTTTCGTAAAATCGTAAAAAATAAGATTTATTTCATCTGTTAATAAGATTTATTTCTTACGAAAATAAAAAAATAGGCACCCGAAGGTGCCAACACTAAATTATTGGAGTGGATTGTTAATCAGACAATCCTGACTGCTATCGATCACAAGTGATGATCCATAGCAGATGGGTGTCTCATTAGTGGTTCATCAATCCTTCATTAATGCTTCATCATACAGGCAATAGTGATGATGCTTTTGCTAATAATGACTCATCACTATGACGTGCATTTATTTCTTCCATACGCATAGCATGGATTCGTTCTTGACGTTCTAATTCTTTATCTTGAGCTTCCTGCTGAACCTTGTTAAATTCCTTCATTAGTGAACCAACTTCACCAGCAACTGTTTTAAGAACAGAACCATATTCAGTTAAAGATAATTCCGTTACTTCATAAGTGATGTTTTCTACTTGAGCGTTGATTTCTGGTGAATGTCCTGTTTCTCCAACTTTCACGTTGATATTACCTAAGTTAAATTTGATGTTCATTTTATATTCCTCCAGTGTTTGTTTTATTTTTATATATCATCTAAACACCCCGGATGGGGCGGGCAAGTTACAAGTGTGAGCATATTACACATGCTGCAGTTGTGAGCGAACTTGCACTTACATAACCTCTCTAAGTGAATTCATAATATCCACTTGAAGAGATTCTTCATCATTTGTGTAAATGATATATTCTTCTTGAAATTCATTAGCTGTACTTGCACCATTATGTAATTTGATTTCTTTCTTGTAGCCATCCTTACTCTCAAGGATAGCTACAAGAGAATATGTGTTGTCATGTTGACGCTTTATGGATAAGTCATTCACTGACATAATTACTCCTTTTCTTTCGCAATAGGAATGAGTATAGTTTGTCCTGTGCGTATTCGTCCTGAATCTGTGATGTTATTCTTTTCAACAGTTAATTGCACAAAATCACGTGAGTCAAAACCCCAAGGTCGATACGTATTGTTTTCTTGAACAATCTTGGTTAATGTATCTCCTTTTTCTATTTGATATGGAACATAGACGATGTAGTAAGAGTTCACCAAATGAAGCCACACAAATATAAGGATAGCTGTTGCAAGTGCCATAAGACTTCTTGAAATAAGAGTCCAACGTAGTTTTGCTAAACGTGCATTCTTCCTCTTGATAACTATAACTTTCATAATTAAAACATCTCCTTTCACCTAAATCCCCCGGATGGGGGCGGTCTAAGTTGAACTTGGGGTAAACTAACTTTCGATAAGGTTGTGAAACTCTATGAAACTAGTTGAACTTATGTCAAACTAACTTCATATAAATCCTGCTTTCCTCTCAACAAATATTCAGCAGAATTATTAATAGTTAACAGTCGATAAGGCTGATCGCCAGAGGCTTGATTCTGCAAATGTACTTTATAAGAAAGCACTCTGTTGTTATCAGATAAAATGCCATAAATCTGTTGCCACAAATCAACATGCTTAGGATGTTCATTCTTTGTGGTAAGCCAACCTTGCTGCGCCCACTTCCACATGTTGCGGTTCAGACCAGTGCTCACTTGAACAACAGATGTATATATGTGAACAAAAACAGGCTTATCCTTACGCAATTGGCTTAAACCATGATAAACAGCCAACAGGCTCATACGTGTTAAGGTTGTTCTTGATGCATATCCACCAATTGTTTTTGTGTAGTCTTTACCATTGATAAAGCAATGTAAATGAGCACACCAACCTCCATTCTTTTTTTGGTCAGTGGTGCCAGAAACCCATAGGTTTACTTTCATTTTGTCGAATTGAGTTTTACTCATGTTTATCATCTCCTCATATTTCAAATAACAAAAAAAGCTCACACCAATTGGTATGAGCTTTGTTCAGCATTCAATATTCTTCTAAATAAATCACTTGTTAGATACGCACACTCAATATAGTAGCTTGAGGTGTTTGATAAATATATAGACGGATTTTTATCCCACGTCTACCACACTCCTTTTCTATGATATTTAACATTGCATTAGCACGCATATCTTGTTTTTTGACTGAAGCTTTTCTTGCATGACTTAACAATTGAAGCAAATCATCAGGTAAATGTGTAACAGACAGATTTCTAATACGTTCATTTATCTCCAATACGCTTCCACCCCTTAACATGGCACCTAAATCCCCCGGATGGGGGCATTTTCCGAAGGATTCAATGATTCACTTATGGTGTGTGGGCCACTGATGATAGCAAAAAGATGAATCACCTGTGACATGTAGACCACCAGTGATTACAAAGATGTGAACCACTAATGATATGTAGATCACTAGTGACTATATTAAAGTGAACCACCAGTGATAAATGATTCACTCGTGATTAAAGGATAATGAATCACTTGTGTAGAATGAATCACCAGTGATGTAATTGTAGTAAATAACAAGTGATGTATAAATCATCTGTGAATCATGTGTGATGCACTACAATTGAGGTAATGATGCACAAGAACTAATTCTGTTATTAAGCACAATAAATAGTTGATGAATCACTAGTGAAAGAGATATGATAAAACATAGGGAAACGTATAAAACAAAGGAGCGATGCTAGTTGGAAAACGGACAATGGTGGCAAATCACTGAGTTTGCAGATAAACTTGCTACTGTTATGCAAGAGCACTATCAAGATGAAAAAGCAGGTGTTCACTACAACACACTTGATAAATGGTTTAAAACACTTGAAACTAAAAAGATCCACTATATCACAAGAGCTGCAGGAGAAAAGGTCTACGATGAACTAGACTTAAAGATAGCTAGTTTTATTTATGTAAAAAGACAGGAAAAATGGAGCCTGGATGCTATTCATAACTTACTTGAAGAAAACGGTGAAACAAGACCGTTCCCACAGGAGTATGAAGATAAGAGTGATTCATCACTAGCAGTGAATGAAGAACAACTAGTGAACAGAATCGTAGAAAAAGTGGAAGTCAAAGCGATTAAGATGATTGAGGATCGTATCGAAACAAAGTTTGAACAAATGCAACAAGAATTACATAGTGCTATAAAAGAGGTAGCTGCCAGTGAATTAAAAGGAATGCTACCAAAGCCAGAACCTAAAGAAGAAAAGCCTACTGTCAGTGAAGAAGATGAACAGGTTAAGCGTATGAAAGAAGCTACGTTAAAGATGAGAGTAGAGCTTGAACTTGAAAACGAAGCACTTGAAGAGTGGTACAAGCTTCCACAGGAGGAAAGAATGCGTAAAGCAGGATTCTTCAGAAAAGAGGAAGATACTACGAAGAGAGATAAGTTCGTGAGGGAATACAGACAAAAGCATTTTGAAGAATTTATTAAGAAAGCATATACATCATTATAAAGTAGTGAGGCACTAGTGAATCATTCATCACCGGTGCCTCACTTTTTTATTAGAGAATGCCATCAAAAAGCGTGTGAGAAGTAGGCGTCCCTGAATCATTTTGAGACACAGCATGTAATTTACATTCATTTTCACGAACAGCAAGTGTGAAACGAAACACCTCATGTACATCATCACAATTTATGTATTCCTCAAAACTCTCTAAAAGAGTATCGAATAGATTATGATGTGAGTATGTGCTTAAGAATAGGAATCCATCTGCTTTAATGAATGACTCTTTATTATGTTCAATAAACTCTTTAAGTGAAGCACGAATGTCATTATCAGAATTGACAAGAGTAGGTTTAATATCCTGTCCAAGTATTCCACTTAAGATTTCATCCACGTCAGCTTCATCATGCTCTACATTGTTGCCAATGTTATTGCAGACAATTTCAACATGGCCTGTCTTTATTTCCTCATTCATATGATTAAGGTTCATATATATCAAATCATCTTTCTTGTGATCATCATGATATCCATATCCATCTTTAAGTACACGTACAAGTAATTGCATAGTCATTATAGGTTTCCTCCTTAAATTATGTATATATCACCCAAACCCCCCGGATGGGGGTGGTCACAGGTGAATCATTCATCATTGATGCCTCACTATTTACTATTTAACTTGTACCCAAATATAAGACCTTCTAGATAAGTCTTTACTTCGTATACATTTCCTGAAAAACACCTTGTACCAACTAATAGATCACCAGTAGGATGATGCATTACGTTGCAAAATAAATCAGGAGAGGCATCTACGGTGAAAATTGCTTTAGTATGTGCTACCAAGTTGTTGATTTCTTTTAGTGCTGCAGAATATGGACCTTGACCTAAAATTAATTGTAAGGCCTCATACTGCTTGTCCTCATGCTCCATCATGGCATCTATTTCTGCATGGAATGAATCAAAACGATTTAAAGTCATAGTATAAAATTCATCGTAGGGAGGAAGGATTACACCAATAGAATCTAAGAATTTATACTGGTGCTTAGCTTCTGCTTCTGTCCAAGCAGACTTAGGCATCTGTGAAACAAGGCGGTCTGGATAGTAGTAGTAGGGTTCATTCTTTTTAGGCATTTATATCAAACTCCTTTTTATATTATGGTTCAAGTATAAAGCAAGTGGACACAAATAAGTGATTATTCTATAAGTGAATATCACCAAATCCCCCCGGATGGGGGTGGAAGATATCATGTAATGCATTACAATCAATTCTATAGTATATGTGTTCTTTTTTCTATCAAAATAATACGAACACTTTGTGACAGATTTGTGATAAATTATGACCAAGGTAGAATTTCCCCAAGTTTTCGCTATATATAAAGATAGTGAGCTGTCTTCGTGAACAGATTCAACCAATGGAAGTAAGCACTATAAGAATCTTTTCATGAAAGGAAGCTTATTAAAAAAAGAAATAAACCTGTTCAAAACAGAGTCTGTCATTGAAAGCTTAGACATTTCTTGCAGGTGTGCGAGAGCTAAGAATCTTTGACTGGACGGTAGCATATATCCACGAAAGGCACCCTAGGTGAAAGGCATGTGAGAGGATGCTGCCACCCGGCATAAGTATGCCCTTTTATAAGGGAGATAGATTCTTTCAAGTTCAAAACCTTTCTATTCATTTAGGGTATGTAGTAGTTGTAGGTTGAAGCAACCATCATAGATACTACAAGTGTAGATATACTATCTTCTAAATAGGTTCATATGAAAGGTGAAGAATCATTACATCATCACATGTGAACAATTCATTCATCATCAGTGATACATATATGTGAGCGGAACCCACAAGCCGAAGGCACATTCAGTTATGATGAAGCCTTAAAGAGAAAGAGTGAATCATCATACTGTGATTAAGCAACACCATCAAGTAACACCATCAAGGGCACAACAAGTATGCCCTTTGTGCTATTACCAAACTTATTTACATATGAAATAAAACATACTTTCTATGAACATAAAACTTATTTTTTACGAAAATAAGAAAAGAGGAGAGGAAGACCCCTCACTCATGAATCATCATCCTTGGTAACGAACGATGTTAGTTAATGTGAATGAAGCAGACTTAGCTGTTACATTTACATCTTTGAATGTGAATACAAACTTCTCAGCACCAGTGAAGTAGTAAGTGTAATCTTCAAACAATACACCTACACGTTCGCCAGCAACATAAACGAAAGGTAGGTAGTAACCAGTAGTTTGATCCACTTCATACACAACACCAGCTTTAGCAGAAGAAGCAAAAGCACGAGCTACTTTATCGTTAGATACAGTGAATGCACCAAAACGAATCTTAACTTCAGCAGGCTCGATTGGTTGTAACTTAACAAGACTGTTTGTTTTACCTGATACTTTCTCAACTAATTTAAGCATACCTTCTTGGCAAACAACCCAAGGGAATGATAAGCCAGCTCCAACAGTTTGTGCTTTATCATGACGGTATTCTCTGTACTTCTTAGCATAAGCAACATAAGCAATTGTCTCAGTATCGAAAGGTAAAGCTTTAACTTGTGAACGAGCAGAAGTAATTGCTTGCTCTTGTAATTTGCTTAATTCAAACTTCATTTTACGATTGTGAAGTTCAGCCTCATGTTTGCTAGCAAAGTTCATCATTTCATGTTGAGCTTCATATTGTTTACGAACTTCCATGATATGACGTTGAGCTTCACCGTAAGATTTAAAGATAGTAGTAAGTTGCTTAGAAATCCATTCAACAACATTGTGATCGTACACGTTAGCATGTGGTGCAAAACGAGCAATTAAGTTGTGAGAATCTAAAGCAGGGTTTAACTCATTGAAACGTGCTTTCACTTTAGTTGCAAATTGGAATAATACATGAGCACGTAACTCTTGCATTAAAGAAGGGTAAACTTGTCCAGCTTTAAGTGTAAGAGAGTTCATTGATTTACCCGCTTTATGCCATTCTAATGAATCATAGCTCGTTACAGGACGACCATTAACCATACGAGTTGAAGAAGCGAAACGTGGGAATGCTTCAGGCTTAACAATGAAATCAAGATTCATTTCATTCCAGAAAGCACCACCATGTTTTGGACGGTCAATCTCAAACCCTTGAGCAAGACGTAATTTGTCTACCATTACATCCATTGCTTCAATTTCTTGCTTGTACATATTACGCATATCAGAATCCAGTACTTCACCATCAACAGTTACATTGTGTGATAAGCTCCACTCTAAACGAGAGATAGCAGCAAGAAGTTTAGTTGCATAATCAGTAAGCTCACCAATACGGTTTGGCTCAAGAGAACGTAAAACAAATACTTTAGATAGCTCATGTAATTGACGAGCGAACTCAGGAGTGTAATCAGCATCTGTGAAAGAAGCTTTAAATCCTTTGTTTGCTTGAGCTCCTTCAGTATCAAATACATTGTACTCACAAACTTGCGTTACAATATGGCCTTTATTATTAACAAAAGTGTACTCAGCTTCTGACTTAACATCAGGTTGCCAAGGACAACCCTCAATGAACTCGCCATCAATCAGAGTTAAGTCAAGTAAAGCAGGAAGTTCCTTCACAGCATTTACTAACACTGGATCCATTGAAGCATGAGTCTTATCTCCATCAAAGTCAGCTCCACCTTGCTTAACAACATGAAAGTCGTGGCAAGAGAAGAACACAAGATTGTTAAACGCAAAAGGGTACTCCTTACGAGCAAAGAAGTAATCTTCTGTGATAATTCCTGTTGCCTTAGCAGTCTCTTTCATGCTAATCTTAGGATTGCGTTGGAAAACAATTTCTTTGTTGGTAGCGAAGAATTTGTCTTCATCGTCAACCATCACTACATGGTTGGCAGGGATACCTACATGAGAAGGGACAATGATGTCAGCATTGCCTTTCTCATCGTATTCTACAAAGTCAGTTGTTCTCTTAAACTTGATATCACGAGAACCTTGACGGTATGCTTCCATAACTCCATAAACATCAGTCACCATGAAGCGGTAGTGACCATCAACTGGTAAAGCTCCACGAGTCCAAGCTTTAATCATATTCTCAATGATATCCAGTAAACGTTTCTTGAAATATAAATCTTCCATAACGAATGAGCCAGCGTAGAAGAAGTTAGTGAACATAGATACTAATGTACCTTCAATGTGCTCACGTTGCTCTTCAGTAATATCCTCATCAGCCATGTCTTCGTACATATCAAGAGTCTTTGTTCCAAGGTACTCAGATAACTTATTAGGATCATCGTACACTTTGAACGCTTCCTCTAACTCAACATCTAATTTATCTTTCAATGCATCTAAATGTTCTTGATTAAATAGAGTTTGAATCATTTGATAAGGGATGTTCGTTTTCTTCTTATCATGACTAGCATCCTTACCAAAGATAGCAATACGGAATTCAACTTGGAAGTCAGGGTTAGTACGTAATAATGTTTTGTAGCTACCTTTAACAGCGCTTTCAAAAGCAAGCAAGTCGTGACCAACCATTTCTTTTAAGCCAGGAACAAATACAACAAGACCTTTAGTAGCAGGTGTAATACGAACTTGTTCAGCAGAGATTAACTTACCGAATTCAGCATTCAATGCAAATTGCACAGAAGCATCAGCAAAGATTAATCCATCTGTTACATTACGTTTGAAAGGCACTTCACTAGCATCTAACTTAATAAACTTATCGTTAGCTGCGTCAAATGCAAGATACTCTCCTTGTTTAACATAAGAGTAGATATCATTCGTTACTTTCATTGTGTGAGTACCACCAAGAAGGGCATAGTCACCATTCTCGTATTCTTTCACTTTGTTACCAATCTTAACTAGAGTAGAAGGTACAGTACTAGTAGATGCCAAGCCGAAACGAGTAGGAGCTTTCGTCATATCTAATGTGTACTTAACACCATCATACTTAGCGAATTGACGCATATCCATTCCAAGAACATGTAACGCTTCAATAGCATCTTTACCTACAATGTGAGTACCCATAACAGTACGCTTTTCAGAAGCAGAAGCTAAGAAATATTCTGCTTTTAACATTGTTCCATTGAAATCAAAGAAAACACCATTCATAACAGCGCTATGTTGAAGAAGCTTCTGTTGTGCAGTTAATTTCTTTTGTCCTTCAAGGATAGGTAAATTGTAGTCCATGCTCATGATATAACGTAGATCACGAACACGCTTGTAGTTAACACCTTCAAAGTCATAAGATAAATCTTTCTTTAACTGACCAAACTTAACAACGTGTGCCGCTTGCTCTTTAGAAAGAGTATACATTTCACCAGTCTCTTCACTGCGTGTCACCATAACATAGTTAGTAGATAATGTACTCATAACAGCATTCTCAGCACGTAACTCTAAACGTGGTTTTACTACAGTTTGAACTGCACCATCAATAAGCTTAGATTCAGCAGTTAATAAGTCAGCAACAAATACAAGACCCATTTCACGAGTAGGAGCCGTAACATAAGCAACGTTGTATTTAGAAGCGAAGTCTTTTACATATGGAATATACTCAGTCTTAATAAAGTTCTCAGGTGCTTTTACAATAGCATCAAGCTTGTTACCAGCAGACATAGCGGCAGATACTTCAGCAACAATATTCTTTCCGTGTGGTTGTGCAGATAATTTAGCAAATGCTTGTTTAGTAGTTTTGATTTTCATAGTTTCTTGCTCCTTTTTATATTCATCAAATTTAGGTACATAACGTGTCACTTCTTCACCAGATACAGTTACTTCTTTCACTACATGAACCTCACTAACAAAGAAGTGCTTAGCAATACGAACTAACTCAGCTTTACGTAAAGTACTAAGACGCTTCACTTTAAAATCGTTTGCTAACATACGACGTAATGGTTTAACAGTCATTCCTTCAACGTTTACTAATTGACCACCGATAATTTGATTTTTAGACATAATAAATTCCTCCAATAATTTAGTGTTTTTTTATATTTGTAGGGAAGCTTTTAACGTCATCACCCTAATTTGGACAAATAAAAAAGACCTCTTAATAGGTCAGCCGACAAGATAAATGATTAAATTAACGTGCGTATGAACGAGTGTGATTGTTATCTTCCTTACGCTTATAGAAATCCGTGCATGTATAGTCACAATCAATCTCTTGATATGGACCCTTCATTCCAGTGACAAACCAATGAGCAAACTTATCTGCATCAATCTCACACCAACGTAACTCGTAAGGTAAATCAAAAGTAATCTGATTCGTGATATTAATAAGTTGATTATCAAAGAACTCATAAGTAGCAATCTGATAAACATGACGCAACTCATGAGCAACTGTATGAAGAATACGTTTTATAAAGTGGTCATTAGAAGGGTACTTAATGCCAGCAAAGGAGCGGTAATAGATATTAACTGCATCTATGCATGGCATAAACGTACCATCTTGCAAGTAAGCTCCACTCATCATGACTTCACCAAACTTACGATAAGATTGATTCACATAAGTATCATCATCATGATTCGTTACCTCAACATGACCAAGACCTAATACGTTACCGATATGATCTGCAAACTTAGAAATAATCATCTGACAAACTATCTTGCATTCAACCTCAGAGGGAACATATACATCTTGTTGTCCTTCTAATACTGTAACTGACTCTTGATAAGCCTTATCCATTTCCTCTACACTTAAAGCACCAATAACTTCTAACACATTCTTAATATTCATCATCACAAATCCTCCAGTAACATTGTTGTTTTAGTAATATAAATAAGACTCACCACAATAGGTCAGCCGACAAGTAAAAAGCAAACATAGGGGAACGGAACCCTATAAAATGAATAGAAAAAGAACTATACAATAAAGACTCCTATACAATACCTATAAGCATATAGAGAGAAGGAGACTAATAGATAGACAATTACTTCATCAACCACATTAAGCAGTAAACAATATAGATACCTAATAAAGAACCTATTACACCTACAGACAATAAAGCTATATTCATGAAAGACTTAACATTAGACTCTAATTGCTCATATGATGTAATGCCTACCTTCTTCCAAAACCACTTAAAGAAACGTACACGAATAGAAGGCTTCTTAGATAAGACTGTTAACACTATCGTTTCCTTGCCATCTCTAACTACCATCTTTTCACTTACTACTTTCACTACACGCTTTTGATTGTTTTTCTTCATGATTACATTCCTCCAATAATTAGTTATCTATTTATATTTGAAATACATTACATACTTATTTAAAGCTTGCATATACAGCACCACACGAATAGCAAACTACTAATCGGTGCTTCCTTAAAATAGGAGACTTACTTTTGCACATACCAAAAGCACGTAATCCTACACTCACAGGAATCGATAAACGACTACCCTACAATTGTGCGAGATTACGTGCTCACCTACCCTCTAGGCGTTGTTATAGGCTCACAGGAACCTTTGCAAGAATACCTAATGTTTTTGTATTGTCAGGATACGAACATGAAAGGGAAGGGAAACTGATCAGTCTGAGGATGCCCCTCTATAAGAAGGCCCTCATATAGCGGTACCTATATAGACACCCCCTTATAGAGAGGCACCTATATTAGCACGTACCTGTATATTCTATTAGCGGTGATACAGTACCATTAGTAAGGTGAACGATCATGTACTTCTTATTACCTTTGTTATCATAATCACGGAATACACTGTATAGGAATCCTTTCTGTTCATCGAATCCTAGGTACTCACCATGTGCTTTTACTGTGTTATATGTCATCTTCATTCTTAATAACCTCCATAATTAGTTAGTATTGTTCGTGTATGTCAGAGGTAGCGTTTGTTTACCTCCTAGCGGAGTATACGCACCTTACACGAAAGACGAATTAAATAAAATATTAATATATGATTGTTCGTGTATTACACATTTAACAGTAAGAATACTGATACGTGGGGTGTCCACTAACCACATCCATGGCAATATCAGTGATAGAATGCATACTGCTTCCATGTCATGCTCTACATGCGGCGCTCCTATCGGGCGCCTTGTCCATACAATGTCAGTGTATAGATAGTGGGCTATTACAACCCTGTTCGTGCCATGCCCACTCACAGCCCTACAGGTGGTAGGTTGCCTTGTCACCCTCGTCGCATACTACCGTCAGCTCAGAGGGAGTAATCACTCACACTAGATGCCCATTTGCATACCATCTAGCGGGTGATTACTGGGACACCGTAGCTCATTAGGCTACGATGATAGCGTATGGTAGTGCTGCACCATACACGAATGCGAAAGCTAGTACATAAGAAAGGCCTAACAGAACAAACGGCATAGCTAGGACAGTACCATTAGCAATAGAAAGGTTATTAAGAAAAGCTTTGTAATTAAGCTTCTGCTTCTTCTTCTTAGCAATAAGATGCATAGCCAATACAGTAAGGGTAGCAATACCTGCACCTACTAGTAGGGCACCTGATAGGCTACCTGTGAATAGACCCGCTACAGAGATAGCAGTAGATCCGATAGCTACCAATGTACGGTTATCATTGATATAACGTAGTGCCTTCATAGATGCACGCTTAATAGCGGCCCATGCTGTAGATGCTGTTTCCTTGAATGACTTATCAGTGGTAGCAGGCTTATCCTTCTTAGTGAAGAATGCCTTTACCTTGTTAGTCGTAGCGGTTGCTTTCTCTTTAAGGCTATCGCCTTTTAATTGTGTGCTGTTCATTGTGCTCTCCTCCTTAGTCATGTTAGCTGTACTAGCTGCTACCGCAGCGTCTGCATCAATAGTGATATGCTGTGAACAATACTTAGCACCATCTTGTACGGCTACCTTGCATCCTTTCTGTGCGCATACTTTGTTTACCTTGAATGATTTGTTTGATTTAGTCATGATATGACTCCTTTCTTAATGGGCACTTTATAGCTTAGTGCGAACTTAATGTGATAGTTGATTGTGGTTATGTTATTACTCTCTCGTAGACACTGCGATAACCCCACAACCTTCAGCAGCCGAGCCTTGCTCAGAGGGGTGGGGCGACGAACGCCACATAGAGTACACACTATACAACCACGTACCCCTCGCAAAATTTTTTTATAAAAATTCCCCTATATAGGCTTTTCCCTAAGTTAGGTGTATCCCTAAAAAATTTTTTGTGAATTTTTCATGATAGGGTAGAATGCACATGTTATAATCATAAATGTAATGCATTACAATAAATGGAGGGATCATTATGAGCATTGCAAGAATAGATAAAGAAATTGAAACGCTACAAGAAGAGATGCGTGAATTAGATGTGTTGTATCTTAGCAAGCAGAAGGATCTCAGACGTTTAAAGAAAATGAAGGAAAAAGAGATGGTAGCGTGGCAAGCCGCTGACAATTGGAAGGCCACCCATCATAACATCACTGAACACTTTCAAAAGTAAGCATCACAAAATGAATAGAAAAAAAGGAGTCTTGTTCATATGACTGAAAGATTTGAGTTAACAGAAGAATTAATAGATAGATTAAGAAGAGCTATTGCTACGCTTAAGTATTCTTCAGAAGTAAATACCTTAACAGAAGAGAAGCCCATGGTTGAATTGTTAAAAGGTGCACTTCGTGAAGATGAAAGTGCAAAGCATAAGAGGGGATTAATTAAACATATAAAAATAGATTTAGCCGCTAACGAGCAAGCTTTAGGAAAGCATGAGCAGGATCAGAAAGAGTTTGAACAGTTAATTAGTCAGGTATTCGGTGCAAGTAAGGTAAAAGCTTTCATTGAGCGTGTAGAGTCTGCATCAGAAGCGGTTAAAGAAGCGGAAGAGAAAGATATCGAGGATTGAGGTAGGCGCATGAACCTAACACATGAATACATAAAGAAACAAGGGAACACAGGGTACTTACATAAGTTGAATCAGTACGTACCAGATGCAGTTGCCCTTTTGTATAGTAAAGAGGGTGTAGTCCCTGAGTTGTATCACACTACAATGTCAGAAGCCAAGAAGATGTTGCACCATTGGGAAATAACAGGAGAGCTTGAGATATATGAGTTTGACCCTGCGAGCTTAGATTCAAAAAAGAAAATAGAAAGACCTGATATAGTAAGCGTCCTTGATCTTAAGGAGACTTACAGAAGAATGGATTATCCTCAACAAGATGGGGAGCAACCTTGGTAAAAAGTTAGGGAAACACCTACCGTAAAAATGTGCGGGCGGGCTTCGCCCTATATAAAAAGGAGAAATCGTATTGGAATTAATAGATCATTATTTAGAAAAGGTTATGAAGGTTCATGGCATATACGTACTTCGTGTAGACAGGGAAGAATGTAGTGACCACCAAATGGAACAGATTATCGAGCAGTGGGACCTAATCAGTGACGGGCATCCGCTATTCATTTTTCCGATGGCGTTCACTATAAGTTTCTTAGAGGAATACAGTCTATATATTGCTCTTATGCTTGTCCGAGGCGGTCAGGCAATAACAAGGAATAGTTGGTTGAAAGAGCACGTAGAAACCGTGCCTTACTTCATATTGAATAATAATGGACAAATAGTAAAACGCACTCCAGGTAAAGAAGATGAATTGCTTATTATCACAGATGAATACATGGATGCGGAAGATTATGTGGTTATACCAAGAGGGAGTTAGATATGGAGTTAATAGCAGAGTATATAGATTTAAATACACCAAACATTATAGATACACCTTTAATCAATATTCAACCAGATTGGGATACATTTCATAGAAGTTACGAACGTAAGATAAGTGTCTTTGCAGGGAGAGGAACAGGGAAGTCTCACAATATTGCTTTAAGAGCTGTTCGTTCTGAATGTGACTGCATTGTTTTTGTACACAATGAAGGTCTGGTTAGACTTATGACTGAAAAGATTGCTGACTTAAGTAATCCTAATGATCTTGCAACTTGCAGGTCAGACAGAATAAGATCGACTATTACATATAGAGACGGGCATTCCATTGAGGTAGTAAGCTTAGCTTCCCTTAATTTGTTTCCTTTTAGAGGTAGAGATTTTTATGAGAAAGAGATAATGTTTGATGAAGCAGAATATAACGGTTTTTCAGATTTTATCATTGAGCATCGTAGGGAGTTAGAAAGAGCAAGACGTATTATAATGGTTAGTTCAATTGCAAGAGACTTAGACACTGCAGCAAAGCGGTGGTTTAAATTCTCTGAGAAGAAATTCTTTATAGATTCGGATATGTTTATTCCTGTCGAGATGCAAAGATATGAGCTATATCCTAGTGAAATGCGCCATATGATAGAGCAATTACCACCTATTTATTACATAATCTAAAGAATTCTAAATTTTTCTTAAGTTTTTTCAATCAAGGTATTGTAATGCATTACATTATGAGTTATATTATTGGTGGGTGGTTTATTAATTCCGATTATCTTGCACATCAGTGCAACTCCTCTAGACATTGTGGTGCAGCTCTTGCACCCTTTATATCGGCTTAGTTTAAAGGTAGAACAGCAGTCTCCAAAACTGCTAGTCTGGGTTCGATTCCTAGAGCCGGTGCCAATTAGTAAGTTGGGGTCTTAGCACCCTGAGAGACTTAGAAGCTCTCAATATTATTATGGGACAGCCATCCCACCAATTCTATGATTTTACGTATGATAAGTGAACAACGGGTTAGCGGAAGGGAGTTACCGAAACAAACTCCTTCTACTATATTATTGGCTAGTAGCTCAGCGGTAGAGCAATCGGCTGTTAACCGATCGGTCGCACGTTCGAATCGTGCCTAGCCAGCCATATTATCATGGGTTGATTACCCACCTTTGCTACAGATCTAGTCAATCTGTTATTGCGTGATTTTTATGTAATCTTAGTCATCGTTGTGTTTCTTCCGGTAGAGTGTTAATTCACTCTGCTCCATGTCGCTTGGATGGTAGGTATCATGACAGGATTCAATAACCTGTGAAGAAGGCGTTCAATTCGCTTAAGCGGCTTAGACCCGTTCCGCACTGCTTCGTGTTAAAGCAGAGGGTTAAACACTTGACCATACCAAGTGTGCCTTGATGTATAAGGGCTAAGGTATACATCGTTTATCTGAACGTAAAACAGAAGGCCCTTCTTGCCATAGTAGAAGCGGCTTCGAGCAGCCGACGATGTGTGAAGTGTGAGCAACCCTTGAGGAAGTTAGGGTCATCCTGCAAGGCTGGGCGAAGGGGCGTACAAACATAAGAGGTCGGGCTGTTTGTGCAAGTTAGAGGGTTCGGGGACTCTAACATCTAATAAAGGAATGATACATATGAAAAACAACAAATGTGTAAATTGTCATTTTCCATTAAAGAAAGTAACCTCATATCTTTGTACCAGTTGCTTTAAGAAAGAACTGAAGAAGAAAATTGAGAATAGTTAATACATGTTGTCTGGATGGTAGGATCATGACAGGCTTCACAACCTGTGATAAAGACGTTCGATTCGTTAAGGCAACCTTCTAATATGGGCTTTGGCAGCCCACCAACGGAAATTTTTTAATTTTCATTTGAACTACTCCTTTCTAGCAAGGGGATTTTCCCTACCGCCAATAGGTTTTTGCCCCTTGCACCGTGGCTCACAAGCATAATGGTAATGCGTTCGAAAAGCTTCTTATATGAAGAGAGTAGAAAGAAAGAGGTTCAATTCCTCTGAGGGCCGGACATAGATCGAGACGACGGCGTTCTGACGAGAACGTGATCAGTACCACGACCAGTTTACGAGCATTTGTAACACCTCCTTTCAGGTTGGAGCTTTTCCCTGTACGTAGGGTGCAGGTCTTTGCTCCCAACCCTAAAGAGTATACGGTGGTTTCTAACACACACATCTCCTTCCACCGTGTGCTTTTTAGGGTGTGGAGCACACACTCAGTCCCGACATTCTTTCGGTAACATGAATAAGGATAACGCAAAAAAGCACTAGAGCGCAGGCACAGTTCTAGTGCTTTTTTTATGAAAATTTCTCCAATTTAAATGTTGCATACTGAGGGAAATGGTGGTAAGATTGTACATGTAGACAAAATAGACAAAATAGACACAGTATCCAAATTGGACAAATTGTATTGGAGGAGATTACAAAATGGCAACAACAAAACAGAAAGCTAAAAAAGTAGTAGCACCGATCTTAGTAGGTGTTGATGTGGGCTTTGGAGATACAAAGAGATTATCGAATATCTTCCCACAACTTAAAGTTATGCCGAGTGCAGTTATCCCAGGCACGAAGCCAAAAAACAGCAGAATCTTTGATGCTGAAGAGATTCAAGAAGATAGCCTAATTGTTACAACAGAAGATGGAACTTTCTATGTAGGAAACCAAGCAATGGTAGCGCCTGTTCCAGGTAATCGTCGTACTCAGATTCGTGATCGTGCTAATGATCCAATCAGCCGTACATTGTTCTACACAAACATTGCAATGAGCGTTCCGCATGAAGAAGGGGAATATGATGTATTTGTAATGACAGGTTTACCGAATGATGATTATGATCTATCAACGAAAAAGAACTTAGATGACTTCTTAAATAAATCTTACGAAATTGAATTCCATTTAAGCCCGACTAATACGATTAAGAAAACTATCAATATTGTAGGGCATCATATCTTACGTCAACCAGAGGGTTCTGTTACATATAACTATTTCGAGTTCGATATGCAAGAATTCCTGCTTCCGGGACCAAATGCTCGTGATACAATTGGAATTATTGATTTAGGACATGTTACTTCTGACTTCGCTTTATTCCGAAACGGTGAAATCATTGAAGATGATGGTGTAAATGATTCATCTGTTGGTGTGACTGAAGTATATAGAAGATTGCGTAAGCGACTAATCATTAAACTTGACCAAGAAGGCATTGACTTAAAGGTTAAGGAGCAAGACCTTGATGTAGCAGTACGCACAGGTAAAATTAAATATCTAGATAAAGATATTGATGTATCTGCAGAAGTTCAGCAAACAGCAGAAGAAGTAGCTAAAATTATTGCTGGTGAAGTATTAGATGCATGGGGCAATGAAACGAACCGTCTTGAGCTTATTTTACTTGCTGGTGGTGGTTCACATATCTTTAGAAAGTACTTACATCAGGAGTTTGAAGCACGTAACAAGCAAGGTTTCTTAACAATCGATACTCCACAATTCAGTAACGTATACGGCTTCTATATGTATGGATGCATGATTCAGGTTGAAGAATTTGGACAAGATGAAGTGTTAAACACTTATGTTGCTCCAGTATTTGAGGGTGTTGCGTAATGTCTGCAACCCCTAACAACAAGAAGCTTTATGCTCGTATACGGAAGGAAGATACTCTTCTACAAGAGCATTTCAATACTGTCAAAGACAGTGACTGGCCATATGAAATCAGAAGGCTTTTGGAGAAAGCTATAAAGATTGAAAGAAAAGAGCAGGAAATGTTCGAGCAGATGAGAAGACAAGCACAGCAAGACTCTTAACGGAGTCTTGCTTTTTTTTATGGGTTCATACCGAGTTACAGATAAAATTGTAAAGCTAGTAAAATAGAGATAGGGAGATACCGCACCACCCCAGATAGCACCGACTGGCAAAGTAGGGGGATTGAGTTGGGTATCTCTTTTTTGTTTATTTAGAAAGGGGAAAGAAGAGATGACAAGTACTGGACCAAAGACAGAAGCAGGATTGCAAGCTGTTTCTGAACAAGCAAGGTCACTGGATCATACAGCGTGGACGCAGAATCCAGAGGCTGTGCAAGCTATTGAGATCGCTAAAAGGTTAAGGAATACAAAACATGGGATGTATGCATCAGTTCCAATCATTTGTAAAGCAGAAGGATGCCCCTATGCTGATTCATGTGAGCTACAGCAAATGCAGCTTGCTCCGTATGGTGAGAAGTGTCCAATGGAGATTGCAGCAATTGAGGACTTATTTGCACGTTATTGTGATGACATGAATATCAATGCGGAAGATCCTCGTCAACAAGTTGATGCCATTCTTGTAAAAGAAGTAGTTGATATTGATATTTCTATGCTTCGTTGCGATAAGAAGATGGCAGTTAGTGCTGACTTTATTATTGAACAGATTGTAGGGATGACAGATGAAGGAGAAGCTATGTCTCGCCAAGAACTTCATCCACTTACTGAATACAAAGAAAAGCTACGAGCTCAAAAGTATAAAACACTTAATCTGTTGAACTCGACACGTAAGGATAAAGAAGGCTCCAAAACTACTGTTGTCTTCGATCCATCTGAACGTGCTGCTCAAATGCTTAAGATACAGCAAGACATGAAACAGCTTGAAGATCAGGAAGATGAAGCAGAGAAAGCTTACTACGAAAAGATGCGTCGTGGTGGCAGTGATGTAATTGATGTTGAACCAATCGTGATGGAAGAATAGGGAGTGATTTAAATGCCAGGGAGATTTCTTATTCCACCTGCAATGAGAGTAGGTCATAAGTATACACATACAAACCCTATTGAGAATACTAAAAAGATTGTAAAGGGTATCGGCAGCCACTTAAAGGAGAACTACAATCCAAGAGATCCGCTGTTTACTAAAGATAACGTGGAAGGCAGAAATGTTAATAACCTTTGGACGGGCTATAAGCTTGGAGGTAAAGGGAAACTTGCTGCAGGTGCAAGTGTATTAGGTGGTGGTGCAATCATGGTAGCAGACCCTCGTGGTGTACAAAGTACATTAGGTGATCCTAGCATGATTCAAGCTCAAAGTGACGAATTAGATGTTGAATCTTTGCAGTCTACTAGATCAGATGGATTAGGGTACCAAGCGCAGCTCAGTACAAGCGCTCTGCAAGATTTATCTGCTTCAGGTGATTTAGTATTCGCTATGCACAAAACACGCCATAGCGGGCAATTCTAGAGGAGGTTTTTGAATGGCAGGAACACCAATTGGTCCGAATAATTCTCAAGGAAACATTGATCAGTTAAAAAAGAAAGGTATCGGCATGGGAGGTCGGTTGATGAACCATGGATTCATTGGCTTAGATACTTTCATGAGGGTGAAAGATGGAGAAAAGCTACCAGTAGCATTAGGAAAGGCAGTTTTAACAAATGCCGCATTCTCTTTGATTCCCGGAGGAATTGTAGGTGGTATGGCAGCAATGGCTGTTATGTCGGCTCCTGATATGATGAACCAACTGGATCAAGCGACAAGTGCTCTAGGTGCTAAGAAACAGCAATTTGGTGGGAACTTTCAAGAAAGCGAAACTCAAATGTATATGATGCAACAAGGGCTAGGCAGAATGCAGGATGCTAGAATGCAAGCAACTCGACGTATGGCTAATCATGCAAGAGGAGCGCAAAAAGTTTATTAGAAAGTGGGGGAATCCGTATGGCAGCAGTCGCAACAAACGAGCCCTATCAGCGAGTCGCAAAAGACAATGGCGTATTTGATGGCGCTATGATTGGTGCAGGTATTGGGGCAGTAGGAGCTACTGCAGGTGTGTTTGGAACTCGCATGAGTTATAACGGCATCGGCAAGAGAGTTGAGCGTGATAAGCAAATGCTCGAAGGAAAACTCAAGCACCAGCAAAAGCAGGCACAAAGAGCTGAAAACAAATACAACAAAGTCAGCCAAAATGCCGGCCCTCGATTCTATGAAAAGAATCGCTATAATCGTGGAATGGATGCTGAGGAACGAATTGTGAGCCACAGCAATAATTTAGAGACGGCTATTAACAATAATCGAAAACTGGATGTTTCTTCTCTTCAGGAAAGAACAGCAGCAGACATCGAAAGTACAGTAAAACAGGTTGTGGAGAAGAGTCCACATTCTAGTCCAAATACTGTTCGTAGACACAATATTGATGTTCAGCAAAGACGAAATCAGTACCTGCAGGATCAAAAGGAACTAAATGCTAACTATGACCAACAGATAGGACAAGTTAGACAAAATACCTCTTCACGATTAGATCAGAATAAAGATGTTCAACGTAAAAGTAGAATTCAAAATAAAATTGATGGTCGTGTAAATCAGGCATATACGAAATACACAAATAAAGTAAATGATGCTGTTAACACTGCAAGCAAGTTACGAGACATTGACTCTGGCGCACACGCAGAACACCTTCGTAAAAATCATGCTTATAGTCGTCATATGGGTGGATGGAAGAATGCTGCAATTATAGGTGCTAGTGCCGTAATCGGAAGTGGAGCAGGTATGTTAACAGATAGCTTATATCAACAAGGAGGTAAGTAATTATGTTATCAAGTAATCAGCCTTATCATAGAGTAGATGACGGAATTGGTGCAGGTGTAGTTGCAGGAAGTGTAATTGGCGGTGCAGCAGCAGGGGCTTCTCACATGTGGGGAGGAAATTTAATTAATGGTTATCGTGACAAATCTTCTGCAGCATTTGCTAATGCAAAAAGGGATTTTAATGGTGCTGAAAACAAAGAAGCTGCAATGAAAGATTATCAAAAAGCCAATGATAAGCACACAAAACAGCAAACAAGAGCTAAGAATCTATCTTCTGCTCATAGCAAAGGTTTTAGTGGAGGATGGAAAGGAAAAGCAGCTGCTTATGGTGGTTCTGTCTTAGCTGGAGGCATATTAGGTGGATTTATCGATGGAGCTAACAACTAAGGAGGAGAAGTTATGTCAGTAGATAGCAACAAACCACTTCAACGTGTAAGTGTGCAATCAAACCATAACGACACTATCTGGAATGGCGCTGCTTGGGGTGCTGGAGCAGGAATCGGTGCAGCTGGTCTAACATATGGAGCTACCATGCATGGTGCAAGAGGTTTATCCAATCTTAATTACAAAGTAGCAGGAAACAAAACTGTTCGTGAAATGACAAGAGCAGATAAATTAAAAGAAAAAGGTAAGCCCTTCATGAGTAGTGCCGGTATCGATGCTATTCACGAACACAGAATGGATAAGGCAGATGCTTTCTCTAATAAGATGGGCAAAGTTCAAAAAGCAGGAAACTTCATGTTTGGTGAAGGTCCTCATGGATCGTTAAAGAGAAGTAAGGTAGCCGGTGCAGCAGGTTTACTTGGTGGTA
The DNA here is from genome assembly GCF_035064545.1 of Bacillus sp. ILBB4. NCBI lineage: Bacteria > Bacillati > Bacillota > Bacilli > Caryophanales > Bacillaceae > Bacillus > Bacillus sp. ILBB4. The sequence goes on along the minus strand of NZ_JAIQVD010000006.1, from coordinate 130,300 downwards.
TGGTTACTGGCGCTCTTATCGATTCTAAGAAGTAGGAGGATACATTATGTTGCAATCAAATCAACCTTTCAAACGAGTTAGTGAAGAGACACCCTGGCAGAAGTTCGGAACAGGTGCTATTAACGGGGTTGTAGCGGCTGGGGTTATGGATGCTGGGCTTTACGGTGCCTCTAAAATGAAGTCTACAAATTCACATCTACAGTCTTTACAAAGACTTGGTAAGGAAGGACATGCTCACGGTTACGGTAGCATGAAAAGACGAGCTTTTACTTATGGATCAAGTGCTTTAATTGACGGTGTAATCGATTCAGCTATTAGATAAGAATGTAGCAGTGATGTGTGAGTGCTCCACACACAATAGGATGTAAGGAATGAGGTAATGAGCACAAGCATATTAACGGATAATCAGATGGATGAATTAGAGCGTGAGATACGTTCTGACCCTATTAAGTGGGCTTATTGGAAGTTGAAAGACCCAAAGGGTAATCCATGGAAAGCACGTTGGTATCAAAAGAAAATGATTTACGGGATACTAAACGGGGATAGACGTATTGCCGCACGTATGGGACGACGTGTAGGGAAAACAGAAACAATGGTAGTCTTTTGTTTATGGTATGCATTTCACCATAAGAACTCTCGATTACTAGTAGCAACACCTTATGAGCACCAAGTTCGATTAATCTTCATGCGTTTAGCTGAATTGGTACGTGATTGTGATGAGCTTGATGCTTCTGTGTCTATGACAAAGAATCCTTTCATTGCTTCTTTCGGTAATGGCTCTAAAATTATGGGATTCACAGCTGGTGCTAATGCTGGTTCTCAAGCCGGTGCATCTGTCCGTGGACAACGTGCAGACTGGCTGTTCTTGGATGAAGTCGATTATATGTCTCGAGACGGTATTGATGCTGTTACAGCTATTGCCATGGAAGATCCTAAGCGTATTGGAATTTGGGTTTCTTCTACACCTACTGGTAAACGAGATTTCTTCTATGATATCTGCACAAACTCTAATACTGGTTACAAGGCTTATCATTTCCCATCTCATGTTAACCCTGATTTTGATGAAAAATTAGAAGGTGAAATGAGAGCAACCATGACCGTACAAGGTTATATTCATGAGGTTGAAGCGGAATTTGGTGAAGAAACAATTGGGGTTTTCAGTAAAACGGCGGTAGAGCGAGCAAAAAGCCAATATCTTTACAGTTATCGAGAATTAAACCTATGGGAGCAGGAACAGTACAAGAAACAGGGCTATATCATAGATGACATAGTATTCCATCCAGAGTATACTGTAAGGAATCCAGCACCGGATGCTCATCGTATTGTAGGAGTAGACTGGGATAAATACGCTGAAGCAACACAAATTGTAGTCACTGAATTTGATGAAATACTTAAGAAATTCCGTGTAGCTAAACGTTATGAAATACCACGTGGTGATTTTACATACGATCATGCTGTACAGAAACTTATTGAGATTAATGAGATATGGGACCCAAAATTCTTCTATATCGATGCAGGGCATGGAGAGTATCAAATTGAGATGCTGCGCAAACATGGTTTAGAAAATCCAGAGAGCGGAATGCTTAAGAAAGTTAAGAGGGTTCATTTCTCTCAAACACTTGAGATTCGTGATCCAGGTACCCGTGAAGTCGATAAGAAGGACGTTAAGAACTTCATGATTAATCAGACTAGTATTCTGTTAGATCGAGATCAATTAGTATTGTCTCCTTTTGATGATATGGTTTGGAAACAAATGATGGACTACCAAGTAGTGCGTATTTCTCAGAACGGTAAGCCTATCTATACGTCTGAAAATGAGCATGCACTAGATGCATTCATGTTAACAATTATGGGATTCACTTTAGAATTTCCTAACATAACTAAGATTCTTGAAGAAATTAAAGTAGCACGAAAGGCATTACCTTTCAAAAATACAACTCAAGAATCCTTACAACAAAAGGTCTTTGGTGGGCATCGTGATGTGTACAAGCCCTTAAAGGACAAACCTGAAAGAGAAGAGAGAGATAATCCAAACTGGCACTTAAATAAAGTATCTGTTGGATATGGCAAAAAGAAAAATGCTTCGGGACCTTGGGGTCGTGGAGCAAGTAGGAGTACAGGATTAGGTAGAGCGAAATTCTAAGATTTATTTTCTTAAGAAATAAAATCATAAAAAATAAATCTTATATTCATTGGAATGCCTGAGATAATGCGTTGACCCTATGTAAGCGACACGATCTGAAATCGTGGTTATAGGCTGTAGGTGGAAGGCACAAATACCCCCTGTATCCCATTTTTTTAGCTTGACTCAACTTTCATCTCTTTCCCTGCCCTCATAGACTTGTCTATGGGGGTTACATATTGTTTAGGGGGGATTTTATGTCAGAGCAAACATTTGATGAACTATATGGTGGTAAAGGGATTGATACACCATATGAGCACGATAAGATCACTTATAGACCACAAGTGAAGTACACAAAAAAGAGCATATATGAGCTGATTAGACCTGAAATTAAGCAGTCTATAGAACGTGCAAGAACCTTTACTGTTAGTCAAATTCTTTCTGATTATGATGAATTAATCGCAGAGATTGATGAACTACTAGTGGACTTAGCAGCACGTAATTCGGTGGAATTACTTAAGAAGCTCAAAACAATGCTTTCTCTGAAACAATTCAAAGACATCATCTCCTTTGAGCGAGAACAAAGTGGTTACAATCAGACTGGTGACTTTGAATTATATAGTCTTCTTTACAATATGAAGCAGTCTTTACAGGTACGAAGAGATTTCATTGATGAGAAATTCAGAACTCAATTCACTAGTGAAACAGATATTGAGAAAATTGAAGAAGCAGAACTGGCTTCTATAGAACAGTGGGAGCAACTTGAAGCACGAGTGATGGACACTTACTCAGCAATGACTGAACTAGATAATCATGATGATGAAGACTTTCCTTTGCAGGATGAATCATTATCTGTAAATATGGATGAACTAAATTATGAATCACTTGAAAGTTTGGAGTCACAAAAGAGAAATAGTGAATTACTACACACGTCCTTAGCTGATACTTCATACGTTCATCGTAACCGTTACTTCATGTTTCTAAATGTAATCGAGAAGGCGAAAATCCTCATCTATAACGCTGGGTCACTTATCGATGATAACTTAAAGGACTTCATCATGAGCCTAAATGACATGTCAGATTTCACTGCGCCTAAATCGCATCTTATTTTGCAGTTTAAATCTGTTAGAGATAAACATGAAGCGCTCAAAGGAAGAATGATGACCATCGATGATGAGAAAGAAAACTTCGGTTCTGAAAAGCAATACTTATATCAGCAATTAGAAGTTAAGACGGTTGAGCCCTTAAAAGCATGGATGTATCAACAAGAAGATAGTTATAGTGGGGCACTGGATAAATTCTCTCAGTATATGGTGAATTCTATGAAGGATTCACGCAAAGTTTACGAAGGTACATTGGCAGATATGCTTAATTTCTATAAATCAGAGTCCGATTTTTACGAGCAACAAATTAACTTTTTAAAAGATAAAGAGGAAATCAGAAGATTTTACAGCATTCTTGAGGATTTAGAAGATGCAGACAAGATAACGAATGCATGGGTGGATGAATACTTAAAAGTAAATGGATATAGCTCTCAGGCGTATGTGTAATGCATTACAATAAAATGTATAATAACTGTGAACTATTATATTTTAGAAATAACGAGCTTATATCGAGAAAAGGGGGTTACATTCTTGGCGAAGCTCTGGAATCAAATGATTAAGAATTTCACGCTAAAGAATGCTCCCTCTGACGGTGGAACGTCAACTGGTGGTGTAGGAGCATTAAACCGTGATCCTAAAGCCATTCAGGTCAAGCGAGTCGGATATCAATATGTTGATGGTGGTGGAGGCCGTGATAGCTTCGAAGGTCCACAAGCCGATTTCGCTCTTATAGATACAGCTATTCAACGAGACTCTTACATTATGCAAACTATGATGAAGTATAGTGAGCTTGTATTTAAGAGTGGTTGGTACTTTGCAGGAAAGAATGATCAATCTCTTCTTTACTTAAAATTAAGGTTAGAGATGATGGCTGTTGCTACAGGTGTTCCTACGGAAGAATTATTCCAAGGGATAGCTGATGATATCGTTCGATATGGCAACTGCTTTATTGCGAAAGCACGTGCTAAGAATGGGGTAGGATTACCACCTGGATTAGCTGCTATTCCAATTCTTCCGGCAAAAGATCCAATAGCAGGATACTTTAGATTGCCACCTAACACTATTACGATTTCACGTGATATTAACGGTACGATTTTAAAGTACAGGCAAGAAGTTGATGGCGCTGATAAGCCAACAGACTTCAATCCTGAAGATATTGTACATATTTCAGTAAACCGTCCTGTTGGAAGACCTTTCGGGCTACCTTGGATTGCACCAGTTTTAGAAGATGTGCGACTCTTACGCAAAGTCGAAGAGAATGCAGCACTTCTCTTATATCGTCATATTTTCCCCTTATTATCTTACACAGTAGGTATTGATAAGCCAGGCTATGAAGCATCTGATGATGAATTAGCTGAATTACAGAGTGTAATCGAAAACATGCCTACAGACGGAGCTATTGTTCTTCCTGAGCGTCATAAAATCGAAGCAGTTCAAATGAGCACAATCGATGGAAAGCCTTATTTAGAATACTTTGAGCAACGTGTGTTTACGGGACTTGGAATGAGTTCAGTTGATATGGGACGAGGAGATACGGCGAACCGCAATACAGCTGATGCTATGGGTGGCATTAAAGCTGATCGTGTAAAGGGTTGGCAAAAAGCGCTTCAAGTTCAAATTGATAAGTACATAGTAGATGAGATATTGATAGAAGGCGGCTTTGATCCTCTTGTTAATTTAGAATTCGATGTGAACTTCATCTTTGAAGAAATTGAACAAGAGAGAAAAATCGCTAAAGAAAACCACACACTCTTAAAGTGGAACTCGAACGTAGCAAGCTTTGAAGAAGTTCGTCATGAGTTAGGATACGATCCAGTAGTGGATGAGAGTCGCTTACAGTTCGCCATGATTGGTATGGCTGTTGCAGAGCATGGAGCGCAATTAGCGACTTCACAGGATTCTGAATCTACAGCGAAAGAAACTGATAACAAGAATGCTCCTGAGAATCAGAACGGCAAGAAGTCTGCCCCTAAAAAGGCTACAGAATCATTGACCGAATCTGTATTTGAACGAGTGATGAGTGAGGGGCGTAATGCACTACAAGAATCTCTGCTTGAATCTTATCGCTTATTGGAAAGTGACACGCTTGGTGTTGTAGAAGCACATATCAAAAAGCAGACCTTCCCAGTAAAAGAACCTAAAGAATGGCTTGCTTCCTTGCATTTCAGTAAAGATAAAATGCTTAGAACCATTCAGCATAGCACTCAATCAGCAATAGCTGAAGGGATAGCGAAAGCACGAACAGATACTGGACGTAAAGATCATCCAGATGTGAGTCGTATGAAAGCAGTCAGAGTCGTAAAGGATTATGCTTCTGAATCCTTAGATAACATCGAAAAAGTGCTGAAAAGCACGTTATCTGAGAGGCTAAAAGATTCCAAAAATAAAGAAGAAGCTATTCTTGCCGTTAAAGGTATATTTGGCTCTACAAATCACCGCTTAACCTTCATGAGTAAAACTCTTCTTGCTAAATCTTATAACTTCGGATACGCCTTGTCGTTGATGAAATACGGTGAAGAACATGTTCGTTCAGTGTATGAAGGATCATGCTTAACCTGTCAGGAAAAAGCCAAAGAGTTGATATCACTACAACAATACTCGTCTTTAGATGAGATTGCTATATTTTATCGGATTCCGTCATGGCACCCGAATTGTGATTGCCCATTAGAGTACGTTGAGGGAGGTGAGAAATGAGATGAAGTATACATTAGATGAGCATAAAGCTAAGAAAATTGTATCAGGCAGAGAACTGCTTGAAAGTGTAGGGATTACAGGAAAGATTAAGCCAGAGACGGTTCAGCAACTAAGCGAATCAGCCAAAGGCAAAGGTAATCGAAAGTTGATCGTTCAAATGGAAGCTATCCACGTGGGACGAACAGCAAACTACACATTCTATACAGAAGATGGACTAAAAGAAGGTCTTGATTCTTGGACACACCCTTATAATAAACCAGTTTTAACGCATCATAATTCACATGCTGGTGAACCTGTAGGACGCATCTTAAGAGCGGAATACACTGAATCCACTATTTCAGGCCGCAAAGGTTTAATCTTCACTTGTGAAATCACCGATCCTACAGCAGTAGAGAAGGTGCTTGATGGTCGCTACAGCACAGTAAGTATTGGTGCGACAACGGACAAAGTTACTTGTAACATTTGTGGAACTGACCGTACTAAGGAATGGTGTGAACATTGGCGTGGTGAAGAGTACGAAGGACAAACTTGTCATTATATTGTTGGTACAACATTTGGACGAGAAGTATCTTACGTGAACGTGCCCGCTGATGAAAATGCAGGAAACTTCTCTGTATCTATTGATGATGGAAATGATGGAGACACTGCAGAATCTGCACTACAAATTTTTCAAATCGCAGAAGGATTAATGCAAAACATTCAATTGCCTGAAGTTAACTTGTATGAAAGTGCAACGGACGATGTTAGGCAACTGGTTGATGGATTAATGAACTTCAAGGAAGGGAGCAATGAAAACATGGATGAGGACCCTGAAAACACAAACCAAACTCCAGTTCAAGAATCAGTATTACAAACTCAATTAAACGAGGCGAATGAACGAGTTACTAAGTTAGAGAAAAGCTTAAGTGAAGCGCAAGCAACTCTATCAAACCTAGTTATTGAGAAGACAAAAGTGGATTCCCAATTAGTAGAATCTCAAGGCGAGGTAGATCGTTTAACAACTGAAAATGCTGGTCTTATCGAACAAGCACATAAGGCATTAGCAGAAAAAGTTGTTGATATGAAACTTTCCCTTCGTAAATCCGATGTGGTAGGCGTTACACCAGAAGAGGCTGTTGCTGAACACGTTAAGCGAAGTACTGATTCATTAAATGATGCAGTAAAAGATTTGCAGGCTGAAATGCAAAACACTTCAGCACAACGTGGAACAGTACAAAATCCAGGAGCAGCAGGAGAAGATAATAATCCAAACTCTCCACAGCAACAAGAAGGCTCTAAAACTAATATGACGGTTGCAGAAGCAACAAGCATGTTTAAAGGCATGTTTGGCTCTAAACGCAATCGATAATTTAAAAGGAGTGAATTAGTAATGGCATTATTCCAAGGTACTGCCGGTCCTTTAAAGGATACGCCAGATCAGAAGTTTCGTACTAACACGAAGCTACAAGCAGGTACACATGACTCACCAGGTGAGAAATTCTTAGTTGACCCACGTTTACCACGATTATTCCGCTATCACTTTGGTGGAGATGGATGGGTTGTCATTCCTAAAGGCCGTGTAGTAGCACCATCTACAAATGGTGGTAAAGACGATGATGGTCGCTTTGATGATTTTGATGCAAACGTTCCTTACAATGCTCTTACACTGGCTAATGGCGGTAAAGACGTAACAGAGGTTGGTCGTGATGGAGATGAGTATACTCGTACAGCTAATAAGCCAATTGGTGTGGCATATGCGAACCTTTTTGAAGAATTCGTAGATGGATTCAATGGCATGCAGCCAACAATTGAGAATGAAATCTATATTGAATTGCCTTATATCCCTGCAAAAGCAGATGCTGAAGAAATTCATTGGGGTGCATTCTATGATGAGAACATTGCTCGTCCAGTAAAAGCTGGTGATTTCGTAATGTCTGATGAAAACGGATATGTAATCAAAGCAGACTTTGAAGCTGTCCGTGCTGAAATCGAAAATGCTGCTGACTTAGCTGCTCTAAAAGTTGCTCTTCAAAAAGAGTCTATCATGCGTGAGCAAGTATTTGGTCAAGTTTGGGCTGTTGAAACTAATATGGCACCACAAGGTTGGTTGAAGTGGGTTGGATGGTCTAAAGAGGATTCTGCAGAAGATCAATGGAGAACACAATCGGGTGCTACACATGCTGATATTGGCGCACAAGATGGATTCCCAGGATACCCATATGAGCGAAGCTACCGTAACGTTGATAAGCGTGATAACAAGTATTATCCACAAGGTATTCCAGGCTTAACTAATGGTGCGAATATTGAAGTTCCTTTTGAGGATGAAGTAATCGGTCAAGTTCAAGCAGGTCAATCAGGCCGTCATGATTTCTATTTATTACATACTCCAGCTGTTGAAGGCTCTTTAACACTGAAAGTAGGAAATCAAGTAGTTACGCCTCAACATTTCGATCCAGTTTCAGGACGTGTTGTATTTAGTTTTGATAACACTAATGGAGCTACACCATTAGATGTAACAGCAACATATAAAGCAGTAGGACAGATTCCAGGGGTTCCGACAGGATGGGACTTCAAAGGCAGCATTGGTGCTGTGCGAATCTTATTACAAAAATAAGAAAGGGGATTGAAATAAGCTATGAATATTAATGAACATCAATTAAGCGAGAAATCGCTAAACGTTTTAAAGCGTATGAAGCGCCAATTAGATTTATCTGAGGACTGGACAAGCATTCCTAAACAAGAACTTGTTTCAGTAACAGAAGCATTATCGACTCAAGATGCTAGTATCTTAATTCCACGTGTAATCACTGGTATGATGCGTGAAGCAGCAGAGCCTTATTACATCGGTTCTGACTTATTACAAAAAGTACGTCTTACAGAAGGTCGTTCTATTGAATTCCCATCTATCGGCGCTATGAGAGCACATGATATTGGGGAAAGCCAATCATACCTAGAAGAAACAGTAGATTTCCAACTTCACAGAACACAAGAAGTGAAGGTTGGTAAATCGGGTATGGTAGTCCGTGTGACAGATGAAATGATCAATGATAGCCAATGGGATGTAATTGGTATTTTAGTAAGGAAAGCCGGAGAAGCGATGGCTAGATTAAAAGAAGAGAAGATTTTCACTCAATTCTCTAAACATGGCCATATCGTATTCGATAATGATATCCGTCAAAAGTACGCTGAAGCTGGTACAACTGGTATGGATATCGAAGGTAACTTGAATAATACTATGTCAACTGAAGACATGATTGATATGTTTATTGCTGTAATGGCAAATGGCTACAATCCATCTGATGTGTTATTACACCCATTAACTTGGTCAGTATTCTTCAAGAATGACATTATGCAGTCATTAACACATGCTGCACTTGGTGGTTCTCAAATTACGAACCTTCAAATCAGTCCAGATCAAGTGCAAGGTCGGATTCCATTCTCTATTAACCTTAACTTTACTCCATTTGCGCCGTTCAACTTTGAAACGAAGAAGTTTGATATGTTCGTAGTTGACCGTCAAAACATTGGTATCTTACTAGAGAAAGATCCTTTAACTACTGAGCAATTTGATGATCCAATGCGTGACATCCAAACTGTAAAAGTTAAAGAGCGTTACGGAATTGGTGTCCTTAATGAAGGTAAAGCTGTTGCAGCTGCTCGTAACTTAGCATTTGAGAAGTCTTACCCAGCTCCAGATCGCATCAAAATCGTATCTTAATTTAAGATAGTCAACAACCCATAGGCGGGCGAAGTTGTTCGCTCGTCTATTTTATTGATAATAGGGAGGAAGAATAATGCCAGAACTTACACTAGGATTAGCACCTAATAAAACTAGTTATTTTGACCAATTAACAAACTTTTACTTAACTTTAGATAAACCTGTACAAACTCTTACTTACACTGCTCCTGAGCAACTATCCAAGATTACTCATGCTTTATTATGTTCGGTTCCTGCTCTTGTACTGTATGAAGGACAACTGCCGCAAGAAAGCATCGATGCCTGGAAAGCTAAGTTTGATAAGATGTTCCGAACAGATATGACGAAAATGCAACCATCATTAGATGGAGAACGTCGTGAACCGGTAGCTAAACAAGCTAACCGTGCGTATGATCGTGCAGAGCGATTCAGCGAAAATATTGAAGAGGTTGCACCTGTGGCTCAAGCAGCAAAAGACGCTGAACAAGTAGACTTATTTCAAGCTCAATCTGTAGGTGAAGAAGAAACACTTGAAAAAGAAGAAAAGAAAGAAACTAAGGTTAAATCAACAAGAGCAAAGAGTGCTCCTAAAAATACAAAATCTGAATAATAGGAAGGCGGGAGACTGATGCTAGAATCTCTATTTTCTGTGCAGGCTGTTCAACCCTTCCTAGCCCAAGCGTTTTCTCCATTCAAAGAAGCTCATGAAGACCGTTTATTTAAACACATTACATTCTTTGAAGAGGATTCAGACTTAACAATTCGTTTGCTTCCTGTTGATCGTGAGAATATTATTCGTTCCTCATCTTCAGTGACACAGAAATCCATATCCACTAACAATTTGATTGTAAATCCTCAAACTGAAGTTTTTAGGATTAAAGCTGTACTTTCAGAGGCAGATCATGCTGTTACTGAGTCATCGTGGGTTACTCAAAAGAATATGGATTCCACTTTTGCTAGTTCACACAATCAGTACAGACTACGTGGTGTAACAAAAGAAAATTGGAAGAGTGATTGGGTTTATTCAGAGTTAAGGGATTTCGATAATGATTTAATCGTGTATAACATGATTTATGATGTATTAGATTTAATGCTCTCTGTTCATGATAATCAGATCGATTACTTAATGGATTACATTGTATCAGATACATTTATTGAATTAATGGGGGATATGAAACCTAATTTCTCTTACAACTTGGATTATGAGGAAAATAAAGCAGCATCGATGAGTGATGTAATGTCCTTCATCAAAAATAAAGAAGATTCAAATCCTAGGGATGAGCTGGTGTCTCAATTAGGAGAAAAATTCTTGTTTATAGCTAACGAACTTAAATCTCAATTTAAAGAGGTTCTCACAAGTTCTCCTGAAGAGTTTGCTCAATTATATAAAGTGTATAAATTAATTGACCAATATCAAGAGAGAAAAGTTGATTTTATGAGCTTGCTTGTAGAGATATTCTTAGAAGATAGACTTGAGAAGATTGTGCGCAGCACCAATATCGAAGTATTGTTGCAAAATGACGAAGAAATGAGCAGTTATCTAAACAGTAGCTATGAATTTGACATTAAAAACGAACTCATCACTGCTATATACGATGCATCGCTTAATGACGGTTTTGTCACCAATCTTAATGATGCGGTAGAATTAATATCAGAGCCTGTTATTTTAGAAGCACTACGATATTCAAAAGATGAAAGTATTGAACGCTTCTTACGGATGGCCCTATCAGATCTATATGTTCCTATGCTAGCCGTTGATAGACACTTATTAGAATTAGAAGCGGCAGTAGAAGATAAACATGAACAGTCAGTTCAGAGCAGTATTGTTGAATTCTCTCTTTTAGAAGATGATGTTGAAATCAAAAACATGCTCTTATTTGATGTGGTGGATGCTGTTATTAAGACAGATTTAGAGCCAATTAAAGAATATCATGCTCAAATCATTGATCACATTTTTAAGTCTATGAATGATTCAAGAATGAAATTGTTAGTAGATTATAACTTTGATGAGGTATTGACAGTTACATTGAATGTAGCTGAAACCTTTAAATCAGCATACGTTAAAGAATTTGGACATGCAAATGAAAACGTACATGTTCAATCTTCAGAAGGCTTGCAGCATAGCGAGACAACCTCAACCCGTTCTTTCAAAGAATCTTATTTAGCGGCACTGTCTGATATACATAGGATGCAATCTATTGCTAGTAATGATTATGTAAAAGAACTTAAGGCGACTGGCATTTTAGAAAGCATTACAGAGCAATTCAGCTTGTTTAAGGAAGTGCTGAATGAAATCTTAGAAATTGGTGTTGGTGAAGAAATTTTGAAACAACCTAAAATAGATTCCAGTATACTTTCTGAACTATTGAATGCACTTCAATTAGAATCAATTTCGTTAGATGAGACTCAAGTTAAGAGCAAGGTTAAAGAGTATCTTGGAGCCATTTTAAAAGAATACGCTGACTCAAACAGAATAACAGCAACTGACTCATTCAAAGAGCATTTCCACTCTTCTAAGAATGATGGGTATTACAATTTGTTCAAACACTACTTGAGAAATCCTAATAAGTTCCCATTACTGGATAGAAAGTTAGTCGAACTATCTCATAATTTAAGAGACATTTTCTTAATGGATGGAACTGATCAAGTCCATTACGCAATAGGAGCAATGGATGAAGGATGGCCAGTAGGTCAGTTTAAATTAGGCATCAATACACTAAAAGGTGAGGTATCAAGCTCATGAATAATGTTTTAAATAAATTATTTGCTATGCTTCCAGAAGGAAAAAAGAAACAGGAGCTCATAGCAAAATATGAAAAGGTGCAAACAAGATCAAAAGAAAGAGGTGGAGACGGCTTGCAAGATTCATTCGAATTCATGCCAAAAGGTCACATTAAAATTGAAGCAATTAACGAAAGTGGAGATGTAGTAGGAACTTTAGCTGACCAGCCTAACTTAGTAGTAAATGGTGCAGAAGAAATCTTATTACGAGCATTCTCAGGAGATCCTAATAGAATTCTTTATAAGAACCGAGTTCCTAAAACAAGTCCTACTTCAAAATTTTATATCGATGAAAGTAAATTAGCAGGGGCTGCACTATTTGATGGTAGCCAACTATTACACTCACCTAATATCATTTGGTCTGCTATTAAGGACAACGACTTTGAAATATCATACGGATATTTCCCTGTAACAGTGTACATTAAAGAAGAAGTATCAACTGAATTTGGGAAGAAAGCTTTCTCACTTTCTAAAACACCGGCAACAGGTTATGTCCCTTTAAATGCTGAAGTATATTCAACTTACACGAACCTGTTTATTGGTATCGGTGAAGGTATTCATAAACCAATTCCTTTAACAGACTCTCGATTAACATTTTCTAATAGTTTCACTGTAACTGCAGAATCTGCTTCAACAACTACAGCAAACGATGAAGTGAAATTTAAACAAAAAATCAGTAACTTTGCTTTTGAATATGAAGCTTCTAATAAGGGTGCTCAAATTGATGTGGTAGTCAATGGTGTGGTCAAAGAAACAATTGAAGCGTTTGATAGTGAGCTAACTGAGCCACAGGTCAAATCAATTGAATATACAGGTTTAGATAACAGTGTAGAAACAGAAATTAAACTTGTTCATTCAGGCTCAGATGCTGCAGTAACAAATCCTATCATGAAAATCGTTGGCATTCATTTTGATGCCTTAAGCAAAAGCGATAATGGCTTAATTAAAGAGTTCAAAAATTATGAAGTGGATTTCTTAACGCCTACTATGTTCAACACAACACCAATGGCGCCTTATACTATTCAGCTTCCTAACTTCCCTGTATTAACAGGCAGCCTCAAAATTAAATACAACGATATTGAATTTACGGAAGCAGCACAAGATGCACAGCTTTCTGACACTACATTTAAAGTAGATCACGTTCATGGTGTGATTTCATTTAATCGTGCGTTGACTGGTGTAATGATTTCTTATTCTGTGACAGGAGAAATCTACGATACAGAATTGGCAACGACAATGACTGCTGGAACTATTACTGTAGTTGTTCCTACTGATACAGCAGTAACTAATGAAAGTGTGGGAACAGGGGACGGAATCAAAACTACTTTCAACTTAGTGAATAAACCAATTAACCAGGGGACTTTAGTAGTTCGAGTAGCAGATAGTGCGGTTACTCCAGCATCAATTGATATAGTGAATGGTCAATTCACACTCTCAACACCTCCTGCAGTAGGACAAACAGTACGAGCAGACTATGTTTATGTTAAAAATGTAAACACAAATAAAGCAATGAATAAATATAGTACTCTTTACCCTATTAAAGAAAACACATTGAAAATTCTTGATCAAAATGGAGTAGCACTTGAAAAAGTTGAAAATGCTAGTGACTTTGGCAATGGTAAGTACATGCTTGATAACACTGATCCTAAGCTAATTAAAATTGCTCAAAACGACATTTCGGGTGGGGCTCTTACAAAGATTGAAGTGGTTTATAAATCTGATGAGAAGCCTGGTGTTCCAACAAACTACACTCGTGCTGTCATTGATAAACCAAAAACAATTAATGATTATCCTTGGTTTGAATTAGATAAAGGTTCGGTTCGCTTTATTGCGGAGTTCCCTGAGTTAAAGCCAGCTCATAATATCACAATTCGTGAAATGGGTCTTTTTGATGGACCACGTGCAGAAGATAAAATTGCAGGGTTTAGAAACTATCCAGTAAAAGCTTTCTCACTAGTTCGTGTGGGTGAAACTCGCAAAGAAGTTAATACAGGAATCCGTATTACATGGACAATCACATTAATGAACGAAGAAGGAAATCCATTCCAAGGCGGAAGATAATAAATAATCCCAAGAGGTGAACAGAATGTTACAAGACATTTCAGCAATGAATCCAAAAGGTCATGTTAAGTTAGAACTTTACAATGATAATGGTGTATTTTTCAAGAAAGAAAAGAAAAACCTTGTTGTGCAATCTGCAAATAAAATTGTAGCTGAAATGATGGCAGATCCAACAAAAGTTTTACGTATTACTCAAGTAGATAAGGGCAATACTGCCCTTTCTGCTAATGCGGATTCATTATTCGTATTCGCTTTAAAAGTGCAGCATGAATTAAAAACTAAGTTCGAAAATAACTGGGGAGCTTCAAATAGTGTAGCTATCTTTGAAATTGAAGAACTGAAAGGTATTACATCTTTAGAAAAAGTTACGGTTGGAGAAGCTGAGCTTGTGATTAATCGTGATGTTTTTTTACGAGATGCAGCTAAAGGTAAGATTGAATTTAATGTGGCTCCAATTGAAGCAGTATCTATTCAATACCATAAAGTAAATAACTCTTACATGAAGTTTATTGAAGGAACGGAAGTTGTGAAAGTTAATGGAACTGTGTGGAAGCGTGGTACGACTGCTGCAAATGATACAAAAACTTATCAAATCAACTACCGTACAGGCGAGGTGTTATTTGAAACAGCTCAGACAAATGTAGAAGTTACATATGCCTACAACATGAGCTACGCTTTAGGATTTATGGCACTTGGTGGTAAGCCTAATGCACAACATCCTAACTATCAGCCAGTAGAGTTTGGTAATACGAATAAGCTTGATATTGATATGAAGAATGAGTACGCAGGATCTCGTATGCCAATTCAATACCCTGCATCAATTTCTACAGGTGCTACTGAGATTGAGCCAGCAATTCCAACACAACCAATTGCAGTCGTGACAAAAACTAAAGACGTTACTGTTACTCACAATGGAGATAACGTAACAAAGCTTTTAGCTTATGAATTGCCTAACATTCATGATAGTGGTTCAGGAAATACTGGCCGCACATTATACGAGCTTGTATCTGTACGTAACACTACTACTTCAACTACTATCGACATTCAAAACGTTCGAGTTACTGCTAATACACTATCACGTGTAGAGATTACATTCCGTGATGCAGATGTAGCAATGGGTGATGTAGTAAAAGTTGATTACCGTTTAAAACTTGATAACCGTCACCTAATCTATCAACTAGGTCAATCTCCAGTAGTAGAATTAGTTGCTGTAAGACATACTGATGCTGCAACAGGCGTTATTCGTCCATACACTATCTTAGATTCAGGCTTAAAGCCAAACCAAGGTGATGTTTGGATTTCAAACCCGAATACAGGTCACATTTCATTCAGTGAAAATCCAGTTGGTGGACCGAGGGTAGAAACACCAGGACAATTACAAGTAGAATACAAAGTTAACTCAGGTACAGTTGTTAAATTTGTAGCTGATTTCCCTAAAGGTGTACCTGCTCCAGCAATTGAAGATGCACCTGTTAAAAATGTTTCTGCTGTATCAGGACAAACATCCGTAACTCTTGATTATCCTATTGCGAAAGATAACGCAGGATTATTTATCGAACCGGTAGTGAAAATCACGAAAGCAGGATCCACTACAACATTAACATCAGGTCAGTATCAAATCTCTCTTGATGGTAAGACAATTACACCTAACAGCTTAAGTGCAGGGGACATTGTAAATGTTCAATATAGATATGAAAGATCAACTCATGATATCTATCAAGTGGCAATGTTCGATGATAAAGTTGGCGGTAAAATGTTCAATATTTCTGGTATCGGCCCTGTTACAAAGGATAAGAATACTGGAATGCGTGTTACTTGGTCAGTTACATTCTAATAAGGGGGTTAACCTATGGCTACATATACTTCTGATTATATGAAGCGTATTGCCTTTTTAGATGGACAAGTCCTTCATGATTTCCATATAAATTTACTACAAAAGAACGTGGCTGAAGCAATTAAGCTTCAGACCACACGTTCTAAGTATGACTTCTACATGCTTGTGTCTCCTTATAAGATGTATTTCATGGAACCCTTTGTTAATGAAGATGAGAAAGATGCTAATAGTACAGCGGTGTTAAATCAGCTTGCTTTCTCAATTAATGCAGGTTCTTGGGAAAGTACCTTGTTAGAGTTGCCACAAGTAACAGAGGAAATTTGTTTGGTTGCTAACTTTGAGGATTATGTCGATAAAGGTGCTTTTGTTAAATTTTTTTATAGGACAGGTAAAGATAATGACTGGATTCCCTTGCAACCGGATATTCCAACATATTTAGCTGTTCCTAAGAAATACATTCAAATTAAAGCAGAATGTACATATACAGGTACAATGCGTCCAGCATTATATGATTTTGCTTTAATGTGGAAATAGAAGGAGAGGTACAGAATATGGCATATGCTCGCCCACATCCAGACTTTCCTAAGTTTCGCATGAAAGTTGGAGTAATGCCGGATTTTTCAGGAGCAAACTACGTTGACCAGGAAAAACCTGCAGGCATCATAAATGGAATCAATCGTGTTTTTACATTTGCTAATTTACCTATTCGTCAAAGTGAAGATGTATTCAAGGATGGCATGAAGATGGTTCGTGCAACTTCAGCAGCTCTTACTGATGGAGATTATTTCGTGAATTATAACGTTAGTCCTGTAACGATTACTTTCGCTGACAATCAAGTTCCTCAAGCGAAGTCTGTATTGCGTGTTAGCTATAAATACATGCAGGGAAATCAGTAATAATGAACGTCATTCATAAAACCATTCCTAGGCATACAGATGAGAACATACCCCTTGATCAAGTGTTCGAATTCTACTTCATGATAGATATGAACTTAAATACTATTAAGGAAGAACATATCATCTTATTAAACTTAACAGAGCGTAAAGTTGAATCAGTGCGCTTTGATTATAATAGACGAGTTCTAAAAGTTAGACCTGTAAATAAGCTATCTCCAAATAATCATTATCAAATACAAATTGTAGGGGGTAATGATGGAATTAAAGATATTATTGGCAGACAAATGGCTCAAACTTATGAGCTAGAGTTTTACACAAAAGATGTAGATTCTATTAAGCCACCTAAAATACTATCACCTACCGATGTATCTGCAATTAGCAAGCCTGCTACTATCGTATTAGAGAGTAACGATAAGGTTGAATACTATGAAGTTCAGATTTCACAAAGTAATACATTTGCTAACCTGTTATGGCCAACTAACGATGAAAAGGTTTATAGCTTGCTGAACACAGAGGTCACGCCTGATATAGCTTATAAGACAGGGCTTTATTATCTTCGTGTACGTTCAGTTTCAGAGACAGGTGAAAAGAGTTCATGGTCGCAGGTAATTCGTTATTTCTATGAAGGCGAACCGGTGATAAGACAGCCTGATGAAGAAGAAGTGCCTGAATTGGATCCTATAGAACAAATAGTTGAAAGTTTCACAAGCGCAAAAAAGGTGATACTACAACCTTCAACTAAATTGATAGATGAAGCATCACAGCTTGCTAGTCTGCAAAATGTTTTCTTAAACCAAGAAATTAATGCTAATGCATCCATTCTTGTAAAGGCTACATCACCAAAAGATGGCTCAGTTAATAACACTGTCTCAACTTTTAATCAGACAAACAAGAAGCAGATTGTTATTGAGTTTAATGAAAATATTGATCCATCTACAGTAAATTCTTCTAATTGTTATGTAGTATCAGAACGAAATTAAGTATAAATGTGCCTCCTTACAAGTAGTGAGGAGGTCTTTTTGTAGAAAGTAGGTGTTAGGATGAACTACATCGGAGAATTTCAAAAGAATTCCACGATTTTATTAGAATTATTAGCTAAGGATGAAGAAAACCATCCAATACCTATAGATAATCCACCTACAGCAGTGATTGAGCATACTAGCCGAAATGGATTACAAGAGGTAGATAGTGTTAAACTGAAAACAATGGAGAACAGCTCTACACATGGGTTTGAGTACAAGATTCCATCACATTTTGATGATGGTGAGTATGTCATAACATATAAGGCTGTTATAGATGAAATAGAGTATTCTACTCAAGAAATGTTTCGCATTACAGAATCAAAAGATTACTTAAGTGAAGCAAATCTGTTTAAATCACTCGATATTACTGCAATTGAAGAAGATTTTGAGGAGCCTATCACGGTTGCTGAGGGATATATTCTCCCCGCTGACTTCGCTATTGCTTCTAAGACTGAAGTGAAAGATAACAAAATTATTATTACTTTGACTGATACTCTTAAATACAACTACACATATAGAGTGGTTTTAGACAAGAATATCAAGTCACTGAGTGGGGCTACTTTAGGCAGTGTTAAAACTCTGACATTTACATCAGAGTACAAGCCACTATTTGCTACTCCACTAGAAGTCCAGTCTATATTAAGAAGTACATACAATTACTTTACCCCACATGATGTATACGAAGCTATACGTAATGCAGGGCAAAAGGCAATGACCATGTTAGGTAATAATGCTGATGCAAACAACAGTCGTTATCGTGATATGCGAGCAACCGACACAGCGTTATTTCCAACACAAAAATACGTTGCTTATGAAGCTGCTAGAAGCTTAATGACAGCTCTCATGGTTCGTATCTTAAATGGCGCTAGCGAAGATGATGGAACTGGAACAGGCATGATTAATGAGTCAGGAGGAACCGTTCAATTAGGGGACTTCATGGTTCAAGATAAATCAAGTACCTCAAGTGGAATCAGTGGTAGTAGTTCATCTACAGAAGAATCTCCATTAAAGAAACTACAAGCTCTTATCCAGCAAGTAGAGAAAGAGCAGAAGTTTTGGCTCGATCAGATGATGGGAAGAACCAAACGTGGATTTGCTAGTCCTGTCTCAGGTTCATTTAGGACAGCAGCAGGATCACCAGAAGGACGTGACTTCGCATAATGATTGATGTTCGCAAAAGACTTAAAGAGTTCTTGGACTTATATGCTCACGATATTATTTACATCCGAAGAGACACTAGATTTCGCTGTGAATGCTATGTTGAACGGAGTGGAGAAACTGCACCTGATTGTCCAAAGTGTTTTGGAACAGGGTATGTAGTTCAAATTGAAAAGCAGAGAACACGAAGAAATATCGGAACTGTTCCTGAAAGCTTAGTAGGTATCAATCAGCTTGCACAAGTTGGCCGATTTGTCCCTAAAGCCTATGTATATTATCTTGAACACAATGTAAAACCAGAAGAAAACGATCTTATTCTTGAAGTTATTTGGGACATAAATGGCGTACCAAGATTGATAAAAGAGAAACACGTAATTAGTGCTGCTGAACAAAAGCTTGGCTATAAAGGTCGAGTAGAATTTTATCAAGTGTATGCTCGCTACGATCAGAAGGGAGCAAACGATGATAAAGCCCTCACCGAGCGTTAATTTTTATCAATACCCTAATATCTACATAGAGCGAGAAACAGCTATCGGTAAACGATTGGTTATTATCGCAGAAGCAGATAAAGGAGATTTTTACGATCCTACTCTCATTTACAGCAAGGATATGGCTGCTGACTTCTTTGGCGGCGGTCAATTGGTTCAAGCATATGAAGATGCAACTACTTTTCAAGAAGGATTGAGCATCTATTTAATGCGTATAGAGCCAATGATGTATGAGGATGCTTTCTCTGTATTAGAAGCGTTAACTTTCGATTTACTCTACATTGATGGTGTGCATTACGACAAACATCAAGAAATCATTCTTATGTTTATAGAATTAGCCAAAATCAAAGAGGAAAAGGGTAATCTCATTCATGGCATTACTACACTTTCATCAGCTTATAAAACTTATGCTAGCTTGATTAAATTGAAGAAAGCAATAGCAGACCTTGCTATTGACTCAGGAGATGACGTTATCGAACGAGGTAAATACCTCTCGATAGTGGTAGATCAAGCGGAATTTAAGAAAGCTGGTGCAGTCTATGCTGGAATGTTAGCTACTCTTGACCCTGAAGTAAGTCCAGTTAACAAGACAATTCCTGCTATCAAATTAACGGTGGAATACACCAAAGATCAGATATTGGATTTGCGTTCTATGGGCATTGTTTGCTTTAAGAATACATTTAAAAAAGGTGTTACATGTACATCTTCAAGTTGTGCTGTCAGTACAGACGGAAGTGTACATAAGCATATATCGAATTTCAGAATTGCCCAGTCCCTTATCAATCAAGTTGCTTTAGAGTTGCAGCCACTTATAGGTAAAACAAATATTCCTTATCAAATCCTAAATGCAGAAGACATTCTGAACGGAGTGTGTGATGAATTTGTGGGTTTAAGTAGAATACGAGATTACAACTATAATATTGTGCCTGACACGCTAAATGGAGCCATTGATGTTGAGATTGAATTTGTACCGGTATTTTCGGTGCACAGTATGTCCACACATACACGTGTAAGAGTATTCAAATAGGTAAGGGTGATATACACAATGAGCAATATTACTAATCCATATCAAGTTGTAAAGATGGCTCAAGAAATGCCAGCTCAATTGCAGCAAGAGATGGAAGTTGACCTGAACACCAGCTTGGATTTGAGAGAAATCCGAGATGGGAGGGGCGCATTGCTAGATGCTTATGTGGATAAGCGCTTACGTTCAGACAAGCCTATTACTTTCTTAGAGTTTGTGGACGATTTAAGAAAGCTGTGGGAAGCTGCAGGAAATGCTGCAAAGATAGTCCGATCTATGCCTTTATCCGATGATGCACAATTCCCAACTATCACTTATCGAGTCCTTGGTCGTGAATTGAATTCCGACTTTAAAGACATTAAACCACGAATGCGTGGCGTTATTTCTAATCCTTATATGGATGGGGAATACGTCGAGCTATATGGTCAGATATTTGATGTAACGGTTGAGTTTGCAGTGTATTCCATGGGTGCAGAAGAAGCCGATCAATTGGTATTAGAGTTAGAAGAATTCCTTCAAACTTATGCTGGTTTCTTTAAACAAAACGGCGTCCAAGAGATTCTTTTTAAATCTCAGGGCGAAGATGAGGTATTAACCACAGGACGAGTTGGCGCAGCAAAACGCACACTTCTCTATACAATGCGATTTGAAAAATTAATCGTAAGATTTCTTAATCAAATTGAACAAATCACTGTTCAAGCAAACCTTCAAAGTGAAGGGGAAATTAATTAAGGGAGGATTCCTAAATGGCAACATTCGAGCAGTATGAAAATTTACCTGGCGTAAAAGTTGATTATCAAGATGGTAATCTTTACTCCGGTACTACAGCGCAACAAGCTAATACTCAATCAATTTTGATTATTGGTACTGCAACTGATGGCCCTGTTGGTGAGCCAATTTCTATTAATGCAATCGGTGGACCAAAAGTAGCTGAAAAGCTTTTCGGTGGTCTATTAGAGCGTAAAGTAATTCAAGACAATGGGGAAGCAAAGACTGTAAAAATCCCTCACCAAGGTTCATTAATTCGTTCAATGTGGGAAGCAATTCGTTCAGGTAATGAGGACATTCGCTTACTACGTGTATCAGGTCGTGCAGCTAAGACTGAACTTCCTGCTAAAGATCCTAATAGCGAAATCTTGCAACCACTTGCTGATGCTTTAGGCAACCAATTAATGCTTGGTAACATTGCTTTCTCAAAAGCATTAAGCTTAACATCGGATCAACGTTTGGTGAAAATTGAAAAAGTCGAAGAGTTTACAGGAACTAATACTACTGTTGCTCCAATTAAGACCTTTGCTGATTCTACTGGTTATGTATCAGTTGATGATACTCCAGGTTCTGAAGTTGTGAACTTTAGTAAAGACAAGTTCCGTCCAAAGAATACAATTAAAATTTCTTATAAAGCTAAGAAACGCAACTATACAGCTGTTGACCGCAGTATGGATGGAAAAGTAAAACCTCAAACTTTAGGTTTACTTACTCAAGATCCTTCAATGACAAACTACTTCTCTGCTGAAGTGGGTAACTGGTCTGATGATCCTCTTCACTCAGTGAATGTGTACATCAAGGATTCTAAAGGTGTAGTTAACACAATTCCTTCTGTTAATGCAAACGGTGAATTCTTCTGGCGTATTGGTAAACAAGATCCTACTGTAACAAATGAATTAAAACAAGTTACAACTGCTAGTGAGTTCCAACAAGGTGGTATTCGCTTTACATCTGCTTATCAAGCTGAAGTTGCTAAAGGAACATATCCAGCATTAACGTCAGGCGTTACAGTTCTTGTAGATTACTACTACTATAACGATATTGAGGTTGCAGGAAGTGTTACACACTTAGTGCCAGGTGTAGAGAAAGAAACTTTTTTGAAGTTCATGCCTACAACAGGTACCCTTGACGTGTATTACGAATCCAACGGCACAAAACACACATTAGCTGCAGGAACTGACTACACTGTTGTTTTTCCAACAACAGCCGGTGCTAAGCCAACAGTTCGAATTAAAGCAGGTGCTGGCCCCGTAGGAGTGAAGTTATTTGCTCACTATAAGACGGGTGAAAATGCCACACAAGGTGCAAAGCTTATTGTTGAAGCAAAAGCTCCAGGTCGAATTTATGGCGGCATTGATGATGTAAAAGATCCTAGTTCTTTATTTGGTGTAAAAGTTGTAGTTGAATATGAAGTTAATGAAAACAGAACAATTGACATGGAAAACCGTGTAATACGTTTCATTAAACCTTTAGAAAAACGTGCATCTACCTCTGATGTAGAACTTCGCTTTAGCACAAGACAGTTAGCTGGTATTCGTACACTTCGTGAGTTTGCGAACTATGTTAACAACTTGGCTGATAACAACATCGTTCGCTTAGAAGTTCCTGTTTTAACTGGCGAAACACTTATTACTGGATTGCTTGTAACGGATTACACTGTGAGCCCTATTACAGGAAATTACGATTACCGTGAAATCAACTTAGGTGAAATTTACGATGAAAATGCATTGTCGTTCTCATTAAATGTTGATGACACTAAAGCGGAGACTGATCCAAATCGCTTCCCATGGTTAGGAACAGATGGCTTCTTTGATTCTACTAATCTAGCGGATATGAAGTCTCTATATGATGCACTTGGTGGAACTTATAAATTAGTTTCAGGAACAATTGATGAGTTTGAATTAGTTGAACAAGGTATCTATGCACGCCTTGAAAACTATGCAGTTGATATTGTTCACCTTGCTGATGTTCATGCAAATACAGCAATTGGACTACCTGCTCAAGATGGCACAATGACAGTTGATCCTAATCGCTCATTCGCTACTCAATTAGCACAACACTGCGCAATGGTTACAGCGAAGACATGGGAAACAATTGGTGTTATTGGCGTAGCTCCATCTCCATTAGCTGGATTACGTGATGTACAAGAGTACATTAACTTGCTTACTCAAGGTCAGGCTCAAAATCAAGATAGAGAAGCTTTCTTCATTTCACGAGGAATTAATCCTAACTTTAGAAACCTGCACTATATGTACAACCTAGCTACAAATGACCAAGTATACAACGATGAGGGTGATCCAATCGATATTGGCCGCTACTTAAGTATTGTCTTCGGACCTGAAGTAGGCTTGGCTCATGAAAAACTTGGTAACTACGTAGCAAACGGTGGAAGCATCTATGCTGCATTAATTTCTCAATTAAACCCTGAGATTTCAACTACCAACCAACAAATTTCTGCTGCTGGTGTGCGTTACACATTATCCGAAGCGCAGCAAAACCAATTGGCAGGCGCTCGTTATGTATCATTTGAATCTAAGATTACTACTGGCAACACACGTGTAGTCGTAGTGAAAGATGGCGTAACAGCAGCGGCTCCGAACAGTGATTACCAACGATTATCTACAGTTCGTATCACACATGCAACTGTTCAGTTAATTCGTAGTAAGGCAGATAAATTTATCGGTCTTCCAAATGGTATCGCACAACGTAACAGCTTAGCGACTGAGATTCAAGCAGGTCTTGACCGCTTAAAAGAGTTAGGAGTTCTTGAAAACTTCAACTTCTCTATCTACTCTTCAGCGAAAGATCGTGTATTAGGAAATGCGTTCATTACTCTTGAGCTAGTTCCTGCATACGAGCTTCGCAAAATCTACACAAGCGTAGCGTTACGAGCAAGCCTTTAATAGATAAACGTGCAGGAGGGTGAATCCTTCTGCACATTAAATAAATCAAAGAGGTGAATAATCACTATGTCAATTACTAACTTAGAAGAGTACTCTCGAACTTTTAGTAGTTTCTCAGGTGCCGATATTGTAGCTTCTTTCAATGGACGTACAATTGGTGAATTACAAGCTATCTCTTATTCTGTAGCTCGTGAAGTTGCTCCTGTTTATACAATGGGATCACCTGATGCAAGAAGCTTCAGCCGAGGTAAACGTGGAATTTCTGGAAGCTTAGTGTTTGTACAGTTTGATAGAGATGCACTGATGGATGAAATGCGCAAAGAGTACCAAGGTGCACCTGCTATGCAAAAATTCCAACAGTGGAAAACAAACGTAGGTACACAGTTCGGTAACACGGGTATTGAAGACCAAATTCTTAATGGCTTAAAATCAACATCTGCTAATGGTTCAAATACTTACGGAATCAATACATGGGACGAGCAAATGACTCGTTTAGGATATGGTTCTACAAGTAGTGGTGAATTAGATGCATTCAATGCAGTCGATTTCTACACACCTGAATATGCAGACCAATTAATGCCTTTCAATATCACTATTTCAATGGCAAATGAATATGGACAACGTGCTGGTATGGAGTTATACGGTATCCAGTTATTGAATGAAGCTTCTGGCTTCTCAGTCGATGACGTTATTACTGCTAAAGCTTACACTTTCGTTGGCCGTAAAATTAAAGGTATTGAAGCTAAGAATGCTCACCTTCAATCAGGTAAGGCTCAAGCTAAGATGGGGCAATTAATTTAATTAAGAATAGCAATAGGACAGCACTTAGTGGCTGTCCTATTTTAAGATAGGGGGATATTTATGTTTTTACCAGAGAACTACCAAAAGACAATTACATCATACGCTGGAACAGACATGGTATGTTCCATTAATGTGCCAGGTAGAGGGCCTGTTGTTTTTGGTGAGCTATCTCAGATTTCTTATTCTGTATATCGAGAAAAAGTGCCTGTTCGAACATTAGGTAGAGTTAGCATGAAGGGATATACCAGAGGTATGCGTACTATTACTGGAATCTTAGGTTTTACTGTATTCGATGAATCAATTGTTTATCGTTGTATGAGAGACATCAAAGAGGCCGGATATAGAATGCTGATGGATGAGATGCCTATATTCGATGTAACAGTATCTATGAGTAACGAATTTGGTGCTCAATCCAAAATGATGATCTATGGAGTTAGCACATTTACTGAAGGTATGGTAATGAGCGTTGATGACGTACTAACACAAAATGTCTATGAATTCTACGCTTTAGATATTGATCCAATGCAGCGTGTAAATGAAGGGAGATAAACGAAATGCCAGGGTACATAAATCGTCAAGTCATTCCTAAAGAGAAAAGGCTTGCACCACGAAAAGATGCGTATGCTAGACCGGATAGCCGTGTTGAGTATCAAATCTTTAGTTCTGAATACTTTTCAAATGCAGATGTGAAACTTTATTTTGGTGATATATGGATTGATGATGCCACAAGTATTGCTATTCAACTCCAAGAAGACCTCATGCCTATCTATGGATATAACTCTTATACATTTGATGCTATCGCCCGAGGAAAGCGGCTTGTGCAAGGTCAATTTTCTATTAACTTTACAACTGTAGGTTATTTGCATGAGATTGTTGCAAATGCACATGCAATATTTTATGCGCTAGAACAAGGGGAGAAGAATGGCATTATAAAGCCTGAATACTATCAGAACCTTAAGCTAGGAGAAATCATGCAGCGGTTAGGTAAAGAATCATTTGACCAAGTTGCTGATGAATATGAAAAAGCAATATGGGGAGCTAATGATGATAAAGAGGAGCAGCTTAGTTACGCTGACCGACCATATTTTAGACAAGATCAGTTGGGGTTTGATATTCGAATTCAATATGGTGCAGTTACAGAAGCAACAGGGTATGTTCAGGGTAAGTTTTATCAGTCTGTAAAGGAAGAGTCTCCAAATATGACAGTTGATGTGATCAATGGCGTTCAGCTTAGTGGGATGAGCAAACAAATCGCCACTTCCGATCAAGGTGCACCTATTCAAGAGAGTTATTCTTTTATAGCAAGAGACTTGAATGGAGTATCTTTTGCTCAATTATCTAGAAATTTGAGTGCAAGCAAGAAATCAAGTAAAGAACCTATTGATACAACCTATAGAAAAATGCAATACGGGGTTATAAGATAAAAATTACTTTCACTGCCTAAGTAAAAGGATTATAATAGTATTGTAATGCATTACAAGAGAGGGGAAAGAAGATGAACAAAAACCAAAATGAGAAGGAGCACTACACAGACAATATCCTTCAAGCGTTCCAACAAACCAAAGGAGAGCAGCTTGATTTGCTTGACGATGGTTTCACTCCGCAAAACGAACCTCAAACTAAACATGAGCAGCGTACTCATGAGCAAGAAGTAACGCCTAAAGTTGAAGAAGTACAAGAACAGGAGCTTCAGCAACAAGAGGTAATTTATACAGGGTATGATGGCGTTCAATATACAGAAGAAGAATGGGTTTCCCCTGTTGTAAGAAATGGCCCTAGCCGCCAAGAAGTAGAAGAATGGAAGGAAAGACATGAAGGGCATGTTTACTTTACTCCATTTGATGGTGATGTATTTGTTTGGCGTGTACTTACTCGACCTGAATATAGAGAAATCATTGGTGATAAAACACTGACTGCCTTAGATCGTGAGGAATACTTTACAGAAAAATGTGTATTGTTTCCACGAAACTTCTCAATCGAAAAGATTAAAAAGAGTAGAGCAGGAATTGCAAGCTTACTGTCTGAAATGATTATGGACAAATCAGGCTTTGTTGCAAATAGCGCTCCGATTAAATTGTAGCAGGACTCTATGTTCTGCTTAATTTTTTATAGGGGAGATTTTCATGATAGATATTAATCACATTCTAGAATGGAAGCAAACATTTGGTGATATTTATCAAATAGAAATTCTAGGACAACACTTTATTTTTCGTGCTTTAGGGCGAGAAGAGTACAAAAATATCATAATGCATGACCTATCATTGGGTGAATTCCAAGAAGCAATATGCTTCTCCTCAATCATTTACCCTGATGATTATGACTATACAAAAGGTATCGCTGGTATAGCTGAAGTTTTATCTGATGGGATATTAGATGCTTCCGGACTTCTCTTAGGACAAGCAAAAGAACTCTTAGATGAGTATAGAGAAGAGCTTTCAAACTATGACTACCAAGTGGACTGTCTGATACATGAGGCTTTTCCAGAGTACAAATTAGAAGAAATTGCTCTATGGCCAGTCAGAAAAACTATGTACTATCTATCACGATCAGAATGGATACTTCAAAACTTGAAGGGCGTACCACTCCAACTGATAGATGAAACCATGCAACAGGAGCTTCAAGAGGAGATTCAAAGAAAACAACAGCCGCAGCGCCCTCAACAACCTATGGAGATGCCACCAGAGTTTTCTGAGCAATTACCGCCTCAACCTCAACAAAAGTTAGCTACAAATGAGCAAGTGGCTACAGATTTCTTCGGTGGAGCAGAGAAAATACCAGCTCCGAAACCTGTTCCTGAAGGTGGTATTCAATCAGAAGAAGAAGTGCTTGCAATGCTTGCTGGCACTGGTATGTCTGTAGCAAAACCTTCTACAAACATGAATGACATTAAGCCAGAGCTGAATTGGTTTGGTTACATGGATGAACTGAAAGGAGAATTTGACTAAGGAGGTTTCTTCCTATGGAGGAAGTAAGATTAGAAAATTATGAAGGAAGAGAAAGGCAAACAACTCGATTCTTCCGTGATGAAAAAGAACGAGAAGAAATGCCTTTTCTTGCTAAAGCTGGTATGGGTGTTGCTGTTGCTGCAGGTCTATTAACTGCAGGACATAGGAGTGGGGCTTTCCGTAAAATTGTCCAATTCATGGACACAGAAGCCAAAGCCAGTATCCGTGCAGCAAAGGAAGTGATGGACACTCAAGGTGTTTTGTTCCGTGGGGAAGATAAGCTCACCTTCGATAGAATGAAAGTACTAAAAGATAGCTTTAAAGAGCGGCGAAAAGAAGCTCTTAAAGACATCAAAACAGCTCCTAAAGATATATTGAATAAGAGAGAATATAGAATCGCTAGTGAGTTAGATAAGCGAAAGAATTTTTTAGGAGAAATGAATAGTGCGAGGGACTTTAAAGGTTTACTACCTTACAATATGGAAGAAGCCTTTCGTCACACTGCTATCTTTGATGATATTAGGAAGAGCTCCCTTTTATCACATGATGCTGTTCAAGAGTTAGAAAAAGCTGTATCAAAAGGAAATCTTGGCATTCTTGACTATGGAACAGATGAGCAACTTAAGCTGCTCTTAAGTCAACATGGGAAGAAAATCGATTCCCAAAATGCCTTAGAAGTGTTAAAGCAAGCAAGGGAAAAGTATAGAGGAAAAAGTATGTATGCTGAGAGCCCTGATGCCTTAAAAGCCTTTCAGGGAATGCATAAGAAATTTGAGGAAGCTACAGCTCTTTATATGCAAAATGCTACTCGTAAAAACAACAAATTTAAATCCTTTATTGTTGGCCATGAGCAAGCTACAGTTCAAGACATTCTAGATATGCACAAAGCTGGAAAGATTAACATAGGTGCTGATTTAAAAGCTCAGATTGATGATGTAATGAAGTACAATAAAAACTTCAATCAAACAATCTTCGATGAAGACCTTTACCTTGTTAAAAAAGATGGAAAACTAGACAGCTTAATGGATTACCGTACATTTAGCGATATAAAAAGAGCTAAGGCTGATTGGATTGCTGATACAATCCCTGGAGGCATTTTAAGATTACGGGATATTTTAGAAGTGAAAAGAGCAAGAGAACAGGCAGGAATCAAGATATTCCAACGAGGTGCCGTACTCTCTAGCTTAAATGGTCATAGAGGATTAGAATCTACTGAAGCTTTAAACGAAGAAGTTGTGTTCATGTATGGTAAGTTCGTAAAGCTATATGATCCGGATGCGCTAAATAGTGATGCTGCGCTTGAAGTCCTGAATAAAAGTCGAGATATGTATCTTACAACGTCTCAATTTGGTACCTTGAGTAAAATGCATCGTCATATGTCTGGAATGATGACAGACAATGATAAAGAGAGAAATCTCTTTGCAGAATTTGCAGACATAGGTAATCAGGATAAAGATTCTACTTTCAATCAACTAGTGAGTGTATTTACTAAGTTCGGAAAAAAAGATTGGGAGCGCAACAAAATTAAAAATGCTATCAAGAATGGATTCAAAGATCCTCAAGAAATCTTTGAAATGAACACCTATTTTAAATTAAATACAGAAGGATTTACTCCAAGACTTCTCAACAACCTTAAAGAGCATATGCCAAATAAGGTAAAGTCTTTCATTGATCACGAAGATATTAACTTCTCACGAGATGAGGATATGCTCAAATTATTTAGAAAAATTGGAGAAGAAGAGGTCAATCGTACAGGTACACCTCATACTGACTTGGTAAGGTTATTTAGACAGTTCGAACGTGACCCTGCTCAGGTTTTAAACAAAAAGACACCAATAGGTGAAAGTAATCCATTCATTGGCCATCACACTCATATCCGTACAGGGCAAGATGAAATAAACCAGCAAACAAGCTTGTATTTGATGAATGAAATGCTTTTGGCTCGAAAAGAAGGTAGAAATAAGAGCTATTTAGAACTAGCCAATGGCTTCAGACAAGAATTGAAAGGCTTGCATTATGATGGCAAGATTTTAAGGGCTGACTTGGATAAGGCTGAAAACCTGCTGAATTATAGTATGTTTAATACTCAAACCTTTGATAAATTTGATAACACTAATGCAGTAGTAAGTCGGGCTAGCCATCTATTTCAAACTAATGAAGATTTTCAAGACTCTATGAGGCAGATGGCACGCAAAACAAACCCTGCATGGGAGCGCTTCTCAAGCATAAAGCCGGAGAATGATATAAACGATCCTTACATAGCAGTAAATGAAACAAACATAAGCGGCAATTTTAATAAGATGTTCGGCACTAGTTCGTCCATGAAAGAACGATGGGAAGGATTAAAAGATTTAGGAGTACAGCTTAGTCCTACAACAGGAAGAAGAAATATGGAAGATGTAACGACACTTTCTTTATTCGGAACTTACTTTCCTGTCTATCGTTTGCAAGATTCTCTAGGAAATATGGGGTTAGGCTTTTCTGACGCATCGATGGGAAATGCATTACAAATGTTTAACGCTTTAATGTTAAAACGAATATTCCCAATCTATGCGGGTGTAGAAGGAGCCAAGTATATAGATTACAAGACTGACCAATGGACAGGCGAAGGACTAGACGAGCGATGGGAGAACTATAAGGCAAATGCACGATTAGATGCCGCTGACACTCGAACAGAATCTGATATCTACCAAGCAAAGCGTGAGCGTATGTTAAAGCCAGGGATTGAGCACTGGGAGGACATGCCAGCTATTCATATTCCGGGAATTGGCCCTATTGGTATGGGAGATGTTTTGAATAATGTATTCGCTCCTTTCTTAGGTAAAGCAACACTAAGAGAAGAAGATATGATGACATATGATGAAGCCCTCGATGATTTATACAATGGTGAAGAAGAAATTCGAAAATCACGTTGGTGGTTTGCTGGTTCTAAATCTGCTTACCGTGGTGGAAGGATAACTGAATTTGCACCTAATAGCTTCCGTAAAGCCCATAGCGATTGGGAATATACAGATACTACTGCAACAGGTGAGGAATACTGGAGTCATTCATTACTTCCAACCTTAGAGAACCCTTTGGGTGGCTTATCTTATCTATTTGGGAAAGACCCTTACTGGTATGAAAAGAAACATTACTATGATCGTCCATATATGTTAACAGGTGAACTATTTAACCCAAATACTATGATTCTTGGCGATATAGGAAATGCCACTATAGGCAAGCTAGTAAAACCAGTTCAAGAGATGCATCCGGAGTATTGGGATGATCCTGTGCTTATTTATGAGAATGAAACAAGTCAGTTAGGAGAAAGACCAGCCGGTCCTGTTCGGACTGAAGTATCACCTGCAGGCAGAATGGAGAATCAAGTAGATGCTACGGCTGAAGATTATGGTGCAGAAGTTGACCCTGATTACCTTACACTGATTCAAGCATCTGAATCTGGTAAGTATGAGAATTCAGGAGCAAGATATATCTCAAGGCATCAAAAGGACGAGCAAGGCAATATGACTGATGCGTATCTTGCGCATGACTTAGAGACTGAGAATACAATTTATGTTCCTGCTAACGTTGCAAAAGATGATTTACCAATGAGTAAGTTGTTTGGAATAGCCGCTGGCACTGCACCAGAAAGTTCAGAGGTAAAAGGAGTAGCTATGGTATCTGAAAGCCCTAGCTATCAAGTGCAAGTCAGCACTCAACCAAGAGCAATGTTTGATGAAGACTTTTCATACAGACAAGATATTATGTATCGTAAAATGCAGAACCTTAAAGACCCACGAGATTCTTC
The DNA here is from genome assembly GCF_035064545.1 of Bacillus sp. ILBB4. Lineage (NCBI taxonomy): Bacteria > Bacillati > Bacillota > Bacilli > Caryophanales > Bacillaceae > Bacillus > Bacillus sp. ILBB4. The sequence goes on along the minus strand of NZ_JAIQVD010000006.1, from coordinate 98,237 downwards.
ATGGCGATTCCAAGAAGGCGTAGAGAACTGGTCAGAGCCGTTAGGGGTTTATAAATGGATTCTTGGTGATGAAGTTCTAGGACATGATCCGTACACAGGAAATATGGTCGTGCAACGAGCAGATGCTGCTTATAATGCATCTAATCGATTTTGGGAATCAGAACTAGGTTCACTTGGTGGGGCAATGTCAGAGATTGGTCGTCGTTTTATTCGTAGAGATGATGGTCAATTGGACCAATACAACCCTATTCGCAATACAATGCCTGACTGGATGCCTGGAGATGGTTATTTTATCAACTTTCAAATAGGGGATCCATACAGCAAGCTTGCTAACGGTGAATATCGATTGCCCGGTGCAGCGTATGAAAGCTTAAATGAATTACACCCTGATGAAACTGGTGAATATGGTGCCTTTGATAAATTCAAAATCCTAGCGGATGTAGCACCTTTTTCAGATGAATATAACTTCTGGAGTCAATATCTAATGGATACATTGCCTGAAGGAAGTGACCTACGAAAAGAAGCTACAGGTATTCGAAAACAAGTTTCTGAACGACGCACAAAATATGAATTTACACCATACCGTTTTAAAGGAAATGACATTGTAACGAGTGAAGTAACCGTTAAGAAATTTCTTGATGACTACACATTCCTTACAGAAGAGTACGGTGATACACCAATTCGATTAGCTGGCATGCAATACCGCAAAAAAGCTCCAGGAATTTTAGAAGAATACTTCCAAGTTGGAGATAAAGTCACCGTGGGAATTGCTGAAGAAGAAGACAAACGAATTTCAAAAGATACTTACGGAACCATGCGAGCAGTTGTATTTAACGAGTTAGGTAACATTAATAAGCAAATTATTGAAAAAGGGGAAATGGTAGAGAATCAAAATGATTTCTCTGCAGCGGGCATTCGCTCAAGGTTTACCGATCAAGAAATCAAAAAGGGTTCACGATGGGAAACACTGATGCATACAAGCTCACCTTTAAATACAAAATTTGCCCAAGTTAGAACAGCACTCGAAGAATACGAACGAGATCAAGTGTACGGTAAGGACTGGGCAACATGGGATAACTTCATGTTAGATGATTATATCGTCCCAACCTTACAGGGTTTAGGTCGCTTTGATAATCCTCTTTGGTCAGGAACAGCAGGCGGTGTCACTGGACTCGTATTAGGACGTTTCTTCTTAAAAGGTGGTCGCCCTACAAAAATTGCAGGGATAGCTGGCGCTTTATTTGGATTAGGATCTAACTTTGCATATAAAAGATATGAGCAAAAGCATGGTGAAGCTTGGATACCTGAACGAAGACGAACAGAGAACGATTTAAATGAGTACTTCGATATTTTAAAGTACCTCAAATATGAAGGTTTATATCAAGCATCCCGAGAAGAGATTGCTCATCAAACTGGATATGACATAGAAGATTTTGCTCAACTAATTGATGATCAAAAGGAATTAACAAAGCAGCAAAGACAAGAGTTAGAAGATGAAAAGAAGCTTCTTTTTCTAGACCAACCTGATGGATGGGAAGAACGCCGTAAAGAAATTAATACAGAACTTAACACTATTGCTGAAGATAAGGGTGAGTTATACCTTCCAGATTCTTTTATACAGGCTCTAAGCTACAAAGAAGAACGTGATACCACTCTTTATTCAATCGATCCTTATGCGGATAGAATGAAGCTTATACAGGCTTTTCCCTATAAGGATAAGTGGTTCGTCCAAGACTTTTTAGATGCACCTGATGAAGATAAAGAAAAGATATTAAAGTTAATTCCTGAGAATCAAAGACGAATCTACAAAGCCCTTTGGGGAATGGGGTTAGAAGAACAGAAGCCCCTTGAATATTACATGGAGAAATATGATATACCTGATTGGACATGGGAGGGCTGGCAGCCTGAATACAGCCTTGATGATATTAAAGTAAAAGCGGTCCAGGAAGCAAATCTTGATATGAGTGACTTTAACTTTTGGGATGATGATATTCAAGCTTCTCAATATGTTCCTGACTTGCAAGAAGACGGAGGCAACTACTTTGAAGGTCGGCCGCCTTCAAGCTTCAAAGGTTTTAGCGCATTAAGACAAAATCTGATGAATGTCCTACAAGGTCAGGGACTAAGGGATATTTCAATTAGTGTTGTCCCATCTAATGGACAAGAAAGTCAAGTGAACTTCAATTACACTGAAGATCGTAGTGATGAAATACAAGAGCACCTTCGGCAAAACGGACGCAGTTACGTGTAAGGAGTGAGTAAATGGATAACCAATTTGACAATGCACCCGATGATATTCGGGTGAATGTTGTCTCTCCAAAACAAAAAGATGTTAAGGTAGTAGCCTTATCAAATCAAGTTATTAAACAAACTAAGACTGACGAGGGATACGAAAAGCGAATCGCTCCTCATATTGAGAAACTAAACACTCAAGAAAAGGTTCTTTCTCGTGATAAGAGCTCACTAGCAGATGAGATTCAAAAGTTAATGGAAAGTCAGGAAAAGATTATTTATAACGGTGAACGAGTTAGTAAACTCTTTCATTCCCTTAATGGTAAAAGAAAAGAAAAAGCTGTTGACTTATTTGAAGAATTCAATGAATCAGGTGCGCATTATGTATTTGATATTGAGACATTTGGTGATAGCAACGAAAGAGATAAGCCATATGGTGTCTCAGAGATTTCAATGAACAAATATGATGTAAGCGGTGAGATGGTTGAAGAAGGTTACAATGCTGTTATTCAACAAAACAAAGATGTAGTGGATTCCTTACAGGCACGTATCAATGAGCTTTCTAAAGATAAATACTCCTATAATAAACTGCCAGAATGGGAAAAGCGAAGCGTTGTAGACTTAATGCGCTATGCGACATATAAAGAAGATACTGATACTCATACTTTCTCTTCAAAAGGTGGCATTCAGCATCACTCAATCATTGAATCAGCCTTCGATTATAAGGATCAAGTGGATCACGGTAAAGTTGTTAGAGAGATGGACATGTATCTAAAATACATGCAATCAGGTCTGAACACTCTTAAATCAAATGGCGAGAAGCCTGTTGAAGCTATGACAAAAGTGGCGAATCTCATGAAAGAGAATCCTCAATCATTCTTTGTTTCATACAACGGAAACCAATTCGACATGCCTGTTATTAAAGCATTTGCAGAGAAAGTGGGCGTGCAGTTACCTTCAGACGTGAAGCATCTTGATTATCTAAATTTAATTAAAACGGTCTTTATGGATTCCGATGATTTGAAAAGAAAAGTAGATCCTGAATATAGTGGAAGTGTGTACGGTAAAGATAAGCTGGCTGCATTCCGTGGTATTCTTCCTGAAGAAGACAGTTCTCAAAAAGATGCCCATAATGCTGCAGTCGATACTAATGATACTGCTAAAGTAGTTGCGGTAACTCGTGATTACGTTAAAGAAGAACTTGAAAATACAAAAGCGCCTATACATAAAGGCTACAACTTCCATCCAACTGAAATGACGTGGAGTGAAGAATCATTAACTCATGGGCAAACATTATTCTCTAGTGGTGGTATACAGACATACGGAGAGGGTGAAGAGTCTTTTCGAGTAGCGCAAGATGAGAACGGAAACTGGAAGCCTGTCTCTAACGGTTTTAATAAGACGGTTATAAATTCAAAAACATTTTATAAGTTTGCTGGTCATGAAGAAATGGGAGATGGAAAGCAAGCATTCCGCTTCTTTGACCCTGAGAGAAATGAGTATTCCTATATTGTTAGGGATGGAGAGCATGCTTTTGATGACTTAAGAGATTTTGTTCAAGGGAGATTTTATAATTGGGAAGGTATTGATGTTGAAACACAAAGAGAGATTTCCCATGCTGCAGATACAGATCGAGCACGTAGACGATATGACCGCTATTTTGGATTAGATGGTGCAGGTAAAGGGTTAACTGTTATAGACGGACAACCAGTTGAAAAAGGTACTAGTGGCTTCTCAGGATTAAAAAGGATGCTCGCAAATACCAAAGTCATGGAAGAACATTTATCTAGTAATGGAGAACCTTATCGTCAAGCTGTAGATGAGTATGTAGCTCAAGGTTATAGTAAAAACCAAGCGAAGAAAATGGCACGTAAGATACGCTCAGGTGAACTAATGGATCACCTTGATTTCAATAGCATGTGGGATGATGAAAAGAAAGAATATACGTTTAATCAATCAGAAAAAGAACAGTTCTTTAAAATGTACAAGCGCCTCATTGATGAGCGACCTTACTTAGAATCTGCAGTGCAAGAAATTGATGCTACCTACGAGAGTGAAATCAAAAAGGCTAGTGCAATTCCCGAAAACAAGAAGCGCCGTGAAGCTTTGATTAGTGTTAACCAGAAACGAGATCAGGCTTTGATGCGATATCAACAAATGGTTGTAGAAAAAGTAGGTGCTCCTACACAAGATGTTGAATTAAAACATTTTGAAAAACAGCGATTAAGTTATTTTGACCCTGAAGTAAATGATACTAGAAGCATAAACTTTGAAACTGTTGAAACTGCTCGTAGTAATATGTATAGCTATGCACGAAAAGGAGTAGAAGAAGGCCCAAACAGACAAAGAGTTATCAGAGAAAGAATGGCCAATTTATTGGGCGTGTTATCTTCTCAGGAAAAAACAGTTGCTGATAATAAGAGTGAACCTATCATTTCAAAACAGCAGTATAAGAACTACATGACAGTTCTTCATAATACAGACTCCGTATGGACTGCGGCTGGTGAAATTGCTATAGACATGCGCACTCAAAACAGTGGTAAATACGATGAAACAAGAGTGCAGCCCGCCATGAATCATAACATTAACATTAAAGAACTGACTCGTGAAGATAATAAAGCATTTATTCAGAGAGCTATTCAAGATACTGAAAATGCTCGCATGGTTATTAATACAAGTTCTGTTGAAGGCAAAAAGTTAGAATTAGGAGAAGAAATGAGAAGGACGTTAGACTGGTTAGACCAAGATCGTTTTTCACGATTAAATCCTAAAAACTATGAAGCCTTAGAGGAGTTGCTTACTAGTATTCATAAACATGCTCCTGGTAAGCACGTTGCTCTTGCAATGGATTCAAGCAGTGATGCAAATGTTAAAGCTTATGTGTATGAACCTAAACATAGTGTTCAAGTTCAAAATCAGTTACAACGTGGTTCGGTTCCTTCTCAGGCATTAGAAATTAACATGCCATTAATCAATCAAGCTGGCACTCACAAGGTAGGCAACATGATGCTCAACGCACATAGTATCGCTACGCTTAATGAAAAGAATGTAGAAATGATATCCAGTGCTCAACAAATCGCAAGAGGCTATGCTTCTAAAATGCGTAATATCATGCAAGCATTCGATTCAGGTGATTATGAGAAAGCTAATACTTTGGCTAAACGTACACTCCGTAACGAAGTTCAAAACATGTCAGGGATCCAACGGAATATGGAGTTTGGTGAAAACGACTCTTATAAATGGGCAAACAATCAATCTGATGCGCTAAAGCAATCTCATGTAAAAATGTCTAATGCTATGGTAGAAGACTTATTCTACAATGGCTATGATGGAATACAACTTACAAAAGATAACTTTTACGACTGGGACAATGTTTCGTATCGAGATGAAAATGGCAATACCAAGCTGAAACGTGGCGTAACCTTTGATGATGTCGATATGGAAACGAGCCATAAGCTTTTAATGAAGATGCCTAAATGGGCTGAAGATAAAATGGAGAAAGAATTCTTTACATCTTCTATTAAAGCGGAGCATGTTTCTAAAGGTATCCTTTCCATGGAAGATGTTCGTCAGTTAATTCCATATGGCACATTTTATAATCATGGTCGTGATAATGCTGTTCAATATATGAATGCTTACTTGTTGAATGATAATGTCAAAGAAGGAATTGAACAAACAAAAGGTGTAAGTCGAGATACGCTGCTTATTACACCACGACAACTTGAATATCAGCAAGATCGTGTAAGGAGAAACCTTCCTGCAAATGACACTAGCATTAATATGAAAACAGCCTATATGACGCAAGATCAGCTGCGAAACAAAATTGAAGACATGCATCAATCTAGTGAAGGAAGGCAACTCCTATCAGACTTAAATTTCTTAGATGAGCATGGTCAAATTGAATATGCAAAACTTCCCCGTTTATACGAGCAGCAAGGAATCATAGCTAAAGATGTATCAGATATGCTTGAAGTAGATAATGAAAAACGATACACAAAAGGCAAGCAATTCAGCGTTGCTGAAGGCTTACAGATAGGGGATAAAATAGCGCCTGGTACAATCTTAGGTGAACGTATTCATGATAATGGATATAAAGAGCAAGTCAGGTATGAAGGTAACAAAGAAGCTACAATTATGAAGGGTGTAGCAGGCAGTGAAGATCTTGTGCTTCAATGGCAATCTGATCCTTTCAAAATTATGCTGGACGGAGAGAAAATGACAGACTCTCCTGTAGATCGCCGCTTTATTCAAGCTCTTACTGGTCGAGACGATATTGTGGCAATTATTAACCCGGACGTAGCAAAACATAAAGACTTTGGTATGCTCATGTCTGGTGAAGCTAGACTATTAGCGGAAGGTGTGAATAAACTTTCTCCTAAGAAGAAGCAGCAAGCTATTCAAATTATTGAGAATGGTAATGTGGGACTTAAATGGAATGAGGAGAATAAAGGGTTCATTGACAATAGCTTTGGTGAACACATTGATAAGAATGCCTTTGATGATGTGTTTGCTAGTCTCAATAAGAAGAACATTAGTATATCTCCTGTAACAGCAGAGGGTGTTCGCTATGGCATTCTTGATGCTCACTTATCAAAGGTATCTAACTACAGTAAAGTTGTTGACCATACAGGACGAGCGGTACTTGGATTTGATACAGATGGCAAGAAGATATATGGAGAAAAAGATGGCGTCCAGTGGGGGCACCGTGAAATGGGTGTTCTTAAAAGCTATGGACTAGATGAAACCTATGATCATGTGTTTAATGTAATGAAACAGAAAAGCAATAGAACCAATGAGACAATAGGCGTAAAAGAGTCACTTAGATATCTAGCTGAAGATAAAGGGATTGAAGGAATAGGTATTCAAGCTTCGGAGTTTGAGAGCTTACCTGAAATACATCGTACTCTATTGGATATTGAAGGAGAAAACGTAGGGTCATACAAGGGCACCATCTTTGATAAACAAGCGGTACAAAGTATTGTCGAACGCATGGAAGAAAAGCATGGTCCTGACGCCAAGATATCCAACGGTCACGGCTTTTGGTTTGAGCTTCCTTCCGTAGAAAGAACAGATGGAAAATTAGACAAAGTTACTGTGAATATGGATAATGGAAAGCTTCAAGAATTAGATAGAATCTTTATTCCATTCACTTCACTTGAAGGAGCTAATGGAGATATTCATCTTAGAGGGATGCAAAAACATATTGCGAACATCTACAAGAAAGCTGATACCGTAAATAAAGCTGAGGACATTACAGATGCACGAAACGCTCATTCTGAACTCCAGTCTGCTGTTTCGGGATACATGAACCAATCATTCCAAGAGTTGTCTTCCTCTAAAGGTATGATGTTAAGTGATGTATTTAAGACACACATGGATACATCTGCTTCTGGATTATTTAAGCTAATGGACTTTGACACATCTCAAAAGTACATGGACAAATATGGTGAAGGACAATATACAGTCATTTCTGAAGAAACAGCTAAAAAGATGGGTGTATATGACGACTTGAAGAATGGCACTGAGAAGTATGTTGCTAACGTTCGTTATCCTACGTTTCATGACGGAGCCATGCAGTTCACTAAACTCCAGATGGCTGATTGGGTAAAAGAAGGGGAAATACATACGACTTCCTTTTCTTCAATGTTACAAAATGCTGACTCGGATGGTGACTACTCTCATGTTGTATTAGTCGATGATGAGAAGGTTCAAAAAGAATGGAAACAAGCTCACGATAGTAATGAGTACAAATTTAAAGATTTGTGGGAAACTCATGAAGCTAAATCTAATCCAAATCGATCTGATTATGAAGAAGCAAAGCCAGTAAGTTTATCAGAAACTGAACCTAAAAGTCTTTCGAAATACGATGAGGAAGTTGCATCACAAGGTAAGTCTTATATATCTAAAGCTGTAGGCAATAGTGATGAAGAGATGGCTTCTAAAATTGGTAAGATGACAATTGGTAGAGCATCTAACTTGAACTTATTTATTCGTCAAGTAGCTGATCGTCATTATAGTGATACCCCACAGATGAATGCTAAGATGAAACAATTTGGTGCAGGTCTTGAGCAGAAGCTAATTGATGCGAAGCACGGTGCGGAACCTGCAGGCTTAAAGATGATAGATGCCATTTATAAAGGCGACTGGAATGAAGCTATCCGCATTGATAAAGACTATTTCGATAAAAAGTTTGTTAACGATTTTCATATGGCTGATGTTGCGCAAGAAATGCCGATGGCCCTTACACAAGTTAGAGATGGGCTTCGTACACAAGGTTTTAAATTTGGTACAAGTACTGGTATTCAATACAACCAGAACTCTACTAAAATGGGGATTAAACAATTCAGTGAACTACTTCATGGAACTGCTGATCCAAAGGATCTTGCTGGTGACAATAAAGCCGCAGCATTACTTTATAAGTACCTTCGAGAGATTGGAGAAGATGTGCCCGATAATGGCAATGTTGAACATACTTCTCCACTTGAAAGATTAAATGCTACTCCAATGAAAGAAAGAACGGATGCTACAAAAAAGAAACTAGGTAGAGTAAGGAACCTAGCAAGTGATGCGGTAGGCGGCAGTATTTCAGATTTAGGGGAAAAGGCATCTAAGCTTTGGGATAGTGTTAAAAACATGAGCGGAAAAAAAGCTGCTCTTATTGGTGGAGGTCTTGCTCTAACAGGAATAGCAGGTTACAATATTCTTAACACCGAAAAACCTGAAATGCATTACAAAAATGAAGAAGAGTTACCTTCAGGTCAAGAACAAGTGCCTCAAAGACAGCCAGTTCCTGCATTGGATGTGCCGTTAGATGATTTTGCTGAAACTCAAAATGCAGCAATAAACATACAGGCTTCAGGTAGAGGCTTTCAGAAGGAGCACATGTCGCAGATGGTTACGCAAGGGATGCAAGACATAGGAATGAATGCGGGTCCTACACGTATTTCTGTAACCCATCAAGATAATACTCAACAACTAAACCGACAATGGTATAGAGATAAAGTAAGGGAAAATATATAGGAGGCATGCTCATGGAAAACGCATTACAGCAATACACTCCATATGGAGGGCTGCTTGAGCATCACTTGCGTATAGGAGACACGGAATTCTACGTGCCTCCTACCGCAATTAGTGTTCACCGTCAAATGAAGAATGAACGTCTTCAAATTCTTCGAGCACGTAATAGCATGACAAAAGAGTCAGGATACTTTGACCATGTTATTGAGTTTACTATTTTCTTTCCAGACATGGATTCTATTAATACTGAGCTACGTCCTTTGTTAGCTCAGGTAAAGAAGTGTCCATTTTTACCAGTAGAGAATACATACTTAAATGATATCCAAAAGATTGATGCTGTTACAATATCGGGAGTTACTGTTCAAACCACTCCTGGCTTTCCTCATACACTACAAGCACAAATACAGTGTTATAGTTTTGAACCATATAGTTACATTGCCGATAAAGAGGAAAGAACCTTTGATGAGATGTTTGATTGGCCACTATTCAGATGGTATTACAGTCGAAACCTTGATCCGGAAATAGGCGTGAACTTTCATACATATTATGAACCGCTATATCATGATTTAGATAATTCTTTTAAATTCAGGATTGCAGCTCAAGATGACCTACAAGCAATAGCTGACTGGAAACAGGAAAACAGGGAGCTTATTAAGAAATATATTGAAGATAAGAAAGATCATTTTTGGGGAAATGAAAAACGTGAAGATAAATTTAATAAAGAGTACTTAGACCAGTATGAAAAAGCAATGTTTGAGTATGACTTGCATTACGAGGATTGGGCAATACCAGGACTCATTCTAACAGACTTCTCTGTTGGCTTCGAAAACAGTATTACATCATTGCAACTACAACATGACGAATCCCCAACTCATCAATATATGGGCTCTCAAGATACGATTATGGTAGCAAGATTTACAACAAATGATAAAGATTGTATAGCAAGCTTAGAGTCGATGGTGAGACGTTCAACTTACTTGATACGAAATTATCATAAAGAAGTGGCAAACGGATTCCTGCAATTTGATCATCAACTAGCAAAGCTATTTGGTGTTAATAACGTCACGATAGAAGACTTAAAAACAGATACCGTTGAAGGGCAGCCAGGTACATTTGAAGTTACTTTGACGATGATTGCTTACAATCGAATGGAGCGTAAACTCAATGAGGTAACATGGCTTTCAGAGACAGCTAAATGGGATATTAATAAGTATGAAGACCAAGGATTCTGGAGCCTATTCACATCAGCAACCACTGTAGACCCTGAGCTAGGTGTAGCTGAAAATATGGGATTACCTTTTTATCGTTGGAGTAAATTCTTAGTTGGAGATCGGCCGGCATTCGAGAGCGTTATGAAGGGTTTTGATAATTGGCGTCAAGGTCATGAAAGAACAGCTGCAGGTGCTCTTAGTGAAGATGCCATCAAGCAAATTATTTATGACGAGTCGGTCAAAGAGTTCTTTAAAGCTTCAGAGTTATATCCGGACTTAGAATTGCCTACCTATGGTGAGTGTGCGCAAGCTGGCTTCCATGTAGAGAATATGAATGGTGGAGTCTTCGTAGATCCTGACTTCTTCATTAAGTATCAAACAGGCACTCAATTTTGGGAAGACCTGTTAGGCGCCATGCAAAACGGATACAAGATGACACTGCGTGATGGAACTGGTGGACAAGCTGATGTAGAAGGCGGTTTGCTTACTAACCTGAATGGTAAAACCCAAAAAGAAATAGAACAAAGCAGGAAAGATTATGAGGCTGCTGCTGAGAAAAATGGTGGTGATACGACTGAAATAGATAAGGCATTGGTTGATAAAGGCAACATTGCAACAAGTGAAATGGAAGCACTGATTAGAGAAAAGTCACAAGCTTTTGGTATCAATCAAAACTTCCCATTAGCCTTTGCTCTTGCTATGGATGAAGACCTTAAGCAGTTCTATGAAGACGGAGTTAATGCGAAGCAAGGTAAGGTAGTAAATTCACAATCTAGCTCGCCTGTTATGATGAGTGATAATTTCTCTTTCTACACAAATGCAGATGGAAAAATAGATGGTGAATATATTGGTGCTATGAAAGTTAGACAGATGTATGGGTCTAATGTGAACCTGCTTGGAAAGAACATTGAATACAATGTTGAGTCAGGCATCCGTAAAATGAGTGACTTATATGTTGAGTTGGAGAGAACATTTACTGTTAAGAGTAGTAATGGAAAGCCTCTCTACAATGAAGGTAATGTATATGAATCATTTGGTTTAAGCAAAAGTAAATCTTTTGATAAAGATAAAGCACGCTTTGCGGGTGTTGTAATGCTTTACCTTGGCTTTGATAAAGAGTATATGGCTCTTTTGAAAGATAATAAGAAGCCTCCACAAAAGGTAACAAACCTTGTGAAAAAGGTATTGGAAAATGCAAACAATGAAAAGCAGTGGTCAAAATCACAAATCAAAGATAAAACTAAGAATCTTCCTGTTAAAGATTTTAAATCTGCTGGTTCTCAGCCAAAGAAAACACAAAGCAATTCAGCACCTGTTGTAGATGATAATAACAACAACATCCATAAAGGGATGATGCATGATATGATCCGCTATGACAAACGGGGAAGACTAGTGCGAGCATTCCCAACTTTCTTCTTAACTTTAATAGATGAAGGACAGTTTATAGGGACGATTAAGTTATCAGACCAATACTTCAACTACAAAGCGGTTATGGATATCATGTACACAAATAATCGAAAAGAAGCTTCAAGTACTCTTGTGTTGGAAATGGCCAATATCTATGGAACATTAGATGATGCTGAAAAAGGAATGGACTTAACAAACACAAGTTATAGTGAAGTCTTTAAGATGATGACAATGCCTGGAGCTGTAGCAAGAGAAGCTGAGCGATCTAGGCAGCGAAACCCTAACTACTATAAATCTATTATGCTGCGAACTGGAACACGCATTCATTTCAGAATGGGTTATGGATCTAATCCAATGGAGCTTCCTACAACAATGAATGGAACTATCACATCTATTCAGAATAATGGAGAATCCTTAACTGTTATCGCACAAGATGATGGAATTGAATTGACTAATAAAATTCGAGCAGATGTAAACGAAACAACAGATGGTGGTTTCTGGTCATCTAAAAAAGAGCCAACAGAGATTGTGGATGAAATCCTAACCGATTCTCAAGGGTTCTTTAAGAACATGTGGGCAGGTTTATCGAATAAAGAATTCAATAATCATAGCTTAGGGATTATGCACTTTGGTCATCAGCAAACCCCTCAAGGAGTAGCACAAGCTGGTGTATTCTTCGGAGGAATTGGAGCCGGTGCTGGTGCAGGGGCAGGCGCTGGGGCATTAATCGGTGGACCTATCGGTGCTGCAATAGGAGGAATCGGCGGCGCAGTTGTTGGTGGAATCTTTGGTAGTGCCTTCGGGAAAGAAGAGCGTACTAAAGGTGAGATTAACATGAATGTTTATCAAACCACAGGATTAACCAATAAAGAGCATGATGGATGGTGGAATAAAATCAAAGATGGATTTGGTATGGGTGAATCTGATGAGGATGGCATCAATATAGGCTTATTTGATAAAACCGTTTGGGATGTCTTGAATATCTGTGCAGCTATCGGAAATGACCACATCGTTGCTGTTCATCCGTTTGGGTTCAGGAACACTATCTTCTCAGGAAAAGCTTATTTCCCTCTTCATTACGATTATGTGGCTGACAACGACTCGATTAAAGGTACAGCCATGAAGCCTTTTAGACAATTCCACGTTTACGATAGCATTAGCTCTATCATAGACAACACGATTGTTACATCAGAGGAAAATGTTCGAACAGTAGCGGTTGGCGTCTATATGAATGAAGGAGAGATGGACACTACATCTCCTGTGTATGTTGATACAAATATCTGGGCTGAGAAACAGCGTGTTGTTAATATTGATACAACAATGAATGCCCAAGGTATACGATTAGTTCAGAACATCCCCTTAATCGGAGGGGTTTTGAATAAGCCTAACAAATGGTATTTCGATGAAGGTGTAGCTATTAAAATCACAGCTCGTGGTCTGAGTGATTACGTGCGAGATATGTACGATGGATATCTAACAGTTATGGGAGATCCTTCAGTGAAACCTTATGATCAGATGTGGATTAATGATACTCATAACTCCATTTCAGGGCCAGCAGATGTTAAGGAAGTTACTCAGATTATGAATCATCAGATGGGCTTTATCACAATGCTGAAGCCAGATGCTGTTGTAGTGAACAGTGATCGACGTTCAATGAGCTTTATGATGGCAGCCCAACAACTTGCTGGTTCTGCACTTTTAACATTTGGACTGCGAAAAATATTGAGCACATCTAAATATTCAGGCAACCTTCCTATTCTAAATGCGCTATGGTCTGTCACAAGAGACAGCATGGATAGAATGAAACAGCGCTTTAAAACAAGTAAAGTGACGGGGAAATTATACGACAGGCTCACAGGTAAATCGCCTAAGAATCCTGATGCCATTAGCAAGGCAGAGAAATCAAGAAACGCGGTTACTGTAAAATCATCGGACACTGCTCGTTGGGCAAAGAATGGTATGCTAGATCAACTGCAAAAGTTAACCGGCACAGAAGGAAAGGAAAACTTAGAAAATATCCTTAAGAATAGTAAACTGCTAGGGTCAAATACCCTCAAGAACATGAAGCTTCAGCAAAAAGGCAGTGCACTTATGAGTAGTGGTTCACGTAAGCTTAAGACAGTACTTAAAGGAACAGGTGGCTTTGCTAGACTCCTTTGGGCTGGTCAGGCAATGGCTGGACCTATAGGCTGGTTAGCTGCGGGCATAGAAGCTTTAGGTGTACATTTGATTGCATCTACTATTGGAGAGTTTATTGAAAGGTGGTTATTCCAGCGACAGTCTTGCTTGATTGCACCATTGACTAAAAGTGGTCTGGAATATTCAGCAGGTATTAACGGACACAAGGGTTCCGTTGTAGGAGATTCACCTGACTTTTGGCAAAGTCTAATGACAAATGATATCTCTTCATTGCTCTTAGGATTTATTGGTGTTGACACTCAGCAGTTTAGCCAATCTGCTCGTGAGGGTGAAGTGTCTGCTAGCGCATCTTCATCCAAAGATACTGTTGATTTATCTCATATAGCTTCAACTATCTTTAAGCAATTTCGTAAACCTTTGCTAACCATTGATAAACTGCAAGAATTATATGATGATGATCGAAAAGCTGCATTAGAACAACTTAACAAGCGTCTTGCTCTATTGGCAAGTCGTGAAACAAAAGCTGTTCATGATGAGGAGCAAACTACCTGGGATGAGTGGAAGAGTAAAATCGCATCTTGGTTTGGCGGCCTATGGGATAAAGTCAAAGAACTAGTCAGTGGTAGTAGTGGCACTGAGGCTGCTAGTGTCTGTATTCCAAAAGGTGATGTTTCTAAGGGAGGAAAAGCAAAAGGACTTTCCAAATACTTTAGTGTTATTGGACCTAAGATTGAAGCTGAGTGTAAAAAACAAGGGATAGAAGGATATGCAGAAATCGTGAAAGCGAAGTGTATGCAAGAGTCTGGTGGAAACTATGTTAAGTACCCTGATGTCATGCAAGCCAGTGAATCAATGGGTAAACCTATTGGCTATATCAAGAACGTTGACCAGTCTATTGCTCAAGGTGTTAAATACTTTGGATCATTATTGAGACGAACTAAGGGTGATATAAAAATGTGCATCCAAAGTTATAACTTTGGTGGCGGCTTTATCGACTACTGTATGAAGCGTGGAGGAAAATACACACCTCAATTAGCTTATAGTTTTGCTGAAATGATGGCCAAAAAGCATGGTAGAATCTCACGTATTCCACCTGGGTATGGAGATTCAAAATATGTAGAGCGTGTGCTTAGATATTACGGTGGAGACATGCCAAATGGTGAATGTGAAAACAGTGACGGTGGAGCAGCAGCTACTGGTGGTGCTAGTTCATGTCCTTCTGTTCTTGGGAAAGAAGGAAAGAAGAAATACCAAACTAGTGGTGCTGGACTAATTGATTTAAAATCATTTAAAGGCAGAAACTTCGGCATCACAATTGTTGGTGGTACAAGTAAAGTACGCCAAGCAACCGCAGAAACACTTGTAAATGTTAGAAAGATTTACGGGAAGGATTTCAATATTACAAGCGGAAATAGACCAGGGGATCCAAACTGGCATGGAACAGGATGGGCTGCAGATATTGATACTCCAAATACGATGAGGACCATCAACGGAAAGATGCGCTTTCCAAATGGAAAAGATAAGGATGAAGCACGAAAGTTAGCTAACTCATGCTGTCAGGCCGGATTTAGAGGAATAGTGTTTGGTGACTGGGACATTGTTCAAGAGCTCAATAAAAAGTATGGATCAGGAACAGCCTTTTATGATCCTGCAGGGCATTACAACCATTTGCACTGTTCATATCCAATTTGTAAGAAGAAGTAGGGGGAAGAGAAATGTCAGTTGAGGAAAGTGGATTTAAGAGGGATTTACATGATAAAGGTGCTGATCGGGCATCAGAAAGAAATTATCAAGGACATATAGGCAAGGTGGCCTTCTATCATCCAAACACTACATTTTGTGAATGTGGTGCAACCGATAATGAAGGAAATATTCGTCATCCGGAGGGCGCTAAAACAGCGCTCCCTGCGGATGAACGACATACAGTAGACGTAGATGTTTTATTAGGAAACAAAATGCAGAGGCTTTATTCAGTGCCTTGCTTTATGTATTCTCAAGGGGTTATTGATAAAGGGTTTAAGAAACATGACAGAGTATGGGTTCAATATATTAATGGAGATCCAAAAACACCTATTGCAACAGCTTACTATCGTGAGCCTGATCAATTGGATTTATTCTTTAACAACCTTAAGTACCGGGTAGCTGGATTCTTTGATGAATTACTACCGAAGTAAGGAGGAACATGATGGGCTGGAAAGATGATTTATATAGTTTAGATACAGAGGAACCTCAAGACTTAGATGAGTTATTTGATACTTCTACTGAAGCTAAAAACGGTGACGTAGGGTTTGTGAACCCTGTAAGTGGAGCAGGTATTCTAGGAAGAGAAAGTGGAGTGCTTGAAGGATTTGCTGACTATGGATTGGGCTTTCGCTTTAGTCGTGATAGCCAAAGCTTAATGGTCTTTGCTCCCAGTGTTCATATCTTTTCAACAGACATCCAAAAACATGACACCGTGATTAAGAATACGTACCTCCGTGATGAATATGGAGAAATCGAAGACATGCTGCTGGAAGTTGAATTAGTAAAAGGAGGCGAAAAGAATGAGAAGCTATAATGAGCAAGATATTCGTTTTTATGATTTGAATAATAATGTGGATGGAGACTTCATTGCAGATGAAACAGGGGACTTTGCTATGACATCAGAAGCTGAGTCTGCTCGTCAAGATATCAATAACCGGGTCCGTACACAAAAAACCGATTGGCGTTCTCATCCTAATATTGGCGCAGACTTGGAACTCTTAGAGGGTGAGCCTAATACCAGAGAGACAGGTCAAAGAGGGCAATCACAAATTTACGAAACATTAACTTATGATAACCGTTTTGATATAGCTGATCTTGAGGTTAGAGCTGTACCAACAAGTATAGAGCAAATTGATTTTTACACGATGTTGAACACGGATAGAAATGGCACCATTGTATTAACTCAACCATTGGACTTATAAGGAGATAAGGTATGTTTTTAAAGAAAAGTTCCCAAGAGATATTAAGAGATGCAGCTATATATATTGCACAAAATACATCGATTACTAACTTCTCTGCAGGCAGTATTGCACGATCTATCATAGAAGCAATAGCACCTGAAATTGGAGTAAGTAGTGACACAGCTCGTGCCTCATTATATCAATTCGCACAAGATGTATTCGATCAAGGTGTGGTCAGTAAGGCAACTGGTAATAACCTTGACTTAATTGGAGGTTTATTTAGTTACCCTAGACGTATTCAGCAAATAAGGAGTGCAGATAACACACTTACTGAAGAGCCAATTAGTGATGATGTGTACCGCTATGAGATTACACAAATTGTCCCTTCGATGGCCACTGCTAATTATTCAGCATTACGACTAGCTTTACTAACAATCAATGGTATGAGTGACGTTATCGGGAAAGAGTATAGTCATGGTACGGGAAGCTTTAGCTTTGTGATAATTCCTCAGTATGGATTCAGTGAAGATGAATTAATTCACCAAGCAGAAGAAGTGATAGCCACTACAAAGTCATTTGGTGTTAGACCTAATCTTATGCTGCCAGTTGCTGTTCCAGTTGACTTAACTGTTAAGTTAGCTTTCCATGAAACCACTAGCGATCAGCAAAAGAGTTACATTCAGTCGGAAGCAAAGAATAAAATCACTGAATATGTTGGCTTACTTGAAATGGGTAAGGGCTTAATCTACAACGATTTAGTTCAGGAGATCATGAATGCTCATGAAAAAATCATAGATTTTGAGATATTGAAATTTTACTTAAACAATGAGCCTGTACTTTTAACAAATCATGAAATATTAGAAGATGAACGCCTTGTACCACAGAATATAGAAGTTCTTTAATGCAGACGAGAAACGACCTGAAATACATTACATGATATGATTAAGAAAGCAAACTACAAGATAAGGAGAACGAAAAATGGCACAAACTCCAACTAAAATTTTGTTATACGATTTAGAGAACGATATTGTAGATATTATTAAAGATTTACAAACATACAAAGGGACTTTCCCTACACTTCTTAACCGGTTAAATGCATTAGATGTCACACTTATGAGCGGTGACACGAAAGCTGTTATTCAAGACCTGATAGACTCACTTAACAATGACAACAAAGGAAGTACCGGCACTCGAATAAAGGCTATTGAGAAAAAGCTCATTGACCTGCAAAATAGCTTGAGCAATGTCAGTCTTAATGACTTAGAAGTTGGCAACTTCAACGAAGTTTTCACCTACACAGACGGAAATGTAACAAAACATGTGTCTACGGGGGATCAGGCTTTTACTGTTATTTATAATTACAAACAAGATGGAAGCGGTGAAATTTCCACTTCAGTGAAGACTTACACTCGACAAAATGGCGATAAGGTTGAAATCACAAAAACATACTCTTATACAAATGGAGATATCACAGGCATTAGTACAGCTACCACTATTACACCGGCAGTACCTATTGTATAAGGAGTGAAAGCATGGACGTTATAGCGTTAGGGAAAGCAACCAAAGTATTAAAACAAGCAAAAGACTTGGATGAAAATATAATTGCTGCTGAAGCAGAATCACATTTTCAAACAGTTGATGCACGCCTTGATTGGCTAGAAGGACAGGCCGGTAAATTACAGATAACCAAAACAATAGATGTTAATTTAGAAAATGGAACATTTAATAATACTGAACTCAATAATGGTGCTATTAAATTGAAGAAGATAAAAGAAGTTCAAGGTATTAGCTCTTATGTGTTTTCAGGAAGCTATGAGTCACCAGTTGTTGATTTGGGTGAGTTTTGGTATGAAACAACACTAATGGATATTAAGAAGCAGATAGCTGAGAATGATACTCTTATAGATATCTATATAGCTTCATCATCAGATGGTAAGACATTCACGCCCTATCAAGTATTCAATCCTAATCGGTTACAACAAAGCCAGTTTATAAAGTTTAAGTTTGAACTGTCTGCTACACCTATACCCGGCGAGGTAAATACATACTCATTTAATCAGTCAAATGACAACAAGGTGACATTGAATAAATTTGTCACTATTAATGGTAGCTTACAATTAACTCAAGATTATTCATATGTGACAGAGGATGTTGCTGAAGTAGAAGGTGGAAAGGTTGTTAAGGCAACTATTCCTAGGCAACTATTTACTAAAATGAAATCCGTGGAGGTGAAGTGAGATGCCAGTACCTGCAACAACAGGACAACTAAGAACAAAAGTGGATGATATGGAAATCGGTGATTATATACAAGCATACTGTGATGTCACTACAGGTTGGCAATTTGGTGAAAGGGTTGGAAAAACAGAACTACCTGTATCAGGGGTTGCTGTTGACACAACTAATAAAACGCATCAAAACTATTTTTTCTATTTTGTTAAAGTGGCAAAGGGATTACTTGTAGCAGATCGTAATTGGTACCATACAGTGAGTTGGGATTCTTTGAATGCTTGGAAGAACATACAGGGATACCCTATAAATAATCTTAACATTATTCCTCCTATGGATAATAATATTTCTCCTAATGGTGTGGCCAGTGCGAGTGAAGAGACAATTCCTGCCTGGAAAGCATTTGACGGTTCAGCTCTTACAAGTTCGTTGAATGAATGTTGGCGAGCGTATAGGAGTACGGGTTGGATTTCCTATCAATTCTCTGATCCAAAGATAGTAAACAGATACACTCTAACTTCTCCTGGTTCAAACTGGGCATCAAATATGATAAAAGACTGGGTATTTCAAGGTTCTAATGATGGAATTGTGTGGGTAACACTTCACACAGTATCTAATCAGACGGGATGGGGAAGCGCTGAAAAAAGAAGTTACATTGTTAATAACACACAGTCATTTATGTATTATCGTTTTAACATTAGTGCAACAAATGGTGGTCCAATTGCTATAAATATGATTGAAATGATGAGCATAATCGGAGTCATACGCTCCCTCACAGGAGGAGTAGCATATGCAGATGCAAGTGGGAACAAGTCTCTATCTAATCAAAATAAAGGAGCATGGCCAACTGATAATGAGTGGGATAAATACATAGTCAATTTCCCTCCATCATTAATACAATTCGGAAAAAGTTTAGATGATGTGTTTCATATTTCAGGTGTAATAACTCTAACACAAGATACTCCAACAGTTGAATTAGGAAGTTCTACAAAGAGAATTGCTAGGGGATACACTAAATCGGCTATAAACTTATTTTTCCCAGAATCTAGCTTGATAGATACTAGTGGATTTCGTCCTGCATTTGAATACGTAGATAAATAAAGTAAGTTGAAAGGAGTAGATTTAGATGGGCAAAACAATAATACCAATTATGAAAAGCAATGTTCAAGATGGATATACAGTCACATCTTCTAAAGGTGATTCTTCCGAATATGGAGCATTTGACGGATCTGATGTTTCTAGAGTATTTAGAAGTAGCATTTCTCCCAAATTGCCAGAATATCTTGCGATACAATTCCCAAGAACCTTTACTGTAAATGGATATAAATTATATCTTGGAAGCACTTCATTCACTGATATGGAGACGTGGGATTTTCAAGGGTTGGTAGACAATCAATGGGTTACTATTCACGAAGGTGTTCACAGTCGAGTCCAGGAGTCATTGGAATTTTCATTTAATCCTGTTCGGGCACAAGCTGTTAGAATTGTATGCAAATCACTCTATGGGAGCAATTCATGGGGAGTAGATGAGCTAGAAGTGTACGGTGAAGCTACACCCGCAAAAATAGGAGAAGCTGTTGTAGCTCCTGATCCAGGCTGGAAACGTTACGATGACTCTGATGGGGCAATATACTATGGAAACCGAACAACCTATCCTATGGCTAGTGCGTCAAACGGCAGTTACTCTAATTACGTTGATGATGTTAGATTTTGTTTTACTGGATCAAAACTAAGAATAATAGGAATGATGTCCTCTGGAAGAACAGGTAACATGAATATAACAATCGATGGCGTTTCTTATGATTTTTCAGAATATAATGCTAATGTTATCACTACTGCGTTAGTATTCGAAAAAACAGGCCTATCGGAGGGAAAGCACACGGTTATTATTAAAGCTAATGATGCCAGGGACGCTACGATTGATTCTATAGATATAGATAAGAATGGCAGATTACTTCACATAAATGAAGTCCTAAATATCCATGACTTGACGGTGGGAAAGTGTATAAGAGCTAACTATTCCTGTGAAAAAAATAATGCCTTTGGTTCATTTAGTGGACTAGGAAAAGAAAATGCGGGTTTCATTTCAAATAAGGTAGCATCAAAACCAAACGGTGATTTTTATTTTATTATGGTGCAGGCATCAAAGGGAAAGAAAATCTTAATAGCTGATAGAAATATAGCTAATAACATTACATGGGATAATTTAAATTCAGAAGGAATTGCTGGTGGTAGTGGAGCACCTCTGTATTTAAGTGCAATCCCTAAACTAAGTTCAGATATAGGAACCAATGGAAAGGCCTTCTCAAGTGGATATACTAATGATAATTATGCATGGAGAGCATTTGATAAAATTTTATCAACTGCGGTTAAAGTTAAATGGCAGTCTGCAACGATAGCGTCTTTTATAGGTTATCAATTTAATTCACCTACATTAATAGGTTCTTATTCGCTTATGGTACAAAATGATGCAACGAATACATACATGTCCGAAACGCCTAGAGAGTGGCAATTTGAAGGATCAAATGATAATTTAAACTGGGACATTTTGGATAAACAAACAGACATAACGGATTGGATACCTTATAGTAGAAAGATTTTCAATTTTAGCAATGAGAAGCCTTACACTTTTTATAGATTAAATATTAAAGCAAACAATGGTGGTTCGAACATTTCAATCTTTGAAATGGATATGTATGAAAAAATTGATACATACACATTTACAATTAGGCTTCTGACGGGTGGTACAACAGCATCTGACAAAGATAATGAATGGGATAATTGGATTGTAGCTTCTTCCCTTAATGGTGCAATCCAGCCAGGGGATAACAGCATATGGAATTGGCAAGAGAGTGGCAGTTGGACATCAACTTCATCTGTTTCTTCCAGCATTTCGGCTAAGGTGTTGAGGGGAGGATCAAGTTCAGTCTCAAACCTATTTACTGCCCCAAGTGGCGGGTATAGTTCGGCCTATGGTTTCCGTCCAGTTTTAGAAATTGAAACAAACTTTGTTTTAAAAAATTATTCATTTATCTATGAGGATCAGGAATATAAGAAATATACTGGTACAATAGAAGGAGATATGTGGGAGTCTGTATCACAAGAGCTGCCTGCAGTTGAATTATTTACAGAGCAGGGAATGAAAGATTTAAGAAGTGTACCTAGTGAGGCATGGAATGCATTACGTAATGATTTTAAAGTTGTAACATACACAAATTTAGTTGAAGGCAGTCAAGCGGCAAGAGTACAAGCTATTCCTTATCCTCAACTTGTATTTGCAGAAACTGACTTCTCTGTTGTTGAAGACTTAACAATCACAGGTGCTGCCGATGGAATAAAGATAATCGCATCAGGTGACGGTGGGGTTACATGGAAAACCTATGATTCACAATGGGTGGAGGTTAACGCTAACTTAGAAGAAACTAAATCTAAAGGAATGACTGTAGCTGCCTTTAATGCCTTGACAAAAGAGATGTGGGCACTCATTGGAGATAATATTCGTTTAGCTTATTATATTGAAAATGAAGGGAAAGTGGACTCTGTATCTGTACGGAAGCAACCTTCATCTATCCAAACACCTTCACTTGATAAAATAAGCATTACTTATGACGAGCTTACAATAGAAGGCCGCTTAAAAGATTTAGAGGAAATGAATGCTATCAATTTAATGAAGCTACAATTTAAGACGAATGCACTTATGCAAGCATCAAAATATACTTTACATGACCTAGTTGTTGATACATTTGAAGATGATAGTATGGCAATTACTCAGGGGGACATTACTTACTCTTCCACAAATAAAACATACTCAGGGTTGGGTGTTTTAGAAACACAATCAGAAAACATCTCTTATTCGCCAACTCAATTAATCCTTCGTATGGAATCTGAATTTTGTTCGATAGAGTACTCCTTAGATGGGGGACAAACTTGGTATAATAGTGAAATCAATGCAGTGAATGACCTTTCAAAAATTGAAGGAAATCAGTTGAAGATTAAAATTAATCTTAATTCTACAACTTCAACAATTACAGGACTATCTTATGCATGGGCTTAATTGCCCTTGCACCATAGTAAGGAAGTGAAAAGATGGATATCATAGCATATCAAAAAGCAATGAAAACGAAGCCAGCTATTAAGAAAATAAAAGATAGGCTTGGCATGGAAGGCACAGAGTCAGGAGACAAAGATGTACGTGGGGATTATTCTACTGTCAAAGAAAGACTGGGAGAATTAGAGAAAAACGCCCCCGATCACATCTTAAAAAAACATGTATCCGATTTAGAAGCAAGTACTGCTATCAACTTAAACAAGCATAACTTACGTGTTAACTCATTACTCAATCAGAATAAGTATAAGTTAAAAGATATGATCTTTGATGACTTTGCAGATGCTTCGGGAATTGATTCGACTAAGTCTTCGAACTATGTATTAGATGCTGCAGGTAAGAAAGTTAAGCAAGTAAATGCATCTTTGAATTCAGAAGTTGTGACGGTAAATGAAACTGTTCAAGAGATTCCTCAAAAGGTTGCTGTTTCATTGGCTTTTAATGAACAAACCTCATCAAATAAAGATATTGACTTGAATAATGGTGAATTCAATAGGACGGAAATAATTGATAATAAAATAAAACTTGTGTTAACAGGTTCCACATTAGGTCCATCTGATGAAAACCGGATACAAGGGACAGATTTATCCTCATCGCCTTATCCTATTTCAGCTAATGTCTCACAAAGTACAGTATGGAATGCATTCAACGATAAGACTACTAAGTATTGTGCTTCAGGTGTTAGCTATATTATTCTAGACTTTATGCAAGGTAACGAACAAGTTATTAATAAATTAAAAATATACGGTGCAGATAGGTACAATTTTAATGGTACCTACTACGAATTAAAAAAATTCACTATATCTGGCTCTGTTGATAACGTTGCATATGACACCTTGTATAGTGGTGATCAAGCAGCTTTAGCATTTAAGGAGCATACTTTTGAAAATAACAAAGCATATCGCTTTTACAAGCTTTCAAACTTTACAGGATATAATGGAAGCTCTCAAGTAGGCTTTACAAAGGTTGAGATGTATGGATTAGGTAAAGTAAACACCTATACTTCTCCAGGTAATTATGAGTCTTCTATTGTAGATCTCGGAAGCAATTTCAAAGAAACACTGAAAGTCGAAACCATTGCTAATACAGCTAATAACACTTCTGTATCAATTTATACTTCAACTTCACAAGATGGACAATCTTTCTCTACATATCTTCCTGTAAATACAGACGGGACGTTAGCTTCTCCCTCGGGACGATACATAAAAGTCAAAGTAGTCTTAGCTTCAGATGGAGAAGTCAAAGAAAGATTGGCATATGACTTTACAGAAGCAGAACGTAATACCTTTCAAGAAAACGATAAGATACTATTCGATGGAGTAGCTAAGATGAAGACACTTTACACTGAATCTATGGAAGTAG
Source organism: Bacillus sp. ILBB4 (assembly GCF_035064545.1). NCBI lineage: Bacteria > Bacillati > Bacillota > Bacilli > Caryophanales > Bacillaceae > Bacillus > Bacillus sp. ILBB4. Next base: position 73,614 of record NZ_JAIQVD010000006.1, on the reverse strand, counting down.
ATATCTCCTTTACTGAAGATGGAACGCTATTAAGAAAAGGAATTGCTAAAGCAAGCTTCAATAGTATTGAGAAAGTAGAGGTGTTTTAAATGACAATGTACCTTTATGATAAGTATACTTCTATAGACCAGTGGACACCTGAAATAAAATCAAAAGAAATTGCCACCGAATTTAGCGGTGGATGGACTTTTTATAGAACTCTATCTTACAGTAATTCCGTAGGGTACACCGTGTCAGGTACCACTTATAGTATTTCAAATGTTCCATATAATACAATTGTTTATAGTCAGTATACAACGAATAATAGTACACTAAGAAAGGCAACAGCATTAATACCTACAGGTAGGGCAGACAGCATGAACTTAAAAGCTACAACCTATGATTTATCTAGGAGTTTTGAAGCTACTAAAAAAGATTTTATAGAAACAGTTACTGCCACTGATGGTACATATCCTGACGATGGAAAGCATACAGATGGGTTTTATTATGTAAAAAAAGAAATTGCTCCGCCTCTTAACAAATATCTCTTCCAAGATGGAGAAGAGATTAAGAAGTACTATAAACCAGCGAATACAATTGCTCAAGAATATTCAGATGATGTATGTATAGGAGGAACCCCATTTATTTATACTCAATGGTATAACTACCCTCTGAAGAATGCTTTTGATAATGACCTATCAACTGTTGCGGCAGATAGCTATGATCCTGTGACAGCTCATATTGGTTATGATTTTGGAACAAATATAAAAAGACATATCAGGAAGGTTACACTTTATCAGAATCCAGGTGGGTCAGGAGGTTCTGCTACAGTTGTTAAAATTCAAAGAAGTGATGACAAATCAAATTGGATTGATGTAGGGGACACATATAAAGTGGATCCTCTTTCGAAGTCAATTATAGAACTACCAGCTTCTGTTTCATCACGATATTGGCGAATAAAGCCTACAGAGCAAGATAAAAAAGGAGTTTGGTATATAGGAGAAGTCGAGATGATGGAATTAGTAGACAAGGTTATATCGTATCCTCCACAGTGGATAGAAGTAGGACAAACTCCTGCCACAAAAACTATGTTTGACACTGATGGTATGACTGACTTATCTATTGTTACTAATGAAGCTATACAGCAACTAATATCTGATGAGCCTGAACTATTGTGCTGGACAGATAAAGAGAATGCTAATAGAAGTCTAAACTTAACTGCTGCTCCATTACCTCAACTCTTAATAGCACAAGAAGATATTGAAGTAAAAGAATTAGAAAGCGTAAGCATTGATGCAGTAGTGAACCAAAGTGATAATGATTTAAAGATTGCACTTAGTGGGGATAGTGGAGAGAACTGGACAGGCATATCAACTTTTGATACCAATGATTTAAGTAGCTTTAAATCGAATGGTTTTTCTGTCTCAGAATTTAATAGCCTATCTAAAGAACAGCTCAAATCACTATGTCCGAATGGAAAGATAAGAATGGCATTTTATTTAGGACAAGCGAATACAACAAACGCTGTAGAGATACGTTCTGTAACAGTTAATGAGCGACTATACACGATGACTCCTGAAGTAGAGAGTCTTTCAGTATTGTATTCTTTATTGGAAGCTGAGAGCCCTGACCTTTATGTGTCTCGTGATGACGGAGTTACTTGGCAGAAGATTAAGCATGATGAGCTTGCAGACTTATCAACTTTGCCTGAAGATAAACAGTTAAGAGTAAAAGTAGTCCTATCAAATGGCCAAGAGTTACAGGCGCTTTCATACTCATGGATATAAGGAGGTTCACAATAGATGGATATCGTTTCATATGGCATTGGAAACAAGTCTGCTAAAGAAGAAGCGAATTTAAGAAAAGACATATTAGGCACAGGCGTTGAGGGAGCACACCCTCATGTTCGTGCTCGTATTGACTCCCTGGAAGAAGCAATAGAAAATGTTAACTCACTTGCTAATAAACTGATTATCAATGATGCAGTGAATATTATGAAGGCTCATGCTAAGTTAAATGCAATTGCTAATACAACAAAGTATAAGATGCATAATATGATCTTTGATGATTTATTAGATTTAAGCGGCATTGATACTAGTAAGTCTTCTGGTTACACGCATGATACTGTAAATGGCTCTTTAAAAAATGGAAGCATCGTAACTAAAGAAGAAATAACAGATGTTATACCAAGTAAAGTAGTATTAAATGTAGATGAGTCATTTCAAACCAGTAATATAACAGGAAAATATTACATTTCTCGTGACAATGGAATAACATGGGAACAAATTATACCAAACTCTTTGTTTTATTTTACAGACTTTATAAGTCCACAGAACAAGAAACTTCGACTAAAAGCAGAGCTACCTACTGGAACGACGTTACTAAACTACGCTCTAACATGGGCTTAAGGAGGAATACATATGGCAAGAGAACGTATTAGCCTTGTATCAGATGAAATCAAGCAGCAGGCAACATTAGAAACACGTATCCGCTCAGGTGAAATTAATGCCACTAACTTTCAGGAACTATCACCAGAAGAGCAATCACAAGTAAATGAAATCTTGTTTGAAATGGCATGTGAGAATGTAGATCCGCATAAAGGTGCATCAGTATTAGAATTCATTTTATTTGGATTCATGCGAGTAGCAAACAAGAAAATGAATGGAATGGCTTTAAGTGAAGATGAGAAATTCATTGAAGAAAGCCTAACTCAAATGATGAATCGTCATGAAATCACTAACAGTGCTATTGATAAATCAGAGTGGCTGCTTGATTACATGAAGTATGCTGAAACGAAATCAGAAGAAATTCTACGAAATCGTGAAGAACACATTAATAGAAAGCGTGAGACGATGGGAGAACTGTAATACCTTTCAAGAATGAGCTTTGTTATTTTAATGCTTTAGTCTTAGAATTAAATAACAGGGCATATAGCTCTTATTAATTTTATAAGGAGTGAACCAAACATGGCATTTTTAGAATCCCAATATTCTAATCAGGTCAGCGCAATGCGTGATGCTGACTTGCTAGCACCAGCTCAGGTTACTGGTCTTAACTTCACAGTTGAGCAAGGTCGTGTAAACCTTTCTTGGGCTGCTGTAACAACTAATGCTGATAGCTCAGAGCTTTCTGATCTTTCTGGTTACAAAATCTATCGTAAAGCTAATGCAGGCGATGCATTTAGTTTAGTAGGTTCAGTTGCTGGAGATGAATTAACATATGTTGATACTACTGCTAAAGATGGCGCAAGCTTTATCTATGCTGTATCAGCATTTGATGGAGAGCCTACACCTAACGAAGGTGAAAAGTCTGCTGATCTTGCTGTGAAAACTGTTCCTTCTGTACCAACTGATTTAAGTGCAGCTGCTACAGAACATGCAATCAACCTTAACTGGATGTCAGTTAAGAATGAAGCAGATCTAAAACTGAACGAAAACCTTGCTGGTTATAATGTATATCGTTCAGAAGTTGATGGCTCTGGTTATGAGAAGATTGGTGTAGCGGCACCTGAAGAAACTACTTTCGAAGATTCTTCTGTTGTTGGCGGTACTACTTACTTCTACGTAATCACTGCATTCGACAACTCTCTATAATTTTTAGAGAAATGGCACAATGAGTACTATACTCGTTGTGCTTTTTTTATGTTATACTATCTGTAATGCATTACATTAAGGAGTGGATCTCCATGGCTTATACGGTTAACCATGAGGATATATGGATTGAAAGCACGTCCTTATTGACTTGGCGACAAGGGTTTGAGAATGCTTTTAACTATGAGAACCTTACAATTAATAAACCAAGTTATAGCGACTATCAGCCAACACGTCTTCAATTTCATATGAGTTCTGCTACAGTAAACCAAACCATTAAAGTAAAAATAAAGTATGCAAATCGCTTAACGAAAAGTCATCTTGAGCATGCTGTAATCTGTCAGTATGATTCTATCAAGAAAGATTGGATTGTGATTCCGCATACGATAAACAGAAAGCAACAGACATTGGATTTTACATCTAATGCTATTGGTGTGTTTACTGTTTTTATTAACTACTATTGGTATTCTACATTTACTCAACGAATAGCAGATGAATATCCTAACTGGACAAAGATTAGACAGTCAAAGGAAAGTACAGGACAACTTTTTCTGAACTACTTTGGAATAGAATTAGAAACCATTCAAAACTATTTAGAATGGATACATGAGCAAAAGTACATAAGCACTGCTGATGTTGCTGTATTAGACTGGATTCAGATGTATCAGCTTCCGACTGTGACTTCAACAGATGAATTAAAATTTCTCAGAGCTTCAGGTTCTACAATGGTAGATGTACCGATCTTAGAATCACTCCAAGAGTTTTTTTACAACGATGCCAATGATGGTGGAATTGTTGACTATCAAGACTCCAAATTTTACACCATAAAATCGTATGGCAAAATTGTAGTTAATATCACCAGAGACGGTAAAACAACAACAAATGCATTAATACCGGTTGATTACCACATCTGGAATACATTTGACGAGTTCGGTCTACTACTAGGTGTGGAGCGACTTCACTTAGAAAAGAATCAAAACTTTAAGGATCGCATCTTAGATGTGTTTCGATATCCATCTGGAACACATGATATTGGATTAACCAACGGAATAGCAAGAGAACTAAATATGGTTACTCGTGCTGATGCTGCAGGTAAATCACTAGTATGGGCTAACGATGCAAAGGATTTGTTTTTAAAAAATTCTAGTCAAAAGAAAATTGACATTCGCAGTTTACGCATAGATGATAAACAGCTAGAAGACGATCAGTATTCAGTAGATGAGATGGGAAACATCCGTATCTATGCACTAAAAAAAGGTGTAAGCCATACGGTGAGTTTCATTGCTGGAATAGAAAAATATCAGCTGTATGAAAAGAGCGATAGAGAGCTTTACCATATGATGTTTGAAGAAGATGGTCAAGCAACTCCAACACTATTAAAGTGGGTCGAATATATAAATACAGTAGCCCCTGTAATGTGGGACCGCTTTAGATGGGATGAAGGATTTTGGGATACCATCGACAAACAGTTTACAGGTCTAGGATATGTTCCTAACATATGGGACTCCAATATAGAAGTATGGAAAGACTATGTGTTTGAATCTGAAAGATAGGAGGTTACTTAATGAGTAAAACAAGGGAGCGAAATGCCATTCATTCTGGTATAGGCGACAACGATGATTTGTTTGTAAAGCGTCCTGTAGTTGAAGATGTAACTGAGGATTTTCAATATGCTGCTCGCCTTAGAGGAAAGAAACGCCATAGCCTAATGGTTTACCCTGAAGTTCCATTTCAATATGGCATTAGCTATAAAGGTGAAACTCTTGAGACATATAACGAGAAAGATTATAAGTATGATATCAATGCTCACCCTGAGAAAATACTTTCTTATCGTATTGAAGAGTCAAAAGAATCTCCAGTACAGCGACTATGGGAAGCTAAAGCCTGCTTTGAGGCAGAAGTAATCAAAAGAAAAATGGAGTATGCCTTTAACTACAAAGGGCATACAGGAAAGAAAGATAAACGTACCGCTGAGTATGCTGTAAACTGGGAAGGCGAGTACACAGTAAAAAACCATGGTGACGTTAAAGACCTTTTCACTAATACTCGTGGACAATACATTGGCTATAATGATGGGCAAACAACTTGGAGGATGAATAGCGGTCACGTAGATGATGCACTTAACCGCTCATTCTTCTCTGGAACGATTGCCAAAAAAGATGAAGATGGAAAGAACATGTATTCATGGAATGCATATGAGGCATCTTTTACATTTAAGCCTATCTTAAATAACGGTGCAGGAATTTTTGGTAATACAAAAAGATACAATTGGAGTACTCATAGATTCTATAGCGCAGGAAAATGGGACGATGATATTGTAGGACTGATATTCCAAGCAAAAGATAATCGTAATTTCTACATGATGATGTGGGAGTCTGATGAGCGAATTTGGGGTTCTTCTCGTGCAGGGAATAATCTAGATGGTATCAATATCTTTTCTATGAAAGATGAATATGTTGATCGATCTGTGACAGCTGCAGGAAGCCCACCAACACATGCTCAATGGGTAAACTATTGTAACAATAGCGGTTGGGGGAAGAAGCACCGTAGAATTTATAAAGTAACAAATGGTGTAATTAGACGAGTAAATGTTGCCGATAAAAGCTCAGGCAAAGGCTGGGTCATGAACAGCATGCACCGCATTCGTGTAGTTACAACAGGCAAGAATGTAAAAATCTATGGACGCACATCATCGTCAGGTTCAGAAGAATTGATGTTTAATTTTAATGCTGACTGGGATCATGGAACTTTTGGTATGTTCAACGTGTCTCAATCAGTAGAATTTCATGGCATTGAGATTATTGAGAAAAAGATTATAAAAGGACGTATTCCAGAGTCAGGATGGAATTCCTCTGGTGATAGTTTTAAGAGAATTGCTGACCATTCTATTACATATGTAAAGCGTTCCGATAGTTTTAAGCAGAAGCTCCCTTCAGGTGTATCAGCTGATAGGGTTAACATACTAGATATAACAAGTAACATACGAAATCCTGCGAATGGATCAATTAAGGTCAACGGATTGAGGAGTAGTATTGTTGTTCAAGCAAAAGACTATACTACTTGGAAGAGTTATTCAGGACGTTATCCTCGAACCGGTTGGCTCACTTATGATGGAATAGCCAATGAAAAGCTTACATCAAATGCTCAAAGCTACATTCGTGAAAAAACAGGCATTTCAGATTTAGTCTTAGAGTCTATAACAAGTAGTGTGAAAGACCAGAAAGCTGGTAAAATAGCGATTCACACAAATACTGGACCGATTACGCTTTATAGTTCCAACCCTAAAGATGCGGGTGAGAAATACAGTGAGTGTTATGTTCGCTGTGGCATTGTAGAAGTTACACCTGACAATAGGGACTACAGAACAGGTTTACTTGTATTTGATGATATAGCAAAAGTATTTAAGGACGATTACAAGAAGTTCTTTAATCGAAGTGACCTTACAAACAGAAAAACAAGCTATGAGTTATTGAAGCCTGTTAAGAAGCCGCCACCTGATCTTCCTGAAGAGGAACAGCCGTCTGAGGGATGTGTAATTGAACCTGTGGCCCCTCCTGAAGAAAAGCCTGTTATTACATGTTGGGATGACTTCGATTTTGACGGAAAGAAATTAGTTATGTGGAGCTGTGAATTCCCACTAACAACTACTGAGAAGCTGTTTGAAGAGAAGCTTTATGCTTACAAGGGCTGGACAATCTTTGAACCGTTAAAATCCTTCACTGCTAATAAGTGGACTGTTTATAAGCTGATTCCTATTGAGGCTACTATTAACCCTGCATACGATGAAGTAAAATGGGTTGGCCGCAAGGACTTAGCAAACGCTCCTGCAGGTACAAAAGTAATGGCACGAACAAAAGAATGGTATAAGGCTAAGTTTCCTGCTGATATTTTAAACAAAGGAATCGTTACGAGTGATGTTGATATTATATGGGATATCCCACCGGCGCCTGAACATTTCTTTCATCCAACAAGAACTTCCGAACGTATGCCTGATAGTTTTAAAGTGGTTCACTATCTGCTAGACGCATTCGATAACAACTCTGACGTTGTAGCTTGGTTTGAAAGCAAACCTACAGTCACAACTGAGACAGTTGATAAGTCACCTGAAAGCCTTGCGAAGGTAGGACAAGTAGGTATGCCTGTTATCATGACATCAAACGATAATGATCGAGTAGTGATTCACTGTAAAGAAGACCCACGAAATATACCTTGGTCTTCTGGTAAGTACATTGGATATGGCAAACTAAATGGAAAGCGTCCATTTTGGGGAGCTGGAGCAGGAAAAGCCGATATGGTTAATGTATCGACTCAAGTAGTCTTTTTCCCTGAGAATTTAATAGCGGATACATTAGAAGGACCATTCATCGATATGTATGACGTAGAGTTTCCTGATTTCCCTCGTGTACGCTATAAGCTTCACTCTGATGGCAAGCTTGTAGATTTCTATACTAATCACATGGATGCTCATATATGGTATACAGATTGGTATTCAAAGTGGGTGGCAGCAAAGCCTGAATATCAAGCTACCATGCAAGATATCACACAAATTGATAGTCCTTTAGATTTAGACCCTACAAGTTCAGCAGTAAGTGCAGATTACGACCCTGATGATACAACAATTGAGCGAATTGAAGTAACAAGTAACAATCCTTTTGTGAAGATTTGGATTGAAGAAGACAAGGGACCGAAGAACGGACTTCTCGGAACTTACTACCAATTCCCGTTATCAGCCAACATTTACGAAGACTCGTTTCAAGTGAAGGGTGATTACAAGGAATGGCTGCAAACCTACACAATTGAAAACTATATGGATCGCATTGAGATTCCTATAAAGTCAGACCTGGAATACAAAATCCTTGATGTAAAGATTGATAAAAACCTTATCAAGGAGAGTTCAACAAATGGTTGGATACTTGAAGATGGGAAGATAAAACTCAAAGGAACTGGTCTTATGCCAGGAACCCTTATTATTCGCTATAGTACGGGAGACATCGAGAACGAATTCTATCTAGAAGCAGATGGATTGGGTAGTCATATTGAAGTTTATGTAAATGATGAATTAATCGATTCTCAATATTACAGCTTTAATAAAAGAACCATGACGATTAGTAAGGAGAAGCTATTCTTGCATGATTGGGTAAAGATTCAGTCGTATGACTTAAATGACCTTCATGATCCTACTCGTCAAAACTACTTAGGTGACAAGAAATATTCACAGCTGGATTTCCAAGAGGATGCTCCTAGTCAAAGTTCAAACCCAAACTACAATGACCCTTACTATGAAGGCTCTTTTTGCTTCAACTGGGGATACAACGCTCCTCAAAAGTTGATTCCAACAACAACAACAAAGGCGAGCGCTGACTTCTCAGCTAAGTACTGGTACCCTGATGAAATGAATTTTAAATTTAATGTAGATATGGAGATTGTTTATCCAATTGCCGCTCCAGTGGATATTACTAACTTCACAGGTGAATGGAAACAGTGGGATCAAGACCCTAATAAGCAAGGATTAAAAGAATCAGGCGAATGGACAGAAGGAATGGGAGATTGGCATGGGCCACCAGAAGCAGGATTTACACGAGTGACAAATAAAATCAATCAGACTCCATATTCAGGTTGGTATAATCCTAAGCATGTTGATATTACCGACTATGAAGTTGCCTTAACAGCGAGGTCAGAGACTGATTGGGATAATGATATGTATGGTATGACATTTAGATGGGACCCAACAATTATGTCGGGCTATACATTTGAATGGGATAGCGGTGGAGCAGGTGTTTATGGTATGGCTATTTATAAAGTACGATGCACAAACCCTGAAGCTATCGGTACGACAACACCTTTGAAATTCTCAAAAGTTCAATTAGCTCATGATCCAGAGTGGTGGGATCCTAATTCAACAGGCTCAACTACTCCAAACAGAATATTATATGATCATCGAATCCACATTTCTGCAATCGGCAGTGAGTTCAAAGTGTATGTCGATAATCGATTGAAGTTACAAGCAAAGGATGAGTCATACAAAAAAGGAGCATGGGGACCAATTACTCGATCCAATCCTAATACGTATTTCTGGGACTTCTGGATGCAGACATATAAGCGTGTGACGTATAAGGATTATCCTTCCTTCCGTAAGCCATATGAGGTAACAAAAGACCGTCCTGTAATTACAGACCCTAACAAGTTTATGATAGATCTTGAGATTGATCCAACTGATATGGAAGTGAAGTTTAATAATGATATTAATTACTTCTTATCAAAAGCAGGTATTCAAAAATATCAAATTGTATCAACAGAATATTTTATTACGGAAGACAAAAGTGACTATGAGGTATACTTCAAAGAGTTCCAGCGCATTCGTGTACTAGAATTAACACCTGATGTGCTAGCGCCAAACCCACAAGGTAGAACATCTATTCAAGAAGCAGTGCGGAAGTTTGGTGATTTCGATATCTCTAAAGAGATTGTCATTACACAAGATATTTATTCAAACTGGAACAAATATAAAGTAGAAGACTTCGATGTTATTACGTTCACACCTGCCGATTGCAATGCTAACTTTGACATTGTTAGTGATGAAATGATGGACTTTATCCGTGAGTTTAAATATGCTTCCGATAAGGTTGTAGTCATGACTCATGATACAGGTGTAGTCTCACCAATTAAGCGTTTTAAAGAATTGCTTGGGGAATTTGGATTCACGCTATCTACAGGTGTTCCATTTACACGTGGGAATAAAATCAAACGAGTAGATGATACCTTTAATTATCCATACGATTTAGCAGGAGAAGTTACAACTAGTGTATCGCACTGGAACCAAATTAGTGGTGGTTCTCCTATTTATAAATTCACTCATGAAGATAGAGCTTGGTTGTCATACATTAACAACGTGTATTATTCAGAAGCTGGAGATAGTCTTTATAGATGCGATGGCTCCTTTAATCAGCAACTTAGTGATAACGAAATGAAGATATGGATTAATCTAATGTGTCGTATTGCTCAATGGAAAGCGGAGACTAAACCAAAGATGACAAAGTTTGGTCCATCTAAGTTATACGCTACAGTACGTGGACAGAATCCACCATTAGGGGAACCTTTAGAGAAGCCAGTTGCTACGCCTCCTAAGCCTGAAATACCACCGTTAGAGCCACCATTAGAAACAAAGCCTACTGATGGTTTCACAATTACGTGGAATGGATACATCTATGCACCTGCTACAGGATTATATCGATTCAATGTAAAAGTGAATGATGGCTTCCGATTATGGGTAGATAGAAAAATAGTAATTGGAAATTGGCAAATATCTGAAGATCCGTACTCGTCGTATGATGGGTCTGTGCACTTAGAAGGCGGTAAGTGGTATCCGATTAATGCTCACTATTTTGAAAATGTAGGTCAAGCAATGATTGAGTTGCGTTGGGCAATGCCTGGTAAAAAATACGAGCGTATTTCTCCTAACTATCTAACGCCATATTTAGGTTACAAGTTATATGCACAGGTTAAGAAAGCAAGACCGCTTCCTTGGAATCCTCGCATTCATAACGGATATTATTATCATGAGGAGCGTGAAAACTATCTGTATGCTCAGAAAACTGTGCAAACAAAGACACCTAATGCTCTTAATGAAATTACGATTTCCCCTAGACCGCAGCAGGGTAGCGCTATTATTGTGAGGGACAACGAAGGCAATAACCTTCGCAAGGTAACATTTTATGATGATAACTGGAATCTAACCCTTGAAAACAAAGAAGTATTTAACGGCAACAGTTATGCTAAATATTACTTGAATTACAAGGGCATAGATAAGGCTACTCTTAAAGTGAAGAAAAATGGAATTACGTTATCTGCAGGTGACTTTATTTTCAATGAGGAAGAATCCTTTATTGAGTTTATGGAAGAGATTCCTTTTGAAGATACAATTGAAGTGCGTTACAAACTTCATTACAGTTACTATATAGATATGAACTCTAATTCTGTTAATGGAATAGTTAATTCAGATACAGCGAAAATTAGACTGCACTCAAACTACACTGCTTCTAAGATGACAGATATGGAAATCATTTATGAAGCAGCGAAACAGACACCGTTCTATAGAGCTAGTGAGGTAGTCTTTAATCCAATCTTGAACCATAATCATACGGGCTTTCTTTATATTTCAGAAAGCGGTGAACAAGATGTAAAAGATCTGAATGTGTACCTTTCTGAAAAGACATTATCTAGCTCAGGAAAAGAATACGTTTTACTTACAGTGAAAGTTGTAGATAAGTACGGTAATCCAACACCAAATAAATTAGTTGATATTTATAGAGACGGAAGCTTAGTGAAGTCTAAACTATCAACAAATGCTGCTGGTGAGGTTTACTTCTACGATAAGCCGGTTCCTACTAAGCAAAAGGTATCTACTTACCAAGTTCGTTGCGAGGATATTGTGAAGGAGGAAATCCTGAATTACTATATTCAAAACAAAAAGGAACGCATGTATGTAGAAATGGTTGCTCCGAAGCTATCTTTACTAGGTGGCGTTAAAGATGAAGTGACGATTGATATCACGCTTAGGGACGCTAAATGGAATCCTGCAAGCAAAGGTAAAGTGATTAAAGTGGAGAAGAGAGATTCAAAAGGTGTTACTTCTTCTCAAACTTACTCTACTGATGCATATGGACAAATCCATGTGAAGGTATCTGGTGAAAAAGAACAGCACGGTAATATTATGATTAAAGCTTCTTATGACATGGTTTTTGAAGAGGCAGCAAATTATGTTCATCTAAAAGTAATCGGGGGATAAGTTCCCCCTCACTTTTAGTGGATGAAGGAGAGATTGTATTATGCCTATTGAGAAAGAGAAACAGGGGATGGCATTAAATGAGTTTAACAGCAAACTAAAAAACAATACGTCAGCTTTACGTGTAGGTAAGGAAGTTCCAGAAGGTGATGTGAACCTAGCATATATTCATGTTCCGTCCGTAGATTCAGATGAAAATATTTCACTCATAGATACTTCTTATACTTCAGATAACGTGATTACTCAAGATCAAGGTGAATCCATTGTAATAGCAAATGCACAAGGAGAACTTGAATATGTAGACTTCGTAGGAAACGGTGAAGTTCGCTCTCGTCCACCTGAAAATATCTTTCCTTCTAGTAAAGTTAACATTACACGCCAATTTAAAAAGAGTGGCATCTCAATTGAAAATGCACTTTTTTATAAGTTTGAAATAGACTTCCACTATGATAGTAAAGTAGCTATCCCTGATAGTTCGGGGAATTATCCTCTTGAAAAATATACAGGCCAACAAATTGAATTAACTGATGAGAACGGGAATTTATTAGGTGATGACTTTAAGCATGATATATATGTTCAAGCGCAACCACTGAACCCACGAATTTACTCTGTTCGTGTTTACTTGCAAACCATTACGAGTAAGTCTCAAAGTATTAAGATTCGTTATAATCACATTGATAAGGTGGTAAAGAATAACGAAATACAAGCAGTTAAACAAAATGTTGAACTGTATACAGATAAAGATAATATCGTCATTGCTAATGGTGTAAGTAGACAGATGTTAGAAGGAGGCAAACTGCGCATTGTTAATGGCGTGAGTGCCTTTGAAGAGGCTACTGAAGCTGAAGTGAAGACAGCATTAGTTAGTGCAAATGAGAAAGAAATCTATGCGGCTATTCCTCAAGACGGGACTAAAGGATACAAGATTATGGTTCCGCAAAAATCTGAGTACGATCCTCGCTCTCCATCTATATTCGCACATCGTATTCTTGCAAAGTATACAGGAGATGATGGCCAAGAAGTTACCGTTACAGTTGGACACATCACAGAATCCTGCATGAATTCGAGTGCGTTATTGAAAGGTGAACAGGGGGACTATACGAATGATTGGAAGAACATTGGTCTTATTGCTGGTGGAGGAAAACTTAATGCCAGGCAAATGATTGAACTGTCAATGCCTTTTGGGACACCTTCGTTGCCCGCTAAAGCAAAACTTTCTATAGAAGATGATAAGGCTGCCTTAATGTATGATGTCACAACCTTATCAGATAACCCTGATATTGAAACAAAGGTAAACATGATTATGTCAGAGATACCTGAAGCTAAATTCGTGGGAGCAAAAAAACAAAATGCTTGGACTAATGCAATGCAGGAAAATGCAGTTGTTAAGAACATCCCAATCAAGCACCAGGTAACTATTATTCCTGAACGTCAAATGACTAGATGGTTCTTTAATTGGAAAGCCAACGGAGAAGGATACACGAATCAAAAGAATAAAAATGGCTCTGTCACACAAGTGCCTTGGAAAACATCCACAAATGGTTTAACAGTTAACGGAACAGGAACAGTTACATATCATCCTGATGGGCATTATACGATTGTTGTAGATCCTGCTGTGTTGCCAAGCGATCAGATACCTAGTGAAGTTATAGGTTTTAAATGGACTCCTCCTCAAATTGTATCTGGAGACAACGTGAATATATCCATTAGCGGTTCGGACGTGGTGACAGTGACTGCTGACCCTCCACCAATTACCACTATCGGAAAGCGCTATGTTCTTGACGAAAGTGAAATATTAAAATCAGATGGCATTAAACACCTAGAATATCTTTTTAAAAGAGATGACGAAACAGGGCTGTATAGTAAGTTGGGGATACCATCAGATGTTCCAAGAGATGAAATCATGCTGCGCATCGAAAGAGGAGAAGTTGCAAGTATTGCCGCTGATGGTACAGCAACTGTAAATAATCCAGAGTATAGAGTTAACTATAGGTTTCGTTGTCAGAAGAAAGGATTTACGAGATTCCCTGTTGACCAGTTTCAAGATCAGTTAGGAGTCAACCGACTTAGGTTGTCTAGTATTCTGAACGACAGCAAACAATTTGATCCAAATGTAGTAGTTGATTTGGTGGCATGGACAACATTTGAGGAGCTTGAAATGGTTCCTATCTTTGCAGTGAAGATAGATGAACAAAAGAAGATTAAGCTAGAAAAGCCGAAGGTTGCTCAAGACAGCATGGAAGTTGATAATTGGTATTTACGAGTGAAGAACGGCAAATTTCTTAAGCGAATTGTTCTCCCTTATTTTGAACGCAATTCTGGTGCTAAAATTCCGGAGATATACACAGCCTATCCACAGTTATTAGGAATGGTTTCTTCACCAAAAGATACAGTGGAAGTAGACTTAGAATATACGTTGCCTGAGTACGCTGATCAAGAATTCCAAAACAGCCCTCATGTAATTGTTGATAAAGAAAAACCAATCATTTTAAATGACTATTCAATCCAAACACGATACGCACCCATTGCTTTATCTTCAAAAGGAAACAATAGCTATATTGAGGTTTATTCCATTCGCGGTAATCAGAGAAGACAGCTTCGAGTATCAGATGTGGATGCTGCCAAGGGCATTGTCTTTTTGCTTGACCGAATCAGGGAGCAAGATGAAGTGTACATAAAGTACGCATATCAAGAAGAGTATTTTACTTATAGAGGATTTTATAAAGAAAAAGCAGAATACATTACAACTCCTGTTACAAAAGAAGTAACGACAACTGTAAATTTGAAGGTAGAGGCTAGTGGTAAAAAAGAAGTTTCAGAATTTGTAAAGTTACCTAGTCAAAGTCTATTTAACATAGATGGATTTGGTGCTTACGGAATCGATATTTATCCTGCTGCACAAGGTATTGGACCCGGAAACTATAAAGCTGGAGAAAGCTCCTTATACTGGGAGGAAAGTAGAGAACTTTATGATATTTATGATGACTCTTTAAAGTTTTTAATATACGGTACTATGCCAGAACTTAGGCAACCCGATGTTGTGCTAAATGATGTTCGAGACTATTTTGTAAAGCATAAGAAGTCAGGGCTGTTTTTGCTGAACGTTAATGTCTGGGGAGGGGAATCCGAAGGCAGGGTTCCAGAAATCGTGTATCAAAACGAAATAATTAAAGACTTGGGGATTGAACTCAAACGAGCTAGCAACCTGCCTACTGATATTAAAATTAACACAGATCATCCATCGCTCAAGAGTTATGACGCAAAAGGTCTTCCACTTCCATACAGTCCAAACGGTGAACTTGTTATAAGTAATCCTAAAATAAAGCCTATTGCTTGGGCAGGTGCTGATAAAAAGCATGTTATATTTGCTATTCTAGAAGATGGGGATCAAAAGATATTATTTATTGCTAACGCTGGCCCTATGTTTCCATACAGAGATATGAATGCATGGCAATTTGTAATGGATCCACTAGTGACTTCTATCTTTGGTCATATGAGTGACTATATAGACACAAAGATCACCGAAGAAAAGAAAACATTTGGTCCGATTACTAAAACTATCAAAAAAACGTATACGTCCGGCAAGTCAATTACAGAAGAATGTTTTGCTTTAAGTATTTCTCCTTCAGATGAATTTGGATCTACATGGTCTACTTTTATTTCTACTTATAAAGGGTATGGCTTAAAATTAACACCTGTGATTAGTCAGTATTCTAGCGGAGAAAGTTTAAGTAAATCTGAACTATTATTTGGTGATGGAACAGAGATTGGCAAAAGGGAAATGTCCTCTGACGATACGTTTAAGATTAATAACTGCATTCGATTGATTCCTCTTGTAGAAAGAAGAGTTTTAGAAAGCACATTCTTTCATCTTGACTTAAATCCTACACCTGGTCATCGTCATACTGTTGCAGAGAATGGATTCCATAGATGGATACCTACAAATGTAGATACTGAGACTTATACATTACAAGCAGCCGGCACAGACAACAAAGAACTACTTGTGAAGCCTATTCATATTTACATGCGGCCATCAGCTATTCGTACAGTTACTTTAGATGGAAGCAAAGGTGGAGACATCATACCAGAAACCACACTAAACAGAACTGTATTTCATACAGATGAGGAGTGCTGGTTTAATCCAAAAGATTATAAGTATGATCCAACGATGTTCCGCTTGGGAAAAGTGTTATTACAAGCTAACTCAACCATTCAGGATAACATGACGATCCTCGATACAAGAACTAGAGGTGGAGGACTTGATGAGTCACTATCAAGAGAAATCATTCGTCAAGTTAATAAAGAGTCTCTTTATCATTGGGATATAGGATATTTTGATGGTGAAGCTTATCAAGAAAATGGTGTTGTGGTAATCAAAGTTCCACGAACTGTACTAAAGTCTGAGTCAAATCCAAATGGATTTCATGAATCGGAAGTGCAAGAAGCTGTAGCCAAACATAAAGCATACGGTGTGCTGCCAATTATTGAATACTACGATGCAACCCCAGATGAGTATAAATATAATTTAATTTCTAATAGTGAGTTCTTGTATAACAAAGACTTAGATTATTTCGATCCATCTAACAGTAGCGGGAATTATGAGGTTAAACATTTACCACTGGGTGCTGGAGACAACTATGTGCTTTCACTTAAAGATAAAGCGGAATACGCTGTTACGATTCCTGGCTACAAGTTTAAAGAGCCTTCTTATCGAATCGATATTAAAGCCATGAAACAAGCTACTGCATCAGCAAGAAGCATAGGAGAGGCACAAATCTTCTACAAGGATGGCAGCAGTAAAACGATTCCTTTATCTAAAGTTACCCGTGATCAATGGATTGTTTACAAGAACGTTATTAATGTGGGTGAGGGAGTTCATCACGTTAGAATTACACTTAATAAATCAACTGAGACAAGAGATGGAGAAATCTTTGTGGATTACGTAACAGTTATTCCAATTCCAAGCATAGACGAAGGTACAACAGAAGTTCATGAAATTTAATAGTTTTTGTAATGCATTTCATGATAAAATAAACTCTAGGAGGAATATTTCATGCCTGTTTATAATACAAGAGACTTGATTCCTTTTGTGAATCAATTAGAAACGAAAATACTTGAAATGAATGAAGGGATTACAGAGTGGGAAGTCAATAAGCTCAAGCTCTTAAATTCTATTACAAAAACCGATTCCACCTACGTGACAGCCATGTCAGCACTTGTTCGTGCTGACGAAGCTCTTGCAGAGATTGGAACAGCATCTTTTACAAGTAGTGCCGCTCGTGGTAAACGTTTAGAAGATGTTTTGAATAAACTTAAGAATGATGTTTATGAGATTGCCGCTAATTCTTCAGGTGGTGGAGGAAAGTTAACTGATGGTATATTCTATGACGAGCTGAATAATGCTATCGCTTCTGTAGATGCCACAGTAGAAGACGGACTAAAGTTAGATTATCGACTACAAGAGTTAAAGGACTTAGCAACAACTGGTGGTAATTTATCAGATAAAGAACTCTATATGCCTTATAAAAAAGAGATGGATGTACCGTCTCATACAATGGCTCTTCAGCCCGAAGAAGGCGTTGTGTATGTTGAGGGAGATGTGACCGTACTAGGAACTAACGGACAGCCATTCATCAATGAGTTTGGGCGTATCATTACTGGAACTATTACAGAGAATGGAATTGTGACTCTCACTGACATTCCACCTGAAGCTTGTACGTTATATTTCCCTGTTCAAATGAGACTGAAAGAGGTTCCTCAAGACTTCCTGTATCTTTTCTTAGAGCAAATCATGCAAAAGAATAGTAAGACAATGGAGTCCATTCTAAACTTTGAACATTCAATTGAAGATATTCTAAAAGAGATTGAGTACATGAAGGGTGTTAATTGGACTCCTGACTACTCTATTATGCAGAACTATCAAGAAGTTGTGAAGGAAGGCATTACACCTAAAGGATTAAATGTAGAAGTAAAAGATGGCATGGCAAATGTTACTTTTTCATACAATGATCATCCTCACCTTAGTCATTTTATCTGTGAGAAATGGGATGAATCGAAAAAGACATTTGTTCCTTATGACGGAGTAAGTGGAATCATCCAGAAATAAGGCAGCGCTTGCTGTCTTATTTTATGTAATAGAGAAAGGAGCAATGTAAATGAGTAAGTTCCTAGATGATTTTTTAATTACTATGCCAGCCACTCAGCGAAAGAAACTGATGGAGCTGTTAGATATCAAAAAGCAAGAGGGCTTAATTCGTTCTGACTATGAGTTAAAAGCAGAACTTGAGCGCATGCTTTCAGATATTGATAGCAAACAAGGTGGCCCCACATTCAAAGCTAGACCCCAATCGGGCAAGGCTGATTCTAAATCATACAATGCAAACATGGAAGAGATCATGTTTGATTTAATGTCACTGTTTGAAGCGTCTGCTACCATAGACCGCTTGATGGCTGACAATAAACAATTATCGCATTCACTTCTTGCCAGTATTAAAAAGCAGATATTCATGCTGCAGTCTAAGCTTGAAAGATACAAAATGTTGATGGAAAATACAGATGGCTTTGTGGATGGCATCCATGAAACCTTTACTGCTCCTGAATACATTGAGTCAGATGAGAAGGCTTTAACCGTCTTCCGGAAAGACCGCTTTGATAACTCATTAGACTCTACATACGGTGCAGAAAATGTAGGAGATGCTATTCAATTAGCGGGCGTAGAAACATTAGATCAATTAAAAACAAACTACGGCAGGAGACTAGCAAGAATTGAAGTCTTAAATAGAACTGGCCAAGCTAGTGCTAACCCTGACCATGATATAACAAAAGCCATTGATGGCTCACTTGATACGTATTGGGCTGAAAGTATACTAGTTGATCAGCCAATTATTCAAAACATCAATGACCTTTGGAAGAACGATTATGAGGGCATTCCTGGTGACGGTGCTATCTCAGAAATTCAAATAACACTGAATGGCATTACAACTGTTTCAGACCTAGTATTTGATCCGTTTTGTTCTTATCCTTTGGAAGTTGTTTCAATCTATGGATACGAAACGGAAGATATGATTGGAGAGGTTCATGAACTCATAGCTCCTAATCATGTGAATCCTCATCAGCGCAGCAAGAAATCAGTAAATCAAATGACGTTTCAGTTTCCATCTGTTGATGTATCTGTTATAAAAGTGCTGGTTAGACAAGAGAACTATGTAAAAGAAAATTACATTGTAAACAAAGATGAGCAGCAAAATATGGAGCTGTGGCGAAAGCTCTCTACAAGTCCAGACTTAATTGAGGACTATAAAAATCCAAACGAAACAATGGCTGAGTTTGATAAAAAGAATGAAGTTACAGGATGGTCAGTTTACTTAGAGAAACTTACAGAATGGGCGAGCAGTGTAAACGAAAACGGCTTACTAGAAGCTGCCAAACAAGCAATGGAGACAATTCGCACAGGAGACTATAAGAATCCTATGCTTCTTAAACTCCAAGCATTGAATGCAGATAACGACAAGCAAAAAGTGATTGATGAAAACAGTGAACTTTCAAAAACATGGTCTGCTGTTAATAAGCTTTCATATCTCTATGGAGCTTATAATATCTCTGTATTTGGTCGTAAATATCGTAACCAATCTATTCATATTACAAAGCCGTTGCCTCTGTCTATCAATGCTACACGAATTAGTTTAATTACAAATGAAAAGCACCATGACTTAGAGGTAGGGTCAGAGATTAAAGATCCATTAACAGGGGTTAAGAAGACAGCAGATGTAGCAAGGATTACAGATATTGAATACTACCTAACTCATAAAAAGAATCCTACAGTAAAAGACTGGATGCCTATCTTGCCTCCAGACAAGCAGTACGTAAAAGGTGAGTTGCTTTCAGGGGATATGGTACAAGGCAGCTATCCGGAGTTTACTGCTTTAGAGGCCAAAGGTGAAAGGTTAATTACATACAGTTTTCGTTTCCCAATCATATCTGGTCAGACAGTTACCCTAAGAAGAAACGGTATCGCCATGAGCCCTTCTACATATGTGATATCAGATGATGGAAAGCGGATCGCTATTTTGGGTAAGTATTTCTCAGCATCAAGTATCTACACAGTAGATTACAAGCCTCATGACAGTGCATATTTTGTGATACTAAATGAATCTAATGGCATTGTTCCAACACAGTTCATTGATAAGAACGGTGAAACAGGAGAGTATTTCACCACAGCTGATACAAATAACAGTGTCACCCTGAAACATAAGCCTTATTTATTCAGAAATAGTTTGTTTCACTATCAAGAAGACGAGAACTCTTACACCCAAGACACTCAAATATTAACCTCTTCTACACCAGAGTTTCCAATGATTGTTCGTGTAAATGGAGAAGAGTACTTAAACATTACAAACTATACGTCTAACACTTATGATGTAAATCGATTAACTGACAACGACGGAAAAACTTTTGCTCAAATAGGAAACACCATTGTGTTTGGAAAGCCAATTGATGGAACGCCTATTCAAGATATAAATGTAGATTACTACTACATTACAACGGACATACGTATGAAGGCAATCTTAAGAAGAAATAGCGTAGAAGATGAATCCGTTACCCCTGCATTGTATAGCTTTAACATTCGCTGTCAGTCATGCGATCAGGAGGTCTAAGATGGAGCGGGAACAGTTAAAGAAGCGTCAAAAGAAAATACAGAATAACTTTTATACAATTCTTCTGCTAATGAGTGCTATTGTTATGGGCACTCTTGCGGGAGTAATTGTTATCTTAAAGTTGATAAGTTAAGGAGAAGTCTGATATGGCAAATCAAATCAAGAACAATTCACAGCTTCTTTATTTACAGGCAAAACAGCTTTTTGAAGAAGCACGAGTGAAGTTTGAAGATGGCACAATCAAGTCTGAACCATTGTTGGTCAGTTCAGTATTTAATGCCTTTCAAGCTTTCTTTACATCAATGGGTAAACCAAACCTCCTTCCGCGTTATGCGCCTGAAGAAGGGCCGCCATGGAGTGAAGACTATAATAATATGATGACTGAGATACGAAAAGATTTAGAGTTACTGTTTCAAGAGTTAGACATCTTAGGCCGCTCTTTATATACAGACTTTAACCACAACATGGTGCAGCATGACATCTTATCAAAGCAATACGAAACAGTGTTAGATAAAATGCGAGACTTAGAATTGTATGCAGGCGTATCTACAGACAAAGGTGTAGAGTTTGGACGAGACGATTTTCTAAATAAAAATAAGATTGATTACTCTCGTATAGCAGGGACTCCTTTAGAAATTGTAGATGGAGCGGTCACGCTACCTCAAGTCAGTCGAGAAAACGTAGCACTAGACGCACAAGTTAGTATCGTGGTAGGCAATCGTAAAGCGAACAAGTTTATCCTAGGTACAGAGTCAAACGGCTTTCCTGGAAACAATACAGAGATACATAGTGTGACCGATGATGTACTGACTAGCAGAAACTACGTCCCTACATTTTTAGGAGAAGAGAATAACCACAGTGACTATTCAGCGGTGCTAGACGGTACGCCTAATACGTGGTTTGAATATGAGAAAGTGAATGTCCGTGAACAGGATAGAATAAGAGTCGCAAAGAATCTTGGATGGGATTATCAAGTTCATGAAAGCCAAGTGATTGATTGGGCAGAAGATCCTGAAGGTGGCATTCTAAAACTGCACATGCAGATTATCTTGCCTGAAGAGAAAATCATTAACCAAATCAATTGCAATATGTATACGCCACCTAACTACGGAGCTAAGGCTGCTATCGTTAAGAACATCTTAGTCTCAGATGGAAAAGGTGTACCGGTTTCTGTATTGCCAGCAAATAAAAAAGATGATGAGTACTCTTTTCACTTTCACCCAACAAAGGCAAAAGTAGTCGATGTCTTATTTGAGCAGTCACATAAGTATATTACAGACCTTGGCCACATTTATTATGAGAAGAAAATGCAGGTTCAAGATAGTTCAGAGTATGCAATGGACATGGCTACAAAGAGATATAAGTACGCTCCTCGTGTTCAAGGACCGCTTGTTTCATTAGAAGACTTAGGGATTGAAGTAAAGGTAAGTGAGAGTAATGTAGAAGCTAATTACTTACCACGTTCAACAGCTCAAGTGGAAGCACGAAGCATTGGAGAAATCATCAATCGATTAACAGATGGTGTAGATGCAGAGACGGTGGATGTTGGCGTAGAAAAGTTTGAGGGTTTCCGTTGGTGTATAGGTGTTCGAGACATTGAAATCTTTTCTTCCGAATACGCAACTGAAGGTGAATTAGTTACAACGCCTTTCTACTTTGAGAAGCCAATGGATAAGATATCCCTTGATGTAAGTGAAAACATTCCTACCGCTTTCACAGCAAATGAATCATTGAAGTATGAATGGCTTTCTTATTTTGTTTCAGTGGATGATGGGGCGACATGGTATCCTATCACACCAATTAAACAACAAGTGATATCTGATGACCAGCCACCTAAAATTTATACAGTCCGTACTGTGGAATCATCGGATCAAATCTTAGATACAAAGGCAGCCTACATTGAATCAGAGTATCCAGTCTATAGCTTGAGAATGAAAATTGTAGCAAGAAGACCTGAAGACTATACGGCAGAAGGTTTTAGATTAAAAGATAGTGCTGGCACTGCATTAACAAATAATACGTTTAACCAATCTAGTCCGGTCGTTAGCTCATATATGTTCAATGTGGCTACTTTAAATAGTCCAAGCGATAGTGCACCTAGTGACAAGATGGCTGCCAACTTGAATAGTCTTAGCACAATAGATCCTGGAGTAGAAGAATTCCCTACCGTATTGGATGCTGAAGGTGATCCGTATGCTCAAAAGCTGAATGTAACCATTACGAATAAAAAGGATGATTGGTGCTTAGATGAGGACTTAACAATAAAAGCATTGGTGAGTAGCGGTAACACGCTTGTAAATGCTGAATTATACATCAATGGCTCAAAGAAAGATGCTGTGACCCTTAGCGGAAACTCTCAAGAAATTGAATTTAAGCTACCATCTAGTGAACTAACTCAAGGCGTTTTGACTGCCACAGTTAAAGGTTATGACGTAAACGGTTCAGCAATTGATAGCGATGTGCTTAGTATCATTGATTGTACAGGGTTGCCTCCAGAAGACCGTCCTGCTGATAAAGATAGCACGAAACTAAAAGTGGTTATTGATAAAAGAACAGCAAGCTTATGTGTGTGCGATACATTAACATTCAATGGTACCGTGCAAGGTCCTGATAAAATACAAGGCATTTCATTTAGTATCAATGGTAATAGCTTTGATCCTAATGATTTAGGTGTTGCTCCTGACGATGATGAATGTTCATCAGCTACTGCAAAAGAGTTTGGGATGCAGTCAACTCAAAAAATAACAGATGAAGAGCTACTTAACATTGAAGACTTCGGAGAATTTCTTGATGCATTTGAGGAGCGTGAAGACTGTGGCTGCAAGAAGAAGCGGCAAGACGCTCTTGTTACTTATGGATTGCAAACAGAACCCATTCGTTTAATGCAGATATACGAAGAAGCTTTTAGTGTGACACTTCCTTACTGGAAGCTTAAAGAACTAGGAGTTACATCGGATTCTAAGATGACAGTAGAAGTTAGAGCAGTAGGTGCATTTAATACGACTGCTAGTGATTCATTTACTACAGATGTATCAGATTGTGGAGGTACAACAGAAGAAGGGTGTCTTGAATTAGAAAGCGTAGAGATTCACTATTATAATCCAACAAGTGGAGAAATTGACTCACAGACTATTCCAGCTAATGCACTCCCATTCGATGGAATTGATAATGGTGCAGGATCAAGTGTTACAGTAGGATGGAACGGCGATTCTAACTCAATCGTTGTTATGCAAACAGCTGGAGAAGATACTTCAGGATATTCATTTCAAATTCATGCTTTAGCTATTCATTATTTGGATTCTAACAATGAGCCTAATATGAAATGGGCATCTAAGATTGAGGATAAAAGTACGGGAGCCTTGAATAGCGCAAAGATGCTAGGAGATGCATCGAGAGCTGCGGCATGGCTTTCTGACATTAAGAATGGGGACTATTCAACGTCACCAAGCTTAGCTGCTATGAATGATTATGTTATTTTTGGAATGGATGATGAGTGGAAGAAGAATGCCTGTCTTATGGACATTGACACCTTCATTCCTGATCCAATTAATCCAGGCATACCTGGTCCATTAGTGTCAGAGTGTGGTGCTATGACTGATATTGTCATTCAATATTACGATGAAGCAAAGAAACAGCTAGCTATCTATAAAGCTAGCCTTACTGCAAATGCGAAAGACACTCATTCCGTAATCACAAAGAATGGTATGACAAAATTAGCAATAGGTTGGTCAGAAAACTTTAATGGTCCTGCTGTAAAAATCCTATCGGCATCAGGAAAAGACAATCTACTGTTGACATCCGTAGGAGTAGCTTATGTTGATTTATATGGTCATTCACAAGTAGCATGGGCTAATGATGTAGGCTTCTACACAGCTGGTGTAAAGAATCCGGAATACGCACTCTTTGATAAAAAGAGTCTAGGAGATGTTAGTTGGATTAGTAATTCAGTTGTTGATTACAGTGAAGCAACTTATGTTGGTGGAACAAATGATTATGTGGTTTATTCAATGAACGATGAAGTAACTAACATTTTGTGTTCACCCTCAAATTATATTGATATTGGAAGTGGTGAAGGAAATTCTCTTTTCTTACGCTCAATTGATTTTCCTCTTTCTATTTGTTCAGATGCAGATAGTTTTGAAATAAAAGCGTCAGCAGAAGATATGGTTTATGGACTCGCAGAGGTAACTTATTCAGTGAGTATAAACGATGAAGTAATATACGGACCATACACTGATTCTACAGAAGAAAAACTCTATTTGATTTC
Organism: Bacillus sp. ILBB4; assembly: GCF_035064545.1. NCBI lineage: Bacteria > Bacillati > Bacillota > Bacilli > Caryophanales > Bacillaceae > Bacillus > Bacillus sp. ILBB4. The sequence continues at coordinate 48,342 of NZ_JAIQVD010000006.1, read as the reverse complement.
TATACCTTTTGATGCATCAAATGCCAATGTAGGAGACACAGTAGCTTTAGATGTTATGGCGAAGAACAAATTTGGGCAAGAAGCCCGTGACTCTTGGGAATTTTATATTGCCACATGTAAGCCAATTTTGCCGCCTTCTATTGAAGTTAAGCCTCCTAAAGATTCAAGTGGCAACCCTAACTATAATCATTGTTACTCAGATATAGAAAATGGGACAATGCCTATAAGTATACACATAACTTCCGAAGTTGGAATTGGGAAATGGGAAGTAACAAGTAATAAATCTAAGGACTGGATGAAGTATAAAGATTATACGGGCACAGGGGAAGTTGTGACAGATACAGGAAGCTTTACGGTAGATGTTCCGTGTCCACTTCCTGCTCAATCAAAAGATGAGTTAGGACGAACTTATTATCCTGATCAGACTATAGAGTTTACAGTAAAAGCTGTCGATAAAGATTTGAGAGTAAGCGAATTAAAGCCTAAACTTTATCTCAAAGATTGTAATCCATTAGTGTCATCTCAAACCCATCAATCAGGACGTGGAAATGCAACACTAAAAGTTGCCTACTTACCTGAGAGAGGAGCTGGACAAATACGTATTGGTATTGCTGCTCAAGGTAAGTTTTATATGAAGATTTCACGAAATGGAAAGAAGTTAGGTGAAATTAAAAGTGAATCATGGATACAAACATTAAGTAATAGCATAGATTTCCCTTACGAAAATGACCCAACCGAACCGCTGAATGGCTATTTCTTGCTCGAAATAACTGCTGATGCATTTGATCCAAATAATAGTGGGACAAATTGGTGGGACTTTAATACTTGGGAAGATAAATTCTAAAAAAGAGGGACCTTCACAAATGAGTATAAAGAAAATACAAGTAACTAGAAAAGTAGAAGAAATCATTAAAAGTTACCTTTACCGTGGAAGGTATCCTACTTTCCAAACAATCACACATCATTTTTCACAATGGCTTCGGGAACATACTCCCGGAGCACCTGTGTTTAATCCTTTAAAAGTATTTAGAAAAGAGAAATCAAGTTCTTCTAAATACAATCATGATATTGAAGGAATCTCTTTAGACATCAACGATGCGTATGAATCTACAATCTCACAGACTACTCAACTAATGAGTGACTTTAATTTCATTGAAGTGGAAAGAGACAAGCTTGTGCATCAGCTATCAAGTATCTCTAAGAACATTGATGAGCTGCTTCTGATTACGGACAACGCAGACTTCCGTTACTTCGATGGCTACATAGTAGGCTTTGAAGATACAGGAGATAGTAATAAAGAACAGAGCACAGCATTTATTAATGTGAAGAATAAAGAAGTTTCTTTAGCAGAGAACCTAAGCTTAAGTAGTCAGATTATCGTTAACCCTGCCAAGGTTTCATTTAATGCGTTACAACCTTCAAATAAAAGTGCCGCATTAGAAAGTATTAAGAATGCGTTTGATGACAATATCAATACCGCTTGGTGGCATGTCATTAAGACAAAAGAATTAGGCGCTGATAACATCATGCGTGCGGAGCTGATCGTCATGCTAGATAGCGTAGAAGATATCAATTACATAGAGTATGTCCCTCATCACAGTAAACCAATTGAAGCAAAGATTGAGTACACAACTGACGGATCTACTTTCAGCCCTGTTTATCAAAAGGCAGAGACTGATACGATTACAGGAATCAAGATATGGAACTTCCAAGCTGTAAAGGCAATGGGAATTAAGTTTGTATTTGAGAAATCTGACTATGATGAGCGAAATGGAGATTACTACAACTACTATTTCGGCGCAAAGAATATCTCCATTCATACTAAGAATTATGTGAGCCAAGGAATGTATTATACTAATCCTTTAGAGCTATCGACTGATGTACATGAAGTATCCATGTTTACAAAGAATGATATTCCATTTAACACAGAACTGTATTATGAGATTGCAAGTCACGATGAGAGCAAGAGCCTTGAAGAATTAATATGGCACCCTATTTCTTCGTTCGATGAAACAAAGCCAAAGTATGCAAAAGTAGTGAACTTGAATACACAAGAAAACAAGAAAGTAGAAACGAATAAAGCGGAGCCAACCGGTGAAATGATTAATGGCATGCAAGTGTTCCGTCTCATGAAAGATAACGGAGATGGTATCTTATCTGAAAAAATTACAGATGAAGAGACTGGCGAAACGAAAGAGAACTTTGACGAGTTCCAAAACCCTAAACTGTTCAGAGGAATCAACCAGTGGAAGCAGGAAAGAACCTATGTGAAGTTTGATGGTAGAGTCCCTTTGAATAATAAGTGGGATGAACAATACCTTAATCGTCCAGATTTAATTAGATCAAGCTATCAGAATAAATCTAATCAGCTTGATCTGCGAAGACTTAGCGGCGGCCTTAATGATAATTTTTACCGCTTCAGTATTTGCATCTATTCAGATGAGCCAAGAAATGAGCCACTAAGCTTATCTGTAATTTCTTCATTGTCTACAGGTACACGTAAGCGATTAGGTGCTTACTCTGTCTACTTAAATAAGCAACGACTTGCTCCTGTTAATGATGAGGTGACGATGCCTTTTGTGAAAGGATGGAATGAGATTCAAGTACTCTATCACTGGGGTAACATGGAGGAAAGAAAAGATGTAGCTCGCAAAGACCTTCCGTTGGTCGCTTATTTAGGAAAATTCAACTTTGCTAAAGAGCAACGAGTACGTGGGGATATAGATTATATGCAATACGTAGATACGCATAGTTTGTATCATAACATTTCGCCAAACAATCGAAATTACTTTTCAATCTATGAACGACAAGTTGTATTAAACTATCTACCTGAAAACTGTGTATTTCAAATGATTTATGAATCAACCAAGCAAGCTGAAAACCAAAACAAAGTGGTAGTCAGAGCTCACCTAAATAGAGATACCTCTACGCCACATGTTACTCCTAAAATATACTCAATTCGATTGAGAGCAAAGTAGGTGTCTAAATGGCAAACACAATTGAAACATCCACAATAAGTGTCCAAGAGAAACCGCCCATTGTCATGCAGGATATTACAGAAAAAATATTGCCACTTTATAAATACCCTAATGTTATGAAACGGAATGCTCGTTATAGAGGGCACAGAGAATCAGAGAAAGTCTTAAACGATCATCAAGAACAGGCATATGATATTCGACGACTGTATAAAGATATCTCTTACACGGATAGTCTTAAAGACCAGAACATTTTCCAATGGTTTCATGGTTTGGATATATTGAGTATTTCTACGATACAAGCAGAAAGTGAACAGGATTTAGTGAAAACAGTCGTTATGCAAGAGGAAACGGAGCTTGACCCCATACGAACTTTTGCAGACAATGTGATAAACTTGAGTGGGAATAGCAGTGATGAAAATATTGTAGGCATCTATGATATCAAACGACGCATGCAGGAATTAGATGAAAGAATTGCAGAAGCTGAAAGGAGATATGAGGGTTATGAGAATGCCTACGAGTAAAAGTGGTGGCGCTCGTTTTAGAGGCCCGACTTCATCTCAAGAATACAATACGAATGAAGATCAGAAATACTTAGAGATGATTGAGCTGTATAAGCAAAACAACTCAACTCAATTGAGCTTAGAAGAAACAAATGAAATTATCGTGGCAGAAAACAATGCTCTAAACTACTACGTTAGAATGCTTGAAAGCAGAATGGCCACATTAGAAGCGAAACTTACGTCATTAGGCACTAACTATGCTAACGGACGATTTTTCAAGACATCCTTCGTTCAGAAAATGTCTGCTCAATATCCACGTAGCTTCCAAGATCAAAGTGTATCAACACCAAGATGTGAAATAGATAGGCAGCACCGATATGTCACTCCACCTAAAATACACGAGATACCTAAAACTCATCTCATTGATGAAAGTGGAAATGTCATTATTCCTTCTGAATTAAAAGTACAAGTAGGGAGAACGAGCACAAAAGGGACAGTAAAAGATAATAACATTCTTAATGCATTTAACGGAGATAACCTTTCGTTTTGGCATCGTACTGTTACATATGATTCTCTTGCAGATGTTCCCGCTAATGGAGAGGATGTCATACTAGAAATAGAACTACCTACACACTTAGTGAACAACTTGAATATTAATACTATTCTTGTACATCCACATCCTGAACGAGGCATTCAGATAAAGAATATTGAAGTTCAATACAATAGCGGCTGGCAAACAATCAATGGATTTAATCAGAATGAGATTTCAACTATTACCTCTGTTGGCTATTCGCCAAGAAGAAAGTGGTTCTTTCCAAGTGTACCTGTTCAAAAATTACGTGTAACGCTTGTTCAAAAGAATTCAGCAAGTATCAACGGAAAAACAGTTTTTACTTTAGGAGCTCAAGAAATAGGAGTATACCTAACAATGTTTGAGCCAAGTGGAGGAATGATTTTAACTCCTTTTGATATGGATAGTCTCTACAACATAGAGTCTGTAGAGCATGTGTTTTTAAATCGCAGTGCCTTTAGTTTTCCAAGCAACCTAGATCATATGCTAGAGAATAATCTTTTCGAGTATGAGGTTTATGTAGAAGAAGCTGATCAAACACTACGACCTATTCAAAGTTCTGAATGGACAAGTCAGACAGCAAAAAGAATATGGGTAAAAACACAGTTGTATCCTGACCCAAATAATGGAGTCAATCCTTGCCTACATGCGGTCCGATTACATTACACCAAAGTATAAGTGTAAGGAGGCAAGAGTTATGCAAGTTAATCAAAGCAATCAGAAGGTGGAAGTTAATATAGATTTCGCTGAACTTATCCGTCGTCAAGACGACTTAGAAAAAGAGCTTACTAGTCTTCGAAATATGTATCATGAAATGAAGAAAGAGAATGATCGTACCATTAACCGTATTCACAAGCGCATTGATAAAGTTGAAAAGGAGCTAACAGAGCTTAGAGCTACAATCAATGAGCTGAAGTCTTCAATAGATAATGTTCAAAGCAGTGTGAATATAGTAGAGAAGCATGTTACTGAAATTAATGTTAAACAAGATGTTGCTATTACAGCTCAAGATAAGTTCATTGGTCAGTTATGGAAGGCCTTCTTTGCTTTATTGGGTGTTATCACAGCAGCTGGTGCAGCGATTGTGGCATTTATGAAATAACGAAAAAGCGAGAATACACGAGGAAAATGCAGGTATCCAGAGATAAATGGAGAAATCTGCATTTTTTTACTGCATTTTACTTGTACGTTTTGACAGGTCGTGTTAGAATGATATTATGTAATGCATTACATTTTAGTTGTGTATTACATTGGGGTATTATATCAAAGGAGGGTATCGCTCATGCGAGAATTAACGACAGATGAAATCAAAAGCATTCAAGGTAAATTAAAAGAATGTAAACCTGAATGGCTAGAAAAGAACGCCAAAAATCAAGATTCACTTGGAGTTTGGACTGTTCAGCAAATTTTAGATAACGCAACAGATGGCTTATGGAGCTTCGTTATTGAAGAACAATGGCGAGAAGATGTTCATAAGTTTGATAAGAAGAACAACTCATACTTCTTTGATGGCTATGTCTATCATGTAAGAGGATACTTAGTTATTGAAGGAATAGGTAGACGCTCTCAATACGGAAGCAAAGTAGCTATCGGTGGAAAAGACAATCAAAACTCTTCATATAAATCTGCTGCAAGTGACTGCTTAAAGAAATGTGCATCATTGTTTGGTGTAGGCTCTAGTATCTACTCAAAAATTAAAATTGAGACAGAAGACGAGCAAGCATATAATCAGTTACAAAACGATCCTAACTATGCAGTGGGACAGCCTCAGCAAGCTCTGCAGCCTGAAACGTTTATGAATAACCAAGGTTACACACAATCCGGTGAATACGTATGGTATAACGATACATGGGTTCATCAAAATGAATTTCACTCTATCATGCAACAGCAAGCTCAACCTATGAACGGGGGACAATATCCCAGTCTAAGCTCAACTGAGCACTCTAACACAGGACACTATCAGGTTGAACAACAATATACAGAGCCTTCGCAACAACAGTGGTATGAAAACACCATGCAAGAACATGACCCTAATGGCTATCAGCAAATGATGACTGAACAGCAACAGATGCAACAAGCGATTCAACAAACAGACCAGGAGCTTGCTAATGGCTCTATAGAGGTTCCATTTGAAAATGTTCCTGCTAAAGAACAGCAAGTAGAAGCTAAACCGCAAGAGTTTGAAGCAACACCTCAAACTGCGGCAACGCCTCAAGACTTTCAGCCTGTAGAATATGGTGCACCAGCTGAAACTGCTGAAAAGAAACCTGACAAAGAAGATCCGCTTAGTCACATCGTAGCTGAGAACCCTTGGCAAAATGCTGAAACGGAAGAACAATTAAAGGTTTTCTCTGACCACAAAAACAGATTAAACATTCAAAAGGATGCTGATTTACTTCCACATGTGAGAGAGTTCTTTAAAGACGAAAACGCATCACTGGCTAGTATCACACCTGAAGTTCTAGTTTCATTTAATACACACCTACAAAACATTCAAGTCTAAGAAATAGGAGCGAGAGCGTATGCAAAGTATAGAGGAGTTAGCATATTACTTCGTTCACCGAATCACTCAAGCCCAAGTTGGATTGGAAGCACGCATAAATAGTGCCCTGCAAGCCATTCCTCAACTGCTTGAGAAAGGATGGACGTTAATTGAAGTCAAGGAGCGGCTGGATCAATTCGCCGTTAACTACCCACAAATCGTAATGAACGTATATCATATAGATGAAATTATGGCTAAACAAGAACCACCTAACAACTTGATGCAGCCTGATATCTTTTATTATCATAACTCATTGCGTGAAGTATCCACGCCAACTAGAATTGTAAAAGACCCTGAGACTGGACAGCTAGTTCGTAAATCGGAACCATTTTATTTAGAAATGAAAAAGAGGTTCAGCATGCAAGACTTGCTGAATTACTGGTACAGCCAAATGGGGATTAATTCTACTGATCATATGGTTCGCCAAGATGAAGGTAAATTCAAATACATCTTAGGAAACTACACGTTAGATGAAGTGCTCTTTGCAATTGATGCAAGTAGAGCCATACGAAAAGAGAAGTCTCTAAAGCTCCTGCGAAATGCCTTTGAGTTAGATAAATATATTGAAGAAGGACGAGAAGCGATTAGAGCAAAGCAAAACACTCACAAGATGCAGGGTATTAATCGTGAGTTCAAAAAGGAATTTGACAATGGAACAACAAACTACTACCACTAATCCTATGATATGGGTGGAATGTGGAGCTGATTTAATCGGAAATAAGAAGTTCCCTTTCACTCGTAAGCACTATATGTTTCCTGAATACACTTGGCAGTTTAGAGAAGCTTATAAAAACCAAGGTGTATATCAAACTGTTATGCAATATATCAACCCTGTATGGTATCAAAACGATAAAGGCAAATGGCTCATCAATGCAGGGGAAAGTATGAAGTGGGGAGACTTCTACTTGGACTTTGACTCGGTGATTGAATCTGAAGAAGATTATCAAAAGCTAAAAGAAGATGTTCGCATTGCCTTACGATACATAACAGTTATCATGAACATCGATATTAGCCAAGTGCGATTCTTCTTCTCTGGAGGAAAAGGAATCCACCTCACAGTACCTGCTCAAACTTTAGGATTAGAACCACATGTAGCATTGAATCAAATTTACAAAATCATCATGGAAGATATCGCACAATACACAAAGCACAATACGCTAGACCCTAAAGTGTATGATGACAAGCGTATGTTCCGAATGATTAACTCATGGAATTTCAAAGGACAAGCGTTTAAAATTCCATTAACATATGATGATTTTAAAAATCTTTCATTTGCGGAGATTCATCAATTGGCTCAACAGCCTAGAGAAATTAATGTGGCTGAACCTTTCAAATCTACTCGTGCCTATATGGTTATCAAACAGCACATTGAGGAGTGGACACAAAGAGTAAGCCGTCGTCAGGAATTTAGTGGTAAAATTAAAAAGCTCGAAAAAGAACCACCTTGTATTCAAGCTATGTGGCAGAAAGTATTTAGAGAAACTGTAGATGAGCGTAACAATAGCTGTGCAGGCTTAGCCAGCTTCTACATGCAGCAGGGCATAGAATATGAGGAAGGTTTAGGGCGACTACTAAAATGGAACGAGGAAAACTGTTCGCCTCCACAAAAGCCTAGAGAGATAGAAATGACTGTACAGTCTGTTTACAATGGTCAGCATAAGTACGGTTGTGAAACGTTCAAAAGAGTAAGTGGTGTATGTGATAAAGAGAAGTGTCCATTGTTCGCAAAGGGAGAGGTCAAAAGTGAGCCAGCAAAGCAAGCATGATCAATTTAAATTCAAGATTTTCATTCATTTTGTTATCTCCTTTCTAACAGTTGGCTTTGCTGTAGGAATAGGATTAACAGGACAAATATTAATCACGAAAAATATTATCTCAGCGAGTGCATGGTATGGCACTCTGCAAAGGATCATTGATGTAGTAGTAATAATGCTAATAATTTCAATAGCTATTAGCATCATCAAAGCACTAATCATAGGCAAGAAGGGCAAATAAGCCCTTTCCTTCGAGCCCATCAAATCATGGTGTGCTGGAAGGGACGGGTTTCGCATGCTTGTCCCACCTCCTAGAGGAAGACAAAAAGCTAAGGGAACTTACCCCTCCCTTGCGCAAAGTTTATAATTTATGAATTTATTTCTTATGATTTTATGATTGTAGTCTTTGCATAGGGGAGAAATCGAGAGGAGATAACCACCCATGACGACAGTAAACTTTCAAAATATCTATAATCAAATGGAGCAACAAATAAGTAAAGATGACAGCATCTTCATGTTCGATACAAGTAATCAGCATCATATTCGTTTAATCGATCCTACACGTATTTACAATCGCCCACTTAATTCTATTGAAGCTATGATGGTCCAAAATATAGCTAACGTAGACCAATACTCTTGGGAGCGTGACGAACGTGGGGGCTTAACAACAGGCTTCCCATTATTTGATGAAGCACTAGAAGGTGGAGCACAGCCGGGTTTATATCTTTTTGCCTCACAAGCCAACGTAGGTAAGTCTGCATTAGTACTTCAAGTTGGTCAACAAATAGCGGATTTGAATGAAAATGTTCACGTTGCATATCATTCATTAGATGATAGCTTAAATGAATTAACTCCACGTTATATTGCTTGTAAACAGAAGATGACTATCTCACAGGCAAAGAACCCTGCAAAGTATAGACAACAGCCGGAAGTGCTAGAGAAGCGTAATGAAGGTGTCAAACACCTATATCGTAGTGCTAGTAAGTTTTCAATGTGGGATGCTAATCATGGCACAAGTGTAGAAGTAATTGAAAATCGTATTAAAGAAATGAAGATGAGCTTTCCTGAAGGAACACAGCTAGTTATTATGATTGACAGTATCTATGATTTAACTGTTGAGTCGAAACAACTTCAAGACAAAGCTTTATACGAACATGTTGCTACAACTGTTAAAGGCTGGACTGTTGCTTATGATGTGATTATTATGTGTACTGCTCACCTTCGTAAGCTAAATGGTGCACGACGCCCAGACACAAGTGATTTGAAGGAAAACAACAGACTTGAGTATGAAGCAAACTTCATCGCACTTTTGTACAATGAAGTTGGTCTTAAAGAAGAAAGCGCAGAAATCTATTGGTTATCAGAAGAAGATGAAGCTAAGATGCCTGTAATTGAAATGAAAGTAGGTAAAAATAAATTCAGTAGTTTCAAAGGTACACGATTCTATGAATTTATGCCTGATATGTCTTATTTATTGGAAACTCCTATTGAAGATTGTCGTCGCTATGCATCACTCATCCATCAAAGTTAGGGGATATAGTTATGGGAAAAAGCATACTGCAATCAATTAAAAAGTCTACAAGATCTAAAGTGCGTGATATTTTAATGGAATACCCTGAAACTCGTAATTCAGATAGGTTGCTACGCCTTACTTATTGGACACACATTGATGGTGTGACAAGCTTAGATGACCTTATGACAGCAACTTGCCCCGAATCCATTCGTCGAGCCAGACAATGGTGGAATGAACGGGGCTTCTTGCTTGCAACTGATACTGAAGTATTAAAACGTAGGAAGCAATTTAATAAAGAAATGAAGAAGGGTATTGCAAAAATTTAAAAAGGAATGATGAATATGTCATCACAGATGCAAGGGCATTTGCGAACTTATGTTGAAGATGGCATTCAGCAGAAGATTCGCTTAGGGAACCTTATCGATAGCTATGAAGTGCAAGAAAACAAAACAAGAGAGCGGATTATTGACCAAACAACTCTTGAAAGAAAGTTTATTGCAGATGGTATTGTGCAACAAGAAATTGACTATGTTGCTGAACGTAAAGAACGTGACCTTGAGATTCTTGAACGTGTTCAATCAACACTAACTAATTCAAGAAACGAAATGGAAGGACTTACTTATCGTCTAAATGCTCATCTTAAAGAGCTTACAGCTCTAGAAATTACAGCAGGTGGATTTGTTACTCATGCCATTGGAGTAGATAAGAACACTTCAGTAGATGAAACTACTAAGGTAGTGAGCTTTAAAGCAGGTGGACACGTTGAGATACCTATTGCTTCTCGATTAAATACATGGAAAGATAGCTCTCAATTAACTATTAATAAAATCAGGAAGACAGGTGCGTAATCAATGTTATTCTCTTATTACTTTGATTCAGAAAAAACACACCTACTTAATTGCCGCTTCAATGTTCTGCAGTTTGCTGAAAAGGCAGAGGGTGTAGTTGAAATCATGTTCTCATCAGAAATCTCTGAAGTGCTAAACGGTGTGACTAAAAAGAAGGAATCCTCTGTCAACACATTTAGTTTTCCTCCAACACCGGATGGACAAACCAAGCACGATATCGATTTCACTCGTGTCCGTTATGCTGACCAGCAGAAATGGATCTTTACTGTTCTTAACAACAAAAATTCTGCAGAGAAAGCTGTAGTAGGTCTAGTGTCATCTACGGTAAATAAGAATCCTTTAGGTCAAGATATCTACCATGATGATGAAGAATTTAATGTGGAGTTAAAAGCAAATAACCTTTCTATTCTTGAAGATAGTTATGTGCCTCCAATCCTTACACAGACACTAGTGGACACTCTATTTGATGAGGCTGGTTATCCAGAACGCTTCAGCTCATTCACAGCAACCTATGATTCTTCTGCTAAAAACTACACTGTGAAGGATTTTAGGCAAGATTTTTTAGAAGAAATACCAACACAGACAGCTTTCAAAATTCAATTAGACCTTGCTCCTCTTGAGTTTACTCCAGTTTCGGGTGAACGTATCTTTGATTTAACCATTCCTCAACTAGGTAGAATTAGCTTACTAAAAAGCGGTTTAGAATATTTGATTCAAGATGGGCTAACAAATGACATTGTTCGATTGAGCTTTGATTCAGCAGTTAAGGCAAGTGATTTCTTTGCAAATGATGCCTTTACAACCAAAGCAAAAATGACAATTGAAGGTGATGGACTAGGAAATCTAACAATCACTTATTACGGACAAACCTTGATTGGCATCTATGACCCAACGAAGACATTTTTACATATGGATTTCAAAGGTGCATATGCCGGAGTAATTTTATAAGAAGGAGATAGGATAATGCCACTAGAAAGTTTTCCACCAGGATTTAAATTAAAGGGACAAGAAGATCCACCAGTTGAAGAACAAACAGAAGTTATAGAAGAACCAGCTACATCTGATGAGCAAAAAGAAGAAAACGAAACACCACAAGAACCAGATGCACCCGTTGTTGATTTAATCGTTCAACCCACTGACCTTAGTTCAGTTACACCTACTAATACCACACGAACAACTCTTTATTGGGGATATACAGGGGATATTTCAGCGGTTAAGTTTCTTATTTATTTAGACGATGCAGTTTACTCTACTATTGAATCTAATTCTAAATACTTAATTGTTGAAGCTCTTGGTGAAAATACGTATGGATTCATTACAGATGACCTAAAAGAAGGATCGTATAAGTTTTACGTCAAGGCAGTTAGTGACTCAAATATCGTTGGAGAAACATCTGAAGAATTCTATTTTGAGGTAGTCAAGCCTCAAGGAATTGATAATCAAAATTATTGGCTTCCTTCAAAGATTGATAATATTAGTGTAACTTACAAGAAATAATAGTATAATAGAGAAAATGAAAGACATTACAAGAATAGAGGTGAAAGTTATGAAGACTTATAATGAACCTATCGCTGAAGGTATTGAGCTATGTGAAAAGTGCGAGTCCAAGTTAAAAGAGCTTGCTGCTTATGGTCAAACCTCCAAAGAAATGTTTGACACAGAAGCACAATTTCACTTTGACTTAGCATTTATCCTTGCTGGAGAAGGCCATTACATTATGCGTGCTGCTGAAAAAGGCAAGGAGTTTCCAAAGGTGATTGCTATCGTTGAAACAAAGGACTCTTATAAAGAGAACCCTAATTATGAATTCGCAGCCGTAGATAAAGAAACAGATACAATTTTGTCTTATGTCACTTTATCAAATCAAGAAATTCTAGCAAGTGACTGGACTATTGCTAAATTAAAAGAACAGGGAGAATAAAAGATGTTAATTGGACCAAGCATTACATTAGCTGAACTTGAAGAGAAGCTAAAAGATCGCTTATATGAAATTAAAATGGATTTACCAAAGGCACAGAAAGAATTTACACGCTTACGTGAAGAATTCAAGCGTGTTCCACGTATCATTGTTGCAGAGAAGGAAGGAGAAGAAGTCGAAACAATTAACCCTGACTTCATTAAAATTCCTGAACAGCTAAAAGCAATCGAGGAAAAGATTAAAGGCTATCAAGAACAGCAAGAATTCCTTGAAGAGAAGCTTGAAGAATTAGAAACAATCGAAGATCGCTCTAAGGGACGTGGCAACATCAACAAAGAGAAAGAAAAAATTACATTGTCGTTAAATGACTGCTTGAAATTAGGGATTGAGTAAGGGGAATTAGAGATGGCAACAGTTGAGCAACAGCGAATGATGAAAGGTTATGTTGAGCGTGAAGAGATGCGCTTGCAGTATGAACAAGAAAAACTAAAAGAAGTAAGCATTAAAGCTAACAAGCGTGACATCTATAGCAAAGAGGATATGTTAAATCTTCCTCGCCATCAGATGTATACAAAGTGCACGGACTTTGTTGAGTGTCCTATTGATTACAAATGCCGTAACTTCAACTCCAGCTACATGAAATGTCAAAACTGTGAGTTACATAAAACAGATAGCATTTGTATGAAGCCACACATTCATACAGAGAAGGCTCTGAATATGATGATTTCTCGTGAAAGGATTGACCTTGATGACGAGAGACATTGAGACATTGAAAATTAGAGAATCATATGGTAAGTCACGTATCAGCATTGGCGGTAAAATCTTGTGCGAATGTGGAAGAGAAGTACCATATGTACTTGCAGAGTGTAGCTGTGGAGACAATCATTTGGAGGTTATGCAAGATGCCAAAAAAGATGCTTAAATGTAAAAGGAACGTGCACTTAACAAACGACGCTTCTTATCAGGCTTTTACTAAAGATAAGCTTTATCGTCCATATAAGTACAATCTCGAAGATGGATATGATGTTAGGCAGGTATTGTGTGTAAAGAACGATAAGAATGAAAGACATATCATTCAAGATAAAGAGAAATATCCTAATCATGAATTTTATAATGAAGTCTTTGAAGAGGTTTTAGTGTAATGACCAAGAAGAATAACTGGTCTAGCATGAACTTTACACAAATCATGCTGCAACAAGCAGGTCAGAAGCTCAGCACACCTATCTATTGCCGCTACTGTGGTAAGGACTTGAACCAGCCAACGAAAGAGAGCAGGTTCAATGCTACTGGCAATAATACCGGCACCTATGCTAATGAATGGGAAACAAGAAATCATGCACATACATCGTGCTATCAACAACACATTTACGGGGGAAAAAGATAATGACAAACATTAATGCAACAGCACTAACTTATTTCGAGAAAGAACTTAAAGGAATCCAAGACGCTAGCTTACAAGCATTCTTCTATAATGCACTTGCTGTGGCGCCGCAGAGCTTCCATGACGACGCTAATTTACAAGAGCATGTCAAAACAGCTTATCACATCTTACGTGGCTTATTAGACCAACGTGGCGTTAAGGGAACTGTACGAGATGCATTAGTAGGAACAACATTGCTATGCGACATTATGCAAAACGAATTCGAAGAGGATATGCGTCCATTACATACAGTAGCTGTACGAAAGTATTTAGAGAAGCTTGAAGTTCAGAAAGACGTGAATCAAGGTTTATGGGAGAATGTCATGAGAGCTGTTGAAAGTCATCATGGTGCAGAAGGTGCTTCTCCTTTACTGGATGCTAAACCTGGTACTGCAGAATACGAGCTTGCGCAAGCCTTCTCTATTGCACGTCTTGGTTACGTTAAGTTAGATTGGGAGGCAATTTATGAAGAAGGAAAAGCGAAAGAAGAGAATTAAAACAACCGTCTTTTGGGGAGCCATTGCATCCGCTGTTCTTATTTTTATTCAAAATATCGCAGCGGCTTTTGGTTGCGAGATTTCTGCTGAGACAATGACACATTTAATTGCTGCAGTAAATAGTCTTCTAGCTATTTTGAGCTTATCAGGACTGCTAGTAAACCCTAAAGAAGTGGACTCTTTTCAGGCTATGGTTACTAAGGTCAAGAAGTAATAGAGGTATCTCTCTACATGTTGTAGGGGGATATTTTTTTGTTTCTGTATATTGTGTTTTAACTTTTTAAGTTCTATAATAAAACTTGCTGTAATACATTACAAATTACTTTTTATATAAATGTTAGGAGAGAATGAGATGAAGTTTCCACAAGAGTATATTGATAAGCTAAACAAGGATATTGAAAGGTATACGGCTAAGTATCCTGAGCGTAATGTGTTTCCAATCACTGATGATATGAACAGAACATTTGATAGTGTTTCTCAGATGGTTATGTTAGACCGCTACACTCATACAGATTTACTTCATGAAACGTTAGATGTAGGTGACTTTGTTGTTTTAACGGTAAAGCCTGATCCAAAATGGCCTACACGTGGCTTTGGGTGGGTATTAGAACTAAACAAAGAAGAGCGCTTTGCTGTGATTGAAGTAGATGAACAATTTGCTGGCTCATTAGAAGGTGAAGAAGCAGATACATTCCTTGTAAAGCGTAATCTTGAGTTGGTGCAGAAGCCACTAGAGATTTACCATGAACAGATTGCTATGCGTAATGCATGGGGATTATCATCTGTTGAAAAGACTGAGGAAAAACGCCAAGAGTGGTTTGAGAAATTCTATCAAGAATTAACACAATTAAACTTTGTACCTGCAGGTCGAGTGATGCATGGAGCTGGTGCAGGAACAGATGTCACATTCTTCAACTGCTATGTTATGCCTTATGTGAAAGACTCTCGTGAAGGTATCTCAGAACATCGTGGTAAAGTGATGGAGATTATGTCTCGTGGTGGTGGTGTTGGAACGAACGGATCTACTTTACGTCCACGCAATGAAGTGGCTCGTGGAGTTAACGGAAAGTCCTCTGGTGCAGTTTCATGGCTGAATGATATTGCTAACCTCACGAACCTGGTCGAGCAAGGTGGGACCCGCAGAGGGGCGCAGATGATCATGCTTGTAGACTCTCATCCTGATATTGTAGAGTTCATTATTTCTAAAATGCAGAACCCTAAGATTTTAAAATTCATTATTGAAAATACAAATGATGAACACATCAAGGAAATGGCACAAGCAAAGCTTAAGTTTACTCCTTTAAGTGCAGAAGAAAAGAGCACATTAGAAATGTCAATTGCTTATACAAACTATCTGAAACAAATCGGAGAAGGTAGACTGTCTGATACAGAAGCTCAAGCAAAAAAAGAAGCAGAACAAAAACTAGCAGAAGGTGGTACATGGTCTGTACATAACCCTGAGTTCTTAACAGGTGCAAACATTTCTGTATGCTTAACAGAAGATTTCATGGAAGCTGTAGAGAACGACACTGACTATGAATTGCGTTTCCCTGATGTAGTGTCTTACACAGAAGAAGAAATGAAAGATTACAATGAAAAATGGCATGAAGTAGGAGACGTTCGTGAATGGGAGAAGCAAGGCTATGCCGTTCGTACTTACCGTACAATTAAAGCGAAAGAGCTATGGCAGCTGATTAATATCTGTGCAACATATTCAGCGGAGCCGGGAATCTTTTTTATTGATAATGCAAATGACATGACCAATGCAAAAGCTTATGGCCAACACGTCGTGGCTACAAACCCATGTGGTGAGCAACCGTTGTCTCCATGGGCTGTCTGCAATTTAGCTGCAGTCAATTTAGCGGAAATGGCAAGCTTTGAAACAGCTCAAGTAGACTATGAAAAATTAAAGAATACCGTTGAAGTTGGTGTTCGAATGCAAGATAACGTAATCGATGCCACACCTTACTTTATGGAAGAAAACACGAAACAAGCATTAGGTGAACGCCGTGTCGGATTAGGTGTAATGGGCTTGCATGATCTATTGATTAAATGCCAAGTAGAGTATGGAAGCGAAGAAGGAAATGAAATTGTAGATAAAGTATTCAAAACCATTTCTGAAACGGCATACCGTACAAGTATTGAAATCGCTAAAGAAAAAGGGAGCTTCCCATTCTTGATTGGCGAAACAGAAGAAGAAACGGAGGCATTACGCTATGCATTTATTGACACTGGCTTTATGCGCAAGATGCCAGGAATTAGTGTCCGTGATCAAATCATCAAACATGGTATACGGAACAGTCATCTCCTTACTGTTGCTCCAACGGGTAGCACTGGAACGATGGTTGGTGGCTCTACAGGATTAGAACCATACTTCTCATTCGTCTACTACCGCTCAGGTCGATTAGGCAAATTCATTGAAGTGAAAGCGCCAATCGTTCAACAGTATTTAGAATTTATGGGACTACCACTTGATACACCTTTAAGCGAATTGCCTTCTTACTTTAAAGGAGCAATGGAACTTGCACCAGAACAACACGCTGATGTGCAGTGTATTATTCAGAAGCATGTTGATAGCTCACTTTCTAAAACAGTGAACGCACCAAAAGGATACACTGTTAAACAGGTTGAAAAGGTGTATGAGCGCTTATGGCAAGGTGGAGCAAAAGGAGGCACTGTTTACGTAGACGGATCTCGTGATGCTCAGGTGCTTTCATTGTCTGCAGAAGAGAATGATGTAAATGAGCTAGAAATAGACAGCTCTCAGTATGAGGTAGATGTTGATGATAATACACAAGCTGCAGCTGAAGGTGTAATTTATGGCGTAGAGCCGGGAAACACTTGCCCTGTATGTAAGAAGGGGGTAGTAGAAGAGATTGGTGGCTGCTCTACTTGCACGAATTGCCAAGCTCAACTAAAGTGTGGACTATAAGATAAGTTTGAATGAAAGGTGTGTGGATTTAATATAAAGTTGCGATGCTCTATCTCTTCAGCCAAGAATGTTAAATGAGTTTATTCATGATTTTTTACCAAACTAAATGTTTATAGAAAAAGAAACGAATCCTATTCGAAAAAATTTAATCAAATTGAATTCGTTTCTTTTTCTGTACAATAAGAACTTGCAGACTTTTTCATCAAATGCTTATATAACAAGATAAACGTAATTTATAAAATAGGATATCATGGTTGCATTCTCCCATCCCTTACCAGATTCGATATCTGTATAACGTTTAAACGTCTCTGAATGCACGAAAAATAGTTCTCCATCTTTGACAAGGAATAAAGAGTACCAACCACCGCCTTCCATAAGTGTAGTGCCCTTCCAATCTTCACTCTTGCCTTCAACTTCAAGATTAGATTCTTTCAGCCTAATTAGTTCACCATTATTTCGAAAAAGATAGATGCTTGAATTACCAGGTGCTCCTAAAGAAGTAGCATCAGCCCATCCAGTGCTTTTTTGTTTCACCTTGAGAGTTTTGCCATCCACTTTAATTAATTCATCCCCTTTAACAATATAGAGGTTGTCTCCCGCACCTGTCATAAGTCTTGCGTCTTCCCAACCTGAATCATCTGCACCATCAGGAACAGGAACAGGTTCGAGTTCAAAATTCAGTTTAATAAGTTTACCATCTTTAATCACAAATATGTGTTGACCATCAGCGCCAGCCATAAGTTTAGTGTTATGATAACCTTCAACTGTTTTAACTATTTCTAGTTCAGGGTGGGTATCCCTTTTAATGAGAAGATTCCCTTCTACCAGAAAAACATATCGATAATAAGCTGATAGTGCAGTTGTTTCCTCCGATATTGGAATGCTTTGAGCAATATTTGCAAGGTTCTTTGCATCAACTTTATATAGGATCCTTCTTTGTATTGGTTCAGTTATTGTATCCTTTTTATTTGAACACATATGTCTATACAACTCCAGTACTGTATATTAGATATTATTACTACTTAAAGTTTATTCAGCTTTAAAAGATGATTAAGCAGAAATTTAGTTGATTAATACACTTTCTTATCTTGCGTATTTCTTCGTTAAAACATCCGCCATTTTTTTATTTTCATGTAAATTTTAATTAAATTTTATTTCAAAGTAACAAAATGCTTTTTATTCTTTGACATCATGCTTGAAAAGGCTGGCAATAATACATATAACATTTTTGTAATGCATTTCAAAAAAGTAGGCGACATACCTAATTTTTTATTATATAATGAAGATAATTAGCGGAAATAAAAGAAAAATAAAGGATGATGTAGCATATGGAGATGGTTCGACAGTATTTAGGTTATGACCCTCTTTGGACTCCTACTATGCAGTGGAATGTCCAGTTTCATGACGCTCAGTTTACATACACGTACAAGTTTAAAGAGACTCCTATCAGAAAGCCTCAAGAGCTAGTCATGAAATATCTTATGATTAAAGAGATGCAAAAGAATCCTATGCTACTAGCAGCTTAGGGGTGACATATGGAATTAGTTAATCAGTATAGAAAAATCTTACACGCTTACTTAGAAGAACGCAGTCATGTTGAAGGGTGTGAAGAGTTTTTCTCAACATCCAAGGCAGCTAACGATCTAAGGTATCGAGTTGTGCCTGGAACACTTAAGGTCGCACGTAATGGTGACATCCAAGTAGAAGGTAAAGATTATTATGTTAAAGGTAAAACATTAGTACTCAATCAAGCACCGCTAAGACAGGATACAGTAATGGTTCATTACACTGGAGTAGGATTAGAGGAGTTTAATGAATGGAATTAGTTGCAGCATACAACAAAGCAAATAAGCCTAGTAACATGCATTTAATAACGATGGAGTCAGTTGCTAACGATGTTCTGAATAGGTATATGAACACGTTTCTTAACGGGAGTAAGAAAGGCGAAATTAGTTATGAGCTGAAGCAAGAAATGTATAATCGTGGTTTAAATAAACACTTTCAAGTTAATTTGAGTAGTGACAATTACGGATCTATAAATTGTATCATCTCACTTGTTAACAAATTTAACCTTCCAAAGGAGTGTGTAATATGGAGTTAGTTCAAGAATATGTTGACCAATACGAAGCACGCCAGCCTAGAACTGTGAAAGTTATGGGAGTAGGTTCCACCAGTACTCTCTACGGAGGATTCGAGGACGATGTGAGAGTTTATATCGGTGATCAAGAGATTGGGCGCATGCAAAGTATAAGTGCAAGTGTTAGTAGAGAAGAGGAACCACGAGAAATAGGAGTCCTTGGTCAATATGAAGGTGCTTTTGCTATTCGGAATTCTGTAGAAGGACGAAGATTGTATCAGGATTTAATTGAACAACAAATGAGAGACATGTCACTAAGCATTGGTTTTTCTCAGCCTAACCGAGCTGAAAGAAGAAAGAAAGCTTCTGCTCGTAAAGAGGAAGAAGAGCAGGACCCATACCGTAAAGGTCTAAGAAACATGTTAGGCGGCCGTGGAAGATGGAATTAGTTAATAGATATTTGAAATGTACTGTACTTCAAAAAGCCACTGCAGTTCCTCCATCTAAGCTTATGATAGGTGGTAAAGAGATAAAAGCGATTGTGTCTCATGAATCTTTTGATGTAACAAATAGAAATCGAAGACTCTATTCTCGACAATCAATTGGTGAAGCTATTGATCACGTAGTAATTCCTCCCGTACCAGTAAGAATGATGGCTGGTGGTGTAGATTTAGGTGTTGTTGATATTTCTCTAAACGATATAAATACATCTGAAGATAGAGAGCAAGTTGAAATGTCTTTCACTTTAAATAATGGACATACATTTACAATTGATGAACCTATGATTAGCCCAGAATTTCTAAGCACATTGTTGGGAGCAGATAAAGATGGAACTGACAAGTAATTATTTGCAAATACAAAAGGATAGAAAAAAGCATCCTTGGTTGAAAGACTTCTTAAATAACTTAGATACCGTGCGATATATAAGAGAAATGGATGAAAAGATTGATGCAATAAGCCCCATGCGTAAAGTGATTAGGGCAATCCCTAGACAATCAGGTAAGACTTTTCTTCACCTATCTAGATCGGAAAGAGAATGGCTATCAAACACTGAATGGCATAGAGCTGAAACTAGTCCCGTTCAGATTAATAGAACTGGTATAAGAATGAATATCTCAGAGGATTTGATGAGTGATGCACCCGATATTACGGGAGAAATGATTAGATATTACTCAAGACAGCTTGCTGAAAGATTCCAAAGAAACTTAGAAAATGAATTGTTTTCCGGCTCACCACCTTCCGATAATATCAGAGGCATTGGCTCAAGAGCGATTGTCCAAGATGACCCTGTGTTCTTTGCAAATCAATACATGGGTGAATGGGTAGGTGATAGACATGGAAATGTGCCTCCAATACCTTATGATCCAGGCGAGTAAACGAAATCACGAACGGGTGAAGCAAGAAGTAAAACAAAAAACGGCAAACAGATCAAGGAGAAAAACACTGCACCAGCGGTTACAAGAACAACTGCAGCTTAGAGAGGAGATGCGAAGAAGAAATGGAGATAACAGTAGGTGACTTATATGATTTCAAATCATGCCCGCTACGCTGGAAATATACGCACCTTGATAAAGTAGTGAAGAAGATTACAACCAATGATGGCATCAGAGAAAGCATACAATCTGTTCTTAACTTCTATTATTTTCACTTACAACAAGGAGAACAGCTTACGCTTACTGACCTAAAAGAAAAGTTCAGTAGCATTTGGCATGGCCATCTTGATATCTATGATATCTATTTGGGCAATCGCAATGATAAAAGACGAAAAGAACTAGAAGCTATCGGAATGCTTAATACATTTTACCGTCAGCAAAAATATGCGCCTGATCATGTATTAGCATCTAACTTGGACTTTCGTATACCTTTTCCTAATGATTTTTACATAAGAGGAAATATTCCTGTGTTACGAGATACCCCACGAGGCGTAGAGCTTGCTGTATTTAAGACCGGCAAACATAAGTATGATGAGTTCTGGCAGCAGACAGACATGGGCTTAACACTTATGGCTATGGCATATCAATCTATGTATAAACAAGAAATAGATAGTATAGCGGTCCACCTCTTAAGAGACGGCAGCACGATCTATGTGAACAGGAAGCGTAAAGATTATCAGCGACTTATGAAAACCGTAAACATGGTTAGAGAGTCAATTGATAAAGGATGGTTTTATCCAAGAGAAACGTTTGCTTGCGATAAGTGTCCTGCTAAAAAACTTTGTATGGAATGGAGATAAAAACATGAAAGATATTTTATTCATTACAAGAAGCGTATGTAAACAAATCATAACGACAACTGAATGTATTACAATGGTGTCTTTTGATGTCTTAAAAGACGAGATTAAAGGTGGACAGATTGATTCGATTATTGCTCCCCATGACATGGACAAGCAAGAAGTGAGTCTGTTCTTAGAGATAACATCTGCCTTAAAGATGAAAGATCCACGCAATATTAAAGTTAGCTATTATTAATTCAAAGGGGAATACATATGAAAAAAGTTGTTAGTTTAGCGTTAGCAGGGGTTCTGACTTTTAGTATTGCATCAGAAACCTTTGCTATTGGAATGAGTTCATCAAGAAGTAGCGTTTCTACTTCTAGCAGCATGAGTCGATCATCAAACACCTCAAGTTTCAAATCAAGCAGTACAAGTCCTAAAACAAGCACTTCAACACCAAAGACTTCAACTAGCTCTTCTTCATCAAAAACGAAGGTTAACTTAACGAAGTCTGCCACTAAGTCTACTGTAAAGAAGGCTACCTCTTCACATAAGATGGCATTCACTCCACCGGCAAGTCAGGTAAGTGGTAAACAGTTTAACGGCCGTGACGTATTCTTAGGAGCTGCAGGAGGCTATGTTGTCTATAATGCACTCAACAGTAGTGTTGACTGTGATTATGATGACATCATGGAAGGTGATGATGACTGTAAAGAAGTCACGTTAACAGACGATCAAGTTAAGTCGTTAGGCATTACAGACGATAAAGATACAACTAATGTAACAAACAATGCTTCTAGTAATAAAAAGCTATCAACTGCAGCATTCTTTTTCATTGTGGTTGCTTTAGGTTTATCCTTTATTATTCTAGTTCTTTATTTAGCTGAAAGACATCGTAACAAGAGGAAGCGCTCATGGTAAGGAAATCATGGAACCAATACTTCATGGAGCAAGCGGAAAAAGTAAATGAGAGAGCAACTTGTAATCGCCTTGCTGTTGGATGTGTCTTAGTTAGAGATAATCGAATCATAGGGTCTGGCTATAATGGTAGCATCAGCGGGCATGAACACTGCACAGATGAAGGTTGCTTAGAAGTTGAAGAGAACGGAAAAGTAGGGTGCAAGAGAACGGTTCATGCAGAGCATAATGCCATTCTTCAGTGTGCCAAGTATGGTATTCCTACAGATGGTGCAACTGCATTTGTAACACATTATCCGTGCCCTGACTGCATGAAAGCACTAAATCAAGCTGGTATTAAGAAGATTTATTATAAGAATTATTACAAGCACCGCTATGACAATAACTTTAATAAAGGAATGGAGACTATTCACTATGACAAATCTTAAAACACTTATAAAAATCCTCCTTGGTAAACGACTTGTCTGCAAATACATCTATAAGAAACATGAATATGAATACAAAAGCACACAAGTAGAGCGCTATGGTAAATATAAAAGTAAAGTTCATATTAGGTGCTGCAAACATTGTAATCATTGTAAGCGTATATCGGTGTAAGGCATGGAATTAGTTAAAGCTTATTTAGAAGCTACACTAAAACAGAAATACTATTATGATGGTAAAAAACTGAAGCGGTTAGGAGGAAGCAAAAACGAGCGACCTCTTCCTCGTGAAGCTTATGTTCCTGAAGGTTATGAACGAAGTGACGGTACAACAGGAGTGATTGGACCTCCACCACCTCCACCTTTACGCTATGTAGGACAGTTACAGGGAGAAACAAAGGAAGAGTATCATGCAAGAATGAGAGTAGAATCAAAATCATTTTTCCTTTTCTTATCATCCATTATATTTGGATCATCGGTCATTTCAGTAGTTCTTGTTTCTTTACTCTCTGACAGGGAGGAGTACAGTGTACGATTTGTTCCTTTGCCTTTCTTTATATTTTTTGTATGTGCCTTTATGCTATATCAAAAAGCTCGCTCTAATCACATGAAGCTTAAGAGAGAAAGAGAAGGTAGTGTAGATTGGATTGAAGGCGAATCCCCTTCAGCAAGAATTCGTCCATCTGCTACACCGCCACAGAGTGCTAGACCATCTATTACAGTTAGACCTCAAAACACTGGTGTACGACCAAGAAGAGGTCCCGAATTAGCAAGTATTGATCCTATATCTGGTTTACCTAGAGCAGAATAGTTACGGTATTGCATCGTTTTGTAATGTGTTACAATATAGAAGGATACAGGGGAATTCGAGGAGGATTCCCTTATGGAATTTAAATTAGCAGAGTTTGAAGTGAAAGAAGTAATTCCTGCTTCTGCATTTGGTGATGACTACATTGACTGGGGGTTAAAAGCAGTTGGTGCAGAAGTCGCTTGGCAAAAAACAAAAGGAAAAGGTGTTAAAGTAGCAGTACTTGATACTGGCATTGATCCTGATCATCCTGACTTAGTTCAAAATGTAAAAGAGTATGTCGATTTTACAGGCTCTAGTTATGGAGCGGAAGACGTACAGGGACATGGTACACACTGTGCTGGTATCATTGGTGGAACAGATAATGGTATCGGTATGATTGGTATTGCTCCAGAAGTGGATTTGTATGCTGCTAAAGTGCTTGGTGATAACGGAAGTGGAAACTTTGAATCTATTATTCGAGGCTTACAATGGGCAATTGATCGAAACGTAGATGTTATTTCTATGAGTCTTGGAACAGCTTCACGTCCACCTGAGCAAGTGCATCAGCTTATCAAGCAGGCTACAGAGCTTGGCATTATCCTTGTTGCCGCTACTGGTAATGAAAACAGTGAAGTATGTTGGCCAGCAATGTATGATGAAGTAATCGCTGTATCTGCAGTCGATCAACAACTTCAACACGCAAGGTTCTCTAACTACGGTATTAAGAATGAAATTTCAGCACCAGGCGTAGACATTGTATCTACCTATAAAGGTGGCACCTATGCACGTTTATCTGGAACATCTATGGCTACACCTATGGTGGCAGGGGCGGTTGCTCTTGTAATTGCTCGTCACAAAGAGTTATTCTTTGATGTAAAACCAACAGCTGAGAACCTACACAAGATTGTCGATAAGATGGTGAAAGATTTAGGTGAAGTAGGACGAGATGTATTATATGGTGAAGGCATGATTGACTTAACTTTGCTACCATAAATTTTTTAAGACAGGGGAAAAACCTCTGTCTTTTTCTTTGGTTTATGCTATAATATGAAAGGTATTACAAGTATCTAAGAGAGAAGTGAAGATAATTCATGAAAATAGTAGGAGATACTGCTACAGTTATCTTTAATGGCAAGGTGATAGCTGAAACCAAATCAGTTGAAGCTACAGTGGGGTGTAAAAAGCAAACAAGCAGCAATCTAAATACACTTTTCAAATCTGTAAATATAAAAGGTAAAAAGCTTATATAAAGGAGGATTCACTATGAGTGAACATGAAGTTAAAGAAGACTTAGAAAGCCGCATCTATAAGCGAATTGGCAGCAAGAATAAACGTGACTATAACTACATGAGGGAAAGTCAAGCTGCTGAAATGGCGCAAAATGATAAAATTGTTATCATGCAACAGAAGTCAGATAGAGGCATTACAAACACCGATTTGATTTTAGAACCTAACAAGTTTGATGAACTATCCAGCAAAGTGCGCCTTGGCTTTGAGGAGTACTGTGATGTAATCAATGACTTGATTGAAGAAGAAGAAGGCGACTGGAATGAGCTTCGCATGAAAGATCAAGTCAACATTACACGTGATGCAATCATTCAGGCTACTATTCTTAAATATGCTGAAGAAGAGTATAACATCAATAAAGAAGCATACTCAGGCAAAGATATTAATTACATAAAGCGCTATGATACACAAGGTCGTTTCTTAGGTGAAGCTACTATTCTTACGCTTACCGCTATCCCTATGATGGGAGTTAAAGTGAAATGAGAAAAACATTAAAAGTACCTATGATGATGTTCGGCCGCTTTCGTGCAACAGTAGCAAAGCGTGATAAAAATGGAGATACTATCATCAAAAGACGAGACTCAAAAAATAGACCTGTTTATGAAAAGCAGAAGGTTTGGGTCGTTCGTAGAGAGAAGGATGGAGATCCAGGCATGTATCCTAGTGTGAACCACATCTATGAGCGTATGGCTAAAGGAAGACAGCGGTTAACTGCACCAGCTGAACAGCTTAAACAAAAGTGGGAAACCCTTGCCAAGATGTGGGCTGAAGAAGTTGCATGGCATACTACAAAAGGAGAGAAAGTAGTTGTTGAATTAACTGCATACTTTCCTGATGATAAAAAGCGCCGTGATACAAACAACGTATTCAAGCTTATGATGGATGCTTTCACAGACATTATCTACGATGACGATGAATATGCTTTGCCTCGGGTAATGGACTTTCACCGTGTTGCTGAAGGTGAGAAGCCTTATTTCGAATTGAACATTTACTTAAAATCAGAAGAGGATGCTGTGATGATGGAACGCTACGCAGCTTAAAGGAGATAACCATGAAACATACCTACCCAGACCGTAATGTATTTCTTTATCAAGAAACGCACGATTCTACAAAACTTATTGAGCAGTATAATAATTTCATCCGAAAGTATCATATCTTGTTCTCTCAAGAAACCGTAGACTTGCGATTTCATGATATCCGCTGCTTCTTTGCTATGTATGCTGACAAAGATAAGGAGCTGGCTAATAATTTACGTGGGGATATTAGGTATCTTTCAAAGAACTCCATTAAGTTTGCAACAAAAGTGTTTTGGGATATTAAATTCAACTTGCGAAAGCATTCAGCTGATGACCTTTACAGTGAGCTTCTTATTCCGTTTTTAGAGTGTGCGACAGAGTACAGAGACATGGGTAAAGGATTCCATCGTTATCTGTATGCTACATACCATAAAAAGCTATACAACTATCTTAAATACAATATCAAGTTGGATGCCATCGATAAATTTAAGACATCATTCTTGGATGCTCTTGTGTATGAGACGCCCGATGAAGAAGTTCCAGATGAGTTGATGGTTGAGTTTGACGAAGGATTAGAACTAAACGATCCTGATTGGATACATGGAACTAAGGCTGAAGCGCCATTTGATAACCTTAAAGCACATGAACGTTTCATTTTGGCTAAATATTATTATGAAGAATATAAAGACAGAGAAATCGCTCGTATGCTTCCTTATGATCCTAAATCGATCAATCGTATTCGTATGAGAATTAAGAGGAAGTTTATCGAGAGGTACAGAGAAGGAGAGTTTAAATGGATCAGAGCGGAACACCTATTGCACCCATCATCGGTATTGTTTGTGAAAGCAGGCAAGGCAACTTTCATATCATAGAATTTGACGAAATGGATTTTGATAAAATCAATATGCAATCTGAATATGTACAGCTACATAATTTGTACTTGTATCATAGCTGGTTTAAGTCCATTATTGTCTGTACAGAAGAGATATTAAAGCAACTCAAGCAGGAACTCCAAATCGCTTGAGTTTTCTCGTGTTTTCGCTTGTTTTCATAGGGATAGTATATTATAATATAGTTGTAATGCATTACATTTAGAAGGACTGAGTGTAAGATGGCTATATTAGAACATTTAATTAACAATTACAATGAGATTCAGTATAAAAAGCAAACTCGTCCTATGCGAAAGTTGCATCCATCTACTATCGGAATGTGCCAACGTAAGATAGTATTTGATATCATGATGGTGCATAAACCACTGGTCGATTATAGACTTATGCGCATCTTTGAAAATGGGCATAGTTTGCACCACAGATATGAAAAGCTATTTAAGGATATGGGCATTCTGGTTCAAGACGAGATGAAGATTGAGTTTGATAACATCAGTGGACATACAGATGCATGGGTTCGTATACATAGCTTAGAATATCCTCATGGCATGAACTATTTAGTTGAATTAAAGAGTGCCTTCTCAAAAAGCTTTGAATGGATGGTTAAGAACAATAAACCTAAGAAAGAGCATCGTGAGCAGCTAACCTTCTATTTGCATCTTGTTCAAAAGATGGGGCTTCCAATCAACAAAGGAATCATCTTTGTAGAAAACAAAGATACCCAAGATATTTGGGAATATGAACTTGAGTATGATTCCAAATTAGGTCAGAAGCTTGAAGAGAAAGGGAACTGGTGCATATCGCTAGCTCAACAACGTGTTCTTCCAAATATTCCTCCTCAACATACGCCTAGTTACTACAAATGTGCCACCTGCGACTATAACTTTTACTGTCATGCAGGTTCAGTTAAGAAAGACGGAACAGAGCGTTATCCTATCCCATTCAAATTCGGAAGCAAAGCATATGGTGATGCCGTGAGCATCATAACAGCAATTCAAAATAATCAATCAATCCCAAATGTAATTGTCGGAGATACAAATGGGGCACTGGCTAGAGAAGTTGAACAATACAATCAAATGCCACAGCCTGATGAACTGGTTGATCAATATATCAAAGCACATACTAACAAAGGATGGGAATAAACAATGAGCAATGTTAATTTTGTAGATATCGGTTTTTCTAATTATGTAGAGGTAGGTAAAATCTTAACTGTTAATCGTCCTGATTCATCACCAATTAAACGTATGATTCAACAAGCGAAAGATTCTAACCGCTTTCTTGATTTAACACAAGGCAAAAAAACTCGAAGCATCATTACTCAAAAGTCTGAGAATGGAATCATTATCACAGCATCTGCTGTTCAGACAGCTACAATCATTGAGCGTGTGAAACGTTCACAGCAAACAAAAGAAGTGATTGAGCGAGTGCCATCAGAAGATATTTTAGAAACCACTGTACAAGAGTAGAGATAAAGGGGAGAAGCAGCAATGTGTAGAGGTTGTCACTTACATGTTCATAGTGAAGAGAGCTTACTAGATGGTTTATCAACTGTTAAGCAACTAGTCATGAAAGCTAAGTCACTAGGGCAAACAGCGCTTGGGTTAACAGATCATGGAGTGTGTGGAGCGATTCCCGACTTCATCACAGAATGCCTAAAGCATGGAATTAAACCCATTCCAGGGTGTGAAGTATATACCACCAAAGACCGCAAAATTCAATCGGATGAATTTCAAGAGATGCGTGAAAATCTTTGCATTAAATATAAAATCGTTGATGGCAAAGGGAAACCTAAGAAAAAAGTGCTTAGTGATTTCTTGAGAAAAGTGAAGAAGAACTTTGCCTGTTTCGATGAAGAAGCTATGGTTATCTTAAAAGACTATTTAATGGCAAGTGACTCTTTACCACAAGAGGAGTCACTTGATTTATTTTCTGCTTTTGAAGTGTCCTTCACAGATGTAGAAGCACCTAGAACGACTGAAGAAAAAGTGGAAGAATTCAGAGAAGAAGTCTTGAACTATTTAGACCATGGTAACTTCCATATGGTTCTCCTTGCTATGAACAACAAGGGGTTGGAAGACTTATATGAAATTGTATCAGATTCGCATATTAACGGTTTTTATGATGATCCTCGTACTGATTTGTCTTTTATTCGGGAAAGAGGGCTTGGTAAAAACATTATCGCTACTTCTGCATGTTTGGGTTCTTTCTTTAGCAGGCTCTGTCTTGCTGGACGTTATGCTGAAGCTAAGAAGCACATCGAGGAAGCTAAAGAGACATTTCATATGTTTTTTCTCGAAAAGCAAGCCACTTCAATTCCGGAGCAAGTCTTCATCAACCAAGTAATTGATCAGCTGGCAGCCGAAACAAACACACCAAAAATCCTCACAACTGATGTTCACTATGCCAATAAAGAAGATAACCAAATTCATGATGTGCTTGTAACATCCTCAACTGGTAAGTGTATCTCAGATGAAAACCGCATGATTTATGCGCATGAATTTTGGATGAAGACCGATGAAGAAATGATGGAGCAATGCTTTGATGAAGAAGCATGGGCAAATACATTAAAGATTGCTGAAATGGTAGATGTATCTTTACCTAAAGAGCCACTGTTTCCTAAGTTTCCTGTATCAGGTGACGAATCGGTAGATGACTTACTCCGTAAGAAAGCGTGGGCTGGTTTATTTGAATTAGCACTTAGCGATAACATTGATATCAACCAATATTCTAAGAGATTACAGTATGAGCTAGATGTTATCTGCTCTGAAGGTTTCTCTGATTATTTCTTAATAGATGAAGATATGATTGACGCAACAGTCAAAGCAGGTTTTCTTGTTGGCCCTGGGCGTGGTTCAGGTGCAGGTTCACTTGTATGTTATGTCTTGCATATTACTTGGTTAGATCCGATTAAGAATGACTTACTATTTGAACGTTTCCTTAATCCAGAACGTGCTGGTTATCCCGATTTAGACGTTGATTATTCATACGATGGCGCTCTATGGGTGCAACATTATCTAAAGCGTAAATACGGTCATGATAAAGTAGCGCAAATTGGAACAAAAGGAACACTGGCTGCACGTAAAGTCTGCAAAAAAGTAGGGAAGACATTAGGCTTTGATAACCCCACACAGGATGCATTTGCAAAAGCGATCCCTGGAAGACCGGGTGTTACATTAAAAGAAGCTTATGCTGAAGAAGAATTGGTTCGTCAATATGCTCAAGCATATCCTCAATGGTGGGAAGCTATGGTTGCCTTAGAAGGACACATTGCCCAAGTAGGCACACATGCTGGAGGTGTCGTATTATCTCCTGAACCATTGACAAAGGTAACGCCGCTTCGTATTGATAGCGCTGGTTTAGAAACTACGCAATTTGATATGGAATGGATTGAGAAATTTCTTGTTAAGTTCGATATATTGAAAATTGATACATTGGATTTAATTAAAAACGCATTAGAGTACGCAGGATTATGGGGGAAGGTAAACATCTACCGTGACCTTGACATTAACGATCCTAAAATCTATGAACGTGTATATAACAATCTGAACCTTTCAGGCATCTTTCAGTGTGAATCTGATTTATTTCGCAAAATCATTTCAGACATGAAGCCCAACTCATTTGCTGATATCTCTGTTATTGTTGCGCTAGGAAGACCGGGACCATTAGACTTAATCCCTACCTACGTTGCACGTAAATGGGGAAGAGAGAAGGTTACATATCCATTTGATGAGCTATCTCCAGTACTTGAAGAAACATTCGGTGTATGGGTCTACCAAGAGCAAATCATGAAAGCTTCACAAATCCTAGGTGGTCTTACACTTGGACAAGCAGATATGATTCGTAAAGGTGTTGCAAAGAAAAAGCATGACCTTATGAACCGCTGGATTGATCTTATGATTTACGGAAGCGATAGATATAAAGAAATGCAAGCAGCACTTGTTGCACAATACCCTCTTGATGCTGATGGCAACTCAACTGTTCCGCTTAACGATGAAGGAAAACCTGCATTTTGGGTGGACTATCAATACGATAAGCAACCTGAAATTGAAGGAGCAATAAATCGTGGGTTTGATGAGAAAACACTACTTCAAATCAAAACGGATTGGATTAAATTCGGTAACTACTGTTTCAATAAGGCTCACTCAGCCGCATATGCCCTTCTAAGCTGCATTACAGCTTGGTTAAAGTGTTATTACCCTGTAGAGTTTATGGCTGCCTTACTGACGATTTCAGAGGGCAAGAAGGATAAAGACAGAAACCCTAAAAACATTCATTACATGAAAGAGTGTGAAGAGATGGGTATGGTTATTCTTCCTCCTGATGTAAATATATCTCGTGCTGGTTGGACACCGGTAACATATGAAGTTCCAGTCGAAACAGAAGATGGCTTGTTAATTGGGGAAATTCGTTTTGGTTTATCTAGTATTGCAAAGGTTAGCGGTGAATCTGTAACTGAAATTATTGAGCATCGTCCATATGCTTCTGTAGAAGACTTAGTTGCTAAGACAAATGGGACGAAGGTAAATAAGACAAAGGTAGAATCTCTTATCAAATCAGGAGCATTCGATGAACTGAACAAAAACCGCAACTTACTTCTACGCAATTATTATCAAAGTAGAGGAGATGCATACGATCATGTTCCTGCAACGACTACTAAGGCAACAATTCTTGCATATGAACGTGAGATGTTTGGAACAACCGTTTCTATACGCTCTCGTTGGGCTAAAATCGAAGACGGTTCATCTACACAAATCACAGGTATTATTCGTTCTGTAGAATCATGGAAAGCCAAGAGCGGCAAGGAACATTTCACTTTAAGCGTAGAAACAAGTGAGGAGCCTATCCTTGTCACAGTATGGGGATATCTGATGGAACAAAATAATAATGAACTAAAGCTAGGCAACAAAGTTACGATTAAAGGCGAGAAAAGTAGAGATAAACTTACAGCTAAAAATATTCATCTAATTGTCGATATATATGAGGTAGATTTAACAGCATAAAAGGAGAGTGTGTGAAATGGATTTAACTATATCATATATCGACAATCAGGTGACTGAAGAAGAATACTATGCTTATCGTGAAAGAAAAGCACAAGAATATATGGAATTATACAAAAAGAGTCTTGGTGAAAATTCAACCTTTAAAGAACTAAAAAATGCAGAGTTTTCTTTCAAGCGAGGAATGGACACAGTTACTCAACAAGGGAGATTTATTACAAGAGAGGCTATAAATTCATGAGTGTTATAGATAACTTATATTGGTACAAATTTAGAGTAGATCGATGTATTGATGGTGATACAATTGTTGGCAAGCTAGACAAGGGGCGAAAGAACTTTGATGAGGACATTCAAATTCGTTTAAATAGCATTAACTGTCCTGAGATTAGTAAAGCCAAGACACCTGAAGAAAAGGCTGCAGGAGAAAAAGCTAAAGCTTTTGTTGAGTCTCTTATTCTAGGAAAAGAAGTAGTGGTACATACATATAAGCAAAAAGATGATGACAGCTTTGCACGTATGTTGGCTGATGTATATATAGTAGGCGATGGAGTTACAGAAGATATTTATCTGAATAAGCTTATTGTGGACCAAGGGCATGCAGTGCCATACAGAGTTCGCAAAGAAGATGATAGGTGGCCATTAGCGCAATAAACAAGTAACAGGAGTTGTTTTATATGGAATTGGTTAATGGGTACTTAGGAGAGCAATATACATATAAATTTTGGATTGCTACAGATGACAATCAAATTCGTGAGGTCTTTCATGAAGGGATTTCGTTAGAGTCGTATCCTGCATACTTAAACTGCTATAAAGCTACAATTCACATGAAAGATGAACTTTATGCAGATCTAAATTATTCAGCTCCTAATTGGAAGATTAAACACCCTAAAATACTTAAAGAAAACTTGCTTGGTGAACTTAAGGCATATGAGATTGTATGGGAAGGTGATACATCAATGAAAGGCATTACAAGCATTAGATGTATCGCCAGACCAATGAAAGAAGGCGATGAGTAATGGAACTCATACAAGAATATTTACAGCTAAAACAACCTCGCCTTAGTGTATCGAAAGCTACTTCATCTCGTGCTCACATGCAACCAAAGCAAGCCGTTATTACAATTAACGGCATTGAAAAAGAAATTGAATGTCGCTCAATGATTATAGATACAAAGTTTGAAAGACAGCCTATCTATAATGGTATAAGCAATGTAGCTGTTGCCTATGGTTGTTCAGGGCGATACAGAGAGCTTACTTTAGAAATTATATTAGGTGAAGATGAGGAACTAGAGCGCTTGTTATTAGATGCAACTGAGCATCGTTTTAGTAACCATGTGAATTTAAAGATTCAGCAGGATAATCACATTTCACGTCTTGATGGACGAATTGCAGATTTAAAATTTAATGCTTTGGAAACTGATGTTCATGCACTTATAACAGGCACTGTTCGTATTATCACAGATCAAATTCGCTATTAATAAATTTGATACTCATAAAGTCACTAGTATATGGTATAATTTATACGTAATGCATTACAATAGTTTCAAGAAGGGAAAGAAAGATGGAACTTACACAAGTATATCTTAACTATTACTCCAAGGTGAACAAGGCATTATTCAAAGGAAAAATGTTTGTAAAGCTTGAGAATACAGTAGATGAAGGCTTTAAGCCTCTTAAAAAATATGACAGTGATGCCGGTTGGGATTGTCGTGCTCGTATCAATGAGCCTATTCTATTGCAACCAGGCAAGCGAGTAAAAGTGCCGCTAGGATTCGGCATTAATATTCCTTTAAATCATACAGGCGATTTACGTCCAAGAAGTGGCTTAACAGATAAATCCGGAGTTGTAACAGCTTACGGAACAATTGATACAGGATATATTGGCGAAGTAAAGGCTACTATCTTCAATTTTGGAGAAGAAGCATTCACAATTCATCCAATGGATCGTATTGCTCAACTTGTTGTTTTACCAACAGTGCAGAAGAAAAGGTTCTCACAAAAATTGCATGAACTCTTTTATTCTGTATGCGGAATCTTTAAGAAAAATGCTTTTGGTATTCAATTGGAGCTTGTAGATAGGTTAGTAGAGTTAGAGCGTGGAACAAAAGGACATGGGAGTTCAGGGGTCAAGTAAGGAGTAACTATGTATTTTATAGGACTAGTATCGGGATTGGTCACGATTGTGGGCATCTCTCTACTCTTACTAAGACAACCAAAGGAGTGAATCATTTATGGGATTCAAAATCAAGTATGACATTGAGAAACAATATTTAACTTCAGGCAGCAAGCGACGTTCAGGCATTAAGATGCCTCATGTAGGATTTATGGTAGCGCATGACACTGGTAATCCAAATTCTACTGCATCAGGTAACGTTGGTTACTATGAACGCTCTCGTAATGAAATGAGTGCTTCAGCTCATATTTTTGTTGATGATAAGCGAATTATTGAGTGTATTCCTTTTCTTACAGGCACACCTGAGAAAGCTTGGCATGTACTTTATAACGTAACAAAAGACAACGAAATGTATGGTGACGATGCAAACGATGTTGCAGGTGGAGTAGAGCTTTGTTATGGAACTAATATTGATAGTAAAGAAGCTTACAAGAGATATATTTGGGTGTTAGCTTATGCATGTTATAAGTTTAACCTTAATCCTGCAAAAATGATTACGGGACATGAAATTCTTGATCCGAAACGTAAGATTGATCCATCTAATGGCTTAAAAACAATGGGTCATACATATTCTCAGCTATTAAAAGATGTAGTTACAGAATACAATGACTGCCTAGGACAATCAGTTGCTACAATTGCTCCAACAGTTACTGGCGGAACTTACACGATTAAAGCCGGCGATACATTCTGGAGCATTGCTCAAAACAGCAATGGGGCATTCACTGTTCAAGACTTAATTACGTGGAACCCAACTGTTAATGCAGCTGAACTAAAAGTTGGACAAACCATCAACATTAAGCAGCCAACAAAGGTTGAAACACCAACTACAAGCACAAGCAAGAACGTTACATTACCTGATGGCATTCTTAAATTAGGCGATAAAGGATCTAATGTCCTTGCTGTACAAGAAGCACTGTGCAAAGTTAACTTCTATCCTGAAAAAGGTGCAGTAAATGACGGATGTGACAGCATCTATGGTGCTAAAACACAAAATGCTGTTCAACGCTTCCAACTAGTTTACCTAGGACAAAATGATGCTGATGGCATTTATGGTCCTAAAACAAAAGTTAAATTGGAAGAGCTAATTAATAAGTAAGATATCATCCAGGGAAATGGTATCTATTATGGTTGCGGGATTAAATGTTCCGCAATCATTTTATGAGGGGGAATTGTTATGACCATCAAATTAGATTGGCCATGGATACTGCGTAAAGTTAGATTATTGTTTCTTGTAGCAGTATTTGGAGTGCTATATAAATATCTTGATCCAATTTGGGCATTCATTTGGATATTTTATTTTGCACTAAATGACATGATGGAAATTGTAACAGACATAGAAGAGATGAAAGAGGAGCGTGCTAATGCATGGAAAAGTATCTCACACAAACGCAAGGGCTTTTAAATTTACTTCAAGCTACTATTTCTCCTAATGAATTAGAGAAAGCAGCTAAAGCTGGAGGAGAAATGTGGGAAGCCATTCGCAAAATTACAGACAAGTATGAATTAAATGTGCAAGAAATGATGAGTGCAACATTAGGGTGCCACCTCACGATTTTAGAAGTAGCTAGTGAACAAATTGATGAGAAGAAAAAGGAGATGGGTCTATAATGAATCGAGCTGAACGTTTAGAAGGATATTTAGAAACTATCAATCAAATTACGGAAGCTACCAAGATTGCACTGCAAACTCTTAACGATAATGCAAACACTGCTCGTATGATTGCAGAAGAATTTGCTTACGGTACTGCAGACAATATTTACTCTGACTTACTTCATTCACACATCGAAGATGAAGATATCGAAACTGATATCAATGCTGCTGCTGATAAAATCGTAAAAATGATTCGTGAAAAAGAGTTGGATTCTAGTAAGATTCATCAGATTGCACTTCCTATCGATCCTGATCAAATTAATCCTGTCGATTTAATGGAGCTTGTAGAAAAGAAGCTTGATGAGCTAGAAAAGACAGAGGACAACAAGAGTACGGAGGATATTGAAGATGAACTCAATTTCAACAACCCGCTCGAATAAAGTATTCTGCTTGATTGGTCCATCAGGAACCGGTAAAGATGAGCTTAAATTTAATTCAGATTTACCTTACTTAGTCTTTTATTTAGACAGAAAAATGAGAGAAGGCGAAGTTGAGGGAGAGAATGGTTACTTTATATCTCCTGAAGAATTTGAAGCCAAAAAGAAGGCTGGCTTTTTTATCGCTCATGATACATATGCAGGTGGTTCTTATGGAGTCTGTCAAGGAGAGCTGCTTAAACTAGAAAGTTCTCCTGTTATTTCTATTGCTACGTGGGATATTTTTTCACAGATTAAAGAGTCATTTGATAAAATGGATGGCTACTCTTCAAATGAGGTAGTTAGCATCTTCGTTCATACTCCACGAGAAGATCTGAAAACTCGGATGATTAAACAGGGGAGAGCAAAAGAAGAAATTCGTGCCCGTATTGATCGTGCAGATATTGATTATGCAATGAGCAGTAAGTGTGATTATATAATTGAAAATCTTAATGGACAATTCGACAGCGCATTATACCAATTAATGAAGATTCTTGTAGCTGAAAGCTTCGGAAAAAAGACAGCTTAAGAACTATTTAACCAAGTTTCTTCTATTGTAATAGCTCATCACTAAATACCTGAGTAAAGCCTTACATGTATCTGTAAGGCTCTTTTTTATTTCTCAAATGCACCAATTACATCCTGAACTCTGCCGGTAGGCAGTGTCCAAAAAATTCTACAATATCCATGGTAATTTACACCTGTTGTAAATTATGTTAGTATAAATTTTGACAAGCTATTGTCTAATAAACTAAATTTAGACAGAAAAAAACTTCACTCGTTGCCCGTGAGTGAAGTCTTTAAGGAAATTTATTTTCGTTTTAAGTACATTGACATTATAATATGATTTCCTTTCTTCTGTCAAATAAGGAGAGAGTGTTCAAAAAATGAAGGAAAAAGATTTTCAGTTAGAATTAGTCTTTAATCCTGATGGTCAAGAACAAAAAAGGATGATCGTCAATGATGTTGAGAAGTACTCGTGGATATCCAAAAAGCAGCTAGAAGCTTATCGTGCGCAATTAGAAAAAGAAAACATGCGCTTACGAGACAAAAGAGGGGATTTTGTGATGGGGAAAAGCGAAAACATACGCTTACTCGAAGAAACTGACCTTACGGTAAGTGACCGTAGGTACTTCATGATCCTTGTTCTCTATGCACGATTTAATGGCGAGCCTCTGACAAAAGATGGTGTTGCTCTGAATAACAAAAGCATCGGAGAAATTTGGGAGATAAGTGATCCTAAAACAATCAGTAAACGCTTGAATAAGTTTGTTAAATTAGGTTTACTAGAGAAAATCAAAAACGGTCGTGTAAGCAACTACGTATTAAATGAACTTTACTTCCAGATGGGGAAAGGGAAAAAGCACCATATTGATCCTGGTGAAAAATTTGTTAAGCTGTTCAAAAATCAATTGAGCAATGTTATTAGCAATGTTCGAAAGATAGAGCAGAACAAAAACCGTCGCCGTAAAACTGGACAAGTTAATTTGAAAGACGTAATTGGATTATTGCATGCTGTGATGCCCTACTTTCATTACGAAACATACTATTTAGTATCGAATCCAGATGAGAGGATTACTTTAGAAGGAGAAAGCGTACTTGATGCAGTCAAACGTGATCCTAAGCAACTGAAGCATTTATCTAAATCGCAAATTGGTCGCATACTTGGTTACGAAAACGCCAATCGTGCAACAATTAGCCGCTATATGGATATCCTTCAACGTAGTGGAGCAGTAATGGTTCTCCAAAATAATAGTCGTACACGCTACCTTATCCATCCTGATTTGATGTTTAGATTAGATAGTGATGGTACCGATGAATACACTGAGTACGTTCGTCAATTGTTTGGGCAGCATAAATGATAGGTTGAGGATGTTGGGTGAGAGGGTGGTTTTCCCTCTTGCACAGCACCGCAGACCTTTAGCAACGAACGCAGTGAGGCGGTAGTAAGAACCCTAGAAAAAAGCATACAACATAATACATATAAAAGCCTGTGAAGATATAAGAGGGAGTTAGTTTTCGATACTAGCTTTAACCCCTTGATATATAAGCCTTCACAGGCTTTTTTATATACATAAATAGTGGGGCATGAGAGCACGCTTTTTTCTTAATAGTGGGGCATAGGAGCACACCTTTTATATAGATAGTAGGGCGTGAAAGCACGCTTTTTTTCTTATAGTAGGGTGTGAAAGCACGCTTTTCAAGTACTGACATTGGGGCGCCAGAGCACGGTCTTTGTATAATAGTAGGGCATGAGAGCACGGTTATTTTTATATAATAGTGGGGCACGAGAGCACGCTTTTTTTCACAGTTGACAAAAATGGAAAATGGCAGTAAACTTAAAAAAACAGAACAGATGTTCGAAAAGTAACTAACTTACATACATATACCAAGTGAGGGATTAGATTTCGCTTAGTAGCAATGTTCTATTTAAATATTTTATTTTAGGAACTATGTTCTAAATAAACAAATAAAAAGTAATATGCGCTTATTAAGGGTATTTAGGACTAGATTTGCGCATATTTAAATTTTAGCAGGACTTTAGACTCTTAAAGTTTTCAATAAATTCTAAGTTTTAGCCATTATAGTTTGGGAAAATAATCTCAATTTGAGTAATTTTGCCCAAAATGATTGACTTGATGAGTGTAAAAGATTAGCATTTTTAGAGTAACAACTCACCGATGAAAACTTTTCCATTATCTGAGTTTTTACTCTTGTATACATTTTAAAAAAAGAGGGTATGATCTATCATGAAAAACGAAGTTAACGTAGTTGTAATCAAAACAATGTTCCAGGAAGTTGAAAAAGCTTATTCCTTACTAGCTATTCAACAGCACTTATATAAAACAGTTCAGGCTTTAGTGAAATTCAATATGTTTCCTCATGTATCAGCTGAACGAATTGTAGAAAGTGCTGCTGATTGCGGATATTTTTTCGAATTAATTTATGATGGTGAATTTGATGAAGCTGACCAGTATCTTTCAGTACTTAGTGATAACTGTCAGCGTGCTACTTGGAAATATTTCAATGAATTGTATGATAGTGTGACAACCACTAAATATGATGAGCTAAAAAAACATGCTGATTTATTTAAATCTCTTTTGTACTAATTTCATCTAAAAAATATCCAATGCAAGTTGACCTGAAATTGTTTTGACACCAGTTGACTCAACTAACTTTGGAACATAATCGTTCTGCTGTAAATGTGATATGCCTGAATCAAGATAAGTTCGATATATCGAAGGAAGATCGCTATTTTTTGTTCGGTTTCCACGCTTATCCCATCCGACATTAGTACACATTGCCATGAACACTGAGTAATCTTCTTCTGAGCTTCTTCCTTTTCTGACCATAAGTAGACTGGTCTTCACAGAAGTTCCTGTGTGATAAAACGTTTCACCTGGGAGACTAACAACAGCAAGTAATTCATTGTTATCTAACATATGCTTTCTGAAAGGTTGCTCACGCTGATTAGCCAAAATAGAATCTGGCACAATCATGCCAAGAATACCGCCCGGCTTTAACCATTTCATACCGTATTCTATGAAAGCAACCTCACTTTTTAATTTCTTTCCACAATTGAAATTCCACTCATCAACCTTAAGGCCATATGGTGGATTTCCAATTACATAATCGAATGGCTCATCCCAATCCATCGTCAAGGTATTTCCTTGGCGTATGGTGGCATGAGGGTAACATAACTCAGAGACTCTCGCAGCCTCAAACATCATTTCAGATCCATAAACATCACAAGCTTCAGGTAGTACATTTATGAATGCTCCACCTCCACATGAGGGCTCTAAAACTCGTCCACCTTCAATACCCATCATCATTCGGGTAAAGACAGCAACTTCTGCTGGAGTGAAGAACTGCCCGTTATTAAAATTCGAAGAAGACAGGCCCCCAATTCCTGTATAAGCGTTCTTAATAAATTCTATTTCTTCTTGCGTATGGAACTCTTTCTCAAGTAATTCCTTAACACGACTATTATCATCATAACGTTTTCTCTCTCTTCTTCCCATGAAATAAACACCTTTCTTTCTCCGTAAACATAATAACATTTATACTTATAATCTTAAGAAGTTAGTTATTATGTTTGATTTGTTATTTAGGTAACTTGATATCTATTCTAATTTACATATGTAAATGTATGAAGTTAGTTCTAAAATATATAGTTATATCAATTACTCTTAGTGATGACAAATAGGATATTTTTCTACAAACTAGATAAAAGGTAATTATATTTTTAATATATAGTTTTACTAATTTACACTTAGATTAAAGAAAATATATATTTATCCATTAAAAAAAAGAAGCCTACATAAAGTAAGCTTCTTAAAAGTAATAATAGCCATGCCTTCAGAATAAGGTAGTTACAAATAAGTATGTTATTCATTAAATCAATTTCCTGAAATACTAATAACTAAGATACTATTAGTAAGTGTTTATTTTATTAAGTATTTTCTATAGACCACGACTAGCTTTTGGATTGATTCCATTTTTTATTTTTACACAGCAAAAAACCTATATAATCAAAATATATAGGTCATTGGACTTTTGTTGATTTTTTATATATTCTTTTTCATACCACAATTGATACATTCACGCAGGAATTTACCGTTACCTACGCTACTTTTAAACTTTACTCCATTACAGTTATCGCAACGGCCGCTGATCTTATCCGGCATCTCACTATATTCATAAACTTTTGTTAGATCAATGTTTGTATACTTATCTTCTTGTTCCATTTTTTATCCCTCACATATCTTGCTTATCATAGCAGTACCTACGATAAAAGGGAAGAGGTTGTTGTATGTTCAATGACGTGCCATACCATCTTATTTGTTTCCATATCTATGTATGAATACATTTCTGTTAGCTGTCCATTTGCCTCTAATGATTGTTCATCTGTTACCCAGTTAACTACTTCATCAGGCTGAAAATCCTTTTCTCTTATAAATGCAAGATAATACATAGTATCAGGTGTTGATTCGCTAATATACGATAAGACTTTAATAACATCCTTGTTAAATTCATTCTCTGAAGCAAATTCACCTTTGTATTTCATCTCTATAACGGAGATAACTTCTATTACGCAGTCTTGTAGATGGTTCTCTTCAGCCAAATTAGGATCTATAATTACGACAGCCAAATCCGCTTTTTGCTCGCCAATTCTATATTCAGTAAACAGTTTTATATTATGTTGATTTAAAAAATCATCCCCAAGTCTTCTTCTTATATGGTGGTAAAAAGCTTCTTGTAAAGAACATTCGTAAAGGAGATTGTGATTGTGATAATCCTTTTTTATATCTTCTGACCAAACTTTTTTTATAACTGAATTAACAAACTGCGAAACATTTGTAGGCGCCATGATAATAAAACCTCCATATTTATATCTAATTTGACATTCTG
This sequence comes from Bacillus sp. ILBB4, assembly GCF_035064545.1. Taxonomy (NCBI): domain Bacteria; kingdom Bacillati; phylum Bacillota; class Bacilli; order Caryophanales; family Bacillaceae; genus Bacillus; species Bacillus sp. ILBB4. The sequence goes on along the minus strand of NZ_JAIQVD010000006.1, from coordinate 6,613 downwards.
TTTATAACATGCAAAACTATAATTATATTGGCTACTACTCCTAGACTTTTGGCGAGAGTAGGAGAGAAGAGCAGACCTTTTGGTTTGCTCTTTTTCTTGTATATACTACAACACCTTTATAGAACAATTAATATGTTAAAGAAGGAGTTAAATGATATTATTAGAATAAAATCTTGATTAATGTTTTATATATTCTATCATCAACTTCTATTAAACTTTTCTCTCCAGTTTTGAATTCAATTGCTAAAAGGTGAGTACCTTTCGATTTTGCAGAGAGACCAGCGAGCAATCCGACAGGTCCCAATATAGCGCCACCAACAAAAGCACGTCCAACTGCACTAGTTGCACTTTTACGTTGGGTTTCGTCAATAACTTCATAAGATGCGATTGTGTCCTTAGTAAGCTCTTTTGTAGTTAACCAATTTTTTTCAATTTGTATTACCGTAATGCGATCTTTAACAGCATGTCCTTCGAAATCTCCAGCAATTACTTTATTTTTAGCCATAATAAAACTCCTCCAACAAATAGTAGTAAATTAATTATATAACAATATAGTAAAAAAGATGCAGGTTAATATACCTTAATGAATAAAAAATTTGAAAGAGAGGATTAATAGATTTAAATGTAATAGCTGAAAGAATGTGCGTTAATTTAGAAGGTATTCTTGCTCGAAAAAAAGAAGGGCAGTGGATTACCACTTAGGCCCTTTAGGTATATTCTCAAGCATCATGTAGTGTCTAACCTTTGTTTTTGCATGAGTTACTTCTTTTTCAATTTTTTCTACGTCATCTATCTTCTTAGTGAAAGTATTAAAGTAAGATTCCATTTCCTGCTGAAAAGCATCCTTAGCATTGCCAGATTCCCATGTAGTCAAATCCTCGACTTTACTTTTAACAACTAACTGCTTAGCACGTAATTTTCTAATAACAGAATCTAAATGCGTGCTTAGGCTTTCTAAATCATTTAGTTCTTTTTCGTATTTTTCTAAATCGCTCATTTTAAAACATCAGCCTCCACAAAAGATGCAGCAGCAGCATTCAGATTGTTGACCATTTTGGCAGTATCTTCAGCAAACCAGCCGCTCACTTGATGCACCTGCTGAAGAGCATCGTTTAAAACATCCTCAGTTATTTGAATATCATCTAAAACAGATGCTTTCTGCTTAAACGTGTTACAGATGCTTTCTATATCTGGAACATAGGATTCTAGTTCATTTGCTAATTCGTTGAGATCAGCAGGTGTGACTTTTATTGTGCCACTTTCTGCAGAAGCAAAACGAGGAGAAGTAGCAAGACTTTCACCGGTTAAAACATTCGTTAAAATAGGGTTAGCAATATTGCCGAAATCATCAAACTTATAATGCTGCATGTTATGATAGCCAGCACCAGCCAATGAACCCCAAGCTCTTGATATAGGATTGTATCTGTTCTTTGAGTTTTCAAGTTCAAACGAAGAGCCTATGTAATAGGCTGAACCAATATAGCGTTTATAAGGATTAATTGCACCCGAACTTAAAGAATCTTTAGGGTGTACATAGTTTACAATTTGCTTATCAAATCCTCCTTTTTCCGCTTTCTCTTTTAAGTCTTTAGGAAGTAATCCAATAACACTAGGTCCATTGAATGTGACAGCGTGCAAGTCATTTTTAGCAGCAGCATAAGAAGCCATAGAACCTGCTAAAGAGTGTCCAGTTAATGAAACCTTTGCTTTAGGATAGGCTTTCTGAACATCCTTTGCTAATTCATCAGCTTGACGAAATTGATTCTGTTTATAGAAATCAATGTGAAATTTGCCTTTTTCAAGCTCCACATGTAAATCAAGTTCTTTAACATCTCTATTGCGAACAATATAGTTGACATCTGTTATGCCATCTTTAAGTCCTACAGTTACCGCATTCTTTAAAGAATTCATTTCCGTTCCACGGTACGCAATGACAACATTGTCTTTATTTTTAGCAATCATTGCATCAAATCCTGTGTCAGGATCATGTAATTTGAATTTTTTGTTGTCACTCATAATTGTCCAATGCTCTTTGCCATCTTTATATATAATGTCCCTAGATTTACCTGGCTTGTTAGAATAGGCGAGTGAACTCAATAGTTTATAAGTGCCATCTCTCACTTTCATGTTTGAAACCCCTCTCGGTAATAGAGTATAATTCTATTATATAGGAATTTCCAAAAAAATGGAGAGATATGGATGATGAAATTGAAAGTTCTTGCTATATTTCTACTATTATTAATAGTAGTAGGATGTCAGAAGGAGGGTACCATGGATAAGAAGGAAATTGAACAAACTGCATCAGATGTAGCAGTTACATACATGAAGGACGAAGAAAATGTTGATTTTGTTCCAAAAGATGTAGAGTTTTTGGGAGGAGAAGATCTGAGTACGGTATTAGTGCATGGACATACTAAAGACAAGAAAAAAGAAATGTCAGTTACTGTAGATTATGGTGATGACTATAAAGTTACATCTATAGGCGAAGATTAACATTCAAAACAAATTCATACAAGAATTTATTCCAAAGTAAGGTGGACTTATGCTATAATGAAAGTCCAATACAAGTGTGTATTATTTTGTCAAAAGGAGTAGCCAGGGATAGCTACTCTTTTTTTTATGCCATTTCCACATTAATTAGTAGGTGAAGAGGCAAGTCTGTTTTATAGCCAAATACATTATCAGTATATGTAAGTATGTTGTTGTTACGGTTTACATTATTTATTAAAGCTGTTCCAGTGACAATTTCTCCATTCTTATAGTAAGTAATAGATACTTTCTTATCGTAATGTAGAGCTTGTGCTATAGTTTGGCTGATTTCTTCGTACCGCTCCTCAGTCAAAAGTGGCTGCTCAACCTTATTTAAATCACCTAACACTTGATTAAGTCCAGCATACTGTTCAGGCATACTAGCAAAAGGGCGCCATTTACGCATTCCACGATCCCGTGCTTTCATTTCTTTCAAGTTAACATGCTTTAGAAAGTCTATATCCATTTTAATCCCTCCGAATAGAACGTTTGTTCTTATTCTAACCATATGATAGCATATAAATCAAGAGCTGTATAAAATAAAAGGAGCACCCACTAAAGTGAGTGCTCCAATAGCAAAAAGCAAAACTAGATTTTTATTATAACACAAGGGAGAACCAAATGTCTAAATACAATAAATACGATAAAAGGGTACCTGAAGAGGAAGAATACTACAGGGTGTTTACATTAAGAAATGGAACTAAGCGAAGAATTAAGATAGAGCCGTGGCGCCCGTTTCAAGGGGAACTTAAAAAGTTGGGCATTACAGAATCAGATATCTTCCAAATGCAGATGGTTCAAAAGAAGGATTTAAATAGTTAATATTAACTCATATGTTATTGTCATACAAGGGAACCTATGGTAAAATAAGTGCTGATCATAAGACATATTCCACCAACAACATTCTCTACAAGTCAATAAGGCAATTAGAAAAGGGCGGTTAACACTGTGTTGCCGCTCTTTTCTATGCAATAAAATATAAAGGAGTAAGCAAATGAAGAAAGGTCTTATTTCATTGCTAATATGTATTTTAGTTTCATTTATGTATGGGCACTTTGTGTTCTTGCGATTCCTAGATATAAAGCTTGTGTTTCTAAGTGACTATACAGCTGGATTATTGTTTTCTATTCTGTTTTTGCTGCCATTCATACTGATCATTGGCATTCCTACATACATAGCTATTAATGCGGTAATGAAATATATTTCAAAACACAAGTACATATTCGAGATACTACTTTACATAATCTGTGGAATAGTGGGAGCAGCTGCAGGGGTTTTATTATTTTCATTTCAGGATTTATCTAAAGTGGAAACACTATGGAAGCCATTTATCATATTGTCATTAAGCTGCGCAATACCATTTGGTGCTACATCTATCTTACTTAAAAATATAAGAAGATCTAAGGAAGCAACTTAATGAAACACTCTGCCAAATGATTGAAGGTGAAAAGCAGGATTTTATCTGTACTCGTTGAACCTTTAAGAATAAGTCATGTCAAAACTTGACGAGTTGATTAACAATGTTAGCTGCTTTTAATTCACTAAGGGAGCGTGATTTCTGATGGGTAGACAATTGCCTGAAGCCACATTAAGGATTTTTAGTGAAGATTATAACAAGGATTTACGAAAGTCTAAAAGAAAAGATCCCTTTAAAAGAATGCGTGAAGAAGCTAAAAAGGAATCAAAAAGACAACAATATTTATCTGAAACAATAAGCATGCTTGATGGCTATGAAAATATGCAATCGATTGATGAATTAAAAGAAATGGTTGGAGACATTAAGGGTAGGTTAGGTAAATACAACAATAACGAGAACTGGAAATAAGACGAAGTAGAGCATTCATCTAGGATGCTCTTTATAGTTGATTTCTTTTTCTAGTTTACATAACATATATTCTCGGAACCAATTTGAATTTGCGAAAATAGAGGTGTGTATGCTAATATAGCTCCTTGAGTGCACAAAATTTTGGTAGATATAAATCAGAACGGCTTATGTCGTTCTGATTTATATCTCAAAAACTTAAGTATACTTAAAATAGTGAGACGTAATAAAAAATAGCTCTTCATAGTATTGTGTATTCTGCAACAGTGAAACTACCATACATATTAAATATGGAAATGTAAATAATACTAGATGCCTATTTATATTTGCCAAAATAAATCTTTCATGGTAAACTAATGCCATATATATATATAGAAAAAAGATTTTCTCTTGTTAATGGGTTCTACATTAATTAGTTTTGTTTTAGATAAGATAAAACTTATGGTATGAGGCGGCTTCGGCCGTCTTTTACTTTGTCTCAAAAGTCTATTTTAGAAAGTGAGATGTAATAAAAATGAGCATTTTTAAAATTGACAGGTCTGTTGTTGTGGACGAAAAAGCTATGAGATTCCGAAAAGATGAATTGTACAAGCTTGTAAATGAAATCATGGACCAACATGACTTAGAGACTTTGATGATATGCACCCTGTCGAAAATCGCCTTCATCGATTACATGCTGGGTCTAGATGTTATGGAAAACAAACGTCTTGAGTCTATGATTAATGTTGTTAATAGTAATAGAAAAACGAATCATCAATTGCATGACTTCTATATCCGTTTTTAGAATATGGATTTTATTTACATATCTAATTCATTATTGCGCATACTATAATTACGGTGAAAACTCTCGCTCTGGGATACGACTAATATCCCTCTCACCGTACTTCTGGTATGTAAGGCACGATGGCAACGGATAGTCAGCGAATTTAAATGCACAATTCCTTGTAGCTGTAAGCTTGTTCTTCTGTTACGCATTTAAAGGGTTTGCCTATCCTTGCTCCTCCTTAAGAGTAAAAATTTGTAGATAGCTTATTTATGTTATATAATACAAGTAGAAAATAACTTACAAAAAGATGCAAATGCTTCTATTGCAGCGTTTAGTGCAAGTAATTTGCGTACAAATGAAAATATCTTACAAAAAGATAAAAATTCGATTCTTGCTTTTAGTCTCAGCAAGTTAGTTCACAAACATCTACCTTATCAAAAAGATAAAAAAAAGACCTGAGCATCAGCTAGGGTCTTTTTTTGTTGCCTATTTCACCTGTAGTTCTTTGAATGCTGTATATGGCAGTAAATCCTCTAATTCATGTAGCTCTTCAAGATATGGAAAGTTTGCATCTTCGTATGAATATACAAACCATCGCTCTGAATTATAATGAGCATCTGGTTCGTTAACTTTGTATAAACGTTTATGCTCTCCTGGTAATTCATACGTTTGTAAAGTCTCCATACTTTGAAATCTTGTTGTTGCATCTTCATCAATGTCATGAGGGTTATCTTCAAATTCTAAAATTAAATACGCTGTTTCCCCTTGCTCTTCATAAACATAAGCATCAATAGCTGGGGGCTCAGTTGTCTGTTCGAAGCAAGATGTAATTTCTTTTTTAACTAACGGCAAGAGATGATCAGGTATTTCATCAAGTTGTATTAAGAAATTGCTAAATTTATTACTGTCATCTGTAGGCTGACCTAAAAGTTCAAGCTCCTTTTTCATTTCATCACTAAACCCTGGATAAGGCAAGAAGATATATTCATAATCCTCTCTATTATAATTTTCAACGGGTACTACTTGTCCTTTTTGTGGTAGTAAGCTAAAGTATCTTAACCATCTTTTAGGATATGGTAGATCACCCTGCTTAATTAAAATAACATAGTCAAAATAGATGCACTTTTTTATTTTATTTGAATCTAGAATAAGATGCCTATAATCCCTTTCCGTTTGCTGACTAAATACTCTCTTTTCCCTTACTGTTTCATTGATAGTCATGCCAGCCCTCCGCTCTTCCATTCCATATTTTATTTATTTCTAGAATATACCCCTCTTAAGTGTCCAACAAATACTCCTTTATCATGCAGGAACTCAACTAGCTCAGGCAGAATCTCTTCAGGAATCTCCGCTTTTGCAGAATTTACAATAGGTTGCTCTTTCTGTTCAGGATCTCTACCTGTAAAAGGATTTTGTTCTCCTTTTTCTACCTCTGGATACTCTAAGTATTCGATAAGTAGTTCAGCTTTTTTATAAACGTTTTTCATATTACTTCC
>NZ_JAIQVD010000005.1:0-370154 GCF_035064545.1 Bacillus sp. ILBB4 | reverse complement strand
CATGTATTAGGCACGCCGCCAGCGTTCATCCTGAGCCAGGATCAAACTCTCCGAAGAAATGTTTGACTTGCTCAATTAAAAAATAAAATTTAACGTTGACGTTTGTCGCTTTGTTCAGTTTTCAAAGTTCAACCGCCGCTCTTAAGCGACTCTACTATCATAACAAGTTGAAACCTAGTTGTCAACAAGTTTTTTTATTTGTTTATCACTTCGATGTTTACTTTAGCAGTTCATCTTAGCGACATTTAATAATATACCACGCCTTCTTTTATTGTGCAATAGTTTTTCGATATATTTTTAAAAACTATTTTTTTGCAAACGAAACGTTAGCCAATTAATAGATACTAGCATATCTAGAGCCATACTAGCATAATGTCTATTAAATCCTTATCCGCCAAGGAGGCGTTCACTTGGATACCTTAATTGCAGCTGCACTCTATTTGTCCTTTTGTATGTCTATTCTCTTAATTTCACTTGCTTATTGGGAATCAATTAAAATGTCTAATAAAGAAGGCAGAGTCAACGGCCTTTCATTTATTTCACTTTCAACATTCAGCATGATTTTTTGTTTGTTTACTTCATATTTTTATACCATTCTTTATTAACATGCGTTGTCTTCTTATAACAGGGAGACATTTCTTTATTTTATTACAATATTCGCATTCCGTATACTTACTTGTTGAAATCAATGTGATAAATCTAGTTCCTTCCCTTTTCTATATGCAGTGTAAAGTGAAGGAATTTGTCGAATGGTTTTTTGGAACACTTCCTTTAAATTTGATAAACTACTTTTAGAAAACGCTTTCACATATACTTTAACATTATTCAAGGAGGAAACCAAATGAAACCATTGCTTGAATTAACGGTTGGAGAACTTTTAAAAGAAAGCACAAAAAAGTTTGGGCATCAAGAAGCGGTTATCTACTCTGAACAAAATATTCGCTATACGTATGCGGAATTTTATCAAGAAACCTCTCGAGTTGCAAAGGCACTTCTAGCCACCGGTCTCAAAAAAGGCGACCATATCGCTATCTGGGCTACCAATGTGCCGGAATGGTTGCTTCTTCAATTCGCAGCAGCTAGAATAGGCGCTGTTTTGGTTACCCTTAATACAAGTTATCAATCCTCTGAATTAGAGTATGTATTGAGTCATTCTGATACAACAGCGCTATTTTTCATTGATGAATTTAAAAGCACTTCTTATACGTCTATTATCACCAGTATTGAACATAATCTTCCCAAACTAAAACATCTTATAAACTTAAGTGGATCAAGCGAACATACATCTTGGAACGAGTTTTTAATGAGTAGCTTAATGGTATCGGATGAGGTTCTCGATAAGCATGAACAATCCCTACATATCCATGATGTTATCAATATGCAATATACTTCCGGAACAACAGGTTTTCCAAAAGGAGTTATGCTCAGTCACCATAATATAGTAAACAACGGCTTTTTAGTTGCTCAGTCTATGAAACTGACTAACGAAGACCGCTTATGCATCCCAGTTCCTTTCTTTCATTGCTTCGGATGTGTGCTGGGTGTTCTAGCATGCGTATCTGTAGGTGCTACTATGCTACCGATTATTGAATTTCAACCTGCCTCTGTTTTACGCACCGTAGAGAACGAAAAATGTACAGCTCTTCACGGTGTACCAACTATGTTTATTGCGGAATTAAATACGCTTGACTTTCATCAATATGATTTATCTACTCTTCGCACAGGAATCATGGCTGGTTCTAATTGTCCAGCAGAAGTAATGAAACGAGTCATACATGACATGGGCATCAATGAAATTACGATCGCCTATGGTCAAACCGAAACATCTCCTGTAATCACCCAAACAACCCCAACTGATTCTATCGAGCGGCGAGTACAAACGGTTGGCAAAGTTCATAATCATGTACAGATTCAAATTATTAATCCAGTTACAGGTAAACCAGCTTCTTTCGGAGAACAAGGAGAACTTTGTGCAAAGGGATATTTAACAATGAAAGGATATTACAAAATGCCGGAAGAAACAGAAAAAACAATTGTAGAAGGTTGGCTACATACAGGAGATTTAGCTACCATCGATAAAGATGGCTATGTAAAAATTACAGGACGTCTAAAAGATATGATTATTAGAGGCGGAGAAAATATTTACCCAAGAGAAATTGAAGAGTTTTTATATAGAATACCCGAGGTAGAAGATGTGCAAATTGTCGGTATTCCTGATCCAAAGTATGGAGAACGAGTTGCTGCATGCATTAAACTCAAGCAACATTCTTTTCTTACCGCTCAAGAAATCAAAGACTTTTGCAAAGGTAAGCTTGCTCATTTCAAAATTCCGGAACATATTTATTTTATAGACGACTTTCCCATGACGGCATCCGGCAAGATTCAAAAATATAAATTAAAAGAAAAGATCGTAGCGCTTTATAAATAATCAGATTTTTTTGAATTTCACCTGTCATTATGAAGAAAAGTTTACTATACTGATACATATCTGTTTTTCTTCTTTCATACAGATATAAACAACAATGTTTATTGAAATAGGTGAAAATAATGGAAAATGAAATGTTGCTCAAATTAGGGATTTCCGCTGTACTTGGTCTTATTATTGGAATTGAAAGGGAACTAAAACGAAAGCCTGTTGGTTTAAAAACATCTCTCGTAATTTCCATTATTAGCTGTTTACTCACGATTGTTTCGATTGAGTCTTCTCAAATCTTTAATAAAGGTGATCACATCACAATGGACCCGCTTCGTCTGGCCGCTCAAATTGTTTCTGGAATTGGTTTTTTAGGGGCTGGTGTCATTTTACGAAAAGAAAATGACAGCATCTCAGGGCTTACAACAGCGGCTATTATCTGGGGAGCAGCAGGTATAGGGATTGCTGTAGGTGCAGGGTTTTATCCTGAAGCTATTACCGGAGTTGTACTGCTCATCATCAGCGTTGAACTTCTTCCCTTCCTTATTACTATTTTGGGGCCTAGGCAACTGCGCGAGAAAGAGCTTATTCTTCAACTCAAGCTAGCGGATAAGCACAATATCTTTGATACAACTAATAGCATTAGAGAAAAGAATATTACAATTAAAAATATTCGAATCAAAGATTTAGACACCAATGAATTGTATATACGAATGAAAGTGTCAGTTAATAACCAGCGCCCTACTACAGAAGTGTATTACGAAATTCAAAAAATCAGCGGTATTCGAAGCATTGAAGTTGAAAATGTATAAATAAAAAACGGCCAATTGGCCGTTTTTTATTTATATTTTTCAATCTGCTGTAAAAATTCCCGCTGTTTTACTAGAGACAGCCGGTATTGATCATTGATAATTTCTGTTAATAACTCATGTTTACGGCTCTTTGGCACATTCAATCTGTGGATAAGAACTCTGCATTCATACAAAAATTGTGTATACTGTGTGTAACTCTCATCATAATTTGAGGATAAGTCTTCTTTGATTCGTTTTGTCAACAAAGGACTAGCGCCATCTGTGGATATTGCTAGCGATAATCTCCCTCTAGAAAACTGTGCAGGAATCTGAATATTTCCATCGGAAAAACTGCTGGCCATATTAACCAACTGATCATTTTTAATATGCTGCTTAACAAACTTATTCACAGCTTGATCATTTGTAGCCACAACAATTAAAAAGACATTAAGTAAGTCTTCTTCTCCTACTTTTTTTCTTTTTACACGCAGCTGATCTTTAGCTTCCCATTCATTTATTTCGGCTGAAACAGTTGGAGCAACCACTGTAATGGCTGCTCCTTCTTGTAAAAAACCTTTAATTCTACGAGTTGCGATTGTCCCCCCCCCAACTACTAAGACCGAACGACCCTTTAAATCAAGCATAACGGTATACATCGTATTGATTTCCTTTGCTCGATAATAACGTTTTTACTTGGTGACTTAAAATGTGTGCAAGCCCATCATGATAACCTAGGTAGTTGGCTAAGATAAACTGCTGGGCATCTGTTGATAGCTGCTCCAATTCTTCCTTAATTTCGTTCATTAAAATACCGGTAAACAAAAGGTACGGAAGAACGAATACTTGCTTATACGAAGTTCGTTTAGCAAGGTGCACGCCTTCTTTTAAATTAGGAGAAGCCGCAGCTAAATAGCATGTGCTCACTTCTTTAAAAGCACCTTTCCCTTTTAGCAGTTGAGCTATTTCGTTAAAATCTTTTTTTACAGCAGGATCACTGCTTCCTCTGCCGACCAACAATATCATCGAATCTTCATGCTTATCCACATTGGTTTCCTTGATTCTCTCTACCAAGATATCAACAATTCGTTCGTCTACGCCGAACGGTTCTCCGTACAGCACTTCTACCTGGGGATAACGTTCATATACTTTGTGTATTTCTTCGGGTATATCATGCTTTGCATGCGCAGCTGTTAATAACAGAAGAGGCACAATCGCAATACGAGTAGCACCTTGTTCAATACATGCTTCAAATCCTTGTTCAATAGTGGGGGAAGCTAGTTCTAGGAAACAAACTTCTTGAATCGGTACATCTAGATTTTTTTTACATCTTTCAATAAAAGCAACTGCCTGATCAGCGCCTTCTTTTACGCGGCTGCCATGGCAAACATATAAAACTGCATCCATATAATCAACCTCTTTAGTAAGCTTCTTGTGCAAACGAATAGTAATGCTGTCCAGTCTTCTCAAACCAATTTAATCGGTCATGAAAATTCACAACTTCACCAACGATAATCATACTTGGATTTTCAATTTGTTCTTCTTTAACAATATCAACAATTGTACCAAGAGTTCCAGTTACAGTGCGCTGGTCCGCACATGTTCCCCAGTGAATCAATGCAATTGGCGTAGCTGAAGTTTTTCCGTGTTTCATTAACTGTTGGCAAATGTACGGTAAGTTCCGCACCCCCATATAAATTGCAAGAGTATCTACACCTTTGGCTAGGCTATCCCATTTGATTGCATCATGCTCGCTATCTTTACGATGACCTGCTACAAAAGCAAAGCTTGCGCTGTATTCCCGGTGAGTGACAGGGATTCCTGCATAAGCAGCGGCTGCGATGCCTGATGTAATTCCTGGAACAATTTCAAATGAAATGCCCTGCTGCACGAGAGCTTCTGCTTCTTCCCCTCCGCGTCCGAAAACAAATGGATCTCCGCCTTTTAAGCGCGTTACAATTTTTCCTTTTTTAGCGAATTTCACTAAAAAGTTGTTAATTGTTTCTTGCTTGAGGGTATGATAGTTCGGAAGCTTTCCGCAGTAAATGATATCTGCATCACTTTTAGCATACTCCAGCAGGTCCTTATTCACTAAACGATCATATAAGATAACATCTGCTTGCTGAATTGCTTTCAACCCTTTTAATGTAATTAAATCTGGATCTCCCGGTCCTGCACCGACTAGATATACTTTCCCCATGAATGCCTTTCACCCTTCCATCATTTCCACGTCTCCGCAGCGCTCCCACATTTTAATTTGAATTAGAACAGCGGACAAAGTCCGCTGTCATTTAGATAAATTTTCGGTTAGCTAAATATTCAATAACAGTTTGTACACATTCTTCTACAGACTGTGTGCTTGTATTAATTGTTAATTCAGGGTTAGCCGGTGACTCATACGGAGAATCAATTCCTGTAAAATCACGAATTTCTCCGCTTCTTGCTTTTTTATAAAGGCCTTTTGGATCTCTTTTTTCACATTCTTCTAACGGACACTCCACGTATACTTCCAAAAATTCATTCCCCTCTAAGATCTCACGCACTTGAGCGCGGTCCTCTTGGAATGGAGAGATAAATGCTGTGAGTACCACTTGACCGCTGTCTACAAATAGTTTAGAAACCTCACCGATACGGCGAATATTTTCTGTACGATCTTCAGCAGAAAACCCTAGATTCTTATTTAAGCCGAAACGAACATTGTCACCATCTAATACATAGTTGCGAATATTTTTATCAAAAAGCGCTTTTGCCACTGCGTTTGCTACGGTAGATTTACCTGAACCCGAAAGACCTGTAAACCATAATACAAAACTGTGATGATTATTTTGCTCGCGTCTTTCCTCTTTTGTAATTCCAGCATCATGCCACGTAATGTTTGTTGATTTGCTCACTTCAACCGCTCCTTATTTTGAAGATACTTTTTGTTTTGCTAATCCTTTAATTAACACTTCAATTACTTCTTTACGGCTGAATGTGCTTGGTGGCACTTCTCCGTTACGAAGCATTTCACGTACCTTTGTTCCAGATAGAATCATATGATCTTCCTTGCTGTGAGGGCATGTTTTCGTTGATGCCATCGCTTCACACTTCTTGCAATAGAAGCTGTGTTCAAAGAATAAAGGTGTAATTCCTAATTCATCTGCTGTAAAGTTACTGAAGATTTTTTGTGCGTCATATGTTCCATAGTAGTCACCAACACCAGCGTGGTCACGGCCTACAATGAAATGTGTGCATCCAAAGTTTTTTCGAACCATTGCATGGAAAACAGCTTCTCTAGGTCCAGCATAGCGCATCGCAGCAGGGAAAACTGCTAAAGCTACACGATCGCTAGGATAATAGTTCTCTAAAAGTACTTCATAACTTTCCATACGGATATCTGCTGGGATATCATCTGACTTTGTTTCTCCTACAAGTGGATTTAAAAACAGGCCGTCTACAATTTCTAATGCCGTTTTTTGAATATATTCGTGCGCACGGTGAACAGGGTTACGAGTTTGGAATCCAACAACTGTTTTCCAACCGCGTTCTTCAAATGCTGCTCTTGTTTCAGTAGGATCTAGGTAATACTTTTCAAAACGCGTTTTAGGTGTACGTTCTACAAGTACGATTGGACCTGCTACATATACATTTGGGCGCTCCATCATTTTTTTCACGCCAGGATGAGCAAGTTCTGCCGTGCGGTACACGTTCTCCGCTTCTTTTTCTTTATTTGGCGTATATACTTCAGAAACTTCTAAAACACCATACGTTACGCCGTTTTGAACAAGTTTTACTTTGTCGCCAATGTTTAATTCTTTAGCTTGCTCTTCTGTTACAGGAAGAGTGATAGGAATACTCCATACTGTTCCATCTGCTAAACGCATATTTTCAACAACTGATTGATAATCTTTTTCTCCTAAAAATCCTGTAATTGGGCTGTAAGCACCAATTCCAATTAGTTCTAAATCACTTAGGGCCATGTTATCTACTTCGATTTCTTTTGTTAGTGACGTGTAGTCATATGTTGGTTGATATAAATTAATTAATTCTCCACCGTGTGCTTGAATTGTTGTCATTTTGTAAAGTCCTCCTTAAATAATTAACACAATATAATAAAAAGCACTTGAATCACGCAGTCATTTTTTCTTTTTCTGACTGCAAGCTTGCTCTTTTTCTTCTAGTCGCTCTAGCTAAGCTTAAAACACCTGCTGTGGCAATACATCCGCTAGCTAGCACCACAAATGAATATAAGTCGCTTTCAAGTACTAATTTCACAAGAACATATGAGATTACGAGTGAAAATACAGGGGATACCACCCAAACCTTTAACATTTGAATGACCACTTCGCGCTGTTCTTTCGTGAATCCCGTTTTCGCTGCTCCTATTCCAATAATAGAAGACGTAGTGACCTGTGTAAGCGGTACTGGCAAACCAAACAGTGAAGCGACTGTGACAAGAGAAGCACCAGTACCCGAGATAATGCATCCTTCTCCTACAGAATAGCGAGTAATTTTTTTCCCGTTTGTTTCAATAACTCGGCCTCCTAGTAAAAGAGCTCCGAGCGCCACTGCCAATCCTCCTGCTATGACACCCGTTGTGGCATCCATTAATCCAGCTCCTACTAGAGGACCGACAGCATTTGCCACGTTATTCATTCCAGCTGAGAAGGCTTCAAAGAATCCCGTCGCTATAACTAAAATCGTTAAAACTCTTTTCCACTTTCCCTCTGCTTCTTTTTTATGCGCTCTGCGTTTTATCACTTTTCCAATCAAAAAAGCAATGACAAATGAAACTAGTGGAACAATAATCCAAAAAGACATGACAACTAAAAGTTTTTCCACATACAGAGATTGATAAGCTACGCCTACTCCAACAACTGAACCAACCGTTACTTCACTTGTTGATAGAGGAATACCAATTAAATTCGCGAAAAAGAGTGACAGCGTTGCAGCAGCCAGAATGATAATAACTAATTCTACTGATAGCAATTTTTCAGGTATGATACCTGAACTGATGGTTTTTACCACCTCGCCGCCTCCGATAATGGCTCCGAGCACAATACCTACAGCACAGATGAACAGGGCTACTCTTCGCTTTTTAATCGCACCGGAGCCGTATGAAACGCCCATAGCTGCTGCTGCACCGCTTGCCCCAATATTCATTGCAAAAAAAAGCGCAATGATAAAGGCAACATATAAAAGCATCATTTATTCAGCTCTTTCGTATTTAAGATTCGTGTAATCCGCATTCAACTTTTTGTGTACCTGCCCATCTTCCTGAACGTAAATCGTCTACATTGTAGGCAGGTGCGGTACAGGGTTCACAGCCGATACTTGGGTAGCCTTGATCATGAAGTTTGTTATATGGCAAATCATGCTTATACACATAGCGCCAAATTTCCTTCCAAGACCAATGAATTAACGGACAAACTTTCACCTTCTTGAATTTCTCATCCTTATTAAAGTAATTCGTGCTGGCACGAGACTCAGACTGCTCGCGTCTCAAACCAGAAATCCACGCATCATAAGGAGCAAGAGATTCTCTTAATGGAATGATTTTTCGAATTTGACAGCATAAGTTAGGCTGACTCTTCCAAAGCTCATCTCCATGTTTTTCAGCTTGTTCTGCAAGAGTTAAATCCGGTTTTTTCATATGAATACGTAAATCAGGGAAGCGTTCTTTAATTGCATCAATCACTTCATATGTTTCTTTAAAATGAACGCCTGTATCTAAAAAGACAATTTCAGCATCTTTTTTCACTTTTGAAATTAAATCAATTAACACGATCCCTTCGATCCCAAAGCTTGATGCATAGATAATTGAATCTCCGTAGGTATCATACGCCCACTGCAATGCTGAAAGGGCTCCTTTTGTTTCATCTTCACTGTCGAACTCTGGAAACGTATCACTCCAGTTTTCGTACGTATATAAGTCTGCCATTTTCTTCACTCCAATTCTTAGTTATCCGCGTTATCCAATAAAAAAAGACGGTTTTACCCACTAGAATTGGATAAAACCGCCTCTAGTGTGTCTAGTCAGCGAAACTATTTAATTCTTACTTTGCTTCGACATGCCCAAAGATTTGTTTTAAGTCGGGGGTTACAGTCATTGGTGTCCCTCCTCAAATTATCGCTTGCGCTATATCAAAATAAAAAGTCTTCCATATTGAAAGACTGGGTAGGCAATAAATTTTCACCTTATCTTTCAAAATGATACACACTTTGCTGGAATTAGCACCTTGCTAAGCAGGTTGCCGGGGTTCAACGGGCCAGATCCCTCCACCACTCTTGATAAGCATTTTTAAAAAATTTTAGCATATTTAGAATATTTGTCAACATTAAAAATTATATATCCGATAAGAAAACTATACTTTAAATTCACAGAAATATCTATACTTTTATTTAAAACAACATATGTAAATTTAAACCAAATGTGAACATATCAGTTTATAAAACGCTTTCTTTTTCTCAAAATTTTTATATTCTCTTGCTAAATAAAACACAAAACCTCTCTATAAAATTAATAAGGGATTTATAAGCTTTACGGATAATTCACCCACATTAGCACACATTACAGATAACACTGACTGACAGATAGGAGCTATATAAGATGGAGAGACAACCTTTTCAATTAGACGATACAATTAAAAATAATGTGCGAACATATTTACAGCAGATTTCAACTGAAGCCTCTAATTTAATTAAACATTTAGACACGAGTGATCATTGTATACTATGTGATTTTGAGGAGATGCGAAAGTTATTTCAAGATGTTCAAGCTACGGCTGCCTCTTATTACTTGCGTCATTACTTATCGCCTTATACATTTGAATATGCTGCTCTGTCCTTAGCTATTCATAACCTTTCTGAGAAACGTCACGGCGCTTTAATTGTCATTGAACGGGAACAAAATGTAGACCCTCTTATTCAAAAAGGAATGCCTATTCAAGCTCCTGTCAGCGCTACGCTAGTTGAGACGCTGTTCTATCCAGGGACACCCTTACATGACGGAGCCGTCCTAATTAGAAATAATCAGCTTATCTCAGCTGCTAATGTTTTACCTCTCTCGTCTATTATTTCAACGACCAAAAAAATGGGAACACGTCACCGTGCAGCCATTGGAATGTCGGAAAAATCGGATGCATTAATTTTAGTTGTCTCTGAAGAAACAGGCAAAATTTCGTTTGCACTTGATGGAAGCCTCTACCCTATTCACTCCAGCAAAAATATGATTTAAGAGCCCTTTCCTGATAAGCAGCCCTATATTGACTTCTATATCCTTTCTCTTTAATATATTTCATAGTTTTTACATACTATAGATACGGGTGATGCATATGACAATTTTAAAATTTGAACATGTAGGCGTTCAAGTAAAGGATATAGAAGAATCTATTGAGTTCTATACGCAAAAAGTGGGATTAGAGCTCATCGAAAAACTACCACATACCGATCCGTCTTTGAAGCTAGCTTTTCTAGGTTTAGAAGGCAATGTAATTGTAGAGTTAATTCAAGGGTATAACTCAAGCTTACCTAACGAAGGTAAAGTTCATCATTTTGCGCTGGCAGTAGATGGAATTGAAGAGGAGTTTGAGCGTTTAAAATCAGCAGGCGTTTCATTTGTGGAAGAAAACATTGTAACTTTGCCAAATGGAGCAAGATACTTATTTTTCTACGGTCCAGACAAAGAATGGATTGAATATTACGAAGTAAAAAGATAAAGATATCTTATACCTTCAGTGAAAAATGGTCATACTGTGGCTATGACTAATCACTGGAGGTTTTTTTATGATGGAATGGCTATTATTTCGACTTTTTCGTCGTTCTATTTTAGTGCGGCTTCTTTTTATTATCGGCTGCCTTGTTCTGCTTTTCGGCATGCTTATACATTTCCTAGAGCCGCAAACGTTTGGGAATGTGTTTGAAGGAATTTGGTGGGTTATTATTACAATCTCTACTATAGGGTACGGTGATTTTGCTCCGACCACTACGATTGGAAGGATAGCTGCAATTATTTTAGTCCTGATCGGAACGGGATTTATTACCACTTATTTTGTTACGCTTTCGAAAATTGCTGTTTCCGCTGAGAGCGCTTATTTGGAAGGAAATTTAAAATTTTATGGAAAAGATCATTTCATCGTTGTTGGGTGGAATGAGCGCGCCAAACTCGTGTTAGAGTCTTATCGCGACGCATTTCATAAAGAAGACATTGTTCTTATCGACGACTCTCTGACTAAAAATCCCATGATTTGTGATCGCGTTCATTTTATTAAAGGAAGTCCCTCTCATTATGAAGTATTAGAACTTGCCAACGCTCGGTACGCAAAAAAAGTGCTGATTACTGCCGATCAACATAAGACAGAAGAATATGCAGACATGAATACTATTGTTACGTTAGTCGCGCTGCAAGGATTGAACCCTTCTATTTACAGCATCGTTGAACTGTTAACAAAAAAGCATATTCAAAATGCACAAAATTTGGGGGTGAATGAAATGATTAAAACAAACGAGTTGATTAGTCAAGTCATGTACGAACATATTTTTGTGAAAAAATCAGAGAGTTTAAAAAAAGAATAGTTCCTTCAATTACTGAAGCAGCGCATCTTCTGCCTCTCTAATTAGCTCTTCTCCTAAGCTGATATACTTTTCTGGAAATGAAGCGTCTGCGTCTTGGGGTTCTGCAAACTGATTAAATGAAGCACTCACATTTCCATTGTGAACATCGTCATCTAGACCAATTTGATATTTATGTGAAAGTAAAAATGGCGTGCCAATCTGTACAGTTGTTCCTTTAGAATCCAGTTCTCCATTCGTAGCTGTAAACGGGATACGTAAAAACTGATAGCCGACTTCATCATTCATCTTATAGTCGAATGAACCATGGTCATAATCCCAATTCCCTCCAATGTTATACCCAAGCGGCTTAAGCGTTTTTTCTAATTCGTAAAGCTTGAATAATGTGCCCTCTAATCTTGAAGATAATTCAATCATGTTATCCCTCCTCTGTTTTAACATGTCCTCTTTCCAGCGTTTTATCCTTTATCTCAAAAGCAAAAAAGAGGTTGAGACATAACTAAATAAATCCAACCTAAAGACGAACAAACTGGATAAAGTAGCTCGTATAAATCGCTTGTGACACCGTGATGTCCGTGCAAGGCTTCGCTTTCCGCGGGCAGGCGCTGAGCCTCCTCGTCGCTTGCGCTTTTCCCCGCAGGAGTCTTCGCCTTGCCCTCCAATCAACTGCTAGAAGGACCTAAACAGATGAAACTATATTCACCATAACAAAAAAAACGAACCACTAATCAAACATGTTGATCAATGGTTCGTTTTCCACTTGGGCTAAAATACTTTTGTACCGCCCTCTTTTTGCTTACTTCAAACGCTTTTCTAATTCTGCTTTTTTCTCTTCAAAACCAGGTTTTCCAAGAAGAGCAAACATATTTACTTTGTATGCTTCTACTCCCGGCTGATCGAATGGGTTTACGCCTAATAAATAGCCGCTGATTGCACATGCTTTTTCGAAGAAATATACAACATATCCGAACGTATACTCATCTAGCGCAGGGATGTTCACAACTAAGTTTGGAACGCCTCCATCTGTGTGAGCAAGCATTGTACCTTGGAAGGCTTTTTTATTTACAAAGTCAACTGTTTCACCAGCTAAGTAATTTAATCCATCTAAGTCCGCTGCATCTTCTTCAATTGTTAGCTCATGACGAGAATCTTGAACTTGTACAATTGTTTCAAAAATATCACGACGACCTTCTTGTACATATTGACCTAAAGAATGAAGATCCGTTGAGAAGTTAGCAGATGAAGGGTAAATACCTTTTTGATCTTTTCCTTCACTTTCGCCAAATAACTGTTTCCACCATTCAGCAAAGTATTGAAGAGCTGGTTCATAGTTAATCAGCATTTCAATTGTTTTTCCTTTATTATAAAGAACATTACGAGCTACAGCATATTGATAAGCTGGGTTCTCTTCTAGCTCTGATGATGAGAATGCTTCTTGAGCATCAGCTGCCCCTTTCATCATTTGTTCGATATCAAGACCCGCAGCGGCGATTGGTAATAAACCAACTGCTGTTAATACTGAATAACGGCCGCCTACATCATCTGGAATAACAAATGTTTCATAGCCCTCTTCATCCGCTAATGTTTTTAATGCGCCACGCGCTTTATCTGTTGTTGCATAAATGCGCTTGCGTGCTTCTTCTTTGCCATATTTCTCTTCTAATAATTTACGGAAGATACGGAAAGCAATCGCCGGTTCTGTTGTTGTACCAGATTTTGAAATAACATTAATAGAGAAATCTTTATCTTGTAAAACATCCATTAAGTCTTTCATGTATGTTGAGCTGATGTTGTTACCAGCAAAAATAACTTGCGGAGTTTTACGCTGTTCTTTTGATAATGTGTTATAGAATGAATGCTGAAGCATTTCAATAGCAGCACGAGCACCTAAGTAAGATCCTCCAATACCGATAACAATTAATACATCTGAATCAGATTTAATTTTTTCTGCACTTTTTTGAATGCGTGCAAACTCTTCTTTGTCATACTCCGTAGGAAGGTCGACCCATCCTAAAAAGTCGTTTCCAGCACCTGTTTTCTCATGAATTGAATGGTGAGCTACTTTCACGGCATCACGTAAGTATGTAAGTTCATGTTCACCAAAAAATGATAACGCGTTTGAATAATCAAAACGAACATGTGTCATAGTCTGTTCCTCCATTAAAATATCTTTATTTTTCACTTTATCGAAACTGTTAGCTGAATTCAAGTGAATCCACTTACAATTTGACACAATCATTATAGTTTGTTGAAACTGCAATCATTGTATGTACCCTTTTATTTAACGATAAATTCAGTTGTGAAGTCAACTAATGTTCTTTGATTACAGGACGTAATTCATGCACGATTACGCAAATAATAAGCAAATAAAAAACGACTACAGAGTGGTCTTCAATCGTTTTTTATTTGCTTATCGGGTGGTGCAATATAGTTCATTTCACCTATCTTCACATATTGTCTCGGTTTATAAGAGGCTTTTAAAAGGGAAAAGTCTATTGATATGGAATTTTCAGCTTGGTTTTTAGAAGTGAGTAGCATCCTGTTTTCTTCTTTCATTTCCAAGTGATTATTCAGCACAAATCCGCCCAGACATAATGCGGTAAAAATGAGAAAACTGATGGCTATTTGTTTCCTATACATTTCCATCACCTCACTCTTAGAGTGACAATTTCGAGTGATTTTTATACGTCCAAAAAAATTTTTTTATGTTTTTTTTATGGATTTTGTGACGAGTTTCTATTTATTTAATAAGGTTTGAAAAATCCGATGATACTAAGAAATAGCATGGATGCATGCATAATTAAATTATTATATAATCGGTTACAGAATTGAATATCACAAGGAGGTTTGTCTTTTGTCGTGGTTGCACTTGGTGATTTTATCGCCTTTTTTATTAGCCTTTTTTGTCCCCCTTCTGTATAGGAAATTCCAGCGTATTCATACAGGGTGGTTCGTTTTACCTCTTCCACTTGTGTTGTTCATTTATTTCACACAATATATCAGTGGTGTTTCTAAGGGGGAAACATATCTACATTCAATGAAATGGATACCTAGTCTGGGCATTAACTTTGATACCTATGTGGATGGACTTGGTCTTCTGTTTTCTCTATTAATCACCGGAATTGGGACACTTGTTATTCTTTACTCCATTTATTATCTTTCTAAGACAAAAGAAGCACTGCATTCGTTTTATGTCTATTTGCTTCTTTTTATGGGGTCGATGCTAGGAGTTGTATTATCAGACAACCTAATGAGCCTTTACAGCTTTTGGGAATTAACAAGCCTTTCATCTTTTTTATTGATTGGTTATTGGTACAAACGAGAGAAATCTCAATACGGAGCCTTAAAATCTATGCTCATTACCGTATTCGGAGGACTTTCCCTTTTAGCAGGAATTGTGCTTTTATACGTTATGACAGGTACTTTCAGCATACGCGAAATTATCTCAAACGTAGATGTAGTCACATCAAGTCATCTATTCATTCCAGCTCTAGTCCTCATTTTATTAGGGGCCTTTACAAAATCTGCTCAGTTTCCTTTTCATATTTGGCTGCCAGATGCAATGGAAGCTCCAACCCCAGTGAGTGCATACCTTCATTCAGCCACAATGGTAAAAGCGGGAATTTATCTTTTAGCAAGACTCAGCCCTGTTTTCTCTATAAGCGCCACTTGGTTTTTTACTATTTCAATTATAGGACTAATTACACTGTTTTGGGGCTCGTTTTCAGCAGTAAAGCAACAAGACTTGAAAGGGATTTTAGCTTTTTCAACCATTAGTCAGCTCGGGATGATTATGTCACTTATAGGAGTAGGTAGCGCAGCTATTCACTATAATTTTTTAGACGATAATATCTACTTAGTAGCTCTTACTGCAGCGGTTTTCCATTTGATTAACCACGCTACCTTCAAAGGCAGCTTGTTTATGGTAGTAGGCATTGTCGATCATGAAACAGGCACGCGTGACATTAGAAAGTTAGGCGGGTTAATGAGCTTCATGCCTGTGACATTTACCATTGCTATCATCGGGGGATTTTCAATGGCGGGTCTTCCTCCTTTTAATGGATTCTTAAGTAAAGAGATGTTTTTTACAGGCATGGTAAACGTGACAAAAATGGATATGTATAGTATGCAGACGTGGGGAATTTTGCTGCCTATCATCGCTTGGTTAGGAAGTATTTTCACTTTCGTCTATAGTATGATTCTTGTCTTTAAAACCTTTACAGGCAAATACCGGCCCGAAAAACTAGAAAAGAAGCCGCATGAAGCACCAGTAGGGATGCTTATTTCACCTGTTATTTTAGCATCACTGGTTGTTATTTTTGGCTTTGCTCCTAATTTATTAGAATCAACCCTTATTGAGCCAACAATGGCCTCTATCGCACCTAGCCTGCTAGCTGAAGGTAAAGAATATCAAGTGCATATTAAATTTTGGCATGGCTTTACCCCAGAATTATTTATGACGCTAGGGGTCATCATATTTGGTATTTTGTTATTTATGACGATTCAAAAGTGGTCAAAAATTTATACACGATTCCCTTCTTCTTTAACGCTTAATAACGGCTATAATTATGGAATTAAAGGGATAGAAAAAGGGTCAACACGTATCATGAAAACATTAATGACAGGATTTATTAGAGACTATCTTTTAATCATTTTTACTTTCATAGGCATTTTACTTCTCGTAACGCTCTTTTCTCAGAATGCCTTTGCGATTGATTTAAAAGATACTGCTTCTATAGGCGTTTATGAAGCCATATTAGCAGTCGTAATGGTTGCGGCTACTATTACAACTTTATTGGCAAAATCACGCCTCACAGCCATTATTTCGCTCGGAGTTGTCGGGTATACGCTCTCTTTATTTTTCGTATTATTCCGAGCTCCTGACTTAGCTTTGACTCAATTAGTGATTGAAACTGTATCGGTATCCCTGTTTTTACTATGTTTCTACTACTTGCCGGAGTTTCGGAAGCGAAAAGTAAGGGTGAAGTTTCAGTTGCCAAACTTACTGGTTGCTCTTCTTGTAGGAACGACTGTTACACTGCTTGGCATATCAGCAAACAGTACGAAACTATTTGAATCGATTTCACATTACTTTATTGAAAACAGCTATGAAAAAGCAGGCGGCGAAAACATGGTGAACGTAATTCTTGTTGACTTCCGCGGATTTGATACATTATTTGAAATTACCGTACTTTGCATAGCAGCTCTTGCTATCTATGGCATGATTCGTCTTCGGTTAACAAAGGAGGAAGAAGAGTGAAAAAAAATGATTTGATACTACAAACCACAACGAAAGTAGTCACGTTTATTATTATCATTTTTGCCATTCATCTTTTCTTTGCAGGTCATTATACACCGGGGGGAGGGTTTGTTGGGGGACTTACTACCTCAGCAGCCCTTGTATTACTACTGCTGGCTTTCGATATAAAAACCGTATCCAAAGTCATCCCATTTGATTATAAGAAGGTCGCGGCTTCCGGACTGCTGCTAGCTATTTTAACGGGGCTTGGGTCATTTATTTTCAAAGTTCCATTTCTAACTCACACATATAGCTACTTTAACCTTCCCCTTCTCGGGAAAACATCTTTAGCTACCGTTGTACTGTTTGATTTAGGTGTATATCTAGTAGTAGTTGGTGTTACGATGACCATTATTCAAACGATTGGAGAGAGTGAATAGTGGAAATATTAATGTCCATAGTGGCAGGGATTCTATTCACTGCCGCTGTATATCTCATGTTATCCCGCAGTTTACTGCGAATTATTATTGGAACAGGTTTATTAAGCCACGGCGTTCACCTGTTGATTTTAACGATGGGCGGATTAAAAGGGGGGAGTGTTCCCCTTCTGGGAGAAAAGGCTTCTTCTTATACAGATCCTTTACCTCAAGCCCTAATTTTAACTGCCATTGTCATAAGCTTTGGCGTCACTTCTTTTTTCCTTGTACTAGCTTACAGGGCTTATCAAGAACTCGGAACAGACGATATGGACAAGTTAAGGGGAAATGAACATGACGAGTAATTTTGTAATCATCCCACTGCTTATCCCGTTTGTTGTAGGTGTTGTGCTCATTTTTTTCAAAGACAATATTAAACTTCAAAGGATAATCAGTGTTTTATCATTAATCACCACCACTGCTTTTGCTTCCTATTTAGTACAACTGGTTCAATCAAAAGGTGTTTTAACTCACGAGCTTGGGAACTGGAAACCTCCTTTTGGAATTATTCTAGTAGCGGACATGTTCGCGTCCCTTCTCGTACTTACTGCTAGTGTGGTAACACTATGCTGCGTTCTTTTTGCTTTTCATACAATTGGGGAAAAGCGTGAACGTTTTTACTTTTATTCATTTGTGCAATTTTTATTAGTAGGCGTATTCGGCGCCTTCTTAACAGGTGATATCTTTAACTTATTTGTCTTTTTTGAAGTCATGCTTATGTCTTCGTACGCTCTTATTGTAATTGGCGGTACAAAAGCACAGCTTCGAGAGTCACTTAAGTATATTTTAGTCAACGTCATTTCATCCGCTTTGTTTGTCATTGCCGTTGCTTATTTATATGCCGTAACAGGAACTCTCAACATGGCGGACCTTTCACAGCGAATTGCTGAGGCGAACCAGCCGGGAATTTTAACAACCATTGGCATGCTTTTATTTATCGTCTTTGCCTTAAAAGCAGCTTTATTTCCAATGTATTTCTGGCTTCCAGGTTCATATAGTGCGCCTCCACCCGTTATTATCGGGTTGTTTGGTGCTTTGCTCACAAAAGTAGGCGTTTATTCGATTTTCAGGACTTTCACTTTACTGTTTTACCATCATCCTGAATTTACTCATCAAATTATCGGCTACGTTGCGCTTTTGACTATCGTTGTTGGTGCAGTAGGCGCCATTGCTTATTCTGATGTAAATAAAATCTTAATTTATAACATTATTATTGCTGTCGGAGTCATAGTCTACGGAGTGACCTTGACAACAAACGCAGGTTTTGAAGGAGCTATTTATTATTTAATTCACGACATGATTATTAAAGCAGCTCTATTCCTTCTTGCTGGAAGCATCATTCGAATAACTGGAACAACAAAATTAAAGAAAATGGGTGGGTTAATTAAAGACTATCCGCTGCTTGGCTGGATGTTTTTTATCGCTACTATTTCGTTGGCAGGAATTCCTCCCCTAAGCGGCTTTATTGGAAAATTCCTTTTAGTTCAGGGTGGCTTAGAATCAGAGAGCTACACGTTTGTAGGAGTTTTACTAGTTTCAAGCCTGCTTGTTTTATATTCTGCCATTAAGATTTTCATGAGCTGCTTCTGGGGTGAACCTAAGCTTTCTTCTGAGCATGGAAAAGTATCCCTTAAAGGTATTCTATACCCATCCGCTATCTTACTTGCTGTTTCTGTCTTTTTAGGACTAGGTGCAGAAGCTGTTATTCCTTATGTGTCAACAGCCGCTCAAACGCTTATGGATCCTTCAATTTATATCCAATCGGTGTTAAAGGAGTAGATCTGCATGTCATTTCAACTATTATTAAACGTAATCATTGCATTCACATGGATGTTTTTGAGAGGGATTTGGACACTCCCTTCCTTTATTATAGGTTTTTTCTGGGGAGCGGTACTGCTGTTTGTTTTCCGCCGTTTTTTTCACAGGCGTTTTTACTTGCATAAAGTGTATGCGATCATTAAACTGCTGTTTATTTTCATACGAGAATTATTCAAAGCCAATATTGCAGTGACTAAGGATGTATTGCGCCCTAAATTAAATATTCAGCCAGCCATCTTTGCAATGCCAACCCGTCTGGAGAGTGAATGGGAAATTACCATTCTTTCTCTTTTAATTACGCTAACGCCAGGCACACTGGTGATGGATGTGTCAGATGATAATTCTACTATCTATATTCATGCAATCAATACAGACGATATTGATGACATTATTATAGATATTCAGCAAACATTCGAAAAAGCCATTATGGAGGTGAGTCGTTAAATGCTCGATATTTTTTTAAACGTTTCGCTCATTCTCATTTCTGCTTCAACTATTGGATTTGTTTATCGAGTGGTAAAAGGTCCGTCAACTGCTGATCGAGCAATGGCCCTTGATGCTATTGGAATTAACATCATTGCCATCACGGCCATCATCTCGATTATTTTTCGAACGCAGGCTTTTTTCGAAGTCATTTTACTGCTAGGCATCATAGCCTTTGTAGGTACCGTTGCTTTTTCTAAGTTTTTAGAGAAAGGAGAAGTGATTGAATATGAACGTGATCAGTGAAATCATTGTAGGAGCTTTGGTACTAATAGGGTCTCTTCTGACAGTTGTGACCATGATTGGGCTTATTCGCTTGCCTGATACGTATACAAGAAGTCACGCTGCCTCCAAAAGTGCTACCTTAGGCGTCCTGTTTATATTAGTGGGCTGCTTACTCTACTTTTGGATTGACACCGGCCATATTAGTGCACGGTTAATTTTAGCGATTGTCTTTGTGTTTATCACCTCTCCTATTGCTGGGCATTTACTAGGAAGAGCGGCTTATTACAGCGGAGTTCCTCTTTCTGATAAAACCGTTCGGGATGATTTGAAAACCAAACAGCAGAAAAAGCTTACCCATGATGAATAGAAAAAAACGCCGTGCGGCTTGCACGGCGTTTTTTATCGAGAATCTTATAAAGAAGCGCGTAGGATTGCTAGTACATCTTCTCTGTTTAATTTTTTAAATTTACCAAATTCACCTTTAGCCATTGCACGATCAGCCATAAGATCTAATTTGTCTTCACCAATATCATAATCAGCTAAGCGAGTTGGTGCACCTAGGCTTGACCAGAATTCACGAAGCTTATCAACACCTTCAAGTGCTACTTCTTTATCCGTCTTGCCTTCCGTATCTACGTTAAATACGCGTACAGCTACTTGCTTGAAGCGATCTACGTTCTCATCCATTACGTGTTTCATCCAGTTCGGGAATAAAATTGCCAATCCACCTGCATGTGGAATGTCATATACAGCTGATACCGCATGCTCAATATTGTGAGTAGCCCAATCCCCTTGGTGTCCCATTTGTAACATACCGTTTAATGCGATTGTCCCATTGTATAAAATCGTTTCACGTAACTCGTAGTTCTCTAAGTCGTTTAATAATTTTGGTCCCGTTTCAATAACCGTTTGCAGTACTCCTTCACACATGCGATCTTGAAGCGGCGTATTTGTTGCAGCATGGAAATATTGTTCAAATACGTGGCTCATCATGTCGACCATGCCATAAACTGTTTGATTTTTTGGTACAGTAAATGTATTAACGGGATCTAAAATAGAGAATTGAGGGAATGTTGCCGGACTGCCCCAGCCGTATTTTTCTTGTGTTTCCCAATTTGTAATAACAGAACCAGCATTCATTTCTGAACCTGTCGCTGCTAATGTCAGCACTGTTCCAAATGGAAGAGCTTCAGCTGCGAATACGTCGCGGTTAATGATGTCCCATACGTCTCCATCATATTTTGCGCCTGCTGCGATTGCTTTTGTACAATCGATTACGCTTCCTCCACCAACTGCAAGTAAAAATTCAATACCGTTTTCTTTACAAATATCGATTCCTTTGCGAACAGTTGTCAGACGAGGATTCGGCTCTACTCCCGCTAACTCATGTACTTCTGCATTCATGTCATTCAGTACATCCATTACTTGATCGTATAAACCGCTGCGTTTTACGCTTCCTCCGCCGTATACTAATAATATCTTTTTACCAAAGCGCCCTGCTTCTGTTTTTAATTGCTCTAATTGACCTTTACCAAAAATTAATTTTGTAGGATTATAAAATGTAAAATTGTTCACTATAAACTCCTCCTTACGAGCTTGATTACATGCATCATTATGAAGAACAACTTTTTGATTGTAAAGAAAATTGACTTCCTAAAGATTATTCCCTGTTGACTAGACGCTCACCCCATCCAAATCAACGTTTATTTGTCTGTATCTTCCAAAAGTAAATATGCATATTTCCCTCAAAAAAAAGCAGGCTAATAGGTGAACTACAAAACAAGGAGGGTTCATCATGAGTGGTATTCAACGTATTGCGCTCGTATTAACGATTATTGGAGCAATTAACTGGGGACTTATTGGCTTTTTTCAATTTGATTTAGTAGCAGCAATCTTCGGCGGTCAAACATCTGCTTTCTCCCGCATTATTTATGGATTGGTTGGAATCGCAGGACTGATTAACCTAGGTCTATTATTTAAACCTTCTGCTGAAGTAGAGCGTACAGAACCTAGAACGGAACATTAAAAAAAGAAGGATAGCTAAGCTATCCTTCTTTTTTTTCTTATTTCTTAATTAGATCTTCGCGGTTTGATTGCTCAATCCACTCTTCTAATTTTTCTTTTAATGTGTTGAATCCTTGAGTAGATTCAGTGTGAACTGTTGCTTGACCTTGACGCTTTTTAGCAGGTTTTTTAGGTGCAGAAGCTTCAGTTTTTTCTGGAGCTGGCTCAGTAGCACGAATAGATAAACCAATTTTACCAGTTGACTCATCAACAGATAAAACTTTAACGTTTACTTCGTCTCCTACTGATAAATGTTCGTTAATATCTTTAACGAAGCCATGTTTCACTTCTGAGATATGAACTAATCCTTGAGTTTCTTCATTTAATGCAACGAATGCACCGTATGGTTGAATTCCTGTTACTTTACCTTTTGTAACAGTACCGATTTCAAATTTTGACATATAAACACTCCTAGATACCTTATTATTTTCACCATTATAGCCAATTTAAAATTATAGCACAGTTCATAGATTGAATCAAAAAGTAGTTATACTATATTTATTATTTACCAATTTCGTCACAAATATAAACTAACACTACATTTCATCATAGCAAAAAAGATATTATATCAAACCGTCTATACGATATGACATAATATCTTATTTTTATTATAACTTATTTTCAACAAAACGGCTAATCCGTTTTATGGATTCTTCTAATGATTCCATTGAAGAAGCGTATGAACAGCGAATATGTCCCTCTCCGCCTTTTCCAAATACATTGCCTGGCACCACGGCTACTCGCTCTTCAAGCAAAAGCTGCTCAGCGAATTCTTCCGATGACAATCCAGTTTTCTTGATAGACGGGAACACATAAAACGCTCCTCCGGGAGAATGGCATTCCAGACCAATTTGATTTAATGACTTCACCATATAGTTCCGTCTTCTGCGATAGCTTTTTCTCATCTCTTCTACGTCATGCTGCCCATTTTGTAGTGCTTCAATTGCTCCATATTGTGCCATGGTAGGCGCACACATCATTGTATACTGATGAATTTTCAGCATTGCTTTAGCAATTTCAGTTGGTGCACATATGTATCCAAGACGCCATCCAGTCATGGCAAACCCTTTAGAAAAGCCAGAAATAATAATAGTTCGTTCTTTCATTCCTTCTAAAGAAGCAATAGATGTAAATTCTTCATCATATGTTAATTCTGCATAGATTTCATCCGTGATAACAAGCAAGTCATGCTTTATGACAATATCCGCAATAGCCTGCAGCTCTTCTTTAGAGAGTGAGCTTCCTGTTGGATTATTAGGAGAGCATAAAAGAAGGGCTTTCGTGTTGCTTGTAATGACTTCATCAATCTGTCTAGGCTGCAGTTTAAACTCTGTTTCTGCCGTTGTTTCAATTGCCACAGGAACTCCTCCTGCTAGCGAAATTAACGGACTGTAAGACACAAAATTTGGCTCCACGACAATAATTTCATCTTCAGGGTTAATCAAAGCTCGCATTGTAATATCTAGAGCCTGACTTCCTCCAACGGTCACAATAATATCATCTTTATAATCATACGAGACGTTAAAATTTCTTTTCATATACTTCATAATTTCAAAGCGGAGCTCTAAAAGCCCCGCATTTGCTGTATAAGAGGTATATCCTCTTTCCAACGATAAAATACTCGCTTCTCGAACAGCCCAAGATGTGACAAAATCAGGTTCACCTACTCCAAGAGAGATGACGTTATCCATACTTGCTGCTAAATCAAAAAAGCGGCGAATACCTGAAGGTTTCAGCTGTTGTACAGTTGTTGACAAGCGTTCTTTCATTACGGAGACACCACGATTCTGCGATCTTCATCGCCTTGGTCATAGATGGTACCATCGTGCTTATATTTTTTCATGATAAAATGAGTCGTTGTAGATAAAACAGAGTCTAGCGTAGAAAGCTTTTCAGAAACAAAAAACGCTACTTCAGACATTGATTTTTCTTCAATAATAACAGACAAATCATATGCTCCTGACATTAGGTACACGGATTTCACTTCTTGAAAACGATAGATGCGCTCCGCAATCTCGTCAAAGCCTACTCCTCGCTTTGGTGCAACTTTTACATCTATCATAGCCGTGACGCCCTCATGTCCATCTACTCGTCTCCAGTTAATATCAGCTGAATATTGCACAATTACTTTTTCTCTCTCTAGCTTTTTAACAATATTAGAGGTTTCTTCAAATGTTAAATCCACCATTTTTGAAATACTATCTATTGAAATACGGCTATTTTTTTCTAGAATTTCTAAAATTTCTAACTCTTTTTCTTCTAAGAACACCGCGTTCCCCTCCTACAACGATTAAATTTTTTCACTTTTTCCATTATATCAAATTTAAACACATCTTTAATGTGAAATCTATACTGGTAATTGAGTTTCATTTTATAGATTGCTGGAAATTAGGACAGACTAGAAAGAAAAAGATGGAGTGAAACAAATTGACTGAATCTAAAATTACTTGTCACCAGCGTACTTTTAATGGAGTCAATGTTTACTACGAATGCCATAACTATCACCCTGATAAACCAGCCATTGTATTTATTCACGGCTTTTTATCATCGAGTTTTAGCTTTCGACGTTTAATTCCTTTATTTGAAGATACGTTTTCTATCATTACGCTGGACCTTCCGCCATTTGGGCGAAGTGAAAAATCGTTAACCTTTCAATACTCGTATAAAAATTTAGCCAGAATTGTCATCGAGTTGATTGAATATTTAAAGTTGAAAGATGTTGTACTATCGGGACATTCAATGGGAGGACAGGTTTGTTTAAACGTAGCAAAGTTAAAGCCTTCTTGCGTATCAAAACTAGTTCTTCTGTGCAGCTCAGCTTATTTAGGCCCCTCACATTATGGATTGGTCATGTCTTCTTATGTTCCCTTCTTTTATCTGTGGGTAAAAACGTGGCTGTCTCGCAAAGGTGTATTAGGCAACTTGCAAAATGTCGTATTTGATCATAAGTTAATCGACGAAGAAATGATTGATGGCTATACTGAACCATTTTTGGATGACCGTACGTTTATGGCTTTAACAAGAATGATTCGTGATCGAGAAGGAGACCTATCCTCAAAGGATTTGCAGCACATAAAAAAACCCAGTTTACTCATTTGGGGAGAAGAAGACCGGGTTGTTCCTTTGCATCTCGGACGTAAGTTAAAAGATGATTTAACAGACTCTACCTTTATCTCTTTAAAGGAAATTGGACACCTTTTACCAGAAGAGTGTCCCGACATTGTGCAATCTCATATGGTCGATTTCTTGTACGGTGAAAAAGCCCTGTCTCAATAATGACGGGGCGAGTTCGTATATTTCACACGAGGCGCTAACTTTAATAAAAAATTTATTAGTCGTGCTTCAGCAATTTTTTCACTTTCTTTATTGACTTCACAAGTTAACTTCGTTGACAAACGTATTAAAAATAAGCAAACTATTATATTAAAAAAGGGGGTACCTTTATTGTCTACTTATTCTTTTGATCAATTAATTAACCGTACAGGTACGCAGTCCGTAAAGTGGGACAAAACTGATCTTGTTTTTGGAGCAAAAGATGTTCTGCCTTTTTGGGTAGCTGATATGGATTTCCAAGCGCCGCCTAATGTTCTTCAAACCATTAATGAGCGTGTCAAACACGGTATTTTCGGCTACACTTCCCCTACTGAATCTACGGCAAATGCTTTATCATCTTGGGTAGAAAAAAAGCATCAGTGGACCATTGATCATGAATGGATTACATACAGTCCAGGAGTTGTATTTGCCCTGAGTATGGCTATCCAAGCATTTACGGAACCCGGAGATTCAATTTTAATTCAGCCTCCAGTCTATACTCCATTTTTTAACATGATAAAGGTAAATGATCGAGAAGTTGTTGAAAATCCGTTAAAACTTGCAGGCGATAAATACGAAATTGATTTTGCAGATTTAGAGCAAAAATTTGCAGAAGGCGTAAAATTAATGATTCTTTGCAGCCCTCATAATCCAGTAGGACGCGTGTGGACAAAAGAAGAACTGAAGAAGCTTGCCGATCTTTGTGAAAAATACAATGTATTAATTGTTTCAGATGAAATCCATTCTGATCTAATTTACCTGCCTTATAAACACATTCCCATTAGCATGGTGAGTGAAGATGCAGCCAATCGAACCATTACGTGTATGGCCCCTAGCAAAACATTTAATATACCGGGACTTCAAGCTTCAGCTATTATTATTCCAAACGAGAAACTGCGCACACAGTATGTTCAACAACAGCAAAAACAAGGGTTTTCTAATTTAAACACATTCGGAATAATTGGGTTAGAGGCGGCTTACAGTGAAGGTGAGGAGTGGCTAGAAGCACTGCTTGTATATCTGAAGAAAAATGTAGATCTCGTGACGCGTTTTATAAGTGAAAACTTGCCTGAACTGCGAGTGGTTCAGCCCGAAGGAACTTATTTACTATGGATTGACTGCAACAAGCTGTATTTATCAGAAGAAGAATTACATGAACGCTTATTAGAAAAAGGGAAAATTGCCGTAGAAAAAGGCGAAAAATACAGTTCCACATATGGAAAAGGTTTTATCCGCTTGAACATTGGCTGTTCACATGAACAGCTTCAAGAAGGATTAAATCGCTTAAAAGTAGCTTTAACGTAAAAAACAGCGTTCTTTCCCACGAAAGAACGCTGTTTTTAATGTTTTTTTGAAATAACTCCGCAGGCGATTCGCTTGCCAGAATTACCTGATGGCTCTGTCATTCCGTCATCACCTTGTTCGGTAATAACAAGGGATGAACCATCCATACGCTTAACGAGCGATGTCTTTCCTTCTTTTAACGTGACTTGAGGAACCATATCTGTTCCTGTATACGTCTGATCGTCTTCTACCACAATATTTTTCATATCACCTAAATGCGGTCCTTTTGGATTTAACAGTCCGTGTTTCTTTTTATCAGGATCAAGGTGATTGCCCGCACTTTTAAAGTTAGGAGCTTTGCAAATTCCCATTTCATGAATATGTACGCCGTGTTCGCCAGGTGGAAGTCCGCTTAAATTGTACGTAAACTCAATTCCATCGGCCTGTTCTTTCAACTTGACTGTACCGATGCTATCTCCATCTGCGTTATAGACTTTGACTTCTTTATTGGATATTTCTTTTTCCATACACCCCGTTAACAAGAAAAAAGGCACGGTTCCAATGAGTAGTAGTTTTTTCATGTTGCCCTCCAATCGCATATGCACTAGCGAAAGTTTTAGATGTCTTTCCATAGATTGTCCAGCAACATATTATTTTAAACGCTTACATTTTATTTGCATTTCATTACAGTGATTTCTTATTATCCTGTTCTTTTAGCTTTGCTTCTAACTCCTTCGTTTTTTCTTCTTCTTTTTTCGAAATCTTAATGATTAAACGCCATACTGCAACTGCTGCTAGCACAAAAATCGCCATAGTAGCAAAAGCAGGAATATATTCTCTTTTATCTTCCGGAAAATAAAGCAAAAACATTAAATACATCATGTACAACATCCTTTCATAGAAACGGTAGAGGGTTTTGATTTATACTGGTGATAACAAACACTTTACTTAAAGGAGATCTGGCAATATGACATTTACAATTGGTCAAACCGTTACGGCACTTTATAAAACTGGGAAATACATCGGTGAAATTACACAAGTTCGAGATCTGCATTATGTTGTGCGGATTCAAGCTGTGTTAAAGCATCCAGAACAAGGTGACTTACATAACCCTGGACAAGTGGACGTACCTTTTTTTCACGAGCGAAAAGCACTTGCATTTCGAGAGCAGGCCAATATTCCTCAAAAAATGGTTCATCTCTATGAAGACAGCGTTCCCGATTATAAAAATTCACTAAAAAAAGCGCTTGAATTAAAGATAGCTGAACAACAAGCCAAAGATAGCCCTTTTGCTCAAGCAAGTATTGCCTGTTTAGAAGAGTTAAAAAAAGAGTACGGTATTCATTAAGTAAAAAGCCAAATTCACGTAGAAGTGATTTGGCTTTTATAATGCAAATTTATTTAATACTTTTGAAAAATCGATTCGATCTCCTATGGTCGTTGGCTCTGGTTTTTGAAGGTACCGCTTATCTTTTTCTACAAGCTTAAAGATGTTGAGTGTCGTCATCGCATCATCAAGCGCGCAGTGGTGCTTTCCAGTTCCTTCTTTACCATACTCTTGCACAGCTTTCCAAAGGCCAGTTTGATTTTGATCTCCAAAAAAGCGCTTATACTCCATTGAAAGATCAATTTCTTTACCTGCAAAAGGAAATGGCACCTTATTTTTTTGACAGCACTGCCTTAATACTTTCATATCCATGTTCCCCCATGTAATAATCGTGCTGTGTTTATACATGCCCAGTCGCTGTACAAGCTGCTCTAGCGTAATGCCTTCATTTACTTGATTTTGTTCGATATGGAGAAATGATTTACAGCGCTCAGTTAATTTTGTAAAGTGTGTAGGCTGTACGTAAGAGGAGAAACGATCAATGATTTCTTGATTTTTAACAAACACCAAACCAACTTCAATGATTTCCGGAAAAAAGCCTTTTGGAAAACCCTTATACTCTGGCATTGTAAATTCAAAATCAATGAATAAATACTGAGAGTTCTTATCCAATATTATCACCCCTTTGTAAAATAAACCGCCCTACTATATTAATGCTATTATAGCACGATTGAACAATCGGAAGGTCTATTTTCTGTTCTTATTTTTAATATTATGAATATTCTAGTTGCTGAATAAAAAGAATACTTTACTACTACTATATTCTAGAGCATGTCTCTATGCGCAGGGTAATTGTCACGAATAGACATAATTTCGCTTATTTTTTTACCTATTTTTTCACTTTTTTATGTATCCGCTCTTCCAAATTCTCTTTAAACTCTAACATGAGTGTGTGAGGTGGCTCCTTCTCACTCCAAAAGCATACCTCACACCTTCTAGACTAAGCATTCTTATGTTTAAGCTTTAGGTAGAATAGCAAGCGTACATCTGGATATACAGATTAAATTCTCTTCTTCATCTTGAATTTTCACTTCCCAAACCGCTGTTTTTTTTCCTTTATGTAAAGGAACGCCTATAGCTGTAACGATTCCGTCTTTTTTCCCTTTGATATGATTGGCATTAATTTCTAAACCTACGCAGATTTCTTTTTCGAGATCTACACTTTTAATGGCACCTAGACTAGCCACAGTTTCAGCTAACGCCACCGATGCTCCTCCGTGTAAAAGCCCGAATGGCTGACGCGTTCGCTCATCAACAGGCATCGTCGCTTCGACTCTTTGTTCACTCGCACTAATAATCTCAATTCCTAATGCTTCTAACAGCGTATCTTTTGTTTTCATATCCATACCTCCCTTTGTATCTAGTATACAATAACGGTTTTGCTACAACATATACGAACCCTCTACATATACATAATAAAAATCCGTTTTCTAGGAGGATTCTTATATGAAATCATTTGCTCCCTTGTCTTACTATTGGCCACCGTACTACATGCCTCACCCTTATACATACAGGGTACCTAACTTACCTGAGGCGGACATCGCGACATTTCAGCAATCTCTTAAAGTTATTCCCTCTACCATGCAAAGCGCTACTATATTTATTCAAAGAGCTAATACTTCGCCAAATTTAATAAAAAAAATAAAAGCTGCTGCTCAAGAATCCAAAATGAGTGAAGTAAAAAGACTCATTCTTTCCACTGGTGTTAAGACAAAAATCGATGTTTTTTATACTCCAGACTATATTAAAATTACGTTTATTCATCCCGATAACCAATTTGACTGCTGTCACGTATCGTTAAATATTAGATGGTAAAATACAAGGAAAAAAGTCTTATTTTCTTCAAAAAAAGATGTACATGTTGTTTCGTTCCGAATATTATAATATATGCCATTTTTGTATGTAAAAACAAATTACACGATAATTGTATTTAGGATACAAATATGATATTGTATTTGGAAATATATTTTTTCTTTAGGAGGGATGACATGATGAGACATGTTACGCTAGTAGAAATTTTCACGCATCCTATCGCTCAAAAATATTTAACTCGATCTGGCGTTGCGCATGCTGTATCCGTCGCCTATCATGCGTTTCGTCTATCCGTACAGCATAATGTAAACCCCGATTTAGCTACAAAAGCAGCGCTGCTTCATGATATTGGCCACTACGAATGGTACACAAATGGTCAGTGGGATTATGAGAAGTATCGTCAAAATGATATTCACGCTATTAAAGGGGCTGAACGTGCACATAAATTACTCATTCGTTTAGGTGAGGAACCTCAGGCGGCAAAAGAAATTGCTTTAGCTATTTTACTACACACAGACTCATATTTGCCTGAAGGAACAATTCAACAACGCCCTCTTCAAAAAGTAGTCAAACTAGCTGATGAAGCTGATGAAGAGCCAGGCGGCAAACACCATTACCGTGAAATGGAATATAATCTGGCTGTAAAGAAAATTAAGGAGCTTGATGAGAAAGTGCTTGAACTTCTACATTCCAACCAATTTAAACAGTTAGGCTGACAGGATTAACTCCTTTCATAAGAGTTAATCCTTTTTATTATTTCTCCTCATAATTCCCTGCAAATTACTCATACTACTTATTGATTCTCATTTTTTGTTAGTTAGGAGGAAGAAGAATGTCTAAAAACGCTAGAGGTTACGTGCAAGATTCTTGCACATCATTAAATCAGGCAAAAGCAAGCCTTGAACAAGCTCTTCAAACAGTAGAGAAAGATTCAAATCGTGAACGTATTGAACAATCTCTTCAGGCTGTAGAGCAAGCATTAGGAGCTTGTGACAGCACTGCTTCTACTCTTTCTCAAGCATGAAAAAAGCAGCCGGTTTTGATCGGCTGCTTTTTTTCATTATAGGGCCTCTATTTACAAGATAACCGAGGCAATCCACCCAAAAATAATAAGTGGAATGTTATAGTGAAGAAAAGTTGGTACACACGTATCCCAAATATGATCATGCTGACGATCGACTGCTAATCCAGATGTGGGTCCAAGCGTACTGTCTGAAGCTGGTGAACCAGCGTCTCCAAGCGCTCCCGCTGTACCAACAATACAAATCGTTGCCATTGGACTCATACCAAGTTCTAAGCAAAGAGGAACAAAAATCGTCGCGATAATTGGAATGGTAGAGAAAGAAGAACCAATGCCCATTGTCACTAAAAGCCCGATGACAAGCATAAGAAATGCACCTAGCATTTGGTTGCCGCCAATAAGAGCAACAGAGCCTTTTACAAGCGCTTCTACATCTCCAGTTTCTTGAAGAACTTTTGCAAAACCAGAGGCAGACAACATAACAAATCCGATGAAAGCCATCATTCTCATTCCGTTCGTTAATACTGGATCTGCTTCATTCCACTTCAAAGCCCCGCTGAAGTAAACGACAACAATCCCTGCAAGCGCTCCGAAAATCATAGAATCTACTAAGAGCTGCACAGTTAAAGCCGCTACAATCGCAAGTAAAGCTACAATAATTCCTCTTGTTGTTTAACCTGTACGCTCCTCTGTGCCTTGGTCAATGTTAATGTCTTCATAAGTGCGCGGCTTGCGGTACGAAATAAACACAGCAAACAATAAGCCCACTACCATTCCTAAAGCTGGAAGAGCCATCGCGGTGGTAATATCTCCTTTATCAATTGTTAATCCACTTTCTTTGATGTTAGTAAATAAAATGTCGTGATAAATCTTACCGAATCCTGCCGGCAAATACATATAAGGTGTAACCAATCCAAATGTAATAACGGTTGCGACTAATCGGCGATCGATTTTTAACTGATTAAATACTTTCAATAGAGGTGGAATTAAAAGCGGAATAAATGCAATGTGAACCGGAATAACGTTTTGAGAAAAACATGAAATAATAAGGATGATCAATAAAATCAGTACTTTTGACAGTGACTTCTTTTTCGTTTCTCCTTCTTTCCCTACTATTTTTAACGCTAGCTGAACAACGGCATCAGGCAGCCCTGTCCGCGAAACAGCCATTGCAAATCCTCCAAGCAAAGCATAGCTTAATGCAACAGAAGCACTGTTTCCAAGACCATCTGTGTATATACTTACTGTATCTATGAGGCTGATACCGCCAACAAGTCCTCCAATTAGCGCTCCGACTGCTAAAGAAAAGACAACGTTGATACGCAATAAGCTCAAAATCAGCATCACGAGCACAGCTATTAATACTGCATTCATTTTGAAACCTCCATTTTTCTTTTCACTTTATCTCATTAAAACATTAGAGAGATAAACAACATGTTCATTATATTAGGTATAGAAAAAAAGTCAATCATCTTACTAAATAAACGTTTGTTTAACTTCTCTACACCCTTAACAATATAAGGATTTTTCTAAGTAATCTTTTCTTGCTAAAAAGAAAAAACATTATGTAAACATATTAAAAAGAAGCATCATCGATGCTTCTTTTTACGTTTCTTTCTATCACTGCTATACTTTTTTCATTAATTGGCTTCAAATGAACAAACCATTGTAGCTAGTGTTCGCACCATCACGCCTGTTGCACCTGAAGGTCCTAACTCATGAGAAGCAGCGGATGTTGCAGTTCCAGCAATATCCAAGTGAACCCATGGTGTTTGCTCTGCAAACTCACCAATAAAAGTTCCTGCCATAATTGCGTGCCCCTCTCGTCCAGGAGAGTTATTTAAATCTGCTACCTTACTTCCCCGAACACGCTTTTTGTCTCGTTCTGTAATAGGCAGCTCCCAAATCGGTTCGCCTGTCTCAATGCTCGCTTTCGCTATTTGCTGCAATAAAGCAGAATCATTCGTCATTGCCCCAGTTGTATGTGTACCAAGAGCTACAATTACACCACCCGTTAATGTCGCCACGTCTACTAAATAATTTGCTCCGTGGTGTTTGGCATAGGAGATACCATCAGCTAACGCTAAACGCCCTTCAGCATCTGTATTCAGTACTTCTATTGTCTTTCCATTCATTGCTGTAATTACGTCATCTGGCTTAAAAGCACGCGCGCTAATAACGTTGTCAGTTGATGGAATGACAGCTACTACGTTTTGATAAGGTTTTAATTCTCCAATTGCTTCCATTGCACCAAGAACAGATGCAGCTCCGCCCATATCTGTTTTCATACCTACAATCCCGTCTTTAGATTTGATAGAGTAACCACCTGTGTCAAAGGTAATCCCTTTTCCTACCAACCCAATAACGTCTTCCCATTTTTCTTTTCCTTGATATTTCAGGACAATCATTTTAGGAGGCTCTGCGGAACCTTGATTAACTGCTAACAGCGCGCCCATTCCCAATGTTTCCATCTCTTCTTTTTCTAAAATTTCATATTCAAAACCATATGTATGTGCCATTTCTACTGCATAATTAGCTAAATCTGTAGCCGTTAGCATATTGCTTGGTAAGTTAACAAGGGTGCGCGCTGAGTTTGTTGCTTTTCCATACGTATATCCAACCAAAGCAGATTGTACAACGTCTTTGTAAAAAGAAAACAGTTCAATTTTCTCAAGCTGCTTGTCAGGTTCGTTTGATTTCTTTTTGTAGTTTTCAAACTCGTACATAGCAAGCTGTTGAGCTTCTCCTAATAAAGCTGCAGTTTCTTGCTCTGACCACACTCCTGTATCAAATGTAGAAAGGGCGACCGATGCGTTTGAAATCTTCGCTTCTTTTAACTTTTTAAATAACAGCCCAAAGCTCTCTTTGAGTCCATTTTTAGTTAGCGCTTGCTTTCGTCCGAGTCCCACAAAATAAAGACGTTTTGCTCCTAATTTTCCTAGTGTATGAATCGTTGATGTACGTTTTTCTTGTACACGTATATCCCCTTCTTTAATCAAATGAATGAGCTGTCTACCTAAAGCTTCATCAATTTCTTTTAGAAGGCCTTCAAATTGTTGGTTTTGATTAAATAACCCGATTACGAGCGCTTCTGTTTGATGATCAACACCAAATGTTTCTACATGCGAAAACATAAAATTCCTCCCTTTTACGTATAGAGATTTTATTTTTATTTATCATCTGCTTTGTTTAATCTATTCAGCAAGTGGAATATATATCATATTCACCACTGTTTTCATCTATATACATATGATAGCAGAAATACAATTTTTAATCACAGTTCAAAAACCTTAGTTTCACACATATACTTTCATCTACCGCTTTTTTCATCATACGGGTTTAGCTTTTCAGACATTTTAAGTTGAGGGAGGACGTCTCAATGGATTTATTCTCAAATTTTCCACTTTGGAGTTCATTAATCGCTATTTTCTTTGCTCAATTTATTAAGATTCCCCTTTCTTTTGTAGCTACTAAGAAAATAGACGGCAGCTTATTTTTCAGTACGGGAGGCATGCCAAGCTCTCACTCCGCAGCAGTAACTTCCTTAGCAACTGCCATTGGGCTAGCAGAAGGTCTTAAATCCCCCATTTTTGCTCTCTCCGCTATTTTTGCCATTATTGTCATGTTCGATGCTAAAGGAGTAAGAAGACATGCAGGAGAGCAAGCAACGGTTTTAAATCGTTTGGTTGAAGACTTTCAGCGCGCAGTAAAAGAGGCAAAGCTGTGGACGACCAATGAAGAAGACGAAAAACAAGTGAAGCTAAAAGAGCTGCTTGGACATAAGCCTATTGAAGTTTTCTTTGGGGCCTTAACAGGGATAGCAGTTGCTTTTGTAACGTATTATGTATGGCCATAAAACATAAGAAAACACATGAAGAATTCTTCATGTGTTTCTCGTTTATTTTACCTGCTGGCGAAAAACCTGCATCGACTTCTTTTCATTCAGCATTGTTAACTCTTCTTCAGTTAAGCGGCCGTCCCCTGATTTCACTACATAGACGTTTAATTCTTTTTTACCCCATATGTTGTACACATCGGAAACAGTCTCAAAATATAAATCAAGATGATTGCCTTTAATAGCCCCACCTTTATCTGCTACCACTCCATAGCCATAGCCCGGAATAAACAAGATCGTGCCGATTGGAAATATGGTTAAATCAGCAGCGATGGTTGAATACAAGTCACGTTTTACTTTAACGCCCGAATATGTAATACCATACCCTGGATGATTGGGATTTTTCCCAGTTGATTCGTAACCAGCTGTGTAACCCGTAGCCAATACATTCTTAGTTGGATAACGCGACCAATCAAATGCTTCTTCAATCGTCAGACGCTCTTTGTCATTGCTAGCCGCTTCAGCTCTTAGTGGTTTTAGAAATGATGGCAAGAGCCTTTCATTCATTAGAGGATGCCCTGTACTGTTTATAAAAGGCATATATTTGATGACTGTGGTTATTGGGACGCCGGTAATTGCTTCATATGTTGTAAACAGCGCTCCGACCAGTAGTAGGCACATAATGAATCGCTTTGCTATTTTTCCAATCATTGTGATTTCCACAACTCCTCTCACGAATCTATTTGTTTCCAACATAAAAACAAATTATTCGTTTGCGAGAAGAATTTACATTTAAAACATTTGGTACCCTCTTGTTCGTAAAGATTTAATGGTAATGCCTGAAGCTAGTGCACCTATAAAACCAGCCATTAAAATCGCAATGTCAGCTGTGGCTAAAGATAGCACTTTTGTCCCTAGCTGCTGAAAGGAGTGAGCGGGATGTTGAATGTAATCAACCGCTCTTACATCATCAATAATAAAAATAAAAATCACGGGATAAATAATGGCCATAATCCAAGACATGCGAAGCAGCATATTCAATAAGAAACCGATTCCAAAAAACAAAACAAAAAACAACAAGATGGAGATAATTAGTACAGGCACACTCATTTCCATTGCTTTTCGCCTCCGTTACTCTTTATACTCTCAGTTTACTTAAGAGTAATGAAGGCGTCAATCACAGAAAAGTAAGTTAATACCAAAAAAGCAAAAGGCTTAAAGACCTTTTGCTTTTTGTTCTAAAAGAAATTAAATTTTCCTTTTTTCAATACAAGACCTGCTCCGCCTTGAAGGAAAAGCGAGCGATTATCAACAACTTTTTTCATAAAAGATGCGCTTGAACCAAATAGTTTTCGACCATATACAACGCCAATTGCGTCATCATGCCCTAACGAACATACCGTTCCTTTAATATCTGGTTTGAACTCACTTAATTCTTTTTGACCTTTCATCAAACGGCTAATATTTTCAGCGCAGGTACCGCCTTGCTGCATAGCAATTTGAGCTGTTGGCGGATAAGGACGTTCTGTTTCAGGGTTAATCATTAGTGAACAATCTCCAATAACAAACACATCTTCATGCCCTGGTGCCAGCAAGCTATTGCTTACTTTTACACGCCCGCGCATGTTTTCAAATCCAGCTTTTTCAATCACGTGACTGCCTCGAACACCCGCAGCCCATACAACTGTTGCTGATTTGATTTCTTCTACTTGGTCATCTTTTGATACAATAATCCCTTCTTCTGTACACTCTTTAATCGCTGTTCCGATCTTGAACTCGATTCCTTTTCGTTCTAGTTGTGTTACCGCATATTCTACAAGTTCTGGATCAAAACCTGGCAAAGCCGTAGGCGCTGCTTCTACACAAATAACGCGTACTTTTTCACGCGGAATATCAAACTCTTTGCAAAGCTGAGGGACTCGATTTGCTAATTCTCCCACAAATTCAATGCCGGTAAAGCCAGCACCCCCAACAATAA
This sequence comes from Bacillus sp. ILBB4, assembly GCF_035064545.1. Classification (NCBI taxonomy): domain Bacteria; kingdom Bacillati; phylum Bacillota; class Bacilli; order Caryophanales; family Bacillaceae; genus Bacillus; species Bacillus sp. ILBB4. The sequence goes on along the minus strand of NZ_JAIQVD010000005.1, from coordinate 333,469 downwards.
TTGTCAGAAGTTCGTCTCTTTTTTCCACTTCATTGTTGTACGTCGCAAACACATAATCAATATGCTCACGAATTTGACGTGCTGCATTAATGCTCGTAATGGTAAATGCATGTTCTTTTAAACCTTTAATTCCGAAAGTTTCTGCTTCATACCCTAAAGCAACAACTAAATAATCGTACGTTAGCTCACTGTTTTCAAGAAGAACACGCTTTTCATCTAACTTAATATCTACGACCGTGTCTTTGATAAATGTAACCTTATTTGTGTTAATTAAATTTTTAACAGGAACACGAGAGCGATCTTGATGAATTGTACCTGCTGATACTTCATGAAGCCATGTGGTTTCGTAATGGTAATCGTTTTTATTTACCAAAACAATTTCCGCATCACTAGCACCCAGTTTCTTTTGTAAATTAACAATTGTCATAATGCCGCCATACCCGGCACCCAAAATGACGATTTTAGGCTTTTTCATAGGAATGTCATCCACCTTTTTTAGTTATAGTCACAAGTATGTCTTACAAATATAATGATAAGAGCAATTTTATTTGGTTTGCTTTTTTATGTTAGTTTGAGCAAGAACGATCATCGCTATCCATTTATTATTCATATAAGAAAAATAATGTGAATCACTTCACGTTCTTTTTTAAAAAAATACATTTTTTCTGTTTCAAAAAAATGTAAGCATAAGTCCTAGCTTGATTTACACAAACATCTTATGCTTTTTTAATCGGTTTTTCAACCCTTCACTTTGTATTTACAAGCTTTTAAATTTTCAATTACTTTCCTGTATACCCAGTTTTATATTTGACCAAAACGTGTGGTTATGTTAATGATTACAAATACTGATCTTTAAGTTGAGAAAGTTTCTCAAACATTCCAGCGTGTTTTAATGATATTTTATAATTTACTATGCTATCATAAAGTAGAATATGCATTGGCACAGAACAATCTAGAGGTGATTATAAATGAAAGAAGATAAACAAGTATATGATATTACCATCATCGGAGGCGGCCCTACAGGCTTATTTACAGCATTTTATGGCGGTATGCGTCAAGCGAGCGTAAAAATTATTGAAAGCTTGCCACAGCTTGGTGGGCAGCTTTCTGCTTTATATCCTGAAAAATATATTTATGACGTAGCTGGTTTTCCAAAAGTACGGGCTCAAGAATTAGTCAATAACCTAAAAGAGCAAATGGATCAATTTAAACCTGCAGTTGCGCTAGAGCAAGCCGTAGAAAAGGTAGAAAAACAAGCGGACGGTGTATTTCGATTAACTACTAATTCTGAAGTCCACTATTCAAAAACAATTATTATTACGGCTGGAAACGGTGCATTTAAGCCCCGTAAAATCGAGCTAGAAAACGCAGAACAGTTCGAGCAAACGAACCTTCATTATTTTGTGGATGATATGAATAAATTCAAAGGCCGCAAAGTATTAGTATGCGGGGGCGGGGATTCTGCTGTAGACTGGTCTCTTATGTTAGAGCCGATCGCAGAAAAAGTAACGTTAACGCATCGCCGAGACAAGTTCCGCGCTCATGAACACAGCGTAGAAAACTTGCATAATTCATCAGTTGATATTAAAACACCTTATGTACCGGTTGAATTTATTGGAGATGACTGTATTACACAAGTTGTGTTAGAAAACACAAAAGGTGAAGAAAAGACAGTAGTAGACGTAGATGATGTTATTGTAAACTTTGGATTTGTTTCTTCTCTAGGTCCAATTAAAGAATGGGACTTAGATTTAGAGAAAAATGCAATTGTTGTTAACTCAAAGCAAGAAACAAACATTCCTGGCATCTATGCAGCAGGTGATGTCTGCACATATGATGGAAAAGTAAAACTCATCGTGGCAGGATTTGGCGAAGGTCCGACTGCTGTTAATAACGCTAAAGCATACATTGATCCAAAGGCTCGCTTACAGCCTATGCACAGTACGTCAATGTTCTCATAAAAAAAGCAGGCTCTCGCCTGCTTTTTTCATTGCTGGATTGGTGTAACCATTCGATGAATGATTTCACTCATCATTTCCGCATCACTGCTTATTAAACAGATTTCATAAAAGGAATGGTTTCCTTCTTGACTAGTTACGCTCATCCTGTAGGCCTTCAAACCTTCGAGCTTGCTTAAATATTTTACTACCTCTGATTGACCGGCAATACGTTCAATCAGCAGAATATGCTCTCCTTCAACTGCTCCGTAGCTTTCAGCCAGAGAGGCGTTAGCATTTTCATAATAGCGAATGTAAGGTTCAGAATGGTTAAGAGGCGCAGAGGACGAGTTTTGATAACAGGCTTCACCTGAGGAAAAAGGCAAATGTTGAACAAATAAATGCGATTCACTGAAGTGAATACTTTTTGCATCCTTAGACTCCATTTTCCTACTTTCAAGTTTTAACCAGTTTATAAACCCCTTCCATAGAATAGGCAGGGTGTTTTTTTTGCGAAAACTTCCGTAACCTCCTACTTGTTCCGCGTCGTAACGAGTCGCATCTATCAAATCCGTTCATCTCCTCTTTTTTATTGAGTATAAAAAAGACTGATTATTCAGTCAACACATTTGGCAGATGATGTAACATACAAAAATTTCTCACTAAAAAAGCTTTCTTCACCAGATGAGGTGAAGAAAGCTTTTTTATAAAAATATATTTAGCACTCTTCAGGAGCACCTGCGTTGCTTGCTGTACGGAAAGAAGAGCCGCAGCCGCATGCTGCAATGGCGTTTGGGTTATCAATTGTAAACCCTCCGCCTAGCATAGATTGCTTGTAATCAATTTTTACATCTTTTAAAATTGGAGCACTTTCGCTATCTACAAGAATCTTAATGCCATGTTGTTCAAACAGCGTATCGTTTTCATTTACTTCGTGAGCAAAACCCATACCGTAAGAAAGACCTGAACAGCCTCCTCCATTTACATTAACACGTAAATAAGCATTTTCTTCTTCATGTTCTTTCATCATATCTTTTATTTGAAAGCTTGCAGCTTCTGTAATTGTTAGGATATCTTGACTCATTTTTAAACAGACCTCCTTTTTTGTTTAGTATACGACGAAATGGCTGTGACGACAAATCGTCTGCTTCTTCATTTTTTAATAATAATACGTGCCGTCACAAATCACATTGGCTGGACCTGTCATTAATACATTGCCTTTATTTTGCCAAACAATCGTTAAATCTCCTCCAGCGAGGTGTACGACAATAGGAGCATCTTTTTTCGTCTTCTCATTTAACACAGACGAAACAACAGCAGCGCATGCTCCTGTCCCACATGCTTGAGTGATACCCGAACCTCTTTCCCATACACGAAAGTTCAGCTCTCTTTCGTTCACTACCTCGACAAATTCAACGTTCACTCCTTCTGGAAAACGCGAATCTTTTTCAACCACGGGTCCTAATGTAGTAAGAGGCGCTTCTTCAATATCATTTACGTAAAAGACGACGTGAGGATTTCCCATTGATACAGCCGTCCCTTTTAACCGTTCTTTTCCAAATTCCATCTCTTCATTAACGACCTGGTCTTGGCTTGCTCCCGTCATTGGAATTTGTTCTCTAGCTAAAATAGGCGCTCCCATATCGATTGTCACTTCTGGAACTTCATTTCCCTGCGGATGCACCGTTGCTTCTACAACTCCAGAAAGCGTTTCGATAAAAAATCTTTCGCTTGTTACTAAATTATGTTCATATGCATATTTAGCTACACATCTTAAACCGTTTCCGCAGTTTTTTGCTTCCGAGCCGTCATTATTAAATACGCGCATTTTTACATCTGCACGTTCAGATGGACAAATAAGAATCATTCCATCCGATCCAATTCCCGTATAAACATTTGAGACTTTTACAGCAAGCGGTGCTAACTCTTGCTCTTCTATATGTTCTTCAAACATATTTACGTAGATATAGTTGTTGCCAAGTGCATGCATTTTTGTAAACTGAAATTTTTTCATATTATCACCCATTATTTTTTTATGTAGCTCTAGTATAAAGTGATTCTCTTTTGTACACAATAATATCATCCCCCGTTTTTTTAGCTCCTTAATCATAAAGATTAAGGGGTTTTTTATTTTGTCCTCCTTTGGAGTATTAAAAAACAAAAGAAGCATTATGATTGTAAAGAGGATGGTTAAAGCGCAGATATTTGCGCGAAAACGCATAAAAAAGCACGGCAAGACAGCCGTGCTTACATCATCTATTCTATTAGCCTCATGTCCCTCTTCTGATAAAAAGAGATACGACAGCGGGGATAGTTTAAAACATTGGGTTTTCTTCTAAATGAATGTAAATATTATCTACTAACTGTTCAGGTGTTTCCGCTGTAACAATCTCTCCGTTTACCAAGGCAAATAAAGATTGTGAACATTTCCCGCAATAACCTAAACATCCGTATTCAATAATATCTAGATTTGGATCTTTTTCAAGCTTTTCTAAAGCTGTTTGAGAACCACTGGCTAAATTGCTAACGCAAAATTCAATAATTGGCTGTATCACGTTTTTCACCTCTCTACTATTAGTTTATCCTATCTCCTTTCATTTTCAACGTCAACTTTGGAAATTCACATTCATTTTGCGCACGCTTCTTAGCTTCACAGACTTTTTCAACAAAACGTATAAATAAAGCTTTATTACAGGGATAGCTTGAAATTATGTTGAAACATATTGTGGTTTTTTATTAATTTAGTTATACTTTTATGTATAGAAAACCAAACGAGGTTATATTAAATTATTATTTAAGTAAAATATGTTATCTTATATAGCCTTTCATATCTTTTTGGCAACCATCCTTATTAACGGTAATTTGTACTCTCCTATTCTTAAAAGCAAGAATAATAGAGAGAAAACAAAAATGCATGAAGCTAAAGGGGAAATTCACATGAAGAACCTTGTCATACTGGGCGGCGGATACGGTGGTATGCGCGTTTTGCAGCGCCTTTTTCCGAATCAATTGCCTAACGATGTAGAAGTAACGCTTATTGACAAAGCACCTTATCACTCACTAAAAACTGAATTCTATGCACTTGCAGCTGGAACAATCTCTGATCAGCATGTTCGTGTTGCTTTTCCTGAACACCCTCGCTTAAAAATTCGCTACGGCTGTGTAAAACGCATAGACCTGGAAGAGAAATGCGTCTATGTCGATGATCAAATGATCGCTTACGATGACCTGATTGTAGGACTTGGATGCGAAGATAAATATCATGGAGTTCCCGGAGCTCTTGAGCATACATACAGCATTCAATCCATTGATGCTTCACGAGCAACTTATCAGACATTAAACAACTTGCCGGCCCACGCTACTGTTTCAATTGTAGGAGCTGGATTAAGCGGAGTAGAACTAGCAAGCGAGCTAAGAGAAAGCCGCCCGGATTTAAAAATCATCTTATTTGACCGCGGTAAATTAATTTTATCTGCTTTCCCAGAACGTTTAAGTAATTACGTTCAAACTTGGTTTACTTCAAACGGTGTTGAAATCGTAAATAGTGCTAATATTACAAAAGTAGAACCGAACATTCTTTATAATCATGATGAGCCCATTCAAAGCGATGCAATCGTGTGGACAGCAGGTATCCAGCCAAATAAAGTGGTACGCGATTTAGACGTAGAAAAAGATCCTCAAGGACGCGTCGTATTAACGAAATACCATAACTTGCCTGACGATGAAAATGTCTACATTTTAGGTGATTGTGCAAGCCTACCGCATGCACCAAGTGCTCAGCTTGCAGAAGGTCAGGCTGAACAAATTGTGCAAGTACTTCTTCACCGCTGGAAAGGCGAAGCGCTTCCAGATGAATTGCCAACTATTAAATTAAAAGGCATACTTGGTTCATTAGGCAAAAAGCATGGATTTGGCTTAGTTGCCGAACGTCCAATTACAGGACGCGTAGCTCGATTATTAAAATCAGGTATTCTTTGGATGTATAAACACCACAGTGGATAAAATAAAAGCCGTTAGATGACTGACAATCTAACGGCTTTTTTCATTATGATGCGCAGAAACCATACTTCTCCATTTCCTCAAATACGCGCTTTAATTTCGGATTGCCTTCCCCAACAATTTCTCCATTAATAACCACTACAGGATAGAATAAATCTTCTTCAATCACACGCTTGGCAAAGGCTGCTTTTTCCGGATCCGTATGCGGCTCGTTTATATCTACATATGTGATAGCAAACGGTTGGTTCGGATATTTGCGAGAAATCGCTGCCTCTAGCCAATCATAGGTGTCTTTTGAAGACGGCAGATTAACACAGCTTGCACAAACAATTTCAGCTCCATAAATACACACTTCTACCTCAGTTGATTGCATAGCACATCCCCCTTGAATCTTTACATACAAACTGTACGATTATTCACACTTTTACTTCATTATGAATACTATTTTACACAAAACTGATTCATTGCACATCTTTTTCTTTTAAGGTAACATTACGATGTATACTCCGATAGATTTTTCATGAAAGACCGTTTATAATAAGAGTAGAAGAAAGGAGTCGATAGTTATGTCAGAAATGCACGAGCAAGTTCAAGAAGTATTAGAAAAACTTCGTCCGTTTTTACTTCGCGACGGTGGAGACTGTGAGCTAGTAGACGTAGAGGATGGTATTGTAAAGTTACGTCTTTTAGGCGCTTGCGGAAGCTGCCCAAGTTCAACAATCACGCTAAAAGCTGGTATCGAACGTGCCCTTTTAGAAGAAGTACCTGGTGTAGTTGAAGTAGAACAAGTATTCTAATCTCTTTGATTTTATTATAAAAGCAACCTCCCATTTTATTGGGGCTTGCGAATGAAAAATCCTCATTCAAATGAATGAGGATTTTTTTATTAACTCGTTGTGACTTCAGCTTCTACAAATACACCTTTGCGATCAATTTGTAAAACATCTATTTCGCAGTTCGGCAGTAAAGCATACATATGTTCAGCAATCGCTTTTCCTTTTCCTTTTGGTGCTAAACATAATACACTCGGACCGGCTCCGCTTAGTGACACACCGTATGCGCCGAGAGCTTTTGCTTCTTTTCGCACAAGAGAAAGCTCTGGCACTAGCCTCATACGATAAGGTTCGTGATATAAATCTTTCTCCATAAATTCGCCTACCAGAGGTAAATCTTTATTTAACAGGGCCGCTACTAGCATGTTCCCTATTGCCCCAGCTTCTACTGCGTGGCGATAATTAATATCCGAAGGCAGCACATCACGAGCATCGGTTGTTTTTAATTCATATTCTGGAATAGCCATCACGATATCGACATCAAATTCAGGTATTTGAGCAATATATGTTTCATTTTCATGATGGTAACCAACAACGATTCCGCCGTAAATAGACGGGCTGACGTTATCGGGATGTCCTTCCATTAAGCTGCTGATGCGAAGCTTTTCTCTTTTTGATAAACGCAAGTCACACAGTATATTAGCCAGCTCGATTCCAGCTACGATAGCCGATGCGCTGCTTCCAAGTCCCCTTGCTAATGGAATGTTGCTCCAAACAGAGACCTTCGCACTTGGAAGATCAATGTTAAATTGACGAGCCACGTCTTGTGCCACTTCATACATTAAGTTATCTGTACCTGTAGGAATACTTTGCACTTCTTTCGTTTCAGGGATAAAAATCCATTCCTCATGACGCTCTACTGTTAATCTTAAGTAACGAGATAAAGCCACTCCAATGGAATCAAATCCTGGCCCTAAATTAGCAGAGCTAGCTGGGACCGTAATGACAAAACGCTCATTTTCTAGCATGAAGCAACGACACCTTGGATATACTCAAATACCTTTTCTTCATCATTTGGTAAAACCACTGGCTTTACATTATGAGCATCGATTGCTACGTTTGGATCTTTTAATCCGTTACCTGTTAATACAGCTACAACCGTTGAACCCTTTGCAATTTTACCAGAAGCTACATCTTTAAACACACCAGCTATTGAAGCGCAAGAACCTGGCTCTGCAAATACACCTTCTTTGCGTGCAATTGTACGATATGCCTCTAAGATTTGTTCATCTGTTACTTCATCAATTTTTCCGTTTGATTCTTTTGCTGCATTTACAGCATAATCCCAGCTTGCTGGATTTCCGATTCGAATAGCCGTTGCAATTGTTTCTGGATTTTCGATAACTTGATTACGCACGATCGCGGCTGCACCTTCTGCTTCAAACCCGTGCATGTGAGGAAGAGACGTTTGGTGACGCTCACTGTATTCTTTGAATCCTTTCCAGTAAGCTGTAATATTCCCTGCATTTCCCACTGGGATAGCTAAAACGTCAGGCGCTTTTCCAAGCTGTTCACAAATCTCGAAAGAAGCTGTTTTTTGCCCTTCAATACGATATGGGTTTACAGAGTTTACAAGTGCAACCGGTGATGTTTCACTCAGCTTACGAACCATAGAAAGCGCTTGGTCAAAGTTTCCTTCAATTGCTACAATTTCTGCACCATACATAACAGCTTGAGCTAATTTCCCCATCGCAATTTTTCCATTTGGAATAACAACGATACAGCGCATGCCAGCGCGTGATGCATAAGCTGCTGCAGCTGCGGATGTGTTACCTGTAGATGCACAAATAACCGTATTGCTTCCTTCTTCTTTGGCTTTTGCTACAGCCATTACCATTCCGCGGTCTTTAAATGACCCCGTTGGATTTAACCCTTCTACTTTCACATGTAAATCAATGCCTAGCTCTTTTGATAAATGAGCAAGATGAATTAAAGGTGTATTTCCTTCATGTAGTGTAAGCATAGGTGTTTTCTCTGTTACAGGTAAAAACTCTTTATATTCAGCTAATAGACCTTTCCACATCATACTGTGCCAACTCCCTCTACGCGGTAACTGCTTTTTACATTTTCTACAATTGGTAAATCCCGAAGCTGCTGAAGGATTTCCTCATAATCTTTTTGAGATGTTTTGTGTGTAACAACAACAATCTCAGCTAATTCGCTTCCTTTCACAGGAAGTTGAATAATTTTTTCGAAGCTCACGCCACGCTCTGAAAATAGTGTTGTTAATTTTGCAAATGCTCCAACTTGATCTTTAACATGAATACGTAAGAAATGCTTCGAGAACATTTCATCTTCTGCTTTTAACTGTTTTGGATACTGAGGCGTTACCGCACTTTTACCATTCACACCTAAACGCATGTTTTTCATAACACCTACTAAATCTGATACGACAGCAGTGGCAGTTGGCAGGCTTCCTGCCCCCGGTCCATAAAACATCGTTTCTCCAACAGCTTCTCCGTATACATATACAGCATTGTACTCATCGCTTACTGAAGCAAGAGGATGTGTGTCTGCTAAAAGAGTTGGCTGAACACTAACTTCTACATTGTCGCCGTCACGATGTGCATATCCAATCAGTTTCATCGTATAGCCTAATTGTTTACTATATTGCAAGTCTTCTTCCGTTACTTCTGTAATACCTTGAACACGAACATCGTCCAAGTCAATTTTCATTGAAAATCCTAGTGTAGCCAAGATTGCCATTTTGCGAGCAGCATCTAAACCACCTACGTCAGAAGTGGGATCCGCTTCAGCATATCCTAAATCCTGCGCTTCTTTTAACACTTCATCATAAGCACTTCCTTCTTTTGTCATTTTCGTTAAAATGAAGTTTGTTGTACCATTTACAATTCCCATCATTTTGGTAATACGATCAGATGCTAATCCATCTGCTAATCCACGAAGAATTGGAATACCGCCTGCTACACTTGCTTCATAAAATAAATCACAGTTATTTTCAGAAGCTACTGTTAACAATTCTGAGCCGTAAACTGCCATCAAATCTTTGTTTGCCGTTACAACATGCTTTTTATTACGAAGGGCTGTTAAGATATAATCTCTTGTTTCTTCAACGCCACCCATTACTTCAATGACAACGTCAATCTCCGCGTTATGTAAAACGTCTTCAACATTCGTTGTTAATTTATCTTCACTGATTTCTACGTCACGTTTCTTATCAATATCTTTAACTACTACTTTTTTAACTTCTACAGGACACCCGACTTGATGACTTAATTTATCCTGATGATTTTCAATAATTTTGACTACTCCGCTTCCTACCGTTCCTAACCCTAATAATCCTACTGAAATACTTTTTGTCATATTCCTCACCTCTGTGTTCTTTCTACGTATACATTTGTTCTCTTATAGAGGACATTATAGACCTTATTTTTCTTTTTTACAAGGTTTACTTGCCATCTTTTCTCGTAAACTCGTTAAAAAAATTGGTATATAAAGATAAATGTAAATTTTTAAAATATTTCATTTTATTATCATAACATGGCTCTCACTGTTTTTTAATAAAAAAAAGACAATTTCACCGAAATGAAATTGCCTTTTTCTGTTATGATTTTTTCGCAAACGCTTCTTTATTTACAATTGTAATGGGAGACTCATTTGTAAGTACTGCTTTAATGTTTTTAACACATAAAGAAATCATTTCCGTGCGCGTTTCGATACTCGCACTGCCGATATGAGGAAGAGCTACAACATTAGGCAATTGAAGAAGAGGGTGAGAAGCAGAAATAGGCTCTTGATCGAATACATCCAAGCCAGCTCCAGCAATTTCCCCGGATTGAACCGCATGTAACAATGCTTGCTCATCAACCACTGCTCCTCTTGAAGCATTAATAAAAATCGCAGTTGTTTTCATCTGTTCAAATGCTGAAGCATTAAATAAATGTTTGGTTTCGTCCGTTAACGGTGTCAAACAAACAACAAAATCAGATCGTTCAAGCAGCTCATTTAACTCACAGTAAACTGCATTGAGCTTTTTTTCTGCTTGAAGGTTGCGGCTTCGATTGTGGTACAAGATTTCCATATCAAAACCTGTAGCACGTTTCCCAAGCGTCTCTCCAATTTTCCCCATTCCAACAATACCTAATGTTTTATGATGAACATCTCTACCCGCTAACAAAAATGGACTCCAGCTTTTCCACTGATTTTCTTTCACATATCCAGCAGCTTCTACTAAACGTCTAGCTACACTCATTAATAAACCAAACGTTAAATCTGCTGTTGTATCAGATAAAACATCGGGGGTATTAGAAACGATAATTCCTCGTTCAGTTGCCGCTTCTACGTCAATATTATCGAATCCGACCGCCAAGTTAGCTACAAGCTTTAAATGAGGAGCTTGCGTAAGCAATTCACTGTCAATACGATCTGAAAGCATTGTTAATAGAGCATGTGCGTGCTTAGCTTTTTCACAAAGCAGCTCATGAGGGACTGCCTCATCTTCTTTATCCCACATTTCCACATTCGCTACTGCCTTTAAAGGTTCGATTAATTCATTCGGTATTTTTCTCGTAATAAATACAAACGGCTTGTCCATATGTACGCCACCTCTTTATCCTTTTTAAACTGCATGCACAAAAACAAAATAGAAAAACAGGTTTGGATTATCCAACACCTATTTTTCTATTTTATCATATTCTATAGTAATCGCTTTTTAATGAATCCATGTTAATTCAGGAATGTGATAACGAGACGTTGAGATACCCACCGACTGGTAAAAGCGCTTCAGAAAAGCTTCGTAGTGAGAAGAATGAGCTAATACTCCTTCCAGCTTCTCATAATACTTTTGTTTTTGCCGCTCATCTTGTACACTGTAATACCCTTCAATGACCTCAAAATAATGAACGGGAAAAAGAAGTCTAGCATATAACAGTCTCCATGAAAAAGAAGAAAGCGGATTTACCTTTTCGTATTCACTTAAAAACTGATGCATGTGCCTTTCATCGACAGCGTATGTTAATAAATATTGTTCCCTTATATATTCAGCTATATCTCTGCTCGGATGATCAAAGACCCAATCTGCTGGGAGCTTGTAAACGTAGTCTTCCCCCCATGTTTTTTGCCCGAACCGATGATGACAAATCGTCGCAGCGTCAACTGAACGAGGCAAATCGTCAATTTCCGTGTCTACTAGGTATTGAATAGCATTTTCCGTTAATCCTAGGTAATAAGGAAAAGTTTCTAAAAAACGTTTTTCCATCTCTTGATTAGGCAAAGCACGTAATCTTCCATACCAAAATTGCTCCATCTGGTCGAGACGCTTCTCCCACATGGACTTCCATTGCCCTAGCCGGTTTGCTTTTTCCACTTCATAAGGAAACAGCCTCCCTTTTTGATGAAAAACAGCTAGCTCGTGCCCAGGTGAAAAGTTGGGGTTTTTCTCTTCCGCAAGACAGCGGCAAATGATAAATTTTTCAGTTTCAGTTTCTGTAATCATTTCACCATTCAAATTAGGCATAAATGTTGCCACATGGCGATCACCTTGGCCCATCAGAAATTGACTCATTTGATATAGTTCATTTAACTCGTCTTGTTCCATTTGCTTTACATTAATGATTGTATATAAAATATCTCGATACTGGAAACCTTCAAATTTACCAACGGGCATAAATTCATTTGGACGTAATCCGTAATGCTCATAAATGGTTTGTATCATTTTAATCCCTCTCTTCATTCATTCAAGAAATTATATGATGGAAAACAACATTACTTGTCATAATATTTACGGAGGAATGAATAGATTAGAAATACACCATTTATAGTTATTTACTCCGGGTTAGTAGTATGAAACAACTTTAGACTTAAAAATATATAGAAAACAGGTGATGATACTTGGAGAAAAAACATACACAAAGTGAGTTAGAAAAAAAAGCAAGAGAATGGTTAATAGAACGCGGCGTGGCTCTTACAGACATTGCTGAACTGGTCTATTACTTGCAAAAAAAGTATCACCCAAACTTAACAATTGAAGACTGTTTATATAACGTTGAGCGCGTCATTTCTAAACGAGAAGTTCAAAATGCTATTTTAACGGGTATTCAACTAGATGTCCTCACAGAAAAAAAAGTGATTGAGCCGCCTCTGTTGGATATTCTTGAGAAAGACGAAGGTTTATACGGTATCGACGAGATTTTAGCATTATCGATTGTAAATGTGTACGGATCAATCGGCTTTACCAATTACGGGTATATTGATAAACAAAAGCCGGGTATTCTAGAACGATTAAACGATAAATCGACTGGAGAGTGCCACACTTTCTTAGATGATTTAGTAGGCGCAATTGCCGCTGCTGCTTCTAGCCGGTTAGCGCACCGGGCTGCCAGTCAAGAATAGGTTAAAAAACAAAAAAAGCTGTCAATTGACAGCTTTTTAAATTCTCTCCATCCACTCTTTTAGTGAATCTACCGTATAAGTTGGCTTTTTCTCATATCCCTCTAGTAACTCTCTTGTTGTTACCCCTGTATGGACTAATAATGTATCTAAGCCTGCATTCATCCCTGCTAAAATATCTGTATCATAGTAATCACCAATCATGATTGTTTCTTCTTTTGGCGTACCGATGACTTCAAGGGCTTGCTCCATAATAATACTTTCTGGTTTGCCAATAAATACTGGATTTGTTTGAGTAGAAACCGTAATAACGGACGTGATAGATCCATTACCAGGCAGTAAGCCTCTTTCAGTAGGAATCGCAATATCTCCGTTCGTTGAAACAAAAAAGGCGCCGTTTCGAACGTTTAAACATGCTTTTGCTAATTTTTCATATGTAATTTCCTGATCCAAACCAACAACTACGAAATCCGTATCTTCCTCTTCAATGGTAAATCCTTTTTCAAGCAGCGCATGTCGGATTCCTTCTCCACCAATTACATAAGCTGAAGCGTTTGCTTTGCGTTCGTGTAAATAATTAGCTGTTGCCTGGCTCGTTGTAAAAACTTGCTCTTCTGTTGCAGGAATGCCAAATGCCTCTAGCTTTTCAGCTACTTTATCGGGCGTTTTTGTAGAGTTGTTTGTTACAAATAAATAAGGAATTCCTTTTTCCTTTAATTTAATAACAAAATCACGCGCCTCGGCAATTAGCTCTGTTCCTTTGTACATTGTTCCGTCTAAGTCAATCAAATATCCTTTATATTCCTTCATGTTGTGTGATCTCCTTTCAAGTCTCATACTTGAAATCATAGCTTATTTTTTATACAACTACAACTTGCTTGCCTTTAGTTACGAAAAGCAGACACAGGCCCTAACTCTGTCTCTAGATATGTCCTTACGCGCTCTGAAAATGCTGCCAGTACGTCTTTATGCTGCATCACTTTTTGATAAATATCCTGATGATTAACATCCACATATTCTTGAACAAGGGTTTTACGCAATTGAACGATCTCTTTTAATGGCGTTTCTTCCTCTTTTTTAACCACTTTCTCATCAACTAAAATGTCAATGATATCGTCGTAACTGCCTGGATCTCTCATAATAAACCCATCAATCATTGCATTTCCTACATCTAAAACGTTTTCAATTAGAAGGTGTACAATTCTCTCTAATGCCTTTTTCTCTATTTCTGTGTTCCAGCTCGAATGCTCAGCAAACAAGCGAACGTGTTCATCAAAAAAAACAAGCGTGGCTTCTATTTTTTCACGATCTACAAAGTACATATTATTTCCTCCCTAGTTGTCAGCTCTCTATAAATCTTTTTCATAAACAAACGGGGTTCCTGTTCTATTTTATCATGACCCATTATCCATTTGATAAATTCATTTTTGTTTTTGACCTTATTTGATATGATACAAATACAACCTATGAAAGGAGTATACCTATGAGCGAACGCTTTTATCTATATGACGATGTTGTATCTACAAAGACCCGATTTGTCAGCTTTATGGGCGAAAACCAACGATTTGATTTAGCTATTATCCAAACCGACCGTTATTATGGCAAACAAGTTGTTCTTGATATTCAAGGAGGACGCTTTGCCATCATTGGACAAGATGACCTTGAAGAACCAAACTATCTTGAAGAAGTATTTAAATTAAACAGTGAAGACGGTCAGGAACTTCGCGAATTTTTATATGAAATCATCTAAAAAAAAGGCAGCATGAAGGACAATTAGTGTCTTCGGCTTGCCTTTTTTTACTTATGGACTTTTTTTAAGACAAAATACGCACAGCCAAAATTACAATATTCATGTAAATAGTCTTGAAGCGTACTAATCTTCGTATCATACGTTGCCTTTTGATTTCGGTCATCAAAAAAGCCTCGCAGCCGAAGCTGATTGTATCCCCAATCTCCCACAATATAGTCATAGCGGCTCAGCACGTCAATAAAGCGACCTCTAAACGCCTCTTCATTAAATGCCTCGCGCTCATCTTTTAATACTTCATAACAAATATTATTGATACAGACCATTGCTCACACCTCTTCTCTTAAAATTTACCATACCATAATTATGATGATGAAACCATCAATTAACATGAAATTTTTCACGTATAAGCAGCACTCTAATCCTGTAGGAGTTTTATCGGTATACCTACTGATCTTTTATGCTCCACATGAAGGTTCGCCGGTTTACCTGGCGTACGATATTTAACTACAGGAGGTGGAAATGGTGAAGAAATCTATTCTTGGAATCGCTTTGATAACAAGTATTTTAACCATTGGCTGTCAAAATAAAAACACAGCTGAAAATGAAAATTTATCACCAAACAACCCAGATGCCATTAATGTAAACGAGCCTAATCATTATTATAATCCAAATAATAATAGCGGCACAAATTATGGATATGTTCGATACACTAAAAACACAAATGAACAAAATTCCAATATGAACCAAGTAGGAACATTTAATCGAGAAGAAGCAGCCGACAATATTAGTAAACTGAGCACCGCTATACCAAATATTAAGCAAGCCGCTACGCTAGTAACCGATAAAGATGTGCTTGTTGCTTATAAAACAGATGCTAAAAACCGGAATAACGCAGCCGATCAGGTAAAACGTACAGCTATGTCTGCAGTTCCTCGTTATTATCATGTATACGTCTCAGATAATCCGAAACAGATGGACCAAATCGAAAATATCAGTGAAATGAATACGCAAACGAATGATGCTAGAAAACGAATCGATGCTGTTATTCAACAAATGCTGAAATCTCCCCAAGGGCGTAAAATGAACGGCGGAGAAGATGCAAATGGAAGAGAGAAAAACGAATTGAATGAACCGATGACGGACAAATATATGGTGGAATAAACAAAAAAGGTGATGAGCATATCATCACCTTTTTTACCTTATTTGCTTTCTTGCGCTTTGTTTTTTGCAGCAGCGTTAACTTGCTCATCTGCATGGTAAGAAGAACGTACAAGAGGACCTGCTTCAACATGGCTGAATCCTTTTGATAATGCAATTTTTTTTAGCTCTTCGAACTCATTTGGATGGTAATATTTTTGAACTTTTATGTGCTTTTTAGTTGGCTGTAGATATTGGCCTAGCGTCATAATATCTACATTATTCGCACGCAAATCATCCATCGTTTCAATAATTTCTTCTTTTGTTTCTCCTAGACCAAGCATGATACTTGATTTCGTAGGGATATCCGGCTGCATTTCTTTTGCACGGCGAAGGAACTCAAGAGAACGCTCATATTTAGCACGAGCACGAACACGAGGTGTAAGGCTGCGTACTGTTTCAATATTATGATTTAAAATATCAGGACGTGCGTCCATTACAATACGTAAGTTCTCTTCCACACCGCCCATATCAGAAGGCAATACTTCAATTGTTGTGAATGGATTCTTACGACGAATCGCACGAATTGTTTCAGCTAATACGCTTGCTCCTCCGTCTTTTAAATCATCGCGAGCTACTACTGTAATAACCGCATGTTTTAAGTTCATTAGCTGAACAGAATCCGCTACGCGTTCTGGCTCTTCTAAATCTAATTCTGTTGGT
Source organism: Bacillus sp. ILBB4 (assembly GCF_035064545.1). Taxonomy (NCBI): domain Bacteria; kingdom Bacillati; phylum Bacillota; class Bacilli; order Caryophanales; family Bacillaceae; genus Bacillus; species Bacillus sp. ILBB4. Next base: position 316,742 of record NZ_JAIQVD010000005.1, on the reverse strand, counting down.
AAACCTGTCTTAACCGCGCAAAAACGACAGGCACGTGTGCATACTTCTCCTAAAATCATAAAAGTTGCCGTACGACGAACAGCCCAACACTCATGAATATTCGGACATCTTGCTTCTTCACAAACTGTATGAAGGTTTTTCTCACGCATCATTTTCTTTAAGCCTGTGTAATTTTCGTTTGTGTTTAGCTTAATCTTCAGCCACTCGGGTTTGCGGACATGCTCTTCTTTTGTTGCCATATTATCAACTCCACCAATCTAGAAAATGTCTATAACCTATATGCTTAATTTTAACTACATATTAAAAACATAACTATATGTCACTTTATCATAAAAAAGTGAGATTCGACAAGTTGTCTGCTCTTTATTTTCCTCAGTTTTCTTCTATTTCCCATTCAAATGTGTGCGTTTTCATCCTCCGTATAATTTCCATTTATCTTCTGAATAAAATTCTTTAAAAAAGTTTTGAAGCGATTTCCATTAATTAATATTTATGAAATCTTTTTTCTCGCTGCAAACTAGTATTACACACTATTTTTAGAAAGGGGGAAACACGATGCGCAAAACGATTATCTTACTTTTTATGTTCATGTCTATATTCACAGGATGGCACCACGTAACAGCTGAATCATCAGCAGATCAAGAAAAAATACTTATTCAAAAGAGATTAGAGCTGTATAAACAAATGGAAGCCGCTACTACGATTCCTTGGTATTACTTTGCAGGGATCGACCAGTATGAACGAAATATTCGACGCTCCCATAAAGATATTCCAAGAGAAAAAGGCTCGATCGCCATTTACTATCCTCCAGAAAAATGGTCAGGTTCTTTAAATCCGAATTTGGAAGATACAAACCCACTTACTATTTCTCTGCTCGGGGGAATGGGCAAAGATGGGAACGGAGACAAAAAAGCAGACCAATTTAATGATGAAGATATGCTTTTTACAATGGCAGATTATATTCGGACGTTCGGGGTGTCCGAAGACTATATTAAAATTGCGCTTTGGAACTATTATCACCGGGCTAAAGCAGTTGATATTATTTTAGGGAATGCCAAAATTTTTCGCCATTACGGTCGCATTGATTTAAAAGGTTCTTCATTTCCGGTGCCTCTCCGTGCGAACTACAGTTACAGGAGTACATGGGGAGATGCGCGCGGCTGGGGTGGCAAACGAATTCATGAAGGAACAGACATTTTTGCAGATTACGGAGTTCCAGTAAAATCCCCTTGCTATGGCATTATTGAGCTTAAAGGATGGAATAAATATGGAGGCTGGCGAATCGGTATTCGTGACCTTCATAATAACTATCACTATTTAGCTCATTTAAGCGGATTTGCAAAAAATTTAAAAGTAGGACAAATTGTAGAACCAGGAACACTCATTGGCGGAGTAGGAAGTTCCGGTTATGGACCTCCTGGAACTTCTGGGAAATTCCCTCCTCACTTGCACTATGGAATGTATAAAGATAACGGCAAAAATGAGTGGTCGTTTGACCCATATCCTCAGTTAAGAACGTGGGAACGAAATGATCGTTTAGAACTAAAGAAAAAATAAAAAAACAGGAAGCTGATGCTTCCTGTTTTTTTATCCTGATGCTTTACTTTCTTTTGCTTTTTTCACAGCATGAGCAATACTTGCGGCCAAGCCGCCCCATATGATGACCATCCCTACAACCATCATTGTCATTGAACTTCCATCCATTATTTAGAAACCCCCTTCTCTTTAACTGACAAACGAAGCGTCCCATCTTCCCATCGTGCAAAAGAAAAAGCAATTCCCAAAATAACAGCAAGAGCTGCCACACCCCAACCAAAAGGACCTACCAAAGTCGTTGCATACTGTTCGTAATTTTCCGAAATATTTTTCCTGAAGTTATCAAACATCATGTATCCAAGTACAAGTGGTGTAACTACTCCTAAACATATTTTCCACCATGAACCGATTCGGATATCAGAAACTTCGTTTGCATGCTGCTGAAGGCTGCTCAACTGCTTAAATACCCAAGCAACTAATACAACTTCTACTAAGCCTGCTAGAGCAACTCCGAAGTTATTAATAAAATAGTCGACCACATCTAAGAAATAAAGTCCTCCTTGTGTTGCAAATAATAGCGAGCAAATTGAAGCGATTCCTTCACCTATTAATACAGATTTTGTACGTGAGATAGTAAATTTATCTTGAATGCCTGCTACGAAGGTTTCAATAATTGAAATAAGTGACGTTAATCCTGCTAATGTTAAGGAAGCAAAGAATAACATTCCAAACAGCTGTTTAAACGCTGGAAATTCATTAATAATTTGCGGGAAAACTACAAAGGCTAGTCCTACCCCTCCCTGAACTACTTTATCGATTGGGATACCTTGCTGAGTAGCCATAAAACCTAGTGCGCTAAACACACCGATTCCTGCTAGTAATTCAAACGCTGAATTACCAAATCCAGTAATAAACGCATTATTAGTTAAATCAGATTTCTCTGGAAGGTAACTGGAATAAGTGATCATAATAGCAAAACCAACAGATAAACTAAAGAAAATTTGACCATATGCTGCGATCCAAACCTTTCCATCTCCAATTGCGCTCCAGTTTGGTTTAAAAAAAGCATGCAGACCTTCCATTGCTCCGTCTAACGTAACTGCTCGAATGACAATGACTAAAAATAGAATAATTAGTGTTGGTAGAAAGATTTTGTTTGCGGCTTCAATTCCTTTTTTGATTCCTTTTAATAAGACACCTAATGTCACAATCCATACAAGTACAAGCGGAATTAAAACGTGTAATACGAGGCTTCCTGTTTGTCCTGGTGCTTCAGCTAACTTTAAGTAATCTCCATATAAAAACGCTTCCGTATCGTGTCCCCAGCTTAACTTAAATGAAAAGATAAAATACGACATTGCCCACGCGATAATGACGGAATAGTAAACCGAAATAAAAAAGGAAATAGCTACTTGCCACCAGCCTAGCCATTCAGCCTTGGGGCTTAGTCTTGCTAATGATAAAGGAGAGGAACCTTTATATTTATGTCCAATAGCAAATTCCATGATTAAGATAGGAATTCCTGCCGTCAACAAAGCAAATAAGTAAGGGAGAAAAAATGCCCCTCCTCCATTTTCATATGCAGTGGCTGGAAATCTCCATATATTCCCTAGTCCAATTGCTGAACCTGCTGCTGCTAAAATAAACCCTGCTCTTGATCCCCACTGCGGCCTATTTTCCACTGTAATTCCCTCTCTTTTTATCATACATCAACGAGAATTTTTATAATTTTTAGATTATTATTTCTATAACTTCCTATCTCAAATTATAGAAGGGAGAAAATAGTATGTCAAAATATTTTTTATAGAAAATTCAGACAAATGTTCCAATGAATAAAAGCAGATATGAAAGTATTTTTGAACTTCCGCACCTGCTTTTTAAATAATACTTTATCACGTTAATATAATATTGTTAATTTTTCTTCGGAAGTTCAATTGCCGGAGAAGATGAATTTCCACCGTTAAAATAATCAGGAACATTTCCAGGGATAACAGTTCCTCCTACAGGAATTGTAGCCGTAACGGTTGTTTTTCTCGTTGCAAACGGGATAATGATTTGCATGTTTACTTTTACTTTGATGGATACTTCAAGAAACGCATTATTTATTCCATATTCTTCGATTTTTCGCACTACGTCTGTTTGAACGTCACCAATAGCATGAAATTTAACCGGAATCAGCGGACCTAGATTTCCAAGCAGCGCATTATTAGTTGCTTGCCCAAGAGGAACTTGGTATACAATTCCTTGATTGCGCAGCTTTTCATTTTTTTCAATACGAATATCTGTTGGAAGTTCAAGTGCATCTAAATTCCCTTTCTCTGCCTCTTTTAAATTAGCTTGAACAAATGACGTAGTCTGAGCTCTAACCCGATTTACAAGCGCTGTGTCAATTTTGGCTACTTGACCGTTAGGTGTAGATTCAACTTTAATAACATCTACGTCCAGTTGATCAAGTACCTGTTTATTCACCGCTTTATTAATAACTAAAGTTGCAATCTCTTTTGTTTGTGCTTCAGCATATTTCATTAACGTCGGTTCAATCCCTCTATTAATTAGCCATAATCCTACCCCTGTGGAAAGCATAAAAAAAAGAAAGGTGAGCAACAGAACGTAGCGAAAAGGAAGCGGGCCTTTTCTTGTTAATTTCCGACGAAGTTTAACCAAAAAAAATCCCTCCTTACAAGCTATATGTATGCATGTATAAGGAGGTTCACGCTTCTTTTAAAAAGTTTTATCTTAAATTCCCCACTATATTAAAGCATTTTCAATAAAGCATCTTTGCCAATTGTTCCTTTAAAAATTCCTCTTTTTTCAGCTTCAAGCGTTACAGATTCAAGAGGCGCTTCAAGAAGCTGCTCAATTGTACGTACACCTACAGCTCTTCCAGCTATTATTTGACGATCAGCTAATTTATCATTTAATAGACCTACGTCTAGTGCTCCGCACATAATGTACCCTTTATCTGATGAGATTGTTAACAGAGTTGTTTTTGGCAGCAATACGGTAACTGCATTAAACGTATGACCTTCAATTACGATAGGCGCTAAGGTAATCATAGTAACTCACTCCTTTCTTAATCAATTTATGATTTTGAAAGAAAAAAGTGAGGTTTTACATATACTTTTCTACCTATTTGACGTTTATATTCCTTCTTCCTTATTTATATAAACTTTTATAGGACTCAGTGCTAAAATTCATTAAAAAAATCTAATTGTTTAGGAGCTAAATTTTCATATTCAATATTTAATAAACTCATGAGTTGTTTGGCATTATGTACAGCATCTCCGCCGGAGTTATTATTAAATAACAGGTAAATGTCCTTCGTTTGTTTTTGCAGCTTTTCAAGCCGTTCTTTCCACTCTAGGAGCTCTTTTTCATTGTAACGATACAAAAACCTTACTGCTCGCCAATTGCCTTCTGCGGGCTTATTCCAACCGTGTACGTTTCGTCCGTGAAAACGGATAAGTGTTTTCTGTTTATCTGTAGCATGAATCACAATTGGAATAGATCCTTCTCCTGCCTGCGGTTCATCACAAATACCGTGAATCCACTTCTCTTGTTCCATAAACGTCAGCGTTTTATCATAGAAAAACGGCTTAAACCAAGATTGATTTCGAAACTCAAGCGCTACTGGCAAATCTCCAAACTTCTCGCGGCTATATCTCAAATAGGCTACATTTTCTTTTGTACAGTCAAACCAGGGTGGCATTTGAAATAAAATCATACCAAGCTTATTCGATGTTACGTAAGGCTTCACTGATTCTAAAAATGCATGAAACATTTCTTCTTTGCTATCAAACGGATTTCCTTCTCTCATATGCCCTGTCATACCTTGATAGGCTTTTACCACAAAACGAAAAGATTCCGGTGTATCGTTCACCCATTTTTCTACATTTGATGTTGGTTGAATTGCATAAAAAGATGAATCGACTTCAACAATTGGAAAATGGCCTGCATATACGGCAAGCTTGTCTCTTGATGAAACCCCCGCTTCATATAATGAATCATGATCTCCCCAGCCTGTGACTCCAATATAAATCATGCCACTCCTCCTCTATGTTCTTAGCTTCGCTTTTCTTTATTTTAATACAAACGATACAAAAAAACTCGTTTGCATAAACAGCAAACGAGTTTTGATCTATTATTAACCGATTGAACCTTCCATTTCAAATTTGATTAGACGGTTCATTTCTACTGCATATTCCATCGGAAGCTCTTTTGTAAATGGCTCAATAAAGCCCATTACAATCATTTCTGTTGCTTCTTCTTCAGAAATACCGCGGCTCATTAGATAGAATAATTGTTCTTCAGATACTTTTGATACCTTCGCTTCATGCTCAAGTGAGATGTTGTCATTTAAAATCTCATTGTACGGAATTGTATCAGAAGTTGATTGATTATCCATAATTAGCGTATCACACTCAATGTTCGCACGTGCACCTTCTGCTTTACGGCCGAAGTGTACGATACCGCGGTATGTTACTTTACCGCCTTGTTTTGAAATTGATTTTGATACGATCGTTGAAGATGTGTTCGGTGCTAAGTGAATCATTTTTGCACCAGCATCTTGGTGCTGTCCTTTACCAGCAAGGGCAATAGATAATGTCATACCACGTGCACCTTCACCTTTTAAGATAACAGCTGGATATTTCATTGTTAACTTAGAACCGATGTTTCCATCAATCCATTCCATTGTTGCGTTTGCTTCACAAACCGCGCGTTTTGTTACAAGGTTGTATACGTTGTTCGCCCAGTTTTGAATTGTTGTATAGCGGCAATACGCATCTTTTTTGATGATGATCTCTACAACAGCACTGTGAAGGGAGTTTGTTGTATAAACAGGTGCTGTACAGCCCTCTACATAGTGAACGTGTGAGCCTTCATCAGCAATAATTAACGTACGCTCAAACTGTCCCATATTTTCAGAGTTAATACGGAAATAAGCTTGTAATGGTGTATCTACTTTTACGCCTTTTGGTACGTAAATGAATGATCCACCAGACCAAACCGCCGAGTTAAGTGCAGAGAATTTGTTATCCGTTGGCGGGATAACTTTTCCAAAATGCTCACGGAAAATATCTTCGTTTTCTTTTAGCGCCGTATCCGTATCTTTAAATACGATACCTTGTGCTTCAAGATCTTCTTTCATATTGTGATAAACAACTTCAGATTCGTACTGAGCTGATACACCCGCAAGATACTTTTGCTCTGCTTCAGGAATACCTAGTTTATCAAACGTTTGTTTAATTTCTTCAGGAACTTCATCCCAAGAGCGTTCAGACTTCTCAGATGGTTTTACGTAGTACGTAATTTCATCAAAGTCTAAGCTTGCCATGTCTCCGCCCCACTGTGGCATTGGCATGTTGTAGAAGTGCTCTAGAGATTTCAAACGGAAGTCAAGCATCCATTGTGGTTCCTCTTTCATACGAGAAATTTCTTCTACGATTTCTTTTGTTAAACCGCGTTTAGAGCGGAAAATTGATACGTCTTTATCGGAAAATCCATATTTATAATCGCCGATTTCTGGCATTTTTTTAGCCATCTTTTATTACCCCCTACTTGATAGGATTGGGAATGAATGAAGATCTTATTTTTGTTCGTTAAGACCTTTTTCCATCGCTTTCCACGCTAGTGTTGCACATTTAATACGCGCAGGAAATTTTGCTACACCTTGAAGTGCTTCAATATCTCCTAAATCTATACTATCATCATACTCTTTACCTTGCATCATGTCAGAGAAGATATGGGCCATTTTAAACGCTTTGTCTACTTCTTGACCTTTAATTGCTTGTGTCATCATTGAAGCTGATGACATTGAAATTGAACATCCTTCACCTTCGAACTTTGCATCCGCCACTTTGCCGTCCTCTACTTTTAAAGAAAGTTCAATGCGGTCTCCACACGTCGGGTTATTCATATGAATGTTCACAGTATCTTCATTCAACGTTCCACGATTACGCGGGTTTTTATAATGGTCCATAATTACTTGACGATAGAGAGTATCTAAATTATTAAAAGCCATTTGTAAAATACTCCTTCGTTTTTATTAATGATGATACCAATTTATCTACTTCTTCTTCCGTGTTATACAAATAGAAGCTTGCACGTGCAGTAGAAGATACGTTTAAATATTTCATCAGCGGCTGCGCACAGTGATGACCTGCACGAATCGCAATTCCATCAGCGTCTACTACTGTTGCAACGTCGTGCGGATGCACATCTTCAATATTAAACGTCACAACACCCGCTCGCTCTTTCGGTCCGTAGATCGTAATTCCATCTACTTGCGATAAGCGATCCAGTGCATACTGCGCTAACTTGTGCTCATGTGCTTGAATATTATCTAAACCAACTTCTTCTAAGAAATCAATCGCTGCACCTAAACCAATTGCACCTGCAATGATTGGCGTACCCCCTTCAAATTTCCAAGGAAGTTCTTTCCACGTTGATTCGTATAGGTTTACGAAGTCAATCATTTCGCCGCCAAACTCGATTGGTTCCATTTTTTCAAGAAGCTCTTTCTTTCCATAAAGAGCGCCGATTCCAGTCGGCCCGCCCATTTTATGTCCAGAGAAAGCAAAGAAATCACAGTCTAAATCTTGTACATCCACCTTCATATGAGGCGTACTTTGTGCACCATCCACAACCATTACTGCACCGTTAGCATGTGCAATTTCTGCAATCTCTTTTACTGGGTTAATTGTACCCAATACGTTAGATACTTGCATGATCGATACAATTTTGGTGTTAGATGTAATCGTGCTTTTTACCTCTTCTAGTGAAAGTGCATGATCTTCTGTTAATGAAATATATTTTAACGTTGCACCTGTTTCCTTGGCAACTTGCTGCCAAGGAATGATGTTGCTGTGATGCTCCATATAAGTAATCACAATTTCATCACCAGGTTTGAGATTAGCACGGCCATAGCTTGCAGCTACTGTATTAAGAGCTGTCGTTGTACCGCGCGTAAAGATAATCTCTTCCGTTGATTTTGCATTAATAAACTTACGAACCTTTTCACGAGCGCCTTCGTATCCGTCTGTTGCTCTTGTACCAAGCGTGTGAACACCTCGGTGTACGTTTGAGTTATATTCTTTATAATACTTCTCAATTGCTTCAATTACAGCAAGCGGCTTTTGTGAAGTTGCTGCACTGTCTAAATAAACGAGTGGGCTGCCATTTACCTCTTGGTCTAAAATAGGAAATTGTTTACGAATATCAGAGATATTCATTATCGAACTTTCCTTTCAATTAAATCTGTTAATTGCTTTTTAACCGTTTCGATTGGCAACTCGTTTACAACTGGTGCTAAGAACCCGTGGATAACTAGACGTTCTGCTTCTGTTTGCGGAATACCGCGGCTCATTAAGTAGTAAAGCTGAATTGGATCTACGCGTCCAACAGATGCAGCGTGCCCTGCTGTTACATCGTCTTCATCAATTAGAAGAATTGGGTTTGCGTCTCCACGTGCTTTTTCACTTAACATTAACACACGAGATTCTTGCTCAGCGTTTGATTTAGACGCACCGTGTTCAATTTTACCGATACCGTTAAAGATTGAAGACGCGCTTTCTTTCATAACGCCGTGTTTTAAAATGTAGCCTTCAGAATGTTTTCCAAAATGTACGATACTTGTTGTTAAGTTTTGAGACTGCTCTCCACGTCCAACTGTTACCGTTTTTGTATCTCCATATGAACCGTCGCCCATTAGATACGTTGTATTTTCTGAAACTGTATTTCCTTCACTCATTAAGCCTAAAGCCCACTCAATGCGACCATCTTTGCCCGCTACGCCGCGGCGGTTCACATAAGTAGTTGTACCTTTAGCTAAGTAGTCAACAGCCCCAAATGTTACTTTCGCATTGCTGTTGGCAAATACTTCCGTCACGATATTGACAACACCGTTTGACTCTTCAGCAGTAGCAATGTAGTTTTCTACATATGTTACTGAGCTGTTGTCTTCAGCTACAACAATTACATGGTTGAATAAAGCAGCTTCTTCATCTTCACGGACAAATACAGCTTGAAGCGGCTCTTGTACTTCTACATTTTTAGGAACGTATACAAATACACCGCCGTTTAATAACGCTGCGTTTAATGCAGTTAAACGGTGCTCATCTACTTTAACTCCGTCTTTCATGAAGTACTTCTCAACAAGGTCGCTATGCTCTTTAGCAGCTGTTTGAATATCTGTGAAGATAACGCCTTGAGACTTTAGCTCTTCTGTTAATGTTGAATATGCTGCTGTTTGGTCACGCTGAACATATAGATTTTTAACAGCTTCTGTATCAATCAATGCTTTAACCACTTCTGGAAGCTCGTCTACAGATGAGATTGTGCTTGCCTGTGAAGTGTGCTTGTCAAATGCAGTAAAGTTCCATTTCGAAATGTTTGTTTTATCTGGCTTTGGAAGTGCAAGATCTTCTGCTTTCGCAAGAGCTTGTAAGCGAAGATCTAGCAGCCAACTTGGTTCATTAGCTTCTTTTGAAAAGCTGCTGATGTACTCTTGATCAAATGGTAATTTCGTATCAATAGTCATAGAGATCCTCCTAACTCTTAAGCTTCTTGCTCTACAGTTTCGTCTTCAATACCTAATTCTTGTTTGATCCAGTCATAACCTTCTGCCTCTAGACGCTGTGCTAATTCTGGTCCGCCTGATTTCACAACGCGACCTTGCATCATAACGTGAACTTTATCTGGTGTAATGTAGTTTAGTAAACGTTGGTAGTGAGTAATCATTAAGCAACCAAACTCGCTGCCGCGCAGTTCATTAATACCTTTTGATACAACTTTTAACGCATCGATATCTAAACCAGAGTCGATTTCATCTAAAATTGCAATTCCTGGTTGAAGCATCATTAATTGAAGAATTTCATTACGTTTCTTCTCACCGCCAGAGAAACCTTCGTTTAGGTAACGCTGAGCCATGTCTTGATCCATTTCTAAGAAATCCATGTTTTTGTCTAATTGACGGATGAATTTCATTAGTGAAATTTCTTCGCCTTCTTCACGACGAGCATTAATTGCTGAACGTAAGAAGTCTGCATTTGTTACCCCGCTGATTTCACTTGGATATTGCATAGCTAGGAATAGACCTGCACGAGCGCGCTCATCTACTTCCATCTCAAGTACATCTTCGCCGTCTAGCGTGATGCTTCCTTGTGTAACCTTGTATTTAGGATGTCCCATGATTGCTGAAGATAATGTTGATTTACCAGTACCGTTTGGTCCCATGATTGCATGGATTTCGCCGCCCTTAACTTCTAAATTAACACCTTTTAAAATTTCTTTACCTTCAATTGCAACATGAAGATCTTTAATTGTTAAAGTTGACCCTGCCATATTAAAACCTCCAGTTATAGACGTATATAGTAAAAAACGATATACCTATATCTTTTTAATTATTCTCATTTTATTCTCATTACAATCTTATAACAAATGAAAACTTATAGCAACCTTTTGACCCAAAAGGTTTTAAACCATTATGTACGTTTTTCAAGACTAAATCCACTCATAAAAAAGTTGCCTTAAAAGACTCCATAGAGCCTTCTAAGACAAGCTTTTTTACCCACTTTATTTACTTAGTGCGTTTGGCTAGTCAGTTCTGAAATACACTCTTGGACAAGCGTAACGGACTGACTCATCGCTGCGCCTCCGCCAAATGCTGCTGACACTCCGCATGCTTCTAAAATTTCTTGCTCAGTTGCACCTTGATCAATGCAGCCTTTTGTATGATAAATCATACAGTACTCGTCTTGAGCTACTACGCTGATTCCTAACGCGATTAACTGCTTTTCTTTTTTAGAAAGAGAACCTTCTCCAAAACATGCTTCAGTAAACGCATTAAACGTTTTTGTTACTTCCGGCAATTTTTCACTAAATTTCCCAACACCCATTTTATAATCATGAAGTGCTTGCTCAGTTGAATGACGTGCTTCTTGCTGCATAACGTCAGCTCCCATCATCAGTAAAGTTTTCACGGTTAGTATGCGTGAGAAAAATAAGAGTTATTCGTTTTCCCGCATACAAAAAAAGCACTTGCCCAGAGTGGGCAAGCGCTTTTCTTTTATTATTTATTTACCGGCAGTACTCCGCCTTTGTATTTTTCTTTAATGTAGTCTTGAATTTCTTTAGAGTGAAGAACTTTCACTAAAGCTTTCACTGTATCTTTATTTTCGTCGCCTTTGTGAACCGTAATGATGTTTGCATAAGGGTTATTTTCTTTACTTTCCACTGCGATTGGATCTTTTACTGGATCTAAGCCAGCATCGATAGCATAGTTAGCATTGATAACAACAGCGTCACCTTCATTATTTTTGTACATTTGAGGTAACAATCCGCCTTCAACATCGGCTTTAAATTTTAAATTCTTCGGGTTTTCTACGATATCTTTAATTTGTGCATCTATTTTCTTTACGCCTGGTTTTAATTTGATTACGCCGGCTTTTTCAAAAATCGATAAAATACGTCCTTGCTCTGCTACTGCATCACGCATAATAACTGTGCCGTTTTTCGGAAGATCTTTTAAGCTTTTGTATTTTTTAGAGTAGATACCGATTGGTTCAATGTGAATGGCACCGGCACTTACAAAATCATACCCTTTTTCACCCTTGTGATCTTTTAGCACTGAATTCATATAAGGAACGTGCTGGAAGTAGTTTGCATCAATTTCATTGTTTGCAAGAGCTGTGTTCGGTAAGATGTAATCTTGGAATTTTTTAATTTCCAAGTCGATTCCTTGTTTTTCTAAAATCGGTTTTGCTTGTTCTAAAATTTCAGCATGAGGCGTATTAGATGCACCCACAACAATTTTCTTTTCATCTTTTGATCCATTGTTAGATCCACATGCAGCTAATCCTACTACTAGCGCAGATGTTAGTGCTAAAGCCGAAAGCCATTTTTTCATAATAAATAATCCTCCCTTTATCTTTTATCAATTTTTGCAGTAATCGCATCTCCAATAAGTTGGATAATAAATACAATAATCAAAATTAAGATCGTAGCAGCTAGCGTTACATCATTATGACTGCGCTGGAATCCTTCTAAATATGCAAGATTCCCGAGACCTCCAGCTCCAATCACACCCGCCATTGCCGTATAGCCGACTAACGCAATCGTCGTTACCGTCAAACCAGAAATTAAAGCTGGCAGCGATTCAGGTAACAGCACTTTAAAGATAATAGTGCTTGTTGTTGCTCCCATTGATTTAGCAGCTTCAATAACACCTTTATCAATTTCACGCAGACCAATTTCTACAAGACGCGCGTAAAATGGTGCTGCTCCAACAATTAGAGCAGGTAACGCTGCATTAGCGCCTAAAATACTTCCTACCAATGCTTTGGTAAATGGAATCAGTAAAACAATTAAAATAATGAATGGAATGGAACGAAAGATATTTACAACTGCTGACACAATGGCATATAAAGGTTTGTTTTGCCAAAGCTGTCCTTTGGACGTTAAAAATAAAAGCAAGCCTAATAAAATACCTAGAACAAACGTGGCTATAACTGAAATAGCCGTCATATATAGTGTTTCATTTGTCGCTTGAATAAAATCATCTAAAATAACGTTTGGAAATAGTTTCTCAAGCATTTGTCATTACCTCCACTTCTACCTGCTGCTCATGAATGTATGCAATGACTTTTTCAACTTCTGTTAATTCTCCGTCTAAATGAACGAACAACGTTCCGTATGAACCTGTTTGTGTATGAGAAATCTTTCCTTGCAAAATATTAATCGTTACATCAAACTGTTTTAAAATCGTTGTAATGAGCGGTTGCTCTGCTTTTCCGCCAACAAACGTCAGCTGAATAATTTGCCCGCTTGGATATAACTCCTGTACTTGTTCAATTGTTTCAAACGTTTCTTCTGGTTCAGAAATCTGTTGAACGAATCGTTTTGTAATCGGCTGCTTAGGTTTTCTGAATACTTCTAGCACTTGTCCTTCTTCTACCACTGCCCCATTTTCCATAACGGCTACCCGATGACAAATTTTACGAATAACGTGCATTTCATGAGTAATCAATACAATGGTTAACCCTAGCTTCTCATTAATATCTACTAACAGATCTAAAATGGAATCTGTCGTTTGAGGATCAAGCGCTGATGTTGCTTCATCACACAGCAATACTTTTGGGTTATTGGCTAGCGCTCGAGCAATACCAACACGCTGCTTTTGTCCACCGCTAAGCTGTGATGGATAAGCATTTTCACGCCCTTCAAGCCCGACTAGCTTGATAAGCTCGTCTACTCGTTTCATTCTTTTTTCTTTTGAGATCCCTGCTATTTCTAACGGAAAGGCAATATTTTCTCGCACCGTACGCGACCACAAGATATTAAAGTGCTGAAACACCATACTGATTTCTTGTCTAGCTTTTCTGAGTTTTCCGCCTTTAATTTTTCCAATATCATTACCTGCTACTTCGACCGTTCCTGTCGTTGGTGTTTCTAACCCGTTTAGCAAGCGAATTAATGAACTTTTCCCCGCTCCGCTATAACCAATAATTCCGTAAATTTCACCTTGGTTAACGGTTAGATTCACATTATCAACAGCTGTTACTTGACCGCTTTTAGCCTGATAAATTTTTGTAACGTCTGTTAATGTAATCATATTTCTTCACCTTCTTTAGTAAAAACTTAATTATGTTAGGTTGCCCTATAGGATGAAAAAGCCGTAAAACAATTTTCCTCATTAAAAAAGCCTCTCTGCGCATGACAGAAAGGCTCGATATTTAATCCTTTCTCTCATCTTTCAAAGCGCATAGCTTTGCAGGAATTGGCACCATTTCAGTTAGTCTGACGGTTGCCGGGTTTCACAGGGCTCAGTCCCTCCACCTCTCTTGATAAGAGTTCGCAACAATTATTTTGTTTTTGGGAAATATTCATTCATTTATGAACATTCATGAGTGTGATTTTAGCATGTGTCAGATAGGCTGTCAACAGATTTTGTTCTTGGGATAATATCCCAAGATTTCAACAGCCCCAACGGTTTGCTCTCTTTCAATTTCTTCATTTTAAACAAACGTTTGATTATCGAAGCTCTTCAAGTACGTGCTCGATAGAATGAAACGCATAGAGTTTTTTTACCATTTCGCCATTTTTCACTTCAATCAAACAAGGTACACTTTCAATTGAAAATACTTCTGCTTTTGAAGGCATATAATTTAAATTGCTCATTCCGATGGTCACACCGGGCAGCATCGCTTCTGCTACGGTTAACATTTTTTTTGCCAGCTGACATGTCCCGCAAAAAGGTGTATGGAAAAAGATAAACGCTCTTTGTCCTTCTTTTAACTGATCGTCAAGCTGTTTTTCGCTCCATTCTTGCATGTTGCTCATTCCTTTTATGTTAAAAATTCTGCATTAACATCGATATTGGCACTCAGTAATACTGTTGCTATGTGATGTCTAGGGGCGGCAGCAACCTCTCGGTACATTTTATCAATATATAGATGCTCTGCTTCCGGAAGCTCTCGTTTAAATTGTTTTCTTAGCTTATTCCCTGAATCATCAGAGTCAACGAGTATGTATACCTCTTTGTTAAACGTAAAGTCAATAATTTCATCCAGCTTTGATAAACTAATTGTACCGTTTGTACAGATAATTTCAATTGGTTCTCGAATGATATCTTGGATACGTTTTTTATCTGATTTTCCTTCGACAATAATTACTTTTTCGATTTCAATTAGCCCCATTTTCATCACCCATAATCGTCAGTTGTATAGTAACATCATTTCTTTATGCTATACAATATTCGTTAATGTATCACAGTTCACCTGTTTTTTAAAAGAAATTTGCAAGAAAGAACTGTTTTAAAAGGCAGCTTAGGCCATATTGTTTCCATAAAACAAGAAAAACAGCGGCAGTTGCCACTGTTTAGCACCATCCTGCTTCTTCGTCGCAGTCTGTATATTTTTGCGTTTCACCTTGCTTTTGTACATCCGTATATTGGTAGAACTTATTATTTTCTTGCGAATACCCTTCTTCAAAGCGGTATTCATTGCCGCTTGTTCCGTAACTAACTTCACCAATTGGCTGCTTATCAACATATAATTTCATGCCGCCGTCATGAAATTTAGCTGTAACGCGATCTGTAACGTCCATTTTTTGTTTTTCAAACATAAAAAGACACTCCTTTAGCTTGTTTACTAATAGAGTGTCCAGTCAAAAACTTTTCATAAAGACAATTTATGGAGGAATATTATCCTTCGTTTGTCATTTCTTCGTATTGCTCTGCTGTCATTAGCTTGTCTACTTGAGAAGCATCAGACGGTTTGATTGTAATCATCCATGCTTCTTCGTATGGAGATTCATTAACAAGCTCAGGGCTATCGCTTAAGTTGTCGTTGACTGCTACAACTTCACCGCTAATTGGTGCATAAAGCTCAGAAACTGTTTTTACTGATTCAACGCTGCCAAACGGCTCGTCAGCTTCTACTGTTGCTCCTACTTCTGGCAGTTCAACGAATACGATGTCGCCAAGCTCAGCTTGAGCGAAATGCGTAATACCTACGCGGACAACGTCTCCTTCTGTTTTTACCCATTCATGCTCTTCAGAATAACGCAAATCTTTTGGTGTACTCATCTTAATCCCTCCAAAATATGTATCGTAATTTGTTTATATAAAAAGCGCCTTCAACGTGGAGAACACTTTCTACAACCTAAAATAACTTCCTATTAACAGTGTAACGTAAAAGGTAAAAATTTTCTATTTGAAAACTTACTTCCACACGTCCTCAAACTGCTCTTCTTTGAAGCCAAGCGTTACTTTTTGTCCATCTGTTAGCAGCGGACGTTTAATTAACATGCCATCTGACGCAAGAATAGACAGAAGTTCGTCTTCACTCGCACTGCTTACTTTATCTTTAAGCCCTAATTCGCGATACTTTTTACCGCTTGTATTAAAGAATTTTTTTAATTCTAAGCCGCTGTTCTGATAATAAGATTGCAGCTGCTCTTTTGTTGGCGGGTTTTCTACAATATGAATTTCTTCATACGCTACTCCGTTATCATCCAGCCACTTCTTTGCTTTTCGGCACGTACCACACTTTGGATATGAATAAAAAAATAATGACATTTCGTCAACCACCCTTTATTTTAAGCTTTTTTCGTATTTTAACACATCCTTTATCATTTACCTAGATAGAGGCTTCTTAAACAAAAAGAAGCTCGCGAAGCGAGCTCCTTTTCCCTTAAACTGTGAACTTCTCTACTTCTAAAAGCGTTTTTGCAATCTCGCGCTTTACGCTAATCACATTGATTGGTGTATAGCGCGTTAACTTGCGAAGAGACGAAAGCATGACTCTAAGCGTATCACCTTGTTCAACGCCAATTAACGTTTCTTTTGCATCTGCTTCAATTCGATTAAATGCTTCTTGGCAAAATACTTGCGTATATTTTACTTTCAAGCTGTTTTGATCTGCACCTGTTTTGGAAATGGCTTTTTCAGTACGTAAAACAGTGGATTCCATTGCATATACGTTACTAATCATATCGGAAATATTAACGAGAATTTCTTGTTCTTTCTCTAATTCTTTACCATACTTCTGTGCAGCTAGACCTAAAAGCAAGAGCGCAATTTTCTTCCCATTTTGCACAAGCATTTTTTCTTGATCTAACGGCTCATTTCCTACTTCCTGCGGCATAAGCATCATCAATTCTTCTTGAAGCGTTTGTGCTTTTTGAAGCAGCGGAAGCTCTCCTTTTAGCGCTTTGCGTAAATATGTGCCTGGTACTAAGAGTCGATTAATTTCATTTGTTCCTTCAAAAATACGGTTAATGCGAGAATCACGATACAGGCGCTCAATTTCATACTCGCTCATAAAACCATAGCCTCCGTGAAGCTGCACCCCTTCATCTACGATGTAGTCAAGAGATTCCGTGGCAAACACTTTGTTTAATGAGCATTCAATGGCATATTCAGCAATGGAAGCGGCAATTTGTTTTCCGTCTTTTTGCTGTTCTTCTGAAAGCTGGCCCATATGGTCTTCAAAAAGTCCTACCGTACGATAGACGGAGCTTTCAGTTGCGTACAATTTAGAAGCCATTGTTGCTAACTTTTCTTGGGTTAATGAAAATTTAGCAATGGGCGTTTTAAACTGCTGACGCTGTTTAACATATTGAGACGTAATTTCTAACGCACGTTTACCTGCTCCAACTGCTCCAACTCCAAGCTTATAGCGCCCAATATTTAAAATGTTAAACGCAATCACATGGCCTTTTCCAATTTCACCTAACACGTTTTCTTTTGGAACAAGCGCATCTTCAAGAATCAACGTTCTTGTTGATGAACTCTTGATTCCCATCTTCTTTTCTTCCGGTCCAACCGAAACGCCTGGGAATTGGCGTTCAACGATAAAAGCAGAAAATTTATCGCCGTCGATTTTCGCATACACCACGAACACATCAGCAAATCCGGCATTCGTAATCCACTGCTTTTCTCCATTTAACACATAGTGTGTGCCTTCGGCGTTAAGGCGAGCTGTTGTGCGAGCACCGAGGGCATCGGAACCAGAACCAGGTTCTGTTAACGCATATGCGGCTATTTTTTCCCCAACTGCTAAAGCAGGTAAATATGCTTGTTTTTGCTCTTCTGTTCCAAATAAGACGATTGGCAATGACCCAATTCCTACGTGAGCACCATGAGTGATGGAAAACCCGCCTGCTCGAGACATTTTTTCAGCAATTAAAGCGGAGGTAATTTTATCCAAACCGAGTCCGCCGTATTCTTCCGGTACATCTGCACCAAGTAACCCTAATTCACCAGCTTGTTTTAATAACTTGACAGAACGGTCAAACTCATGCTTTTCTAAATATTCCACTTGTGGAAGGACTTCATTTTCTACAAATTCATCTGTCGTTTTGGCAATCATCTTTTGTTCAGATGTATAATCCTCCGGCGTGTAGACGCGGCTTGCATCGCCTTCTTCAATTAAAAAGCTTCCACCTTTAATCATTTGTTTTGTTTTATTTGACATGTTCATATCCCCCTTTGAAATGATTATGCTAACAATTCAAATACACCAGCAGCTCCCATTCCTCCGCCAATACACATCGTGACAATTCCAAACTGCTCATTTCGACGCTTCATTTCGTGCATTAAGCTAAGAGTCAGCTTAGCTCCGGTACAGCCTAATGGATGACCTAAGGCAATAGCGCCTCCGTTTACATTTACTTTATCTTCATTAATATTTAATTCACGAATAACACCAAGTGCTTGAGAAGCAAATGCTTCATTTAATTCAAACAATCCGATATCAGAAAGCTCCAGCCCTGCTAGTTTAAGAGCTTTAGGGATGGCAGCTACCGGGCCAATCCCCATTACTTCAGGCGGAACTCCTCCAACTGCAAATGAGCGAAACTTAAGCAAAGGCTTTAACCCTTCTGCTTCAGCTTGTTCTTTATCCATTAGAAAAACGGATGCAGCTCCGTCACTTGTCTGCGAAGAGTTTCCAGCTGTTACGGATCCTTTAACCGAAAAAGCTGGACGAAGTTTCCCTAATACATCCGCAGTTGTGCCAGGACGAACTCCTTCATCTTGAGAGAACATCAGCTTTTGTTCACGGAGCTTATTGTTTTCATCCACTTTTCGAAGCGTCACTTCCACCGGAACAATTTCGTCGTTAAACTTCCCTTCTTGAAGTGCTTTTGCTGCTTTTTGATGGCTGCGTACAGCAAACGCGTCCTGGTCTTCACGTGAAATGCCGTATTTCATGGCCACTTGTTCTGCTGTATGTCCCATGCCCATATAATATTCCGGCGCATTTTCAACCAGCTGAACATTCGGACGCGCTACGTTTCCAAACATCGGAACAAAACTCATTGATTCTGCTCCTCCAGCTAACACTGCTTTGGCTTGCCCTAGCATAATTCGTTCTGCACCATAGGCAATACTTTGCAAACCTGATGAACAATAACGATTAATCGTTATTGCTGGCACCGTATAAGGCAAACCCGCAAGAGCGCCAATATTTCGAGCCATATTCAAACCTTGTTCTGCTTCAGGCATCGCACAACCAATAATTAAATCATCAATTGGTCCTTCGTATCCTCCTGCTCGGCGAAGAGTTTCTTTAACCGCAATGGCCCCCAAATCGTCCGGTCTAACACTTGCCAGTGAACCTTTTTTTGCTTTTCCAACCGGTGTCCTAGCACCTGCTACAATAACTGCTTCTCTCATTTTTTCTCCCCCTTAATTACGCAGTGGTTTTCCTTTAACTAACATGTGCTGCATACGTTCTTGAGACTTCGCTTCTCCAACAAGGCTTAAAAATGCTTCTCTCTCTAAGTCCAGTAAATACTCTTCATCAACTTCCGAACCAAACGCTACACGTCCTCCGGCTAACACAAATGCTAACTTACTAGCAATTTTATAATCATGTTCTGATATATATCCTGAATACTTCATGGATTGGGCTCCTAGCAGCAACGTTGCATATCCTGTTTCTCCAACCACAGGAATCTTAGTTCTTACAGGTGGTTTATAGCCCGTGTCATGTAAAGCAAGGACTGAGTTCTTCGCATCATTCAGCAAGTGATCTCCGTTTACGCTGATGCCATCATGGCGGTTTAAAAAGTTTAGCTGTCTAGCTTCTGCAGCAGAAGTAGATACTTTTGCAGTAGCAATTGTTTCAAATGTTTTATTGGCAATTTGCTGGAGATCGAGCGTTATACCGTTAGGTAAACCATTTAGCTGTTTGATATAAAGCTCCTTATTACCTCCTCCACCAGGAATGAGTCCGACTCCTACTTCTACAAGGCCCATGTAAGTTTCAGCAGAAGCTTGGATTTTAGCTGACGGTAAGCAAATTTCTGCTCCGCCTCCGAGAGTCATCGCAAATGGAGCTGCAACAACCGGCTTTTCATTATATTTCACCTTCATCATTGCCTGTTGAAATTGTTTAATAACAAATTCAATTTCAAAATAATTGTCATCTTGTGCTTCCATTAAAATCATAGCTAAGTTAGCGCCAACGCAGAAATTTTTCCCTTGATTTCCTATGACCAGCCCTTTATAGTTCTTATTCACTTCTTCAAGAGACTGATTTAATAAGCTAATAATGTCTAGCCCGATTGCATTGTTAGGAGAGGTGAACTGCAGGCACGCCACATCATCTCCTAAATCAATTAAACTCGCTCCGCTGTTTTCTAAAATGACATTATTTTGAGAACGTAAAGATGACAGGTGAATCACCTTTTTATTTTCTTTTACTGCTTTATACTCATCATCTTCGTAGTAAAGCGTTTGACCTTCCATTTCTTTATAGAAGCTTGTAAATCCATTTTCCTGCATTTGTTTTACCCATTGCGGAACTGCTAAGCCAGACTGCTCCATCTTCTCAATTGACTTTTCTAAACCAATTGCATCCCACGTCTCAAAAGGACCCATTTTCCAACCAAATCCCCACTTCATAGCTTGATCAATGGCCACGATATCGTCGGCGATTTCATTTTTTAACTGTGCTGCATATACAAGAACGGGACTGATCACATTCCAAAGAAGCTGGCCGGCACGATCATCCGAATATACAAGCGCTTTCATTTTATTTTGCAGCCCTTTTGCCTGCTTGCTTAATTCGGTAGAAGCTGTTTTTAACTTCTTTCTCTCGACGTATTGAAGTGTACTAGGATCAAGTTCCAAAATTTCCTTTCCTTTCTTCAAAAAGAAGCCTTGCCCCGACTTGCTTCCCAGCCAGCCATTTTCCTGCATTTGTTTCATAAATAAAGGGACATCGAACACTTCTTTTTCTTTGCCTTCTACTTTGTCAAATACATTGTTGGCCACATGAATAAATGTGTCTAGTCCCACTACGTCTAACGTTCGAAACGTTGCGCTTTTTGGTCTTCCAATTAAGGGGCCCGTCACAGAGTCAACTTCTCCCACGCTGTAATTACCTTTTAACATTTCTTGAACGGTCACAAGTAAACCGTACGTACCGATACGGTTGGCGATAAAGTTAGGCGTATCTTTTGCAATAACTACTCCTTTACCTAATACATCTTCACCAAACGTTTTCATATATTCAACAATTTCTGATTTTGTGTCATGAGTTGGAATGATTTCTAATAACTTTAAATAACGCGGTGGATTAAAAAAGTGCGTTCCTAAAAAATGCGCTTTAAAATCTTCTGAGCGTCCTTTAGCCATTTCGTGGATCGATATTCCTGAAGTATTTGAACTTACAATACTTCCTTTTTTTCGTACACTGTCAATTCTTTCAAACAACTGCTGTTTAATATCAAGACGTTCCACTACTACTTCAATAATCCAATCACAGTCGCTTAACTGCTGTAAATGATCTTCAAGATTTCCTGGAGTAATTAACGATAGTGATGACTTCGACGTTAAAGGCGCCGGTTTTTGCTTCGTTAATTTAGCTAGAGCAGTTGTACTCAACCGATTTCTCACTTGCCTATCTTCAAGCGTTAGCTGCTTTTTTTCCTCGTCTGCTGTTAATGAAGTTGGAACCACGTCTAGCAAAAGCGTTGGAATTCCTACATTTGCTAAATGAGCTGCAATTCCAGAGCCCATAACTCCTGAACCTAAAACGGCGGCTTTTTTTATGTTCATAATTATCCCCACATCCCCTTTAATATATTGAATGAATGGTCATTCATTTTATGCGTAAAAAAAGAGAGTCACTGTTAATCTCTGTTTTTACTATAAAACATTTTTTAAATTTTCGCAATATATTCACAATATTATCTCTAACTATTTTTAATGTGTTTGGTTATCTTAATACACAGGAGGTGATTTTGTGAGCAAATTAAAGAAGGATCCATCGTCAGCAGGCGTAAGCGCAGCAAGCGTTAAAGGAAATGCTGGACCGGTCAATGAACCGCACGGACGCGGCAAAAAGACATCTCAAAACCAACAGTACACAAAGCATAACACTCAAGGACATTAACCTCAAAATCGAACATGAGTAATCGAATCATGTTCGATTTTTGATTATTTCTTACTTTGTCATCACGACCATTTCATTATTATTTTTTTACAATTCCTTTTAAGACAAATGCGACATTTGCAGGTCTTTCTGCAAGGCGCCTCATAAAGTACCCATACCAGTCCGTTCCATAAGGAACGTACACTCTCATTTTATATTGTTCTGCTACGAGCTGAACTTGCCTTTCTGATCGAATGCCGTATAGCATCTGAAATTCAAACTGATTCATTGAAATTCCATGCTTTTTAACAAACTCTTTTGCATACTGAATGATTCGTTCATCGTGAGTAGCAACTGCTGTGTAGTGACCGTTTAATAAGTGGAGTCCAATTATGTTTTTGAAGTTTTCATCTACGTCTTCTTTATCAGGAAACGCCACGTCTGCTGCTTCTTTGTACGCCCCTTTCACTAACCTTAATTTAGGAGCATAAGCATCTAATTCACGGACGTCACTTTCTGTTCGATATAAGTATGCTTGAAGCACCGTCCCTACGTGTTCATACTCATTTTTTAATTGTTTAAATAGCTTAATCGTCTTGCTGCATCGCTTATAGTCCTCCATATCAATCGTCACAAATACGCTATATTTTTCCGCTTCTTCAAGAATACGCCGCATATGATGAAGTGCCAAATCCTCTGAAATATCCAGTCCCATAGACGTTAATTTTAAAGAAATTTCTGAATCTAATCTTTCTTTGTGTATAAGGTGAATGGCCTTTATGCATTGAGCTGCAGCATGATCAACTTCAGCTTCACTTTCCACAAACTCGCCAAGATAATCAATCGTTACTTTTAATCCCTGTTCATTTAACTTTTTTATCACACTAACAGCTTCATCGATGGTTTCCCCTGCAACAAAACGTGCTGCTCCAAAACGTAAGCCATAGCGCTTAGCCAGCTTTGTTAACTTTTTGCTTTTTGATAACAATAAAAAAAAGTTTCTTATCGTTTGTTCCAAAGCAACCCCCCGCCTTCACTTGTCATACGCCTCACAAAATTTATTTAATTATCATTAATTTTACCATTTTTTAAACTAGATAGATAGGCACCCTTTATTAACGTATGCATACAAAATCAAAAAGCGACCGAGAGCTTTTTGATAAAAAAACATCCATCAGCTTTGTGATGAATGTTTTTATTCTGGTTTTCGCTGTGACGCTCGATGCGCTTCATTCAGCTCTTTTATTTCCTTCACAATCTCGACCATTTCCGCTTTTGCTTCTGGATATAATTGATTCCAATGCTTTGTTAAAGGCGGCATGGATTTTGAGATATGGTTGTAAAGTGCCCACATTTTCACTTTTTCCTGCAGCTGTTCGTCACTTTGACCAACCATTAGTTCCGTATACTTTTCAATCAAACCGTCGAATTGCTCTTGAAAGGTTTTACTCATGCACAATCACTCCTTTCTTTGGTTTACAAATAACCGGACACGTTCGACAATAAGTCTTTTTATCTCCTGTTTGGTAAGACAAACAGCACGTTTGCCGACCTCTTATCTCCTGCTTTTGCTTCTCTACATATGGAGGAAGTGAACTGTACCTAGCAAACGGATTATGATGGTATGAACCAAAGTGATGACCCTCAGCTTCTTCCAACACGTATCGTAAATTCTTTTGTACTTGCACATTTTCTATTTCTTCATTTGCCAAAAGCAAATCATAAAGCCAGTGGATATAAACAGCTACGTTTTCCCATAGAGTCAGCTTCGAGATTTTTGTCACTTTACGCAGCGATGACCATATCGGCTCAATCTGATGAGCAAACAATTCATCAAGAAGTTCATCAAGAAGAATTTTCCGATTGTCCTCTGTTACTTCTTTCGTCTCAATTTCTGAGATAAACACTTTTGGGAGCCACATCGTTTCAGCGTCTTCTGTATGCAACGAAACATTTTTAGTCGATGCGTTTATCTTTTTTTGAAACACAATAAATGAATACAAAGCCGCCACCACAACAAAGCTATACCGTTTCGCTAACATGGAAGCAGCTGCTCTCAAGTTATCAGCCTCCATCGTCTGTTGAATCCACAGCAGCTGCATCCTCAGCGTGCTTTCGTCCATGCAGCTGGAGGGAGACAACCTATACAGCGAGTTATCTTTAAACGTACAGCGGAATTTTTCTGCTAACTCGCTTTGCTCTTTCTTATTGAGCATGCTGCGTTTCAACGCGCAGCTTATTCACAATACATCGTCCGCGCCCATGAGGAATACAAAGAGGCGTTCCAAATAACGGATCCACCGTCACTTCACAGTTCATATTAAAGACTCGCTGTACTAAATCGCAGTTAATGACTTCTTCTGGTCTTCCCTCTGCATAGATTTTTTTATCTTGAAGCGCCACAATATGATGAGCATAGCGGCAGGCTAAGTTTAAATCATGCAGCACCATTACGATGGTACGATTTTCTTTTTCATTCAGTTCAAACAACAAGTCCAAGATCTCAATTTGATGCGTCATATCTAAATACGTTGTCGGTTCATCAAGTAAAATAATATCCGTATCTTGTGCTAATGTCATAGCAATCCATGCGCGCTGACGCTGTCCTCCAGAAAGCGAATCAACTTGACGATCAGCCAAGTCTGCTAACCCTGTTGCTTCGAGTGCATTTTGTACTTTTTCTTCATCTTCTTGAGACCACTGACGGAACCAATTTTGATACGGATAGCGCCCTTGTTTAACAAGCTGAAGCACTGTCAACCCTTCAGGTGCAACAGGACCTTGCGGAAGGATTGCTAGCTGCTTTGCAATTTCCTTTGTCGGAAGAGAGGAAATTTTAGAGCCTTCTAGTAAAATAGAGCCGGCATGTGGCTTTAATAATCTTGCTAGTGAACGCAGCAGCGTAGATTTTCCGCATCCATTACTGCCGATAAAAACCGTAATCTCACCCTTTGGGATGGTAACGTCAAGCTCATCTATAATCATCGCTTCTCCATATGATAATGTTAGCGATTTTGTTTCTAACGAATGCATGCGAATCGCTCCTTCTACAAAGAATGCTATACGTTTCTTTGTTTGTATAGTAAATAAATGAAGTACGGTGCGCCAATTGCAGCTGTAAATACACCTGCTGGCACTTCGATTGGCAAGAAAAATGTTCGGCCAATTAAATCTGCTGCTGTGATTAAAATCGCTCCGATTAGTGCCGATAGCGGTATTAAAGCTCCGAATGAAGAACCTACCAGCTTTCGGGCAATATGTGGAGCAAGCAATCCTACAAAGCTAATTCCGCCGGCAAATGCAACGGCGCTTCCTGTTAAAGCTGTACTCATCAGCAATAGTGCCAAACGATTTTTTTGAACGCGACTTCCAACGCTAGTCGCAATTTCTTCACCTAATTCTTGAACATTTAAATTTCGAATCATTAAAATCGTGATTATAACTAGCCCTATTGTAACAGGAACTAGTATGGAAACACTGGCCCAATTTGAGCCATACACCGTTCCTGTGATCCAAATATTTGCCTGACTGGCGCGATAGATAGGACCCATAATCATAAACAGCGTGGTCATAGCTTTCGTTAACGCTGTTAATCCAATTCCTATTAATACTAGTGTAATAGGAGAGACGCCATTTTTCCAGGCAAACACATAAAGTAAAAGCGCCACTGCCACTGCACCTAAAAATGCGCTAACAGGCATCCAATTAATACTTACGGTTAACGAGTTGCTTTTATCACTAAATAGTGTCAAAAATAACACTACACCGACTGACGCTCCTCCTGTTAATCCAATTAAGTCTGGTGAAGCAAGCGGATTTCTCACAAGCCCCTGCAAGATAGCGCCTGCAATAGCTAGGCAAATACCGGCACAAATGGCAACAATAATGCGTGGAAGTCTGAAAGATGTAACAACTAATCGTTCAAACTCCAATCCATGACCCGCTAAAATTTTAATCACACGAAGTGGATTAATAAATAAGTCACCCGTACCTGCACTCAATAAAAAGAGAGCAACAAGTGCAGCTGAAAATCCAATAATGATCAGAGCTGCTTTTATGTTAACCAAAAATGAAATTCTCTTTAAGCGAAGAGATAAGTATGTTTTCATGACGCCTTTGCCCCTTTCCTTGCCATATAGATAAAGAAAGGTGTACCAATAACAGCAGTCATGACTCCAACAGGGATTTCTTGAGGCATAATGACATACCTGGCCGCAACATCGGCTAATAAAATTAAGATCCCGCCGGCAACCGCGCTATAGGGAAATACCCAACGATAATCTTGTCCTACAATTGCTCTTACAACATGAGGAACAATAATTCCGACAAAGCTGATCGGACCGGCTACTGCAACGGCTCCACCAGCTAAAATGGCAATAATGATGCCGCTTATAATTTTGACAAGAGCCGTTCTTTGACCTAATCCTTTAGCTACATCTTCACCAATCGTTAAAATATTAATTTTTGAAGCGATAAAAAACGTGACAATGATTGCTGGTACTATATAAGGCAGTATGCCATACAGCATTTCCACCTTGCGTCCTTGCACAGATCCAGCCAGCCAAAAGAGAACTTGATCAAGTGAAGATTCATCCACAGCCAGCAGTCCTTGTGTTAAAGAAGAGAAAAAGGCTGCAATAGCCGCTCCTGCGAGCGTCAATTTAATAGGCGTTAATCCTTCTTTTCCGATGGACCCAAGAAAATAGACAACCACTACGGTTAATGCCGCTCCTACAAATGCAATCCATGTAAAAGCTTGAAGTGAATTGACCGAAAAAATCATCACTGCAACAACAATAAAAAAGCTGGCCCCAGCGTTCACACCAATAATATCCGGTGAAGCAAGTGGGTTTTTCGTTAACGCCTGCATCATTGCTCCTGCAATTCCTAAACAAATACCTACCACAGCACCGATTATAGCGCGCGGCAATCGAATATTTTGAATAACTATGTGCTCATTCGAACCGTTAAACGCTTGAAAAGCTTCAAATGCTGTCTTGATACTTGTATCTGTGTATCCGAGTACGATACTTAATCCAATACAGATTAAAAGCAGCATGATTCCAATGATGAGCCCCATTACTTTCATTTGAACACTGCGTAGCATCATTTTCATTGCTCTCCTCTAAGATGATTCCTATATATATCTAACCTTTAGTTTAGGAAACATTGAAAAAAGTGTCAATGATTTTGAGAATCATTTTCAATTTTTAATTGACACCGCTTAAAAGTTAGAATATTATCTTAATTGTTAATGAAAATCATTATCACTTAAGAGGGGGAAGAGATGTGAATACATATTCTAAAGGCAAGTTGTCATATTTGTTATCCATTCTTACCATTATGACACTGCTTGTGCTGGCAGCCTGCGGTAATTCAAACAGCGCTGACGGCGATAAAAAAGAAAAAACGGAAGGTTCTGGCGAAACTTATACAGTAAAGCACGCAATGGATAAAACAGAGATTAAAGGAACACCTAAACGAGTGGTCGTTTTAACAAACGAAGGTACTGAAGCTCTTCTTGCAATGGGTGTAAAGCCTGTGGGTGCTGTTCAATCATGGTTAGGAAATCCGTGGTATGACCATATTAAAGGTCAGATGAAAGGCGTTAAAAGTGTAGGTACAGAAAGCGAGCCAAGCTTAGAAGCAATCGCAGCTTTAAAACCTGACTTGATTATCGGAAATAAAATGCGCCAAGAAAAAGTATACGATCAGCTGAGTCAAATTGCTCCGACTGTCTTCTCTGAAGAACTGCGCGGAGACTGGAAATCAAACTTTAAGCTATATGCAAAAGCTGTAAATAAAGAAGAAAAAGGTAAAGAAGTATTAGCGGACTACGACAATCGCGTAGCTGATTTAAAGAAACGTCTGGGTAATCAGTTAAAACAAAAAATCTCAGTTGTACGCTTTACAGCTGGAGACGTTCGTATCTATCATAAAGATTCGTTCTCAGGCGTTATTTTAGATCAGCTTGGCTTTGCTCGCCCTGAATCTCAAGACAAAAATGATTTTGCTGAAATGAATGCAACAAAAGAACGCATTCCGGCAATGGACGGCGATCAGCTATTCTACTTCTCTTATGAAACGGGAGACGGCGAAGCAACAAAGCTTGAAAAAGAATGGATAAACGATCCGCTTTTCAAAAAGTTAAAAGTAGCTCAAGAAGACCATGTTCATAAAGTAGATGATGCTACTTGGAATACAGCAGGCGGTGTGTTAGCAGCTAATATCGTACTTGATGATATTGAAAAAATCTTCTTAGATAAAAAACAATAATAATATGAAAGAAAGAGCTTCGACGAATCGAAGCTCTTTTTGCATGTATAATGTATTTCCTTTCATCGCACACTAACCGTGGTCTCACTTTATTAAATAGGAGTGGTGAAAATGAATTCAAAAAAACAGCCTAAAAAGCAGCCTGATACAAATGAAATGGCTGACCGTCAGTTCGAAACAGAAGATTATAACCGACAAGATGCACTCTCACAAGGTCTAGCAGAAACACATGAGCAAGTAAGCGATGCCTATCAAGAAGGATCATTTGAAGATACAGATCGTTAATAAAAAAAGAGCTGACTCTAAGTCAGCTCTTTTTTATTTTGAATGCTGCCATGCCGTTTTAGGCAGTGACATGGACATCCACTGCTGGCGCTTTGATTTATCAATCGTTACTTTCTTTGCTTTAATTCCTTGTTGAATCAGCTGTTTCATTAGTTTATCAATTGACTTCATCGCTATTCACCTCAAAAGCGGAAATTTGTTTCACTTCTATTTTTTTACTTTTTTGCGCTTAAACTTCATAAAAAACTCATAGACAATTGGAACGATAATGAGCGTAAGCAGCGTAGAACTTGTTAGTCCTCCGATTACCGTAACCCCTAGCCCTTTTGAAATAAGGCCTCCACCTTCAAATCCAAAAGCTAATGGAAGCAGTGCACCAATCGTTGCAATAGCTGTCATTAAGATCGGGCGAAGACGTGTCATTCCAGCTTCTAGTAACGCTTCACGCGTCGACAGACCCTCTTGCTCTTTATGAATCACGCGGTCAATCAGCACAATTGCATTTGTTACCACAATTCCAATCAGCATAAGAGCTCCAATCATCGAAGATATGCTGATCGTTTCTCCAGAGATTAAAAGCGCCACTAGTGCACCGATGAGTGTAAATGGAAGTGAGAATAAGATAGCAAATGGTGCTAGCCCTCCACCAAATGTCAGTACTAGTACGAAGTACACGATACCGATGGCTGCGAGCATAGCAATTCCTAATTGACTAAATGAGTCATTAATTTGCTCTGATGCTCCGCCAAAGTTAATATCCATATCACTTGGCAAATCAATTTTCTTCACTTCTTTTTGGACGTTAGAAGAAACGCCGCCTACATCGTCACTCTTAATATCGGCACTTACCTCTGCATAAATTTTATTATCACGGCGAGTTACCGTATTCGATGTTTTACCTTTTTTAATATCGACAACTTCATTTAATGTAACTTCCTGTCCAGTTTGAGAGGTCACTTTTGTGCTTGAAAGTTCGGCAAAAGTAGAGAAATCCTCTTTTTCTTTTGGAAGGTATACGTTAATTTCGTTTCCGTCTTTTTGGATAGTCGTTAATACTTCACGCTGTCCAAGGTTCGAAATTTGCATGCCGATTTGACTAGCAGACAAGCCCAGTTCAGCGGCTTTCTTTTGATTCGGTACTAGCGTATATTCATCAAACGTATCTGAAAGCGTAGAATCGACATTTTTCAGTTCTTTATGCTTTTCTAAAACATGCTGAACTTTATCAGCATAAGGTTTGATTTCATCTAAGCTATCTCCGTAAATAAGGACGTTTAATGAATTATTGCTGCCGCTAGACGCCGTATTCATTGAGCCCCATTCACCTTGATTCGCTTGTTTATTAAGAGCTTTTAATACTTTATCCTGCTCTTTATCAAAGTTTTGTGTATCCTCGTCATATTGCACAAATGTTAAAACGTTATTTTTGCTTCCCGGATTAAAAGAGTTACCTTCACCGAACGAATACTGAACCGTTTTGACACCATCTCGCTTCATCAAGTACGCTTCTGCGCGATTTGCTGCTTTTTCTACGTCGCTTTGAGACTGTCCGGCTTTCGGTGTATACGTAAGCGTCAGCGTTTTTTCTTGATCGGATGATAAGAAGCTCACGCCAATAGAAGGAACTAAGAATAAACTTCCTACTAACAGTAGTACGGCTAACCCAAAGGAAATAAGCTTATGGTTTAGCGTCCAGTTCAAAATTCGCTTATATCCGTGCGCTAGTTTGCTTGGTTTTTCTTCTTTTACTTTTACATTTGTTTTAAATAACGAATGAGCAAGCATTGGCACGAGTGTTACCGCTACTAGCAGTGATGCTAACAGTGCAAAAACAACGGTTAACGCAAACGGTAAGAATAGCTCTCCTACCGGTCCTTCTACTAGACCTAACGGTAAGAATACGGCCACGGTTACGATTGTAGAAGAGAAAATTGGAACAAACATCTCTTTCGTCGCCGCGACAATTAAATCTTTTCCTTTAAGCTTTTCTTCCTGATAAGCCATGCGGCGGTAAATATTTTCAATAACGACAATGGAATCATCTACAACCCTTCCGATGGCTACAGTCATCGCTCCAAGCGTCATAATATTTAAAGAGATATCCATTGATTTGAGCGCCAAAATGGCGATTAATAACGAAAGCGGAATCGAAATAACGGCAATAATCGTTGAACGAATATCACGTAAAAATAAAAGAATAATAATAACCGCAAAGACCGCACCGATAATAGCTTTATTTAGCATCGTATGAACAGAATCTTCAATCGGTTTACCTTGATCAAAAATATTGTCAACGTGAAGGTCTTTATTTTTCTTTTCTAGGCTATTCATTTTTTCTTTAATATCATTTACAACATTTACTGTGTTCGCATCCTTCGCTTTGACAACTTGTACAGCAATTGAAGGTTTTCCGTTCGTGCGAGAAATAGATTCTGCTTTCCCCGTCACTTTAATATCCGCAATTTCTTTTAATTTCACAGTTGGAATAGAAGCTGCGGACGGCGCCTGCTGCACGGCTCCTTGTGTCTGCTGCTGGCTCATTCCTTGTTGCTGATCTTGAGCAGCTCCTTGACTAGGAACAGCTGGAATCTCTAAGTTTTCCAAATCTTTTTCTGCTGTCATCTTTCCGTCTACCACAACAGATTTTTGAGATCCATCCATCGTATACGTACCAGCCGGCACTTTTGCATCAGATGCTTGGATAAGCTTTTTCACCGTATCTTCATCGAGTCCCAGCTGCTTGAGCTTGTCTTGTTTGAATACAAGTTCTGCTTCTTCAACTTGTTCTCCTGACACACTGACCGAAGAAATCCCTTGCACTTTTTCAACTTGTGGAACAACGGTATTTTTTACATACTTCGTTAATTCTTCTAATGATTTTTTATCATCTGAAACGCTTAATGAAATAATCGGAAAATCACTAATGCTTTGTCTTGAAACATTTGGTTCCTCTACATCATCTGGCAGATCTACGTTTGAAAGAGCTCGTCTAACTTCGTCTTCTGCCTTCTCCATATCTTTACTAAAGCTATATTCAACTTGAATAGTAGCCATATTTTCATAAGAAGATGAGCTAACTGTCTCAACGCCGCTCAGTCCCTGAAGCTTTTGTTCAATCGGCTTACTCACCTTATCTGCCACTTGTTCCGGAGTGGCTCCCGGATAAGTTGCAGTGACTGTTACAACAGGCGTTGAAATATCAGGAATGGTCTCTAGTTTCATATTAAACCCTGAATACAGCCCTGCAATAATGACAAAGAGTGTTAACAGCCATACTGCAAATTTATTTTTCAATGAAAATTTAATAAACTTCCCCAATGCATATCCTCCTTCAAATATATGTATACTAATAAAATTGACTGATTGGTCACAACAACTTAAAATATAAATGACTAACCGGTCAGTGTCAACCCTAAGCAGGCTCTCTCCTAACATGTTCATAATAAAGACATATTTACGATAAATCGTTTTTTAAAGGAACTGACTCCCGGTTTTAACTTTGATATATACCTTTATCTTTTTTAGTGTATGATACTATTATCTAACGAAATGAATGGCTAAATTGTTCAATAAAGGAGGTAGAATACATGAAAGAAAAAGAAAAGAGAATAATTGAAGCTTCGATTAAGCTTTTTGCCAAAAAAGGATTTAATGCTACCTCTGTGCAAGAAATTGTAGATGAATGCAACATTTCAAAAGGTGCATTTTACCTGCACTTCAAATCTAAGGATGCACTTTTATTATCAATTCTAAACTTTTACTATGAAAAGCTCTTTAGCTCTGTTTATGCTCTCGACGAGGAAGTAAACGATGCCCGCAGCCGCTATATGAATCAGCTCATCTATTTCTATGAATTTATTACGGAGCACAGAGATTTTATTATCATGCAAATTCGTGAAAAATCTATTCCATTTAACAAAGAAGTGGAGACCTTTGTTCATAAAATGCAACGAGAAACGTTTTACTTTCATCGTAAAAGCCTCGTTAGCGTATATGGAGAAGACGTAACTCCTTATATCTCGGATTTAACGAAAATGATTGAAGGTATTCATCATTCCTTTTTAGAAATTATTATCTTCAATCAATTCGAGCTTACCTTTAAAGAAGTAGCACAGTACATAATGGACCGAGTTGATGTATTAGTAGAAGATTTATTAGCTAGAAAACCTCGTCCCCTTATTCCCGCTTCTTTTGGTGAAGATATATATGGAAAGGAACGAACGACTTTTCTAAGTAAAAATGAGCAGGTAAAACAAGCTCTTGAGGAAATTAAACATCTGCTAGACACCAGCGATCATATTTCTGATGAGTACGCAGACAGCTTTCACATTTTACAAACGGAGCTAAAAAAAGATAAGCCTACCGCTGCTATTGTAAAAGGCATGGTTGGAAATTTAACGGAACTTAAATCGTTGGAAGAACCGCTTAATCTTTTAACAGCCTTACTTCAACAAAAATAACAGAAGGCTTCAACAAGCCTTCTGTTATTTTTCTGCTTTTGAACTAGATATTCCCCCAGATAACACGAACTTCATTGCTTCTTCCGGCTTAATATCTAACCATTCAATTTCTTCTTTTGGAATCAAAAAAGTAAAACCAGCTACTTGAAAAGTTTGTGGAACATAGACGGCGAAATGGTCTTTTAACGAGTGAATCACCTCTTCTACTTCTTCAGAGGTCACAAACCCTATGACTTTCATTGACGTGCCGGGCATCGTCACTAAAACTACTTTTGAAAAGGACTTTTTCTCTCCAAGAAAAGATTGAAACGTATCTTTAATGACGGTATATAGCGTTTTAACAAGCGGTATTCTTTCTAACAATCGGTCAATTAAGTTAATGATTTTCCCTGCAAAAAAACGAGTGGATAACCATCCTAAGAACGTAATTAAGACAAGAGTCGCTAAGATCCCAACCCCCGGTATATAATCCTGCTTCATATAGGGCTTCAATACGTTTCCTAAAATGCTGTCTAAAAAATTAAACACTCTTACCAAAATATAAATAACAAGGATAATAGGGACAATCGTTAAGAGTCCGTTAATAAAACTTTTTATGATTGCTTTCATGCAAACACCTCATTTTTTCTGACATACTGCTGTTCATTATACAATGGATTTGTTTTGCTGCGTCTCTTTATTTCTATTCACATATGTATAAACTAGCAACGTTTTATCAAAATAATAGATGGGTACATGAACATACATACTTATATATTTATTTTTTCGGAGGGATACAATTGGGACGTTTAGAATCAAAAATTGCTGTTATTACAGGGTCAAGCTCTGGTATAGGAAAAGCAACCGCTGAAGGTGAAGCATACGCCTACTATATCGATGTAACTGAAGAAGAAAAAGTAAAAGAGTTCGCAGCGGAAATTGAAAAGAAATTTGGAAAAGCTTATGAATGGGTTAATCCGATGGGCCGTCTAGGCAAGCCGGAAGAAGTAGCAGGTGCGGTATTATTTTTAGCATCCGATGATATCTCATATGTAACAGGTGATTGCATTACTGTAGACGGCGGTCATATGGCGTATACATGGCCTGGAAAAATGCTGTACGATAAAATGTAAGAATAAAATTAGCTCTATACAATTAGGTATAGAGCTTTTCCGTTTGAATTTTTTCTTTAAAATAGACGTGACATTATGTCAAGACAGGTGTAAACTTAAAGCAAAATTCTTTGCTTCTAGGAGGAAGACATGAAAACAAAACAATTATCAGAACGTCAGCTTCTTGGCATCGCAGGGCTCGGATGGCTCTTCGATGCAATGGATGTTGGCATTTTGTCTTTTATCATTGCAGCTCTTCACGCTGAATGGGGACTTTCCCCTACTGAAATGAGTTGGATAGGCAGCGTTAACTCGATCGGAATGGCGGTTGGAGCTCTGGTGTTCGGGTTGCTGGCTGATCGAATTGGGCGAAAAACCGTTTTTATTGTAACACTTGTTCTTTTTTCAGTGGCAAGCGGCCTTTCGGCTCTTACTACTACCCTTGCTGCTTTTTTAGTATTTCGATTTTTAATTGGAATGGGTTTAGGAGGAGAGCTGCCTGTTGCTTCTACACTTGTTTCTGAGACCGTGGCGCCGGAAAAACGCGGTAAAGTGGTCGTCTTGTTAGAAAGTTTTTGGGCGTTCGGCTGGCTACTGGCAGCGCTTATTTCTTACTTTGTAATCCCAGCTTACGGGTGGCAGCTAGCGCTTATCCTAACGGCTATTCCAGCGTTTTATGCCATTTATTTGCGCATTAAACTGCCCGATTCTCCTCAGTTTGTGGAAGCCACAAAAGAAAAGAAACCGTCGATTGCGGACAATGTAAGAAGCGTGTGGTCTAAGCCTTATCGTCAATCTACCATTATGCTGTGGGTTCTATGGTTTTGCGTTGTATTTTCATATTACGGCATGTTTTTATGGTTACCTAGCGTCATGGTCATTAAAGGTTTTAGCTTGATCAAAAGCTTTGAATACGTATTGATTATGACATTAGCTCAACTGCCTGGCTATTATACGGCTGCGTGGTTTATTGAACGCATGGGCCGAAAATTCGTATTGGTCACATATCTGTTAGGTACGGCTTCCAGCGCATATATCTTCGGAAATGCGGAGTCACTTTGGCTGCTGCTAACAGCAGGTATGCTGTTGTCTTTCTTCAACTTAGGTGCTTGGGGTGCTTTATACGCGTATACACCTGAGCAATATCCGACATCTATCCGAGGCACAGGAGCTGGAATGGCTGCTTCTTTTGGACGAATTGGAGGAATTTTAGGACCGCTGTTAGTTGGATATATGTCAACGCAAGGTACGTCTTTAACCGTTACGTTCTCAATCTTTTGTGGAGCTATTTTAATCGGTGTTGGTTCGGTTGTTTTTCTAGGAAAAGAAACTAAACAAAAGCAGCTCGCATAAAAAAGACGCTCTTTTAGAGCGTCTTTTTTTGCTTATTATTTATTTCCTACTAAACCTTCTTTATTTACCTCCACTTTGATATCATAATGAGCAGCTATTTCTAATCTCGTTTTACCGGTTATATTTTTAAAAGTATACAATAGAAATATAAAGAAGCCAGACTTTGTAAGCCTGGCTTTTACTACTGTTATTTAAAATGTTTTGGCTGCTTGTACTGCTTGTTCTAGGCCGCTTTTAATAATTTGTTGAGCACGATCTGGAAATTGATTATGCCCTTCAATAATAACAGAGTTCACCTTTGTGATGCCAAAGAATTGAAGTATGCTGCTGACATATTTAACGGCCATTTCGACAGCGGCTGACGGACCTTCTGAATATACTCCACCTCGTGCATTTAATAACATCACCTTTTTATCGCCTAGTAATCCCACAGGACCTTCTGGCGTATACTTAAACGTTTTGCCTGCTTGATTTAAATAATCAAAGTACGTATGAAGCACGGCCGGCACAGTAAAATTCCAAAGCGGAAAAGCAATGACAATTTTATCAGCTTTCACAAATTGTTCTAAGTAATGATTCGCAATTTCTGCTGCTTTATTTTCCGCTGCTGTCACTTCTAATCCTCTTGCTAATTTAAACTGACCGTTTATCATGTCTGCATCTAAATAAGGAAGTTCTTCTTTGAACAGATTCAATTCTATTATTTCTTCACCTGGATGCGATTGTTTGTAGCTTTCTAAAAACGCATCATATAGTTTCACGCTTACGGCTTCACTTGTCGATCTGTCATTTGCTTTTATAAAAAGAGTATAACTCATACTAAAACCTCCACTGATTGTTGATACTCTTATCTTATTCGCTTTTTTCTTGCATTTCGAACGACTTTGTAATGAAATACCTTCATACTTTAGTCGGAGAAAAATCATATAATCACGCAAAAGCCGCCTAACGGCGGCTTTCTCAGTTTGTAGATGAAATGGGAAGATGAATAACAACTTCCGTGCCTTGTTCTTCTTCACTTTTAATAAAAATCTCGCCCTTGTGCTGACGGACAATAGTTTGTGCAATCGATAGTCCAAGCCCCGTTCCTCCCGTAGCTCTGCTTCTAGCTTTATCAACTCGATAGAAGCGTTCAAAAATATGTGCAAGATCTTCTTTTGGAATGCCAATTCCATAGTCTTTTACTTTGATAATGACATCTTCCTGCTCTTTTTCAACGGTCACTTCAATTTTATCCGTACTGTATTTAATTGCATTATCAAGCAAAATAATCAACACTTGCTTCATTTTCAGTTCATCCACTTCAATCATAATGGGCGTTTGATCATAATGAAGAACTAATTCTCTTTTGTATACCTGCTGCAGCTGCTTAACGATTTGTTCAAAAATAAGAACAAGATCTGTTTGCTTCATATCAAGCGTTTGTTCTTTTTCCACACTTGCCAGATCAAGCAGCGTTTCAATCATTTTTTGCATTTTGGTTGCTTCCGCATAGATGGTGTCGATCGCATCCAGCGTAATTTCTTCATTTTTAATCCCTCTTCTTCTTAATAAATTAGAATAACTGCGAATAACGGTTAGAGGGGTTTTTAATTCATGAGAAGCATCGGAAACAAACTGGTTTTGCTTTTCAATATTTTCTCGCAAGCGGTCAATCATATGATTAAAGGTAACGGTCATACCCTGCAGTTCATCTCTCGTTTCCGTTTGAATGAGGACTTTTTTAGGAACACCGCTCTCTTCAATCTCTTTCATCGTTGTGACCATATTTTTAATAGGATGCATAATGACGCGTGATAACCATCTTCCTCCTAAAAGCGACAGTAAAATGGACACAAGCGAACAAAAAATCAAAATTGATAGCAAAATATCCTTACGGGTTTCAAAACCAGTCAGGAGCTCACCAATTTCCAGCGTTTCAACGACTTGATTATTGACTTTGACAGGCATGCGAATAACCAATACTTGCTTTTCTCTGATTTTGCGAAGCTTCACCTTTTTTTTCTTTGAAAATTCGGGCTTAATTTTCACCAGATGAGGATCATTTGATACTTGGTTAATGACCGTAGAATTTTCTGAGACTGTTCGGATAAATGAATGGTTGGTCAAATAAAATTTTAGTAACTCTGGCGAGAGCTCCACGGAATGATCTTGTTGACCTTTTTGAATAATCTCGCGTGCTTTTTCGAATAAAATGTCCTGTTCCATATTCACCGTAGATTTAGTAAAGGAGAAAAAAACAACGATGTTCATGATTAATAAAATAACCACTAGCCATGCTGTTGTCAGCAAATTAATCTTCGTCGTGATCTTCATGTTTCTCCTCTTTCATCATATATCCTACGCCCCGCACCGTATGAATGAGAGAAGTAGAAAAACCTTCATCTACTTTTTTTCTTAAGTGGCGAATATACACATCAATTACGTTTGTTTCTCCTTCATATTCATAGCCCCAAACGTTTGTGAGAATTCCTTCTCTCGTGACAATTTTATTTTTGTTCGTAAGCAAATACACGACTAAATCATACTCTTTCGGTGTCAACGTAATGGATTCATTGTTTCTTAGGACTTCCCTTGTTTCAAGATTAATGGTCAAATCACTGATCGTTAAGAGCTCCGCTTCAGCTTCTTTCGTTCCTGATGCTTCTACGAGCGAACGATAGCGAATACAAGAGCGAACCCGTGCTAACAGTTCTTCAATTTCAAACGGTTTTGTAACATAATCATTAGCTCCTTGGTCTAAGCCCATTACCTTATCCAGCGTCGTATTTCTGGCAGTTAATAAAATAACTGGCGTAAATACTTCCGCTTTCCGAAGTCTTCTTAACACCTCAATACCGCTCAGACTTGGAAGCATCACGTCTAGCAAAATGAGGTCATATTGAGCCGATGTTGCCGTCTCTAACCCCGCTTTCCCGTCGTACTCAACATCTACTTCATAATCTTCAAATTCCAATTCAATCTTTAACACTTTCGCAATTTGCGCTTCATCTTCCACAATTAAAATTTTCTCTTTCATGTTATACACCTCTCACCACATGTCTTAAGTGAAAGAATAGCTTCTTTAGATAAAAAAACAACACCTTTTTCAAAAGATGTTTGTTTTTTTATCTAAACCCTACTTTTTCAACATACTTGTCTTTTAGCTTATCCTTATTGTTTGTAAACATGAATGTTTTACGCATGAAGACCAATCGTTTGCTTTTCACCTAAAATCCAATTGACTACTGCTAAAAGTTCTTCAGGCGTTTGTGCTTCGATTTCTTTATGGTAAGCAGCAATCGCGTTATATAATGTGCTCATTTTATCAGCATCCTGCAGCACTGCCTGCAGCTGACTTTCTAACGATTGATCCGCCTTTAGTTCTTGAACTAAGTTTCGTTCTGTTAAATAGCGTAAATTCACTTCTTCTTGACCTGGTAAAGCAGAATGAACAAAAATCGGTAAATTCTTGCGAAGAGCTTCACTGACCGTTATACCACCTGGCTTTGTTACAATAGCATCCACTCGTTCATACAGTTCATTCATTTCTGTGCGTGATGAAATGTACGGAATTGGTGTAACGTGCTGTAATTCCCATCCCTTGATTTCTTCATATAACTTTTGATTTTTGCCGCATAAGACAAAGTAATGAAAATGGCGCGCATCTTTTAAATCATTGTAGAAATCCATAATATTGCCTAAGCCGCTGCTGCCTCCAGCAATTAAAATATTTCGGTTACCAGGATGCTTAAATGTTCTTGTTTTTGTTATTTCTTCATGTACCGGTATTCCTGTGACCATCATATTTTGAAGTGGAATTTCACTTTGAGCACGAAGTCCTTTTTTTACTTCTTCACTAGGGAGAAAGTGAAAATCAATCTCTTCTTTTCCCCATAAATTATTAATAAAGAAATCCGTGTAGACATTTATAATAGGTACATCGCACTTGCCTTTTGCTTTTAATTGACTGAGCAAATAAGAAGGAAACCCATGTGTGCATATAATTAAATCCGGATTTTCTTCTTTAACTAAGTGCTCCATTTTTTTTGCGAATACGTGATGATACCATTTGAATGAATGAACAGGCGGTTCATAAAAGAGATGTTTGTATGCCATATTGTACGTTTCTGGAGCATAACGAATCCATTTCAAATATGTGCCTGTGACCACTTTTTCTAATAGTTCGTTTGTATAGCTTAATAAATCTATTTTTTTATAACAAATATTTGTTGTTCTTCTTTCCAATATATCCATTAACGCCTCTGCCACTTGATGATGGCCAGAAGGCATTTTTAGAAGAGGTAAAAATAAAACCTTTTTCAACTGTTTCATCTCCTATTCTAAAAGCAGTTTCTTCCTCTCCTTTTTATATCATTAAATGCCCTTAAATTTTGGATTTTAATTGATTTTTAATGTGAAATTCATTGTTTTTTTAGAGTGTCAATCTAAACTAAGA
Organism: Bacillus sp. ILBB4; assembly: GCF_035064545.1. Taxonomy (NCBI): domain Bacteria; kingdom Bacillati; phylum Bacillota; class Bacilli; order Caryophanales; family Bacillaceae; genus Bacillus; species Bacillus sp. ILBB4. The sequence continues at coordinate 276,418 of NZ_JAIQVD010000005.1, read as the reverse complement.
GTGAAAAGTACTGCATAAGGAGAAAACAAATGAACCTTAATTACGAAGTATTTCAATGGATTAACTCGTTTGCTGGTAAATCCAGCGCAATGGATTCTGTAATGATTATCATCACGAATAGCGTTCCTTATTTTATAATGGCTTGTTTGCTTTTGCTTTGGTTTAGCGGAAAAACAGAAAGAACAATTTATCACCGTTATACGGCTTTATACATGTTGTTTACAATTGTACTTTCTCTATGTATCAATGAAGTCATTCACCTGGTGTATTACCACCCGCGTCCGTTTGTGACTCATCACGTTCATAAGCTGATTCCGCACCCGGCTAATTCATCTTTTGTGAGTGATCATTCGATTTTAGTCTTTTCTGCTGCTTGGATCATGTGGTTACGAAAAAACAAATGGAGAAGCATCATTTTTATATGGGCTGTCATTTCGGGCCTTTCACGTATTTACGTAGGCGTTCACTATCCAGCAGATGTACTTGGAGGCATGGTGATTGCGGGAGCTATCGGATGCTTTATTATATACGTTTCAGCTAAAACAGCTCCTCTTATTCAGCGATTATTCTGGATTCACGATTTGATTATCAAGCGTATTCCGTTTCTATCTCCCTATACGCACGAACAAATTAGCAAAAAAAATCATTCAGCTTAAAGAGGCTGAGACAAAAATAGTTTAGCTGAAGTGAAAAACGAACCACTAATCAAACAGTTTGATTAGTGGTTCGTTTTTTTTGTTATGGTGAACGTAGATTTTATCTGTTTCGTTCCTTCCAGCAGTCCAGATTATATATCCAGATTATTCGCCTTTGGATGGGATTCATTTCGTTACGTCTCAGCCTCTTTTTTTATTATTTTTAAAAACCAACGTTCACTTTCTTGACTTTCACTTTTATTTATTTTATATTAGTTGATGTATCAAACATTGATGTATCAAATATTAATCCATCTATAAATATCATAGAAAAAGGGAGCGACTTTCTTGTCACATTCATGTTCTGAAAAAGCAAATGTTCTGTATGCTCTGCAAGAAGTTAATAAACAAATTAATCAAAAGTTTGAGCATTGTACCGGTGTTAGCCAATCACGTCTTGATATTTTACATCAGCTTTATGAAACAGGTGAAATGAGTCAAAAGGCGCTTCAACAGCAAGTAAACATTGACAATGCTGCAATTACAAGGCATTTAAAGCAGCTCGAAGAAAGAGATGTTGTATCACGCCGTAAAAACCCTGATGACAACCGCGTAACATTTGTAAAGCTTACGAAAAGCGGACATGAAAAAATCGGTGCATTTCGAAACGAAAAAGCTCGCTTTATTGATGAAGCATTTAAAGATTTCAGCGAAGAAGAACAGCTGCTGCTTTCCAAAATGCTCGAGCGTTTAAAAGTAAACATTTCGGCCATTGAACGGTCATAACATTTTTAACATAAAGGAGAGTTCATCATGACACAAACAAAAACACTAAACAATGATTTCCAAGATATTATTACAGGGCGCAGATCTATTCGTTATTACGACCCATCTGTCAAAATCAGCCGTGAAGAAATGAAAGAAATTTTAACAGAAGCGACGCTAGCTCCATCTTCTGTTAATGCACAGCCTTGGCGCTTTCTAGTAATTGATAGCCCTGAAGGAAAGGCAACATTAGCTCCGCTTGCTAAATTTAATCAATCACAAGTAGAAACATCAGCAGCTGTTATTGCGATTTTCGGCGATTTAAAAAGTGAAGAAAATTTAGATGAAATTTACGATAAAGCTGTTGAACTAGGCTATATGCCACAAGAAATTAGAGATATGCAAATTCCTAAAATCAAAGCGCACTACGCAGCTGCTTCTGAAGAATTAAATAAAGAAACAGTATTAATTGACAGCGGTTTAGTATCTATGCAGTTAATGCTTGCTGCACGTGCTCACGGTTATGATACAAACGCTATTGGCGGTTATGAAAAAGATCAAATTGCCGAAGCATTCGGTTTAGACAAAGAGCGCTATGCGCCGGTTATGTTACTTTCAATCGGCAAAGCAGCAAATAGCGGTTACCCGTCTGTACGTTTACCAATCGAAAAAGTAGCTCAATTTAGATAATAAAAAAGGTGCTGTATATTCAGCACCTTTTTTTATCCTCCACTAACGGGCGGAATAAATGCGACGGTATCTCCCGTTCCAATGGTTTCTTCATCTGTTACAAACTCTTCGTTGACTGCGGTCATCGTTTGCTTCAGAGAGGACAACTTATACGTTTTTTGCACATATTCCTTTAATTCCTTCACTGTTATATCTTGCTTATCAACTGTTACTTGTTCCACTCCAGCCTCTTCACGTATAGCAGCGAAAAATAAGACGTTAATCATTTTTACATCTCCTTCATTGGCTTTCCTTCAGGATATTCTTTCGTTTCTAACTGATCTCCAATCCATTTTGTTCCGTCTTCCCAAAATTCCTTTTTCCAAATTGGCACAATTTGCTTAATACGTTCAATAGCATACTCGTTTGCTTCATAAGCTGTTTTGCGATGCGGAGAAGAAACGGCAATAACTACTGCGACTTCTGTTATATCAAGCTTCCCGATTCGATGAGTAATAGCTGTCAAAGCATCGGGCCACTTTTCCTGAATTTCGTCACCAATTTGGCTAAGCATTTTCACTGCCATTGGCACATAGGCTTGATATTCAAGAGAGAGCGTCTTCTTGCCTTTTGTAAATTCTCTTACCGTTCCAATAAATGTCGTAATAGCTCCCGCGTCTCTTCTAGAAACTTTTTTAATTATTTCATCTACGGCAATTGACTGATTTACTACTTCAAATAAGTGCTGGTTCATCTTCTTTCCCCCACTTCTTTCAATAAAAAATTAAGATAAAGCTCGTCTTCTTGTAAGCGAAATATTGGATATGCTCGCTGCACTTCTTTTTTAAGCGGAACGTGACTGATCACGCATATAATATTGGTTAGAGAGGAAAGCAGAACAAGATCTTCTTCACTTCGAATCAAGACTACTTTTGGATAGGATTCTTTTTTATATCCTTCAACAAAAATGACATCTGGCGAGAAAAATTGATAAAAATCAATCAGCTTTTTTAGGCTCCAGTCTTTACTATCTGCCGTAAGCTGAAAGATTCCACCTCCCTCTACACCTGCCACATCGGCACCTGCTTGCTGGTGGCGATGACTGTCTTTTAGCTCACTGCTGCTATCTGGAGGTCCGCCGTGTCCATGGTGCTTAATAGAACCTACACATAGATTGAATTGTTTCGCTCTTTTAATGAGCTTTTCCACTAAAGTAGTTTTTCCGCTGTTTTGAAATCCAACTACTTGTAAAACGGTACAACAAGCTACCAAGGCCATTCACTTCCCCGCACGTCATCTAGCAATAAGACGTCAACCAGCATTCCTTCTTTGTATCCTCTCGTCCCTCCAGGAAATATAATTAATGTATCCGCATGAGCTAAAGAAGAAACAGCACTAGATTTTGTAAAGCTTAATGGAGAAGCAATTAGCTGTCCTTCCCTGTATGAAAGCCTGCCAGATACAAATCGCATAAAAGGATTTGGCTTTAAGAAGTCCTTTCCTAACAAAGCTTTTTCTTTCCGAAGATGAGGGGTTCTTTTACCCGCATATGTACTGATTACCGGACGAGCCAGAAGTTCAAAACCGACATAGCACGCTGTAGGATTTCCCGAGAGGCCAAATAAAAGCTTTTCTTTCATACGAGCAACCGTTGTTACACTACCTGGTCTCATTGCTATTTTATTAAAAAGAACTTCGGCTTGTAATTGTTTATACACATCTGGTAGATAATCATAGTCTCCTACTGAAACGCCGCCCGTTGTAATCAGCATGTCCACTTCTGATAGTGCAGCTTTTACCGCATTGTAGCACTGACTTAAATCATCAGGCATAATACCAAAATAGTTCACTTCGCCTCCAGCTTTTTCAATTTGCGCACGCAGCATATGAGCATTGCTATTACGAATTTTGCCCCGTTCAACAGGATCACTCACTTCCACTAGTTCACTTCCAGTTGCAAGTAATCCAACTACAGGTTTTTTGAAGACAGCTACGTTACTATAACCAAATGTGGCTAAAAGAGCTGCTACTCCCGAAGTGATATACGTTCCTTTTGAAGCTAACACAGTGTCTTTTGTTGTTTCTTCTCCTTGAAAAGAAATGTTATCTCCGCTGTTAAACGAACGCTTGATTTGAACGATCGGCTGATTGTCTTTTGTATATTCTTTTGTTACTTCAAGCATCGCAACCGCATCGCAGCCTTTAGGAATAGGAGCTCCTGTCATAATACGCACAGCCTGCATCGCGTTGACTGTATGTTCAAAAACAGAACCCGCTCCTATTTCTCCTCGAACAGCCAGTTCTACTGGATGAAGTGATGATGCTTCTTTCGTATCTTGCGACCGAACGGCAAAACCATCATATGGAGAACGATCAAAAGCAGGAATATCATGATCTGCTATTAAATCTTCAGCTAAAAATCTGCCGTGAGCTTCTTCAAGCGCAATGATTTCTTGCTTTCTGTTTTTTGCATACTGCATCACTCGTCCAACGCATTCTCCGACAGGGATAGGAGTTCGCTTTTCTCTCATTCTTTTCACTCCTTTACTCATCCTAGTAAACGATAATATAAGCTTCTCGCAAATTGAATATCATTCGTTCCATGAATAAATACACGGCCATCTTGAAAAATTACAAAGCGCTGCTCTAGAAGCTGACATGACAGAAGATATGGATTGCGGTCCACTTTCCCCTGTTTTTTTAACCGTTTTTCCAATTCATCGAAGTTGTACAAATGGTGCTGCGAGGGTCTGATTTGAACCGTCTCTCTGCCGCACAGAACTTCTGTTTTAAGCTGATTTTCATACGCTAAGTAAGGATATGTTTGGGTCGATCCGCAAGAAGAACATTTATCACTTTTCATTTTGCCCGTCTTAAATTCAGCATGCTGATTATTCCAGACGTCAAAGGTTAGAAATGTGTGGCGCAAAGCTTCAACATCTTCGACTAAAATTTTTAATGCTTCGGTTATTTGATAGGCTGCCACAATTTGAACAGCGGGACTAATAATTCCTGCTGTCTCACAGGTTGCCCCTCCGACAGGCACTTTTTTCAATATGCAGTGCAGACAAGGGGTTACATTTGGGATAACGGTATAAGTGGCGCCATAACTCCCTACACATGAGCCGTATATCCAAGGAACTTCATACTTATGTGACAAATCATTTAAAATAAAACGGATGTCGAAGTTGTCTGTCGCATCGATGATCAAATCGGCTGTTTGGACGATACTTTCTAAATTAGCAGGCTGAGCATCCATCACCAGCGCTTCAATCTTCACTTCCGTGTTTATTTGACGCAAACGATTTTTTGCTGCTACAGCTTTAGGTAGTTTGTTTTGCGCATCTTGTTCTGTATAAAGCTGCTGACGCTGTAGATTACTCCATTCTACATAATCACGATCTACAAGAGTCAACTTTCCAATTCCAGCACGCACGAGGGCTTCTGCGCTAGCGCTGCCTAGAGCCCCTGCACCTACAACTAAAACATGCTTACTTCTAATTTGCTGCTGCCCTTTGTTTCCAACGGGCTGGAAAAGCTGCTGACGTGAATAACGTTCTGTCACTCTTTTCTCTCCCTTTCTCATTCAATCTCTGACTTCACTATCTATTCCTTCGTCAAAGATATTTCTTTAGAAACATGCTATTATACACATAAAGCTACGCTGCTTTATGGAGACTTTTTTGCATAAATATACAAATATATTTTGATGGAGGTATTTAATAAATGTCCATTGCAGGCATTGTATTAGCAGGAGGAAAATCTTCTCGCTACGGTCAACCAAAAATGTTTGAAACCTATAACAAGAAATCATTTTACGAATATAGTATAGATGCATTAAAAGAAAATCACGTCACACCTATACTTGTGTCTACCAACCAAGATTTACTCCCTTATTTTCAAAGAAAGGATGTTGCATTTGCAGTTGAAAAATGCCCTTATCAAGGTCCTTTGTATGCAATTCATCACGCTTTAACTGCGATCGATTGCTGCGCTGAATGGTTCTTTATTCTTTCTTGCGATATTCCTTTTATTAATGCTGAGTTTGTTCATCACATGGTCACACTGACTCAAACGGACTCACCTGACATTGTTCTTCCTGTTCAGCCTGATCACATTCACCCGCTTCTAGCACTCTATCACCGTAGAACGCTTCCTCTTATTGAGCAACTCGTTACACAAGGTGAAAGAAGGCTTACGCAATTGTTGAATCAGACAAACGTCCTTCGCGTGCCTTTTTCAGCAGAAGATCCCACTTTTATAAATGTGAATCATCGCAGTGATTGGGATGTATAAAGCTTCTTTGAATTATCCACCAATATGAGACATTTCCACTTTTTCAGCGCCTTGGACCTGTCTTCCATTAGCTCGTTCGTCTGAGTAACGATCTTTCCGATGATTCCAGATATCAGAAATGGTGTCACAAACAGTATGATCAGAGGCTTCTGACCGTATCAGTGTGCGGAGGTCATATCCTTTTGACGCGAACAAACAGGTATAGAGCTTTCCTTCAGCCGATACTCTTGCGCGTGAACAAGTGGTACAGAATGAATCTGTGACAGATGAAATGATACCAATTTCCTCTTCTGTCCCGACGTATCGATACCTGGTGGCTACTTCTCCCGTATAATGAGGTGTAATTTCTTCAAGAGGCATTTCTTGTCCAACTATATCAAGAATTTGTTTCTTTGTTATAACCTCATCCATTTTCCATCCGTTTGAATTTCCAACATCCATATATTCAATAAAACGCAGCGTATGTTTTTTGTCTTTAAAATAGTGAGCCATCGGAAGAATATCCTGCTCATTCTTGCCTTTTTGGACAACCATGTTTATTTTGACTGAAATCCCCGCAAGAGCTGCTGCTTCTATTCCTTCTAATACTCGTTTTACGCTTCCTCGGTTTCCATTCAACTCTTGAAATCTCACTTCATCAAGCGAGTCTAAGCTAACGGTTACTCTTGATAATCCCGCTTTTGATAAGGCTTCTGCATGCTTCTTTAACAGTGAGCCGTTTGTTGTTATGGCAATATCATCTATACCCTCAATTTGCTTCAGACGATTGATTAGATCCGGCAAGCCTTTTCTTAGCAGCGGCTCTCCTCCCGTTATACGCACTTTTTTTACTCCTAGCGATGCGAATAATCTAGTGAGTCTCTCTAATTCATCAAACGAAAGAATTTTTTCGGCAGGTAAAAATGGATAGTCTGCCCCAAAAATTTCTTCAGGCATACAATATCGACAGCGAAAGTTACAGCGATCTGTTACTGACAAACGCAAGTCTCGTAAAGGACGCTTTAAAGTATCAACTATAGTGTATGACATCTGCCTCATCTCTCCTCTCTCTAGCTGTCAGCTTCTCCACAGCAGATTAACTCTCTCTTAAAATTCTTTCCGGGCATGTATAAATATTCAACGAATCATTTCGAATAAACCCTACCGTTGTAATTCCCAATTCTTCTGCTAGATTTAAAGCAAGTTCAGTCGGGGCGGATTTTGAAAGAACCACTTCACACCCGATCTTCGCTACTTTCAACAAAATTTCTGAAGAAATACGGCCGCTGAAAACGACTACTTTATCTCTAATTGAAATATGGTGTTTTAAGCAATACCCGTATAGTTTATCTAGAGCATTATGCCTACCAATGTCCATTCTGCTAAGCATAAAGCCATTTTTATCACAAATAGCAGCGTTATGAACGCCACCCGTTTCTTGAAACGTAGCAGCAGATTGCTGCAGCTTATTCATCAATTGAAAACAATCCTTAATTGAAAGTTCTACCGATATATCGTTCATTTTTTTAGCAGTCAGTGCATCATTTATAAAGACAAACCCTTGTCTGCTCGCCCCGCAGCAAGACGTGATATATCGTTTATTTTGAAGGTTTTGAAAATACGGGTTTAATTTATCTATTGTAACATGAACATACCCTTCTTTTTCTTGAACCCATATGTTTTTAATGTCTGTGTATGCTCGAATAACCCCTTCAGATGCTAAATAGCCAATTACCATATCTTCAATGTATTGCGGGCTACATACCATCGTGACAAACTCTTCTTCATTAATTTTCACAGTCACAGGAAACTCCGTTACAATTTTATCTTCCACGCTTTCCATTTGACCATTTTTAAATCTAAGAACTGTACGCTTCTTAACGGTCGAGTTCATGTGATGTCTCCTTTTTTAAATAATATTTTTATCAAAAACGAATACGGAAACCGCTATATTTTCTTTTATTTTCATATCTGAAAATAAATTAACCAACTTTGCTCCTACCAATTCTTCTAGCCCTTCGGGCGGATTCGATGCATATACATCTTGGATCATTTTTGTTCGAGCTAGATGAACCATGTCACATCCTTCAGCAGTGCTTGCAATAAATGTTTCTGTCGGAGTTAAATTTCCATACAGTGTTGAGACAGCCATATTTTCAACAAAAACCGTATGTATTCTTTCCGGTCCTTTTCCAAATAAATCTTTTCGAAGCTTCCGAATAATATCATTAAATTCATGAATAGTTTTTGACATAATCAACGCTCTCCCACCGATTAAAATTAAATTGTGCATTTTATTCCTACAGTTTTTTTATCATAAATCAACACTTCAAAAAATAAAAGCCTAAAATCTTTGCAGCAAAACTTTTGAATAGAGTTGGGTATTTAAAAAAGTTGTGCATTTAAAAACGTAGCGATATAATTATAAATAACCGAGATGGAATAATAATAATAATGAATTGTTATTACTCTATCACTTTTTCTTAACGATATAAATGGGCCGGATTGGCATATTAGTAAGACCTGCTAGTAAACTATTCCACCATGATTGCACTTCCCTTATTTAATTAGGCGTGTGTATTCATGGTGGTTTTTTGTTTTTATATAAAGGAGGAAAACAAATGAGTCGTGAAACCATCACTGTTCATATAAATGGTAACGAATACAAGGCAGCTTCAGGCTCTACCATACTCGAAATTATTAACCAGCAAAGCATTGAGCACCCTCAGATTTGTTATGTGCCTGAAGTAGACCCTATTCAAACTTGTGACACATGTATCGTTGAAATGAATGGCGAGTTAGTTCGTTCTTGTTCTACAAAAGCTGAAAACGGCATGAAGATTGAATTACAATCAGCACCCGCAAAAGCGGCACAGACGGAAGCAATGGATCGTTTATTAGAGAATCATTTGCTATACTGCACCGTTTGCGATAATAACAACGGAAACTGTAAATTACATAACACGGCTGAAATGATGGAGATTGAACATCAAAAATACCCCTATACGCCAAAGGCCTCAGAGAATGAAGTCGATATGTCTCATCCGTTCTACCGTTATGAACCTAATCAATGCATTGCTTGTGGACAATGCGTAGAGGTTTGTCAAAATCTTCAAGTTAATGAAACACTCTCTATCGACTGGGAAGCGAAACGTCCCCGCGTTCTCTGGGATGACGGTGTAGCAATCAATGAATCTTCTTGTGTGAGCTGCGGTCAATGTGTAACCGTATGCCCTTGTAATGCCTTGATGGAAAAATCCATGCTTGGAGAAGCTGGATTTATGACTGGGCTTCCAAAAGACGTTTTAAATCCAATGATTGATTTAGTTAAAGAAGTAGAACCTGGATACAGCGGAATTTTTGCTGTTTCAGAAGTGGAAGCCGCTATGCGCGAAACACGCACGAAAAAAACAAAAACTGTCTGTACATTTTGCGGAGTTGGATGTTCATTTGAAGTATGGACAAAAGGCCGTGAAATCCTTAAAGTTCAGCCTAGCTCTGATGCTCCCGCAAATGCCATTTCAACCTGTGTGAAAGGAAAATTCGGCTGGGATTTTGTAAACTCTGAAAAACGTATTACTAAGCCTTTAATCCGAAAAAATGGTGCATTTGTAGAGTCGTCATGGGAAGAAGCCCTCGACTTAGTAGCAAGCAGGTTAAGCTCTATTAATCAGCAGTATGGACATGGATCAGTTGGTTTTATTTCTTCTTCTAAGATTACAAACGAAGAAAACTATGTTATTCAAAAGCTGGCTCGCCAAATGTTTGAAACAAATGACGTAGACAACTGCTCTCGCTACTGTCAGTCTCCTGCAACTGATGGATTATTTCGAACAGTGGGAATGGGAGGCGATGCCGGCACGATAAAAGACATCGCAAAAGCTGGACTGGTTATCATCGTTGGAGCTAACCCTGCTGAAGGTCATCCTGTATTAGCAACTCGCATCAAACGCGCGCATAAGCTTCATGACCAAAAACTAATCGTCGCAGATTTGCGCAAAAACGAAATGGCTGAACGCTCTGACATTTTTATCAGTCCAAAACAAGGTACGGACCAAGTATGGCTAATGGCTGTAACAAAATACATGATTGACCAAGGATGGCACAATGAAAAGTTCATCCAAGAAAACGTCAACTATTTTGAAGACTTTCACTCTTTGCTTGAAAAGTACACGCTTGAATATGCTGAACAAATTACGGGTATTCCAGCAGCAACGCTCATTCAAATAGCTGAAATGATTCGAGACGCCGATGGAACCTGTGTGCTGTGGGGCATGGGCGTAACGCAAAATACGGGAGGCTCTGATACATCAGCGGCTATCTCAAACCTGTTGCTTGCTACTGGAAACTATCGACGCCCTGGAGCAGGCGCTTATCCGCTCCGAGGCCACAATAACGTCCAAGGAGCATGTGATATGGGAACTCTTCCTGCTTGGCTTCCAGGCTATCAGCACGTCACAGACTCAGTCGCCCGAGCAAAATTTGAAAAAGCATACGGTGTAAAAATTAAAGATAAGCCAGGGCTTGATAATATTCAAATGCTGCATTCAATTGGTGAAGGAAAAATGAAGGCCATGTACCTTGTCGGAGAAGATATGGCTCTTGTTGATTCAAATGCTAACCATGTACACGAAATATTATCAAATTTAGATTTTTTTGTCGTCCAAGACATTTTCCTTTCGAGAACGGCTCAATATGCTGATGTTGTACTTCCTGCTGTTCCTTCTCTTGAAAAAGACGGAACGTTTACCAATACGGAGCGACGTGTCCAAAGATTGTATCAAGCATTACCAACGCTCGGTGATTCAAAGCCGGATTGGTGGATTGTTCAAGAGATTGCCAACCGCTTAGGTGCGAACTGGACGTATACACATCCTGGTGATATCTTTGCAGAAATGGCTAGTCTATCACCTCTATTCGGCCAAGCCAGCTACGAAAATCTTGAAGGCTGGAATAGCTTCTTATGGGGGAGCTTAGAGGGAAAAAGCACGCCGTTACTTTATGTCGATGGGTTTAATTTCCCAGATAAAAAAGCGCGCTTTGCTTTATCACATTGGGTACTTCCTGCCGAATTCCCAGAAGAATATGATCTACACATTAATAATGGAAGAATGTTAGAACATTTTCATGAAGGGAATATGACCAATAAATCAAGCGGCATCCAATCAAAAGTACCGGAAGTATTTGTAGAAATTTCACCTCAGCTTGCCAAGGAGCGTGAAATTGAAGAAGGTTCGCTTGTCAGATTAATCTCACCGTTTGGAGCAGTAAAAGTACAGGCATTAATTACAGAGCGAGTAAAAGCAAATGAGCTGTATCTTCCAATGCACTCTGTTCATAAAGATTCGGCTATTAACTTCTTGACGGGACCTGCAGTCGACCAACGAACAAATACGCCGGCTTACAAACAAACAAAAGTACGGATGGAAGTATTAAGTAAAGGTGGAAAAACGCCTTTACCGTCTACAAATCCGCGTAACAAAAAACGTCATCCTCAAAATGGGGTCGAGGTTCAGCGTAAATGGAACCGTCCTGGCTACGTCCATTTAACAAGTAAATAGGAGGAGAAAAGATGGCACAACCTATTACAGAAATTAAGAAACCTCTTCTAAGCGAGGAAGAAGAAAAACAACAAAAATTAGAAGATTTAACTTCTCTGCTGGCAGATAATGAAGAAGCGTTGAACCGTATTCTCGGTATTGTTGGCGAACTTAACGACATGGGTGTTCTTGAAGCTGCTGATTCAATGATTCAAGCGAAAGAAAAAATCTCAAAAATTGCGCTTCATCAAATTTCCAGAGAACCGGTAACCAATTTAATTAATACTCTTATGGGTGCAAGCAGCGGTTTGATGAAGGCAGATCCAGAGGTAACTGCTAAACTTGTAAATAGCGCAACAGCTGGTATGAACGAAGCGAATGAATATGTAAAAACAGGAAAAAAAGTAAGTGCATTAGCTCTTATAAAAGCGCTAAACGATCCAGATGTCAATCGTGCAATTGGATTTGGGCTTCACTTTTTAAAAGGAATGGGCAAAGCGTTGGAAGAATAAATGAAGCAGCGACTTGAAAGTTTTCCCCCTTTCAAGTCGCTGTTTTCTTTTTAGGAAGTCAAATTTTAAATGAACGTGATATAGTTATACTAAATTGCTTTACTACAACTAACTGAGGTGACACGATGCAACAATACTTTAAACCCTTATTCGCACTATTATTTTTAATTATGTTTACTGCTGCTTGTTCGAACGAAACAAATACCGATCAATCCGCAGCTCAGCACAAAAACATCAGCTTAACGATATCCGCTGCGGCCAGCTTAAAAGATGCGCTCACTGATATTCAAAAGCAATATGAAAAAAAGCATCCAAATATAGACTTGAAATTTAATTTTGGAGCTTCAGGCTCGCTGCAACAGCAAATTACAAACGGCGCACCTGTTGATTTATTTTTTTCAGCAGCGGAAGACAAGTTTGATGCACTAGTAAAAGCAGGAGCTATCTCCAAAGAGAATGGTGCTGACTTGGTTGGCAATGACCTTGTGCTTATCGTGCCAAAGAATAATACGTCTGCTATCACAAATTTTGAAGATCTATCAAAGCCGACTGTTCAAAAAATTGCAATTGGAATACCAGAATCCGTTCCTGCCGGACAGTATGCGAAGGAGACTTTTGAACACATGAACCTCTGGAAAAACATTGAGCCAAAAACCGTCTATGCGAAAGACGTACGCCAGGTGCTTTCCTATGTAGAGACAGGAAACGTTGAAGCTGGGGTGGTTTATAAAACCGATGCCTTGATTTCAAAAAAGGTGAAGATTGTCGCTACTGCAGATAATAGCACTCACAAACCAATTGTATATCCTGTAGGCGTTATTAAGGATTCGAAACATCCACAAGAAGCAAAAGCTTTTTATCAATTTTTACAAAGTAAGACGGCTCTTGACACTTTAAAGAAATACGGTTTCACTGCAAATTGAGGCCGCTATGATTCAAGAATTTTTATCTCCTCTTCAGCTATCGCTTAAAATTGCATTAGTAGCAGGATTTGTCGTTATTATTTTAGGCACTGTTATAGGAAAACTGTTATCCAGGAAACACTTTAAGGGAAAAGTGATGATTGAAACGGCGTTAATGCTCCCGTTGGTGCTCCCTCCGTCCGTTGTTGGATTTTTATTGATTGTCATATTCGGGAAACGCAGCCTGCTCGGCCGGGCAATTGAATGGGTCTTTCAACAACCCGTTATTTTCACATGGTGGGCAGCTGTTATTGCCTCCGTTGTCGTTGCGTTTCCGCTTATGTATCAATCTGCCAAAACAGGCTTTCAAGGCGTAGATTACGAAATTGAAGACGCAGCTCGAGTAGATGGCGCAAGCGAATGGAAAGTCTTTTTCTTTATTTCTATCCCTTTAGCTTCTAAAGCCATCGTAACAGGAGGAGTGCTAAGTCTGGCAAGAGCACTCGGAGAGTTTGGAGCCACTTTGATGTTTGCCGGCAATATTCCAGGTGAAACTCAAACTGTGCCTACCGCTATCTACGTAGCGATTGACTCTGGAAACATGAATCTCGCTTGGCTATGGGTTATTTCAATCGTCTTTCTTTCCTTTCTTATGCTGCTTTTTGTTCAGCTTAAACAAAAGTAAAAGGATGCCTCTTTGTGTAAGAGGCATCCTTTTATTTCTTTCCTGCTTTTTTCAATTTTACATAAATCATAAATTAAAAAGGAGCTAATCAAATGAAGAGCATACATTTGATTAACTCCTGTTATAAGTAAGGTAAGCCACCATACAATATGTATTGGTGGAGACGGTGGGAGTCGAACCCACGTCCAGAAATATCGCCACTTAAGCGTCTACGAGTGTAGTTGGCATATTGATCATTCGCGAGCTGTTCTGCCTACCAACAGGCGTCCCAGTCGCTAGTCTGATTATTCTCTTCCTTCGTCCTCAGACGGCGAACTCCGGCGTAGCCCACTTAAAGTGAGTCCCTTACCCTACCACATGGGCGATGGAGGGAGGAACCGCTAAGCTACTATTATGCAGCTAAAGCGAAGTTATTGTTAGATTTGCCAGTTATTATTGGCGTTGATGTTTTAACGAGGCCATCTCCTCGACTCGCAACCTAAGCTCGAACTACCCCTGTCGAATCCGTAACGTCCCCATATAAAAGGGAGTCGGAATGTGTAAGAAAAAATCTTACATCAGATAGCGACTTCAGTGTGCAAAATGAAATCTAACTGATAACAATACTTATTATATCACAAAATGAGCATTTTGCAATTGTAAGATTTTGTAATGTTACATCTTTTGACGATCACGAAATGCTCGCTCGATATCGCGCTTCGCTTCTTTTCGCTTTAAGTCTTCACGCTTGTCATATTTCTTTTTACCCTTACCAAGCCCTAGTAAAACCTTTGCGTATCCATTTTTTAAATACACTTTTAAAGGAACTAATGAATAACCCGTTTCTTTTGAATAGCCAATTAGCTTGCTGATTTCACGCTTATGCAGCAATAGCTTTCGTGTACGCAACGGCTCATGATTGTATCGATTTCCTTGTTCGTAAGGACTAACGTGCATATTGTGTAGAAATACTTCTCCGTTTTGCACACGAGCAAAAGAGTCCTTTAAATTTACACGCCCATTACGAATTGATTTGATTTCCGTTCCTTGTAGAACAATACCCGTCTCATATGTTTCTTCAATAAAAAAGTCGTGGCGGGCTTTTTTGTTTTGTGCAATTAATTTCCCTTCACCTTTTGGCATAAAACGTTCCTTCCCTTCAGCCGTACTTACGTATATGTATGATATTATGTATCATTTTACTGTATGGAAATCTAAACAACAACTAAAACGTTTAATGGAGCTGTTTTGAAGCAGAAGGAATACCCTTCTGCTTCACTGCTGTCGATTTCGATTATTTACGCTTTTTCTTTTTGCGCTTAACATTTGGAGCACCCTCGAAGAATCTCTTTTTCTTTTTCTTCTTTGGCTTTTGAGTAGACCACTCTTCATTTTTGCTTCGGCTGCCCTCGCGACCTTTTCCTTTATCATCTTTGCGTGACTTTTGTTTTGCTTTAATCACCTTAGGACGGTCTTTAGATAAGCGTTTGCGACTTTCTTTCATTCCTACAATAATAAAGTCAACCGAACGCTCGTCTTTATTCACATCGGCGACTTTCACTTCAATTTCGTCTCCAATTCGGAAGACATTGCCCGTTTTTTCTCCAATCATCGCATAGTGACGTTCGTCGTAACGATAATAGTCATCTGTTAAGTCACTGACGTGAACTAAACCTTCAATCGTATTTTCTAGCTCCACGAACATTCCAAAGTTAGTAACAGAGCTAATAATACCATTAAATACTTCCCCAACTTTATCAGCCATAAACTCAGCTTTTTTCATATCGTCCGTTTCCCGCTCAGCGTCAACTGAACGACGTTCCATATTAGAAGAATGCTCAGCAACATCAGGCAGAAGCTCGCGCCATTTTTCTTGCGTTTGCTGATCTGTTTTTCCTTCAATCAAATACGTGCGAATGAGACGATGAACGATTAAATCCGGATAACGACGGATTGGAGACGTAAAATGCGTATAGAACTCAGCTGATAAACCAAAGTGGCCTAAACTTTCTGCTTCATATTTCGCTTGTTTCATCGAACGAAGCATAACAGTTGAAATAACCATCTCTTCAGGCGTGCCTTTTACTTCTTCTAAAATATCCTGTAGCGCACGCGGATGAATATCGTTTCCTGTTCCTTTCACCGTGTAACCAAAGTTTGTAATGAACTCTAAGAAACGAGTAAGCTTCTCTGCATCTGGATCTTCATGAATACGATAAATGAACGGTACGTTCATCCAGTGAAAATGTTCTGCTACTGTTTCATTCGCCGCTAGCATAAATTCTTCGATTAGCTTTTCAGCAACCGAACGTTCACGCAAAATAACATCGTGAGGATGGCCATCATCGTCTACTAATACTTTTGCTTCTTTGAAATCAAAATCAATGGCCCCGCGATCCATTCTCTTTTTACGAAGAATAGCTGCCAGCTTTTCCATACGCTCAAACATCGGAACAATTGGCTCGTAGCGTTCTAACACTTCTTCATCTTTATCCACTAAGATTTTGTTAACGTCTGAATACGTCATTCGTTCTGTCGTTTTGATGACACTTTCAAAAATCTCATGTTTCACTACTTCACCCTGTGGATCGATTTCCATCTCACAAGAAAGCGTAAAACGGTTAACTTTTGGATTTAATGAGCAAATTCCATTAGATAAACGGTGAGGAATCATCGGAATAACTCGGTCTACTAAATAGACGCTTGTTCCGCGCTCTGCTGCTTCTACATCAATCGGAGAACCTTCTTTAACGTAGTGACTTACATCTGCAATATGGACGCCTAATTTGTAGTTTCCATTTTCAAGCTCTGTAACCGTTACGGCGTCATCCAAATCTTTTGCATCTGCTCCGTCAATGGTTACAATAACTTGATCACGAAGATCGCGGCGGTTGCCGATATCTTTTTCGTCAATCGTTTCAGGTGTATCAATTGCTTGTGTTAAAGCATCAGCAGGAAATTCTTGAGGAAGACCGTGCTTATGGATAACAGAAATGATATCGATCCCCGGATCGTTTTTATGTCCAAGAATTTGAACAACTTTTCCTTCTGCGTTCATGCGGCCTTCCGGATAGGTTGTCAGTTCTACTACTACTTTATGGCCTTCAACCGCACCGTTTCTTGCTGCTTTGGGAATAAAAATATCACCTGCAATTTTTTTGTCATCCGCAATCACAAAGCCAAAATTTTTACTTTGCGTATACGTACCTACAATTTGCTGGGTACCTCGTTCTAAGATTTTTACAATGGTTCCTTCACGACGAGCACCTGATGATTCTGATGACACTCTTGCAAGCACAATATCTCCGTGCATAGCATTGTTTGTTTCAGTAGGGGGAATAAATACATCACCCGCATCTTTTTCTTCAGGAACTACGAACGCAAACCCTTTTGCATGTCCGCTTACTTTCCCTTTGACAAAATTCATTTGTTCCGGCAGCCCGTAGCGATCGTTTCTTGCTCGGATAATTAAACCCTTCTCTTCCATAATAACAAGTGCCTTCACAAACTCTTTGAATGACTCTGCATCCTCAGTATTAAATTCTTTTGCAAGCTCTTGGACAGTCAAAGGTTTGTAATTATCCCTTTTCATAAAATCCAATATTTCATTTATATAGGGCTGATTTTCTTCTTTCACATCATGTCCCTCCTTTTTCTTTATTCGTATTATCTCTATCACCAATCAAGTGATTCCAAAAATGCATATACATCCTCGTGAAGCTGATCACGCTCTTTATCAAAGGTAATGGTATGACCAGATTCTTCGTACCATTTTATATCTTTTGTAGGAGACTCGACGCTATTATAAATAATATTGGCGCTGTCTGTATTAATCATATGATCATGACGACCTTGTACAACAAATGTCGGTGCATAAATCATATCAACTGAATTTCGCACTTCAGCGATTAATTCCTGTAAAGACTTTAATGTGTTCATTGGTGTTTGCTTGAACTCTTCCATTTCTTGTTCAATCTGTTCAGACGATTTACCTTCACGCTTTTTATATTCGCGTGCATACGCTAAAACACCTTCATACATGACTTCTTCACTCTTTATATACATAGGGGCGCACATAGGCACAATACCCTTTATAGGTACAGTGTAACCTAATTTCAGTGAAAATACGCCACCTAGTGAAAGACCTACAGCGGCAATACTTTCATGACCTTTGCTTTTCAAAAACTCATAGCCGTCCATGACATCTTTCCACCAATCTTTTGGACCAGTATGAACAAGTTCTTCAGGCGCTACGCCATGTCCTTTGTAATGAGGTGCGTGGCATGTGTATCCTTTTTTCTCTAAAAAACGACCTAACATACGAACATCAGCAGAATTTCCGGTAAAACCATGAAGTAATAAAACAGCTTTTTCGCCGCCTTCAAATGTAAATGGCTTTGGTTGTGCAATTTTCATATATCATTTAACTCCTTTTAGTTATAATATCTGCAGTCCTAATAGAAAAAAACATGTATTTATGTGACGGTCATCACATAACAAGAGATGTGGCCATCCACTTTTACGCTTTTATACTATATTTAGTACTTTTTTCTAAAGCTATATTATATCATTACTTAAAAATGAAATTAAAGTATTCAACACGCCCATTAAAAAACCACCTAATACATAAGTTGGTATACACCAAGTACATATGCATTAGGTGGCAGTCTATCCAGTAACATATTAAAGTTTGAAATAAGATACAGCAAGTGTTAACACAAAGAATAAGATAGATAACACTACTGTCAAACGGTGTAAAACTAAGTCAATTCCACGTGCTTTTTGTTTCCCAAATAACGTTTCAGCTCCACCGGAAATAGCTCCAGATAATCCAGTAGTTTTACTTGATTGTAAAACGACCACAACAATCAAAGCAATTGAAACAATCACTAGCAAAGTAATCAGCAATGTATGCACTAAGACACACCTCCTACACCAAGTAATAGTCAATCAGCGGGGTTTCTTCATCCCTTCTGATTGGCATTACCGGGGATAAAGTACGCGCACTACGCTAAGGTTAATTTATCATAAAAAACCCTCTCGTACAAGTAATGGCAGTGAAATACACCGGATTTTAACGTAAAAAAACGGATGACAATCGTCATCCGTTTTTTATACTTTCAACTTATTTTTTTAAGTTGTAGAAAGATTTAGCGCCATCGTATACAGCTAGAACACCTAGCTCGTCTTCGATGCGTAGTAATTGGTTGTATTTCGCAATACGATCTGTACGGCTCATAGAACCAGTTTTGATTTGACCAGCGTTTGTTGCAACAGCGATATCAGCGATTGTTGCATCTTCAGTTTCACCAGAACGGTGAGAAACTACTGCTGTGTAACCAGCACGTTTAGCCATTTCGATAGCTTCGAACGTTTCAGTTAATGTACCGATTTGGTTAACTTTGATAAGGATAGAGTTACCTACGCCTTGTTCGATACCTTGAGCAAGTTTTTTCGTGTTTGTTACGAATAGATCGTCACCAACAAGCTGTACTTTTCCGCCAATGCGCTCAGTTAATAGCTTGTGACCATCCCAGTCATTTTCGTCTAAACCGTCTTCGATTGAAACGATTGGGAATTCGTTAACTAACTGCTCGTAGAAATCTACCATTTCAGCAGAAGTTACGCCTGTACGGCCTTCGCCTGCTAAATCATATTTACCAGTTTCTTTGTTGAAGAACTCAGAAGAAGCTACGTCCATACCTAATTGGATGTCTTTACCAGCTTCGTAACCAGCTTTTGTGATTGCTTCTACGATTACTTCTAATGCTTCACGGTTAGAACCTAAGTTAGGAGCGAAACCACCTTCGTCACCTACAGCTGTGTTTAAGCCTTTAGCAGATAAAACAGATTTTAACGCGTGGAATACTTCAGCACCCATACGGATTGCTTCTTTAAATGTAGGAGCTCCTACAGGTAAGATCATGAATTCTTGGAAGTCAACGTTGTTATCAGCATGAGAACCACCGTTGATGATGTTCATCATTGGAGTCGGTAATTGCTTAGCGTTGAATCCACCAAGGTAACGGTATAATGGAAGACCTACGAAATCAGCTGCTGCGTGAGCTACTGCCATAGATACACCAAGAATAGCGTTGGCACCTAATTTACCTTTGTTTTCAGTACCGTCTAACTCGATCATAAGGCGGTCAATACCGATTTGATCAGTTACGTCCATACCTACTAATTCAGGAGCGATAATTTCGTTTACGTTTTCTACTGCTTTTAATACACCTTTACCTAGGTAGCGAGATTTGTCACCATCGCGTAATTCTACTGCTTCGTATTCACCAGTAGAAGCACCACTTGGTACTAAAGCGCGTCCGAAAGCGCCTGATTCAGTATATACTTCAACTTCAACTGTTGGGTTACCGCGAGAATCTAATACTTCGCGTGCATAAATGTCAAGAATTGCTGGCATTTTAAAACTCTCCTTTATAATTAATTATTTAATTAATGTTTTACCTGTCATTTCTTTTGGCTGTGCCACATCTAGAAGAGTAAGCATCGTAGGAGCTAGATCCCCTAGAATACCGTCTTCACGAAGCTCTAAGCCTTGTTTGGTTACGATTACTGGAACAGGATTCGTTGTATGAGCCGTCATTGGATTACCTTCAAGCGTAATCACTTCATCAGCATTACCATGGTCTGCTGTGATGATTGCTGTACCGCCTTTAGCTAAAATTGCATCTACGATTTTGCCTAAGCACTCATCTACTGTTTCAATCGCTTTTACCGTTGGTTCTAACATACCTGAATGGCCAACCATATCAGGATTTGCAAAGTTTAATAAAATAGCGTCTTGCTTATCTCCTTCGATTTCTGCAAGCAACGCGTCCGTCACTTCATAAGCACTCATCTCAGGTTTCAAGTCATATGTTGCTACTTTTGGTGAATCGATTAAGATACGTGTTTCACCAGGAAACTCTGCTTCACGTCCACCGCTCATAAAGAACGTTACGTGAGGATATTTTTCTGTCTCGGCAATACGAAGCTGCTTTAAGTTATTTTGAGATAATACTTCACCAAGCGTGTTATCTAAGTTATTTGGCTTAAAGGCTACATATCCGTCAACTGTTTCGCTGAAGTGAGTTAAACATACAAAATGTAAGTTTTTCGGATGTTTTTCACCGCGATCAAATGAACGGAAATCTTCGTTTGCGAACGTATTTGAAATTTGAATTGCGCGATCTGGACGGAAGTTGTAGAAAATAACTGCATCTTCATCTTGAATTGTCGCAACTGGCGATCCGTCTTCTTTTGTAATAACAGAAGGTAAAACGAATTCGTCATAGATTCCATTTTCATACGAATCTTTTACGCACTCTTCAGCGCTTGTATATGATGGACCTTCGCCGTACACCATTGCGCGGTATGATTTCTCTACGCGCTCCCAGCGTTTGTCGCGGTCCATTGAGTAGTAACGTCCTGAAAGTGTTGCAATTTCACCAACGCCGTACTCTTCAATTTTTTCATTAAGTTCTTTTAAATACGTTTCAGCAGATTGAGGTGCTACGTCACGACCATCTAAGAAGCCATGAATGTAGACTTTTTCTAAGCCTTCACTCTTAGCTAGACGCAATAATGCATATAGATGTTCGATATGACTGTGTACACCGCCATCAGATAAAAGCCCGAAAAGATGAAGGTTTGTACCCTTTTCTTTTGCGTGCTTTACAGCTGCTAGAAGCGTTTCGTTTTGTTCAAACTCGCCTTCACGAATTGCTACGTTTACACGAGTTAAGCTTTGGTACACAATTCGGCCTGCGCCGATGTTTAAGTGACCTACTTCAGAGTTACCCATTTGGCCTTCTGGTAAGCCTACAGCTTCTCCAGACGCCTGAAGTGTAGCATGAGGATACTCGTTCCAGAAACGGTCGAAGTTTGGTTTTTTTGCATGTGTTACCGCATTACCTTTATCTTCATCGCGTAATGCAAAACCATCTAAGATGATTAATGCTACTGGCTTTTTACTCATTACTTACCAGCCTCCAAAAGCTGTAAGAAAGAATCTGCTTCTAAGCTTGCTCCACCTACTAAAGCTCCGTCAATGTCTGATTGAGACATATATTCTTTGATATTAGCAGGTTTTACGCTACCGCCGTATTGAATACGTACAGCATCTGCAACATCTTGAGAGAATTGTTTTGCAACAACGCTACGGATGTATGCACAAACTTCGTTTGCACCTTCAGCAGTTGAAGATTTACCTGTACCGATTGCCCAGATTGGCTCATATGCGATAACTGTTTGTTTTACTTGCTCATCAGTTAGACCAGCTAATGCTTTTTGTACTTGATTAGCTACAACTGTTTTTGTTTGATCTTGTTCGTACTCTTCGTTTGTTTCACCGCAGCAAACGATTGGTGTTAAACCATGTTTGAATGCAGCAATTGTTTTTTGGTTTACTGTTTCGTCCGTTTCAGCAAACATTTCACGACGCTCAGAGTGTCCTAAAATGACATAGTTCACACCTAAGTCTGCTAAAGCAACAGGGCTCACTTCTCCAGTGAACGCACCGTTTTCTTCAAAGTGCATGTTTTGTGCACCAATTTTTAAGTCTGTGCCTTTAGTCGCTTCTACTAAACGATCTAAAAATAGTGCAGGTGCACATACTACTGATTCTACGCTTTCAGGAGATGGTACTGCTCCTTTTACTTCTTCAACAAAGCTAGTTGCTTCAGAAAGTACTTTGTTCATTTTCCAGTTTCCTGCAATAATTGGTTTACGCATGTATAACACCGTCCTTTGTTTATTGTGGGTTTTCCCTTCACGCGTTAGATGTCCAAGAGGGTGCTGTTAAAAGTGATTCGGTCCCTTTTATCTCTTGGTCATCCATCTTCGCTGCTTGATAATTTTTTATATTATCAGTCGTCAGGTCGGTCCTCCGTCTTACTGAAACATAAACTTACTTATCGTTTAATGCAACTACGCCTGGAAGTTCTTTACCTTCCATAAACTCTAGTGACGCACCGCCACCTGTAGAAATATGGCTCATTTTATCAGCTAAGTTGAATTTTTCAACAGCTGCTGCAGAGTCTCCTCCGCCGATTACTGAATATGTGTCAGTTGCTTCTGCTAAAGCTTCTGCTACTGCTTTTGTTCCATTAGCAAATGCGTCTAATTCAAATACACCCATTGGTCCATTCCAAATAACTAACTTAGAGTTTTTGATTACGTCAGCATAGATTTCACGCGTTTTCGGTCCTGCGTCTAAGCCTTCCCAATCGCTTGGAATATCTTCAATTGATACAACTTGAATATTAGCATCATTTGAGAAGTCATCTGCTACTACCACGTCCACTGGCATGTAGAAGTTTACTCCGTTTTTCTTAGCTTTTTCCATGAAAGATTTTGCAAGTTCAATCTTGTCTTCTTCAAGAAGTGATTTACCTACTTCATGGCCTAGTGCCTTAATAAATGTGTAAGAAAGTCCTCCACCGATGATTAAGTTATCTACTTTATCAAGCAAGTGGTCAATTACACCGATTTTGTCTTTAACTTTTGCTCCACCAACGATTGCAGTAAATGGACGTTCTGGGTTTGATAATGCTTTTGAAAGCACATCAAGCTCTTTTTCCATTAAGAAACCTGCTACTGCTGGAATATGTTGTGCAATTCCTTCTGTTGAAGCATGCGCACGGTGAGCTGCACCGAATGCATCGTTTACGTACACGTCTGCTAATTCAGCAAATGCTTTTGCTAATTCAGGATCGTTTTTCTCTTCACCTGGGTAAAAACGTACGTTTTCAAGTACTAAAACATCGCCTTCGCTCATGCCGTCGATTGTTTTCTTTACTTCTTCGCCAAAAGCTTCGTCAGCTTTTGCAACGTCTTTACCAAGAAGAGCTTGTAAACGTTCTGCAACAGCATTTAGACGTAACTCTTCAACAACTTCGCCTTTTGGACGTCCAAGATGGCTAGCTAAAATTACTTTTGCACCTTGTTCTACTAAATATTGAATAGTAGGAATAGCTGCACGAATACGAGTTTCGTCTGTTACTTTTCCGTCTTTCATTGGTACGTTAAAGTCTACGCGACAAAATACTCGCTTTCCTTTTACATCGATGTCTTTCAACGTTTTTTTGTTCATCGTTAAAAGGCCTCCTTAAGTATTTATGGTACTAAGCAAGTAGGCTTCTATGTATTCATCAATCCACAAACCACCGTACATTTCATTTTATATATTGGCGCCTTTCTATATAAAGTGAAACTCCAGTTAGCTGCTTATGACGCTTTTTCATGTAGAAGCCAATACATAAATCAAGGAAGAGGGGGTATGCCCCTCTCTTCCTTAGCAAGTCTTATTATAGTCGTTCTATTTTCAGATATCCAATAAAAAAGGAAAGTCTAGTCGATTTCTGTCTTATTGAATAAAATAGAAGCGAATTTCAAGTTATTCTTATAGTCCTTTAGCAGCGATGTATTGAGCAAGGTCTACTACACGGTTAGAATATCCGCTCTCGTTATCGTACCAAGAGATAACTTTAACCATGTTACCTTCCATTACCATTGTAGATAATGCATCGATTGTAGAAGAGTTGATGTTACCATTGTAGTCACCAGATACTAGTGGCTCTTCGCTGTAACCAAGGATGCCTTTAAGATCGCCTTCAGCAGCTTCTTTAAGAGCGTTGTTTACATCTTCAACAGTTACTTCTTTGTCAAGTTCAGCAACTAAGTCTACTAAAGAAACGTTTGGAGTTGGAACACGCATAGCTCCACCGTTTAATTTACCTTTTAATTCAGGTAATACTAGAGATACAGCTTTAGCAGCACCAGTTGAAGTTGGGATGATGTTTTCAGCAGCTGCACGAGCACGACGGTAATCTTTGTGTGGTAAGTCTAAGATTTGTTGGTCATTTGTGTAAGAGTGAACTGTTGTCATCATTCCGCGTTTAAGACCGAACTTGTCATTTAACACTTTAGCAAATGGCGCTAAGCAGTTAGTTGTACAAGAAGCGTTTGAAATTACGTTGTGGTTAGCCGCATCGTATTTGTCTTCGTTAACACCCATTACGATTGTGATATCTTCGTCAGATGCTGGAGCAGAGATGATTACTTTTTTAGCTCCTGCTTCTAAGTGTTTCGCAGCGTCAGCGCGTTTTGTGAAGAATCCAGTAGATTCAACAACGATTTCTACGCCTTGTTTGCCCCAAGATAATTGAGCTGGGTCACGTTCAGCAGAGATTTCGATTGTTTTACCGTTTACTACTAAGTTGCTACCATCTACTACTACTTCTGCATCTAATTTTCCGTGTACAGAATCATATTTTAAAAGGTGAGCAAGCATGTTAGCATCTGTTAAGTCGTTGATTGCTACTACTTCAACGTTATCATTTTTTAAAGCTGCGCGGAATACATTACGGCCGATACGACCAAATCCGTTAATACCAATTTTTACTGCCATGGGTATTTCCTCCTTGAATGTAAAAAGTATTTTTTTATATGAGGGATTAATTAAAATCCCTTACTAACTCTTTTGCGGCGCCTTCATCTGTAATGAGAATCGAATCATGCGCTTGTTGCATAAACGCTTTAATTGCCTTTGCTTTTGATGAACCTCCTGCAACAGCAATAACACATTTATTGTTCTTTAAATCATCGAGTTGTATGCCAACTGTTTTAACTTTATGAACAACTTCGCCTTGATGATTAAAATAGTATCCAAATGCCTCACCTACAGCATGTCCATTTTTCACTTTTTCTAAGTCTGCTTGTGGTGTTTTACGGCGTTCTGCCATTGTCATAGCGTCTCCTATTCCGTGAACAACCATACCAGCGGACTTAATTAAATGAAGCATGTCTTTAATAGATGGTTCACCGATAATAGATCGGTATGCTTCATCACTAAGCTGATCTGGAACATGAAGCAAGCGATAGTGACTCATGGACTTTTCAGCCATCTTAGCACAAATCGTATTTGCTTGGTTTTGTACATTTTCACCTAGCCCTCCGCGAGCAGGTACAAAAAGTACATCAGGGTGTTTTAAATCAGGTGTCATCATTTCAGCAACGGCGGCAAGCGTGGTACCACCTGTAACAGCAACGGTATTTTTTTTACCAACAAGGCGCTCCTTGATACACGAAACAGATGCTCGACCCATTTCATTTTTGACCCAAGGAGACTGATCACTATCTCCAGATACAACAACAACTTCTGATAAAGAAAACGCCTCTTTTAATGTTGTTTCCAATAATCGAAGTCCCGAAACTTCCTTCATTACTTCTTCTAATTCAGCCAGAAGGAGTTCTCCCTCATTTGTAAGCGTCATTCCACTAGGGTAAATGTCAATCAAATCTTGTTCTTTTAAGAATGTTACTTCGCTTCGTAACACACGCTCTGTTAGCCCAAGGCTTACAGCTAAGTTTCTGCGGCCAATCGGCTGCATTAAACGTATGTATTGCAAGATTTGATAGCGCTTTTGCATAACTGAGAGAAGTTCAGGTAATAATTTTCGTTGTACTTCTATTAAAGAACGCATGTTAAAATCCCCTTAAGGCATAAACTCGCTGGACATATTTTGTCCCGTATAGACATATTATGTCCCACCTTGCGCAAAAAAAATTCACCCTGCTACAAAATCTATTCTAACAGGAGTGAATCCTTTATTCAACTCATGTGTTGCCTATTTTTAAAAGTAAGCGTTTTCTTAATGGAATACCTGTTATTTTTCCATATTCTACTTCTTCTCCATCCATTTCTATTACAGGAATGGCAAGATGATACTTTTCCAGCCACTCATCGTTTTTGTAAATATCTCGTTCAATAAGCTGAAAGAGAAACTCCGACTGCAGCTCTGCAAGCAGCTCCTTTGCATCATCGCATAAGTGACAGCCATTTTTGGTATACAGTACGACTTCCACATTCCCACTCCTTTACTGCGTGACAAAAAGTTTTCGTTGACTGGATGGTAGAACGTTTAATTGATCTCGATATTTGGCTACCGTTCTTCTTGAAATAGTAACGTTATAATTGCTTTGCAAAACGTTAGCTAACTGCTGATCTGAAAGCGGACGCTGTTTGTTTTCTTCTGCTACTAGCTTTTTAAGCAGTTCTTTTACGTGAGTTGTAGAAGTCGCTTCGTTGTTGCCCAGTTGAATACTAGTTGAGAAAAAAGATTTCATTGAAAAGGTGCCAAAAGGCGTTTGAATATATTTGTGCCGAGTAGCACGACTAATCGTTGATTCATGCACAGATGTTTGTTCCGCTACTTCCTTCATTGTTAACGGCTTCAAATACGAAGGACCCTTTTTAAAAAATGCTTCTTGTTCAACGAGTAAGGTATTCATTAATGCGTTTAATGTATCTTTGCGTGTGTGTAAACTTTTCATAATCCATTGGAATTCACGATATTTCTCTTGCAAATAAGAAAACATTTCTTGGTTCTGCCTATTTTTCAGCTGAAGTTTGTATTGTTCATTCACTGAAAGTCGAGGTTCCAAATCCTCATTTGCATAAGCAACAACATTTCCATCTTCAATTTTCACAATAAAATCCGGTACAATGAATCGTTCATTGGACTTCATATAAAACGATCCAGGACGAGGATTTAATTTCTTAATCTGTTCATGTAATTGTTGAAGAGCCTCAAGTGAGATTTGACATAACTTTGAGATTTTCATCCATTTTTTATACGCAAATTCCTCAAAGTGATGTGTCAAAATTTGCTCTATTTTTTCTGTCCATTGATTATTCCTTTTTAATTGAAGCATTAAGCACTCTTGTAAACTTCTTGCCCCTACTCCTGCCGGGTCCATCTGCTGCACAAGCTGGAGAGCCTTTTCAACCTGCTCTTGACCTTGACCAAGCTGGTTAGCAAGTATAATTAACTCATCGTGCAAATAGCCAGCATCATCCAGACTATGAATAACAAACTCAACGGCTGCCTGCTCACATTCATCTAATTTTAATAATGCGGATTGATTCATTAAATGTTCGTACAGCGTTTCTTTAGGAGCTGGTATACTGCTCATATAATCTGTTGAATCAGAAGTTGCATGATTTTTTTGATTGTGAGATGTATAGACGGGCAGCTCTGAAAAATCTATAAGCGGATTTTGAAGCGCCTGCTCATGTAAAAACGCTACAATATCCATCGATGAATATTGTAAAAGAGAAATAGCTTGTGATAATTCTTTTGACATCGTCAGCTTTAACGACTGCTGCTGAAATAATCCAATCTCCATTATTTCTCCCCTCCCCTTCATCTATTTTACTATAAAAACGCTTTCAAGGAGCATGTAACTATTTTTTATATGTAATTTTTTCATCAAAAAACCTCCGTCAACCTTTGTTAACGAAGCGGTTCATCCTATTTTTAATTACTAACCATCAAAAAAGTAATAGAGTTATGCAACTTTATAACTTTTCATTATAATTCGCACCAACCACATGATCCGAGTAATAATCCGACATGACGTTTTCTTCGTCATGTCGAATTTTCTGCATGTGTATAATATATAGAAAAATTACTTATTGAATGGTTTGTGCCATTTGCATAAACTTGTCCAAGTTTTCTTCGTCATTTTTCGTGAAGATGGTTAGCTTCATTGGTTTCTTTCCTTTAACCAACACAGCGTTTACCGTATGATCGCCAGATGTGGCTTCATACCAAACAGAATCTTTGAAGATTCCATTCTCTTCAAGATTCTTTTTCTCTGCTGCATTTTTATTAACTGCTGTTGCCGTTTGTTTAACAGATTGAGTAGCGTCGTCCATCGATGCTTTTGATGAAAGCATTTCGATACGCATAAATTGAGAATCATCTGAAGTTAATACTAACGCATCTTTTCCTGGTTCTTCACCCGTTAGTTTATAACCATCCATTACTTGAATAGAATAATCTTGTTCTGGGCTTTTTGTTAGTTTTGTTTCTGAAGAAGACGTTGACTGTTCATCATCCGCTGTTTCGCTAGTTGATGATTGACTTCCTGAAGGTTTGGCTGAGACCTCGGAAGAATCCGCATCTTTTTTCGAATCTTCTTTTGCAGCGCCTGATGTTTGATCAGATTTAGAAGCTGTGTCCTGCTGAACATTTTCTGCTTGATCATTAGACTTCGGCTGAGCAGAATCTTCGTTCGTCCCGCATGCAGACAGCAATAGTGCTACCGATGCACTGACAATGAAAAGTTTGTTCATATATTTCATATTTATTCCTCCTCCGTGTTTCTTTTCCTTATATACTGTTTTATAGTATTCTGACAAATTCCGCAACCGGTACAATGGAATTAATTTCTTGCTTCCTTACGCGTATAAAGGGTTATAGGAGGAAAATAAATATTATTTTTTGAGAAGATGAGCCTTTTTACTCAAAATAAAAAACGTTGCGTAATCCGCAACGTTTTAAGACGCCCTCGACAGGATTCGAACCCACCCTAAGAGAACCGGAATCTCTTGTGCTATCCACTACACTACGAGGGCATATTTGTCACAACTTCCATTATAGGAGAGAAAACTTCTCTTTTCAATAGAATACTACGTTTATTTTTTTTAGAAGGGGGAAAAATTTTAATAATGTCAAAGAGGAATACATAGTCTTTTAAGCGAATATGTGTAGTAGAGGTTCTTTTGTTTGACCTTTATTGACCATACGTGTATTATAGGTACATAACAAATTATTCTTGTTAAGGAGGAATTTAATATGAACTTAATTCCTACAGTTATTGAACAAACAAACCGTGGTGAACGTGCTTATGACATTTATTCACGTTTATTAAAAGACCGCATTATTATTTTAGGTAGTGCTATTGACGATAATGTAGCTAACTCAATCGTTTCTCAGCTTCTATTCTTAGCTGCTGAAGACCCAGAAAAAGATATCTCACTTTATATCAACAGTCCAGGTGGCTCTATTACAGCTGGAATGGCTATCTACGATACGATGCAATTCATTAAGCCAAAAGTTTCTACAATTTGTATTGGTATGGCTGCATCAATGGGTGCTTTCTTACTGGCTGCTGGTGAAAAGGGCAAACGTTTTGCTCTTCCAAACAGCGAAGTAATGATTCATCAACCTCTTGGTGGTGCTCAAGGACAAGCTACTGAAATCGAAATTGCGGCAAAACGTATTCTATTCTTACGCGAAAAACTAAATTCAATTTTAGCTGAGCGTACAGGTCAACCGTTAGAAGTGCTACAACGTGATACAGATCGTGATAATTTCATGACTGCTGAACGCGCTTTAGAATACGGTCTAATTGACAAAGTATTAGAAAACGACCCTAAATAAGAAAAAAGCCTTTCCCGCAGCGGGAAAGGCTTTTTTATGCATCGTTCTCTACGTAAGCTACTAACGCATCCATTGCTTCTTTTTCATCTACCCCTTCAACAATGAGCGTAATAAGAGACCCATTATTAATCGCTAAGCTCATTAACCCCATGATACTTTTAGCGTTGACTACTTTCTCATCTTTCTTCAAGTACACATCAGATGTAAAACGAGTTGCTTCTTGCACAAATAGTGCCGCAACACGAGCCTGTAATCCCGTTTTTAATTTTACTTCTACTTGTTTTTCCATGATAAAATCCTCCCCCTTGCAATTCCCCTTATGTGACTGGCTGACCGGCGCGAAGCTTGTCTGCTATTTGGTCAATTTTACGCAACCGATGGTTAATGCCCGATTTGCTAATTTGACCTCCAGATACCATCTCACCAAGCTCCTTTAACGTAACGTCTTGGTATTCCACACGCAAACGAGCAATTTCTCTTAGCTTTTCTGGTAAGATGTCTAATCCAGCTGTTTCATCAATATAACGAATGTTTTCCACTTGACGAATAGCCGCTCCGATCGTTTTATTTAAGTTAGCTGTTTCACAATTAACTAAGCGATTAACGGAATTTCGCATATCTCGGACGATTCTTACATCCTCAAACCGTAACAGAGCATTATGGGCTCCAATGATATTTAGAAACTCCGTAATTTTTTCAGCTTCTTTTAAATAGTTAATATAGCCTTTTTTCCGTTCTAATGTTTTACTATTCAATTGAAATTCGTTCATTAAATTGCATAAAGCTTCGTTGTGCTCTTCATACAATGAAAAGATTTCAAGGTGGTACGATGATGTCTCTGGGTTATTAATAGAACCGCCGGCTAAAAATGCGCCTCTTAAGTAGGATCGCTTACAGCATTTTTTTTGTACTAGCTCTGGTGAAATACGATGTGTAAACGTGAATCCTTCTTCTACAATTTTTAAGTCTTCCAAAAGCATTCTCGTTTTCTCTACTAATCGAACAATATACACATTGTTTTTTTTCAACCGCATTTTCTTACGCACAAGCAGTTCTACTGAAACATCATAATTTTTCTTAAGCAGGACATAAATGCGTCGAGCAATCGCTGCGTTTTCTGTTTGAACATCAACCGTGAATTTTTTATTCGAAAAAGAAAGTGAACCATTCATTCGAATTAATGCAGAAAGCTCTGCTTTTGCACAGCAATCTTTGATTTCTAAATTCGTTAACTCTTTTTTTGTTTCTGATGCAAATGACATAACTTCACCTCCAATCTACATACGGAAATAGTGTTAAACACCCGTATTCGTTTTACCTTGCAGCGATGTCAGCATAGAATACACAAGCTTTGCTACTTTTTTTGTATCATGCCTAATTACGCTGCCGTCATACTGAATAATTTGATCTTCAATCACTTCTAACCCTAATTTTAGCAATACTTCACGATCATATTCTACAGGCTGAGCCTGCTCTACTTGGTATTTCTTTTTCAAAGGTGCTGGAATAGGTGCATTATTGACGATAATCGCATCTAAAAATGCACAAGGCATATGATTGTAAAGCGCTTTAATATGATCACTTGCCTTAAAGCCCAATGTCTCACCCGGCTGCGTCATCACGTTGCATACGTACACTTTCTTTGCTTTTGTCGAACAAAGCTCGTTACAAATATCCTGCACCAGTAAATTCGGCAAAATACTTGTATAAAGACTTCCGGGCCCCAACACAATTAAATCAGCTCGTCGAATCGCTTTTATTGTCTCGACAAGCGGTTTCACATCGGCGGGCGATAAAAATACTTTATTAATTTTTTTATTAACTTCTGGAATTTTAGATTCACCTGTTACGATGGATCCATCTTGCATCTCCGCATGCAGCACAACACTTTGATTAGCTGCTGGAAGTACTTTCCCTCTGACGTTTAGTACTTTGCTCATTTCTCGTATAGCATGCACAAAATCGCCAGTAATAGACGTCATAGCTGCAAGCAACAAATTGCCAAGAGAATGGCCTGTAAGCTCATTTCCTGTATCAAATCGATGCTGAAAAAGCTCTTCAACTAGTGGCTCTACATCAGATAAAGCAACTAGCACATTTCGAATATCACCAGGAGCAGGGATTTCAAGTTCATCGCGCAATCGGCCAGAACTTCCCCCGTCGTCTGCTACGGTTACGATGGCTGTAAGATCAAGAGGGTATTCCTTCAACCCTCTTAACAGCACTGGTAAACCCGTTCCTCCCCCAATGACGACAACTTTTGGAAGCTGTTCACTGCTCATCTATGATTTTCCTTTCTCCTCTCAATGTCACGATGAGAAATATGAGTTTTGTATTCATTCTGGAAATGGTGACCTAAATATTCAGCTAATGTGACGGAGCGATGCTGTCCGCCTGTGCATCCTATAGCAATGACCAGCTGGCTTTTACCTTCTCGCTTGTACTGTGGAAGCATAAACGAAAGTAAGTCTACTACTTTTTCAATGAACTTTTGAGTTTCCGTCCATTTTAATACGTAAGAAGAAACCTCTTCTTCAAGCCCTGTTTTAGGACGCATATGGTCAATGTAGTGAGGGTTTGGCAAAAAGCGCACATCAAAGACTAAATCAGCGTCAATAGGTACACCATATTTAAAACCAAACGACATCACATTAACAGTAAAAACCTGTGAAGCGTGCGACGAAAACTGAGTTAAAATCTTTTCTCTAAGCTCTCTTGGTTTTAACTCTGACGTCTCATAAATAAGCTGAGCTCTTCCCTTTAACTCCTCAAGAAGCTCACGTTCCATACCAATTCCTTCTAAAGGTAAACCCGAAGGAGCTAGCGGATGTGAACGTCTCGTTTCTTTATAGCGCGTCACCAATACAGAATCTTTTGCATCTAAAAATAAAATTTGTGGCGTGACCCACGTTGTTTCACTCATGTTATCTAATGCTTCAAACAGGCTTTCAAAAAACTCTCTGCCTCGCAAGTCCATAACAAGAGCAACTTTATTCATTTTATTCCCTGACTCTTTCATGAGTTCTAAAAATTTCGGTAGCAATGTAGGGGGTAAATTATCTACACAAAAGAACCCTAAATCTTCAAAACTCTGAATTGCTACTGTTTTTCCTGCACCTGACATTCCAGTAATAATCACTAATTGAATATCGCTTACAGACCCAGTACTCATTTTCCATCCCCCTCAATCTATGCATACATGTCTATTTATCATTAACAAGGATCAATTCGATAAGATAATAACTCGAAATCCGTTGTATACGTAAAGTTGCCATAAATAACACCCGACCCTTTTGCTACATAATCGATAATGTGATGATCTCCCGGTGCCATCGGCAATTCACTTACTTCACTCAAATTATGCCAACCGAGTTTGCCTTCTTCTGATTCTAGCACATTTGTCCCATCAAAATCTGTAGCAAAAAAAGTAAACATCATCCATTCAGATGAAATTTGATCGTTTTCTTTCATCGTAAAAGTAAAGATACCTTTTACAGTGGGATTTTTCAAATAAATTCCCGTTTCTTCACGAAATTCTCTCACAACAGAGTCTTTTACAGATTCTCCTTGCTCCATTTTCCCACCCGGGGCCACCCACCAGTTTCTTCGTGGCTTTTGAAGCAACAATACTTTATCGTCTTTCATTAATACACAATTTGTGACCCTTTGCATGTTTTCCACCTCATCATATGTATACTGACATTTTCTTTTATTATACTACGAAACAAACTTCTCTCACAACGGAGATGAACTAACTATTACTAAATTTTCTGAAAATAATCCATTGCTGTTATATACGGAAATTCAATCTGTTATAGTCACAAAAAAGAGGCATAGGAACACGTCCTATGCCCGACATACATATATTTTATAAAAGGGGGTCAATTACTATCTATATAGTACCCCATCAATGTTTCACAGGTGTTACAGAACAGTTAAAACCGAATTACGTTTTGTAAAAGATTGATTTCAGCCTTATTGCTGAATAGCTTTTAACTTTTCTTTTAACTCTTCTACATAGTGCTGAGCCGCTTGAGCAGCAATGCTGCCATCACCTGTAGCTGTTACAATTTGACGAAGAGCCTTTTCACGAACGTCTCCAGCTGCGAACACACCTGGTACTTTTGTTTCCATTTGCTCGTTCGTTTCAATATATCCTTCTTTATTCGTGATGTTTAGGCTTTCGAATGGTTTTGTTAGTGGAACCATTCCAACATAAATGAATACGCCGTCCGCACCGAACTCGCGCTCTTCACCTGTTTTTGTGTCTACTAACGTTACGCTGCCTACTTTACCGTCTTTTTCATTTACTTCTTTGACCGTTGTATTCCAAATAAAATCAACTTTTTTGTTGTCAAATGCACGCTGCTGTAGGATTTTCTGCGCGCGAAGCTCATCGCGTCGGTGAATAATTGTTACTTTTGTTGCAAAGCGTGTTAAATATACGCCTTCTTCAACCGCAGAGTCTCCACCGCCTACAACGACTAGCTCTTTACCTTTAAAAAATGCGCCGTCACATACAGCACAATAAGATACGCCGCGGCCGCCTAGTTCTTTTTCTCCTGGCGCGCCTAATTTTTTATATTCTGCACCAGTAGCAACGATTACTGAACGTGTTTTATATTCTTTGCTGCCTGCACGAACTGTCTTGTATTCTTCTCCATCGATGATTTCTTTAATATCACCGTACGCATATTCCGCACCGAATTTTTTTGCATGCTCAAACATTTTGTTAGAAAGGTCTGGGCCAAGGATATGATCATAACCTGGATAGTTTTCTACATCTTCTGTATTAGCCATTTGACCGCCTGGAATTCCGCGTTCAATCATTAGTGTTGATAAATCTGCACGAGATGTATATACAGCAGCAGTCATACCTGCTGGACCTGCCCCAATAATAATGACATCATAAATTTTTTCTTCTGTCATTGCTTTACACTCCTTTTAGGAAATTCCTTCGTAGTTGATTCCAAATTTATGGATAATTATTTCGTTACCACTATCCTAATATGTTCTTCCTATTACCGTCTATTTTTTTGCTCAATTTAATAACGTATTCACAATTTTACTGTACTTTCTAACTGTTGCAGCGGAAATGGAATATTGTTTTGCCGCATCGGCTTGAGTAATAGCCTGCCTTTTTTCTTTCGCCCATATATATGTGACGGCTGCGGCCCATGCATTTACGTTCACATGCTGAAAATCATAGGATTGTTTATATACCTGTACATATACATAAAACCAAAAGCTTAAAAGATCCTGGGTATCACTTTCATTCTGCGATTCCATCTCCAGTTCAATAACATCTGCCACCTCAAAAATCACATGTTGTTTATCCTGCCATACATACGTATATACTTCATCCAAAAGTGTACTCATATGTATGGACGACTTGATTTCTTCTAAAAGAAGCAGACGCTGCTGTTCAGGAAGCTTTTTTGCCATATACAAGCTGTAAAGCTGATCGTGAACATTTTTTGTTGCACACTTCTTTTTCGCTGTAACATCCACTTTCGATTGAAAAACCTTCGCAGCTTTTTGACTGATGCGCCAAGGCTCCTCTCCTTCTTTATCAGGAACGTCTTCCAATGCCAGCTTCCACATTTCTTTAGCGAACGCTTCACGTCCGGTATAGTAAGAGGCATATGAGAGCCAATAATGAAATGAGTTGTCTCCTTGAAATCCTTGTGTATAAAGCTTTTTTAACCATCTGTATGATAGTTTGTATTGACCAATCAATGCAAATGTTGCTCCAAGCTTATAGCGGTGTTCAAATGACATTGGATAAACGCGGCTAAGCCCGTCTGTAAGCTCCTCAACTTCTTTATGCTTATGGCAATAATAATAGAAAATCAGCTGATTGCATAACGCATGAAGATTTCCAGGGTTTTTCTCCAATACTTCATTCAGCAAATCCATTGCCTCATCAATTTTATTTAAATAAAAATAAGCTAACGCTAAATTATTATATGCAGACCAGAATTCTGGATACTCATCAATTATTTCAGTTAACAAATCCACTGCTTCTTCAAAATTCGTTGCTTCAAGCAGTCGTTTTGCTTGTTCTTGTTTTATAAT
The DNA here is from genome assembly GCF_035064545.1 of Bacillus sp. ILBB4. NCBI lineage: Bacteria > Bacillati > Bacillota > Bacilli > Caryophanales > Bacillaceae > Bacillus > Bacillus sp. ILBB4. Next base: position 240,146 of record NZ_JAIQVD010000005.1, on the reverse strand, counting down.
CAGCATGTCGCCTAGCTGATTTTTAGGCTCTTCATCTTCTTCATCCACATCAATTGATAGTAAATCTAACAGATCTGTAGCCGATCGAAAGAGGTCACCATTTGGAAAATGCTCAATGTAATACATCGCGTATTTTTTTGATTCTTCAAACAGTCCAAGATGCGCATAGCTGTTGGCTATATAGTAGTAACAGCTTCCTAATTTATCGTCCATATGATGAATCACATGGAGAAAAAGCTCGTTGGCATCTTGATAATCTCCCTGCTCCGTTAAAGCTACTCCAACGTTTGTAAGAAGCTGTGGATTACGGGCATTCTCTTTGTTTGCACGCGTTAAATACTTGAGCGCTTTATCCGACTCCTCTTCTTCAAACGCCTGCAGCGCTTTTTCGAAATAGAAGTCACCCGTTTGCGAAAATGGAATTACTTGTGCCATTTTTTGAATTACTTTTGAGTGTTTTTCCATTAAGCCCTCCAAATAAGTTGATAATTTCGACGTTCGTAGTATATCACATTTGCCAAGAAGTTTAATACCTCTATTCAAAAAAGGAGCCTGTAAGCAGTCGTTTCTTGACACAAATAAGAGAAGGTTTTGCCTCTTTTATCTAAAATGAGACAACTCCTTCTCTCCTTTCACTATGTAGCTATTAGCTAGAGTGACGCTCTTTTAATACTGATAGGACATCGTCTAAAGGCAGCTTTTGCTCACGAAGTAAAACAAGTACGTGGTACAATAAATCTGCAACTTCCCACTTCAGCTCATCATGGTCACGATTTTTTGCTGCAATAATCACTTCACCAGCTTCTTCTCCTACTTTTTTGAGGATTTTATCTACGCCTTTATCGAATAAGTACGTCGTATAAGCTCCTTCTGGCATTTCAGCTTCACGCTTAGCGATTACTTCTTCTAGCTCATTAATAATAGCAAACCGATTATCGTTTTGTTTATTTTCGCCAAGAATTGTTTCATTAAAGCAGCTGTAAGCGCCCGTATGACAAGCAGGACCTTGAGGCTCCACTTTTACAACAAGAGAATCGGCATCACAGTCATATGCCATGCTCACAATTTTTTGTTTGTTTCCAGAGGTTGCGCCCTTGTGCCACAACTCTTGTCGAGAACGGCTGTAAAACCATGTTTCACGTGTATCAATTGATTTTTGAAGTGATTCTTCGTTCATATAAGCCAATGTTAAAACTTCTTTGCTCACAGCATCTTGTACAATAGCTGGCACAAGTCCATCACTGTTGAATTTAATGTTTTCAATCGTCATCGAATGCTCACTCCTTGTTGTTTTGCATAGCTTTTAATTTCTTTTACAGATGTTTCTTTATAGTGAAAGATCGAAGCCGCCAAAGCCGCGTCAGCTTCCCCTTTTTCAAACGCATCGACAAAATCTTGACCATTTCCTGCGCCGCCAGAAGCAATAACAGGAACGCTCACCGCTTGGCTGACTGCTTTGGTTAATGCTAAATCAAACCCTGACTTTTCACCGTCTTTATCCATACTCGTTAACAAGATCTCACCCGCACCGCGCTTCACTGCTTCTCTTGCCCAGTCGATTACTTCCCAGTTCGTTGCGTTGCGGCCTCCGTGTGTATAGACTCGCCATGATTGTAAGCTTTCATCGTACTTAGCATCGATGGCTACCACAATACACTGAGCTCCAAAAAAATCGGACCCTTCTGTAATCAGTGTTGGATTGAGTACGGCCGCTGTATTTAATGACACTTTGTCTGCACCAGCACGAAGCATTCTTTTCATATCTTCTAATGCATTAATTCCTCCGCCCACCGTAAAAGGAATCGCTAGCTGAGATGCTACTTCTTCTACAACATGTACCATCGTTTTGCGTCCTTCATGAGAAGCAGAAATGTCTAAAAAGACTAATTCGTCTGCGCCTTCTTCATCGTAAAATTTCGCCAACTCTACAGGATCTCCTGCATCTCGAAGTTCCACAAACTGAACTCCTTTTACCACACGGCCGTCCTTTACATCTAAACAAGGAATGATTCGTTTTGTAATCATTACGCTTTCACCTCTTGAAGTGCTTCAGCTACTGTAAACTTATTTGTATAAAGTGCTTTCCCTACAATCGCACCAATAACGCCGTCAGCTTCATATTTCTTTAGTGCATCTAGATCAGCAAGTTTACTAACTCCCCCTGATGCAATCACACCTTTTCCAGTAGCCTTAGCCATTTCAACAATTCCTTCCACATTAGGACCAGACAGCATACCATCAGTAGAAATATCCGTGAAAATAAATGTTTCCGCACCAGCATTAGCCAATTCTTTTCCTAGTTCTGTCGCTTTGATTGTAGATGTTTCCACCCAGCCTTCCGTTGCAACATAGCCATCACGTGCATCAATACCAATAGCAATACGCGCACCATATTCCTTCAGCATTTTTTTCACAAATTCAGGATTAGAAATAGCTGCACTTCCTAAAATAACGCGGTCAATTCCGTTTTCTAAATAGTAAGCAACGTCAGCTTCTGAGCGAATGCCTCCTCCAATTTGCACACGTACATCTAATTTCTTTTTCACGCCTAGCACAAATTCATCATTCACACGCTTGGCCGCTTTTGCACCGTCCAGATCAACCATGTGAATCCACTGAGCGCCTTCACTTGCGAATTGTGTGGCCATATCTACCGGAGAATCTCCGTACACTGTTTCTTTTGTGTAATCTCCTTGAAGCAAACGGACGCACTTTCCTCCGCGCATATCAATGGCTGGATATATTTCAAATTTGCTCATACGATGGGCTCCTTTTCTCTAAGAAGTTTGCATAATTTTGCAGCATTTGCATTCCGATTGCACTGCTTTTTTCAGGGTGGAATTGAGTGCCAAATACGTGTTCTTTTCCAACAACTGCTGGAACTTCAACATCGTAAGGACTTGTTGCTAAAAGCACGTCTTGATCATTTGTTTTTACGTAATAAGAGTGAACAAAGTACACGTGACCTTCACTGATTCCATCAAGCAGAGCAGACTGCTGATGAAAATCTAAAGAGTTCCAGCCCATATGCGGAACTTTATATGTCTGTCCTTCGGCAGTAATGCCGGGAATACGCTCCACTCTCCCTTTTAACAGTTCCAGTCCTTTTGTTACGCCGTTCTCATCGCTTTCTTCAAATAAAAGCTGCATACCTAAACAAATTCCAAGCAAAGGCATTCCTTTTGCTACTTCTTCTTTAATAAAGTCCGTCAGCTTTGTTTGATTCAGCTGTTCCATCGCATCTTTGAATGCTCCAACTCCAGGAAGAATCAGCCCTTTTGCCTTTCTTAGTTCTGCAGGATCTGCGGAGATAATATAGTCATAGTTTAATCGTTCAAGAGCTTTACTTACGCTGTATAAGTTGCCCATCCCATAGTCGATAATGCCAATCATTTACAACATCCCTTTCGTCGAAGGCACACCTTTGACACGCGGATCAATCGTTGTCGCTTCGTCCAAAGCACGTGCTAATGCCTTAAATACCGCTTCAATAATGTGGTGTGTATTTTTACCGTAGTGTACAATTACATGTACATTCATGCGAGATTCTAATGCAAATTTCCATAAAAATTCATACACAAGCTCTGTATCAAATGTACCGACGCGCGACGCGGGAATGTCACCTTTAAATTCAAAATGAGGACGATTGCTTAAATCCACTACGACTTGAGCCAAAGCGTCATCCATTGGTACAAAAGAATTTCCATAGCGTTTAATTCCTTTTTTATCACCGAGCGCTTCTTTGAACGTTTGACCAAGGCAAATACCGATATCTTCCGTTGTATGGTGATCATCAATCTCCGTGTCTCCATCTGCTTTTACATCAAGGTTAAACTGTCCGTGTTTGGTAAATAAATCGAGCATATGATTTAAAAAAGGAACGCCTGTATCAATGTTCGCTTTTCCTTCTCCATCGATTCCAATGGCTAATGCAATATCCGTTTCGTTTGTTGTACGTTTAATACTTGACTCTCTCATTGTGAAACTCCTTTCAACTGTGCATGTAATAAGTAAAGAAAAGAACATTTCTACTCTTTTCTTTTAATCTCCACCTTATTTTTTAAAGCGTTCTTCAACCGCCCTTGCATGAGCTTCTAGCCCTTCTAAACGAGCAAACGCTGCGATTTTCGAGACATTTTTCTGCAGAGCTTGTTGGCTGTATGAAATGATACTAGACTTTTTCACAAATGAATCAACTGATAAAGGACTTGAGAATTTTGCTGTCCCATTTGTTGGAAGAACATGGTTTGGTCCCGCGAAATAATCGCCAACAGGTTCTGAGCTGTATCTTCCTAGAAAAATAGCACCGGCATGACGAATGGAACCTAAAAGTTCAAGCGGACTTTCAGTCATAATTTCTAAATGCTCAGGAGCTAATTGATTAACAACTTCAATCGCTTCTTCTAATGACCCAGTCACATAAATAGCGCCATGGTTATCAATAGAAGGTTTCGCAATTTCTTTACGAGGTAAAGATTCCACTTGTCTTTCCACTTCTTCTTTAACAGCTTCGGCTAATTTCATAGAAGGTGTAACTAAAATGCTTGAAGCTAATTTGTCATGTTCTGCTTGAGACAATAAATCAGCGGCCACTTCGTTCGGCTTGGCCGTATCGTCTGCTAGTACGACAATTTCACTAGGTCCAGCAATTGAGTCAATGTCTACTAAGCCATATACTTCTCTTTTCGCTAATGCAACAAAGATATTACCTGGCCCTACAATTTTATCGACGGATTGAATTGTTTCTGTTCCATAGGCAAGTGCTCCTACTGCCTGAGCTCCCCCTACTTTATAAATCTCTTTGACCCCAAGCTCACTCGCTGCTACCACTACTCCAGCAGGAAGCGCGCCGTCTTTTCCTGGAGGTGAAACCATCACGATACGTTTTACACCTGCCACTTGAGCAGGAATGACATTCATTAAAACGGAAGAAGGATAAGCCGCAAGGCCTCCCGGTACATAAACACCTACTGCATCTAAAGGCGTTACTTTCTGCCCTAAAATGGTGCCGTCTTCTTTTGTTGTCATCCAAGACTGCTCGACCATTCTTTCGTGGTAATCACGAATGTTGTCAGCAGCTTCACGAATGGTTGACAGCATATCTGCATCAACCAGCTCATAAGCACGCTTCTTTTCTTGTTCTGTCACAAGCAAAGAAGAAAGCTCAACGCCGTCAAATTGGGCTGTATACCGTTTTAAAGCTTCGTCTTTTTGCTCTTGCACCTGCTTTAAAATATTTACGACAATTTCTCTTTGAGCACTTGTCCCTTGATCAATCGTACGCTTTAAGCTCACTTGTTCTGTTACACGTGTAATTTTCAATGTATGTCACCTCTTTTATACAGGTTGAACCACTTGGGCTAAACGATTCACTAAATCATCAATTCGTTCGTCTTTTAAACGATAGCTCACAGGGTTCACAATCAAACGCGATGTAATATCTTCAATGTGCTCCAATTCAACAAGTCCGTTCTCTTTTAGTGTTTGTCCCGTTGATACAATATCAACAATCCGATCAGCCAGGCCGATTAAAGGCGCTAATTCAATCGAACCATTCAATTTTATAATTTCTACTTGCTCTCCTTGCTCCCTGAAATAAGTAGATGCTACATTTGGATATTTAGTTGCCACTTTTTGAGCAATTTCTGATTTTTTAGCATTAGGCAAACCGGCAACGGCCAGATGACATTTACTAATATTTAAATCCAACAGCTCATAGACATCTCGTTCTTCTTCTAACATTACGTCTTTACCTGCAATACCAAGATCCGCTACTCCGTATTCTACATAAGTAGTAACATCCATTGGTTTTGCTAAAATAAAGCGCATGTTCTCTTCAGGAATATCTACAATCAGCTTGCGCGAATCGTCAAATTCTGGCGGCAATTGAAAGTCTGCTTGACGCAAAAGTTCAGCTGCTTCTTCAAAAATACGTCCTTTTGGCATTGCAATTGTTAATAGTTCACTCATTATTGTCCCCCCTTGCCTCGTTTTCCAATTAGAAACGTGACTTCTTCAAACTGTGCAGTAAATACATCAACATCATCAACGCCTGCAATTTCCTGAGTCACTACCCGGTATCCTTGCTTGCGCTGTTCAGCAGCTAAAGCTAATGCCTCATCCAAACGCTCCTGGCTATATAATATGCCGTATACTGCTGAAGGCTCATATACTTCTTCGCCCAGCGCTTCAATTAAGCGGTCCAGCTGAATTCCAAATCCTGTAGCTGGTGTTTTAGACGCAAATTTTTCAAGAAGCTGGTCATAACGTCCTCCATTACCGATATGGAAACCAACGTTTTCAGCAAAGACTTCAAATAAAATACCTGTGTAATAGCTCATATGACTGACTAAGTTAAAATCAATTTTAATTTCATCCGTTACACCGTATGCATCAAGCATATTCCATAGCTTTTTCAAATCGCCGGCTGCTTTTTTACCAGCTTCGTTTTCAACTAGTTCAACCGCTTCTTCAATCTTCTTTTCATCTCCGCGCAGGTTAAGCAGCTGAAGGAGACGCTGTTTATCAATAGAAGATAGATTCAAATCTTTTACATGATTACGATAGCCCACGTAATTTTTCTCATATAAAAAGCGGCGAAGCACGTTAGCACGTTCTTCATTTCCGACAATTTCTAAAAAAAGCGAATTAACAAACCCGATGTGGCCAATTGCCACTTTAAATGATTTAAGTCCCGCTCTTTTTAATGCGCCGATCATGAGAGCAATCACTTCAGCATCGCTGCTCATCGTAGCGTCTCCAATTAGCTCAACGCCTATTTGTTCAAACTCCGCCGGGCGGCCACCCTCACGCTGCTGAGCTCGGAATACATTTGCTTCATAAGCTAAGCGCAAAGGAGAATTATTTAAAAGTTTTGAAGCGGCCACACGTGCAAATGGTGTTGTTACATCCGGTCGCAGCACAAGCGTATGCCCTTCTTTATCTAAAAGTTTAAACAATTGTTGATCTAAAATAGCTGATGCGCTTCCTACCGTCTCGTAGTATTCCACAGTAGGCGTTGCCATATATTGATAGCCCCAGCTGCCGATTTCATCTGCCAGCTGATTGCGAACTTGTTTTTTTCTTTCAAAAAGAGCTGGCAGGGTATCCCTCATTCCAAGAGGTTTTTCAAACATAAATAACTTTGACATTCCGACACGTCCTTTAAGCTTGATTTTATCTATTAAGGAACCATTGATAGGTTGTTTTTACTTTATTACGCTAATGTATTAGCGAAATAACAAATTAAAGTTATTGATAGTTTACACCCGATAAAGTCAGCCGTCAACCGCCAGCTGTTCAAATTTACAAAAAAAACCACAGCTTAGTTCTTGCTAAGTTGTGGTTTTAGGTTCTGCTTCCCTGCGCTTTTCCATTTCTTCTTTTGTATAGATGACACGCATAGGGTTACCTCCAACAAAGAAACCGGGTGCTACATCTTTATGAACCACCGTTCCAGCCGCTACAACCGCTTCGTTGCCGATTGTTACGCCTGGAAGGATGGTGCTATTTGCTCCAATCATCACTTCATCCCCAATGATGACATCTCCAAGACGATATTCCTTTATCAGATATTCATGAGCGAGAATAGTTGTATTGTATCCGATAACCGTATTGCGTCCTACTTGTATTTTTTCAGGAAACATAATATCGAGCATCACCATAAGGGCAAAGGATGTTTGAGGTCCTACTTTCATCCCTAAGCACGCTTTGTACAGCCAGTTTTTCATCGAAAGAAAAGGCGTATAGCGAGCGCATTGAATGATTAGGAAGTTGCGCACTACTTTCCAAAAAGGCACGGTCTTATAGACATGCCAAAGGGAATTAGCTCCTTTAACCGGATAGCGCGTCGTTTTTCTCACTGACGTTCTCCTTTTAATATATCAATTAAATCCGTCATATTTTCTAAAATAATATCAGGATTATAAGAAGCGATATGATCTCTTCCTTTTGCACTCCAAGCAACTCCAGCTGTTTTCGTATAAGCTCTTTGGCCAGAAACGATGTCATGATGGTTATCTCCCACCATCAGCGCTTCTTCAGGTTTAGCATTAAGCAGCTTCAGTGCTTTTTCTACTGGCTCAGGATGCGGCTTTGCATTTGTCACGTCTTCAATTGCGACAATCGTATCAAAGAACTGATCTAACTTTGTTAACTTAAGCCCCATCATGACCGTATTTCTTTGCTTTGTTGTGACAATACCTAATTTATAATCCTGCTCGTGCAGCCATTTAACTGTTTCAAGTACGCCTTCAAATTCTTTAACAAGCAAATCATGATTGGCTAGATTATGCGTGCGATACATCTCAATCATTTCGTTTACTTTCGTTTTATCCATTTCTACAAACGTGTCGTATAAAGGAGGTCCCATAAACTGTAAAATATCTTCACGAGTATATTGTTCAGGATAATAGTGATTAAGCGTATGAGTAAAAGAGGCAATAATTAATTCATTTGTATCAATTAGCGTACCGTCTAAATCAAACAAAACCGTATTAATCGTCATTATTCATTTCCTTCCCTTGCGTCAAATCAAGTTTGTGTAAACCTTGTAGCTTTTCTTCATTTACGCCTTAGATTGTTCTTCTTCATTCTCTAAGTATTTCTGTTTACTCATTCCCGTCACGCGGCGGATAATAATTAAAATAATGGCTATTACAATCAGTGCAAGTGAAACAACTTGAGCGATTCTGAGTGTATGCGTCAGCATTAAGCTATCCGTGCGAAGCCCTTCTACAAAGAAGCGTCCAACTGAGTACCAGATTAAATAAGATAAGAAAATTTCTCCTTTTCGCAGACTGGTGCGGCGAAGTACCATCAACAGGATAAATCCAGCAAAATCCCATAATGATTCGTATAAAAACGTAGGATGATAATATGTACCGTTAATATACATTTGGTTAATAATGAAATTTGGAAGGTGCAACCCTTCTAAAAAAGCACGGGTAACCGGCCCCCCATGTGCCTCTTGATTCATAAAGTTGCCCCAGCGCCCAATGGCTTGGCCAAGGATTAAACTAGGCGCAGCAATATCAGCCAACTTCCAAAATGAAATCTTTTTTATTTTCGAATACACAATGGCAGTTAATACGCCTCCGATTAAGCCTCCATGAATGGCAATCCCACCTTGCCAAACCTGAGGTATTTCATTTAAATGCTTTGAATAGTATCCCCATTCAAAGGATACATAATAAATTCGCGCACAAATAATAGCTATTGGCACAGCAAATAAGATAAGATCAACAAATGTATCTTTTGATAAGCCTCTTCTTACGCTTTCTCTTGTCGCAATATAAAGACCTAATAGAACACCTGCACCGATAATTACGCCGTACCAGTAGACCGTTAGAGGGCCAATTTCAAGGAAAACGCGATCTAACGGCTGAATAGTTGCTTCCACAAGTTAACACCCTTTCTTATAAATCTTCACGATCTCCTTCTTCAATTACATCTGTTAGGCGTGCAGAAAATTGTTCTGCTGCGTTAATACCCATACGCTTTAAGCGGAAGTTCATTGCTGCCACTTCAATGATAACAGCTAAGTTTCGTCCCGGACGTACTGGCAATGTAATTTTTGTAACGTCTGTATCAATGATTTTCATTTTATCTTCTTCTAAACCAAGGCGATCATAATGTTTCTGCTGATCCCATGTCTCTAACTGAATAACAAGTGAAATTCGCTTATAGCTTCGTACAGCTCCTGCGCCGAATAGCGTCATCACATTGATGATCCCTAGTCCTCGAATTTCAAGCAAATGCTCGATTAAACCAGGCGCATTTCCTACAAGCGTGTCTTGGTCTTCTTGACGGATTTCCACACAGTCATCGGCTACTAGGCGATGTCCCCTCTTAACAAGCTCTAGAGCTGTTTCACTTTTACCAACGCCGCTTTTTCCCATGATTAATACACCAATTCCGTATATATCAACTAATACGCCGTGCAGGGCAGTAGTAGGTGCTAGCCGGCTTTCAAGAAAATTCGTTAAATGGCTGGAAAGTCGCGTTGTTTTAAAGCTTGAACGCAGCACAGGAACTGACTCACGCTCTGAAGCTTCAATAAGTTCTTTCGGTACATCCATTTCACGCGAAACGATGATAGCCGGCGTGATATCTGTACACATCTTTTCCATTCGAACTTTTTTTTGTTCATCATCTAACTGTTTAAAAAATGATAGTTCTGTTTTACCTAACAGCTGGATACGTTCCGCTGGGTAATATGTAAAATAACCTGCCATTTCAATACCTGGACGTGAAATATCACTCGTTGAAATAGGACGGTCGATTCCTTCTTCTCCGCTAATAAGCTCTAATTTAAATTTCTCAATGATGTCTTTTGTACGTACTTTAACCACCGTGCATCCTCCTTTTATGAACAGTCATATACCTGTTCATGTCTACAGTATATCCAACTCTCGCTTTTATGTCGCGTTTGGTTCTACTAGCCACTTTATTTTATCATTAATACGGAAAGAAAAGAAAAAAAGATGGCATAGGCTGCATCGCCTTACCATCTTTTTTAGAAAATTAAATATTGCAAGAAAGTTATCTTCTATTTTGAAGCGGTTCAACAATCACTCGTTGAATAAGCGCATTTAAAAGCGACATGATTACCGAGGCTAAAAGCGCTGTACCAAACCCGTCAATATTAAAAGAATCTCCCATAACACTTTGTGTAATCATCAGCGTAATGGCATTAATAACGAATAAGAATAGGCCAAGCGTAAGAAATGTCACCGGCAGGGTAAGTAAAATTAAAATCGGCTTAACAAACACATTCAAAATCGATAGAATCAAGCTCGCGATAATAGCTGCACTGACTGATTCCAAGTGAAAGGTGTCAATATAACCTGCGATTACGATTAATACGAGGGCATTGATTAAAATACTAATGATTCCACGCAATAACATTTTTAGAAATCTCCTTCTTCATTTGGAACTAAAAACACAAAAATCATATATAAAATGACCGGGGTACCTACTGTAAAAAATAAACTGATGATAAACAATACGCGCAGTAGTGAAGCATCTATTCCGATATACTGAGAAATACCGCCGATAACACCCGCAAGCTTGCGATTTGTTCGCGAACGATACAACTTTCGCACGTTAATCATCTCCTTTGCTTTTTTACTAAACCAAGCGTTTTCTATTTTATAACAATTGAGCCCGTTTTGGATTCAGCTAACAATTTATAGCCTTTAGGCGAAGCGATATTGGCTTTGAAACGAAGTTGTTTCATCACCGTTTCTTTTTTCTCATCTACTATTTCCATCTCAGGAAGTGTACATGTAAAATTCCCAAAGTTAGATTTCAAATCTCCATCAACGGAGAGGTGGGGCGGCGTATAGAGCGTAATGCTCCCCGTAGTCGTTTTGAAAAATGCTTTTTCAATGCGCTCTCCTTTTAAATACGTATCAATATCTCCGTTAAATGTTTGAACGTCAATTTTCTTTGTGTCCCCATCAAATTTAACCGTTCCATTGATTGTTTCAAGCTCACATTTTGAAGCGAGTATTCGAGAAAGTTCCATATGCCCATTTGATGTCTCCATTTCAAGAGAATGGCTATTCACATCGTAAAAGCGGATGGTACCATTAGCTGTTTTGGCTTTCAGGTCTCGTACGCTTAGTCTTTCCCCATCGATTGAACCATTAAACATACGGAGCTTGACGCGTTCATATTCCATTTCTGGAATATAAATAATCGCCTTCACCTTCATTTGTTTTTGCTGAATTGCAAAGCGCAATTTGCCATTTTCAATGGAAAATGCCGTATGCTGCAAGAAAGTGCGGCGCGCTTCATCCGAATTCTCTACTTTGTAGATAGCAGCTTCACATTCTATTCGTACTTCTGTACTTCCCCAAGGGCGGAGTTGGACGCTTCCATTTGCTAAATCTACGTCAATCTCTTGAATATATGCTTCTGATTGTTGAAAGATGTGCTGAACGTCAATCGAAGGCCCAAAGTTAAAATCTAAATCTCCTTCTTTTACTTTTTTTACCGTTTGATCTACAAATGTAAATAATTTTTCCTTTAAAGAGCTTTGAGATGATTTAGAAGCGTACGTTTTTTTCTGTTTTCCTCCTACATAAGGGGATAGCTCAGCTTTATCAGGCGTAGCATAGGAAGAATCATTAGCTGAGTCTTTTTCCAGTGAATTTAGCAAAGTTAAAGCCTCATCCACGCTAAGTTTTCCTTCTCCTACCATCTGTAAAATTTGTTTGCGCTTTTCACTCATACGTTCCATCTCCTCTTTAAGTTTTAGTCATTTAACTTTCTATCTGCTTAATATTTGTATCCCTTTTACAATATTCCATACAAACACAACAACATTAACTAAAGAAACAACAACTAAAGCTACAATTAAAAGAATAAATACCGTTCCACTAGAGCCAGTAAGAGCAGGAAGCAAGAAAAATAAGAATAAGATCGCTGTAGCGATAGGTAATAAATGTGACAAAAATGCAGTTTTTGCATGTTTCTTTACTTCTATGTTATGAACAACAAAATAAATAATAATAGGTAATAAAAATGGTGCAAAGAAAACGCTAAAATAATTTAAGGAAGATAGTATGCGATTTCCTTCCATAATAATCAGCTCCTTATATCATGTATTACGGTTTAATGAGTTAAAAAGTTTCATTCTTTATAAAAAAGACACCAATGCTGGTGTCTTTTAACGAGTTAATGCCTCTGCTTTTTCAACTTTTTTCTCCATACGCTTACGGTCACGTTCTAAAATTGGCTTCAAATAATGACCCGTATAGGATTCTTTTATTTTTGACACTTCTTCTGGCGTACCCGCAGCCACAATTTGTCCGCCTTTATCTCCACCTTCAGGTCCTAAATCAAGCAGGTAATCAGCAGCTTTGATGACGTCTAAATTATGTTCGATCACTAGAACCGTATCTCCATTTTCAACTAAACGCTGGAGCACTTTTAATAATCGTGCAATATCATCGACATGAAGACCGGTAGTCGGTTCGTCTAAAATGTACAGCGTTCTTCCTGTTGAGCGGCGGTGAAGCTCTGAAGCTAACTTTACACGCTGTGCCTCTCCACCAGATAAAGTAGTAGCCGGCTGTCCAAGCGTGATATAGCCAAGTCCTACATCGTAAATTGTCTGCAGCTTGCGCTTAATCTTTGGAATGTTTTCAAAGAAGTGAAGCGCGTCTTCAACGGTCATATCCAATACATCTGAAATGTTTTGATCTTTGTATTTCACTTCTAAAGTTTCACGGTTGTATCGTTTGCCGTGGCAGACTTCACAAGGGACGTATACATCTGGCAAGAAATGCATTTCAATTTTAATAATACCGTCTCCTCGACAAGCTTCACAGCGGCCGCCTTTCACGTTAAAGCTAAAACGACCTTTTTTATATCCACGCACTTTTGCTTCGTTTGTTTGGGCAAATACATCTCGGATGTCATCGAATACACCTGTATACGTTGCAGGGTTCGAACGAGGCGTACGGCCTATGGGAGACTGATCAATATCAATGACTTTATCTAAGTGTTCAATGCCTTTGATTTCTTTATGTTCTCCTGCTTTGCTTTTTGCTTTATGCAACTTTTGCGCCAATGATTTATGAAGGATATCATTTACCAGCGTACTCTTACCTGATCCAGATACACCTGTAACAGCCGTGAACATACCTAACGGAAGCTTTGCTTTTACATTTTTTAAATTGTTTTCTTTTGCTCCTATAATTTCAATCATTCGATCTTTATCTATTGACCGTCTTTCGGCTGGAAGAGGAATAAACTTCTCTCCTGATAGATATTGACCCGTTAAAGAGTTTTCATCCTCCATCACTTCCTGAGGCGTACCTTGAGAAACAACAGCACCCCCGTGTACGCCAGCTCCTGGTCCGATATCAATTAAATAATCAGCTGCCATCATCGTATCTTCGTCATGTTCTACAACAATCAACGTATTTCCAATATCGCGCATATCTTGCATCGTGCGAATTAAGCGATCATTGTCACGTTGATGAAGACCGATAGAAGGTTCATCTAAAATATAAAGAACCCCCGTCAAACGAGAACCAATTTGAGTAGCTAAACGAATCCGCTGTGCTTCTCCTCCTGAGAGAGTTCCAGCAGAGCGGTTTAATGTTAAGTAATCAAGTCCCACGTTAATGAGAAAGCTTAGACGCTCACGAATTTCACGCAGTATCATATCGGCAATCTTCATGTCTTTTTCAGATAGGCTGAGACTTTCAAAAAAATCATATGCTTCTTTTACCGAGAAGCGGGTTGTATCTCCTATATGCTTTTCGTCAATAAGCACCGCTAAGCTTTCACGTTTTAAGCGATTTCCTTTACATTTTGGACAAGCTTGCTGAGCCATGTACTTTTCCATTTGCTCACGGATATAATCTGAACTTGTTTCATGATAACGGCGCTCTACGTTCCGAAGCACGCCTTCAAATTCGATATGATTTTCTCTTACTTGGCCAAAATCATTTTCATAGCGAAAGTAAATTTTTTCTTTACCGCTGCCATATAATACTTTATCAAATAAATGTTCCGGGATATCTCGCACCGGCACGTCCATATCGATGCCGTAATGCGTACATACGGCTTCAAGCAGCTGCGGATAGTATTGAGAACTTGTTGGCTCCCAAGGTGCAATTGCGTGCTGACGAAGCGTTAAGTCATAGTTAGGAATAACTAAATCTTTATCCACTTCCAATTTCGTTCCTAACCCGTCACACGTTGGACACGCCCCGTACGGACTATTAAATGAAAACATGCGGGGCTCAAGTTCTCCAATGGAGAAACCACATTTTGGACAAGCATGATGCTCACTAAAAAGCAGTTCTTCTTCACCTATCACATCAATAATTACTTTCCCTTCTCCAAGGCGAAGAGCTGATTCCAAAGAGTCCGACAAACGAGCGGCTACACCTTCTTTTACAACAACGCGATCAATCACTACTTCAATGGAGTGCTTTTTGTTTTTTTCCAGTTCAATTTCTTCTGTTATTTCACGCATTTCTCCGTCTACTCGAATGCGAACGTACCCTTCCTTTTTAATATCTTCTAACACTTTTACATGGGTACCTTTTCGTCCAGATACCACAGGTGCCAGTACTTGAAGTTTTGTGCGTTCAGGGTATTCTAAAATTCTATCTACCATTTGCTCAATCGTTTGAGATGTAATTTCAATTCCATGATTAGGACAAATCGGCTTTCCTACACGAGCAAACAAAAGGCGTAAATAGTCATAGATTTCCGTCACAGTTCCGACGGTTGAACGAGGGTTTCGGCTCGTTGTTTTTTGATCGATTGAAATAGCAGGGGACAATCCTTCGATCGAATCTACATCTGGCTTATCCATTTGACCTAAAAACTGTCTTGCATATGCCGAAAGCGACTCGACATAACGTCTTTGTCCTTCTGCATAGATTGTATCGAAAGCCAAAGAAGATTTACCAGAACCTGATAACCCTGTTAACACCACTAATTTGTCTCGTGGGATTTCAATATCGATATTTTTCAAATTGTGGGCTCGTGCACCTTTTACCACGATTTTTTCCATCGCCATGTTTTGTCACCCTTCCGCTTTTAATTCTAGAATCAAGTCACGAAGCTCAGCTGCGCGTTCAAAGTTAAGCGCTTTGGCTGCTTCTTTCATTTCTTGTTCCATTTCTTCTACGAGCTTTGCTTTTTCTTTTTTGTTGAGCTTATCAAATGCCGGTGCTTCTTCATACGTTTCTGTATCTTCTGCTACTACTGTTGCACGAATTGAGCCTCGAACTTCTTTTTGAATCGTTGTTGGTGTAATACCATGCTCTTCATTGTAAGCTTCTTGAATACTTCTACGACGCTTGGTCTCATTGATAGCAATGTCCATGGAGTTTGTGATGCGATCTGCATACATAATGACATGTCCATTAGCATTTCGCGCAGCACGTCCGATGGTTTGAATAAGCGATCGTTCTGAACGCAAGAATCCTTCTTTATCCGCGTCTAATATGGTTACTAACGAAACTTCCGGAATATCTAAACCTTCACGAAGTAAGTTAATTCCTACAAGCACATCGTACTTTCCAAGCCGCAGCTCTCGGATAATTTCAATACGCTCGAGCGTCTTCACTTCAGAGTGAAGATATTGAACTTTAATGCCGATTTCTTTTAAGTAGTTCGTTAAATCCTCAGACATTTTCTTTGTTAACGTCGTAACGAGTACTCGTTCATTTCGCTTAATCCGGTCATGAATTTCTCCAATTAAATCATCAATCTGCCCTTCAATTGGTCGAACTTCAATATTTGGATCCAATAATCCCGTTGGACGGATAATTTGTTCAATCACATCAGGTGCCTTCTCAAGTTCATAAGGACCTGGTGTTGCGGAAACATGAACAATTTGGTTAATATGCTGTTCAAATTCATCAAATTTAAGCGGGCGGTTATCTAATGCGGACGGCAAGCGGAAACCATGGTCCACTAACACTTGTTTACGCGCTTGGTCTCCATTGTACATTCCTCTAACTTGAGGAATCGTAACGTGTGATTCATCCACAACAAGAAGGAAATCTTCCGGGAAGAAGTCCAGCAGTGTATAAGGTGTAGAACCAGCGGGACGAAGCGTTAAATGACGAGAGTAGTTCTCGATTCCCGAACAAAAGCCCATTTCTCTCATCATTTCTAGGTCGTAGCGCGTGCGCTGCTCCAAGCGCTGCGCTTCTAAAAGCTTGCCTGCTTCTTTTAGCTTCTCTAGCTGTTCTTCTAGTTCTTTTTCAATATTTTGAATGGCAACACGCATTTTTTCTTCTCTCGTGACAAAGTGAGATGCCGGGAAGATAGCTACATGTTCACGATCACCAATGATTTCTCCTGTTAGAGCGTCAACTTCTCGGATCCGATCAATTTCATCGCCGAAAAACTCGACGCGAATACAGTGTTCATCTCGAGACACAGGGAAAATCTCCACAACATCACCGCGAACGCGAAACGTTCCGCGCTTAAAGTCAATATCATTTCTTTCGTACTGTACATCTACTAGCGTACGAAGCAGCTGATTGCGCTCTTTTTCCATTCCTACTCGAAGAGATACGACCATTTCTTTGTATTCTTCCGGAGACCCTAAGCCATAAATACAGGATACGCTGGCAATAATAATGACATCTTTTCGTTCAAAAAGAGAAGAAGTTGCCGAGTGACGAAGTTTATCAATTTCATCATTAATGCTCGCATCTTTTTCAATAAATGTATCTGTTTG
Source organism: Bacillus sp. ILBB4 (assembly GCF_035064545.1). NCBI lineage: Bacteria > Bacillati > Bacillota > Bacilli > Caryophanales > Bacillaceae > Bacillus > Bacillus sp. ILBB4. The sequence goes on along the minus strand of NZ_JAIQVD010000005.1, from coordinate 222,916 downwards.
AGGTACATAGGCTTCAGGCTGATAGTAATCGTAGTAACTGACAAAGTATTCGACTGCATTATTAGGAAAAAACTCTTTAAACTCACTGTACAATTGACCAGCAAGCGTTTTGTTATGAGCCATAATTAGTGTCGGCTTATTTATTTCCTTAATAACATTAGACATGGTAAAGGTTTTTCCCGTTCCTGTAGCACCTAACAAAACTTGATGCTGCTTACCTTCTTTAATTCCTTTCACGATCTTTTCAATTGCCTTTGGCTGATCACCTTGCGGTTGATATGGGGATACTAATTCAAACTGATCTTTCAAATGAAGGCCTCCGTTTCTATTTTCTTGTTTTATCTATTTTTATTACGATATGTAAAAACCGAAAACGCGAACTGATATTCGTATTTTATCACTTTATAATCATAAATGAAACTAATGAGTATTAATCTTATATAGTGTTTGTTTGTTTTTATTTTTTACCCTGTTACTTTATTACCCACTAAATTCTTATACTACCCTTTTCGAAGGGAATACAACTCTTTAGATGAAAGCAACAAAAGAAAGTAAGCTGCGTTATTGTTTGAAAAAGATAGGCTTTTGCGCCAATTTCTAAATTATGATACAGTATAAAAAATATGTACTGAGAGGGGTTTAGTATGGCAAGCGTTGATCAAGTTCTTATAAATAACTCCTTTACAACAGTTGAAGAATCAACTTCTTTAGCTAAAGTGAAATCTAAACTTTCAAACTATGACTTCGTTGTAGTCACAGCAAATACCTTTTATGTAATACACAAAGATGAACGATACCTTTTAACAGGTCATGACAGGGCATCTTCCATAAAGAAAGTAATAGCGGATACAAATTGGCCTTCATCTTCTACTTCTACGTTAGCCAATTTACAAGCCAACACAAACTGGAACAGACCAGTCCTCATTCAAGCAGAAAACCAAGAAACCACAATAGGACTTGTAACACCTTCACAGTGGATTACACATTTGCATAGCCAAAATGAGATATTAGCTTCCTATTTTGATACATTGGCAGAAACCATTAATGATGCAGTGACAGCGGTCGATAATGAAGGAAATGTAATCTTGTGGAATACTGCTGCGGAACATACGTATAAGATTCAGAGAGATGATATTATTGGTAGAAAAATCGGAGAGCATTTCAAAGATGAATCCATCATTCTACATACGATTCTAAATGAAGGGCGCCCTGTTCGCGGAACGTATCATCGTCCTAATGAACAAACTCACGTGCTCATCAATGCATCTCCTATTATAAGAAACAATCGAGTCATAGGTGGAGTCGCAACTGAACATGACATTACCAATATTGTAAGATTAAATGAAGAAATTGATGTGTCTCTTCTCATTCCGAAAGATAATCCATTTTCTTCTTTCGCGGGTATCAGTCCTGAAATTAAGCAAGCCGTTGACATTGCCAAAAAAGTGGCATCTACAGATATGCCTATTTTATTAACAGGAGAACCTGGTTCTGGGAAAGAAATGCTGGCTCAGGCCATCCACTACGGGGGATCCAAACATAAAGAACCTTTTTTATCTTTAAATTGTGCCACTATTCCATCGGGACTCCTGGAAATTGAGCTCTTTGGTCATCAAAAAGATGTCTTTTCAGAAGATCCAACGACCATTGCGGGAAAACTGGAGCAGGCTCATAACGGGACGTTATTTATTGAAGAAATTGATAAAATGCCTCTTGAAATTCAAGTGAAGTTTCTCCGTTACTTGGAAGAACGATCCTTTTATCACGTTGGAGGCACGGAAGAAATTCAAGTCCAAACCCGAATTGTAGCCTCTACCACGACGCCTTTGGAAGAGTTGCTAAAAGCCGGTGAATTCCATGAAAATCTTTACTATTTGCTGACCGTCATCAACATTATTATTCCGCCGCTTCGAGACCATAAAGAAGACATCGAAGCATTGACTCAGCAATTTGTACAGGAATTTAGTAAAAAGTATAAAAAGAAGGCTCCTTTCATCAGCTCTGAAGTTCTCGAAGCCTTTATGCAATACGACTGGCCAGGCAATATTCGCGAGCTGAGAAATACGATTGAACGAATGATTTTTCTAAGTGATCAGTCATTGATTACCCTTACGCACCTTCCTGACAACCTGAAGGATGCAAGTTCTTTCACAGAAGTTCAAAAAGAGGAAGATTCTCTTCAAGAAGCTAGGCTAATAGAAGAGACTCTTCAAAAAACCTATGGAAACAAAAGTGCAGCAGCAGATCTGCTTGGCATTTCACGCGGCACCCTTTATAACAAAATCAAAGAATATGGATTAAACTAATCAAAAAATTCGACACAAGCATTTTTAGCTTCGTGTCGAATTTTTTGATTTCCTTTAGATTGAACTTATTTCTGTTTTCTCGCTGCCATCTTCCCTTGTGTAAATAATAGAAGATAATCATATCCTCCGGCTTTCGAGTCCGTTCCGGACATATTAAAACCTCCAAAAGGATGAACGCCAACTAATGCTCCTGTACATTTTTTGTTAATATATAAGTTACCGCAGTGCATAGTAGCTAACGCCCTTTGAATTCTCTCTTCGTTTTCAGAGAAAAAAGCTCCCGTCAAACCGTAGTCAGTTTCATTGTAAATCTCAATGGCTTCTTCCCAGTTAGCTGCTTTTGTCAACGCGAGGACTGGTCCAAAAATCTCTTCTTGCATAATTCGTGCTTTTGAATCCACATCTTTGAATACTGTAGGCTCTATATAGTAGCCATTTCCAGGAGCTTTAGCTCCCCCGGCAATAAGCTTTCCTTCCTCTTTGCCAATTTCAATGTAGGCTAATACTTTTTCATACGCTTTTTGATCAATAACAGGCCCCATAGAAGGATTGTCTTCAGGCAGTCCGACGGTTAATTCTTTTGTTAATGCGGCTACCTTTTGGGCAATCTCTTCATAAACAGATTCTACAACAATCGCTCGAGAGCCAGCAGAACACTTTTGTCCTTGAAATCCAAACGCAGATGCTACGATCGCTTGCGCTGCTGCATCTAAATCTGCCGTTTCATCTACCACAACGCCATCTTTTCCTCCCATTTCAGCAATGACGCGTTTCAGCCAAATTTGTCCAGACTGTACTTTTGAGGCACGTTCATAAATGCGACATCCTACTTCTCTTGATCCCGTAAAAGAAATAAAACGAGTTTGAGGATGTTCGACTAAATATTCTCCAACTTCTATGCCATCTCCAGGGATAAAATTCAGAACACCAGACGGAAGACCGACTTCTTCCATTAATTGAACAAATTTCGCAGCAATAACCGGTGCAGAATCAGCTGGCTTTAAAATAACCGCATTTCCAGATACAATTCCCGCTACAGTCGTTCCAGCCATAATGGCAAGCGGAAAATTAAAAGGTGAAATGACTACTCCTACGCCTAAAGGAATATACGTCATCTCTGTTGTTTCACCTTCTACCGGCGTTAAAGGTTGATGCTGATTCGTTTCACTTAAACGAATCATTTCTCGCGCATAAAATTCCATAAAGTCAATAGCTTCCGCGGTATCCGCATCAGCTTCTGCCCAGTTTTTCCCCACTTCATAAACGAGCATGGCAGAAAATTCATACTTTCTTTCTCTCATCAGCTCTGCTGCTTTGAATAAATAATCAGCACGTTCAGCAGGCGGGACGTTCTTCCATAATTGAAATGCTGCTAACGCTTCTTGCATTGCCTGCTCAGCATAAGCTTTAGTGCCACGGCTTACTCTACCAATCACTTCATCTACCTTTCCCGGGTTCGTAGAGATAATCACTTCTTCTGTTGAGATTTTATCTTTTCCAATCGTGAGAGGATACATTTGTCCCAGTTCTTTTTTCACTTTCACTAACGCCGCTTGCATCGCTTGTTTATTCTCTTCTAATAAAAAATCAGTAAACGGTTCATTTTTAAAAACTGAGTTTTTTGTACTTACTGTCATTTCAACCAGTCCCCTTTAATTAGAAATTTATTTCGCGAAGTTTTTCAGCACAAACCATACGTTGGCGGGACGCTCGGCTAGGCGTCTCATGAAATACCCAAACCAATCAATGCCGTAAGGAACATAAACCCTGACTTTATATCCTTCTTTTACTAGACGGTCCTGCAGCTCTACACAAATTCCATAAAGCATTTGGAACTCAAATTGGTCATTTGAAATACCATTTTCTCTTACTAATCGTTTTGTGTACTGAATCATTTCTTCATCATGACTTGCTACAGCTGTATAGTGCCCATTTAATAAATGCATTTTAATGATTTTTTTATAGTTTTCATCTACGTCTTTCTTTTCCGGAAATGATACTTCTGGTGATTCTTTATAAGCTCCTTTTACTAGACGTAAATTGGCTTGATATTGATGTAAGTCATTCATATCTTGTTCTGTACGATAAAGATACGCTTGAATCACAATTCCAACATTATCGAATTCTTTGCGTAATTCTTTATACATATCAAGGGAGATTTGGCAGTGCAAGTAGTCTTCCATATCAATTCGAACAAAAATATTATTCATCCTGGCCGTGTGTAGAATTCTGCGCATATTTTCCATACAAAGCTCTTTGCTAATATCCAATCCTAAAGAAGTCATCTTTAATGATAAATTTGATTGAACGCCCGATTCTGCAATGGCTTCTAGTGCCTGAATGCACATGGCAGTAGACAACTTGGCCTCCTCTTCTGTAAAAACAAATTCTCCTAAATGATCGAGTGTAACAACTTTCCCACTATTGTTAAGCTCCTTGGATGTTTGAATTGCTGATTCGGTTGAGTCTCCAGCAACAAAACGAGCTGCCCCCATCCTCAATCCATACTTTTTAGCTAATTTGTTCATTGAATGATTTTTGCCAAGCGACTGAAACATCGTTCTCATTAATACTTCCATCAATCCTAAACCTCCTTTTATTTTTAAAAATCAAAAATAAACTAAATTTTCAGATTAATAATTTTATTTTTGTATACCCTTCTCACATTTCTGTACACTTATTTAAATATATTTATACACAAGTGTTTAAAACATTTTACACATAAACATATTTGTCTAATTAATTTGATTATACTCGTTCATTAAATGAACCGAAACAATATTGTTATAAGTTCTAACTCATTTTTTTACATAAAAAAGCTCTCCACGTTGTGTAGAGAGCTTTTGTGTACAGTTTAATAATAAGCGATTAACTTATCATCAAAGCAACAATCTTTATTTTCCAGCAGCTAACATGCTTTTTGCATATATAAAACCGATGGCTGCTGAAAGTAAATCTATTAAAATAATAAGCGGATAATCTGCGTACCCTTTATATACAGAAACAGCTATCAACAAAAGCGTCAGCGCTGTGGCAACATATAAGTTATATGTTACTCTAGCAAACAGAACAAGCAATATGGCGGGTAGAAAAACTGCGGCAATCGTTTTGACTTCCACAAACATTTCTCCTTTTTATCCGTCTTTTAACCAGCTTGTGAATCACGTTTTGTATAATTGTGTACAAACAAAATACCTAGTTCATGATGTTCGTTGTCATACAATGCTCGCTGAGTAAAGCGAACTTCTCCATTTTCGTCAATAACTTCTAGCTTACAAAAAGCACGGTTATTAACTTGTAATGCTTCATAAAATTTATGGACCTCAGATACAGCGATTCCATTTACCTTAATAATCACTTCTCCTACTTTCAAACCCATTTTCTCAGCCGGAGAATGAGGGATGATTCCTAATACAACCAAACCTTGTGTACGCTTAGTAAACAGTGCGGGCGCCTTTTCATCGCTTCGACGCTGCTGCAAACGAATCCACTCTCTTCCTATGATCGCTAGAATAACAACAGCTACAGCGGCAAGAGGATAAAAAATAGCAGCAATCGTAATGATCGTTAATCCCACGCCTAATGCTAATACACGCTTACCGGTAAATTCAATAGATTTAAACGGCACCATACTTTGAATTCGCTGATAAAAACCGATAGCAAAAGGAACAAAAAACAGGCTAAATGATGTTCCGTCAATAGATAACACAGGCCACCATGGAAACATAGACGTAATGGCGCTGCCTGGAATTAAGACAAAAAGCGGGACAACCCATAATTTTTGAGAGTAATGAGCCCCAATTTCCTGCCCTCTTTTACTTTTCACAATGGCTGGAGACGTACCTTTTGCTCCAAATTTCCAAATTAAATATCCTTCTGCTAATACAAGCAGAGACATTAAAATAGTCAGAGAAGGTAAATCTGCGTTATGAGCTTGCACAGACCACGTTTGAATAAATCCTTCACCGAAACCAGATGCCGGAATAACCAAGGTTGCAAGCACAGCCAGTCCTACGGTGTAAGAAGGAGAAAGCCATTTAAACGTCCAAGGGCCGCTTATGATAAAAGTTAAAACAGCTACAAGCACAATCATTCCTATAGATACATAGACACCTAGCAACACGGTAACAACAGATAAAATCAACCCAATAATGATACCTGGAAAAAATAAATATTTTGCTTCTAAAATAAAATCAAACACGCGAACATGAAAATTCTGACGCTCTCTCTTGACGCGAGAAAGACCTACAAAAAACGAGACGAGCAGAAATAGATACGTTAACGGATGCAAAAACAAACGCCCGATACCTTTTAAGAGCTCTAATGCAAAATCCATTTTTTCACCACCTGTATTTTTCACATTTTTATTACAACATTTACGATTGATTGTTATGTATCATAGGCTTCTTTATTTTATCAAAATGCATCACTAACCGACAATGTTGTTTTTACTAAAAAAGTTCCGTGCTTTGGAAAAGCACGGAACTTTTTCTACTTCTTATTGACTAGCTAGCTTTAAAGCCGTTTGAAGCTGACGATCTTCATCTTTTGATTTAATTTTTTCTAGAAGTTTTGTTTGTAAAAGCGCTGCTGTATCTTCATCGATTTCACCTGTAGCTTTTTGCTTATTGGCTTTTTGGAATGCAGTTACAGCTGTTTCTGTCTCTTTACTAAAATATCCGTCTGTACGTCCAGGTTCAAAGCCAAGGCCTTTTAGCATCACTTGAGCATTCTTCACTTGGTCACCTGTCATATCACGTGTTAATGGCTTTTTATCAACTTGAATTGGATTTGCATAATAATAATCCGGCTGTTTGACTTCTACCGTTGGTTTTATACCTTTTTCGTTAATCCAGTTTCCATCAGGCGTTAGCCATTTATAGAACGTTAGTTTTAAATTACTGCCGTCTTCCATTGGAACAGCTTGTTGAACCGTTCCTTTTCCATAGGATTTTTCACCGACTAGCTTGTATCCTCCTGCTTCTTTTAATGCCCCGGCAAGAATTTCAGAAGCGGATGCACTTCCTCCATCAATCAAGGCCACAATTGGATAATCCTTTTGCTTTTTCATTGAAGAAACCACTTTTTGACGTTCACCGTTACGATCTTCAATTTGGATATATGGCTTTTTATTCGTTACTAATTTATCGAGCATTTTTTCAACGCTCGTTAAATAGCCACCAGGATTTCCCCGAACGTCTAGAACTAAGCCATCAATATTTTTATTTTCAAGTTTTTTCAACTGTTTCGTAAATTCGTCTCCCGTTGACTCAGAGAATGACGTAATTTCCATGTAGCCAATTTTTTTATTGTTTACATTTTTAACAGAAGAATAGACGGTTTCAATTGGAATCTCATCTCTTACAACTTTTACTTTCATCGTTTCTTTCACGCCTGGTCGTTGAACATCTAATGTCACGGTAGAGCCTTTTTTACCGCGAATTTTTAATACTGCTTCGTTCAATTCCAGACCCGCGATACTTTTACCATCGATCTTTAAAATCTGATCATTTGGTTTTAATCCTGCTTTTTCCGCAGGAGATTGTTTAAAAGGAGCTACGATTGTTACTTTTCCATCTACCATGCTTACTTCAGCACCAATTCCCTCAAACGATGAATCAAGAGACTGCGTGAATTGCTGTGCCGTTTTCTTATCCATGTAAGATGAGTGAGGGTCTCCTAGGGTTTGTACCATTCCTTGGATTGCGCCATCTAATAATTTTTTGTCATCTACATCTTTGTAATATTTTGAAGATATCAGTTCATAAGCTTGCTTGATTTTGTCTAGCTCTTCCTTTTCCACTTTACTATCATTTGAAGAAGTTGTAAGGGGGGTACTGACCGTTCCAGCATTTGCATACTGAATGCCAAAATATGTACCTGCTGCTCCAACAACTAAGGAGAGTGCCATTAATAGTGCAACGATTTTCCGATTCAAGTTCTTTCATCCTCCTCAACCTTAAGCCATCTCTTCTTATTATAATAGATACAACCAAAACTATGTAATAAAAAGGATGCATGTGTTATTTGTAGCAAAAGGCACCACACAAATCAAGTGCGATGCCTTTTTGTTAAACTATATGTTGAGCTTGTACCACGTATGCTAGGAACTTAAAATTTAATATAACTTTCAGGGTTTACAGCGGAACTTTTGCCTTTCCAATCGCCTTTATGCAATTCAAAATGCAGGTGAGCACCAAACGAACGTCCTGTGTTCCCTATATAACCTAATTGTTGACCTTTATTGATAGATTGACCGCTTGAGACGCTGTAGCTCTCTAAATGAGCATAAACTGTAACCCACGTCTGACCTTCTACATTGTGACGAATAAATACAGCATTACCAAAAGAAGAAGAATGATATGCTCTAATTACCTTTCCGCTTGCTGCGGCTACAACTGGCACACTTTCTCCTCGCTTTCCAATATCAATACCGTAGTGTCCTCTTCCAAACGTTTCTCGATACCCAAAATGAGATGTTACCGGGCCCTTTGCCGGCCTCATAAACGACCCGCTTGTAACAGGGGGTGCCTCCTCTGTTGCCCCGGCTTTTTCAATTTCTTGCTGTTGAGCTTGTGCTGCATTTTTTTGATCAGCTAAAATAGAAGCTTGCTCTTCTAATCCAACGGCTTCTTCATTAAATTCTTTTTCCTGATCTTTGAGCGTTTGCATGAGCTGATTCTTTTCATCCACTTGTTTTTGCAGCTGCGCACGAAGATTTTTAAGTTCTTCAAGCGCTTGATTTACTTCCGTTAGCTTGTTTTGAACTTTTGTTTCTTTCTCTTCTTTTGCCTTTTTATCAGCTTCATGCTGCATTAACAAATCGCGGTCAGCCCCTACAATTGTCGAAACCGCACTCACTCTGCTAATAAAGTCTCCGAAGCTTTCAGAGCCTAGCAGTACATCTATGTAATCCACAGACCCGCCATTTTCCTGTAAAGCACGAGCACGTTTTTTTAATAGCTCATTTCGTTTGTCAATTCGTTTTTTTACAACGTCAATCTCGCTTTTCAGCTTTTCGATGTCTTGCTTTGCTTTTTCTACTTCAGATTCACGGCTGCGGATATCTGCATTCGTTTGTCCGACTTCTGAATCCAAGCGCGCGATCTCAGCTTCTTCGTTTTTTTGCTTTTCTTTAACCTCTTTTAATTTCTCTTTATTTTGATTAATATTTTGGTTCACATCATCACTTTTTTTCTCTAAATCAATGAGTTTAGTAGTGCTGGCACTTTGTGCATAAGCAATTTTTTCATTACCTATCCAAGCCGTACTTAGTCCAACTAAAACTGCTGCTGTCATTACTAATGTCTTACGTGTCATTTGTTTCTCCCTATCTGCACATATTTCCCCGTATAAACGGGCATTAGCAAGACCCCCATTAGCACTTTTTTCTATTTTTATGTGTAATTACACAACAACCTCACATTTGATAAGCATCAAATGTGAGGTTGTTGTAATCTATTATGTTAAAAATCTATTCTTATTTTCGCAAGAACTTACGGATGGATAATGTACTTCCCCACATCCCAATTAGACCGCCGATCACTAGTAATAATAGTGACACTTGAAGCACGAATGGAAAGGCAGGTAAAAGTTCAAAGAATCCATCAAACTTAGGTTGAACTTCATTATATAAAACGCTGTACACACCGATAATAACTGCAATTGGCACAATAGAACCAAGCACTCCTAAAAACAGACCTTCAATAAAGAACGGCCAGCGAATAAAGGAGTTTGTGGCTCCAACTAAGCGCATAATTTCAATCTCTTCACGGCGAGCTACAATCGTAATTTTAATTGTATTTGAAATTAGGAACATTGCTGTAAATAGAAGCCCTAAAATCAGCACTACTCCGATATTACGAGCTACTTTCAGCACTTTAAATAACTTTTCAACTTGATCTTGTCCGTATTGAACTTTTGCTGCATACGGATATTTCTCAATTTGTTTAGCTACTTTTGCGACATCAGTCGGCTCTTTTGTTTTAACAACAAATACATCATTTAATGGGTTTTGCTGTTCAAACGGTTCAAAAGCTTGTCCTTCATCACCCATACTATTAATTAAATCTTTTAGCTCTTTATCTTTAGAAGAAAACGTCACCGTATCAACTTGCTTAATTGCATCTAGCTTTTCTTTCATTGCTTTTCGATCATCTGCTGTCGCTGCAGCATCAACGTGAACGCGAATTTCCACATCATTTTCAATCAATTTAGCAATGTGGTTTAAATTCATCATCAACATAAAAAATACGCCTACAAGCAGGAGCGTCACGGTAACAGCACTTGCAGATGCGAATGTCATCCAACCGTTTCTTCCTAAACTTTTAGATCCTTCACGTAAGTGGCGACCGAATGTCCTAGCCTTCATATCCGTATTCACCTCTTACTTCATCGCGCACAACATTTCCATTTTCAATCGCAATTACGCGCTTTCGAATTGCATTTACAATTTCACGGTTATGCGTTGCCATTAAAATAGTCGTACCGCGTTTATTAATCTCCTCAAAGATATCCATGATTTCCCACGAAGTCTCCGGATCAAGATTCCCTGTCGGTTCGTCGGCGATGACAACCTTAGGACTATTCACAATTGAACGCGCAATAGACACACGCTGCTGCTCTCCTCCAGATAGTTCATCAGGGAAAGAATCCATTTTACCCTTTAACTTAACAAGCTCTAGCACCTCTAGCACCCGTTTTTTAATTTCTTCGGGACTTTGCTCAATTACTTCTAGTGCAAAAGCAATGTTTTCATAGACCGTTAATTTTGGAAGCAGCTTGAAATCCTGAAAGACTACACCAATATGACGTCTAAAGATAGGAACTTTGCTATCTTTTATTTTTGCTACATTTGCACCGTTTACAATGATATTTCCTGAAGAAGGCTTTTCTTCACGATACATCATTTTAATAAAAGTGGATTTTCCTGCTCCACTTGGTCCTACGATATAAGCAAACTCACCTTGATTAATCTTGATGCTAATGCCATTGATTGCTTTTACACCGTTCGGATACGTTTTATATACATTTTGCATTTCAATCATAAGTAATCACCTAATCAAGTGTGTTATTTTAATACTATGTAAAACTTGTCAAAATACGACAAAACTCTACAATTCAAACCAAAAATTCGACTCTTCTCACGCGCTTTCTCATTATAACATCACTCTTCGTGAAAATAAGCCCCAAAAATATTACATTTTTATTTCAAATATGACATAAGTAGGATATTTTTAGTAAGGCATGAGAATTTATCCTTATTTTTAATTTTGTTATTTTTTACTGTTTATTTGCTTCTTATGAATATCGTTAGGCAGAGCACATTTATGTCTACTTTTGTACAAACAAGGTATGATAAATAAGAAAAAAGATGAGGAGAGATAGCATGATCACCATTTATGGAAGCTCACGAGAAAATGGAAATACGGAAGAATTGGCTAAAGCAGTCTTAAGTGGCATTGATACTGAAGAAGTTTACTTACGTCAGCATACCATTCACCCCATTACTGATATGCGTCACGATGAACTTGGGTTTACCAATCAACAAGATGATTATTATGATATAGCGAAAAAGATGGCAGCGCATGACACTATTTTATTTGTTACGCCTCTTTACTGGTATGGTATGAGCGGATTAATGAAGAACTTTGTGGATCGTTGGTCTGAAAGTCTTAGAGATTCGACAATCAACTTTAAAGAACAAATGAAAAATAAGCGCGTGTATGTATTAGTAGTAGGAGGCACAGGCGCATCTGTAAAGGCTCTTCCTCTTATTATGCAATTTCAATACATTGTCGATTTTATTGGCTCTTCTTTTAGCGGATACATCATTGGAGAAGCAAATGCACCTGGAGACATAGCGAAAGATGTCAAAGCTCAACAGCAGGCCGTTGTCTTAAACCAAAAATTAAAGCAGTTTTAACACAAAAATAAGACGGATATCCGTCTTATTTTTTCTTTGCCAGCCAAGCGGCAACTTTTTTTGCATCTTCTTCATTAATCAGTCCCTTTGGCATACCGCCTTGACCATTATTGATAATGTTTTCAATTTCAGCTTCTGAGTGCTTGCTGCCTACATGCTGCAAGCTCGGCCCATTTGCTCCTCCTAAATCTACACCGTGACAGCCTGTACAGTTTTTCTTCACAATATCTTCTGCACTCGCTGAAGATTCACCAGCAGATTCATTTTTAGAGCTTCCTCCGCCGCACGCGGACAAAACAAGCGCTAGACCGATTGTTAACGTCAGTAATACTTTTTTCAAGCCTTCTCCCCCTTGCTGTAGAGTTTTCACTCTATTATAACCTACTCCAGAATGTTTAAAACACTCTGTTTACAAGGACTTTGTTTCAATTTCATGAATTCTCTCATCACACTTATGTATACGATTAAGCAATTGATTCGTTTCCTAAACGTTTTTTGTATACTACGCGCGAAATTGTCACACTGAGCTCATATAAAAGCAGAAGTGGGACAATAACTAAAATATCTGAAATAAAATCAGGAGGAGTAATAAGTACGGATATCACAATTAAAACAAAATATGATAGCTTCCTTGCTCTAGCTAACCTTAATGGATTTAGAACCCCTAAGCGCGTTAAGAATAGAACAACTAAAGGCATTTCAAATAAAAAACCAAACGGTAAACAAAGATTAAGCATAAAACGAAAATAATGCTCAGCCGTAAACATCAGTGAAAACTGATCATTCGACAGGCCCGTTAAAAATGCTAAAACCATTGGAAATAAAATAAAATAACCGAACCCCAGCCCGCTTACAAACAAAAGAAAAAAGAATGGAATGAAGGTAATCAGAACCTTATATTCTTCCTTTTTTAACCCAGGTGAAACAAACTGAAATACTTGATAAGCAGCTACTGGAAGTGTAAAAGCAAGCGCAAAAACAAATGCAATCACCATATAAATCCATACGATTTCACTTGGTCCAAGTACCGCAAGCTTGCCGTCCAAATCTTTCACTAGCCACTGATAAATATCTTGTACAAATACAAAACTGACAATAAGTAAAACTACAAATGCACAAAGTGTTTTAATAATACGAACACGCAATTCTTCAAGGTGCTCCATCAAGCTCATTTCTCCCATTGTATTTCTCTCCTTTCTGACAAGTAGAAATAGACGAGTTTCCTCGTCTATTTCCTTACTTACAATGTGGATTCATTCTCTTTTTGTTCAGAAACCGTTGCAGTCTGCTTTTCTTTAACACTTTCATCATCTGATACGAGCCCTTTTGCTGCTCCTTTAAATTCAGTTAATGTTCGTCCAAACGCTCGTCCAACTTCCGGCAGCTTAGACGGTCCAAAAATTATTAAGGCAATGACTAAAATAATAACCAAACCAGGGATTCCAATATTAGAAAACATACTTGACCTCCTTTTCCTTACTCAGTTTACTGCTGGACTTTTTCTTTCTTTTTCAACTCTTGTTTTTCATGTGCTTTCCCGTGTGCCCGCATACGATCTTCCTCTACTTCCTTAGAAATCTTTAGTCCACGCGGTACGTTATTTACTTCAACTTCCTTCATACCTTTGCCATCTTTTTTATATTGAAAGGAAGCTCGAGTTGAAATTTCCGCACCAGGTTCTGTTACAAAAGGCACAACGCGATAATCGGCTTGCCATACATCAGGAGTCACCGTACACCTTACATATCCTCTGTAATCATTAAAAAATGTGAGGTGTGGATTTTGACTTAAAATTTTATCCGTATCAGCTCGTTTATCTGCTCCGTCCCCTCCGGAAGTGATGGAGGTGCCGATGAACTCTGCACCAATAATTCTTGAATTAAGGTTAGCAAAATCCGCGTATAAGTTAGAAGCCCAGTTAGCGTGTACATCTCCAGTTAGTACAATGACGTTGTCCAACTTTTTCTTTTCAATAAAATCAATGACGCGCTGACGATTCGCCGTATACCCATCCCATGCATCCATGCTGTATGTAGGCTTAGCAGCCGTTCCAAATTTTCTTGGCGCGAAGAAAATTTGTTGAGCCAGTACGTTCCAATGACACGCTGACTTTTCAAGATTAGTAAACAGCCATTTTTCTTGTTCATTCCCCAATAGCGTACGTTTGAGATCAAGAGATTCTGGCGTTTGCGGCTTTGTTCCGTCTCCGTTTGCTTGATCGTCTCTGTATTGACGCGTATCCAACACTTGAAAAGAAGCTAGTTTTCCATATGAAAAGTCACGATATAATCTCATATCCGCTCCGTGGGGCAAAGATGTTTGACGCAAAGGCATGTGTTCGTAATAAGCTTGATAAGCTGCCGCGCGGCGTTGGATAAATGCTTCTACTGATTGGCCTTTTTCAGGAATTACATTTGCATAATTGTTTTCTACTTCATGATCATCCCACGTCACAATCCACGGAAAAACAGCGTGAGCAGACTTCAAATTGGCATCTGACCTGTACTGAGCATGCCTGTTTCGATAGTCTTGCAGCGTTTGAATTTCTGCGCTGCTGTGAGTACGAACGTTTCCGCTTGCAGCCACGTACTCGTTTGGTCCATATTCATAGATGTAATCACCCAAATGAACGACAAAATCTAATTGTTCTTTAACCATATGCTCATAGGCTGTAAAGTACCCATGTTCATATTGCTGACACGAAGCAAATGCAAACGTCATAATGGCTACTTCTGCATTTGCTGAAGGAAGTGTTTTTGTTTTTCCAACCGGGCTTAACTCATGGCCGCTTTTAAATCGATAATAATAAATATGACTCGGCTTCAATCCTTTTACATCAACGTGAACCGAATGAGCAAGTTCAGGTCTAGCCACTTCTGTTCCTCGTTTGACAATTTGATGAAAGTCTTCATCTTCACTAAGCTCCCATTTTACTGGAATAGGTTGATTAGGCATTCCCCCGCCATTCAACGGGTCTGGTGCTAATCTTGTCCAAAGAACAATGCTATCTGCTAAAGGATCTCCTGATGCGACGCCTAGAGTGAACGGATAACTTGAAAATTTAGGTGCTGCAGCTGAAACTTCTACTGCATTTAAACCAATAGACTGAGCAATTGTTAAGCCAAGTGATACTCCCGCTACTTTTCCAGCTCCTTGCAAAAAACGCCGTCTATCAAACCCTTTACTCGAAGAAAAGCTATTCTGTTTCACTTGCTCTATTAATTCGTTTAACGATTTATTTTCCACTGCACATGCCCCTTCCTCATGGTTTAACTCAAATTATAAATACTGTTTGTAAAAGGAATATAAAGGATTGTAAAGAAGCACTTACCGCAAAACAGGTATTTTTAACCATTTTGTTTCATTGACAAAATAAGCGAACTGACGACAGCAACCTTTAAATTTCTGCATTTTCTTAATTTTCTTTTTAACAATAGTTCTTTACGCTCGTTTTTCTTCATCCAAATTTCACAAATTCCCAACAACTAAAAAAAGGCAGCATACCTAAGTATGCTGCCTTTTAATTAAATATGAGAACGTAAATACGCATCGATAAACGGATCTAGATCTCCATCCATTACGCTTTGCGTGTTTCCGACTTCCGTATTTGTGCGGTGATCTTTTACTAATGAATACGGATGGAATACGTACGAACGAATTTGACTTCCCCACCCAATATCTTTTTGTTCTCCGCGAATTTCAGCTAGCTGTTCTTGCTGCTTTTCAATTTCTAATTGATACAGCTTAGATTTTAACATTTTCATTGCTTGCTCACGGTTTTTAATTTGTGAACGTTCCGTCTGACAAGATACGACTACATTAGTTGGGAGGTGAGTAATACGAACAGCTGAATCTGTTGTATTGATATGCTGACCTCCGGCACCGCTTGCACGATACGTATCAACCTTCAAATCTTCCGTACGAATATCAATTGAAATTTCATCATTAAATTCCGGCATTATGTCGCACGATACGAATGATGTATGACGACGGCCTGATGAATCAAACGGAGAAATACGAACGAGACGATGAACGCCTTTTTCAGCTTTTAAATACCCATACGCATTATGACCTTTAATTAAAAGCGTTACACTTTTAATACCAGCTTCATCTCCAGGTAAGTAATCAAGCGTTTCTACTTTGAAACCTTTTTTCTCCGCCCAGCGCGTATACATACGTAGTAACATTGAACCCCAATCCTGTGATTCTGTTCCACCAGCACCTGGGTGCAGTTCTAAAATGGCATTATTTTTATCATACGGCTCGCTTAAAAGCAGCTGTAATTCAAAGTCATTCATGCCTGATATAAGCTCTTTTAATTCACTAACTAGTTCTTCTGCTAAATCTTCATCGTATTCTTCTTTTACAAGTTCATAAGACACTTGTAAATTTTCATATGTTTCATCCAAGTGGTTAAATTGATTTACTGCATCTTTCAAGCCATTGGCTTCATTAATAACAGTCTGAGCTGCCTGTTGGTCATTCCAAAAATTTGGATCAGCCATAGTCTCATCTAATTCATCGATACGAGCTTGTTTTGTATCGAGGTCAAAGAGACCCCCTAAAGTCCGCTAATCGCTTAGCTGTTTTGTCAAGTTCTTGCTTAATTTCTACTAAATCCATGAGTTGAACACCTCTATTTTATTTTTGACGCACAGGAAGGAAATGAGAAGACTCATTTCCTTCCTGTACTAATTCATTCTACACTAATTGACTCTTACTTTATGATTCTTTACCGCAGCAGTTTTTATACTTTTTGCCACTTCCGCAGATACAAGGATCATTTCGGCCAACTTCTATCGCATTTACTTTTGGCTTCTTCTTAGCCGGCGCGTCTCCTTCTTTTGGATGAACAGCCGCCTGACCTTGCGCTACCTCTTGACGCTCAAGGTTGTTGTTAATTTCTGCTTTCATGATATACTTCGTCACTTCTTCTTCAATGGTTGCAATCATATTTTCAAACATCGCAAAACCTTCCATTTGGTATTCGCGAAGAGGATCTGTTTGGCCGTACGCACGAAGGTGGATACCTTGGCGAAGCTGATCCATCGTATCAATATGATCCATCCATTTAGAATCAACCGCTCTAAGAACAACAACTTTTTCAAATTCACGCATTTGTTCTTCAGGGAGCTGCTCTTCTTTTTCATTATAACGAGCTTTTGCATGATCTACCAGCAGTTCTACCATTTCTTCAGGCTCTTTACGGCGAAGATCTTCTTCTGTGACTTCACCTTCCTCAAGAACATTAGCATTTACGTAATCAATAATCGCTTGTAAATTCCATTCTTCTTCTAATTCTTCACGCGGTGTGTTTACTTCAACCACACGCTGTAGCGTTGATTCAATCATACGTTCTACAATCGCACGCAGGTTGTCTGAATCAAGTACTTCAAAGCGCTGTTTGTAAATAACTTCACGCTGTTGACGAAGCACGTCATCATATTGAAGCAATTGTTTACGCGCATCGAAGTTATTACCTTCAACGCGTTTTTGAGCGGATTCAACAGCTCTTGTTACAATTTTACTTTGAATTGGCTGTGAGTCATCCATGCCAAGGCGATCCATCATTGCCATCATATTATCTGAACCAAATCGGCGCATTAATTCATCTTCCATGGATAGATAGAATTGAGATACCCCTGGATCCCCTTGACGTCCAGCACGTCCGCGAAGCTGATTATCAATACGGCGTGATTCATGACGCTCTGTACCAATTACAGCAAGACCTCCAGCTTCAACGACACCTTCACCTAGTTTGATATCCGTACCACGACCGGCCATATTTGTTGCGATTGTTACCGCACCTTTGTGACCCGCATTTTCGATAATATCCGCTTCACGCTCATGCTGTTTTGCATTTAAAACGTGATGGGGAATGCCTTTTTTCTTTAATAAAGCTGATAAAATTTCAGATGTTTCAATCGCAACTGTACCAACAAGAATAGGCTGTCCTTTTGCGTGGCGCTCGGCAATATCTTCTACTACCGCATTAAACTTGCCTTCCATTGACTTATAAATTAAATCTGCTTTATCATCACGTGAAATTGGCTTGTTTGTCGGAATAACAACAACGTGCATATTGTAAATATTACGGAATTCTTCTTCTTCCGTTTTAGCTGTACCGGTCATACCTGATAATTTTTCATACATACGGAAGTAGTTTTGGAATGTGATCGTAGCTAACGTCATGCTTTCATTTTGAATCTCAACATTCTCTTTAGCTTCGATAGCTTGATGCAAGCCGTCGCTAAAACGTCTTCCTTTCATTAAACGACCAGTAAATTGGTCAACGATTACGACCTGATCTTCATCAATTACATAATCCACATCATTTTGCATCGTTACATGTGCTTTAAGCGCTTGGTTGATGTGATGGTTTAGCGCTACGTGTGAAATATCAAATAAGTTTTCAATGCCAAATGCGCGCTCTGCTTTTGACATACCTTCTTCGGTTAGCTGAACGCTTTTTGTTTTGATATCAAAAGTAAAATCGGTTTCTTTATCAAGCGTGCGAACGAATGCATTAGCTTGAATATAAAGAGCAGTCGATTTCTGCGCGCTGCCGGATATAATAAGCGGCGTACGTGCTTCATCAATTAAGATAGAGTCAACTTCATCGATTACGGCAAAATGAAGCGGACGTTGAACCATTTGTTCTTTGTAAAGCACCATGTTATCACGTAAATAGTCAAATCCGAGTTCATTATTTGTACTATACGTAATATCCGCTGCATATGCTTCTTGCTTTTCTTCACGCGTTAAATGGTTTAAATTTAAACCTACTTTCAAGCCTAGGAATTCATATAAACGACCCATTTCACTAGCATCACGGCTCGCTAAGTATTCATTGACTGTTACTACATGTACACCTTTTCCTGTAATGGCGTTTAAGTATACAGGCATAGTAGCTGTCAACGTTTTACCTTCACCCGTTTTCATTTCCGAGATATTCCCTTCATGCAGAGAAATACCCCCCATTAGCTGAACTTTGTACGGATACATGCCTAACACACGTTTCGCTGCTTCACGTACAACCGCAAAAGCTTCATCTAATAGGTTATCGAGCGATTCGCCATTTTGGTAGCGTTGTTGAAATTCAGCCGTTTTTTCACGAAGCTGATCGTCTGTTAAAGACGCTATTTCAGGACCTAACGCATCAATTTGGTCCGCCATTTTTTCTAAACGGCCGATTTGGCGCTGATTGCCGTCAAACACTTTTTTAAATAATCCAAGCATATTAAAACGCTCCTCTATTTATAATCAGTACATTTTATACTATTTTCATTCATATCTGTATCTTTCATTATAAAACATTCTGAGTAAAATTGTAACATTGCAGCTAAACAAGTAGCAACTTGTACCCTTTTTCGTCTGTCTCTTTACTAGTACTACTCTATTAACGAGTTATTTTCTATTGTGATTTCCCCTGCCTCACTCTTACAATAAAAAAGGGGAATGTAGAATGAATGTTCAATCGATTACAAAAGAACAAGCTTGGGAAGTCCGACATACCGTCATGTGGCCTGATAAAGATTTCAGTTATATTCAGCTGAAAGATGATCTATTAGGCATTCACTATGGACTGTTTGAAGAAGGAGAGTTAAAATCAGTTGTTTCCTTATTTATAACAGGTAATGAAGCTCAATTTCGAAAATTTGCTACTCTCAAAGAAGAACAAGGAAAAGGATATGGGAGTCGTCTACTAGAGGAGGTTTTTCTCAAAGCTAAGAACCTTGGGGTACGAAAGATATGGTGTAACGCACGAGAAAATAAAGTCTCTTTTTATCAGGCATTCAACATGAAAGAAACCACGCGTGTATTCACCAAATCTTCTACGCGCTATGTAGTGATGGAACTATTTTTTTAAGCAGCTAAAAAGCAGCGTGCGGAGGCACGCTGCTTTTACTTTACTGCTCTTGTTTAAGAGAGCCTATAATCTTAGTTTGGTTCAATCAATCCATATCGTCCATCTTTTCTTCGATATACAACGTTTGTAATGTTGGTCTCAGCGTTTGTAAATACAAAGAAGCTATGTCCTAACATATTCATTTGCAAAATAGCCTCTTCACTATCCATTGGCTTTAAGTTAAATCGTTTTGTACGAACTAGCTCTAATTCATCTTCTTCAGTTGCAACTGCTACGTTCGCTTCGCTTTCTAATGCTGCGAACAGATACTTCTCAGCGCCTTTTTCACGCATTTTTCGATTTACTTTTGTTTTGTGTTTACGAATTTGACGCTCTAATTTATCTAGGACAAGATCGACAGCTGCGTATAAATCACTGTGTGTCTCTTCAGCTCTCAATACGAGATCATTCATTGGGATTGTGACTTCTATTTTTTGATCGTTATTGTAGACTTTTAAGTTTACATTTACGTCAGCAGTTGGTGTTTCGTCGAAATAACGCTCTAACTTACCAAGCTTTTTCTCTACGTATTCCCTAATTGCTGGAGTCACCTCAATGTTTTCACCGCGAATGTTATACATCATGTTCGAACTCCTCCTTTAATCCATTGCTATACCTCTACAATTCTACAATACCCGACACAATCCCTTCCTAAACTATTAAATTTTTTTGAAAATTCAGTGAAAATTTATGGAACCTGAGAAAAGTTTATGAAAAAACCAAAAAAATAGACCTTCTTCATAAGAAGAAGGGTTGTATTTTTTTACGCAGAATTAATTTTTTTTATCGTAAAACATCCCATCAAACGTTTTCATTTCGTAAGGGTTTATATAGCTGTTACTATGCTTTTTTTTTGCTTTTAGTAAACGGAGATCTATCATAATTTGATGCCGAATTAAGATGAGCTTTTGATCAATTTCCTTATTCATTTTGACAATTTTCTTACCCATCGATTCATTATCCCTATTTTCTGGCGGCAGTTTTTCTATGAGCTCACCCCTTTTTAATAGAAGATACTCTAACTTTTGAATGCCTTCTTCTCGATTTTTGTCAGAAAATGTTTGAATAAGCCGATAAATCTCATCAGTTAGCTGATATAGGTCGTTAATCATATTTATGCTTGACCGCCGCTTCCATGGACTTGCTGGCGGTGAAGCTGCACAACTTGCTTCCATGTATCCCGGAATTCTGTTACATATTGTTCGGCTTCATCCAAGCTTGCTGTGTCATTTTTTGTATTTGCTTCAATTAAACACTGGCTAATATAGTCATACATAGCCATCATAGACTTAGCAACTTGCACGTTTGTATCAAGGGTAATCATTAATTCTTGAATAATATTTTGTGCTTTTAACAGATTCGTATTTTTCAGCTCAATATTTTTTTCCTGTATGCCTGTTCGTGCAAGCTTGATAAATTTTAAACACCCGTTATACAGCATAAGCGTTAACTCTCCTGGAGAAGCAGTCTGAACAGCTCCTTGCTGATACGCTTGATATGGATTATTTGCTGCCATAAACGTTCACTCCTTCTTAACTAAAATATTGCGATAACTGCGCGCTTTGAGCATTTGCATTTTGAATGGCTTTTTCCATTGCTGTAAACTGACGATAATACCGGTCCTCTACTTGTGTGAGCCTGCTTTCAAAACTAGTGATTTGGCTATTTACGCTTTTTAAATTCCGCCCAAGCAAAAATTGTTCACTTGTCCATGTTGAACGGCCAGCGCGCTGCTCAACTTTGGATACGGTTTGAGTAATCGTATCTCGTAAACGTCGTACAATCCCTTTTTCACTTGTTGTACTCCCACTTTTCATAAATAAATCCATTACAGACTGCGGATCTTTTTCAATTGCTTCTTTTAATTTAGTTCCGTCACCTTCTATGACTAGCTTGCCTCGATCGCTATAGTTTGCGCTAGTTGAAATACCAATGTCGGTTAGCTGCGAAAATGCTCCGCTCACTCCTGATACAGAGGCATACCAGTTAGAACGCATTTGGTTTAGCCCGCTGGATAAAATTGAGTCTCCTTTTAACAAACCGCTTTTCGCCTTTTCATCCCACTGTTCAGCTTGTTTATCCGTTAGTTTTTCTCTTTCTTCATCAGTCAAAGGCTGATAGTTCCGGTCTCTTTCTTCCGTAATCTTTCCGTTAATCTTTTCAATCAGTTCATTGTATTTGGTCATAAAATCTTTAATTGTATCAAATACTTTCTGCGTATCATTGCTTACATTAACGCGCACATCTCCTGTGAAATTATTTTGAAGGGTATAGGTAACGCCTCCCGTTGTAAATGTATTGGACTTACGAGTTGTTTCTAGACCGTTTAGCGTAAATTTTGCGTCTGTTCCGCCGGTTTCTTTTTGAGTATCTAATTTTAAGAAATTTGTTAAAAACGCTCCTGAAAACACCATCTTTTGACCGCCTGCACCACCGGCTTTTGACAAATCTCCTGTGTCTTTGCGAGTAAAGACAACTTTATCTGTTCCTTCATCGTAAAAGGCTGAAATACCTACTTTTGAATTACTAAGTTGGGTCAAAACAGTATTTAATGACGCTGAACCATCAAATTCAAACGACATACTGCCGTCTGCATTATCTCCTGTTGCTTTTCCGCTGCTGTCATACGTTGTAATAGAAAACTGGAGGACATTTTGCTTATACGTAAAACCTTGAACAGTGCTACCGTTTGCTAACGTGGAACCGAATGTCATTTCTCCCGTATTCATATTCACAAATACATCATTCTCTCCTATTAAAGTAGGATCGCCTGTAGTTTTTATATTAAATTCTTGAGAAGACTCTCCATTTTTCACTTGAATAGCAGAAGGCAGGCTTCCCTCAAAAATAGCTCCTTTGGATAACTTGGCAGTCTTTGTATCAGCACTTATTGTAATATCAGGTTGCTTGACCTCTTTTCCACTCCACGCACTGCCAAGCAAGTTTTTTTGCTCCCATAAACTTTTAGCAGGGTCAATAGTGCCTTCTGAAATTTTCCCATTACTGATATTTTGCGCAGCAGTCGCCATTGTCACGTTTGAAAGTGTATAAGACGCGTTACCTGCTGAGGAAGTAGCTGCCGCTTTTACTTTCGTTTCATCCGATGAAGATACCGTTTTGGATGAATAAGAAGACTGCAAGGTCATATTAAAAGCGAGATTATTAAATTCCGATAACAGCAGGTTCATAGAGCGATAATCATCTCGCTGCCACTCTAACGCTTGCTTTTGTTTTTTCATTTTATCAATAGGCATACGTTCAGCCTTCATTAAATCACTGACAATTTGATCAATATCCATTCCGCTTGCTAACCCACTTACTCTTACCACTTACCATCACCACCGTTTTTTATTCATCTATTCATCAACTGTTAGCCATAAAACATGAGTATATTTTTTCGAATCACCCTATTCGTTTATAGGTTCAACACTTCTCTATTTTGTATCGGTAAAACAGTCATTTTTTTCATAGGTCAAATGGTGCAAGATAGAAAAAGCT
Organism: Bacillus sp. ILBB4; assembly: GCF_035064545.1. NCBI lineage: Bacteria > Bacillati > Bacillota > Bacilli > Caryophanales > Bacillaceae > Bacillus > Bacillus sp. ILBB4. The sequence goes on along the minus strand of NZ_JAIQVD010000005.1, from coordinate 199,278 downwards.
CACTTATTTTTCTACAATAAGTGAGCTTTTTATTATTGGCCAAACAAGTTCAGTTTCTGGGATAAATTTCTTTGAATATCCTTAGGAATAAGATATGGTGCTAGATTTATAATATCTCGTAACGAATCAATGGTTACAGAGGCAGATAAATTTATATATTCATCCGTTGTATCTGCTTGCTCAAACGAAATGGAATCTGGCAAATTATTGAGCAGAGTAATTTCATTCATTTCTTTATCAACCGTGACATCAGAAGCCTTATCAATATTTAAGCGATCCCATACAACAGACATCGGAATCGGCATTCTTCCTAAATGCACGCTATTCACCTTTAAAACAAGCTTTCCATTTTCGGCATTTGGTGTTACGTCAACTACAAACTGTGATTCCATAAAAGACACTACATGTTTATTAATATAAAATTTTATATGTTTCGGAAGCAACTCGGCTTCTGCTCCGTCAACTGTTTCATCACTTTCATAAAGGTAGCTGCGCAAATAATCATTAACATCGCTCTCGCTTAACCGGTATCCTAGAACAGGAGATCCGCCGTTCAGTTCTAGCGATGTGGCATGATCGGACTTTTCTTGTGCCAGTGAAGATAATGAAGCAGTATGATCAAGCTTTTCAACATTTCTAACGGGACTAACGAAAAAATACACCCCAACTAAAAAAATAATAAATAGAAAAAGAACACCTATAAATTTTTTCAAACACACGCACCCTCTCAAACATTCTTCTTGGAATATAATACCGATTTCTCTTTTATCATACAAGATATATAAGATAGTTGTCGAAAACTTGTATAAAATGTACGTATATACCAGACATCCCAAATGGCGAATAAGTCTATGATGAATAAATCGAGTCTTTTTTGACTTAAAATGCGTCAATTTTAGTAACTTAAAGTCGATTTTTATAGGAATTTGGCAATTGGCACACTTCTTGCTTATTATAAAGGTAAGGGGAGGAATTTCTATTTATATTTTCAGAATTTACTTTATTTTCTAATAGTCTTTCGATAATTTTAAAGGAGTGAATACGATGGGAAACAAAACAGAATCACACGGAAAGTTAAAGCAACGTCACGTTTCCATGATTTCCATTGCAGGTATTATCGGAGCCGGCTTGTTTGTAGGAAGCGGATCCGTTATTAACGCAACAGGCCCAGCAGCAGTAGTTTCATATGCAGCAGCCGGACTGCTAGTCGTTCTATTGATGCGTATGCTCGGTGAAATGGCTATGGTAAACCCAGATAAAGGCTCATTCGCAACATATGCTCAGCAAGGAATTGGCGCGTGGGCAGGTTATGCTGTTGGATGGCTTTACTGGTTTTTCTGGCTAATTGTAATTGCGATTGAAGCAACTGCAGGAGGAGCAATTGTTCATGAATGGCTCCCTTCCGTACCAATTTGGCTTTTAAGCTTAATCTTAACCTTTGCATTAACTTTAACAAACTTGTTCTCTGTCAAATCATTTGGAGAATTTGAATATTGGTTTGCTATGATTAAAATTGTGGCAATCGTTGCTTTTATGGGAATCGGTTTAGCTATTATTTTCGGATTGATCCCAGGTACATCTTCACCTGGTCTAGCTAATTTAACGGGCCACGGAGGCTTTATGCCAAAAGGTACGAACTCTATCTTTTTAGGAGTTATTACCGTTATTTTCTCTTATTTTGGAGCTGAAATTGCGGCTATTGCAGCTAGTGAATCAGAAAATCCAGCAAAAGCTATCACCACTGCTATTCGCAGTGTCGTATGGCGAATTTTAATTTTCTATATTGGTTCAGTTGCTATTTTAGTAACTCTTTTACCTTGGAACTCAGCTGATTTACTAAAAAGTCCATATGTAACAATGTTAGAAATGGTCAATATTCCAGCAGCTGCACAAATTATGAATTTAGTCGTATTAGTATCCGTTTTGTCTTGCTTGAACTCTGCTTTGTATACGAACTCACGAATGATTTTATCATTAGCTCAAAAAGGACAAGCTCCTCGCGCTTTAGCAAAAGTAAGCAAATCAGGCGTGCCGGCAAGAGCTGTATGGATTAGCACAGCTGCCGCATATGTATGTGCTATCTTTAGCTTCGTTTCGCCGGATAAACTCTTTTTATTCTTAGTTAATGCATCGGGAGCCATTGCTCTTATTGTGTACTTAGCTATCGCTATTTCTCATTTACGCCTGCGTAAGAAAATGAATCGAGCAAACCAGCCAATTAAAGGGATGAAAATGTGGTTGTTCCCGTATTTAACATACGTAACAATTGCTGTTATTACCGTGATCTTCTTATCAATGGCATTTATTGATTCGATGCGCTCACAGTTTTTCTTAACTCTTGGATTAACCGCTGTGGTTCTTCTTTCATACTCGTTCATCAAAAAAACAAACAACAAGCGACCTGACGATCAATTTTCCGAGTCAGAAAATATTGCAAAATAAAAAAGCCGCAGATGCGGCTTTTTTATTTTGCTTTTGATTATTTCTCAACCAATATGTCACGATGAAGATTTCGAAGCGGCTGAGGAGGGCAAATACGTCGCGTCGCGTAAGAAACGATAAGAATGGTTAACAACCCGCCTGCCATCGCAAATGTACGAAACGGAAACATGACCACTCCGTCTTCAATCATCGGATACGGAAGTAGCGCTTTTAAATGAAGCAGCGGTTCTCCTCCACCTATTCGAAGAACAAGAGACACAATAAACCCAGCCAAAGATCCGTACCAGTTAGCTCCTTTAAAGAATAAAGCACAAACCAACTGCGGAAAAAGTATACAATACACTAGGTCCCCTGATAAATACCATAAAGAGTAGACACTCTCAGAGTTTAAAGCAATTAGAGTTGCTCCCGTTCCAATGATAATGATAGAACGTTTAATAACTTTATCTAACTGCGCCTGTGTCGCATTTGGTTTTACAATCGGACGATACACGTTCCAGGCTGCCATCCCCGACGCTGAAAGCAACGAAGCCGCTACTGCAGCCATAACGGCAGCAGCTAGGCCTCCAAGCGCAATCGCTCCTACTAAATCGGGCGTTAGGTATTTAAATACATACGTTAAAATCATGGACGCGCTCTCAGGGCTTGACGCTCCAAATGAAGACCAGTCTGCACTATAACCTATCATTCCTATTAATGTTGGAGGCAAGGCCGCTAACGCGCAAAAGATGCCCGCTGTAATAGATAGCCACATTGCTGCTTTTTCATTTTTAGCAGATAACACGCGCTGAAAATAAATTTGCCATGGAATACCACCAAAAATAAGTAAAAATGTGCTATCCCACCATTGCCAATATGTATTTCCCCATTTCGGATCTTCCCAGCCTTTTAATGGAGGAAATAAATGAAGAGAACCATTCATGCCTTCTGAATAAGTAGAAAAAACGGCTCCAACCCCTCCCGTATTCGAAAATGCAAAGGGAAGCACCAGAAATAGCCCTAAAAACATAATAGAAAGCTGTAAGATATCGGTATGTGCTACTGCCCACAAGCCGCCAATCACGGTGTATGCAATGGCAATAAGTGCGGAAAGAATGATGGAAATTGAAAAACTGAGGCCTAAAATCACACCGAATGTTGTTCCTAAAGCAGTTAAGATAGCTGCGCTCCAAAACAGCTCTCCCAGTATAGCTGGAAAATAAAGAACCGTAGCCATTTTCTTACCGAAACGAGATTCTAGAGGATCGAGCATTGTCATAAACTCAAACCTTCTCATCTTTCTAGCAAAAAAGATACCGCCTAAAATCAAGCTGATTGAATAACACCATGGCGCTTGAGTCCATGTCAGCCCTGAGGAATAAACGGTTTCGGCCGTTCCAGCAATATACCCTCCACCTACCCAAGTGGCGGTCATTGTGAACATTGAAATCCATAGCGGCATAGATCTTCCTGCAACAAGCATATCATCTGATTTTCCTTTTTTACTTGCAGCGGCTCGAGCACCAATAAAATAAATAACACCATACATAATGAACATTAAAATGAGGCCTGGCCAATAGAGATCTGGATTATAGAGAGAATAGATAAATGCGACAACCATAAAGATGGAAAATCCTATAATAGTTGTCCATAAGGGGGTTAGTAGACGGTTGTTCCTGTTTGATTTCCCTGAAAAGTCAGAAGTCTCATTCGACTTTTCAGGCCTGGCTTGTTGTGTGTCTGAACGAAATGGTTTTTTAGCATTTTGCATCGTCTCACATCCTTTAAATTGATAAAGAAATCTAAAGACAAGCTTGTCCTCTATTCCTTTTTCCTACCAGCATACAATTAAACCTAAAAATAGATTTTTTAGAATAAAATATAAATAGTTGGATTATAAATACCAATGCGAAGGGGAGAAATTACGTTTATATAATTATATTAAAATAATTTAAATCGACTTTTTTTATTGAACTCACAATTATTTTTCATCTTCCATCTAAACTCCTTTCTTAATTTCCACATTCAAAATCCTTTGTTTTTCAAGGTTTGTATGCAAGCAGATATAGTACTATGGTTAATATATCTGAATGTTTAGGATATTGTCAAAAAATTTCGAGTGTTTTTATATAAAAAAAGAATAATATTCTCATAGCTCATACATAAAAAAACCTTTTGTATCAAGGGACATAGCAATCAGTGATTTTTTATCACTTTTTGTTAAATTTTTTCTTAATATCCGAATGATTAGTCTCTTACAGAGCAGATAATCTAATAAATTCTGAACATTTTGAGTTTTTGGATTTGACTAAATTAAATAACCGATGCTATAATTCGAATTGTTAAGAACGTTAAATATAAATTTAACAAATTCTATTATTTGGAGGTTGATGCTATTGGAACAAACACTTACGCTTGAAAAAATGCACATAAACGGCGAATGGGTTGAAGCACGCAGCGGCGAGAAAAGAGAGATTATAAATCCTTTTAATCAAGAGGTTATCGCTGTCGTTACAGAAGGAAATCGTGCTGATACTGTAGAAGCTATTGAAGCAGCTAGAAAAGCTTTTGATGCAGGTGAATGGTCTAAATTTACAGCGGCCCAAAGGGGTTCTTTACTATTTAAAGTAGCGGAAGAAATTCGTAATGATCGTGAAGAACTCGCTAAACTTGAAACCTTGAATACTGGAAAAACCCTCGTTGAAAGCCTGGCAGACATGGATGGAATTGCTGATGTCTTTCAATACTATGCTGGATTAGCAGATAAAGATGGTGGACAGATGATTGAGTCACCTAATCCCGATTCTGTTAGCCGCGTTGTCCGCGAACCTGTAGGTGTATGCAGCCAAATTACTCCTTGGAATTATCCTTTATTGCAAGCCTCTTGGAAATTGGCTCCGGCACTTGCTGCTGGGAATACAATTGTTATTAAACCAAGCGAAATCACCCCTTTAACAACTATTCATATGATGAAAATTTTTGAAAGAGTTGGCTTTCCAGCAGGCGTCATTAACATTGTACTCGGCCCGGGTGCGACCGTTGGACAAGAAATGGCAGAAAGTCACTTAGTAGATTTAGTTTCCTTTACAGGTGGCGGTGTATCTGGACGTAAAGTCATGCAGGCCGCCGCAGGCAACTTTAAAAAAATCGCTCTTGAACTCGGTGGGAAAAATCCGAATATCGTCTTTGCTGACGCTGACTTTGACACTGCGGTTGACCATGCATTAAATGCGGTCTTCTTTCATGCCGGTCAAGTTTGTTCAGCTGGTGCAAGATTACTCGTTCAAGATGATATTCACGATAAATTTGTTTCAGCAGTTATTGAACAAGCCAAAAAAATCAAGCTAGGAGACGGCATGGATGAAGCCACTCAAATGGGACCCGTCATCTCAAAAGAACACCTAGCTAAAGTGGAACATTACATTGAGCTTGGCAAACAAGAAGGTGCTTCCCTTGTTTTAGGAGGCAAACGTCCAACTCAGGACTCTTTACAAAAAGGCTTATTTATCGAACCAACTATTTTTACAAACTGTCATGGAGATATGAAAGTTGTCCAAGAAGAGTCATTCGGTCCGATTATGACCATTGAGCGCTTCAGCACTGAAGAAGAAGCAGTCGCACTTGCTAACGATACAATCTATGGATTAGCTGGAGCCGTTTGGACAAGTGATATGAATCGAGCTGAACGTGTAGTGAAAGCACTCCGTATGGGAACAACTTGGATTAACGATTATCATCCCTACTTCCCGCAGGCTCCTTGGGGAGGATATAAGCAATCTGGGATCGGAAGAGAGCTTAGCCACATTGGGCTAGAAGAATATACGGAAATTAAACATATTTATACGAATACAAATCCACAGCCAATGCGCTGGTTTCAATAAAATTCAAGGGGGAATGTAAAGATGTTTATGCGATTTGAAAGAATGGAACGTTTAAAAAGTTTTGAGATGCCAACGGTTGTAAAACATGGAATTGGTGCTGTAAAACATACTGGAGAAGAAGTAAAAAACCTAGGTGTATCTAAGGTTTTACTAGTAACAGATCCTGGTGTAAAAAAAGTAGGTTTAGCAGATCCTGTAATCGCTAGTTTAAAAGAAGCGGACGTAGACGTTATTCTATTTGACCAAGTAGAAGCCAACCCTTCTATTCACGTGGTAGCAGACGGCACAAAAATGTACAAAGAAAATGGATGCAACGGACTAGTAGCTGTTGGAGGCGGAAGCTCAATGGATACGGCAAAAGCTATTGGTGTAGAAGTAGCTCATAATGCTCCCGTCTTAGATTATGAAGCAGCTGAAGGAAAAAAACCTTTAACAAAACGTATCCCTCCTTTAACAACCATTCCTACAACTGCGGGTACAGGAAGTGAAGTCACACAATGGGCTGTCATTACAGATCCTGTTCGTGAGTTTAAGTTTAATACAGGTGGACCTTTAATTGCTGCTCACTTAACAATTATTGATCCAGAACTGCACGTATCTATGCCTTCACATATTACGGCCGGTACAGGAATTGACGCATTAGCTCATGCAATTGAATGTTATACATGTCACTTTGCACAACCAATGACGGACTCTGTTGCTTTATTGGCTATTGAGTACGTTGGAAAATACTTACGACGTGCAGTTGCAAATGGACAGGATATCGAAGCACGCTATGGAATGGCGCATGCAGCTATGCTTGCTGGCCTTTCATATGGAAGTGAATCTGCAGGAGCAGCTCACGCGATGGCTCAAACATTAGGAGGCATTTATCCAATTGCCCATGGCCCTTGCGTAGCAGCAATGCTAGGTCCTGTAATGGAATATAACTGGATGGGCGAGCCTGAAAAATTTGCGCGCATAGCTCAAGCTTTAGGAGTTAATACACACGAATTAACGCTTGAAGAAGCAGCTCAAGCAGCTGTTCGTGAAGTATATCAACTAGTTAAAGATGTACAAATCCCTTCTTTAGAAGAACAAGGTGTTCCAAAAGAAGCGGTTTCTCGCTTAGCTCAAGAAGCATTTAATGATCCACAAACAGTTGGTAACCCTCGTGATTTAACTGTAAAAAGTTACGAATGGATTTATAACCGCTGTTTTGAAGCTACACCATTAACCGTATAAAAATGATAAAAAGGCTGTTGATTTTTCAACAGCCTTTTTTATTTACTCTTTCGCTAATTCTTCATTTAAAATATCGATGATTCTTCGGTCGTCAAAAACTTTCACTACTTTTTTCAAGAAATGATAATAATGTTTGGACTCTATAATCTGCGCTAAATTACGCTTTGCTTTTACTGCGATCTCCTCAGGCACATCTTCATTATTTAAGAGAATCTGCAGCTTGTTTTCCGCTTCTTCGATTGCCTCTAAATTAACTGAAATTTCTCTTTGCCACTTCTTACAGAAAAATGAAAAAAAGGACTTAGAAAAATCTTTTTCTGCTTCATATAAGTCTTTTCGAACACCTTTTTTCCACACTTTGTGGACCATATCAATATTTTGCAGTGAACGAATGGATGTACTCATCGTTGGTTTACTCATACCCAATTCTTCACTCATTTGATCTAATGTAACAGGCTCATCCATAAAATAAAGCATGCCATACAGCCTTCCTACTGAAGGTGTGACCCCATATAAATCCATTGTATCAGCTAAAGCACTGACAACCACATCTTCTGCTTCTTTTAATAAATCATGATACTCTTGAACATCACTCATTTACTCTTCTCCTCTTTTATTAAATTTATTTGAATTATATTTAATAAATTTAATGATACACGATAAAAAGGAAAAAAACAGAAATTCAGTTCAATTTTTCTGATAAAAAAGAAGCCTTTCTCTTAAAGAGAAAGGCTTAAGACATAGTGGGGAATACTATATGTTTATCTTTCCCGATTTAGATATTATTTATACTGTATATTTTTGATGATTTTCAAACTGATCGTTTTATTGCTTTTTCGGTAATTGTTTCAGCATATCAATAGCATGTAATGTAATTTGAGAAGCACTTTTATTTTCGTTACGTATTTCTTCATAAATCTCTTGTCTATGAATATCTACAGACTTTGGAGCTTGAATTCCTAACTTTATTTGATCACCATTAACTGCAAGGACGGTCACTTCAATTTCATCACCTATTTTGATTGTTTCATTTAACTTTCGTGTTAAAACAAGCATGGACTCACTCCTTATCTATTCATCTTACTCAAATAACCTGTGCTTCGTTTCGTAAGCTGTATTCATTAAAATTACTTGCTTAGCAAGCTGTTGCTTTGTATTAATAATAACAGGAGCCTGCAAATTAGCCGTTATCTTTTCCACAGAATCTGACATCGTAAGCAATACGTAAACAGCTGCATCTTCCGCTTGTTGTAATTGAAGCTTTTCGATTTCCTGAAGTTCTAGTTGAAAATCATAATCTAAAAAAAACTGAAATGGATCCGTGATAATAAAAGCTAATTCTTTGGTTTGAATAGACTGCAGAACTTGGAAAGCTTCGGCTTCTGGAAGTGGTAAAATAACAAATTCAGTTTCTTCCAAAAAACCTGGAATCCCTTGATTGAATGTCAGTGTTTGCTGATTATCTATTTCTATATCTCCATGATAGCTTGTTGAAATTTTCATCTCATCACACCTTTGCTAATTGATTTTTTCTTGTTATCTTTTTTCATTGTAAAAAAGCTCCTTCTGTTTAGAAGGAACTTTTTAACGCAAGAAATCTAGCAGCGTAGGCTGAATAATTTGAGCCCCTACTCCCAAAGCAGCACGATGCACGCTTTCTTGTACGGTTAAATCCGTAATGACTTTTTCAATATCTGCATCTTCATTATTTGAAAGCATCTTAGTAGCCGTAATTTCCTGTGAATCAAGGCGGTTTTCAATCAGCTCAAGCCGATTGCTTCTTGCTCCCAATTCAGATCGCTCCGCTAATAGCGTAGACAGCTGCGTGTCTACCTGTGTAGAGAGATCTTTTAGTGAGTTTACATCGTTTTGTTCAAAAGCTGTTTGAACATTGTTCATTAAGTCGAATGCACCTTGTCCAAAAATATTTTCAGGGTGAATATTGACTCTCAGCTGGATACCTTTTGAGACTTCAACTGAAAAAGGATCCAGGTTAATATTCGATTCTATCATACCGCTTGCATTCTCACTTATAGGCGCTGCTCCTACATTTACACCGTTAAAGATATAGTTTCCTGCCACCTGCGTATTGCCTACTTGCATATAATCCAGCTTTAACTGTTCAATTTCACGTGCAATTGCTTGGCGGTCATCACTTTCATTCGTACCGTTTAACCCTTGCACGACCAGCTCTTTAGTGCGCTGAAGAATGGAGTTGACTTGTTCAAGTCCGGATTCTGAACTATCAAACCAAGACTGAACTTCTGTTAAATTACGTTTATATTGATTTACTTCAGAAAGATTAGAACGATAAGCCATTCCTTTAGTAGCCACTACAGGGTCATCTGAAGGACGAGTAATTTTCTTTCCCGTTGATAATTGGTTTTGAAGTGTCTCCAGCTTATTATAGCTATTGCTAATCTGTTTTAATGAATTAGCCGCTAACATTCCTTGTGTGACGCGCATCTTTACCTTCCTCCAGTTCCAAGACCGTTTACAATTTTATCAAGCATCTCATCAATCATAGTCACCATACGGGCACTAGCGTTATATGCATGCTGAAACTGAATCATATTGGTCATCTCTTCATCTAATGAAACTGCACTGGTAGACTGGCGCCTTTGCTCTACAGCTCCCTGAAGAGTTTCTGAATTACTTTTTAAGCGGTTGGCTTGTTGGGCATCTACTGACATTTGGCCAATAACAGATTGATAAAAGCCATCTAGGGAAACGCCTTGATTCCCGGAATTAATAAGCACCTTTTGACGAAATTGAGACAATAGCTGAGCATTTTGTCCATCTCCTTTGCGGCCAGTTCCATCATCCCCAGAGGAGGCCGAAGAAGCAGCAGCAATATTGTTTGTGTTTTGTTTAATTTTATCAGCAATAACAATTCCAGCTGCAGCTCCTTCTTTCTGAGAAATCTCATTAAAAAAGGACATACCAGTATCACCATCTAGCGTGACACCTTGTTGGTGCTTATCATTAAACCAATTTACAAATTCATATGCCATTTCATCTAAATCATCAATCATTGAAGCGTAAACACCTGTTTTATTACCACTATTATCTACATATCCAGAAGCCCCAATTAACCCTTTAAGTTTTCCTTGAGGAAATGACTCAGGGTTCCGTATCTCATCCCCTATATGAATTTCCGTCACATAGGAATCTTGATTTGTTTTCAAACTGATGGCATTTACTTGATGAGTTTTCCCATCTAAAAGAGTAATAGGCCCTTGAGACGTTTGAAGCTGAACCGTTACCACTCCTTCTGACGTTGCAGAAGCGTTCCCGCTGCTTTTTGTATACTCTAAAGAAACCGGCATAAATTTAGAAATCTCATCTAGCAGCCGATCTCTTTCATCATACAAATCATTAGGCAAATAGCCATTCGGTTCTACGTTTTGTATTTGTTGGTTCACATTACTTATTTGCTCTAACAAAGAATTCACTTGTGTTACCGCTACGTCACGCTCGTTTTGTAAATCACCTTGAACCGTTTTTAAAGAAGTAGATAAATAAGAGAAAGTATCGCCTACTGCTTCAGCTCGTTCAATCATAACAGACCTGGCTCCTGCTTCTGAAGGGTGTGAAGCTACATCTTGAATGGACTCAAAGAATTGATTAAAAACAGCTGAAAGTCCATCTTCAGTAGGTTCATTCATAATTTCCTCCATTTTTTCAAGAGCACCAGCGCGCGCCTCCCAATACCCCACTTTAATGGTTTCATCTCGATACTGGGTATCTAAAAATGTATCACGTATTCGCTCTACCATGCTGGCTTCTACTCCCATTCCTATTTGGCCCGCAGTTCCAGTCTGATTCATCCCTGGGGCTGGATAAGCTGGGAACGTTTCTAAACTTACTCGCTGACGCGTATAGCCCGGCGTATTTGCATTAGATACGTTATGGCCAATCGTGTAAAGAGCCACTTGTTGGGCATCCATTCCTCGTTTAGCCACCTGCAAACCATGAAATGTTGAACTCATTCTGCTTTCCTCCGTTCTTTATGCCTTCGAATTAAAAATAGAGTTGGACTGAAACGATCTATTATTTGTTTTTGTGTAATTGAACGAATCCTCTCGTTTCGATGGAACAAGAAGGTCTAGTTCGGTATGAATCAGCTGCAAAGACTGTGTGAGCAGCTGATTGTTTAAGTCATTTGCATACTTTATATCTTGAATTATATCTATTAGCTGTTTTTGAAAGGGTATCAAGATGGAGTACTCAGAGAATGAGCCTGCTATTTCTTCAATGGAGCGAGCAGCATGTCCGCTTTTTTCCATCGCTTCTATACGTTTTGTTTCCAGTGCAGAAATAGCAGCTATATGAGATTGCTCTTTTTGCAAAGAAGCCGTCAATGCCTTTACATCTTGTTTAATAATAAAGTTCGTTTTCTCTTTAACAATAACAGACAAACTTTTGTGAAGCGTTACTTGTTTTTCTAGTATCGTTTGAATTTCTTGCACGTTCAATCAATGTCAGTCCTTTTATTTTTTATAGAAATCTACAATACTTTTAGCAATTTCTTTTCCGTTAATTTCGTATGTTCCGCTGTTAATTTGCTGTTTTAGTTTCTCCAATTTTTCAAGTCTTTCTGGAGATGGTTCATTTCCCTGAAGTTTCTTCGCCTCAGATGAAATATGAATCTGATCTTGTGGATTCTTTTTAGAGACCTGTTCTATTTTTTCCGATTGTTTTTTGTACGGATTTATTCCAAATAAGTTCGATGGGTTAATCTTCATCTCTCTCACCTCTTTTTATATTTGTATCCGTTATCTCTATTCATTATATCGGAATTTCCGCCTAAACCTTTAGCATCGGCAAGGAAGTTGAGACCATTTTCACAGTCCACCTTAAACATAGGTCTATAGATAGAGAATCTTCAAACACTCAGCACACTTTCACTCTTTTTTCCTTTCGTTAGAACGATAGGTGGGACGCGTCGGCTCTTCATTTGAACGAATCATCTCACGATTATGCTTTTCTAACCCATGTTTAATTTCTTGAGAGCATGAATGACAAAGTTTCCCTTCTCGAATCTGAGCGTTGCATTGCATGCATGGATAGCTTATATTTGGAAAATTAGTTAACACTAAGCGACCTTGTCGAATAAATTGATAAATTAACGAATCTGAAACGCCCGTTTCTTTCATCACTTCGTAAGTCGTTGCTGTACGATTTGCTCTCTTCTTCAAGAATGAAGAAACACGTTGAAACAGAGCTTCTTCTTTGTCAAAACATGATTTACATATGTTTATTGATCCACTTTTTACAAATAAACGACCGCATTCCCTGCAATTATCTAACGTTCCCATATTCGAAACTCCTCATTTGTTTTTTATTTTACTATCGGTCAAAGTTTTAAATTATACATCTTCATGCACGAATTAAAGTGAGCGAATGAACTGAACGTGCCCCAGCTTCCTGCAAACAATTTGCCGCTTGGCGCACGGTTGCTCCTGTTGTATAAATATCATCAATCAAGAGAAATTCTTGATTCGTAACCATTGAGGAATCGACTACTTTAAATTCCAGCCTTTCTGCCAGCCGACTTCGCCTATTTTTCTTTGATTGCTTTGTTCCTGAACAGCGAACAAGAGGCATTTCTATGTTGTCACTGATCAGTTCAGCTAGCGCTAAAGATTGGTTAAACCCTCTCTCATATAATCTCTCGTCCGTTAAAGGTATAGGAACTAGTATAGCTTTTGGATTACATTCTTTTTTATAGAACTTATACCACTGCTCCTTGAATGCTTGGATAATTTCATAATCTCCTTGAAATTTAAAACGTTCTATTATGCTTTGCATAAAATCATTGTACGTATAAAGAGAACGGTTGAAAAAAGAAGCATCATTCCATTTCTGACAGTCCATACATGTGTCTAGCTCATAATGAGAAGAAGCGAGGTCTGCAAGAGAACGGCCGCATCCCCTGCAAATGCTACTGGTGATGATGGGACATTTTTGCAAGCAAACAGTGCAAATCCTGTCCGTTGAAGAAGGTTTTAACAATGCCCTCCAATCGAAAGAAGAGACAAGAGGTTCAAAACAAATCAGACATATTGTCATCGATCAACCAGCCCTTCCTTATAAGCTAGAGCATTCATATATTCAATATGCTCTTTTGCTTTTCGCATAGACAGAGACTGCCCATAATGAAAAAAGACCACGTCTCCCGTTGGAAATTGAGCACTCCTCCCCACTCTTCCTGAAATCTGAACAAGAGCACTTTCAGTAAAAATCGTTTCTTCTGCTCCTAATACTGCAACATCTATGTTGGGAACCGTTACGCCTCGCTCTAATATTGTTGTCGTTACTAAAATAACTAGCTGCCCTTCTCTAAATTTCATTACTTTTTCTTTTCGCTGGGAATCTTCAGCATGGACACCGTCTACCTTTTGGGTTAGCTTCCGAATCATGTCTGTGATCGGAGCAATCCACTTAATTTGCGGGACGAAGATAAAGCATTGTTTCCCTTCATGTATTCTTTTTTTCAGCCATTTCTCAACATTAGCAGGCAAAGTATCTGTTTTCATTTTTTTCTTCCAATTGCCGCACCATTCAAACCGAGGAACAGGAATAAGCATTCGGTGATAGCGGGCTGGAATTTTAACTACTTGTTTTTTCCCTTGCTCAACGTCTTTTTTTAATGATTCATTTGGAGTCGCTGTTAAATAAATCTTTGATGCAGCGTGTTTAGCTGCTTTTGCAACAGCATAGTGCAGCATAGGCTCTGTCGAATACGGGAATGCATCTACTTCGTCAATAATCAGCACATCGAATGCTTGATAATAATGCAGAAGTTGATGAGTGGTGGAAATAATAAGAGAGGATTCATGAAAACGGTCTTCGCTGCCTCCATACATAGCCAGCACAGACATATCCGGAAATGCCGATTGAATTCTTGGCTTTAACTCAATAACTACATCTGTTCTTGGAGTAGCAATACAGACTTTCTTTCCGCTGTTCAATGCTGCTTCAATACCTTTAAATAAAATTTCCGTTTTTCCTGCTCCGCAAACAGCCCAAATTAACAGCTCTTCATCCTTTTTTATAGCTTGAATGAGTTCATTTGAAGCACGTTCTTGAGCTTTAGACAGCATTCCTTTCCAATTCATCACGCTGCTTTTTGGCAGGACATTACTTGTTGGTCCTTCCCAGTTTATAAAAGGTGTGCACTCACTTACTTTCCCCATTACAATACACGCTCGGCAATAGTAGCACTCCTGGTGACATCTACTGCATGGAAATGAAGCAAAATAAAAGGGGCTATCACTTCCACACCGGTTGCATTTATATCTGTTTTCTTTCTGGGTAAGTGCTTTTTGATAGGAAATATATCCGTTTAGATAATGTTCATGAATGAGAGATAAAGGATAGGGAGTCTGAGTTAGTAGAAGTTGCTTTCCGCTTAGAGAACGCTGAAGATCTAAAGAGTAGGGGTATGAAGGATTTAAAGGTGGAGTTCTCCACGTATCGATTTTTGAGAGAGGAAAAGCAGCTGGGCTAGGTACTTGAACGGGATTTAGCAATTCTTGTTTAACAGTAAAAAGCATATCTTCATTCCTTTCCATGTTTATCGTACACATCTATATACGCAAAAAAAGGTGTTTTTTCCTGCAAAAAAACCAAATCAAATGATTTGGTTTTCGATTACTTTTTATACCAGCCTATACCGATGGCACCTTCACCTAAATGTGTGCCAATGACAGCGCCAAAATAAGAAAGGCTCCATTCAATATGAGGATATTCTTGTTCTAACTCTCGTTGAATTTCTTTTGCTTCATTTTCACGATTAGAATGAATAACTACAGCCTTCATAGGTACGTTTTCTTTTGCATCCTCATCAAGAAGCTCGGTAATTCGTTTTAATGCTCGTTTACGCGTACGAATTTTTTCAAACGGAACAATTTTTTTAGATTCAAAATGGAGCACGGGCTTTACTTGAAGAAGACTTCCAATAATAGCCTGAGCAGCATTTAGACGACCTCCACGCTGCAAGTGAGATAAATCATCTACCATAAAATACGCACGCATTGATAGTTTCATCTCTTCAAAACGCGCAATGATTTCGTCAGGATGTTTATTTGATTGGACCATCTCGGCTCCTTCAATCGCATAAAAGCCTTGAACCATACAGCTGATTTCTGAATCAAATACGTGCACGTCAAAGTCTTCTACCATGCTACCTGCCGTCAAAGCACCCTGATACGTTCCGCTAATTCCACTAGATAACGTAATAACGATAGCAGCATCGAATTGATCTCGTTTTAACTGTTCAAACAACTCTACAAATTCTCCGATAGCAGGCTGAGAAGTGGTTGGAAGATTTTTTGCTTCTTTAATTTTTTCAAAATATTGATCTGCAGTCATATCTACTTCTTCACGATATGTTTCTTCACCGAAAATAACGCTTAGCGGCACCATATGTATATGATAGTTTGATCGAATTTCCTCTGATATATAGGCGGTACTATCTGTAATAATTGCTGTTTTCATAAGATAGGGATCCATCCTTTGTTATATAAAATAATTTCACTCTATTCTACAACATTTAGGATTAAAATGCATGTAACGAGAGGTTTACCTATTAGTAAAAGCTCCCTCACGTATACATATTAATTAACAAACCTTGAATTTCTCCAACCCGCTTGAGTAAATTTAAATTGTCTTTTTCTTTTTGAAGGATATCATTTGTCAAGTCAACTAGTTTCGTATCCACTTCTTTCACTAACTTATATACTTTAGTCGTTCCTCTATGATTAAATCCTCTTTCTTCATGAAGTTCAAAACCATTTTTAACCACTTCGTTCATAAACTGCTTCACAAGCGTCTTGTATTTCCGCAAAGAATCAATAGTTTGACTTTTCACTAACTGCTTTCCCTGTTCTTCAATTTTATTTATCACTTGAGTTAAATGTTCATAGGTTAGTTCTTTTTGTTTCTTGGCCATTACTCCTGTAAATGAAACCGAACCACTTACTTCTTTTTCTCTAATGAGATTCATGGAAGAAGAAAGACTGTTAATTCGCTGTACCTCCACTATGTATCTCTCCTTTCTCTGTTAGTATACACTCCATTCAATTTAGACTTTTAGATGTGCTAGCTTGATTAGCTGAAAGTTTCGAGAGGCATCTGATGCGTGGATATGATGATTATCCTTTAGCTAAGAATGATACTTATGTGCCGTTCATAAGAAGACAGCTTGTTTTTTCGGAGCGAAGAGGTAACTTTAGGCGTCGCTTTTAACACTTCATTCCAAGCGTTAGAAAGCTTCTTCATCATTTGTTGAACTTCACATAAAATAAATGTATCTTTTTTTAAATTAGCCCTAATTAATCGCTCAGACATATAGTTGTATAGGGTATCTAACTGCTCTGCAATGATACCTGCTTGATATGTTAAGCCAATTCCTAGCCGATATAAAATATCGTTGCACTGTTTAATTTTTTCATTCGCTGTAAAATAATCGCTGTGTTGAATTGCTATAACAGCTTCATCAATATTTTGAATAAATTTTTCATACATCATAGCTGTTAGCTCTTGCGGAGATTTATGATAGATTAATTCTTCCGTTATAAAATTCAGCTTCATCACCTTCTTGTCTTCTTTAAATCAGTTTTCTATTTATTTCACTAAAAGCTAACTTTTAAATTTTTTAAAGGACACCAGTTGAGGTTTGAATAAATTCTTCTACGACCTCATATGTATCTGAATGTATTAAAGACCTTTTTTTACAAGAGCATGCATCAACTTGATGGACATTGTTTTGAGGTATGGATGCTTTCGTCGAAGGTTGTAGGATCCTTAAGATTCCCTGTATGCTTAAACGAAGTTAAAGGACGAGTAAATGTGTAAAGGTATCATCCTTTGCCTTCCTAAAAGATATTTTCTCCCCTTAACTTATCGGTTGTTTTCCTCTCTCATTAAACATGACTTTTTACCTACAATTTCAAAAAAAAGTTATAAAAAGAAAAAAAAGTCCGATATACCTAGTGGTATATCGGACTTTTGAACTTATCTTACTTCTACCCAACCGTTTTTGATTGCCACAACAACAGCTTGAGTACGATCATTTACATTCATTTTTTGCAAAATATTACTCACATGGTTTTTAACGGTTTTTTCACTAATATATAATGCTTCTCCGATTCCTCGGTTACTTTTACCATCAGCTAACAGTTGTAGCACTTCGCACTCACGACGTGTTAACAAATGTAGTGGACGGCGAATCTCAATTGGTTCGTGCGGATAAGAAGACGATTGTCCTTGAGCTGCTAGTCGACGGTACTCTTTTACTAAACTATGCGTTACCTTAGGGTGTAAATATGAACCACCTTCTGCAACTACTTTCACCGCCTCAATTAACGCATCCGCATCCATTTCTTTTAGCAGATAGCCTCGTGCACCTGTTTGTAAGGCATGAGTTACATATGTCTCATCATCATGGATAGATAAAATAATAACTTTAGCGTCCGGATTTACTTCTACAAGCTTTTTCGTAGCTTCTACACCATTTACAGCCGGCATGTTAATATCCATGATTACAACATCAGGTTGATGTTCTTCTACAAGGTCAATAACTTCGCTACCGTCGTCACCTTCTGCAACTACTTCAAAATCTTTTTCGAAATCTAAAATTCTTTTTACTCCTTCACGGAATAATTGGTGATCGTCGATTATGATAATTCTTGTCTGCATGTTTGATTCCTCCCCAAATCGAACAACAAATGTTTTACTCTATATTGACCCCTATTTATATACATATCTCTGCCTTTTTAAGCGGCTATAATCGGTACTTTAATCATAACAAGCGTGCCTTGGTTAATTTTCGAATGAACAGAAATAGTCCCATCTAACAAATCAACACGCTCTTTCATTCCTATTAAGCCGAACGAATTCTCTTTTTTCTCTTCTTGATTAAAACCGCAGCCGTCATCTTTGACAAGCAAAATAGCGTGTTCATTGTTGAACTCTATCTTCACTTGGATTTCCGTCGCGTCTGCATGTTTTAATGCGTTCGTTACAGCTTCTTGCACTAAACGAAACAGTGCTACTTCTAATTTTGAAGCAGTTCGCTTCTCTTGTCCAATGGAAATAAACGTAATCCGAGGCTTGCCTTCGTTATAATCTTCGATTGTATCAAGATATTTACGCAGCGTCGGAATTAGACCTAAGTCGTCAAGTGCCATCGGTCTTAAATCATATATAATTCGACGCACTTCGTATAGGGCAGAACGAACCATTTTTCGTAAATCTCGAATTTCTTCCATTGCTTCTTTTGCACTACGTTCCCGGTAAATTCGGTCAATTAATTCCGATCTCATCATAACATTTGCAAGCATTTGAGCTGGGCCGTCATGAATCTCTCTTGACAAACGTTTCCGTTCCTCTTCCTGAGCTTCAATAATCCGAAAGCCAAAATACTCTTTTTGAATGGCATCTTCTACTATTTCCCCTACTTGTTTTAAATCACTTGTTAAATAATTTAACACAACGGAAATTTGACCTACTAGGTGATCTGCACGTTTAATCGTTTCTTCTAATGTAAGCAAGCGTCTTTCTAGTTCATCTCGACGATTACGCAGCTGATATTCGCTTTGCTGATTCATCAGCAGCTTGGTTTGTAATTCATGTGCTTTTTCATAAGCGTCTTTTACTTCAGGCTCTGAATAAATTTGAAAATGTCGGCTCACATCAGACAAACGCTTTCGAGCCAACCTTGCCTGAGTTTCCAATTTATCGCCTTGCTCTATCGTCTCAAGAACTTTCCCTTTTAACACTTCTAACTCTTCTTTTATTTGCTGATATTCTTGTCTGGCATCTTCAGAAAGACGATAGACTTCATTTTTACTATCTCCCACTGTGCCAATAATCTTCTCGAAAATTTCATCAAGTGCCTTGCTTGTTAATTTATGTTTCGACATTTACTCACCCCAAACTATACTCACATTCGGAGAAATGTCTATACGTTCATGCTATATATAGTATTCGTATGACCTATCTGAATTGTGAGGATAAGATCCATATTTTCTCCCTATCTGACTTTTTATATCCAAAAAGTAACGGTTGTTTTTAGTACCCTCAAACTCGACATCAATCGACGCTTGACTCGCGTTATTTGAATAGATTACCATTTACGCTCACTCTTCAACAGTGACTAACTGCCTGTTTAAACCATTTCATTATTTAGCTATACAAGCCTGCACACTCTTTTATTATAACGTATATTCTGTATAGCTTGTTCAAGTGATGTTGAATTTGATTAATTGATGTCTTTTCATAAACATTTTATACTAATAGCAAGTAAACAGTACGTAAATACCCGTTTTTCTTCTATTTATAACGCTAAGGAGGATTTTTTGATTGTTATCACAATATTATACCGTAAAACAAGAAGGTTCACATGAAATCACTATTCAAAAATCTAGATTCATTTGTCATATGAAACGTGTAACAACTGAGGAAGAAGCTCAGCAATTTATCCAAGACATTAAAAAACAGCACTGGAATGCTACTCATAACTGTTCAGCTTACCTAATTGGAGAACGAGATCAATTTCAAAAAGCAAACGATGATGGAGAACCAAGTGGAACAGCAGGCGTACCAATGTTAGAAGTGCTCAAAAAAAGAGGCTTAAAAGATACCGTGGTCGTCGTTACGCGCTATTTCGGAGGCATTAAATTGGGCGCAGGTGGCTTGGTGCGCGCGTATGGAAAATCCGTTTCCGAAGCGTTAAATGAACTAGGTACAGTCAAACGAACTCTCATGGCGGTTATGCATACAACCGTCGACTATACATGGCTTGGAAAATTAGAAAATGAGCTTCGCAGTTCCGTTTATCTATTAAAAGAAATCCACTACGCAGATATGGTAGAGATTGAAACATTTGTAGAGGAAGCTCAAACAGAAGCATTTACTGAATGGATGACCGAGCTAACAAACGGCCAAGCAAACATTCGAGCAGGTGAGACGACCTATTTAGAAGAAGATGTAGAATGAATTATTTACTCTTATTAAAAAACATTGTACAATTGATAAATAGCGCAACTATTCTGATGGTTGCGCTACTTGTCAATGAGTAAAAAACCTCGTACAGATGCATAGCTTTGACGAGTTTGATTCATACATTCCAATTTATAACACATACTAAGTGTCACAATAAGTGTTCGAATATACGAATAAAAGGAGAAACCGTATGGCTCAATATAGACGTTTTCAAAAAAGAGTAAACAAACGGAAAAGAAAACGAAGGCTTTTTACATTTTTTCTGTTACCTATCCTTATTTTAGGGCTTTCTGCAACCGCTTATGGCTCTTATTTATTTGTTAAAGCTAAAACAGTAGCTTCTGATTCTTATGAAGGACTTGGAGATCGCGATAATTCTCCTATGCGTGATCGTAAAATCGATCCCAAAAAAGATGATATATCCATTTTATTTATGGGCGTAGATGATAGTGAAACCAGGAAATTCGGAAAATCAGCCCGTACGGATGCTTTAATTTTGGCGACCTTTAACGAAACCAATAAAACCGTAAAGCTTGTAAGCATACCTCGAGATTCGCGGGTTTATATACCTGAAGTGAACAGAAAAGATAAAATTACTCATGCACATGCTTACGGAGGTCCAAAAGCAACTGTAGAAACGGTAGAACAGCTGTTTAATGTCCCTGTTGATTACTATGTTAAAGTGAATTTTAAAGCTTTCACAGACATTGTAGACTCACTTGGGGGAATCGATTTTGATGTACCTTATGCGATGAGTGAAAAGGACTCAAAAGATCGTCATAATGCTATTGTCTTAAAACCAGGAAATCAACATTTAAATGGCGAAGAAGCGTTAGCTGTTGCTCGAACACGAAAACAAGACAACGATATTGAGCGAGGAAAAAGACAACAGCAGTTGATTGAAGCCATGATTAAAAAAGCTGCTTCCATTGGATCACTAAATAAATATGGAAATCTTATCGAAGCTGTTGGCGATAATATGAAAACGAATTTAATGTTCGGTGAAATGCTTTCGTTTTATGATTATGCTTCGAAAAAAGTAGACATCGAAACCATTAACTTAGACGGTAGCGATGAAAAAATTAACGGCGTGTACTATTTTAAACTAGACAATGATTCAGTGGAAAAAGTAAGTGAAAAGCTCCGCAAGCATTTAGGCATTGAATCAACTTCAGATACAACAGAATAATTAAAAAAGACCTCTTGGATATCCAAGAGGTCTTTTTAATTAATTTTTTAAACGAAGTCCACGAACCATGTTAAGAATTGGCCTATATGTCTTATCAACTAGTCCTATCTTTTCAACAATAATTTCAATGGCTACAAGGAGTATAGCTAGTACAAGAAAAGACCCCCACATTGTTTGTACCTTTGAGAAGATAACTGCCGCTAAACCAAATATCGCACTCATTCCATAAATAATTAAAACCGTTTGTCTATGGCTGTACCCTAAGCGCAACAAGCAATGATGCAAATGAGATTTATCAGGAGCCGATAGCGGTTGATTTTTTACGATTCGGCGAATAATAGCAAAGAACGTATCTGAAATTGGTACCCCTAAAATAATAACTGGAACAATGAAGGAAATAACCGCTACATTTTTAAATCCTAACAGAGACAATACAGAAATCATATAGCCTAAAAACAGTGCTCCTGTATCGCCCATAAAAATCTTAGCGGGGTGAAAGTTGTAAAACAAAAATCCGAGCGTACTTCCCAATACGATGAAACCCATGCTTGTCACAAATACATTGCCCATCATAATAGCCATACCCGAGATGGTAATCAATACAATAGAGGAAACGCCGGCAGCTAATCCATCCAATCCATCAATTAAATTAATAGCATTGGTAATTCCTACAATCCATAATACCGTAATTGGAATACTTAACATTCCGAATTCTAATTTTCCGCCAAACGGCAAGTTAATGAAGTCAATTTGGACTCCACCGTATACAACAACAATTAATGTCGCTACTAGCTGACCGCCTAATTTGATTTTAGCGGATAGCTCAATCATATCATCTAAGACACCGGTAATGATGATAATGATGCTTCCGATTAAAATCGGCAGCGCATATTTACTGTCAGGCTGTAAAACGAGGTATCCAATAAGAAAACTAAAAAATATCGCCAAACCTCCAAGGCGAGGCATAATTTTTTGATGAACTTTTCGTTGATTTGGTTTATCCGTTGCACCTATTTTAAACGCCAGCTTCTTAACCAGCGGAGTGATCAGAATAGATGTAATAAAACAAATAAACAAGGTCAAATATAGCATGGAGACCCTCCTCAGGTTTATGTTAACCAAAACCATAAAAAATGTATCCAACTTTATATAATTGGATAGTATTTCAAATTGTGTATAACAATAATTACTTACTTATTCCCAAAATGGATTATATCACAATGATTCTACTACTTAAATAGAAATTTATTCTCAAAAATTAGCACATTTACAAACTATCAATAGAAAAGAACTGTATTTTTTGGTGTATAAACAGCTGATTTACTTTATTCTTATGTGGTTATTTTATGTAGAACATTTTCTTTACTATACTTTATGAAAATATAAGCGAACTCCCCCCTTTTCGTCTAATTTATTCGTCATCTCTAACTCTTTTTCCTTTTTATTAAGCATATTTAAACCTTTATTTTTATTTCACATGGCCCCACTCATTATATGAACAAACTTTTGACCTATGCATGTCCACTATTTCAAACCACATTCACTGAATCGTTGTCCTTATCTTATATCATTTAAAAGTTAAAATATAGTGAAATGGATAGAGATGAAATTAAACAAAAAAAGGAATTTTATCAAAAAAATGAAACTTTTTTCGATACGGTTCGTAATACATAGTAGGAACAGCATCAATCATCTTACATAAAGGGGGTGTTGAATGAACTATGTTCGGTCTATCTGTTCAAACAGTGTATTTGTATGGATTAATTATCTGCGGAAGTATCACCTTCTTATACATTTTATTTAGCGATTTATTAGATGGATTATCTGAAGCGATACCTTTTTTTAACCCCACTCTTCTTTTTTCTTTTTTAACATTCTTTAGTGCCAGTGGATATTTGTTCACCTATACGTCATTGCAAAATTATTGGATTATTTCGATTTCCGCTCTTATTGCCCTTCTACTCGTTATTTTGCTCAACGTTTTTGTATTGATTCCTTTATCATCGGCTGAAGAGTCTCTTGCTTTTACTGAAGATTCGTTAAAAGGAAGACTTGGTACCATTATTACTTCCGTTCCTGCAGATGGTTATGGAGAAGTATTTATCGAAGGTGTTAGCGGCACTATCTCCAAACCCGCAGCCAGCTTTAAAAACACTGCTATACCTTTAGGCAGCAAAGTGCTTGTTGTAGATATACAAAGGGGCAACGCACTCGTTGTGATTTATGAAGAAGTTATGACCAATCACTCATTATAAATAGTATTAGGGGGAGTTTTATGTTTTCAACACTTATATTAGTTGTCGTTGGAATTGTTGTTTTTTTATTGATTGCGCTGATTGCCGTATTTATTACAAAATACCGTACAGCAGGTCCAGATGAAGCGTTAATTGTAACAGGAAGCTATCTGGGAAACAAAAACGTGCACATCGATGAATCCGGAAACCGCATTAAAATTGTTCGCGGCGGCGGTACGTTTGTGCTGCCAGTTTTTCAGCAGGCTGAGCCTCTAAGCTTACTGTCAAGCAAACTGGAAGTATCTACACCTGAAGTATATACAGAACAAGGTGTTCCTGTTATGGCTGATGGGGTATCAATCATCAAAATTGGAGGTTCTATTTCAGAAATTGCAACGGCCGCTGAGCAGTTTTTAGGCAAAGCAAAAGAAGATCGTGAAACCGAAGCTAGAGAAGTCTTAGAAGGTCACCTTCGCTCGATTCTTGGTTCTATGACGGTAGAAGAAATTTACAAAAACCGTGAAAAATTCTCTCAAGAAGTACAGCGCGTAGCTTCACAAGATCTAGCTAAAATGGGGTTAATTATTGTATCGTTTACAATTAAAGACGTTCGGGATAAGAACGGCTATCTAGAATCTCTAGGGAAACCTCGTATTGCTCAAGTTAAGCGAGATGCTGACATCGCAACAGCGGAAGCTGAAAAAGAAACAAGAATCAAGCGTGCTGAGGCTCATAAAGATGCCCAAAAAGCGGAGCTTGAGCGAAATACAGAAATCGCGGAAGCTGAAAAAATGAATCAGTTAAAAACCGCTGAATATCGTCGCGAACAAGATATTGCCAAAGCTCGTGCTGACCAAGCATATGATCTAGAAACAGCTCGCGCGAAACAAGATGTAACAGAACAAGAAATGCAAATCCGCATTATTGAACGTCAGAAACAAATTGAATTAGAAGAAAAAGAAATTCTTCGTCGTGAGCGTCAATACGATTCTGAAGTAAAAAAGAAAGCAGATGCAGATCGTTACTCTGTTGAGCAATCCGCAGAAGCTGAAAAAGCAAAACAGCTTGCTGAAGCAGACGCCAACAAATATCGAATTGAAGCAATGGCTAAAGCTGAAGCTGAACGCGTTCGAATTGATGGTTTAGCAAAAGCTGAAGCTCAGCGTGCCCAAGGTGAATCTGAAGCTGAGATTATCCGCTTAAAAGGTTTAGCTGAAGCAGAAGCTAAACAAAAAGTAGCTGAAGCATTCGAGCAGTTCGGTCAAGCGGCTATTTTAGATATGATTATCAAGATGCTTCCTGAATATGCAAAACAAGTTGCAAGTCCTTTAGCAAATATCGACAAAATTACGGTTGTGGATACAGGAAGCAACGGTGAAAACAGCGGAGCTAATAAAGTGACTGGCTATGCAACAAACTTAATGTCTTCTCTTCAAGAATCGCTGAAAGCATCCTCAGGTATAGATGTGAAGGAATTGATTGAAAACTTTTCTGGAAAAGGAAATGTGCGACAAAGCTTGCACGAACTAACGGATGAAATCAAGCAACAAAACAAGAAAGAAGATATCTAAAAATAAAAAGCATGCGGACATAATCCGCATGCTTTTTTAACCTCTTAACACTCGGAGAAGAAACCTAGGTAATTCTAACTGACGCTTCCATCTCCATGGTTCTTTTAACAGTCGATAAAGCCACTCTAAACCAAACTTTTGAAAAACAGCAGGTGCTCGGTTCAATCGTCCTGAAATAACATCGAACGAGCCCCCTACGCCTTGATAAACAGAAGGATTAAGTTTCTCTTTATGAGCAATAATCCAATTTTCTTGGGCTGGACTGCCTAAAGCCACAAAAACAATTTCTGCTCCTGAATCATTAATCGTACGTTCAATGACTTCTTCATTTTTTTCGTAACCATTTAATGTTCCAACAATTAAAATCCCTGGAAACATCTCTTCCAACTTAGCTTTGGCTTCATCTGCAATTCCAGGCTTGGCTCCGTATAAAAAAATTCTTTTACCGTTATTCGTTGCTTCTTTACACAGCTTCAGCATCATATCAATACCCGTTACACGCTCACGAATACGTCCCTTTTTGAGCTTTGAAGCTAAAATCACACCGATTCCATCTGGAATTTGATAAGTCGCTTGATTTAATAGTGACTTTAATTCCCTGTCTTCTTGTGCTTTCATAATTTTTTCAGGGTTGATTGCTACAATAAATGATTTTCGGCCTTTATCTATATCCTGAAGTAACTTTACCGCTAGCTCATCGTACGTGTCGCTACAAACGTCTATTCCTAAGATGTTTTCCTTCATTAAATCACCCGTATGTTGATTTTTTAGTTTTTTACAAACGAAAGACAGGCTGTTCAGCCCGTCTTTTTATAAAGTAGAAACTTTTGAATCACCAAGTAACACTACGTCAAAGCCTGCTGCTTTCCATTGATCACGCTGAATGCAGTTTTTCGTATCAAAAATAACTTTTGTACGCATGTGATTTTCAACAGCTGATGGAAGAAGCTCTTTGAACTCATTATGATCTGTTAAAATAAGAATCACATCCGCATGTGCAACAGCTTCATCCAAACTTTGCGTCTGACGTTCGATTTTATTCTCTTTGATATGAGGATCAAATGCTGTGTAATCAACGCCCAGCTTTTCTAAATGATGAAGTACATCTGTTGATGGACTTTCACGCATATCGTCAATATTTCCTTTAAAAGCTAAACCTAAAACAGCTACACGTCCATGTTGAATGCCCTTTTCATCTAGCAGGCTTTTCGTTTTCAATGCTGTATATTCAGGCATTGAATCATTTGTATGACGAGAAAGAGAAATAATTTTTGCCAGTTCTGGCTGAAGCTCCGTTAAGAACCAAGGGTCAACAGCAATACAGTGGCCGCCTACACCAGGACCTGGTAAATGAATGTT
Source organism: Bacillus sp. ILBB4 (assembly GCF_035064545.1). NCBI lineage: Bacteria > Bacillati > Bacillota > Bacilli > Caryophanales > Bacillaceae > Bacillus > Bacillus sp. ILBB4. Next base: position 172,385 of record NZ_JAIQVD010000005.1, on the reverse strand, counting down.
TACACGTGGATGATAGTTCGCTAACTTAATCGCTTCCCACGCATTTACACCAATTTTTTCACTGATTTTTGCCAGCTCATTTGCAAACGCAATGTTCACATCACGATATGTGTTTTCGATTACTTTCACCATTTCAGCTGTTGTAGCATCCGTTACGTGAATATTTCCTTTTACAAATGTTTTATAAAGCTCAACAGTCAAACGACTAGACTCTTCGTTAATACCACCGACAATACGGTCATTATTTACTAGTTCCTCAAATACTTTTCCTGGAATAACGCGTTCAGGTGAATGAGAAACAAATAACTCACTGCCTAATTCTAAACCAGTTTCTTTTAGCACAGGTAGCATAACGTCTTCTACTGTACGCGGAGGAACTGTGGATTCTAAAATTACTAAATTTCCTTTACGAACGTAAGGAACAATCGATTTTGTGGCTTCTCGAACATAGTTCAAGTTTGCCGTTTTATCTTCATTAATTGGTGATGGTACAGCAATAATAAAAATATCCGCCTCTTCAGCTGTTGTGCCTACCGTGAAGTGTCCGTTGTCAACTGCTGATTCTAAACGTTCTTGTAAGCCGTTTTCTTCTATATGAAGTTGCTTATTTTTAATTAATTCTACTGCTTTTTCATTTACGTCGACACCGTGTACATATAAGCCGTGATTGGCAAACATAACAGCTGTCGGTAAACCTATATATCCTAAACCAACTACACACAATTTCTTTGTCATTGCAGAAAATCTCCTTTATATGACATGCTTAATAAATAAAACCTATCTGATATTATATCGAAAAATGTCATTTCATGATAGCATTTATATAAAAACATGAAATAATTTCTTTTACTTATTATTATGTAACATTTTATGAGAATTCATCAATAAACGATATAACCATCTTTTGTACAACGAGCTCTAACCCAAAAGAACTATTGAAAATCTCCTTGATTCCCAATAGTTCCCCTAGTAAATATATTTTACATATGCCCTTCTTTTTCGACAATTTCTCTAAAATAGCTCACTAACTCTTCTCGCAGCGGTTCTCTTTGCAGAGCTAAATCAATTGTTGCTTTAATGAATCCAAATTTATCTCCAACATCATAACGTTTTCCTTCGAAATAATAAGCAAGAACACGTTGAAATTCATTCAGACGTAAAATAGCATCTGTTAATTGAATTTCTCCTCCTGCGCCAATCTCTTCTCTACTTAAAATATCAAAAATTTCCGGTGTTAAAATATAGCGCCCCATAATTGCATAGCCTGAAGGGGCCTCTTCTGGATTCGGTTTTTCAACGAGCGTTTCTACGTCTAATAATCCTTTTTCAAGAGGCTCTCCTTTAGGACCTACAATTCCGTACTTTGAAGTTTCTTTCCTAGGCACCTCCTGTACACCAACTACAGCGCATTCATATTTTTCGTATACGTCCATTAACTGTTTCAAACAAGGTGTTTCTGATTGAACTACATCATCGCCTAGCATAACAGCAAAAGGTTCATCTCCGATAAAACTTCTTGCACAGTGAATGGCATGACCTAATCCTTTGGGTTCCTTTTGACGAATGTAGTGAACATTAGCCAAATTCGAAATCCCCTGCACTTCTTCGAGCATGTCCCACTTTTCCTTTGCGGCTAATGTTTCTTCTAACTCATATGATTTATCAAAATGATCTTCGATTGCTCGTTTTCCGCGACCGCTTACAATTAAAATATCTTCAATACCTGATGCTACTGCTTCTTCCACAATGTATTGAATCGTTGGTTTATCTACAATTGGCAGCATTTCTTTAGGCTGTGCTTTTGTAGCCGGCAAAAAGCGTGTCCCTAATCCAGCTGCTGGAATAATAGCTTTACGAATTTTCACTTACTTTTCCTCCTGTCAATGTCAATCGTGCTTATTGGTTATAGTATAGTAAGTCTGCGATTGAGTATGTACACAAAGTCATGTTGAGTCCATTTCTTTTTATAAAGAGTCATGTTGGATTCTGCTTTATCATAACAAAAGATTTTGTATAATTCTATTTTTATCATTTATAATGAAAAGAAAATTAATCACTTATAAATATAATTTTATGCTCCACTTATGTATAGAAAGGAATGGGATTATGAGTTCGTTTTCAGATCACTTACAGCACCAATTTATACATCATTTCCCGTACAGTGATGCACGCTATCGTACGAATGCCCAAGCAGGATTAGACCTTTACCGTACCCATTCATTCTTCATTTTGCACAATGGTGAACAGATGTTAAACGTTAAAATCGATTCGTTTTATGTTGAACTAAACAAGCAGCTGCTCCCTGAAAGTACCTGTTCTTGTCAGCATAACGGATTTTGTGAACACTGCTTTGCAGCGTTTTTTTATATGTATTCATTAATAGAACCGCTTGCGCCCCTATTCAAAGAATGGCGAAATCATGAAAAAGCAGCTTTGACTATGCTATCTGCCAAACAAGTGTTAAAAAAGCCGAAGGCAACTTTTCAAGAGTGGAGACAAACTTTTGAGGAGCAGTATACGCTTTTTATGCAGGGGCGGAACGAAAATGACCGTTCCATTTATCACGAATATTATCAGTACTATTACCGTGCTTTAGTGAAAAAGGCTCCTGAGCACCCATTGCTTTATGCTTTATTTTGTATGTATGGAGCGGTCCATACATTCTATAAACTATCAGCTCAATTACAGGCACAGCAGCTTTCTACTAACATCGAGGAATCATTTGTATATAGTCACGTCTACAAAATAACAAATGAAATTTATGCTACCGCTGATTCATTAAAGCAAACGAAATACGATGGAGATGCATTATCTATTATAGAGGACAGCATTCCATACATCCGAGAATTATTGCATAAAGATATGCCTTTACAATACGAACGTATTGAGATTTATCGCGTTATTTGGCAAAAAGTCTTCACGTTAGAAAAGTGGCGAAAAACTGAGGAAAGCGAATTAAAAGCCAAGCACGTTTCTTTTATAAACAATACAGCTCTTTCCTATCTTTTATTCCTTCAAGAAAAAGATGGTGAAGCAAAAGAACGTTTGAGCGATGAAACACTACAAATGATTCCCTATCTTATTCCTTGGTTAAATGATTTATTGCACGAAAAAGAAACTGACCGCTTTACTCAGTGGGGCTCTTATATAATGGCCTATATAGGAGATTACGTACGCACCGTTCCGACTACTTATCAAGGAAGCCGAAACATGGTCTCCATGATTGTAAATTTATTTCAGCACTATAAAGACTTAACGAACGATCAAACTTTGTATACTGAAGCATTACAAACATTACTTCCCTATAGTTTTATTGAATACAGTGATTTTCTATATGCTTCTGACCAATTGAAAAAGTGGGTTGAATTACAGGTGCTTCTTCAATATGACAGCATCAAATATGACGAGCAAACGATAGAAGCCTTAAAACAAAAAGATGAAAAGCTGGTTATTCCTCTTTATCATCAAATGATTTCAAAGCTGATTTATGAAAAAAAGAAAAGCAGTTATCAAGAAGCCTATATCTACTTACAAGAATTAAAGAGACTTTATCTACAAATGAATCGCTCTCTACTATGGGAACATTATATGGAAGAATTAGCGATAAAAACGAAGAAACAGCGCGCGTTTCAACAACTATTAGAAAAAGGAGATTTACTGAATGTTTGATTTGTTTCATTTAACACTTGAAGTCGAACCTGTACACGGTGACTTTTTTCTCTACTGTGTATCACCTAGCGGCCAAATTTTGCTCCCTGATACATGGAAAGATGCGCTGTTTCTATGGCATGAACAGACCTATTACGGAAGCGAAGCTACACAGGTTGAGATTAATGGAAAAAAAGGAATTCTTCTTTCTGCATGGCAAATGTTCACTTTCATACAACTACCTATTCAACAGCATGTGTTGAAACCGGCTTTGTCCGCTTCAGCGGAAACTTATCAGCAAATTGCAGTCGATATGACAAAGAGGATTATCCAAGGGAAATTTCATTCTCTTCCTTTAAAAAAACAAATGACTGGATCGCTTTCACAAGCTGATGAGCAAGAGTGGCGAGCACAAATTAAAGAGAGCCTGTTAAAAAAAGAAGGAAAGGACTTTTTAATAAGCATAGAAGGCGAGAGCTATAATCCTCCCTTTGACCTTTCATTGCGTATTGTAGAGCCAACGACCGATGGAGATGTATGGATGGCTGAAACATTCGTGATTCCCCACGATGAAGCCAAAGAACCTTTTATACTGGGAAGAACGCTTCCTAAAGAGTGGAACCACTACGAATCATATATCGCTTACGAACACGAACGATGGAAAGCATTGGCTCCTACTTTATACCAAAAAGGCGCGTTTATTCAGTCTGTCCTAACAGATGAGGAAGTATGGGAATTTCTAACTCAAGATAGTCCAGCATTGATTAAACAAGGTGTCTCTATCCATTTGCCAAGCTGGTGGGAATCATTAAAAAAAGCCACCATCAAAGTATCTGGCGCTATAGAAAATACTTCATCTGCATTGTTTGGTAAGCAAGCTATCAGCAGCTTCCGCTGGTCATTTTCTATTGGCGATCAAACTTTCTCAGAAGAAGAGTTTCGGAAATTAGTCGAACAAAAACGCCGATTATTATCTATTAACGGACAGTGGATTCAACTGGATTCTAGATTAATTAAACAAGCGCAGAAAATTGTTAAAGAAGCTAGTAAAAAAGGCGTCTCAATTCATGAAATTTTAAAAACGAAGCTAACCTACATGGCAGACAGTAAAACCGATGAAGAAGAGGTAAAAGTTGAGTTCCAACTCCCCGCTTCCTTTCAATCATTTATTACATCCTTAACGGATTTAGAACGGCTGCCGGAAGTGCTGCCTCCCTCTGAATTTAAAGGTGCATTAAGACCTTATCAGCAGCAAGGTTTGAATTGGCTCATGTTTTTGAGAAAGTTTAACTTAGGAGGATGTCTAGCAGATGACATGGGGCTAGGTAAAACCATTCAATTAATTGGTTATTTAACAAATATTCATCAGTTACATAGCTCTCCTTCTCTTATCGTTTGCCCAACTTCTTTAATTGGAAACTGGGAAAAAGAATTACAGAAATTTGCCCCTTCTCTTCGTGTTCATGTTCATTACGGGCCGAAAAGAACCAACGGATACGCATTTGAGAAGATATGTGAAAGTACTGACGTTGTGATCACGACTTATCAAGTTGCTCTTTTGGATGTCGAATTGTTGAAAGGGTTTATGTGGAACAGCATTTCCTTAGACGAAGCACAACATGTTAAAAACCCGCAGACTAAACAGGCGAGAGCCATCCGTCAGCTGCAAGGAAGACACAAAATTGCGCTTACTGGAACTCCAATTGAAAACCGTCTGCTGGAACTATGGTCATTATTTGAATTCATCAATCCTGGTTACTTAGGAACAATCAATTCATTTAAAAACCGATTTGTAGCAGGCATTGAAAAAGGCGAGAAACCTGAACGAACTGTTGAGCTTAAAGCACTCATTCAGCCTTTCTTATTGAGAAGAACAAAACAAGATAAAAACATCGCCCGCTCACTGCCTGATAAACAAGAACAAAAAGAATATATCCCGCTGACAGCGGAACAAGCTTCACTTTACCAAGAGCTAGTTCAAGGAATGCTTCAAGAAACAGAGGAAAAAACAGGATTTGAACGAAAAGGCATGATTTTGCAAACACTAAATAAGCTAAAATTATTATGCAATCATCCAGCTTTGTACTTAAAGGAAAGTGCAGCTAAACAAACGGTACGGCGATCTCATAAAAGTGAAAAAATTATTGAACTCGTAGAGAGCATTCGCACACAGCAAGAAAGCTGTTTAATCTTTACTCAGTATATTGAAACAGGACTCATGCTGCAAAGAACCTTAGAAAAAGAAATCAACGAGCCGGTTTTATTCCTTCACGGAAGTTTGTCAAAAGAACAACGAGATGCGATGGTTGCTCAATTTCAAGCAAGGAAAAAAGCCATCTTTATCCTTTCTCTTCGCGCAGGTGGAACTGGATTGAATTTAACAGCTGCAAATCACGTTATTCATTTTGACCGATGGTGGAACCCTGCCGTTGAAAACCAAGCAACCGATCGCGCCCATCGAATTGGGCAGAATAAATTTGTTCATGTTCATAAGTTTATTACAAGAGGAACGATTGAAGAAAAAATTGATGAAGTGATGAATCAAAAACAACATCTAAACAATGAACTCATCCAAGGAGATCAATGGGTAACAGAACTTTCTAATAAAGAACTACAAGAGCTTCTTGCATACAGAAATGAATAAGAAAAATTATAAAATGTGTTACAACGTTACTAAAAAGAGGACTTTTTTACTTGTCCTCTTTTTTTATTAGACCATTCGACACAAAAAAATAAGTGCAAATCATTCTCCAGCTACTGATAAAGATACAAAAAGCGCAATAAATAGCGTTTTTTTGAATAAAAAGGTGTTTTTATAGCAAAAAAGACCCTTTACTTTCTCTTTAAATTCCAGCATATTTATACATATAATATTTTTGTAATTTAATAGACATATTGGAAAAATAAACACGAAACATTTACATAATTAGGGGGATTTATTAATGAAAAAAAGGCAGCTCGCTTTATCTCTAGGCACCATTGTTGGCGGGACATTCTTATATCAAGCTTCAGCTGAAGCATCTGCTTCAACTGTTCAAGTGAAAGCTGGAGATACACTTTGGTCATTATCTACCACATACCATACAACGGTAGAAGCTTTAAAAAGCGTAAATAAGTTATCTTCAAATACAATTCACATAGGACAAACGTTATCGATTCCTTCCGTTTCAACCTCTCAACCATCTAATAAGGAAGAAAAGCCTTCAGCTCCCGCTACTGGTTCGACCTATAAAGTTCAAAGCGGCGATACCCTTTGGAAAGTTGCTACTCGTTTTAATATGAACGTAGAAGAATTAAAACGTTTGAACGCTCTTTCTTCTAACATTATTTATATTAACCAAACGTTAAAAGTAAATGGAAGCAATAGCGCATCGACTTCAACTACGAGTAAACCAGCAGAAACTCCTTCTAAGGATGCAAACGGAACTTACAAAGTTCAGCGTGGAGATAGCCTATCTAAAATAGCTTCGACATTTCACATGAGCGTCAGTGAGCTAAAACAAATAAACGGATTAACGTCTAATACGATTTATGTAAATCAACAATTAAAGGTATCAAAAAGCAGCCAAACAACTACGCCAACAACAAAACCAAGTACATCCACACCTTCAACTTCTAACGGAACATTAAATGTATCGCAAATGATTTCAGATGCAAAACGTTATATAGGTGTTCCTTACAAATGGGGTGGCACAACTCCTTCTGGTTTTGACTGCAGCGGATTCATTTATTACGTAATGAAACAACAAATTTCTACAACGCGCTATACGACGGCTGGTTATTGGAGTGTATCAACACCCGTCAGTAATCCACAGCCTGGAGACTTAGTGTTTTTTAATACATATTCTAGCGGTCCTACACATATGGGCATTTACCTTGGTAATCGTCAATTTATTCATGCTGGATCTTCTACGGGTGTAACCATCGCAAGCTTAGATAACAGCTACTGGAGCAAGCGCTACTTAGGGGCAAAAAGATTTTCTAAATAATTGATAGAAGCTGAAACAAAAGTATTTTAGTTGGAGGAAGATCCGAACGAGTTTGATTCTTGATGGAGAATCAAACTCGTTCGGATTTTTTCATTGGTAGGGTGGACGTAGGTTTCATATATGTAGGTTCTTCTAGCTGTTGAGCGGAGGGCAAAGCGAAGACTCCTGCGAGAAAAGCAGAATAGATGAGACCGCGCGCAAGTGACGAGGAGGCTCATCGGCCGTCCGCGGAAAGCGAATCCTTGCACGGAAATCAACAGTGGTGTAACAAGTGATCCATACTAGCTCACCCCATTTGTTTGTCTTTAGATTGCATTAATTCAGTTATGTCTCAACCTCTTATATACAGCAAAAAAACCGTTAAATGATTTAACGGCTGAAATAGAGGAATAGTTCGGGGGTAGTGAATACTTTAGTTTTCTCTCTTGAGAACATAGAAAGAGCCTTGCTCTTAAAAAGGATCTATCTTCTATTATGATAGATAAGAGGAATTAAAACCTTAGCTGAACTAATCACCCCCTTTCATACTAGATAACTTTATTCTTCTTGTTGATTTGAATCAAATGAAGAAAAACCGGATGGCTTTCCACTTAAAAACTTAACAGCATCAGCCACAACGTCGGTCATATATACTCGTTGCTGAAGATTATTTTCAAATGTGCGCGTTTGTACACGCCCTACCACACCTACAACCGCTCCTTTATCACAGTAAGCAGCCGTATTTTCTGCATTTTTTCTCCACAGAGTAATGTTGACAAAATCAGCATCATATTCACCTTCAACATTTCGAAACGTTCGATTAATTGCTAAAGTAATAGTAGATACTGCAATCCCTTCATGGGTATATCGAAGCTCAGGTTTTTTTGTCAGTCTTCCTACAAGAATAATATGGTTAATCATAGTCTACCACTCCAACTGATTGAATAATGGGAATCTTTAAGCTCATTCATGTTATAATATGGATAACCTACTATTTACGTAAAGGAGGAAACATCAATGAAAACATTTAAACTTGTGTCATTTCAATTGGTTGATGATCAAGAAAAGCGTCAGTCTGTCTCACTAACTAATGGCCTTATTATTAATAAAGAAGACGGCGAAAATAACTGGATTTTAGAAGCAGTTATCGATAAGAAATGGTACGATGAATTTCATGTTTTGTTGAAAGATAAACAAAAAATGACGGTAGAAGCTAAAATTACGAAAGAAACAAATGATCCGGCTACCTTTATAGCTACCGTGGCTTCCATTACTTCAATTGGTGAAAATCGTATTAGTTTGTTGATGAAAGGTGTTTTAAAAGAACGGAGACTTCATTATGCTGAAATGCTCTTAGAGGATTTAATTAACCAAGGGTTATCAGGTCAAGATTTACTTCAACAGTTCAAACTGCAGCTTCGAAACAGACCGATAAAAAGTACATCTAAAAAATAAGTCAAGTCATCTCAAGGTGTCTGGATTTAAAAGAGAGGATTATTGTTTGCGGTCTTTTTCGTTGGTCCATGAGAAGGGTAAAGAAAAGAGAACTCACTGGAGAGGTACCTTTCTTTTTTTCCTAAAAATAAATGAGCACAACTAGAACGTTTGAAGCGATTATCTCTTATGCGAGCGCCTTGCCTTTTCAAATAAAAATTTGTCATTTTTTCACTCCTTTTTCTTTGTAATTCGTATATTAATGCATTTTTCCCCGTTATTCAACCATTTTTTTCAATATGCCGAACAAAAAATAGGATTTTTTTACTATAAAAACCTCTATTTTTGTTCTTTTTTTTATATCCATGCAGAAAAATGAATCTTTTTAGAGAAAAAAAAGAAATAAAAACAGGTTTTATTCCCTTTATTGCAGAAGGTAAAGTGTATATGTTTCATATTGTGCGAATTTAGCATGTTACAAAGAACATGAACTACATTCGAACAATAAGACATATACTTATCTTTACGAAATCAGGTGATGCATATGAAAGATTTTGGAGAAAGAATTAAACATTTCAGACTAAAAGGAGGGTTTTCACAAGAAGAATTAGCAAATCAGTTGAATGTTTCTCGTACAACTATTTCAAAATGGGAATGTTCGAAACAAACGCCTTCCATTTTTGATTTTCTATCTCTATGTAATTGTTTTCAAATTACGCTGGACCAACTTATTGAGCCTTCCTCTTATAAACAAGATCATTTACATGACTTCCAACTTCTTTACTTAACAAGAAAATGTGAATCGGATTCACACGACGAGACCATTTTAACCCTCATAGATAAACAGCCCTTATTGAAACATGTGCTCTTACAATTTTCATCTCTGTCACCAACACTTCAAAAAGAGTTGCTAACGGATATTATACCTTTATTAAAGAAACTTTTTTCTGCTTTGCAGCGTCAATAAAAAAAGCTGCATCAGCAGCTCTTATGTACTATTCTTTTTTATCGCCTAAAGCAAACATAATATCTGTTTCGCAGACTAACTCTCCATCTACAGTTGCGATACCTTTTCCTTTGCCAATAGATCCACGCGCACGTACAATTTCAACCTCTAAACGCAGTTGATCACCAGGTCTTACTTGCTTTTTAAAACGGCAGTTGTCAATGCCTGCAAAAAATGCTAAACGTCCTTGATTTTCTTCTTTTTTTAGCATAGCTACTGCTCCTACCTGAGCCAAAGCTTCTACAATTAAAACCCCTGGCATCACAGGATAGTCAGGGAAATGCCCGTTAAAAAATTCTTCATTGGCAGATACGTTTTTTAAACCCACTGCTTTTTTTCCCTCTTCCACTTCTAAAATGCGATCGACCAATAAAAATGGATATCGGTGTGGAATAATTTCTTTAATTTGTTCAATATCAAGCATAAATAAGTCTCCTTTCAAACCGCATGTAACATACGATACTATTATCAATATACAGAATGCTCAATTGAGAAGCAACTACTTGCTTAAGCTCTGATTCCATTAACCAAGCCCATCATTTGATCTGCAATTAAAATAGAGCGGGAATTAAATTGATACGCACGTTGAGCAATGGACATATCAGTAAGTTCTTTACTCAAATCTACATTTGACTGTTCCAACTTCCCTTGCTCTACGCCTGCTGTTTCTCGAGCTTTTCCAGTCAAATCTGTAAACATATTCGGTTGGTTCATCCCTGCTGGAAAGGCAAATAGATTTTCTCCTTTAGCTTCTAGCACCTGCGGCTTTTGGACATTTGTTAACCCAAGTGTAAACTGGTCAACGCCCGTATTCGTAGTAACCGTTATCGTTCCACTTCCATCAATTTGTATATCTTTGAACGCGTTATTGAAAATAATAGCTTGACCATTTTCCCCCAGCACATCCTGACCAGAACCGTTTACTAATTTAACATCGTTCGGGCCTTCAGGGCTAAGATGAAAAGAACCATCTCGCGTATACTGTACAGGCTGTTGGGAATCGTTTACGGCAACTTGAAAATAAACGTTTGGATTAGATGCAGCTACATCTAATAGTTTATCTGTATTCTGAAAAGCACCCTGCGTCATATTCAAGCTCGTTTGATCTAAATAAGCGCCTGTGCCTTGCCGAATTCCGGCTGGCGTAAGCCGCTTTTCTGTTCCCTTATCTTCTTGATTGTTTACTTGTTGATACAGCATATCATTAAATGAAGCATCTCTCGCTTTATATCCTGTCGTATTTGTATTAGATAGATTATGACCAATGACATCAAGCTGCTGCTGCAGCTGTCCCATCGTATTGGCCGCTGTTATCATTGTACGGTTCATCCTTCTCATCTCCCCTGTTGCTTTTAGCGCACACGCCCAATTTCATTTGCCGCTTTATCCATGCTTCTATCGTAAGCTTGCATTATTTTTTGATTTGCCTCAAAAGCTCTGTAAGCCGTTAGTAAATCAGTCATACTTTGAGCAGCATCTACATTGGAACGTTCAACAAATCCTTGCTTTAACTGATAAGAAATGCCTGGATTATTCCTTGCTGAAGGCAAGGGCTGATTGTTCAGCGTTTCATACAATCCATTCCCTGCCTTTTTAATCGTTTGTAAGTCACTAGCATAAGCAATATCGATTTGTGCAACCTGCTGATTATTTTCCGTTACGTTACCTTGTGAATCAACTGTAAAGTTTTCACTTTTTAGTTGAATTGGTTGATTATTTGTATTTAATACATAAGCTCCGGTAGACGTAGTTAAAAACCCTTCCTGATCTAATGTAAAATTACTGTTTCTTGTATATTGGGGCGTATTATCAGGGCTTTGTACCACAAAAAATAGTCCGCCCTCTTTTGTAGGCATATTTTGCTCCATCAATGCAATATCAGTTGATTGAGGCGTTTGCTGAAGATCACCTTGTGTAAAATTTGGAACTGTTTCTTGCATATACACGCCCGTATTAATCGCACCTATGTCTTTTTTGTTCTGAACAGAGATGCTACGGTCAGTAGGTAAATCTTCAGATTCCATTCGCTGCAGCAACATATCAGGAAATGCCTTTAACGTACCTTGATCTGCTTTAAATCCTGGCGTATTAGCATTTGCTATGTTATTCGTTAATAAGTCAGTTTGACGCTGTTGAGACAGCATACCCGCTGCTGCCGTGTAAAACCCTTTAAACATACTTCATCCTCCTTACAAGTAAACGTTGTTCGTTATAGCCAGCTCACAGAGTATAATAGATAAAAGAAGAGACTCCTCTGTATGAAACGAGCCAATAGAGGAGTCTTCATTTATTTAAACAATATTGCGACGAGATAGTTTATCAATATTATCGAGCATAATACCTGTTCCAACAGCTACACAACCCATTGGATTTTCTGCAATTAGCACAGGCACCTTTAATTCTTCCGCTAACAGCTGATCCATACCGTGAAGCAATGCTCCACCGCCAGTTAAAATAACGCCTCTATCTATAATATCGGCAGAAAGTTCGGGAGGTGTACGCTCTAATACACTTTTCGAAGCTTGTACAATTACGCTGACAGACTCTCTAAGTGCCTCCTCTACTTCTTCAGAATAAACAGTAACCGTACGAGGTAGGCCTGAAACCATGTCTCGCCCTCGAATGTCCAACTCTTCATTACGAGCTTTAGGAAACACCGTACCAATTTTCACTTTAATTTCTTCTGCTGTACGCTCTCCGATTAAGAGCTTATATTTTTGCTTAATGTACTGCAAAATTTCGGCATCAAAACGATCACCAGCCATCTTAATAGAAGCTGCTGTTACGATATCGCCCATTGAAAGGACGGCCACATCGGTTGTACCTCCACCAATATCTACGACCATATTTCCGCTCGGCTGAAAGATATCCATTCCAGCGCCAATAGCCGCGACTTTTGGTTCTTCTTCCAAATAAATAGTTTTTCCACCGCTCTTTTCAGCAGCTTCGCGAATTGCTTTTTGTTCAACAGAAGTAATATTTGTTGGACAACAAATTAAAATGCGCGGCTTGGATAAAAAACCTTTTACATTTAATTTGTTAATAAAGTGTTTGAGCATAGACTCTGTAATTTCGAAGTCAGCGATAACACCATCTTTTAAGGGACGAATGGCAATAATATTACTGGGCGTTCTTCCTACCATACGTCTCGCTTCTTCCCCTACTGCTAGCACTCTATTTGTATTTTTATCAATCGCCACAACAGACGGTTCATTTAACACAATTCCTTTGCCTTTAACGTGAATTAAGACGTTAGCTGTACCTAAATCGATACCAATGTCTTTTGCTAACATACCTTAAATCCTCCTTCTATTTACATATCTTTGCATGATAACCATTCTTTTTTCCTAATTTACTATTTTATCACAATTTGTATATGTATGTTGTTATTAGCAAAAATATTTATTATATACCTATTTTATCCAAAAAATAAAATGCCCTATACTACCTCTATAAAAAAGGCAATATTGGGCATTTTTTCATTTTACAGTTTCTTCTTCCTTTTTGTACTTTAATTTTGTTGCTTCTCCTCCACGCAAATGCCGAATAGATTTATGATAATCAAGAATTTCTTTTACTTCATTTGCTAACTCAGGATTTATTTCTGGTAGACGCTCTGTTAAATCTTTATGGACAGTACTTTTCGAAACGCCAAATTCTTTCGCAATTACACGAACTGTTTTCTTTGTTTCTACAATATACTTTCCAATCTTGATAGTTCTCTCTTTGATGTAATCGTGCACACTACTCGCCCTCCCCAAATTGGATATGAGAAGTATCCAAGGGAATGTATATATTATCCCTTTTCTAACATTCTCTTTATAGGTTTGTAACAGTTTATTAGCTTGTGTGCAGATATATGCTAGAAAAGTCAGTAAGGACAAGTGATTTCTTATATTTTTTTGAAAATTTAGTGTTTTTTATTTACTTTTTTAACATAATGCATCTCATTTTAGAAAAATTCATAAAAAAAGAAGCTCGATTTTATCCAGCTTCTTTTCATATTTATGGTCTTGCCTTATGCATTTGGTTTAGACGTATCTGCTGAAGGTTGTTTTGAATCTTTATCTTCTTTAGTCTTTTCATCAGATGATTTTTCGCTATCCTTTGATTCTTCAGAAGAAGAGTCGTCTTTTGGTTCTGTCACTTCAGTTGCTTTGACTTCTTTGATAGAACTAACAGATTTTCCAAAATAACTGCTTGGATTAATTGCTACACCATCTTTACGAACTTCAAAATGCACATGTGTTTTTGCTTCTTGATTATATAAGCTTTTTCCAGCTTTTGCGATCGTTTGGCCTTGTTTAACAATATCTCCTACTTCTACATCAGCTTTCTCAAGAGATTGATACTGTGTGACTAAACCATCTTTATGATCAATTTCTACTACATAACCTAGTAAAGGATCTTTTGTTGCTTTTGTTACTGTACCGCTAGCTGCTGCTACAACATCAAATGATTTATCTCCCTTAACAGCTAAGTCAACACCTGTATTTGGATGATACGTATTGTTGTAGAAAACTAGTGCTTCTTCTTGCTGTTTTTCAGATGCTTGATCGTCGTAGAAAGGCTTTTTCACAATAGCTGATGCTTCACTAGCAACTGGCATTTTTAAATTTTCAAGCGAAGCATTTACCTCTACAGCGTCGTCTCGATAAGCCGTACCGTCTTGGCTATAGCCGCTTTTGTCTTCTTTGCTAATATCGTTTCCATTAGCTTGAAACCAAAGGACTGCTGTAAGAATAATTGCTGCACTCGCTAAATAGATAGCCGGGAACACCCAACGCTTTCTAACTAATTTTTGAACTTTCGATTTTGGAGAAGTACGTTTCTTTTCTTCCTCTCTCATATATCATCACCTCAGCAATCAGTCTGAACACAATTGAATGAATATATACACAGCGATAAAAAATTTTTTTCGATTATTTTTCAACAGATGAATCTAAAATATACATTTTATTTAAAAAAAGTGAAAACCATAAAAAAAGACCCTGCTATAAGGGTCTTTGAATTAGCGTTTAGCTGTCAATTGTGCAACAAACTGATCGTTAGGGGTAATCGCAACACCTGTATAATAATGAGTAACAATATCTTTATACGTTTTTCCTTCCAGTGCCATACCATTTGCTCCGTACTGACTCATCCCAATACCATGTCCATATCCTTTTGTGTTGATGATAATTTCATTACCTTTTTTTGTCCAATGAAAGTCGGCTGACGATAAACCCAGTTTTTCCCGAACATCTTTTCCCGACAGTTCTTTACCGTTTATCTTTACGTAATCTACGCGCTGCCCCGGCGTTCTAGAGACGATTTCACCTACTGATCCACTGTTTGTTAATTTCACTCCAAGCCTCTGTTCAAAGCTAGCAACAGACATTACTTTCTGATTTGTAAATTCAGGGGACTTTTTATCCCATGGACTAGCTACACTTTTTAGATAAGGAATGGAATTCTTCCAATACGCTTCTGAATTTTCAGTGTAACCATTGCTGGTAGAAAAGAATGTAGCATTAATTGGCTTATTTTTATACGTAAGAATTTGACCTTGGGTGTCCTTCACTGCTTCTTGAATTTTTTTGATTTTCCAATCATAGTCTTTGTTCCACCTGCTTCTTAGCTCATCTTTATTTAAATATACTTGGTACTCTACGGTATCAGTCACATCCGCTCCTTGGGGAAGATGACTATTTCCATTCATCATAGTTTGCACAATATAGGTTCTGGCTGCCAAACTTTGAGCCTTAAGTGCTTCAAGCTCAAAAGTAGCAGGCATTTCAGCTGCTACTACCCCTACAAGATAGTCTTCGAGCGGCAGTTTTTCTACTTTTTTCGTTTCCGTACGATAAACACTGACGTCAAGAGGAGACGCTGTCACTTTTTGTAGTTTTTCGGTTTTTGGGGTCTGTTTGACATTTTCATGTAGCTTTCCATCTGTCTTTTCAGTAAAAGGAACAACGAGAAGTGTTGGGATGAGTAACACAACGAAAAAAAAGATGACTCCTAGTACGACGATTGGCTTTGCTTGTTTCATGAACGCCTAGCCTCCATATCTATTATTTTGACAAGGAACACCTATATCCCTATATTCCATATGTATGGAGGTGGACAACCTTTTATGACAGCAAACCGGCCATAAGGGTCGTCCAACGACAAAAAAAGCATCTCGCTATGAGATGCTTTTTTTATGACATATTTATTTGACGTCTGAAGCCTGTTGAGTTTGTTCTACTTGCTTTGTTTCGTCATTTACACGTTCAATATCAGCGCCTAAAGCGGCTAATTTATTGTGGAAATTTACATAACCACGATCAAGGTGTTTTAATTCCGTTACACGCGTATAGCCGTCTGCTACAAGTCCTGCTAATGTTAACGCTGCTGCTGCACGAAGATCTGTTGCTGCTACTTCAGCGCCTTGTAGTTGAGAAGGTCCGTTAATAATAACAGAGCGCCCTTCAATTTTAATATCAGCGTTCATGCGGCGAAACTCTTCTACGTGCATAAAGCGGTTTTCAAAAACTGTTTCTGTAATCATACTTGTGCCTTCTGCTGCTAATAATAATGCCATCATTTGAGATTGCATATCCGTAGGGAACCCTGGATGAGGCATTGTTTTAATATCTACTGATTTTAGCTTTTCAGGTCCTACAACACGTAAGCCGTCGCCTTCTTCAGTAATTTCAACACCCATTTCTTCCATTTTAGCAACAAGTGAACTGATGTGCTCTGCTACTGCACCGCGTACAAGTACGTTTCCACCTGTAATAGCTGCTGCTACCATGAATGTTCCAGCTTCGATACGATCTGGAATAATTGCATGTTCTGCACCATATAATTTATTAACACCTTCAATACGGATCGTACCAGTTCCTGCACCGCGAACTTTAGCGCCCATTGCGTTTAAGAAGTTTGCTAAGTCGACAATCTCAGGTTCTTTTGCTACGTTTTCCATAATTGTAGTGCCTTCCGCTAATGCTGCTGCCATCATAATATTTTCTGTGGCACCTACACTTGGGAAGTCTAAATAAATTTTAGCACCTTTTAGTCTTCCTTCAACTTTTGCATCAATAAAACCATTTCCTACTTGAACTTTAGCACCCATTGCTTCAAAGCCTTTAAGATGCTGATCAATCGGTCTTGATCCAATCGCACATCCGCCAGGTAAAGCTACACGAGCCTCACCTGTACGCGCCAATAAAGGACCCATTACAAGTACTGAAGCGCGCATTTTTCTTACATATTCAAAAGGTGCATCTGTTTTTAACTCTCTTGATGCATCTACAACTACACGATTTGTTTCAAAATCTACTTCTGCATTCAGATGTCTTAAAACTTCGCCAATCGTAAATACATCGGAGAGAGCTGGTACATCATTTAGAATTGTTTTTCCTTCACTAGCTAATAAGGTTGCAGTGATAATAGGTAAAACGGCGTTTTTTGCTCCTTCAACTTTAACTGTACCGCTTAATCTATTTCCACCGCGGACGATGATTTTTTCCAAGGTATTCCCCTCCGCGTCCATTTTCTCTATATTAATATTCAGACGTAATGATAGGTGTGCCAACAACTATGGTTGTTTGACCGCCCATTCTTGTCTTGCGTAATGCAATTTGTAAGTTCATTTCCTGCTTTTTCGTTTGAAGAGCTTCTTTCCACAGTCCAGTATATGCTGAAACAGAGGTAAATGACTCTTCCACTAGAGATTCCACTGGTTTAGCATTGAAAGCTCGTAATAGGTCTTGAATTTCAACAGACAAAACACTTTCCATCTTATCATTGATTTCCCCCGTTGCACAAGAGAAAATTATGGGTTCTGATAGGAAAATTTTTTCATAATTTGTCTGAAATACATTTTGAAAATGGGTCATATTTTTTTCTTTTAAACCTTGTCCCGTTACATGATACGATATGTACGCATTGCTGTGTTCATCGATCGCATAAGTTAACAGAATGACTTCGTTCACATCTTCACTTTTGCGTGTACCTATTGCTTTCCATAGGTCTCTTTCCCTCTTCACTTCCCATTTAAAACCTCTAAAATTACTTTTAATACTTTTAGCTTGCAAATAAAAGGTTTTTTGGTCAGTAACAGCTTTTACTTCTTCTCTTGCATACAACGATACTTCAGTTAACGAAACATGCTGCTTATTTAAGGTGTGAACAATCTTCTCAATAGTAGTTTCATTGTTTTGGGCATTGCTCACATAACTTCCATGATATACGAATAAGCCAGTAATGAAAATAGCCAAAAAGACACTAATTTTTTTAAACATTTCGCCACTCCCTCTCCGTACTCATCAGTCTTTCCAGAAGGCGATGATACATACATGAAAAGGGTCGTCATATTTAGACATAGCGACATACATTAGCGTATAAATTCGTATATCTTCAATGAATGAACGTCTATTTTATCATAGACTCATAGCTTGCCAATCATTGAAAAAATGAGGGAATGCGCTGTGACCAAAATAAATAATCCAAAAAGAAATTACTTACTGTTGATGAAATCGTAATGGTCAATAAAATAAGCATTAATTTTGCTTGAAACACATGATTAGGTTTCATCAGCTTTTCAATTTGAAAGCCCTGCAAAGCATACCAAGTAATCACAATAAAAATCAAATGTGAAATCATGGTTAGTAACGTTTGCTGTTCAATTCCTCCAAACAATAAAAGCACTCCTTTTAAACACCATATGAAAAGAAGAGACGATCATCGTCTCTTCTTTTCATATTAAAGCACACTTATGCAAATTCGTAAACGGTAACATGAAAAACATTTATTTTATTCCCTATTTTAAGATCCTTTTCCATTATTGAACAAAATAAAGAAGATGGATGCGCTTAGTTAAATGGAATATATAATCATAGATCAATGCTATTTGCTCTTCCCCTTGTGTATAATAGAGCAAAAAAGCCCTCTCATTCGTTTGAGAGGGCTTTTTTTAGAACTTACGTTGACTAATATCTAAACGATTGACTGCCCGTTTCAAGGCAATTTCAGCACGCTTAACATCAACGTCATCTTGTTTGCTATCAAGGCGCATTTCAGCGCGCTTTTTCGCTTCTTCTGCACGAGCTACGTCAATCTCTTCAGCTGTTTCAGCAGCCTGTGCAAGAATTGTTACTTTGTCAGGTCTTACTTCAAGAAATCCTCCGCTAACAGCCACAAGTTCTGTACTGCTTGCTTTCTTCAAGCGGACGGCTCCAATTTGTAAAGGAGCAACCATCGGAATATGGCCATGTAAAATACCAAGCTCACCGCTCTGTGCTCGGGTACTTACCATTTCCACTTCTGATTCGTAAACTGGGCCATCAGGAGTCACTACACTGACATGGATTGTCTTCATTTAAAAAACCTCCTATGTCCCTTAAATTAAACTTCTACTCCCATACGTTTCGCATTTTCAATAACTTCTTCAATGCGACCAACTAAACGGAACGCATCTTCAGGTAAATGATCGTATTTACCTTCCAAGATCTCTTTAAATCCTTTAACAGTTTCTTTTACAGGAACATAAGAACCTTTTTGACCTGTAAATTGTTCTGCTACGTGGAAGTTTTGAGACAAGAAGAATTGAACGCGACGAGCACGTTGTACAACAAGTTTATCTTCATCAGATAACTCATCCATACCTAGGATTGCAATGATATCTTGTAACTCTTTATAACGCTGTAACGTTTGTTGAACTTGACGCGCAATTGCATAGTGCTCTTCTCCAACAATTTCAGGAGATAAAGCGCGAGATGTAGATGCTAATGGATCTACCGCAGGGTAAATACCCATCTCTGATAATTTACGCTCTAAGTTTGTTGTTGCATCTAAGTGAGCAAATGTTGTCGCTGGAGCTGGATCCGTATAGTCATCGGCTGGTACGTAAATCGCTTGAATCGATGTTACAGAACCTACGCTTGTGGACGTGATACGCTCTTGAAGCTGACCCATTTCCGTCGCTAATGTTGGCTGATAACCTACTGCTGATGGCATACGGCCAAGTAATGCTGATACTTCTGAACCCGCTTGTGTGAAACGGAAGATATTATCGATAAAGAATAATACGTCTTGACCTTGTTCGTCACGGAAGTATTCTGCCATTGTTAATCCTGTTAATGCAACACGTTGACGTGCACCAGGTGGCTCATTCATTTGTCCAAATACCATAGCCGTCTTCTTAATAACACCGGAATCTGTCATTTCATGGTATAAGTCATTACCTTCACGCGTACGCTCACCTACACCAGCGAATACCGAAATACCGCCGTGCTCTTGAGCAATGTTATTGATTAACTCTTGAATTAATACTGTTTTACCTACACCGGCACCACCGAATAGACCGATTTTTCCACCTTTAATGTAAGGAGCTAATAAGTCTACTACTTTAATACCTGTTTCAAGAATTTCAGCTTGTGTAGATAGATTTTCGAACTTTGGTGCTTGACGGTGGATTGGATCACGACGTGCACCTGCATCGATTGGGGCGTCTAAGTCGATTTTTTCACCTAATACATTGAATACACGACCTAACGTAACGTCACCAACTGGTACTGAGATTGCTGCACCTGTATCTTCTACTTCTAATCCACGAACTAAGCCGTCAGTGGATGACATTGCTACTGTACGAACTGTGTTATCACCTAAGTGAATCGCAACTTCTAATGTTAATTCGATTGCAACTTCACTTGCACTGCTCGGTTTATGTGAAATTTTAAGGGCGTTATAAATTGCTGGAAGGTGTCCGTTGTCAAACTTTACGTCTACAACTGGACCCATGATTTGAGTAACGCGTCCTTTTGTCATCGTGTTCCCTCCTAACTTGCTTTTCCATTAAACTTTCTATTCTAACGCTGCCGCTCCGCCAACAATTTCCGTAATTTCCTGGGTAATTGCCGCTTGACGTGCACGGTT
The DNA here is from genome assembly GCF_035064545.1 of Bacillus sp. ILBB4. Taxonomy (NCBI): domain Bacteria; kingdom Bacillati; phylum Bacillota; class Bacilli; order Caryophanales; family Bacillaceae; genus Bacillus; species Bacillus sp. ILBB4. The sequence goes on along the minus strand of NZ_JAIQVD010000005.1, from coordinate 151,424 downwards.
ATATGACAATGTAAGATTATTGATAAGATCTTTTGCGTTGTCTGTTGCACTTTTCATCGCTGTCATACGAGCAGCATGCTCACTTGCTTTTCCATCAAGCAGGCCGCCGTAAATTAAACTCTCTGCATACTGAGGAAGTAATACTTCTAAAATCTCTTCTTGTGATGGTTCAAATTCATAACCAACAAGTTTACCAGAAGGTTGAAGATCTGTTAGAGGCAATAGCTTCTTCTCCGTCACTTCTTGTGAAATCGTATTGATAAAGTGATTGTAGTATAAGTAAAGTTCATCAAACGTACCGTCCGCAAACATTTGAACTGTTTGTGAAGCGATTCCTTGAATGTCAGCAAAAGCTGGCTGATCTGCTAAGCCTGTGATTTCAAGCAAAACCGGAATACCGCGTTTTACGAAGAAATCTCTCCCTACTCGTCCAATTGCAATCACACCATATTCATCAGGTGATTGATGGCGTTCTTCAATAGCTTGAGATACTTTTCGCAAAATATTACTGTTATATGCTCCTGCTAGACCGCGATCTGAAGTGATTACGATATAACCAGTCTTCTTCACGCTGCGCGCAGTTAACATTGGATGTGAAGCGCCTCTGCTGCCAAGGGCTACGCTTGAGACTACCTCTTGAATTTTTTCCATATATGGAACAAACGATTTTGCATTTTGTTCCGCTCTATTCAGCTTTGCAGCTGAAACCATTTCCATTGCTTTCGTAATCTGGCTCGTTTTTTTCGTCGATGTGATTCGAGTTTGTATATCACGTAATGATGCCAAAGGTTTCACCACCTTGTTTTAGAAGATCACGTGGTATGAAAGGTGAACAAATGTTCACCTTCACCTTATTGAAAGATTGTCTTAACATACCATGCTGACAATATATTATTCAGATGCAATAAATGTTTTCTTGAATTCTTCAAGTGCTGATTCGAATACGCCAGCTTCAGGAAGGCCACCAGTTGTACGGATTGATTCAAGTACTTCTTTACGGTTTGATTCTAACCATGTTAAGTACTCGTCTTCAAAGCGTGTAATATCTGATACTGGAACATCATCTAAGAAGCCTTTTGTTAATGCGTAAAGCACAGCTACTTGTTTTTCTACGCGAAGCGGTTTGTGTAAACCTTGTTTTAAGATTTCAACTGTACGCGCTCCTCGATTTAATTTTGCTTGAGTCGCTTGGTCAAGATCAGAACCGAACTGAGCAAATGATTCAAGCTCACGATACGATGCAAGGTCTAGACGCAGTGTACCTGCTACCTTTTTCATCGCTTTAATTTGTGCAGATCCACCTACACGTGATACAGAAAGACCAGCATTAATCGCAGGACGTACACCTGAGAAGAATAGATCTGACTGTAAGAAAATTTGTCCGTCTGTAATCGAAATTACGTTCGTTGGGATATAAGCAGATACGTCTCCTGCTTGCGTTTCAATAAATGGAAGAGCTGTTAATGAACCTCCACCTTTTGCGTCCGATAACTTTGCCGCACGCTCTAATAAACGAGAGTGCAGGTAGAATACATCCCCTGGATACGCTTCACGACCTGGAGGACGGCGTAATAGTAATGAAAGTTCACGATAAGCTGATGCTTGTTTTGTTAAGTCATCGTAAATAACAAGTACGTGCTTACCGTTATACATAAACTCTTCACCCATTGTTACTCCAGCGTATGGTGCTAAGAATAATAGTGGAGCTGGTTGTGAAGCTGATGCTGTTACAACGATTGTGTAATCTAGAGCACCGTGTTTACGTAATGTCTCTACTACGTTACGAACTGTTGATTCTTTTTGGCCAATCGCTACATAGATACATACCATATCTTGATCTTTTTGGTTTAAGATTGTATCGATTGCTACCGATGTTTTACCCGTTTGACGGTCACCGATAATTAACTCACGCTGTCCACGACCGATCGGCACAAGTGCGTCAATCGCCTTGATACCTGTTTGAAGCGGCTCATGTACTGATTTACGATCCATAACGCCAGGTGCAGCACCTTCAATTGGACGTGTTTTTGTTGTTTCTACTGGGCCTAAGCCGTCTACTGGCTGACCTAATGAGTTAACAACACGACCGATTAACTGCTCCCCTACTGGAACTTCCATGATGCGTCCTGTACGGCGAACTTCGTCACCTTCACGAATTTCCGTGTATGGTCCTAAAATAATGATACCTACATTGTTTTCTTCTAAATTTTGTGCCATTCCCATGACACCATTTGAAAATTCAACCAGTTCTCCAGCCATGACATTGTCGAGGCCATGAGCACGTGCGATACCGTCCCCAACTTGGATAACAGTACCTACATCACTCACTTTAATCTCAGACTGATAGTTTTCAATTTGCTGCTTGATCAGCGCACTAATTTCTTCAGCTTTGATGCTCATGAATTTCACCCCTATCTACGATCTGTGTGCAAGAAGTCCTCGGTGGATCGTTTCTAATTTGCTGCTAATGCTGCCATCATAGATACGATTACCAATGCGAAGCTTCACGCCGCCGATTAGGCTTTTATCTACTATATTTGAAATATTTAACGTATGTTTTCCAACTTTAGAAGCAAATGATTGCGAGATTGCTCTTTTCTCATCTGCACTTAAAGGTTTGACAGAATAAACAGTTGCATCTGCCACGCCACGTACTTCGTTCGCTAGGAAACGATACTCTTTTACCATTTCGCTAACAATTTGAATGCGGTGACGCTCTAATAATAGAAGAACCGTATGTTGAACAGTTGGTGAAAGTTCAGCAAACGCCTCACTTACAAACTGTTTTTTTCGCTCAATTGTAATTTTTGGATGAGTTAATACATCCATTAATTCAGGTGTTTTAGCAAACACCTCTTCAACGATTTGTAGCTGGTCTTGCATTTCATCGATCATCTGTTTTTCTGTTGCTAATTGAAAAAGAGCTAGTGCATAGCGTTTGGCTACAGCTGGTTGACTCATCGTACATCCCCTACTTCTTGGATATATTCATGAATTAACTTCTCTTGATCTTGTTCAGAAAGTTCTTTTTCAATAACTTTCGACGCAATTAAAACAGATAATGAAGCAACTTGCTCACGTAACGCAGCAACTGCTTGATCTTTTTGCTGTTCGATTTCTTGTTTTGCTGCAGCTTTTAGACGCTCAGACTCTTCGCGTGCTGCCGCAATGATTTCTTCTTTTTTATCTTCTGCAGACTTTCTAGCGTTTTCCATCATTACTTGCACTTCTTGACGAGATTGCTTTAAGATTTCACGCTGCTCTTCAACAAGCTTCTTCGCTTCCTCATTTTGCTTTTCTGCTTCATCAATCTCACCGGCAATATGCTCTTCACGTTTTTTCATGATTCCCATTACAGGACCAAACGCGAATTTTTGAAGTAACGCAAGTAGGATAAGGAACATCACTAATTGGAAAAGAATATCTCCACCATTAATGCCTGCTGCTCCTAACACAAACATGTTCGACACGGCCATGTTCACTCCCTTCAGAGACTCCACATATATAATTTACTTATTAAAGACATAAAGTAATGGCGAAGGTTCTTTTGAATGATCTTCGCCACATGTAACACATTATTATTTACCTTGTACCATGAATGCAATAACTACGGCGATAATTGGAAGCGCCTCAACTAACGCAACCCCAACGAACATCATTGAAGTTAATGTACCACGTGCTTCTGGTTGGCGAGCTGTGCCTTCAATCGTCTTAGAAACGATAAGACCGTTACCAATACCAGCACCTAGTGCCGCTAAACCAATCGCAATTGCAGATGCTATTAAACCCATTTTATAAAGTCCTCCCTTAATATATATGATTTTGTTTAACTAAGTTTTGTTTTGTCCAAATTGGGTATTACTTGAACAAAGCTTTATAAATTAATGGTCGCTACTCACTTTGTGAGATAAATAAACCATCGTTAACATTGTGAAAATGAAGGCCTGAATTGCGCCTACAAAAATACTGAATCCTTGCCATAAAAGCATTGGAATAGCAGCTCCAATTGTACCTAAGAAGCCTGTTGTTGCTAAACCAGCTAGCAAGCTTAACAAAATTTCCCCAGCATAAATATTACCGTAAAGACGAAGGCCAAGCGTTAACGTATTGGCAAACTCCTCGATAATCTTAAGCGGGAATAAAAATGCCATTGGCTTGAAGTAATCTTTCGTGTATGCAGAGAAACCTCGCATTTTAATACCATAATAATGTGATAATACAACTACCATAACGGCTAACGTCAGCGTAATTGCTGGATCAGCGGTTGGCGATTTCCACCATAAGTTATGGTCAATCACGATGGCAAATGGAAGACCCAACATATTTGACACAAAAATGTACATAAGTAAAGTTACACCTAGCGTCAAAAAGCGGCCACCTGTTTTCCAATCCATATTGCTATTAACGAGTCCTTTAACAAAATCTAAGACCCATTCAATAAAGTTTTGTGCACCGCTTGGCTTCATAGCAAGAGTACGAGTACATAAAACTGCAATTAAGAATACAATAACAGAAGCTACGGTAACCATAAGCAAGTTACTTTGACTAAAAGTAAGGCCTAGAAACTCTATAGTTGGTGATTCATGACCCAACTGTGTTCACCTCTCTTTCTATCTTCTACGCATATTTTGAACAACTAAATCTATGATAATGACAACGTAATACGTCATTAATCCCACAACTACACTAATAATATGAAAGGTTTTTGGATAAGAGATGGTAATCACAACTGCGAGAGCAGCTGTTGCAAATCTTACAACAGTCCCAATTGAACGGGGCTTTTTCCCCTCATCCAACGCCTGTCCAAACTGCTCAAACTTTCTTACTAAGTTCCACAAATTATACAAACTCAGGGCGGTTCCTAAAATTAAACCTGCAAAAACAGCCTTATAACTTGTAAATCCCCAGCCGAGAACGTATAATGCTAACAAATACAATATGTATGAACGAAGTCTTGGAAAAACGTGCTGCAAATCCTGCATGAATTATTAATCTCCTGAAAAAAAATGGTGGACTGTCCGCAGCATCATAAAAACACCTGCTGCTAGCCCTAAAAGAAGGCCTAAAATCAAAAATAGTGGTTCGGTGTCAAGCCATTGATCAGCCCATCTTCCAGAGAATAAGCCAATTAAGACTGAACCTGCTAACTGTGATAGAATGATTGACACTAATGCCATCGCTTGCAAAGGATGACGGTTGCGATCTTTCATAAGCTCATACCCCTTTTGCAAAATTTTCTTTTTTCCGAATTCTCTATCGTTTTTATAGCTCAATATATGATAGAAAGGCAAAAAAAATTGCTAAAAAAGGTAAAAACAGCTAATAAAATACGCAGAAATATCAACGGTTTTCACAGGTTGAAAACCTTATCATTTATATTCCCTGTAAGCATACAATAGCGTATATTTAATGTCAATGTGTTTAAGCTAAAAACTTCACAATCTCTTCTTATTGTTCACATTTCTGCCACACATAAAACCTCTTCAAATGAAAACATTTAAAGAGGTTCATTCAATCGTTATTGTACTTTGTACAACCTGCTCTTGTCTATGCTTTTTCACAAATGCAAATATTTGGTACGACCCCGGTACAAGCGATTCATCAATCGTTATTTTTCGTTTTCTCATGCCTCTTTCTACATCAACGTCAACATCTAAATACGATACAAACTGTAAAGACTGCTTATCAAAAAGAGCCACGCCTAACTGATCTGCTCCTTCAGGCAAAAACAGTTCATAGCTATACGTATTTTTCTCTTTTTCCGCTGCTACTTGCAATCCCATGACACGAGGATAATCTGGAATGCTAACCATGTACATATAAGGAAGCGAAAATGTTTCACGTGAATCATTTATTTCCAAATATCCGTCATATATACCTTTATTTTTAAAGCGGGGCTGCACCGATAAAGTGACAGCTATTTCTTTTGTCTGATGGGGCTGCACCGTGACGGGTAATGGAACATCCCAGTTCACTCCTTCATCCCTTTTTGGAACGTTTAAGCGATACGTTTTTGCTTTATCAGACTGATTATCAATTTTAAATGATAAGACTTTCTTTGATGGGCGCGTAAAAATACCGAAAGATAAAGAAGATGGATAAAATAAGGAGTCTGCTGTGACAGCTTTTGCTATTTGAATTCTCCCGGCTCCTTGTTCATATACGCGATACGTTTGGCCATTTAGCTGCTGCATTACTTTACTTGTGTTCATCAATGAAGCTTTGACTTGTTCAGGAGACCAGTTCGGGTGAGCTTGTAAAATAAGAGCGCACGCTCCAGCTACATGGGGCGCAGCCATACTTGTTCCATGCATGCGTTCATATCCCCCAGGAACTGTACTATTAATGAAGTAACCAGGTGCGACGACGTCCGGCTTGATTCCCCAAGTAGTCGTTACAGGTCCTCTTGAACTGAAAGATGTGAGCAAGTCTTGCACCACTTGCTTGCCAGTGCGTAAGTATGGCTGTTGAGACTGAATGTGTTGATTAATGGTATCACCGCTTTTTTTACTTACCCATATCACTGGAATATTTACTGACTCTTGTAGTTTACCGATTATGCTTTTTTCAGTCGGGCTATATAAAAGAACAGCTTTTGCTCCAGCCTGTTCAGCTTGTTTAATCTTTTTTTCAACCGCATTTCCTTCTGCTTTTAGCAAAATGACGTTACCCAACGCATGCTTTTTCTCTTTGGAGTATTCTTCATTTATTACACGCAGCGTTTGATTAAACGTCCATGGACGAGACCCTTCTACTGGCGCCATCATAATTTTTTCTTTGTTAAATCCAATTGTTAGAAATTGAACTGTTGTCGGGGAAACAGAAGCGCCAACGGAAATAGCTTTTCCCGCTGTACCTGGAGAACCCACGGTCCATAAACCTGGACCTGAATTGCCGCTAGATGTGACCGTTACAATTCCTTTTTCAACAGCCCGATCTAATGCTAAGCTTGTTGGTAAATCAGGACCATTCACATCATTTCCCAATGATAAATTAATAATATCTACATCATCTTGAATTGCTTTTTCGATAGCTAGAATAACACTTTCAGACGTTCCAGCTCCTCCAGGTCCAAGAGCTCGGTATGCGTAGATCTCTGCTTCAGGTGCTACACCTTTAATATTTCCATTTGCTGCAATAATACCAGCTACATGAGTGCCATGCAGAGTAGGCTCTCCTTGCTCCCGAGTGGTTTCCATCGGCTCATAATCTTTATCTATTACATCATACCCTCCTCTGTAGGTTTGTTTTAAATCGGGATGAGAATAATCAACACCCGTATCGATGACGCCTACTTTGATCCCTTTTCCTGTTAAGCGCTGATTATAAGTATCAAATAAGCCTCTTACCTGTTCTGAGCCAATGAAGGTTACGCTATTTTCTTCTGCAACCTGGTAGTTTTTAATAGAATGTGAACTAATAATAGAAGGATTATGAGATAGGTTTTCCAAATCCGAAATGGAGCCGTTTAACGAAAGTCCTGTAAACACCGTATGAAATTCGCTCTTAATCTTTATATTAGGATAATTTTTTTGTAGCTGACTTTTAAATTTGGCGAATTTTTCTTTTTTAATCATGACAATTATTGATTTTTCTTGATGATGCATTTCTTGTTTTATAGAAGGAAATGTGGGATTGAGCGACATTTGCCCTCCCCCGCTTCCCAATATAAAGCTAATCATTAACCATTTAATCCACATAAAAAAAACACCTCTCACACTATCGTGTCTCAAAGAGACACTTTTCATGTGAAAGGTGTTTAGAAATCTTACGAAAGCGGATTAAAAGCTTCCGGTCTGTTTTCACGACGGTTGAAATAGTAGCTAATAGCATCACAAATGCGTTTAGAAGCTAAGCCGTCTCCGTAAGGATTCGATGCTTGTGACATTTGCTTATATACGTCTTCATCTATTAACAGCTCTTTTGCTAGCACATAAATCGTTTCTTCTTCCGTTCCTGCTAGTTTGAGCGTTCCTGCTTCAATTCCTTCCGGTCGCTCTGTTGTATCACGAAGTACCAATACAGGTACGCCTAATGAAGGAGCTTCTTCTTGAACACCGCCCGAATCTGTCAAAATAATATGAGCGCGCTCAGCGAAGTTATGGAAGTCAATTACATCTAACGGTTCAATTAAGTGAATGCGTGGGTCATTTCCTAAGATATCGTTTGCTGTTTCTCTAACTACTGGATTCAAATGAACAGGATACACAACTTGCACATCTTCATGTTCATCCACAATACGTTTAACAGCACGGAACATGTTTTTCATTGGTTCGCCTAAATTTTCGCGGCGATGCGCCGTTAATAAAATAAGACGATCATCTCCCAATTTCGTTAACACTTCATGCTCATATGTCTCTTTTACTGTCGTTTTTAACGCATCGATAGCTGTGTTTCCAGTCACAAAGATTCGCTCTTCTTTTTTATTCTCTGCTTGCAAATTAGCTGCAGACTTATCTGTCGGAGCAAAGTGCAAATCAGCGAGAACGCCTGTAAGCTGACGGTTCATTTCTTCCGGATATGGAGAATATTTATTCCATGTGCGCAAACCTGCTTCAACATGTCCCACCTGAATTTGATTATAAAAAGCTGCTAGTCCGGCAATAAACGTCGTAGTTGTATCGCCGTGTACAAGTACGATGTCCGGCTTTACTTTTTTCATTACGTCGTCCAAACCTTCTAATCCTCTGGTCGTTACGTCCATAAGAGTTTGGCGATCTTTCATAATGTTAAGGTCATAGTCAGGCTGAATGTCAAAAATGCTCAATACTTGGTCTAACATTTCACGGTGCTGAGCCGTTACTGTAACAATCGCTTCGAACTCCTCCGGCCGATTTTTAAGCTCTAGCACTAGAGGGGCCATTTTAATTGCTTCTGGTCTTGTCCCGAATATCGTCATTACTTTAATTGGCTGCTTCATGTTCATCACCCGAATCTACAAATTATTTTGTACCGAATAAACGATCCCCTGCATCACCTAAACCTGGAACAATATATCCATGGTCATTTAACTTTTCATCTAATGCTGCAATGTAAATATCTACGTCAGGGTGTGCTTCTTTTACGATTTCCACACCTTCAGGAGCAGCAATTAAACACATAAATTTAATGTTTTTGGCGCCTCTTTTTTTAAGAGAGTTGATTGCTTCTACAGCTGACCCTCCTGTTGCAAGCATAGGATCTACTACAATAAAGTCACGCTCTTCTACATCATTAGGCAGCTTTACATAATATTCAACAGGCTGTAATGTTTCTGGATCACGATATAAGCCAACGTGTCCAACTTTAGCAGCTGGCATTAGTTTTAAAAATCCATCTACCATGCCGATACCAGCACGAAGAATTGGAACGATACCAAGCTTTTTCCCTGCAATAACTTTTGACTTTGTTTTGCAAACCGGTGTTTCAATTTCAACGTCTTCTAGCGGTAAATCACGTGTCGCTTCAAAAGCCATTAAGCTTGCCACTTCATCAACTAATTCACGAAACTCTTTCGTTCCCGTTTTTACATCGCGTATGTAAGTTAATTTGTGTTGAATAAGCGGGTGATCAAATACGTATACTTTGCCCATTGATATCTCTCCTTATATATAAAGATGTACACATTAAAATACCATTCAACGAATTGAATGGTACGTACTAGTAAAAACATATCTCTTGCTAATTAAATTTATACATTGCATTCATTTTACAGAAAAAAGTTTTTGAGTTCAAGCATTATTCAAAAAATGATTGAATTGCTACCACTTTCTCCATAAAAAAACAGGCACAAAGGCCTGTCTCTCTTAAAGTGATTTATACATTTCAAACTTGCTTGTTAAAGCTTCAACGCGTGTTTTAGCTTCAGCTAGCTTTTCTTCATCTTCAATATTTTTAAGCGTTAATCCGATGATAGAAGCAATTTCATCCATCTCTTCTAAGCCAAATCCGCGAGTTGTAACCGCAGCTGTACCAATACGGATACCGCTTGTTACAAATGGGCTTTGCTCATCGTAAGGAATTGTATTTTTGTTTGTTGTAATACCTACATCATCAAGTGCTTTTTCAGCTACTTTACCTGTCAAATTCATTGAACTTACGTCGATTAACACAAGGTGATTGTCTGTTCCTTCAGATACAAGAGCAAATCCTTCTTTCTTTAATCCTTCTGCTAAACGATTAGCATTGTCGATGATATTTTGAGCATAGTGCTTAAATTCATCTTGTAATGCTTCACCAAATGCTACTGCTTTTGCAGCGATCACGTGCATCAATGGACCACCTTGAATACCAGGGAAGATTGACTTATCAATCTTTTTCGCAAATTCTTCTTTACATAAAATCATACCGCCGCGTGGTCCACGTAGTGTTTTATGTGTTGTAGTTGTAACGAAATGAGCATGTGGCACAGGATTTTGATGAAGTCCTGCAGCTACTAGACCAGCAATATGAGCCATGTCTACCATTAAATAAGCGCCTACTTCATCAGCGATTTCACGGAAACGCTTGAAGTCGATTGCGCGTGGATATGCGCTTGCACCAGCCACAATTAATTTTGGCTTATGTGTACGAGCTTTTTCTAATACATCATCGTAGTTAATACGATGTGTTTCACGATCTACGCCATATTCGATGAAATTGTACTGAACACCACTAAAGTTAACAGGACTTCCGTGCGTTAAGTGACCGCCGTGCGATAAATTCATACCAAGTACTGTGTCTCCAGCCTCTAAAACAGTGAAGTATACAGCCATGTTTGCTTGTGCACCTGAGTGAGGTTGAACATTCACGTGCTCTGCTCCGAAAATTTCTTTTGCACGATCACGAGCTAAGTCTTCTACTACGTCTACGTGTTCACAACCGCCGTAGTAACGTTTAGCTGGATAGCCTTCAGCATATTTATTTGTTAAAACTGAACCTTGTGCTTCCATTACCGCTGTTGTTACAAAGTTTTCTGAAGCAATTAGCTCAATCTTAGTACGTTGTCTTTGTAATTCATCCTTGATCGCATTATAAACTGCTGGATCTTGTTGCATTAGTTGTTTCTCCATCAAAATCCTCTCCTCATTTCGTATTCGCAATGTTCGTTATTTGTTGATTCAACTACATTGTAACATGATTTATTTAGAATAAAAAAGAAAAAATGTGTATTATTTTAATATATTTAATTACGAAAGTTCGTAAAACGCTCTCATTCCACCAATTAGTTTTGGACGCGTCTTTGCTACAGTAACATGAGCGTGTCCAACTGCGTTTAACGTACAACGAACGGGTACTGCGACATGCTTTAAATGCATACCAATGAATGTATCTCCAATATCAATACCGGCATCAGCTTTAATAAACTCTACCAAAACAGGATCTTTAAGCTGGCCATAGGCCTGTGTAGCCATCGCTCCGCCTGCTTTATGGATAGGAACAACACTAACGATTTCTAAACGCTCTTTGCGAGCTAATTCTCTTTCTACTACCAGTGCTCGATTGAGATGTTCACAGCATTGAAATGCTAAGTGGACACCCGTTTTTTTTCGAAAATCTGCTAGTGTATCAAAAATCATTTCTGCGACTTCCATTGCGCCTGCGGTTCCTATTTTTTCACCAATTACCTCGCTTGTACTGCATCCAATGACAAGTGTATGTTCTGAAGACAACTGCACTTGTGCTAAAAAATCAGATAAAACTGTTTCCAACTGCTCTTTCCATTTCGTAAGTTCAGACACGTTTTTCTTCCTTTCTTTCATTGAATACGTTCACATTATACAGTTACTGTTGCATCGCTTTGGTGCTCATACTGTTTAATTTTATTCACGCGATTTTCATGTCGGCCGCCTTCAAATTCTGTCATTAACCAAATTTTCGCAATTTCACGTGCAAGTCCCGGCCCAATGACACGTTCACCCATTGCCAAAATGTTGCTGTCATTATGTTCTCTTGTTGCTTTTGCACTGAACGTATCATGCACTAGAGCGCAGCGAATTCCTTTTACTTTATTAGCTGCTATACTCATACCGATGCCTGTTCCACAAATAAGAATGCCTCGACTTACTTCTTGGCTCGCCACTTTTTGAGCAACGGGAAGTGCATAATCCGGATAGTCTACAGACGCTGTGCATTCACACCCTAAATCCACATATTCAATATTTAATTCTTCCATTAAAGAGATAATTTCCTGTCGCAAATTTATACCTCCGTGGTCAGATGCAATAGCTACTTTCATCTTTGTTTCCTCCTCATACATACCTTCGTCTTATATTAAATTTCTGTTCATTTTAAGTCAGCAAAAATTTATGGAACCTTTTATAATTTGTCGACTATTTTGTTAATCATACGCTCTAACTCTTCTAAAGTCTGTTCGTACGTCTGTAATGATCCGCCAAACGGATCAGATACTTCACCTTGCTCGTCGGCAAATTCTTTTAGCGTAAATAATTTATCACTTACGTATGGAGCTTGGTTCAAAATCAGCATTTTATGCTGATCCGTCATCGTAAAAATATAAGTAGCCCACATCAATTGTTCTTCCGTTAATGCTGCCGAAGCATGAGAACAAGCTATGCCTTTCTGGTGAAGGGCAACTTGTGCATGAACAGAAGCTTCACTTCCATTTGAAGCGAATACACCTGCAGACTTCACGTTTATTCCATCTATCTCTTTAGCTTTGAGCAACGCTTCTGCCATAGGGCTGCGGCACGTGTTTCCTGTACATACAAATAAGATGTTTTTCAAGATACATCCTCCCTTGCTTTCACTATGTTCGACTATGTTGATATTCCACCCTATTGTATCTCTATTACTTGCATAAATCCAGTTAGCTTTTCCGGATATTTTTTATCCATTACCACTTCATCCATCTCGAAAAAACGACTTCGCTTTCCTTCTTTTATCGCTGCAATCCAAAAGAAGCAAAAAAAGACCATAACCTGAATGGTCATGATCCTTTACCTATTTATATAGTTAAAAAGGTAGTAACAATTTGATTCCAAAAGCTAATAAAATGCTTCCGCCCAGTGCCTCACTATATGAACCAAGCCAGCCTTGCACTCTTCTGCCTAGCAGCAGTCCTAACCAAGTTAATAGCATACTCACTACGCCAAAAACAATAATGGTCAAAAACGTTCTTGCTCCAAAAATACCTAAGCTAAGTCCAACAGAAAAACTATCTAGACTCACGCTGAGCGCAAAAAATAACAGTCCAAAGCCAACTGGTTTGATAAACGGCGTATCGTCATGCTTAAAGGAGGAATAAATCATCTGCGCCCCAAGAATCAGCAATAAAATTCCACCGCCATAGGTAGCAAACATTCCAAGTTTATCAGACAAAAGTCGTCCAATAAACATGCCTAACAGCGGCATCCAAATATGAAATACACCGATAACAACACCAATGTAGAAAATTTGGCGAAAGCGTAAACGAATTAATCCCATTCCCAAACCAACTGAGAAAGCATCCATTCCTAAGGCAAACGCCATAATGACTAACGTGATCATTTCACTAATTAACTGAGATACATTCATCTTTACCCTCCTCGGACGTGCTCCTATTTCAAAATATGCACATTCGAAAAGGTTTAGAAGATGAATTTTATTGCTTAATCACGTGATGTCCTGCAGCTTTCATTAATCGGTTCATAACGGCATGACCGACTCCTTCTTCAGAAAAACTTTCACTAACGATAATATCTACGTCACACTCATTAAATGAACGAAGCGACTCGTATAAATGGCTAGCAACCGTCTCTAAATTTGAACGAGATCCACATGTGATAACCGCATCCGCTTTATACGCATCTTCATGTTCAGATGTCGTTAATACCCCCACTCGCTTACCCTGATCTTTATAGCCATCAATAATAGACTGGAAAAAATCTGAACTGCCGTCAACGATGACAAGCGGTGCATCAGGTGCGTAATGCGTGTATTTCATACCTGGAGATTTTGGCGCTTCTTTATCACTTAGTAACGCTCGATCTACTTTTACGGGACCAATGACATTTTCCAACTCTTTCTGAGTAATGCCGCCCGGCCGTAAAATGATAGGAATCTCTTCTGTACAATCAAGGACAGTTGACTCTACTCCTACCCCTGTTGCTCCTCCATCTACAACTCCGCTAATACGCCCTTCTAAATCATTCATCACATGATGAGCTAGAGTGGGACTTGGCTTGCCGGAAAGGTTTGCACTAGGAGCTGCGATAGGCAAAGCCACTTTTTTTAATAATGCGAGGGCTACTGGATGTGAGGGCATTCTCACTGCGATGCTGTTTAAACCAGCCGTAACCTTATCTGAAACTCGATCTTTTTTGGGTAATATTACTGTAAGAGGACCCGGCCAAAAAGCATCAATCACTTTCTCTGCTTTTGAAGGAATCGACTCTACAAATGTATGAAGCTGCTCTTTATCTCCAATATGAACAATAAGAGGGTTATCACTAGGACGTCCTTTCGCTGCAAAAATTTTATCCACAGCTTTATCCGATGTTGCGTCTCCTCCTAATCCATACACCGTCTCTGTAGGAAAAGCAACCACTTCGTGATTGCGCAGCAAATCTGCTGCTTCTTCTATCTGTGGATAAATATCTTTTTCGTTCGTAAAATTATCCACAACCCATAACTTAGTTTCCATCTTCTTCAACTCCTTTTTCTTTCTATATCTAGGTTTTTTTTACTTTAAAAGTACAATATGTATCAAAGATAGTAAAATACATGCATTCATTATATCAACAAACAAGCTTTATCCACAAAATGTGGATAAAGCTTGTGTTTTTGTGAATAACATTGTGGATACCCTATTAAAATGATTTATCCACATTTTCTTTTAACTAGCTGCATAAAACATCACATAGACATCCTGAGGGTTTGGTAACTTTTTTAAATAAGAATGTTCTTTTAACAACTCAGGCAGTGCACTGTAAGATGTTTGCTGAAAATTCATCATTTGAAAAAAATGTAGAGAAGATGCCTTATTTGTTAGTAAATATAGTTGCTTCACGCCATGCTTTTGAGCCAGCTGGACGATGCTTTTAAATAGCAGCAGAATATCAGATTGCATTAAAGAAGGAGACACCACAAGGGAGCGGAGAATTCCATCCACACCTTCTTTTTCAAACCCAACTGTTGCTAGCAGCTCGCCTTCTTCATTTTCCATTATGACAAATTGATGAATATGCTCTTCCACACCTGCTGTGCTGATGCCCGCTTTTTGTAAAAACTGCTGAATTCGAATATAATCATTTTCACTGGCAATTTTTAATTGTTCTCTCATTTTAATCACCTCAACTTGTTTTCTAGTAACAAATCTATGAGATGATTAAAAAAAGTAGAACTGAATTTTATTTTTAATGATTCTATTAATTAAATACTGACGATACCCATTCCACTACAAAAAACTTAACTTCTACAGAATCTTCTTTTGATTTAGAATCAGCTTTTTTCTTAGATGAAACAGACTTTTCGGCTTCTTTACTTTCCTTTTTTTCAGCCTTAGCACTTGTGTCTTCCTTTACTGTACTTGTATCTTTTGCAATTGCTTCTTTAGAAGATACTGTTGGTTGAGAAGATTCCTCAGCTTTCTGCTCAATAGAATCCGATGTAATAGTTGCAGATTGAATTTCTGTTTTCACTGCAGGCTCTTTACTTTCAGCCGATTTGTCATCTGTTTTGTCTGCAGATTTTGATTCAGAAGCTGCTGGTTTCTCTTTTTCTTCCTTTGGCTCTTCTTCAGATGGCTCCGGCGCTTTTACCGCTTCACCGTTTGAGAAATCTAAGAAGCATAAAGGAGGAAATAGTACACACCACCAGTTTGCTCCCTCTCCTTTGCCAAGAGTAATAAGCACGGCTTCATACTCACCTGCTGGATATAAAAACTGACCGTACAACTTAGTAGGAAACTCTACTTTTCCGAATTTAACATGAACAGATTCATTTACGCCCTCTTCTTTTAGCACTTCTTTCGCAATTGTTTCAAGCGCCGGCAAATTTTCTTTAATTGTTTTTCGAGCTACAGTTACAGATGTTAAATCTTTTACCCATTCTGTGATTTGTTCGTTCACGCGGTCACGAATCAGACGTTTTACGTACTGGTCTTTTTCACCGTCGCTGTTTGCTAAAATGCGCAGTCGAATTGCCTCGTCTGGAATGACTGCAGGCTGATCTGCCTGCACTTGGTTATGTGTATATATAAGTTGAGCATTTGCTCCAATAATTAATAAAATAAAATAAATGATAGCATATTTCTTCATTTCGGCCACCGCCCTTTCATAGGAACAGTATGGCCGAAAGCAAGATATCTTAAACTAGTAATTTAGTAAAAAAATGCATGATTTTCAAAAATCAAAGGGAAAATTATTCCCTCTGATTTTTTAGTTCTCGCGAAGTTGTGCAAAAACCATTCGATCTTTTCCATTAATATCATATACACATTCTACAAAAGCTGTCGGAAACGTTTTTTGCAGCATCTCAGCTACATCTTTTGTCTGTCCTGCCCCAACTTCAAATCCAATAATACTATTTGACTTCGTCACATATGGCAACTCTTCCATGAAACGTCGATAAAAATCCAGGCCATCTTTTCCACCAAAAAGAGCTCGGTTTGGCTCATGATCTTTTACCACTGTGGACAACTCATCATCTGCTGGAATATAAGGCGGATTAGACACAATTACATCAAATTTCTGATTCGATAATAGAAATGGTTGTAATAGATCTCCCTGTATAAACGTGACAGCAGCGTCCAAGTTTTGAGCATTTTCTTTGGCTACGCTTAAAGATTCTATAGCTATATCTGTTGCTGTAACTTCCACTCTGTCAAGCTCCAAAGCTAAAGTGATAGCAATTGCCCCACTTCCCGTTCCAATATCTACAAGCTCAATAGGCTGGTGTTGAAATTCTTTTTTTATTCGAGAAATCATTCCGTATACCAGCTCTTCCGTTTCGGGTCTTGGAATTAATACATGTTCGTTTACAATAAATGAACGCCCGTAAAATTCTTCTGTCCCGATTAGATATTGTACAGGCATACCTGCTTTATGAGCATGAACATCTTGTTCAAATCTTTTTAGGATTTCTTCTTCTAGTTCTTCCTGCAGAGAACCTAGCAAATGAGTTCTCGTCATCTGCAAGTGATGGCGAAGCAAGAGTTCTCCCGCGTTTTCATCTCGCTTTGCCTCTTTCAAAAAAGAAGAAGCCCACTTAAGGGCTTCAAATATTTTCATTAGTTCGAATCTTCCATTCGGCGCGCTTGGTCTTCCATGACTAATGCATCGATAATTTCATCAAGCTTGCCTTCTAAGATTTGATCTAGCTTTTGAATCGTCAGACCAATACGGTGGTCCGTTACGCGATTTTGCGGGAAGTTATACGTACGGATACGCTCGGAGCGATCTCCTGATCCAACTGCTTGTTTGCGCGTTGCATCGTACTCTGCTTGTGCTTCTCGCTGGAACTTATCGTACACGCGAGCACGCAATACTTTCATTGCTTTTTCTTTATTTTTAATCTGAGACTTTTCATCTTGACATGATACCACTGTATTTGTTGGTAAATGCGTTAAACGAACGGCTGACATCGTCGTATTAACACTTTGGCCACCAGGTCCACTTGAAGCAAATGTATCTACACGGATGTCTTTTTCATGGATGTCCACTTCGACTTCTTCCGCTTCAGGAAGACATGCTACCGTTGCTGTAGACGTATGAATACGACCGCCTGATTCTGTTTCAGGAACTCGTTGAACACGGTGTGCACCGTTTTCAAATTTCATCTTTGAGTACGCACCTTTACCGTTAATCATAAAGATAATTTCTTTATAACCGCCTACTCCAGTAGTCGTTGCTTCCATTACTTCTGTTTTCCAGCCTTGTGATTCAGCAAAGCGCGAATACATGCGGTACAAATTAGCTGCGAATAATGCTGCTTCATCTCCACCAGCCGCTCCACGAACCTCCATGATTACGTTTTTATCATCGTTTGGATCTTTTGGAATTAATAAAATACGTAGCTTTTCAACTAGCTCTTCTTGCTGCGTTTCTAACTCGGCAATTTCTTCTTTTACCATGTCACGCATATCTGCATCAAGCTTATCTTCAAGCATCGTTTTCGCTTCTGATAACTGCTCTTTTACATCTTTGTATTCCTGATAAGCGGCTACCGTTTGTTGTATATCTGATTGTTCCTTCGAATATTCTCTCAACTTAGAGGGGTTGTTTACGATCTCAGGGTCACTCAGAAGTTCGTTTAACTTCTCATAGCGCGCCTCTACCGCTTCTAAACGATCAAACACGTCATTCACCTCATTCTTTATCCATAACATTGTAATTATAGTATAGCTTTAAAATAGAGTCAAAACCTTGTTAATACACGTATATGAACAAAAAAACAGAACTGCGCGTTCTGTTTTTATCATCATAAAATTCTTGCTTTATTTTTCGACCATTTCGCTTGAGTCCACAGACACAGCTTGTCCTTTAGACTTTTGCACAACGTGGCAATGACGACATCTTGGTTCGTACGATTCCGACGCACCGACTAAAATAATAGGGTCGTCATAAGAAGCAGGCTCACCGTTAATCAAACGCTGCGTACGGCTCGCAGGAGAGCCACATGAAGCGCACACGGCCTGTAGCTTTGTTACCGACTCTGCAATAGCCATTAACTGCGGCATTTGTCCAAAAGGTTCACCTTTGAAGTCTTGATCTAATCCCGCTACAATTACACGAAAGCCTTGATCTGCTAAAGATTGAACAATTTCTAAAATATCTGTGTCAAAAAACTGTACTTCGTCTATCGCTACTACGTCTGTCTCTTCATTTACTCGCTTTAAAATATCGCGCGATGCCGAGATTGAATAAGCCATAACAGATGTACCATTATGTGAAACGACAGCTTCTTCGCTATATCGATTATCAATTGCAGGCTTGAATACTTGTGCTTTTTGTTTAGCAAACTGCGTACGGCGCACACGTCGAATCAACTCTTCTGATTTCCCTGAAAACATACTGCCACAAATTACTTCTATCCAACCGCTTTGTTTCATTACGTACACCACTGCGGGACTCTCCCTTCTTCTCGTTCCGTTTCTGAGCGAACCGCTACTAACTTAATCTACGTCTTCTATGTAGATCTTATTCTTATGATAAAGTACCCACTTTTTTATCAAGCAGACACTGTTTTTCTACTTTTATAAGCAAAAAAACAGGCAAGAAGTTAAGCTACTTGCCTGTTTGTTTCGACAATGTGATTATTTAAGACCGTATTTTTTGTTGAAGCGATCAACACGGCCACCAGCTTCAGCGAATTTTTGACGACCAGTGTAGAATGGGTGACATTCAGAACAAGTCTCAACGCGGATCTCTTCTTTTACAGAACCACTTTCAAATTCGTTTCCGCAAGTACATTTAACCATAACTGTTTTATAGTTTGGATGAATTCCTGTTTTCATTCGTTTCATCTCCTTCCGCCCTGAATCATTCTGAAACAGAGTTTATTGATAAAGATAGTGATGAAATAATAACTATTTCACTGTGTACTTTATCAACACACATGATGAAATTATAACAAGGGTTGTATGCTTTTGCAACCACATGTTTTATAACTTATCGTTTATTTGCTAGAAGCGTTTTTTTCTCTTCCGTTAACATCGAGAAGAACTCTTCATTTGTCTTTGTTTGACGTAAACGTTTTAAGAATTTTTCTGCAAAATCAGGAGCATCTGCCATTGATTTACGAATTGCCCATAAATGGTCTAAATGCTCTTTTGGAATTAACAGCTCTTCTTTACGTGTGCCTGAGCGACGAATATCAATCGCAGGGAAGATACGTTTTTCAGCCAGTGAACGATCTAGATGCAGTTCCATGTTACCTGTACCTTTAAATTCTTCATAAATAACATCATCCATACGAGAGCCTGTATCAATTAAGGCTGTTGCTAGAATGGTTAAGCTGCCTCCATCTTCAATGTTACGAGCAGCTCCAAAGAATCGTTTTGGACGGTGAAAAGCAGCTGGGTCAATACCCCCTGATAGTGTACGACCGCTCGGTGGAATAACTAAGTTATAAGCACGAGCAAGTCTTGTGATGCTATCCATCAAAATGACAACATCTTTTTTGTGTTCGACTAATCTCATCGCACGTTCAAGGACAAGTTCCGCTACTTTAATGTGGTTTTCTGGCACTTCGTCAAATGTAGAACTGACAACATCACCGTCAACCGAACGCTCAATGTCCGTCACTTCCTCAGGACGCTCATCGATAAGAAGGACAATCAATTCTGCATCAGGATGATTTGTTGTAATGCTATTAGCAATTTCTTTTAACAGCATCGTTTTACCTGCTTTTGGCGGCGCGACAATTAGTCCCCTTTGCCCAAATCCAATTGGTGAAATCAAGTCAATAATACGCGTAGAGAAACTTCTTGGCTGAGTTTCTAGCAGCATTTGCTCATTTGGATAAATTGGCGTTAGCGCTGGAAAATGCACGCGATCTTTTGACGTTTCCGGATCTTCTCCGTTTACTGCTTCTACATGTAATAATCCGTAGTAGCGCTCATTTTCTTTTGGAGGACGAACTTTCCCCGATACCTTGTCTCCATTACGCAGATCGAAGCGACGAATTTGTGAAGCTGAGATATAAATATCTTCTGAACTCGGTGAATAGTTAATTGGTCGTAAGAAACCGAATCCTTCTGACTGAATAATTTCAAGAACGCCTTCCATAAATAAAAGCCCATCTTGTTCAGCTTGAGCCTTTAAAATAGCAAAGACAAGTTCTTTTTTCGTTAATTTACTATAGTACGAAACTTTATACTCACGAGCATGTTCATATAGCTCTTTTAATTTCATATTTTCTAAACTGGATAATGTTAAGTTCATTAGGACACCACGCTTTATAATGAATAATTTTTAACCGTTCCTCCCATATTAAATTCAAATATAAAATTGAGAGATGATATGGATGGAATAAATCTGTGAAAATGGAGAATATAACCTTTGAAGTATAATAAGTAGAATCAATTGATTAACTATACACTTTTAGAAGAATAATTCCGACATAAAACCATTTATATTATCTTGATAAATTTAACGTAGCAATTTATATTCTAACCTTTTTCTATCTTTTTAATCAATCTTTTTTTACTTTAGAAGATGAATAAAAAAAAGGAAATTTAATAGCTTACGAGAAGCGAGGAAAACCTTTTCATAATTTCACATTAAAGGAAATAAACTGGACGTTAAAATTAAGAAGTGAAATTTATCTTTTAGCTTCCCTTTTTATCTATTTACCCTATTCATAAATATATAAGCTACACAGACATAGAAGAACGCTCCTACGCCTGTGTAGCTTATTAAAAAGCTCATTTCTAAACTTTGCTTTCATGACTGTGGCACCGATTTGCCTCTATGAATTTTGAAATTGCTCAATTTCCTCTTGAGTCATCTCTTCACGCCAAATCATTGCCCCTAAATCCGATAGCTTGTCTACTAAATGACTGTAACCTCGGTCAATGTGCTCTAAACCCGTTACCTCTGTAATCCCTTTGGCCATTAAGCCAGCGGTTACGAGAGCTGCTCCTGCTCGTAAGTCCGACGCTTTCACACGTGCACCTTGTAAGTGAATGGGGCCATTAATAATAGCAGAACGTCCTTCTACCTTAACAGATGCATTCATTCGTCTCAGTTCATCAATATGCTTAAACCTTGCACCGTAAATTGTATCCGTCACAACGCTTGTACCAGACGCTCTTGTTAGAAGCGTCGTAAATGGCTGCTGTAAATCAGTTGGAAAACCTGGATATACTAGCGTCTTAATATCTACGGGCTTCAATAGCTGACGAGTCGCTACAAGAATCTGATCTGAGCTTGTTTCGATATGAATACCCATCTCACGCATTTTAGCCGTTAATGACTCCAAATGCTGAGGGATAACGTTGTCAACAACAACTTCTTTTCCCATACTCGCTCCCATGATCATATATGTGCCTGCTTCAATTCGGTCTGGAATGATGGAATGACGGCATCCTTTTAATTGATCTACTCCATCAATTCGAATAACATCTGTACCTGCACCTTTAATACGGGCACCCATACTTGTCAGTAACGTAGCTACATCAATAATTTCAGGCTCTTTGGCAGCATTCTCAATAACGGTACGCCCTTTTGCTCTTACAGCAGCGAGCATAATATTGATTGTTGCTCCCACGCTAACAACGTCTAAATAAATTCGAGCACCAATCAGTTCCTCAGCTCGAATGTAAATAGCTCCTTGTTCATTTGTTACTTTAGCGCCAAGAGCTTCAAAGCCTTTAATGTGCTGATCGATTGGTCTAGGACCAAGGTAACAGCCACCTGGAAGCCCAACTACCGCTTTTTTAAAGCGTCCCAACATCGCCCCCATTAAATAATAAGAAGCGCGTAATTTTTTTACTTTCCCGTTCGGTAAAGGCATTGCAACCATTCCGGATGGATCTACTGTTAATTCGTCGTTATCAATGGTTACTTTCCCACCAATTTCTTCAACTAAATCCCCTAATAACTGCACGTCTGAAATATCGGGCAGACCTTCAATTGTAACAGGTGACTCGGCTAAAATTGTTGCTGGAATAAGCGCAACGGCACTATTTTTAGCACCACTGACGCGGACGGATCCACTTAAGGTAAAGCCACCTTGTATTTTTAATTTTTCCATTTATAGCTCCCTTCTAGTGAAAGAAAGTTTCTCACCTAGTAATTGAGGAAAATTTTGGTACAAAGAATACCTAAAAGAATGGTTATTTTTCCTATTACCTACTAGTGTACACGAAAATGAAAAAATCATGTATAGTTTCGACAAGATAAAAGAAAAATATGGCATTCACCTGTCAGGATGGTAAATGCCACACAAATTTATACATGTTTAGACATTTCGTTTTTCCCAATCTGCCAAAAATCGGTCAATTCCTGCGTTTGTTAACGGATGTTTGAACAATTGCATTAAAACTTTGTAAGGAATTGTCGCAATATGTGCTCCATTTTTTGCAGCTTCTGTTACGTGCATCGGATGACGAATAGATGCTGCAATAATTTCTGATGGAATGTCATGAATCGCAAAAATATCTGCGATATCTGAGATTAAATCGAGACCGTTAAAACCAATATCGTCTAATCTTCCTAAGAAAGGCGATACGTAAGTAGCACCTGCTCTTGCTGCCATTAACGCTTGGTTAGCTGAGAAAATAAGCGTAACGTTTGTCTTAATACCTAAACTAGTAAATTCTTTTACTGCTTTTAAGCCATCTGGAGTCATCGGTACCTTGATTGTAATATTCGGCGCAATCGCAGCAAGCTCTTTTCCTTCGCGAATCATGCCTTCTGCATCAAGCGCAATCACTTCTGCACTTACAGATCCTTCAACGAACTCTGTAATTTCACGAAGACGATCTTCAAACGTGATGTTCTCTTTAGCTACTAAACTAGGATTTGTTGTAACCCCCGCTAACAAACCTAATGAATGCGCTTCCTTAATTTCGTCTAAATTAGCCGTATCAATAAAAAACTTCATGAATGCCATCCCCCTGTGTTATGTATTCAGAATGATAAGAAAATTATAGTAAAAATAAAACCGCCTTACAATAAAAATAAGACGGTTTTATTTTTCAGACTCAACTAACTGCAAACAGGCAATCCGAAGATTTCAAATTATGCTTTGTTAGAAGAACCGAATTCACGCATTTTACCTTGAACCGTTTCTTTGATTGCTTCGCGAGCAGGTCCTAAGTATTTACGTGGATCATATTGTTCAGGTTGCGCAGCTAATACTTCACGAACAGCTTTAGCTGAAGCAATTTGGTTTTCAGTGTTTACGTTGATTTTAGCAGTACCTAAAGAAACTGATTTTTGGATATCTTTTGTTGGAATACCAGTTCCACCGTGTAAAACTAATGGTAAGCCTGTACGATCTCCGATTTCTTTCATTTCAGCAAAACCTAGGTTTGGTTCACCTTTGTATGGTCCGTGAACTGATCCTAATGCTGGAGCTAGGCAATCGATACCTGTACGGTTAACAAGTTCTTCACACTCGTTAGCATCTGCATAGATAACGCCCTCAGCAATAACGTCGTCTTCTTGTCCACCAACAGTTCCTAGTTCTGCTTCTACAGATACTCCGTGGAAGTGAGCTAGTTCAACTACTTTAGAAGTAATTGCAATGTTTTCTTCAAATGGGTGGTGAGAAGCATCGATCATTACAGAAGTGAATCCAGCATGGATTGCTTTTGCACATGATTCAAAGCTTGAACCGTGGTCTAAGTGAATTGCAACTGGTACTTGAACGTCGTAATCTTCGATTAGAGCTTCAACCATTGCTACAACAGTTTTGAAACCGCCCATGTAGCGTGCTGCACCTTCAGATACACCAAGAATAACTGGAGAGTTTTCTTCTTTTGCTGCTTGAAGAATAGCTTGAGTAAACTCTAAGTTATTTAAGTTAAATTGACCTACTGCATAGCCTTGTTCTTTTGCTGTAATAAGCATTTCTTTCATTGATACTAAAGGCATATTGAAATCCTCCTTAAAATCAACCTTAGATTAGATGCTAACCAAAAAGCACACTCAAATAGTATGCTCTTGAATTGAGTGTTTCATGTAGAAACAACGCGCATCTTTACATAATAGATTGTCGAATTATGAATACAGTAATTAGGATACCAACTAACAATGAAAACAGCAACATTTTTAGGCTGATATTCAAAATTTGTTAGGATGAAAACCCTACCAAAACCTTAATTCGACTTTACTGGTATATATTCCCTAACAACTTTTCGGATTTCATCAATATCAAACGGTTTTGCAAAGTGTGTTAATGCTCCTAAATCTTTTGCTTCTTGAATCATATCCAATTCACCATAAGCGGTCATAATGATGACTTTAATCGTTTCATCGTGCTGCTTTAACCTTTTTAAAATTTCAATTCCATCCATTCCTGGAATTTTCATATCTAATAAGACAAGATCCGGTGCTTGCTCTTTTGTAATATCAATCGCCTGGAAGCCGTTCGCCGCTTGAAATGTCGTATAGCCTTCTTTTTGCAGCACTTCCGTTAATAAAATACGTATACCATACTGATCATCAACAATTAAAATTTTCTCTGCCAATATAATCCCACCTTTTATATTCCTCTTCTACAGACAAAACTAACATATGTATTTCGCCTTTAAAACAAAAATCCCTGCTTATTAGAGAAATTGTTACAAAACATAGCTTTTTTTGTCATCCATCTAACTTCATTGCACTTTACTTTCATTGTAGCTCATTTCAAGATAGAATACAGATAGCTTTTTTCGTTGATAATGTGTAGATAGACGGCTTTAGCCGCTTAAATCGAAGGGAGATTCTATGCTTAAAATTTTCACAACTCAACTTTCAGGTTTTTTTAAACGAATTGAAGAACAAGAAGAATTCCAATTTGAAGATGCCGCGCGTATTTTAGCACAGGCCTCTGTCGGAAAAGGATTTATCTATATTTATGGTGTAGAAGAAATGCACGCCATTACGCTTGAAGCACTAAGCAGTGCGGAACCTTTAAGTCAGGCAAAAGCTTTGCCTTTACATGAATTAGATCAGCTGACTAGCGTTGATCGCGTACTGCTTGTCTCTCGATTTTCAACAGATAATAAAGCAGTGGAAATAGCTGAACGTTTAAAGAAACAGGATATTCCATTTGTTAGTATTGCTGCTGTTCCTAAAGAGATAGCCGAACCTTCTTTAACAGCACTCGCAGATGCTCATATTGATACAAAATTGTTAAAGCCGCTTATTCCTGGAGAAGACGGCTCAAGATTTGGTTTTCCAGCAATGATGGTCGCTTTATACGCGTACTACGGTTTAACTTTCACATTAAAAGAAATCGTAGAAGAATATGAATAAAAAACACGCTGTCTAAAGACAGCGTGTTTTTTATTTCACTTATTTGTTTTGGCTTGACTCCATTGATGCGCGAATAAATTCTCTGAACAATGGTTGCGGTCTTGTTGGACGAGATGTGAACTCTGGGTGGAATTGTGAAGCCAAGAACCATGGGTGATCTTTTAGCTCTACAATTTCAATTAAACGGCCGTCTGGGCTTGTACCAGAGAAGATAAAACCTTTCTCTTCCATTTGTTGACGGTATTCGTTATTAAATTCATAACGGTGACGATGACGCTCATATACCACTTCATCTTGATATGCTTCATATGCAAGCGTATCTTCAGACAATTTACAAGGATATAGTCCTAAACGCAGTGTACCGCCTAGGTCCTCTACGTCTTTTTGTTCTGGTAATAAGTCGATAATTGGATAATTTGTTTCAGGTGCAATTTCCGCTGAATGTGCGCCTTCTAATCCTAATACATTACGTGCAAACTCAACTGATGCCAGCTGCATACCTAAGCAAATACCTAAGAATGGAACCTTTTGCTCACGTGCATATTGTGTTGCTACAATTTTACCTTCAATTCCACGATCACCAAATCCACCTGGAACTAAGATACCGTCTACATCGCCAAGTAAATCTTGAACATTTTCTTTTGTTACAAATTCAGAATTTACCCACTTAATGTTTACATCTGCATCGAATGCATATCCAGCATGTTTCATTGCTTCTACGACAGAAATATAAGCATCTTGAAGCTCTACATACTTACCAACCAATGCAATTTTTGTCGTATTTGAAAGTCCTTTTACTTTCTCAACCAGTGCTTTCCACTCAGTCATTTCTGCTTCTTTGCAATCTAATTTCAAGTGATCGCATGTGATTTGATCTAGGTGCTGCTCTTGTAGAGATAGTGGAATTTCATATAATGTTTCAGCGTCTGCACACTCAATAACCGCTTTTGGATCAATGTCGCAGAATAAAGCTAGCTTGTCTTTCATATCTTCAGAAATTGGCATTTCCGTACGAACAACGATAACATTTGGCTGAATACCTAAGCTACGTAATTCTTTTACACTATGCTGTGTTGGTTTTGTTTTCATTTCACCAGCAGCTTTTAAATATGGCACAAGTGTACAGTGGATATACATAACGTTGTCACGGCCAATATCGCTTTTGATTTGACGAATAGCTTCTAGGAAAGGAAGTGATTCAATATCTCCTACCGTTCCGCCGATTTCAGTAATAACAACGTCCGCATTTGTTTCTTTACCTGCACGGAAAACGCGTTCTTTAATTTCATTTGTGATGTGCGGAATAACCTGAACTGTTCCGCCTAAATAATCACCGCGACGCTCTTTTTTCAATACTGTTGAATATACTTTACCTGTTGTTACGTTGCTGTAGCGATTTAAGTTGATATCGATAAAACGCTCATAGTGACCTAAGTCTAAGTCTGTTTCCGCGCCGTCATCCGTTACGAATACCTCACCGTGTTGGTATGGACTCATTGTTCCTGGGTCTACGTTAATGTATGGATCAAACTTTTGAATCGTTACGTTCAACCCACGGTTTTTTAATAAACGGCCTAAAGAAGCTGCTGTAATCCCTTTTCCTAGAGATGATACAACACCGCCTGTTACGAAAATATACTTTGTCATCTATACTTCCCCCTCTAAATAATTTGAACTGTACAATATTAAAAGTTTTCACATAAACAATCACAATTCATTCATTGTGCATGCGAAATTATAAGAAACCTTATGAATGTGAAACGTTCAAGAACCAAAAGAAAGTTTCTATCAAGGATTTATAAGAACATATCGGGGTGTAAAACATGGATAGATAAAATAAAAAAATTGCTCCCAATACCAAAACTGGATTGGGAGCAATAGTCTATTTTAAATAAAAACTTTTTAAATGCTTGTTTAAAGAGCCCAAAAAAGATTCTACCTACTTCGCTTGAAAAAGTCAAGAAGGATTATTTTTCTTTTTCGTCCTCATAATCTTCTTCTTCGTCTTCCTCATCATCGTCTAGATCATCTTCTAAATCGTCAAAATCGTCTTCTGCAAGATCATCTTCATCTTCTTCTAGCTCGTCAATGTCTTCAAAATCTTCTTCTTCGTCTAGATCATCAACATCTTCATAATCCAAATCTTCTTCTAAATCATCAAAATCTTCAACTTCTTCAACAACAGCTTTTTTCGCTTTTTTCTTTTTAGGTTTTGCAACCGGAATAACTTCTTCTTCAGCTTGGTCAAAAGGATACCATCCACGAAGACCCCAGTGGTTGTCCCCTACTGTTAAAAAGCGACCATCAATATTAATATCTGTATAAAACTGAGCTAATCTCGTTTTTAATTCTTGATCTGACATTTCAGCTGCTGCTTTAATTTCAGCAATAATTTCTTGGAATGACATTGCTTGACGATCTGTTTTTTCTTCTAGAAGCGCATAAGCAATCTCAATCATCGACATTTCTTTTAAATCCGTTTTTGAGTACTGTGCTAAACTCAAATCTGGCACATCCTTTCTATGGCTATGTATATCGAAAATCTATTAAATCAATTCATCATATGTGTAAATGATGGAAACGAATAAATACATACCATTCATTATAAACAAATTCAATACATTTATGCTAGCCTCGTTTCTAAAATTCTCGAGAATTTCGCATAAAACAACGAAAAAATAGACATTTTATCACTATAATACATTCTACTTAATACGCCAACAGCATCCTTTAACCAAAAGGAATTCACCATCAGTTATTCTGACTCCGCTAGGGTTAGGGCTATAAAAGCCGAGATGACCAACAAACGGTCATCTCGGCTTTTAATATATCACTATATACTAACGATACATTATTACATATTTCGGCGATATTGCCCACCGCATTCATATAAAGCTCGCGTAATTTCTCCTAAGCTGGCTACTTTAACGGTCTCCATTAACTCTTTAAAAATGTTCTCTCCTTCTGTTGCAGCTTTCTTTAACCTTTTCAGCGCATCTTCTCTTTTTTCTTCATGCTGCTGTTGAAACTTCTGAAGCTGATTAATTTGATGATTTTTTTCTTCTTTTGATGCCCGGGCTAACTGCATGTCATCAACTGAGGAATTTTCCTCTTCATTTGGATTAATATACGTATTTACTCCTATAATAGGTAAAGCTCCCGTATGTTTTTGCATCTCATATTCCATCGATTCATCTTGAATCTTACCTCGCTGATACTGCATTTCCATCGCACCTAAAACGCCGCCTCGATCATTTAAGCGTTGGAACTCAGCCAAGACCGCTTCTTCTACCAAGTCTGTTAGTTCATCAATAATAAAAGAGCCCTGTAGTGGATTTTCGTTTTTAGTTAATCCATGCTCTTTTGTAATGATTAATTGAATGGCCATCGCTCTTCGTACAGATTCCTCTGTCGGTGTTGTAATTGCTTCATCATACGCATTGGTATGAAGAGAGTTGCAGTTGTCATGAAGAGCCATTAAGGCTTGCAGCGTCGTACGTATATCATTAAAATTAATTTCCTGTGCATGAAGCGATCGGCCGGATGTTTGAATATGATACTTAAGCTTTTGACTGCGTTCATTCGCGCCGTATTTATCACGCATCACAATTGCCCAGATTCTTCTCGCTACACGTCCGATAACCGTGTATTCAGGGTCAAGTCCATTACTAAAGAAAAAAGATAAATTAGGAGCAAAATCATCAATGTGCATGCCTCGGCTCAAGTAATATTCCACGTACGTAAAACCGTTGGCTAATGTAAACGCGAGCTGAGAAATTGGATTGGCTCCTGCTTCAGCAATATGATAGCCTGAAATAGAAACAGAATAATAGTTGCGCACTTTCTCGTCAATAAAGTACTGCTGAATATCTCCCATCATTTTTAATGCAAATTCTGTGGAAAAAATACACGTATTTTGCCCTTGGTCTTCTTTTAAAATATCTGCTTGAACGGTTCCTCTCACTTGTTTCAACGTACCCGATTTTACGTCCTCGTATTCCTCTTCTGTTAAAGGACGCTTCAGCTCCTCTTCCTTCTTTTCCACCTGCTGACTGATCGCTGTATTCATAAACATAGCTAGTAATATTGGAGCCGGCCCATTGATCGTCATCGAAACGGAAGTCGACGGATGGCAAAGATCAAATCCCTTATACAAGAGTTTCATATCATCAAGCGTACAGACATTTACGCCGCTTTCGCCAATTTTCCCGAAGATATCCGGCCTTGGATCCGGATTTTCCCCATAAAGCGTTACAGAATCAAACGCTGTACTTAAACGCTTAGCCTCATCATCTTTTGACAAATAGTGAAAGCGGCGATTTGTTCGTTCTGGTGTTCCTTCGCCTGCGAATTGGCGCTTAGGATCTTCTCCTTTTCGTTTAAACGGAAAAACACCTGCTGTATAAGGAAACGCACCCGGCACATTTTCTTTATAAAGAAAACGAAGAACTTCCCCGTATTCTTCAACTTTTGGAAGGGCCACGCGCGGAATACGCAGTCCTGATAGGGTATCAACTTGCAGAGAGGTTTTAATTTCTTTATTTCTTATCTTTGTAATAAGTTCTTCTTGCCCATACTGACTTTTTAATTTAGGCCAGTTTTCCAGCTTTTCAATCGATTCAGCCGTTAGCTGTTTTTGATATTTCTCCTTTAGCTGAGTGAGCTCTTGCTTGGCCGTTTCTGTTTCCACTTCCTCCAGAGCACCCTCTAGCTGATAAAATTTACGCGCTGTTTGCACTTGAACATCCGTATTGCGGTGATAAGAGCGAACGCTATTTACAATCTCCTGTAAATATTGCTGTTGATCATTAGGAATGATGGTATATTTCTTTTCACTTACGCGCTCTGATGATTTTTCTACGTGCCAATACGTACGGCATGTTTGATGCAGATGATTTACAAGATCTTCAAATAAAATATTTGTTCCCCCGTCGTTGAACTGACTCGCAATTGTTCCGTAAATTGGCATAGTAGAGAGATTATTTTCAAAAAGCTGATGATTGCGCTGATATTGACGCTGCACTTGTTTTTTTGCGTCTTCGGAACCTTTTTTTTCAAATTTATTGATTACAATAAAGTCTGCGTAATCAATCATTTCAATCTTTTCTAACTGCGACGGCGCGCCAAATTCGCTTGTCATTACATAAAGAGAGACGTTTGCAATATCTTTAACTTGAGCATCAGCTTGCCCGATGCCGCTTGTTTCGACAATGATAATGTCGAAACCCGCTTTTTTCACGACGGCAATTCCATCTCGAATGGCCGCCGATAGCTCATGTCCAGATGAACGTGTGGCCAAACTTCTCATATACACACGAGGAGACGCTGCGATGTTCATGCGAATTCGATCCCCAAGAAGCGCTCCTCCGGTTTTTTGTTTAGTTGGATCAACGGATAAGACAGCTACATGAATATCTGGAATATGTTCAATAAACCTCCTTACTAATTCATCCGTAAGCGAACTTTTCCCCGCTCCTCCTGTTCCTGTGATTCCAATAACCGGTATTTTTTGATCCGTCTCGCTTTCGATTACACTTTCTCGGATTTCTTCAAGAGCGGCTGCATGCTCTTTTGTGTATTCATAGGCCTCATTTTCAGCGCATGTAATAAGCTGGGCAATTAAACGGTCATTAGCCGGCGTTAAGGTTCGATCCTTCGGCAGTGCAGGGGGATTGGTGTAATAACAATCATCGATCATAAATTGAATCATGCCTTCTAAACCCATTTTTCGTCCATCTTCCGGAGAAAAGATTTTAGAAATGCCGTAATCATGAAGCTCTTGAATCTCACTCGGAATAATTACCCCTCCTCCTCCGCCATAAATTTTAATATGAGAAGCCTGTTGTTCTTGGAGTAAATCGTACATATACTTAAAATATTCTACGTGGCCGCCTTGATAAGAAGAAATGGCAATTCCCTGAACATCCTCTTGTATGGAAGCGTTAACAATTTCTTCAACAGATCGGTTATGCCCCAGGTGAATGACTTCTACCCCCTTGGCTTGAAGAATTCGTCTCATAATATTAATGGACGCGTCGTGGCCGTCAAACAGGCTAGAAGCGGTTAAAAAACGAAGCGGTCTTTTGCTTGTATTCAAACTGTCTCCCCCTCACACAGTTGTTGAAATGAAAAATTTTTAAGTAAAAAATCTAACTGCATATTTGTATATTCTTCTAATGAATAATGCTTTTGCAGCCACCATCTGCGAAATGCCCACATCTGACCTTGAACAAATAAATGATGAGCAAACAGCGAAATTTCTTTATCCGTAAGTGCAAATTGATTGTTTTCTACGCAGCCTTCGATAATAACCTTAAACATTTCAACCATATCTAGCTCTTTTTTTAATACATATGGAAGCGCATCTTTAGACAACGATTTCGCTTCTTGGTACATGACTAATACTTCATCTTGAAGCTCATCCACAACTTTAAAATAGTGCTGAATCGCTTGTTGAAGCTCAGCGATTGTATAACGATCCACTACCATCTCTTCTAATCGCACTCTCACTTCATCGTAAATATTGTCACATACAAGATATAAAACATCTTCTTTAGATTGAATATATTCGTAAAGCGTACCAATGCTGAACCCAGCGGCTTTGGCAATTTCCCTTGTTGTTGTTCGGTGAAAACCTTTTTCCTTAAATAGCGTGACGGCCCCTTTAATCATTTGATTACGACGCTCTACAATCAGCTTTTCATCTTTAATGGATGTGAGAACTTCTCTCTTTTTCATTTTTTCACCTCTCCTACAACAAGTGTTTTATTTAGCAAGATACCTAGAAATGACAAGACGCTGAATCTCTTGTGTCCCTTCATAAATTTGCGTAATTTTTGCATCTCTCATAAAACGTTCTACTGGATAATCTTTTGTATAACCGTACCCTCCAAATACTTGAACAGCTTCTGTCGTTACTTTCATTGCTGTATCCCCAGCATATAATTTTGACATGGCTGATTCTTTGCCATATGGCAGCCCTTGGGACTCCAGCCAAGCAGCTTGATAGGTTAACAGTCTTGCAGCTTCTATACTCGTGGCCATGTCGGCTAGCTTAAAAGCAATTCCTTGCTGAGAAATAATTGGCTTACCAAATTGCTGACGTTCCTTGGCATAAGCTACGGCCGCATCTAACGCCCCTTGAGCAATTCCTACAGCCTGCGCTGCAATGCCATTTCGGCCGCCATCTAGTGTCATCATCGCAACTTTAAATCCTTCTCCTTCATTTCCTAGCAAATTTTCTTTTGGAACACGGCAGTCCTCGAAAATAATTTCTGTGGTAGGTGAAGAGCGAATGCCCAGTTTCTTTTCTTTTTTACCAACTGAAAATCCCGGCATATCTTTTTCAATAATAAAAGCGCTCGTGCGTTTTTCATTGGGGTCGATGCGAGCAAATACAACGTAAATATCCGCTTCGCCGCCGTTTGTAATAAAGATTTTAGAGCCATTTAAAATATAATCTTCTCCGTCCTTTACAGCGAGCGTTCTCATTCCTCCTGCGTCTGATCCAGCACTCGGTTCGGTTAATCCATAAGCACCTATTTTCTCACCCGTTGCCATAGGTTTCAGGTATTTTTGTTTTTGTTCTTCTGTTCCGAATGTATAGATTGGCCAGCCGGCTAGAGAAGTATGAGCCGACAAAGTAACGCCTGTCGATGCACATACTCTAGACAGTTCTTCAACGGCAATGCAATAAGCTAGATAGTCACTGCCAATTCCTCCGTATTGCTCCGGCCATGGAATACCTGTTAATCCTAGATCAGCCATTTGCGTAAAGATTCCTCTGTCAAAACGTTCTTCTTCATCTCGTTGTGCAGCTGTCGGAGCCACTTCGTTTTTGGCAAAGTCCCGCACCATTTTTCGAATCATTTCGTGTTCTTCTGAAAGTTTAAAAAACATGATTATTCCCCCTATAATTGACTGCTAATGACGATGCGCTGAATTTCGCTTGTACCTTCGTAGATTTCGCATACTTTGGCATCGCGAAAATACCTCTCTACTGGATAATCTTTCATATAACCATAACCTCCCAAAACTTGAATCGCATCGATTGCTACATTCATCGCTGTTTGGGAAGCAAATAATTTCGCCATTGAGGCTTCTTTTTTACAAGGAAGTTTTTGATCATATAAAAAAGCGGCTCTATACATTAAAAGCTTCGCTGATTCAACAGCCGTTTCCATATCAGCCAGCTTAAAGGCAATACCCTGCTGAGATAAAATCAGTTTTCCGAATTGATATCGTTCATTTGCATAGTTTTTAGCTGCCGTTAACGCACCTTCAGCAATTCCTACCGCCTGAGCAGCAATACCAATTCTTCCGGCATTTAAATTAGCCATCGCAATTCGAAAGCCTTCACCTTCTTCTCCGAGACGATTTTCTACAGGTACCTGCATATTTTCAAAGTGCAGTTGAACCGTTCGAGAACCGTGAAGACCCATCTTATGTTCATCTTTTCCTACTGAAAATCCCTCCATCGTCTTTTCAACGATAAAAGCGCTCATCCCTCTCGACCCGCGTTCGGGGTTCGTTTTAGCAAATACAATATACGTATCCGCTTCTCCGCCGTTTGTAATGAAAAGCTTTGAGCCATTTAAAAGATAGTGGTCTCCTTTTCGTTCTGCCTTTGTTTTTAAGCTTGCAGCATCAGACCCTGCACTAGGTTCTGTTAAACAAAAAGCACCTAAATATTCACCTGTCGCCAGTTTTTTTACATATTTTTGTTTTTGATCTTCCGTCCCAAATACGACAATAGGATTCGTACCTACAGAAGTATGAACAGACAAAATGACGCCGAGGGCTGGACTTACTTTTGATATTTCGTGGATGGCAATCATGTACGACACAAAGTCCAGTCCGCCCCCTCCGTATGCTTGAGGAACGGGAATGCCCATCAGGCCAAGATCAGCCATCTGCTTTAATAAACCTCGAGGAAATTCACCCTTTTCCATGTTTGGCACAGCCGCAGCGACTTCTTTTTCACTAAAATCAGCTACCATCTTTTTAATCATGTGTTGTTCAGACGTAAAAAAGATCATTTCGCCACTCCTTTATGTTTCGTACGTAAAAAATCCTTTTCCTGTTTTTCGACCAAGCCACCCTGCCTTTACATATTTCCTAAGCAATGGACAAGGACGATATTTGTCATCACCAAACCCTTTATGAAGCGTTTCCATAATAAATAAACATGTATCGAGGCCGATGAAATCTGCTAATGTCAAAGGTCCCATTGGATGGTTCATTCCTAGTTTCATCACTTGATCAATATCCTCCTCGTTTGCTACACCTTCATAGAGCGTAAACACAGCTTCGTTAATCATTGGCATTAAAATTCGATTTGAAACAAACCCTGGAAAATCATGAACTTCCACCGGGGTTTTATTTAATTTTTTCGTTGTTTCATAGACTGCTTGATACACTTCATCGGTAGTAGCCAGCCCTCTAATAATTTCAACGAGTTTCATCACCGGAACAGGATTCATAAAGTGCATGCCAATTACTTTTTCAGGTCGAGTGGTCACAGCTGCAATTTCAGTAATAGGAAGCGAAGACGTGTTGGTTGCTAAAACAGTATGACTCGGGGCTAACGAATCCAACTCCGCAAAAATGGCTTGTTTGACTTCCATCTTTTCCACAACCGCTTCGACAATTAAATCTGCTTTTTGTGCTGCTGTTATTTCATTTACCAGGTGAAGGCGCTCCATAATTTCTTCATATTCCTTAGCTGAGAGAGAACCTTTTCCCACCTGCTTTTTCAGACGTTTATCAATACCTTCTATTCCTTTTTGTGTATTTTTTTGATCAACGTCATACAAAGAAACTTGATATCCGCTCGCAGCAAATACTTGTGCAATTCCTGCTCCCATCTGACCTGCTCCAATAACCATAACTGTTTCAATATTCAAGTTGGTATCCCCCTTTTACACTTCTACCATGATGGCATCACCTTGGCCGCCGCCGCTGCAAATAGAAGCAATGCCCAGGCCGCCGCCTCGTCGTCTTAATTCATGAATGAGCGTTACAACAATACGGGCACCGCTTGCTCCAATTGGATGTCCAAGTGCTACTGCCCCCCCGTTCACATTTACTTTTTCAGCCGGAAGTCCCGCAATCTCCATACTCATCAACGCTACTGCTGAAAAAGCTTCATTGATTTCAAACAGCGCAATATCGTCTGCTGTTTTATTTGTTTTTTGCAGTAGCTTGTTAATAGCAAACCCAGGCGTTTTCGGAAATTCCCTTGGCTCCATCGCAAGAGAAGTATGGTTTACAATCGTAGCCAACGGCTCATAGCCATTTGCTTTTGCTACATCTTCATCCATTAGCATGAGCGCAGCTGCTCCGTCATTCACGCTAGGTGCATTTCCTGCTGTAATAGTTCCGCTGTGACTAAATACAGGCCGAAGAGACGAGAGTTTTTCTAACGACGTATCTTTTCTTGGTCCTTCATCTTTTTGAACCGTTATCGTTCCTTTTTTAGACGGAATATCAACTGAAATTCTTTCTGCAGTCCATATCCCTTTCTCTTCTGACTCCACCGCTAATTGATGACTGCGAAGGGCCCATTCATCCTGCTTTTCTCGGGAAATATTCATTTCAGAAGCTATTTCATTTCCATACGTACCCATTTGAACTCCTGTAAAGCTGCATGTCAATCCGTCATGAACCATCAAATCCGTCACAACACTATCTCCCATACGGAATCCCCATCTTGCTTTTGGAAGAAGATACGGTGCGTTACTCATCGATTCCATTCCACCTGCAATGATTGTTTTTGCTTCTCCTAATCGAATCAGCTGATCAGCAGTTGTAATGCTGCGCATGCCCGATGCACAAACTTTATTAATGGTTTCCGTCTCTACTTGCCACGGTAAACCTGCATAATGCATGGCTTGCCTAGAAGGCAGTTGTCCTTGGCCCCCTTGCAGCACGCACCCCATAATAACGGAATCAATTTCTGCACGTCCCTTTGATGCTGCTTGAATCGCTTTCCCGCCTAGTTCTGCCGCTTTTAGTCCACTTACGCTGCCACCTAATTTTCCAAAAGGTGTTCGAACTGCACTCACAATAACTGTTTTCCCCACTATTGTTTCCTCCTCTTTTTCCTAATCTTTGTCCTTCTCGATTGAACGCTTGCTCAATTTCCTTTCTGTAAAAAGTAGAGATGAAGACCATCTCTACTTCTCCTTTATGAAACCTGTTCTTGGACGTCACCATAAATTGACTTTTCAAGCAGTTCTGCTACGTCATACGTATGAACCTGTTCTTCTACTTCTTTTGCTTTTGTTCCGTCACTTAGCATCGTTAAGCAGTACGGGCAACCTGAACTGATAATGCTTGGGCTAACGGCCAAGGCTTGTTCCGTGCGCGCTACATTAATGCGCTGGCCGGTCGTTTCTTCCGTCCACATTAACCCTCCTCCTGCTCCACAGCACATACCATTTTCACGGTTGCGATCCATTTCAATCAAACGAACACCTGGAATCGCTTTCAAAATTTCTCTTGGTGGACTGTATACTTCGTTATATCTTCCTAAATAACAGGAATCATGGAAGGTAATTTTTTCATTAACCTCGTGTTTTGGTGACAGCTTACCTTCTTTCACCAACATAGCTAATAATTCTGTGTGATGATACACTTCTCCTTCAAAACCGAAATCTGGATATTCATTTTTGAAGATATTGTAAGCATGTGGATCAATCGTAACAATTTTTTTGATTTCATTTTTTTCAAATTCAGCGATATTTTTAGAAGCTAACTCTTGGAATAAAAATTCATTGCCCAACCTGCGCGGCGTATCACCAGAATTTTTTTCTTTATTTCCTAAAATCGCAAATGAAACACCCGCTTCATTGAGAAGCTTTGCAAACGATAGAGCGATTTTTTGGCTGCGGTTATCATAAGATCCCATCGAACCTACCCAGAACAAATACTCAAACGTTTCACCGGCTTTACTTACTTCTTTAACAGTCGGAATGTGAACATCTTCTCTTACATGCCGCCATTCTTCACGCTCTTTTCGGTTTAATCCCCAAGGGTTTCCTTGACGTTCAATATTCGTCATGGCACGCTGAGCATCCGCGTCCATCTTTCCTTCGGTTAATACTAAAAAACGTCGTAAATCTATGATCTTATCTACATGCTCGTTCATTACGGGACATTGATCTTCACAGTTTCGGCACGTTGTACATGCCCAAATTTCTTCTTCTGTAATGACATCTCCGATTAAAGCTGGATTATATTCTGCTGTTGCTGCAGCCTCTTCTCCGCCTTGGCTGGCCGCCATCATCGCCAGCTGATTCCCTTTTGTTTTGGAGAATGCATACGTAGGAACCCAAGGTGCCTTAGATGTCACAACCGCTCCTTTTTCTGTTAAGTGATCGCGCATCTTTAAAATTAAATCCATTGGAGATAAAATTTTCCCTGTACCCGTTGCCGGACACATATTCGTACATCGACCGCATTCTACACAGGCATATAAATCAATAAGCTGATGCTGTGTAAATTCTTCAATCTTTCCAACTCCAAACGTCTCCTGCGTCTCATCTTCAAAATCAATCTTTTCAAGCTTACCTGGCTTAGAAACACGGTTAAAAAATACGTTAGCCGGTCCAGCCAGTAAATGAGCATGTTTTGATTGAGGAACATATACTAAAAACGTCAATAACACGGCTAAGTGAATCCACCATGAAACATAAAAAATGGAAATAGCGGCAACATCATTGATTCCCTTAAACAAGATGACAATAGATGACGCAATCGGTTCTGTCAATGCTGGTTCATGATTATGCCAGATGATTGACATAGCGTTTCCAACCAGCACTGACAGCATAAGTGCTCCAATAAAAATCAGTACTAAACCAGATTTAAACCCTCTTTTTAAACGCACAAGCTTTTCTACGTAGCGGCGGTGAAAAGCCCAGACAACTGCTACTAAAATCAAAAACGTCACAATTTCTTGAAAAAATGTAAAGCCGGGATATAAAGGTCCAAGCGGCAAATGTTTACCTGGAAGCAAACCTTTTATAATGAAGTCTAACGCGCCGAACTGAACTAAAATAAACCCATAAAAAAACATGACGTGCATAATTCCACTTTTTTTATCTTTTAACAGCTTCTTTTGTCCAAACACGTTCACCCAAATTTTTTGTAGCCTTTCTTTTAACCGCTGATCAAATTCAACTTTTTTTCCTAATTGAATATACTCAATGCGTGTGCGAATTAAATATAAAAACAAAGAAACAGCGTAAGCGGTTACAATAATAAAAAAGAGAAAATTCACCCACAGCAACCCTGTCATCTCGTCCCCTCCTTGAATAATTTGTTACCTTTCTTTCCTCCTGACGACTAAATTTTCTGATAATATATCTGTTTTCATTGTATATAATGAATGAGCATTCAGTCAATATCTTTTCTTTCTTTTGTTCATATTCTATTTAAACAAGGTGACACTAAGAACAACATAAAATGTATTTACATCGGGAAAAGAGGTGACATGATGAGCGGCATGGTTGTAATTTTACTTTTTATTATTTTTATTGCTTGGCTTGCAATTGACCTTGGCGTTGGAAAGAAAGTATTTTCTCAGGCTGAAAAT
Organism: Bacillus sp. ILBB4; assembly: GCF_035064545.1. NCBI lineage: Bacteria > Bacillati > Bacillota > Bacilli > Caryophanales > Bacillaceae > Bacillus > Bacillus sp. ILBB4. Next base: position 111,956 of record NZ_JAIQVD010000005.1, on the reverse strand, counting down.
ACATTTCCAAAGCGCCGTGCTTCTCTTTTTTTGTTCGCAGACGGGAATGTCTTGTATAAAGATTTATTTCACGAAATAGAAAATGCCTCTTCATTTATCCATTTATCGTTTTACATCGTACAAAATGATGAAGTTAGCCAAGATTTTTTAGATTTACTAGTCCAAAAAGCACAGCAAAATATTGAAGTCCGGTTATTGGTAGACCGTGTGGGAAGCTATAAAATCAAGAAAAACAAAATTGCATTCTTAAAAAAACAAGGTGTTCATTTTGCTTACAGTCGAACGCTACGGTGGCCTTATTTGTTTTATACACTCAACGCACGCAATCACCGTAAAATGGCCGTTATTGATGGGAAAGTGGGCTACATTGGCGGTTTTAATATCGGAAGAGAATATTTAGGACTCGACGCCAAGCTTGGGGTGTGGAAAGATTACCACCTGCGTATGGAAGGTGAAGGTATCCAAGATCTTCAAATGCAGCTGTTGAGCGACTGGTATGCTGCTACCGGCTTAGACCTGCGTAAAATGGAAAGATACTTTCCACCAACCTCTGAAGGAGACTATGCTATTCAGCTACAGTCGACTGAAGGTTTTTCACTTGAAGAAAGCTTTTTATCGATTATCAACCAAGCCAATAGGGAATTGTACATAGGTACTCCTTATTTTATTCCAAGTGAACCTTTGATGAATGCTTTATTGCAAGCTCGTGCACGGGGAGTACAAGTTCATATTTTAATTCCAATGCGTGCAGATCAACCGCTTGTTCATCATGCTGCGTTTGCCTATCTTCCTACATTACTTCAAGCAGGCTGTATGATTTATCAATATTATTACGGTTTTTACCACGCAAAAGTATTAATTGCAGACAATGTTATCTGCGATGTAGGAACGGCTAATTTTGATAAAAGAAGCTTGTTCTTAAACGCTGAAATCAACTGTTTAATCTATGATGCCACATATATTGAAGAGGTAAAGAACAGCTTTAAAGCTTGTATGGGGGAATGCCCGGTTTTGTCTTTAGAAGATGTCAAAAACCGAACATGGAGTGAAAAATTAAAGCAAGGATTTGCAACCTTTATTTCTCCGTTACTTTAATGAACGAAAAGAGGAAGATTTATCATGAAAATTAGATTTGGCTATGTATCACATGCCCTGTCGCTTTGGGACTGCTCACCTGCTAAAACCCTCACGTTTACTAGATGGAAAAAAATGAAAAAAGACGAGAGACTGGATAAGCTTCATCATGTCACAAAACAAAATTTGAATCATACTAAGCGCGCTTTACATTTTAATATTGCTCATGAAATTATGCTGTATCGATTATCATCTTCTCTTGTCCCTTTAGCGACTCATCCTGAAGTAGATTGGAATTACATTGATGCGTTCCAAGACGATTGGTCAGAGATAGGAGAATTGATTCGGAATCATCAGCTGCGCGTGAGTTTCCATCCCAATCAGTTCACATTATTTACAAGCGATAAAAAACATATTACAGACAATGCGGTAAAAGATATGGATTATCACTATAGAATGCTTGAAGCGATGGGAGTAGCCGATCAAGCCCTTATTAATATTCATGTAGGAGGAGCCTATGGCAATAAAGAAAAAGCGATCGGTCGATTTCATGAAAACATTCAAACGCTGCCACCTGGCATTAAAAAGCGCATGACTCTTGAAAATGATGATAAAACATATACAACTGAAGAAACATTAGCTGTATGCGAAAAAGAGAAAGTCCCTCTCCTTTTTGATTATCACCACCACAAAGCAAATGAAGGAGAAGAACCTCTTGAATTATTGCTCCCTCGTATCTTTGACACGTGGAAACATATCGGGTTAAAACCAAAAGTACATATCTCTTCTCCTAAATCTGAAAAAGAATTTAGAAGTCACTCTGATTATGTCTCAACTGATTTTATCGCACCTTTTTTGCAAATAGCTAAAGATATCGGACAAGATTTTGACGTAATGATTGAAGCAAAGTTAAAAGATAAAGCGATGCTAAAATTAGTGGAAGATTTAGCATCAATGAGAGGAGTAAAGCGTACGGGAGGCGCCACGCTTGTTTTTTAAATAAAAAAAGAGCCAAGAGGCTCTTTTTTTGTTACATTTTTTCAGGTGCTGAAACACCAATTAGTTTTAAGGAGTTTTGAAGCGTTACTTGAACAGCTTTCACTAGTTCAATACGTGCTTTACTTGTTTCTACATTATCGCTGTCTAATACTTTTTCTGCATTATAGAAGCTATGGAACGTAGAAGCAAGATCAAATACATAGTTCGTAATGCGGTGCGGAATACGTTTTGTTGCTGCTTCCGCTACGGCCTGAGGGAACTCTCCGATTTTCTTCAGCAGTTCCATTTCTTTTTCTGCACTAATTAATGAAAGGTCAGCGCCAGATGTTGATTGAATCCCCATCTCTTCACCTTGACGAAGAATACTGCAAATACGGGCATGAGCATATTGCGCGTAGTATACAGGATTTTCATTAGATTGAGAAACAGCTAAATCTAAATCAAAGTCTAAATGTGTATCCGCACTTCTCATCGCAAAGAAGTAGCGAGTTGCATCAAGGCCTACCTCTTCTACTAGATCACGCATTGTTACTGCTTTACCTGTACGTTTGCTCATCTTCATTTTTTCGCCATTTTGATACAGTTGAACCATTTGAATAATTTCTACTTCCAGCGTATCTTTTTCATAACCAAGCGCTTGAATCGCCGCTTTCATACGAGGAATATATCCATGGTGGTCGGCTCCCCAAATGTTAATTAGCTTATCAAATCCGCGTTGAATTTTGTCTTGGTGATACGCAATATCTGGTGTTAAGTACGTAAATGAACCGTCATTTTTAATTAACACACGGTCTTTATCATCACCAAATGTCGTAGAACGGAACCACGTAGCACCTTCTTCTTCATATACATGGCCTTGTTTTTTCAGCGTTTCAAGTGCAATTGAGATTTTATCATTTTTATAAAGAGACGTTTCAGAATACCATACGTCAAATTTCACACGGAACTGTTCAAGATCACGCTTTAATTTAGCTAACTCATAATCTAACCCGTATTGACGGAAGAATTCAAAACGCTCTTCTTCAGAAGCATTTGCATACTTGTCTCCGTGCTCTTTTGCTAGCTCTTTTCCGATGTTTATAATGTCAGCACCATGATAGCCGTCTGCAGGCATTTCTTTCTCTAAACCAAGAGCCTGCATGTAGCGTGCTTCTACTGAATAAGCCAGGTTATTAATTTGGTTACCAGCATCATTGATATAATATTCACGTGACACATCGTAACCTGCTTTTTCAAGAACATTACATAATGAGTCTCCAACTGCAGCACCGCGGGCATGTCCTAAATGTAAATCCCCTGTCGGATTAGCTGAAACAAACTCAACCTGTACTTTTTGTCCGTTCCCTACGTTTGTTTGACCGTACGCTTCACCAGCTTTTACAATCGTTGGGATAAGCTCTGTTAAATAAGAGTTATTCATATAAAAGTTGATGAATCCAGGGCCTGCAATGTCAATTTTCTCGATAGATGCTTTTGATTTATCGAAGTTTGCTACAAGCTCTTCAGCGATAACACGCGGTGCTTTTTTGGCAATACGAGCTAGCTGCATAGCCATATTGGTAGAATAATCACCATGTGTTTTATCTTTTGGGGTTTCTAATAGAACTTCTGGAAGTTCTGCTTTTTCAGCAAGTCCTGCTTTGACCACAGCATCTTGAATTTCAGCTTTTAATTTTTGCTGCACTTGTTCGACGATGTTCATTTTTTCTCCTCCTTGAATGTAATGGTTAACGCATATTTCCCGGTAGGCTGACCCTGTACTTCTAGATCATACGTTAAAAATAATCGACCCTTTTGAGTCATTTGTTTATATTCAATGTTATGAGCGAATGTTAGTAAATCCATACGTCCATAAGGGCTTATATAAGTTCCTTCGATCTGTACCTTTTTACGAAACGATTGCTTCATTTGAACAGCACCGGTTCGATTAATTGATACTTCATCTTCGCTAATTTTCACCATTGTTCTAATATCTCCGATTTCCTCTTGGCGCTCTGTGTATGTAAGATAAATTTTCGATCCTTTTTCATAATACATACCTTTTGCATTTACCGATGTTGTCTCTTTTCGGTGACCATCGCGGATATCCGTCACAATTTTAACTTCAATGGGTTTCTTGACTTCTGAAGCGTTACTCACAAAAGACACTTCCTTATTAAAATGAATACGTTATAACTTAAATAGTATAAACATTCTAAAGAAAGAATTCAATAATACTTCAAAGGAAATATGATAGATACGCCGAGAATTCACCTTTTTACAGGACGTGACGCATTCACATATTTCAAATAAAAAAGGCAGCCACAGCGGCCGCCTTTTACTTTATTTATTTCTTTTGTACCCAGCCTAAGATCATTTCGCGAATAAGCTTGCTTGCTGTATTAGCTGTTTGTTCAGACGGATCATAAATTGGAGCTACTTCTACTAAATCTCCTCCGACAATGCGAAGATCTGATTTAGCAATTGCGTGAATAGAAGCTAAAAGCTCTTTTGACGTGATACCGCCTGCATCTACTGTTCCTGTACCAGGAGCGTGCGCTGGATCTAATACATCGATATCAATTGTTATATAAACAGGACGACCTGCAAGTGTTGGTAGAATCTCTTTTAACGGCTCTAGAACTTCAAATTTTGAAATATGCATGCCGTTTTCTTTTGCCCATTGAAATTCTTCTTTCATTCCTGAACGAATACCAAATGAATAAACATTCTCCGGTCCGATTAGTTCTGCAACTTTACGAATCGGAGTGGAATGAGAAAGTGGTTCTCCTTCATACTCTTCACGAAGGTCTGTATGAGCATCCATATGGATAATGGCCAAATCCGGGTATTTTTTATACATAGCTTTCATAACAGGCCAAGAAACCAAATGCTCTCCGCCCATGCCTAATGGGAACTTGTCTGCTGCTAAAAGCTGGTCGATATACTCTTCAATCATATTTAAGCTGCGCTGAGGATTCCCAAATGGAAGTGGAATATCTCCTGCATCAAAATATTTTACTTCCTCTAGCTCTCGATCTAAATACGGGCTGTATTCTTCTAATCCAATTGATACTTCACGAATACGAGTTGGGCCAAATCGTGAACCTGGACGATAGCTAACTGTCCAGTCCATTGGCATTCCATAAAGAACCGCTTCACTTTCTTCAAAAACAGGGTGACTGCCGATAAATACATTACCTGAATAAGCTTCATCAAAACGCATATTTTGTTCCTCCTTCATTATTCATAGAAAAGATGCCAGCCTTAAACCTCTGGCATCTCACTTGTATGTGATAACTTATTTAATAAGATCTTGCACAAATTTAGGTAAAGCAAATGCGGCTTTGTGCAATTCTTTTGTGTAATACTTTGTATCAATATCGAAGAAACGATCTTCGCTTACTTCTAATGGATCATGTTTCTTTGACCCCATTGTAAATGTCCATAAACCGCTTGGGTACGTTGGAATATTTGCTACGTATAGACGTGTAATCGGGAAGATTTCTCTTACATCACGCTGAACATTTGAGATAAGTTCTGGCGTAAACCAAGGGTTGTCCGATTGAGCAACAAAGATACCATCTTCTTTAAGTGCTTTTGAGATACCTGCATAGAATCCTTTTGTAAATAAATTTACAGCTGGACCTACTGGCTCTGTTGAATCCACTAAAATGACATCGTATTCGTTCTCGCTTTTAGCGATGTGCATAAATCCGTCATCTACTTGTACATCAACACGAGGATCTTCTAGTTTGCCCGCAATTGAAGGTAAGAATTTTTTTGAGTACTCAATAACTTTTCCATCGATATCAACTAACGTCGCTTTTTTTACGCTTGGGTGTTTTAAGATTTCACGGATTACGCCTCCGTCTCCTCCACCTACAACTAGTACGTTTTCTGGATTTGGATGCGTAAATAACGGTACGTGCGCAACCATTTCATGATAAACGAACTCATCTTTTTCTGTTGTCATTACCATACCGTCAAGTAGGAGCATGTTACCAAACTCTTCTGTTTCAACCATGTCTAATTTTTGAAACTCCGTTTGCTCTGTATGTAAAGTGCGATTAATTTTAGCTGTAATACCAAAGTTCTTTGTTTGCTTTTCTGTGAACCATAATTCCATTTCAAACTCTTCCCTTCTATTTTGAGAATTAACCTATGCATAGATTACCCTAACATAATTTATACAAACATGAAAAAAGTATAGATGAATTCAGCAAAAAAGCAAGTAAAATTTTTAGCAATGGAGGTTTAAAACCACCTTTTCTATTTCATACTGATGATAGATACAAGCTTTAGAATCTACTTGCATCGTTCTTTTAATAGAATTTTGTTGTGTTGAAAACAACATGTACGGTGCATAGTGACACATATTGGTGGTGAATAGAAATGGAAACGGTATTAACCGAACATTTAAAAAAGGCAAGACGCATCTTCCGAATTCTTCTCGTCCTTGGTATATTAGCGGGGGCTTTATTATTGTTTGCCTACATAAGCATCTTTCTCTACGCCAAAATCGCTGGCCCCCCTCCGCTAAACGTTTCTCAAACAGCTGTTTTCTACTCAGCAAACGGTAAAGTTCTTGATGAAGTTCACAATGGACAAAAGCGCTACTGGGTTTCACTTAATCAAATTTCACCTTACGTAAAAGATGCGACTTTAGCCGTTGAAGATAAGCGCTTCTATGAGCATCACGGCTTTGATATGCATCGAATCGCCGGAGCAGTTGTAGCTGATATAAAAGCTATGGGAAAAGTACAGGGTGCGAGTACCATTACTCAGCAGTATGCACGAAACTTGTTTTTAGAGCACGACAAAACGTGGACTAGAAAGCTTCAAGAAGCTCTGTATACGATTCGGTTAGAAATGAATTATAGTAAAGACCAAATTCTAGAAGGCTACATGAATACGATTTACTACGGTCATGGAGCTTATGGAATTGAAGCGGCAGCTAGGCTGTATTTTGATAAGCACGCCAAAAATTTGACGTTAAGTGAAGCGAGTATGTTAGCAGGTATTCCAAAAGGCCCTAGCTACTACTCTCCTCTTATTCATCAAGAAAATGCAAAAAAACGACAAAATATCATTTTATCTCTTATGAAAGAGGATGGAATTATTACAGCCAAGCAAGCAACAAAAGCGCTTGTAACACCTCTAGCATTCGCAAAGCCTGCCGAAAAAGATCCTAATAAAGAAGATGCTTCTTACTTTATGGATGCAGCGCTAGCAGAATTAAAGCAAGATTTAGGCATTGATGAAACCATGATTTACACAAATGGACTTCGCGTTTATACAACGCTGGATGAAAAGATGCAGCGAACGGCAGAAGAAAAAATGAAGGATGTTATCAGCAGCTCTTCAGACGTACAAAGTGCATTTGTTGCGATGAATCCTAAAAATGGACAAGTGAAAGCTCTTATTGGTGGAAGAGATTATGAAAAGAGCCCGTTTAATCGCGCGACTCAAGCAATAAGACAGCCTGGCTCAACGATGAAGCCATTTTTATACTATGCGGCGTTAAAAGATGGTTTTACTGAATCTACTCCAATGAAAAGTGAAGAAACGACGTTCAAATTGGAAGATGGCGTTTCGACATACACGCCTAGTAACTATCACAATTATTATGCAGATGCTCCTATTACAATGGCTCAAGCCATCGCACTTTCAGATAATATTTATGCCGTAAAAACGCATTTGTTCATTGGGGAAAACCGCTTGATTGAAACTGCTAAAACACTTGGAATATCATCACCTTTAAAGAAAGTTCCATCTTTAGCTCTTGGAACTTCGCCTGTCAAAGTCATTGATATGGTTAATGCGTACGGCATCTTTGCTAATGGCGGAAAAGAAATTCGTCCAACATTTATTAAACGAATTGAAACCCATGACGGAGAAGTTGTTTATCAAGCTCCTTCCGAACAGAAACAAGTCATTGATAAGCGCTATGCTTTTCTTACTACCCATTTAATGACAGGCATGTTTAATCAAAAGCTAAATGGCTATACAACCGTCACAGGAAAGCCTATTTCTAAATATGTATCTCGTCCTTACGCGGGAAAATCCGGCACAACCTCTACGGACAGCTGGATGATTGGCTACTCTCCTCAGCTCGTTTCAGGCGTTTGGGTTGGATATGATCAAGGAAGGACAATGGATGATGTAGCTGAAAAAGGATACGCAAAAAAAATGTGGGCATTATTTATGGAAGATGCTTTAAAGGGGAAGAAAAAAGAAAAGTTTAAAGCACCAAACGGATTAATGAGCGTAAACATTAATCCTCAAAATGGAAAGTTAGCATCCAAATCATGCCCTGTTCAATATAAAGCTTATTATTTAACTGGAACACAGCCAAAAACATATTGTACTGATCACATCGATCATGCAGCAAAAACGAAGAAAAAAGAGCGTGAAAAAGAAGATAAAAAGTTTCACTGGTTACCCAAATGGTTTGATTAAAAAAAGCTTAAGGCCAAGGCCTTAAGCTTTTTTAGCATTACGATGTTTGAAGCGCTTCTTTTAAGTCATCATTAGATAACGTCCAAATTTCTTCATTATGAGACTTCAAAAACTCACGAAGCAAATCCTTAGACTTGCTATCCATTTCTCCCACCATAATGCGTCGTTTTAAGGATTTATCCATTTTGTTTACATGTTCAGGAAGTGACTTATAGCCGCGGCGTATTTCACGATCAACGGTCATTTCACATGCTGTCATACCTGCGTAGTAAGGTCCTTCTTGCTTGCGATCAATTGTTACCCACACAAGCCAATATAACTTGCCGTTTGGCACCTCGTCTTTATTCGGTAAGAACTTAATTCCTTTTTCCACTACACTTCTTGCATGCATCGCACCGATATCCACAAATACTTCTTCATCGCTCGGACAAACAAAAACTGGTGAAATGTTTTCTAAACTTAACGCTCCAACCCCGTAACCGCCGTGGCCGTCGGTTGAATCGTCTTTTATGATATTAAATCCTATACTTTTCTTTTTTGACTGAGTCATAGTAAGCCTCCTCTATTCATTAAATCAGTGGTGCTAATATCTGCTGAAAGATATTCATAACAAACATTGCTGCTCCGTTTAGAAGCGGCCAGATCACAATTCGATCCAGAGGTGTAATCACAAGAATCAAAAATACAAAAATGCCCCAAGACTCATACTGCGTCATTTTGGCTCGCGTGGACGGCGGAACGAGATCTTCAATCACGCGGTAGCCGTCTAAAGGCGGAAAAGGCAACAAGTTAAATACACCTAGCGTTAGGTTTATTTGAATAAATAATGTAACAAAACGATAAAGCGCATCATTGTCCACTGCGGCGTTATTCATCAAATAATAAATAAGCAAGCCGATAAATGCCAACACCAAGTTGCTAAATGGTCCCGCTATCGATACTAGAATACCAGCTAAACGTGGCTTTTTAAAGAAATAGCGATTAACAGGAACCGGCTTCGCCCACCCAAAACCTGCGATGATTAACAAAAGCGTTCCAAATGGATCTAAATGAGCCAGCGGAGAAAGCGTTAGCCTTCCTTGCTTTTTAGCCGTGTGGTCTCCAAATAAATAAGCTACATACGCATGTGCAAACTCATGCAGCGTGAATGCAACAATAAGCGTCATTACCACGTAAGGAAGGTCTTGCAATGAAAAAGCTAAAAAATGTTCCACTCTTTATCTCCTTTATTTTAAAATAATTTCTACCTATCACATCTACTAGATGAATCTTTTTTTTTGCGGTAAGAAAGATACAAGGTTTCTTCAAATATGCCCTAAAAGTTCTCAAAGACCAGCGATGTGCTTCCTTTAGGCACACCTGTTTTTTTATATCGATGTTATTATAAAAGTATACTACAGATTATGGCCTCCATCACTATCTCATACTGTCATTTTATTCAGAAAACGGGTACACTAATCATATAATGATCAAAAAGGAGTGTACACATTATGCCAGTTGTAACTGTTAAAATGCTTGAGGGCCGTACAGATGATCAAAAAAGAGCTCTTGTTGAAAAAGTAACGGATGCTGTTGTTGAAACAACAGGTGCAGCACCTGAAAAAGTATCCATTATCATCGAAGAAATGTCTAAAAACCATTACGCTGTAGCGGGCAAACGCATGAGCGATCAATAACGCCTACATAAAAAAGATGCCATAGGAATGAACCTATGGCATCTTTTTTAATGGACAGACAGCGTTGCCTGAAGTTTTTCAATATATTTGTATGCTTCTGAAATGTCTTCTTCTGTATAGTTTTGCTTACGCTTTAACGTAAACACTTTTTCTTTTACTTCTTCTTTCGGTAAATTATCGAAATATAAAATCGTAGAGACAAGCTCCAAAAATTTCGAGCTTTGTTCGTTCATATCCTTCATACATTCCTGCAAGTGAGGAAGTTCTAAGTCATAGTGGCTTAGAAATCCTTCCCCCGCTTCTGTTAATACGTAGCGATACTGCATATACCCGCCTTTTTTCTCTTTAATTTCACTTAAAAAGCCTAAGTTACACAGCTCTTCAATTCGAAGCGTTAATTCCTCAGAATAAGGTCCAAAAAAGTGAAAATTATACTTTTCATAAAAAGGAAACTTCAGCTTTTTTCCGATAAATATCATCTTTTGTAACTTTTTTCTGCCAACAACTTCTCCCGCCGCGGAAAATACTTTCACAATCTTTGCGTGATCGTTTAACACAGCCCCTTCAACTCCTATACTATTTAACTCTGATCTCCTTTTAGTAAGTTTATAATCTGATCTTTAACTTTTCGCTTAGACGACAATTGATCAATGAGATCTTGTGGAAAATATAATTTATGATCGGTTCTCTTTTTCCCTGAAATTGCTTCAACAATCTCCGACTGACGTGATAATTCACGCACTTCATTATTTGGCATCAACAGATGAATCGGCAAACGCTCTTCCTCTTCACCCGGTCGATAAAAATCGTATGGTAAGTCGCTTGAAGAATCGACGACTAAATAATAATCTGGATTAATGCCCGCTTTTTTAAATAATGTTGTAAGCTCCATCCACATCTTCATTTGTGAATTCGGATTAAACTCAATGTATTTAAAAAGCTGACGATTCATAAATCTTCGGCATAGATCAGATAAAATTTCATCCTCTTCTTCTTCCCACGCTTGAAAATAAAATAAAATAACAGATTCATCTAATTTCAAATACTCTTTTAGCGATATTTCTTCTTCAAAAATCGAATAAAAATGAGTTGGCTCCTGCTTAAACTCATAGTAATGATGATGGAGCTCTTTTGCACGATGTAAAATTTTTGTCAAAATCACTTCAGCACTTCTCGTAACAGGATGAAAATACACTTGCCAGTACATTTGATAGCGGCTCATAATATAATCTTCAACCGCATGCATACCGCTGTGTTTAATCACGGCTTGGTCTTCCCGAGGGCGCATAACACGCAGAATTCGTTCCATATCAAAATGACCGTAGCTTACTCCTGTGTAATACGCATCACGCTGCAAATAATCCATGCGATCTGCATCAATTTGACTGGAAATCAAACTAACGACAAGCTTATTTTCATATGTTTTCGCAATTACTTCAGCCACTTTTTTAGGAAAATCCTTTCCTACTTTCGTTAACACTTGATTTACCTCTGTGTCACCTACGATAATGGCTTGTGTAAATTCTTCATGGTCTAAGTGGAAAACCTTCTCAAACGAATGTGAAAACGGACCGTGACCTAAATCGTGCAGTAAAGCAGCACAAAGACAAAGAAGACGCTCATCTTCATTCCATTCAGGGCGTCCTTGAAAACCGTCATCAATAATACGGCGCACAATTTCATAAACACCTAAGGAATGACTAAAACGGCTGTGCTCAGCCCCATGAAACGTTAAGTATGTCGTTCCTAGCTGTCTAATACGACGCAGCCTTTGAAATTCGGCTGTCCCAATTAGCTCCCAAATAACACGATCTCTTACATGGATATAGCGGTGAACAGGATCTTTAAATACTTTTTCTTCACTGAGTTTTTCATTAGGATATGTCATTTACATACCTCTCTATCTTCACTTTGTTGTTGCTATAATTTTTCGACACTCACTTCCTATTTTCCTATTCAGAATAAAAAATCACCTTGTCAAGCAACCAAGGTGATTTACCTAACAAACAAGGCGATTCTGTTTGTAAGAAGCTCGTTCGACAAATAAGTAGCAGAAAAGCAGCTATTTATTGTTTCACTATCTATTTTTTTACTTTTTTCTCAATCTTCTCAATTAATTCATCCTCTGTTGGCGCTGCTACAGGACGGTTGTTTACAAATGCAAATGACTTTTTACGTCCGGGTCCACAGTAAGACTGGCAGCCGATTTGTACTTCAGCTTGTTCATCTATTTTTTTAAGTCGAGGTAACAACGTTTTGACGTTTGTTGCCTGACAATCATCACAAATTCTAAATTCATTTGCCATGTTGACACAATCCTTTCAAAATTGGTTCATCATTTTGTCTAAGGGGTATTTTACCCCTATTTGAAGTCCGATGCAAGTTAAAGAAGGAAGCAAAATCTATCATACTCCTAGAAGAAATGGTATAAAGTATGGATTTTTTGTACATGATGATACTACAAAACATGATTACTATGAGTCATGGAAAATAGAGGAGTGAACAAAGTGAAAGATAGACAAGATGCTTGGACAGAAGAAAACGACTTATTATTAGCTGAAACAGTATTGCGCCATGTCCGCGAAGGAAGTACGCAGCTGAATGCGTTTGAAGAAGTTGGAGATGAATTAAATCGCACTTCAGCAGCATGTGGATTCAGATGGAATGCTGTGGTACGCCATCAGTATGAAAAAGCACTTCAGCTAGCCAAAAAACAGCGAAAACAGCGCATGCGTGCACTTGGACAAGAGCAAGGCAAAAAGAAATTATTATATACGCCACCAGCATCTGTAGAGCATGTGGAACAAATGATGTCTGCACCTACAGCAACATATAGCTTATCTGAAACACAAGTAGAAAAAAGCAGCAGTGAAGAGCTTTCAATGGCTGACGTTATTCGCTTTTTGCAAACAATGCCAAATCAAGCGAGCAATTTACAAGCATTGCAAAGCGAAAACAAACGCTTGATGCAAGAAAATACAGAATTAGCTAAGAAAAACACAGAGTTGGAAAAACAAATCAAACATCTCGAGGCAAATGCTACTACTATTCAAGAAGACTATGAAACATTAATGCAAATCATGAACCGTGCGCGAAAGTTAGCTCTATTCGATGAAGAAGAACGTTCTTCTACTACATTTAAAATGGATCGTAACGGAAATCTTGAGAAAATGGCTGAATAAGCTACACGAACGAAGAAAGAAGGATGTCAAACTTGGCTCTTCTTTCTTCTTTTTCTATTTTACAGCCAATGACACGACGCCTTTATGCTATAATATGTTCGTTTACTGTTTATAAAGGGGTTTGAGATATGCAGCAGAATAGTTTGAAGCTTTTGGCACAGCCCGCTTGGCGTATTATTGATCAATCCAGTCTAGGTCCTCATTTTGATGCCCGTCATTCTTTTGCCATCGATGACACGCTTTGTACAACCGTTGGAAGAGGTGAATCTCCAGCTGTCATGCGCTCATGGGTGCATCACGATACGATTGTATTAGGCATCCAAGATACAAAGCTCCCTCATTTAGCTGAAGGTGCAGCTTATTTACATGAACAAGGATATAAAACAATCGTCCGCAATTCAGGCGGCCTCGCTGTCGTACTTGATCAGGATGTTCTAAACATTTCTTTAATTTTTCCTGATGCAGAAAAAGGAATTGATATTGATCGTGGATATGAAGCCATGTTTGATTTGATTAAGGTCATGTTTGCATCTTACGGGACAGCAATTGAAGCGAAGGAAATCGTAGGCTCTTATTGTCCCGGCAGCTTCGATTTAAGCATTCGCAATCAAAAGTTTGCAGGCATTTCACAGCGACGCGTTCGCGGCGGAGTGGCTGTACAAATTTACTTATGCGTTAAAGGAAGCGGTTCTAAGCGTGCTTCTCTCATTCAAGAGTTTTACAAAAAAGGTCTCCAAAACACGGAAACTAAATTTTCATACCCAGATATCGAGCCTCACACAATGGCTTCTCTATCTGAACTATTACAGATTGAGTTAACTGTATCTGATGTCATGCTGCTTTTATTGCAAACACTGAATAGTATGAGCTCTTCTCTTGTAAATATGCCTTTAAATGCTACTGAACAAGAGCTGTTTGAGACGCAGCTGCAGCGCATGTATGACCGCAACGAAAAAGCATTAGGTTCATTAGCCGAATAAAAAAACTCCGCCCTAGGACGGAGTTTTTTTATTACAATGCTTGAGCTGCTGTGATTAAAGCAAGCTTGTACACATCTTCTTCGTTACAACCGCGAGATAGATCGTTTACTGGTTTGTTTAGACCTTGTAAGATTGGACCTACTGCTTCGAAGTTTCCTAGGCGCTGTGCAATTTTGTAACCAATGTTACCTGCTTCAAGGCTTGGGAATACAAATACATTTGCATCTCCTTTAATCACTGAACCTGGTGCTTTCTTTTCAGCTACAGAAGGAACAAATGCTGCATCGAATTGGAATTCGCCGTCTAATGTTACGCTTGGTGCTAATTCTTTTGCAATTTCTACTGCGTTTGCTACTTTTTCTGTTTCCGGAGATTTTGCTGATCCTTTTGTTGAGAAGCTTAGCATAGCAACACGAGGATCAATATCGAACATTTCAGCTGTACGAGCACTTTCGATAGCAATTTCAGCTAAATCTTGGCTATCAGGTGAAATATTGATTGCACAGTCAGCAAATACGTATTTTTGATCGCCACGAACCATGATAAATACGCCAGATGTTTTCTTAACACCTTGTCTTGTTTTGATAATTTGTAGAGCAGGTCGCACTGTGTCTGCTGTAGAATGAGCGGCTCCGCTTACAAGACCGTCCGCTTTGTTCATATGAACAAGCATTGTGCCAAAATAATTTTCATCTAATAAAATTTTGCGAGCATCTTCTTCTGTTGCCTTACCTTTACGACGCTCAACAAATGCTGCCACCATTTCATCAAATTCAGAGTAGCTTTGAGGATCTAAAACCTCAACACCGTCTAATTTTACGTTTAGTTCTGCTGCTTTTGATGCTACAGCGTCTTTGTTTCCAACAACGATAGGCTTTAAGATATTGTCGGCAGCTAAACGAGAAACAGCACCTAATACGCGCTCATCTAATCCCTCTGGGAATACGATTGATACATCGCTAGCTGATACTTTTTGTTTTAAACCTGTAAATAAATCACTCAAAGTAAATCCTCCTCGATATGTAAAAAACTTTTCTCATAATAGGATACTCCACTTTTTTTAAAAATCAAAGGCATGTCCTTCAAGAATCCATGATTACAAAAAAGTCTTTTAATTCTTAATTTTCCGCTAACACCTAAAATAAAACCTGTTTTTACTTTGCGACAATTGTTTAAAGTTTAGTCACAAAATCACAGGTTTTTCATTCCAGTTCTTCGGACAAACTATGATATAGTAGAATTGGAATTTATCATAATCGGACAATAGGAGTGAAACGAAATGGCAGAAGCAGCACAAACATTAGACGGTTGGTATGCACTTCATGATTTCCGTTCAATCGATTGGGGCGCTTGGAAGCAGTTATCAAGCGACGATCGCCAAGCGGCCATCCATGAATTTTTAGGTTTGATTGAGAAATGGAAAGGAACTGAAGCTGAGAAGCAAGGCAGCCATGCTTTATATACCATTGTCGGCCAAAAAGCAGACTTTATGCTAATGCTTGTTCGTCCTACTATGGAAGAACTAAATGAAATTGAAACAGAATTTAATAAAACAAAGCTTGCTGAGTTTACCATTCCTACTTATTCATACGTATCAGTAGTTGAGTTAAGCAACTACTTACCTGCTGGGGAGGATCCTTATGAAAATCCTCAAATCCAAGCTAGACTATATCCAACTTTACCAAAAGCTAGTCATGTTTGCTTTTATCCAATGGATAAACGTCGTCAAGGAAATGACAATTGGTACATGCTTCCTATGGAAGAACGCCGCAGCTTAATGCGCAGTCATGGAATGATTGGACGTCAATACGCTGGAAAAGTAAAGCAAATCATTACGGGTTCTGTTGGTTTTGATGATTATGAGTGGGGCGTTACTCTTTTTGCAGATGACGTACTTCAATTTAAAAAATTAGTATACGAAATGCGTTTTGACGAAGTAAGTGCTCGCTACGGGGAATTTGGCAGCTTCTTTGTCGGAAATTTATTAAAAGAAGAAGCTATTGCACGTTTTTTACACGTTTAAACTAAGCCGCAAAAGCGCTCATCGCTTTTGTAACGCCTAGAGCAATAAATATCAATGAGCTTTATCTAAAAAACCTGTTTCCAAGTGGAAACAGGTTTTTTATTTTCTAGCCATGGCATATTCGCACTTACAGGACCATATATATACAACAGTGTCACAAGTAAGCGAGGTGGGATAATGGCAGTCGTTGCACACAACGAAGAAGATGTTAAGCTCCTAGCCAGACTCATTCGAGCTGAAGCTGAAAGTGAAGGAAAACAAGGGATGTTACTGGTAGGAAATGTAGGCGTGAACCGCGCTAAAGCTCCCTGTTTAGATTTTAGAAATATAAGAACCATTCGTCAGATGGTGTTTCAAAACCCAGGCGGATTTGAAGCAACTCAAAAAGGCTACTTTTATCAGCGTGCCCGCCAGTCTGAAATTACACTTGCACGACGTGTATTAAGAGGGGAACGTTTTAACCCCGCGGAAAACTCACTGTGGTTTTTCAAGCCCAGCGGCGACTGTCCTGCTCAATGGTATAACCAAAATAACACAGGACGATTTAAATCTCACTGTTTCTTTGCACCAACTCAAGCTGATTGTCCAGGAGTTTACTAATTTCTTTTTGTTTGAAGGAGGTTCCTATGAAAAAACCAAAGTCTAATCAACCGCAACAGCAATATATGCAAAATCCGTATATGAGTCCAAACTACCCTTATTATATGCCTCAGCCGCAGCAGCCCCAGCCAGGCGGCCAGCAGGTTCAAGGGCAAAGCCAAGGAGGTCCGCCCCCTACCTCTTCTGGAGGCAGTGGTGCCCCGCAAGACCCAAATCAACTGCCCATTGAAGAATCATATATTGAAAATATTTTACGTTTAAATCGAGGAAAAATAGCGACTGTATATATGACGTTTGAAAATAATACGCAGTGGAACGCGAAAGTCTTTAGAGGGGAAATTGAAGCAGCCGGACGCGATCATATCATTTTAAGTGATCCACAAACTGGCACTCGTTATTTACTGCTTATGGTTTATCTCGATTACATCACTTTTGAGGGTCCAATCAAATATAATTATCCGTTTAGCGGTGGAGGCCAGCAGTTGAGCAATTATTCTCCGCGTTAAAAAAACCCCTTTTCAGGGGTTTTTTTATAGCCATTTTACAGCTGCAACAACAATTAAAATCCAAGCCACGATAAACGCAACTCCACCTAGCGGAGTAATCGCGCCGAGAACTTTAATACCGGACGTACTTAATACATAGAGACTGCCTGAAAACAGCACAATCCCCGCGAACATAATCCAGCCCGAAGCTGTTAACAAAGAAGATTGAGGAAATTTGCTTAATAGAAACGCAATGACAAACAGCCCCATTGCATGGAACATTTGGTACTGCACTCCCGTTTTCCATACCTCTAAATACTTCTCTGAAATTTTCCCTTCTAACCCGTGTGCTCCAAAAGCACCAAGAGCAACCGCTAACATCGCATTGATTGCACCGATTATTAAAAATAGTTTCATGTTTTTCTCCTCACTTTAGAAATCAAACAGACTATCGCCATTTGCATCATCTGATTTCAATTTCGTTCCCTCAAAATTAGGTTTGGATGACTGAATAATCTGTTGCTGCATAATCTCAGGAGATTGCATCATTTCCGGTGAAGACATTACAACAGGCTTTGAAACCGAGACAGGTTTCGATACTGAAACCTCTCCATTTTGATCTAATGCAAGCTCACACAGTGCTTTTATGGCAACCAATTGATCTCGAACGTTCGCACTATTCGAATGGTGCTTTGCTTTTTGTACTTCTGCACTAATTTTATCAAGGAGCTGCGCCATTTTTATATCCATGTAGACACCTCATCTTACATTCAATATGACTTTATACAGCTATTTTATCAAAAGATGAAATAGGAGGCTATGTCTGAAGCTAATCTTCATGAAATGCTCACTTTTACACATCGTCAATTTGCCAATCAATGGATTGACGTCCGTATTGGAGCAAAAACTCATTTGCTCGTTGAAAGTGATTATTGCCAAAAAAGCCTCGATTAGCCGAAAACGGGCTAGGGTGCGGGCTTTCCAAAATTAAATGGTGCGAATGGTGAATAAGCTCTTTTTTAGCTTGTGCATGCTTGCCCCACAGCAAAAACACAACTGGCTCCTCTTTTTGTGCCACTAATTCAATAATACGGTCCGTCAGCTGCTCCCACCCTTTTCCTTTGTGAGAGTTCGCTTCTCCTCTTCTAACCGTTAAAACAGTGTTAAGCAAAAGAACGCCTTGTTCTGCCCATTTGACTAAATAACCGTTATTCGGAATGTGATAATCCATTTCATTTTTCAGCTCTTTGTAAATATTCACTAAAGAAGGCGGTGTTTTTACTCCTGGTTGAACAGAGAAGCTCAGTCCATGCGCTTGATTTGGTCCATGATAAGGATCTTGTCCCAATATGACCACTTTTACATTTTTATAATCCGTATAGTGTAAAGCATTAAAAATATCATATTTATCAGGGTAAATGGTGTGGTGATTATATTCATCCACTAAGAATTCTCGAAGCTGTATGTAATAGTCTTTTTGAAATTCTTCTTCTAATAAAGGAGCCCAGTCATTTTTTAAAATACTCATTGCTTATCACCTCATAATAATCTTTTCTGTTATTTTATCGTAAACTCTGCCCCCTGCTCAAACGTGGCCTGCTTTAAATATGCTGAGAGCCTGGGCATATTTTAATATTGTCATGTTCAATGAAACTTTGTATACACTTATAAAGAGTGTATTTTTATATTAAAGGAGGGATTCCATATGATCATCAGCAATCCCCACCAAATAGACGTAACCTACAGCCTGGGTGTTACACCCGTTGAACCGATGATACCAAGAAAATACACCGTTTTCCCAGGTCAACACACTTCTGTTCCTTCCATTCAAATCGGCATTGAATTTGCCTACGATCATATGCAAAAAGAGCGGAACGAATATTTAGCATCCTTCGTCTTTGATAAAGGTTTTTATTCCCTTACTGTGTATTATTATATCGGTGCACATACATCAACAGATGGAACCATTACACGCTACCTTCACTTTTTAGAACAGCTCCCTGTCATTCTATCGTCCATCTATCACGCTGATGCTTCTTTTTTCGAAAAACATCCACTTTTAATGCACTGTCCTATTTTTATCATCGCCGATAGCCCTGACTTGCCATTTTCAACAAAAAAATCTATCGGTTCCCTGTATCAATATAAATAAATGAGAAAAGCTACTGTTAAAATAACGGTAGCTTTTTCTCCGTATTCGAAACAAAATACTTTTAAACTTGTTAAAAACATGGAATAATAACTACAAATTGTTTTAATCTATTTGCGTTAACCCTTTAAAATCGTTACAATTTATTAGTAGTTCTATACATAAAGGAAAAGGTAAACAAGCAATCATTCGTTTGTTTATAAAGGCCGAGTTTAACGGGCAATGAATCCCCAGATTTCATTTAAGTGTTGTCTGTTAAAGCGGAAAAAAATTGAACGTAACTACGACAAAGTGAGGTCCTAGAAGTAATGACAAATGTACAACCAAAATCCATTATCGTAATTTTTGGCGCTACAGGTGATTTAGCAAAACGTAAGTTATTCCCCTCTATTTTCCGCTTATATAAAGCGAACAAACTATCGGAAGATTTCGCTGTTGTTGGTGTCGCAAGAAGACCTTGGACTAACGACGAATTACGCGAAAATGTAAAAAAATCAGTGAGCAGTTTCAAAAACAGTGACGCTGACATTGAAAAGTTTGCTTCACATTTTTATTACCAACCGTTTGACGTAACAGATGTCGCTTCTTATCAAGAATTAAAAAGCCTAACAGAAAGCCTTGATGAGCAATACAACGTGCCTGGAAATCGTATTTTCTATCTAGCAATGGCACCTGAATTTTTCGGAACAATTGCTTCGAATTTAAAAAATGAAGGTTTAACACAAACAGACGGTTGGAGTCGCCTAGTCATTGAAAAGCCATTTGGCCATGATTATCCTTCTGCTAAAGAACTAAATGAACAAATTCGCCATGCATTTAAGGAAGATCAAATTTATCGTATCGACCACTACCTCGGTAAAGAAATGGTGCAAAATATCGAAGTTATCCGTTTTGCAAATGCTCTATTTGAACCGATGTGGAACAACCAATACATTTCAAACATCCAAATTACGTCTAGCGAGACGCTTGGTGTAGAAGACCGTGGCCGTTACTATGAATCTTCAGGTGCCCTTCGAGATATGGTACAAAACCATATGCTTCAAATGGTGGCCCTGCTTGCAATGGAACCGCCAATTAAATTAACACCGGAAGAAATTCGCAGTGAAAAAGTAAAAGTATTGCGTGCTCTTCGCTCTTTATCAGTAGATGAAGTGGATGATTATTTTGTACGAGGCCAATACGGCAAAGGTGTACTTGAAGGAGAAGAAGTGATCGGCTATCGCGAAGGAAACTCGGTTGATCCTGAGTCTAATACCGCTACATTTGTATCTGGTAAGCTTATGATTGATAACTTCAGATGGGCTGGCGTACCAATTTATATCCGTACAGGTAAACGCATGAAAGAAAAAGCAACGACAATTGTTGTACAGTTCAAAGACTTACCAATGAACCTGTACTTCAATAAAGATAAAGAAATTCACCCAAACCTGCTTGTCATTCATATTCAACCGGAAGAAGGCATTACGCTTCACTTAAACGCGCGTAAAACGCCGGGTGCAACATCGTCCACACCAATTAACTTGAACTATTGCAATAACTGTGGAGATAAAATGAATACACCGGAAGCTTATGAGCGCCTTATTTATGATTGCATGCTTGGAGATGCAACGAACTTTACTCACTGGGATGAAGTAGCCCTTTCTTGGAAGTTTGTTGATACCATTTCAGAAGCATGGGAAAGCACAAAAGCACAAAACTTCCCGAACTACGAATCAGGTTCAATGGGACCAAAAGAATCAGATGCATTGCTTGCTGAAGACGGTTTTCACTGGTGGCCAGTCGGCGAAGACAACTTCTCACCTAAAGAGTAAATAAAAAAAGCAGCTGTAGTATACAGCTGCTTTTCTTGTTTTTTATTTTAACCACTCAGTATGGAATACGCCCTCTTTATCAACACGTTGATATGTGTGAGCTCCGAAGTAGTCACGTTGCGCTTGTAAAAGGTTCGCTGGTAACGTTTCTGTACGGTAGCTGTCATAGTAAGCTAATGCACTTGAGAAACTTGGTACAGGAATACCTTGTTTAACCGCAATTGAAATAACTTCACGAAGAGCCGACTGATAGCCTTCTACGATATCCTTGAAGTATGGGTCTAATAATAAGTTTGTTAGATCTGCATCGCGATCGTAAGCTTCTTTAATTTTTTGTAAGAATTGTGCACGGATGATACAACCACCACGGAAGATCATTGCAATATCACCGTACTGTAAATTCCAGTCATATTCTTCAGAAGCTGCTTTCATTTGAGCAAACCCTTGCGCATATGAACAAATTTTACTCATGTACAATGCTTTACGGATTGCTTCTACTAATTCGGTTTTATCACCTTCAAATGCAGCTGCATTTGGACCGCTCAATACTTTGCTTGCTTTTACACGTTCTTCTTTCATAGCTGAAATAAAGCGCGCAAATACAGATTCCGTAATGATTGGTAGTGGTACACCTAAATCAAGCGCACTTTGGCTTGTCCATTTACCTGTACCCTTTTGACCTGCAGTGTCTAAAATAACGTCTACAAGTGCTTTACCTGTTTCTTCATCTTTTTTCGTAAAGATATCAGCTGTGATTTCAATTAAGTAGCTATCTAGCTCGCCTTTATTCCATTCAGCAAATACTTCATGTAGTTCATCTGTTTCTAAACCTAATACGTTTTTCATAATGAAGTATGCTTCACAAATTAACTGCATATCGCCGTACTCGATGCCGTTATGAACCATTTTTACGTAGTGACCTGCACCATTTGGTCCAATGTATGTGCAGCAATCATCGCCTTCAACTTTCGCTGAAATAGCTGTTAAGATTGGGTTTACAAGTTCATATGCTTCTTTTTGTCCGCCAGGCATGATTGAAGGTCCTTTTAATGCACCTTCTTCTCCGCCGGATACGCCTGTACCGATGAAATGGATACCTAATTCTTCTAGCTCTTTGTTACGACGAATTGTATCCTGGAAGAATGTATTTCCGCCATCGATTAAAATGTCGCCTTTTTCTAAGTATGGTTTTAACGAATCAATTGTTGCATCTGTAGCAGCACCAGCTTTAACCATTAATAAAATTTTACGCGGTTTTTCAAGAGAATTAATAAACTCTTCCACACTGTATGTACCTGCAAAATTTTTACCTTCTGCTTCTGTTTTTAGGAACTCTTCTGTCTTTTCAGGAGAGCGGTTATAAACTGAAACAGAATAGCCTCTGCTCTCAATGTTTAGCGCCAAGTTTTTCCCCATAACCGCTAAACCGATAACACCGATTTGTTGTTTTGCCATGTTAAATTCTTCCCTTCATGTGTAATATGAATTGGTCAACCTAATCGTAACTGAACATATCATAAAGAAAGTTACAGATTCAAGTTTGATATAACCATAATCATACGTTTTATTATACACATTTGAAAAGAATCATGCTCACCGAACATTGATTATTTTGAAGAAAATTTCGATAAAATAAGCGAAATGAACGCAGTTACTAATCATCCGTACATTCTTAACTACCTTTAGACGCATTTTAACATTTTCTTAAACAATTACTTTTGTTAAAATATTAAGCAGTTAATCATTTCAATGAATTAATGATCAACACGGTTGTTACCGTTTTACTATATTTATTGCAGCTAAAAAAGCTGTACTAGTACTTATTTTGTTTTATGAAGAGGGATTTTATATATGACGAAACCAATCAAAGATCCGTTCAAGGAAAATTTTGATACGCTTGAAGAATTCGCTGATCGCATTAGCGAAGTATTGAACTGTCCTATTACCATTGAAGATGCTAATCATCGCTTATTAGCTTATAGCACCCATGATGAAAGAACGGACCAGGCGCGTATTGCCACGATTATTGGAAGAAGAGTTCCGGAAAAAGTCATCAACAACTTATGGAAAGAAGGCATTATTCCTAAACTGCTTGAGACAAATGAACCTGTGCGTGTGAAAAATATAAATGAAATTGGACTTGGAGATCGTATAGCTATTTCCATCTGGAAAAATGAAGAAGTTCTAGGATTCATCTGGGCTGTTGAAATTGAGAAAGCCTTAGGCAACGAAGAAGTAGAGCTATTAAAAAAAGCTGCGAATGTATTAAAAAATAAATTGCTACAGCTTCAAATTCGAAAGTATAAACGAGAGGAACGTTCACAGGAATTCTTCTGGAAATTATTAACTGGTCACATTAAGTCTCGCCAGGAAATTTCAGAAGCGTTTTATGAAGCTCAAATTACAGCTCCATCAACGTTTTCCATTGCTATCTTCCGCTTCCAAGAAGATATTACGCCTGAAGCTGAACGTCAAATCTCGTATATGCTAAAAACGATGCATCGCTTGAAAATCGTTCTTTATACGATTGATTGCAATGACTTAATCTTACTGCTTTCTTTGGATGCGGTTGAAAACCCTCTTGATGAACAGCGAGATTTTGCAGACTATTTTAGAGGCAACATGTATGAACGCTTTGATGTTACTCAAATTAAAGCCAGCTGCAGCAGTATTTATTCATCGCACGATCATATCGAAAAAAGTTATAAAGAAGCCTTGAACGTATTAGATATGAAAAGTAAGTTTCCAGAAGAAACGAAAGAGATTATTAACTATCAGGAATTAGGTATTTATCAATTTCTTGATGTTATTTTAGAGAAGCGCGTGCAAGATCAATTTGAAAACCATTCTTTAAAGAAGCTAACTAATTACGATCTTCGTCATAATAGCAACTTGGTGGAGACTCTCGAAGTATTTTTAAATAATGATAATAACATTAACGAAGCAGCAAAAGAATTAAATGTGCATATGAATACACTTAGCTATCGATTAAAGCGAATTTCAGAGATTGGTGATATTAACTTAAAGGACGTTAATCAAAAAATGACTCTTTATATTGATATTAAGTTAATGAAATATAAAAAATAACAGATAATGTAACTTCTTTTAACATTGAGCTATTCGTTTATTAGAAAATAAATGAATAGCTCTTTTTATTCCCTTATGATGTTAGATATCCTTACATAAAAATTAAAAATTCTAGTAAGTAAGCGTTTACATTTGTGTGTTTAAACAAAAACCACTTCTTCAATTCTTCTTTCTAGACAAAGAAATTTCATAAAACTTTCTTTATACTAAAGGTACACAAACGACCAAGGGGGAAATTAATCATGATTATTGGCGTACCAAAAGAAATCAAAAACAACGAAAACCGAGTAGCGATTACACCAGCAGGCGTAGCATCATTTGTTGGTACAGGTCATCGTGTATTAATTGAAAATGAAGCGGGTATTGGAAGTAACTTCACAAACGAAGATTATGTAAAAGCTGGAGCTGAAATTGTTGAGACAGCAGCTGACGTTTGGGCACAAGCTGAAATGGTTATGAAAGTAAAAGAACCACTAGCAAGTGAATACGGCTATTTTAGACCAGGTCTTATCTTATTCACATACCTTCACCTAGCAGCTGAACCAGCACTAGCAAAAGCATTAAAAGATAGCGGCGTAACAGCCATTGCTTATGAAACAGTAGCAGTAAATCGTACATTGCCTCTATTAACACCTATGAGTGAAGTAGCAGGACGTATGGCTGCTCAAATCGGTGCTCAATTCCTTCAAAAATCAAACGGCGGAAAAGGAATTTTATTAGCGGGTGTTCCTGGAGTTAGCCGCGGAAAAGTAACGATTATCGGAGGCGGCGGCGTTGGTACAAATGCTGCAAAAATCGCAATCGGTCTCGGTGCTGATGTAACAATTATTGATTTAAGTCCTGAACGCCTACGTCAATTAGACGATATCTTTGGCAACCAAATCAATACGCTAGTGTCAAATCCTTACAATATTGCGGATGCAGTAGCAGAGTCAGATTTAGTGATTGGCGCAGTATTAATCCCAGGTGCAAAAGCTCCAAAACTAGTAACAGAAGAAATGGTGAAAACAATGAAGCCAGGTTCTGTTATTGTTGACGTAGCAATCGACCAAGGTGGTATCGTTGAAACAATCGACCACATTACAACACACGATCAGCCGACTTATGAAAAGCACGGGGTTGTACACTATGCAGTTGCAAACATGCCGGGAGCAGTTCCTCGCACATCAACAATTGCTTTAACAAACGTAACCGTACCTTACGCACTTCAAATTGCTTCTAAAGGTGTTCACAAAGCAATCGCTCAAAACGAAGCGTTAAAATTAGGAGTGAACGTTGCAAACGGAGCCATTACGTACGAAGCAGTTGCACATGATTTAGGTTATGATTATGTGTCAGTAGACGTAGCTCTTGAAAAAGAATTAGCTTCTATCTAATAAATAGTGAAAAACGTCCTTAACCCGCTGTTAAGGGCGTTTTTATTTTGCATGAACAACAATTAGCTATAAAAAACACGACTATTTAAAGCTTTGTGTATCTGTTCACTGGTAATCTCCGGTACTATTGGCCAGAATTCAGGAGTAGGAAACATAAGGTTACTAGGCGTTCTATTATGATTTCCATCTAGTTCATGAAAAGGTTCTGGATCATCCGTCTCGTTAAAACGATTCGTAATAAACATAAAATGACCCAATTCATGTGCGAGAAGATACTCATCTGTACTTGCATTTGTCATAATAATAAGCGGAAAAGAATTATAAGTTACAGCGAGAGTAGATGAATAATCAAAATTAACAGGCCCAAATCTATTTCCATTCATGTAAAATACATACACATCAGCATTTTGACAAACTTTTCGGCCAGTTTTAAGCATTGCTTGTACCATTGTAAGATGACTAGACCCTCCAATTGGAAAATTTTCCGCATTACTAACAATGCCACTGATGTTTTCCAAAAAAACAACTGAACGTGTAATAGTAAATGTAACACCTTGGATTAATCGGTTTTTCTCATATTGTTTCCATATTTTATTAGCAGCCGCTATGTCTCTTTTTACACGATTGGGAACTATAGACTGATTATCTGTGGAGTTTCTATCAACTTTAGCTCCTGGTAATACAATTATACAAACATTTAAAGTGCCTGCCTTAACAGTTCGGAAGTGATCGTTTGTTAAATTTGAATTCATATAATAATCTTTGTGGTTTTTTTTGCGAGGTTGTGATTTATTGAAAGAATACGAATCGTCTTTATAACTGTCATGATTAGAATGTTTTTTTATGTGAATCACCCTTTCTTAAGTTTCTCTTTATTTTATTCATGAAAAGAAAGAGTGCTTGGACCATAAGTTAAAAGAGGCTAAGACAAAAGTATACACTTAGGATTCATACAGTTTTTAGAAATTGAATATCTACATTAAAAGCGATAAAATAAAAGAAAAAGTGAAAAGTGAATGGAAGAAATTTATCTAAAACACATTGGGCAGCTAAAAACCGACCGGTGGAAGTTTTACTCTATTTTCTCTATGAACTTAAAATACGGGAGGATTTTTTATGACAATGAATAAAGCATTAACCATTGCGGGTTCTGACAGCAGCGGCGGAGCTGGCATTCAAGCAGATTTAAAAACATTCCAAGAACTAGGTGTTTACGGAATGACAGCTTTAACAACAATTGTAACAATGGATCCCGATAACAGCTGGTCTCATAACGTATTTCCACAAGAAGTTTCAACTGTTGAGCAGCAGTTGAAAACAATTGTAAAAGGCGTAGGCGTACAAGCTCTAAAAACAGGTATGCTTGGCTCAGTGGAAATTATTGAGCTAGCCGCAAAAACAATTGAAGAATATGGTTTAAAAAATGTCGTAGTAGATCCTGTGATGGTATGTAAGGGAGAGGACGAAGCGCTTCACCCCGAAACAACTGTCAGCTTGCGTGATGTACTAGTTCCAAAAGCAACAGTCGTAACGCCTAACTTATTTGAAGCTAGTCAATTAAGCGGACTTGGTCCTATCAAAACGGTGGATAAAATGAAAGAAGCAGCCGTCAAAATTTTTGACCTTGGTGCCGAATATGTATTGATTAAAGGCGGAAGTAAATTGGCGCATGAAAAAGCAATCGATTTGCTTTATGATGGAAAGACGTTTGAGATCTTAGAGTCTGAACGTATTGAAACGACATTTACGCACGGTGCTGGATGCACATACTCAGCTGCGATTGCCGCTGAATTGGCAAAAGGCAGTGACGTCAAACAAGCTATTTATACAGCAAAAGAATTTATTACAGAAGCAATTCGTCATTCGTTTGCTTTAAATCAATATGTTGGACCAACAAACCACGGTGCATACCGTCGTAACAAGGAGAAAGTAACAAACTAAAAAGCATGCCTAAAGGCATGCTTTTTAGTTTGCTTATTGTTTAACTGTTTCAAGCGCATTTAAAATAGCTTGAGCTACGCCGTGCTCGTCATTTGTTCCTGTTACGATATGGGCAAATTCTTTAATTTCTTGAGGGGCATTCCCCATCGCTACAGCACGTCCAACTCGCTGAAACATCGATACGTCGTTATAATTGTCTCCAATGGCCATCGTTTCTTCTAAAGAAATATGGCGCTCTTGAACAAATGATGTAACTGCAATTCCTTTTTGAGCATTTTCATCATTTATTTCAATATTTTCTTTACCAGATGCACTGACTGCAATCGAATCTAACTTCACAAGTTCTATTTTTGCCTGTTCTAACTTTTCTTCGTCAAAAGAGAAAGCAAGCAGCTTATAAATGTCCTTGTTTGGATCTTGAAACAACGCTTCATACTCTTCAATAAGCTTTACTCTGCCGCTATTGAAACGCTCTTTTGCCGCTTCTAACGATTTTTCATAATTATCTTTTAAGCTAGCGCTTAAATAAATATCCATTAATACCGACAAAGCTTTTTCATAGTCATTTGAATACGTACCTTCACTTGTATAGACTTCAAAGTACAACTGAAACTTCTTAAAAATATTTTCTACTTCGCGAATAGATTCCATCGTCATGCCTACTGAATATTGTTTTTCCCCTTGTGGATTCCGAAGCTCTGCTCCGTTTGCACAAATTAAATATGTATGAAGTCCTGCTTCTTCTAAAACATAACGGGCCTCTTCATAAGAACGTCCCGTAGCAATAACAACTTCCACCCCTGCCTTTTGAGCTGTCTTAATCGCTTGGGCATTTTCTTTACTTACAACTTGTTCACTATTTACTAAAGTTCCATCCATATCGATCGCAATACATTTAATCATGATGTACCCCTTCCTATGTATCTTTGCTCTCTTATTTTATTCTAGCATATGTTTTTTTGCGCTTTGCTACTTGCATGTAAAAGATTTACTAATTTTTTGTATACGCTCTGTTATAATCTGTTCCTTTTCTTGCTTTTTCGAAAACCTCTTTGATCGTCTTTAAATGCAAATCAGCTGTTGAATATACGTGAAAATTCATATCCTCTTCCTTCAGATGCTTACCAACGCCGATAGAAACCATATCTGTTTGATTAATAGCTTTTATACCCGCCTCTCCATCTTCTATAGCCACACATGCATGGGGTGTTACTTTTAGTTGATCGGCAGCTGTCAAAAATATTTCTGGATCTGGTTTTCCCTTCTTTAATTTTCTCACATCCACAATGCAATCAAAAAAAGGACGTATTCCTAACGCATCCACTACAGTATTTGCATTTGAACTAGAAGAAGCAATCGCCGTTTTAATACCTTGTTTTTTACAATCCTCTAACAACAATTGTATTCCTGGAAGTAAGTGATTCTTTGTCATTTCCTTTATTAATGCTTGATAATGCTTATTCTTTTCATCAGCAAGCTGTTCTTTTTTTTCCACTGTGAGACGCACGTTACCTTGTGCAGCAATGAGCTCTACAGTTTTCACTCGGCTGATTCCCTGCAGCTGCTGATTTAGTTCTTCAGAAAATGAAACGTTAAGTTGATCTGCTACTTTTTTATTTGCTTTATAATATAAATGTACCGTATCTGCAATAACACCGTCTAAATCAAAAATAATCGCTTGTAGCTCTTCTTTTTTCATATTATCCTCCTCTGTACTTGTCTTTATGCCATTATTTGAATGCTTTTATTACATTCCATCATGTTAAAATACCGTTGATATTGTTCACTTTATCATAAAAATTTTTTCATCATTTATGATTCATGAATAAATTTTTCAAAAAAAGAGAAATTACAGTCTTGCATTATGAAAGCCCTTTTATTACAATAGGGTTATGCAAACGGTTGCACTATCTTGGAAATATAGTTTATCAAAAAATAAAATGAAAACCCATACATAGGGGAAGGGGAAAAACTATGAAAAAGTTCTTTTCATTTGATTTTTGGCAGAAATTTGGTAAGGCTTTATTAGTAGTAGTAGCGGTTATGCCCGCAGCTGGTATTATGATTTCACTTGGAAAGCTAGTTGCAATGACTGGGGGAGACATCACTGCTGTACAAACAATTGCACGCGTGATGGAAGATATAGGTTGGGGTATCATTACAAATCTTCACATCTTGTTCGCTGTTGCCATCGGGGGATCTTGGGCAAAAGAACGTGCTGGCGGTGCATTTGCTGCACTCATTGCATTCATTCTTATTAATCGAATTACAGGAGCCATTTTCGGAGTTAAAGCAGAAATGCTCTCAGATTCAAAAGCAACGGTTCAATCACTGTTTGGACAAGAATTAGTTGTAAAAGACTACTTCACATCTATTTTAGGATCTCCCGCTCTTAACATGGGAGTGTTCGTAGGAATTATCGCTGGGTTTTTAGGCGCGAATTTATTCAATAAATATTACAACTATGATAAATTGCCTGAAGCCCTTTCGTTTTTTAACGGTAAGCGCTTCGTACCATTTGTGGTCATCGGTGGTTCAGTTGTAACGGCACTGCTTTTATCCATTGTATGGCCGTTTATCCAAGGTTCATTAAACAGCTTCGGACAGTGGATTGCAACATCTAGAGACACAGCTCCTATTCTAGCACCATTTATTTTCGGAGCATTAGAGCGCCTGCTTCTTCCATTTGGTCTTCATCATATGCTGACAGTTCCTATGAACTACACGGAGCTAGGTGGTACGTACAAAATTTTAACGGGTTCTGGAGCAGGTTCCACTGTTGCTGGTCAAGACCCTTTATGGCTTGCTTGGATTGCAGATTTAAATAATTTCCGCGCTGCAGGAGATATGGACAGCTACAAACAGCTCTTACATGACGTTACACCTGCACGATTTAAAGTAGGACAGATGATTTTATCTTGTGCGTCATTAATTGGAATCGCTTTAGCAATGTATCGGAACGTAGATCCTGACAAACGTTCGAAATATCGTTCAATGTTCTTTTCAGCTGGACTAGCTGTTTTCTTAACAGGCGTAACAGAACCGATTGAATTTATGTTCATGTTCGCGGCACCTCTTCTATACGTCGTATACGCCATTATGACGGGACTGGCTTTTGCCATTGTTGATATTGTTCATGTTCGAGTACACTCATTTGGTGTAATTGAACTATTAACACGTACACCAATGATTATCAAAGCCGGACTATGGGCTGACTTAATGAACTTTGTCATCGCCTGCCTTGTATTCTTTGGCTTAAATTTTGGAGTGGCAAACTTCTTAATCAAACGTTTTAACTTCCCAACGCCGGGACGTAACGGAAACTATATCGATGAAGAAACAACTGCAACAAGCAGCAAGAAGGTGAAAAATGATTCGCTTGCCCCAGTCATTATTGGACTGCTTGGCGGAGAAAACAATATTGAAGACGTTGATGCTTGTATGACTCGCTTACGTGTAACGGTAAAAGATATACATGCCGTTGCAGGAGAAAGTGAGTGGAAACAAAACGGAGCCCTTGGTTTAATCTTGAAAGATAAAGGGGTACAAGCTATTTATGGACCTAAAGCGGATGTTTTGAAATCCGACATTCAAGATTTGTTAGGAGCTTAACATAATGAAGCTATTAACGTTAAATTGCCACTCTTGGCAAGAGGAAAATCAGCTAGACAAGTTATCTTGTCTAGCTGAAGTAATTAAAAAAGAAAAATATGATGTCATTGCTTTACAGGAAGTAAGCCAAAAAGTAGACGCACCTTATGTATATGACTACATTCGTAGCGATAATTACGCTTGGCTTTTAGCAAAAGAACTGGGTAAGCAAGGTGAAGACTATCAATTGGTATGGGATTTATCTCATATAGGCTATGAAGTGTATGAAGAAGGAATTGCCATTTTAACGAAACACCCGATTATTGAGGAGCATTCATTTTTTGTTTCACAAACGTCAAATATTGACTATTGGAAAACGAGAAGAATTGTTGGAGCAACAATCGAATATGAAAAAGAACTCCTTACGTTTTATTCTTGTCATCTTGGCTGGTGGGATGACGAGGAAGAGCCGTTCAAGCAGCAAGTTGATACGCTGCTAGCTCATGTACACAAAGATAACCCATTTTTCCTACTCGGAGACTTTAATAATGACGCTCATAGACGAAATGAAGGTTACGACTACCTGTTGAGCCAAGGCCTCTATGATACGTATACTCTATCGAACAAAAAAGACAGCGGTATTACAGTTAAAGGTAACATTGCTGGATGGGATGATAATGAACGGGCACTGCGCCTTGATCTAATTCTATCGAGTCATGCGCAGGATATTCAGTCATCAACTGTGGTTTTTAACGGCATACATTATCCCGTTGTTTCCGACCATTTTGGGGTAAGCGTTGAAGTGAAATAAGTGACATAAAGCGAACGAATAGCGTTCGCTTTTTTTCGTGTGATTATGATGATGTGAAAATCATCTTCTTTACTGCTTTATCTATCGTTTTAGAAGTGTCCGATAAACTTTCGCATTTTAAAAAGTAGGTGTGCTATAATATTGTGATGTTGGCGATATGCAACCCATTTTTGCATGTTTATCGATGAAATCGCTCAACTTAATAGTAAGATGATACATGTAAGCTCTATTTAAATGAACACCCGTTGTCATTATCATAAACTAATAAAGAAAAATAGGTGTGAAACAATCATGAAAATTTTGTTGATTTCAAATATGTATCCTTCGGAACAATTCCCAAGCTATGGTGTATTTGTTCAAAACACTGAAAAAATTTTAGTTCAACATGGTATTCAAGTTGATAAAATTGTCATGCAAAAAAAGACAAGCAAATTAAGCAAGCTTTTTAGCTATGCTTCTCATTATGCTAATGTCGTCTTGACGGGCTTGACAAAAAACTACGACTACCTTTACGTACATTATGCATCTCATAATGCTCTTCCGCTGCTGATTCTTAAAAAGCTAAAGAAGAATGTGAAGATTGTGACAAACGTGCATGGTTCAGACGTTGTACCTGAAGTACCTTCACAGGAAAAGTATCAGCCTAGAGTAAATGACTTATTGCAACATTCCACTAAAATTATTACTCCTTCTCCTTATTATAAAGGGCTCGTTGAAGAGAAATATAAGGTTCATAACCCAATCTATATTTTTCCAAGCGGAGGAGTGAATAAAGATCTGTTTCACCCTTATGCAGATAAAAGCAAAGCTTATCAAGAACTAAACTTGGACCCTACTATCCGTTATCTTGGATGTGTAAGCCGCATTGATGTGGGTAAAGGATGGGAATACTACCTGCAAGCAATTGCAAAAGCTGAACAACAAATGCCCACTTCTTACAAATACCTATACGTTGGAAGCGGAAAAGACGAAGCTGCATTTAAGGAAATGATCAAGACTCTGGGCCTAGAGGAAAAAGTCATCCATTTCCCTCTCCTTCCTCAGTCCTCTCTTGCTTACGTATATAATGCGATTGAAGCATTCGTGTTTCCGACCGTAAGAAAAGGAGAAAGTTTGGGCTTAGTCGGACTCGAAGCTATGGCTTGCGGAGCACCCGTAATTGGGAGTCAGATTGGTGGTCTAAAAGATTACATTATAGACGGAAAGAATGGTCTATTCTTTGAGCCTAAAAATGTAGACGAACTAGCTTCACAGCTACAGGCTTTTATTAATCTTCCTGAAGATGTGAAACAGCAAATGTCTCAACAGGCGTTACAAACAGCAAACCGCTACACAGTAGATGTAATTGCTGAACAACTCCCAACAATTTTTTTTGATGAGGTGGAAAAATGAAAGTCGCAGTTTTAATTCCTTGTTATAACGAGGAAGTAACAATTGGAAAAGTAATTGACGATTTCAAACGCGAACTGCCTAGTGCAGATATTTATGTGTACGATAACAATTCAAAAGATCGCACAAGTGAAATTGCACTTGAACACGGGGCAATCGTCAAAAAAGAATTCAAGCAAGGAAAAGGAAACGTTGTACGTTCGATGTTTCAAGAAATTGATGCAGATTGTTATGTCATGGTAGATGGGGATGATACGTATCCTGCAGAATTTGTTCATCAATTAATTGAGCCTATTAGAAATCGAGAAGCTAACATGGTCATTGGAGATCGTTTATCAAACGGAACGTATCTCGAAGAAAACAAACGTGCTTTCCATAATTTTGGTAACAACTTAGTACGTTCTTTAATTAATGGCCTTTACAAAAGCAACATTAAAGATATCATGACAGGTTATCGTGCGTACGATAAATTATTTGTAAAATCAATACCTGTGATGAGCCCGGGATTTGAAATTGAAACAGAAATGAGTCTTCACGCGTTAGATAAACGCTTCCGCCTAAAAGAAATCGCGATCGATTATCGCGATCGACCTGAAGGCAGCGAATCGAAACTTAATACGTTCTCTGATGGATTTAAAGTGTTACGAATGATTTTTACGTTATTTAAAGAGTACAAGCCGCTTCAGTTCTTCTCCATTTGGACAGTGTTATTTATTGTCGCAGGATTAGCTGTTGGTGCTCCAGTACTTTATGAATTTTTTGATACAGGCTTTATTACTAAAGTACCTTCATCTATCTTAGCAACTGGATTGATGGTGTTAGGTGTTTTATCTTTCGTCTGTGGATTAATTCTAGATACAATCGCTTCATTAAATCGCAAGCAATATGAATTAGAACTAAATAAAAAAATTGAACAGATTGAACAAGTAGGAGAATAACAATGATGAAGAATAAAAAAAGTATTTTGCTGCTTACAGTAACAGCTTTAATTATTCTTATCGGTTTAAGTATTGGTAATCCAGACGGTGTTCAATATCTTTCCCTTTTTGCTGCACTTGTATTTACCATCATAAGCTCTATTTTTATAAATAAAAATAGAGCTTATGCTTCATTTAAACCGCTAGAATGGCTATTGCTGATTGTTTTTTCGTTTATCGTACAGTTTTCGCTTTTAGATAACTTACATATGACGAGCTCAACTATTTTTTCACTCGTTTTGTATGCCATCAGCCGTACTTTATTGGCAATGCTGCTGACGGCCGCTGTACTCAGCGCTATCAAACAGATAAACGATTTTCACTATAAATTTGCACACCCAAAGCGTTACCTAGGAATTGTTACGATTCTTATTTTAGCTGTTAGTCTATATTACTGGTTCGCCTTTTTCCCAGCGGCCATGACTCCCGATTCATTAGCACAGTGGAGACAGGCACATAACGGAGAATTTAACGATTGGCACCCTATTATGATTACGTGGCTGATTATGCTGCTGACAAAAATATGGGATAACCCAGGAATTGTAGCATTCACGCAAATTGTTGTTGTAGTAAGCATATACGCCTATACGTTTGACTTTTTCATTAAACGCAAAGCACACCCTGTTATGATTGGACTTTTAACAGCTATTATTGTCATTATTCCAAGCTTTTTAATCTTTTCAATTATTATTTGGAAAGATATTTTATACAGTGCTTTTCTGCTGTTTTTTACGGTGAATATTGCAAAAATCTATTTATCAGAAGGTGCTTGGATTAAAAGTAAAGCAGGCTTTTTCTTACTTTTACTTTCCGCATTTGGAGTAGCTTTCTTTAGACATAATGGTTTTCCTGTATTTGTTTTGACTTTCCTTTTAATGATCGTCTTATTCAGAAAAAATTGGAAACCTCTTGTCACGATTTTCTTAGTCGTCTTTATTTTACAAAAGATTGTTACAGGCCCTGTGTTCACTTGGCTTGATGTACAGCCTTCGGATCCAAATGAAGCTTTGTCTATCCCAACTCAACAAATCGCAAACATCATTTCAAATGATGGGGAGATGTCAAGAGAAGAGCGCGAATATTTTAATAAAGTGCTTCCTATTGAATTGTGGAAAGAAAAGTACAATCCATATAAAAGCGATCCTATTAAATTCACTTGGAAATACTACGACCGCGAGTTTATTTTTAATGATCTAGGTCTTTATTTTAAGAATTATGCTAGCATTGTCATCAAAAATCCTTATCTAGCAACGGAAGGCTTTCTCAAACAAACGGCTTTAGTATGGCAAATCAATCCTTTTAAAGATGGCTACACAGATACGTATGTAACCAACATTTATTACGGCAATGATTTAGGTCTTAAAAATAAAGTAATCGAGCCGTTTATTACGCATACTGCCAATGCTTACTTAGCTATTTTTAAGCACCCTGTTTTTACATTCTTATGGAAACCAGCTTTTTATCACTGTGTCATTTTATTATTTTCATTAATGCTAGTGATTCGAAGAGGAATTACGTCACTTATTATCGTCATTCCTTGGGCTCTTAACACGCTTTCTGTTCTTGCGGCATTGCCGGCTCAAGATTTTCGATATTTATTAGCAAGCGTATTTGTGTCTTTCTTCTTTATTGGTCTTCCTTTTGTCCGATTTGATCAGAAAGAAAGGGATGTGACCTCCTGATGGAGAGCAATTACAACAAAAAGCTAGGAATCACACTCATTATCGTGGCTTCCCTGTTTACAGCTGTTGGACAACTTTTTTGGAAGTTGTCCGAAGCTTCATTTAACTTAAATTTAATTATTGGTTTTTTTCTTTATGGATTAGGAGCGGTTTTTATGATTGCCGCTTTTAAATTTGAAAGAGTTTCCTTACTTCATCCATTTTTAAGCCTAGGATACGTAATCAGCATTGCTCTTGGTTTCTTTCTATTAAATGAAACCATTAGCCCTATGAAGCTGGTCGGTACTCTTATTATTATCGTAGGTGTAATTTTAGTAGGTGGCCAAGATGAATAGTATCCCGCTTTTAATTATTATGACCCTTTTAGGTTCAGTTGGAGCTGTCTTTTTCAAGTATATTTCTACGTATTTAAATGAAAAAAAGATAAAGCTAGCGCTTATTTGCTTTGTGGGTGGCGGCCTTTTTTACGGGACGGCAGCTCTGCTTAATGTGTATGTTTTAACGCTGTTACCTTATTCTATTGTATTTCCGCTCACGTCTATTACGTATATTTGGACATTAACATTCGGTTACTTTCTAATTAAAGAAAAAGTTACAACAAAACAAGTTATCGGCTGTATTCTTCTAATTGTCGGATGCTTCTTTATTGCTAATAGTTGATGAGATAACTTGAAAAGGTAGGAGTTTCGCATGAAAAACTTAAAATTCGCGAGCATTTTACTGCTCATATCAACATTATTTTTGAAATTTTCTAGTATGATTCGTGATTTAGTTATTGCTAACTATTTCGGTACAAGTTATATCGTCGATTCATACAACGCAGCAATGATCATTCCAAACGCTTTTATTTTATTTATGTTAACGGGGATGAAGGATGCGTTTATTCCTAGTTATTTACGTTATGAAAAAGAAAATAAAGGAAAGGTTCATTTGACTAATATTGTTAAATCAACCTTTCTTATTTGTTTCATTATTTCGGTTCTCGGATCAATTGCCGCTTTCTTTTACTTTCCCGCTTCGTATTCTAATTTTTCCAAAGCAGCAATTGAACTAGGAATTTATACGGGCGTTATGTACTTTTTATCTCTTTCACTAGTTGGAGTGAATGCCGTATACGAAGGTGTATTTGATGCACGAAGTCAATATTCTTTCTCCGTGTTTTCTCAAACGGTTGTCGTACTATTTACGATTTTAAGTACAATCCTATTACATTCAATTATGGGCGGCTATGCAATTGCTCTTGGCTATTTTATAGGAACAATTGCTTCTTTCTTAATTAAAGTTGTCTATTTTAAACCGCAGCATCTGCTGTTATGGAAGCAAAAAATTGACCGTGATGAAGTGGTGGCTTTTTATAAAGTATTCATCCCTGTTGGTGTGACCATTATGGTCGGTCAAATTAATTTAACTGTAAACTTCTTCTTTGCTGGCTCCTTTGGTGAAGGTGTTATTTCATACTTAAATTACGCCTTCAGACTTGTAAGTATTCCCCAGGCAATATTCGGGGTTACGGTCGCAACCATTATTTATCCGCTGATTGCAAGAGCCATTTCTGAAAAAGATGAAGAACGCTTTAAATCAGGAATTGAAAAAGGGATTACTTTTATGCTGATGCTGCTAATTCCGACGATTGTTATTATGATCTTTTATATGAAAGACATTGTAATGATTGCTTATCAGCGCGGTGCATTTGACGCACATTCAACGTTAAAAACAACGGATGTATCTTATTATTACCTAGGTTCGGTGTTTTTCTATTCGCTGCAAGCTGTTCTTGCAAAAGGATTTTATTCTCTTCAAAAAGGTTATCTTATTATGAGAGCAGGCTTATTATCCATTGTGTTAAATATCATCTTTAACATGATTTTCACTAAATTTATGGGATACCAAGGATTAGCACTTTCCATGTCAGTGGTTGCCTTTTTCTACACGGCCATCGTATTCGTTATGCTGGCAAAACAAATCAATCACTTCCATTACGGATATCTAGTGAAAGAAACAGGAAAAATTCTTTTAGCTTCCGTACCTGTTGCTATCGTCATGTTCTTCTTAAAGGACATCGCATTTTTGAATTCATTACATGTTATCTTACGATTTGGTATTGTCTGTATTGCAGGTGGTTTAGTATACTTAATGTCGACGCTATTATGCAGAGTAGAAGGTGTTATGCTTTTAGTTAAAAGAAAACGTTAATTCACGTAAAACAGGAGAGTACTATATGAAGAACACATACTGGTTATTTTTTCTGTTCGTTGGTTTTATTTCAATTCAGCCAATTATTGATATGCTAACGACGTACATGGTTTTGAACATGGATAGTGGTCTCTCAATTGGGGTTGTTATTCGCTTTCTATATATGATTTTTGCAGGTGTCCTACTTTTAGTGTTTGCCAAACAGTCAAAATGGGCTAGATATTCGATTATCTACCTTATTGCTTTTGCACTCTTTCTTGGACTCAATATCTACTTAAATCATCAATGGAAAGATCCTTATTATATTGGGCAAGAAATTAAATTTTTCAATAAGGTTGTTTATATGAACGTTACCTTACTTGGAATGATTGTGATGTTTTCACATTATCGATCGTCTGTGGATGTAAAAAGAATACTGAGCAAAAACTTATTGACTGCTTCACTCATCATCAGTATTGTTTTTATCGGTACAATGCTAACAGGTACAGCACTAGAGAGTTATCAGTATAATAAAATCGGATTCAAAGGCTGGTTTTATGCAGCGAATGAGCTAGGGGCAACCATTGCTATTTTGCTTCCTCTGACACTGCTTTTAGCTTTAGATAAAGTACGTTCGTTTTCAAAAGCTTATTACTGGATTCCTTTTATCTTATTAGCCGTTTCATCCATCATGCTTGGAACGAAAGTAGGCTTAGGTGCCGTTATTCTTTCTTTAGTTGTAGCAACAGTTGTCTTATTTGCAAAATTATTTACGAATAAACGCAGCTTAATTAAAGCCAACTTAGTAATCTCAATTCTGCTTTTAATTGTAACCGGAGCAACTACTCCGATTTCTCCAGCTTATAAAAACACATATACGCACATCGATATGTTAGAAGCTAAAAAAGAGAAAACAGAGAAAGAAAAGCCGGAAAAGAAAGAAAAAGAAAAGCCTGCTAAAAAGAAAAAACAAAAGGAATCAAATTTAGATGACAAAGATATTCAAAATCTGATTCTAAGCAGCCGTGAGCAATTTTTAGCTCATCATAAGGAAGAGTATGCAAAAGCACCTATTGCACGAAAAATGATAGGTATGGGCTTTTCTGGTGACTATACCAAGCAGCTTCCGCCAAAGATGATTGAAATGGATTTTTATGATTTGTTTTTCTCTTTAGGTATCATCGGATTTTTACTATGGGTTCTTCCACTTCTAGTAGTTGGTTTAACCGTGTTGGTTCGATTATTTAAAGACCCATCACAGCTTCTGGATGAAAGCTTTATGATGTATAGTACAGCAATTGTATTAGCTCTTGGAATTGCTTTTGTAGCTGGACATGTCTTCACCGCACCAGCCGTTACCATCTATTTTGCAGCAGCTGCTGCTTATCTGTTCGTCATTCATTTTAAACAAAGACAAGCATAAAAAACAGGCCATTGAAGGCCTGTTTTTTTATCTTTTTAATGGCTGAAGGCTTAATACCGTATCACCCGCATTAACGTTTATTTCTTGATCATGAGCAAAAAAACTCAATGCCTTTCCTTGCTTGCTCACTGCTAGTAAAAGAGAATCATCGCTTTTCTCCTCAAGATATGTTTCATACGTATATTCATCCGTAATTTTTGTATTGTAAATCGTATATCCGTGCTCCATTTTATGATGCAGAAACTCCCACGTAATTCCTTTCTTAAAGAGCATGCGTCCTCTTACTGTGTGCATAATTTCATCGACGTCTTCTCTTGAATCTTCTTGGTCACGAATGCTCAATTGAAAAACATTGTTCCGCCCCATATCTTGAAGAAAAGCAGTACAAACAAGCGCATTATATGCATCTAACTCAGTTGCAGCAATCACGTATTCATAAGGAGTTAAATCTAAATGATATTCCGTTTGCTCAGCTAGAACTTCTCCGTGATACACATCTACTTCCGCTCTGCGCGCAACTCTTAAACGCTCCCACGAAGAATCAGCAACTAATACTGGATAGCCCAGCTGTTTTAACTTGGAAGCAAAGGCAACCGTAAAATCATTGCTTCCTACAAGCAAAATACCAGGTTCTTCTCCAATTGATAAATCAAGCTTCTTAGCTAGCCATGAAAGGGAAAAACCGTGTGCACAAACCGTAGCAAACACTAAAGCAAATGTCAGAGTTGTTAGGATGGAAGCATCTTTAAATCCTTCATCAATTAGTACTTTCGCAAAGT
This sequence comes from Bacillus sp. ILBB4, assembly GCF_035064545.1. Classification (NCBI taxonomy): domain Bacteria; kingdom Bacillati; phylum Bacillota; class Bacilli; order Caryophanales; family Bacillaceae; genus Bacillus; species Bacillus sp. ILBB4. The sequence continues at coordinate 71,308 of NZ_JAIQVD010000005.1, read as the reverse complement.
AGCTCGAGACCGTTAACGCTACAATTCCGCGCGGGGCAATCCAGCCAATCAGTATTTTTTCTTTTATAGATAAATCTGTCCCTACCGTTGATAAAAAGATGGAGACAGGTCTGACAATAAACAGCATAAGTAAAACAAACAAAATAATATTCCAATGAAAAATTTCAGTAATGGTCTTCATCGTCAGTCCAGCCGTTAACATGATAAAAATAGTAGAAGTCAATAGAACCGAAATGTTTTCTTTAAAATGTCGCATATCACTAATAGATGAAATATGCATATTAGCAAGCGTAATTCCCATCGCTGTTACTGCTAGAAGACCTGTTTCATGCTTAATTTCATCAGCTACCGTAAAGCAGGCAATAACGACAATAAATACGACCGGAGATTTTAAATACTCTGGAATATGACCCTTTTGAAACATCCATCCTATTCCGCGGCCAAGAAGCCACCCTATTAAAACAGCAATAATAGAGGCTGCAAAGAAAAAGAGAATTGTTTTTCCACTCACTTCTCTCAGCACTAAAAATTGAACAACTTCAAACGAAAAAACGGCCAGCAGTGCACCAAATGGATCAACAATAATACCTTCCCATTTTAAAATCGCTGCTGGTTTTGGCTTTAATTTAGCTTGTCGTAAAAGAGGTAAAATCACGGTTGGACCCGTCACAATAAAAAGCCCTCCGATAACAATTGCCACCGCCCATGATAAATCCGCTATATAATGAGCAGCTAAAGAGCCTAAAATCCAAGCTAGCATGGCTCCGAGCGTCACAATGCGAAACACAGGCTTTTCGATTCCCCTTACCTCTCTCATGTCTAAATTCAAGCTGCCTTCAAATAAAATAACAGCTACAGCAATCGATACAAAAGGATCAAAAAGCTGAGCAAATTGTGCTTTAGGATCAATTAAACCTAAAATAGGGCCTGTTAGTAGTCCGATAATTGACATCACGACAATTGCTGGTAACTTAAATCTCCAAGCCAGCCACTGAGATAGAACTCCTAGTCCCACTACGAGCGTGATATGTATAAGCATAGGTTCCATTGTATCTTCCTTCTCTCGTTCGCATAATGTGTATATATTTTCCCTAAAATAAACCGATGTTATACAGGAAGAAACAAACACTACCTTGTTTTACCACTTTTTCAAAAATGCTAAACGCATACTCTTTTCTTTGAATCCAAGCTGCTTTCTTTCTTTCATTCGACACATATTTTACTCGTGTTTGTCGAATTTCACTTTATTATCAAATAATAAAAAGCCTTTAGCTTCTGCTAAAGGCTTTTTGCCGGATGATCCAATTCATATAGCTTTTGATAGTGACTGTTCGTCGCAAGTAATTCGTCATGCGTTCCTCGAATGGCTATCTTACCATCTTGCAAAAATAAGATTTCATCCATTTTTTCCATCCCAGCTAAATTATGCGTAACCCAAATTAGGGTTTTGTCTTGAAGAGTTTCAAAGATAGTGGATAACAGACGCTTTTCAGTGATAGCATCCAACCCTGCAGTTGGCTCATCTAGCATAACAATTGGCGTATGCTGAAGCAGAACACGTGCTAACGCAATCCGCTGACGTTCTCCTCCCGAGAAGCGCTGACCTGTTTCGAGCATCGGCGTTTGATATCCTTGGTGCAAACCTTCCACAAGGGAGTGCATATTCACTTGCTTCATGGCCTCAATTACTTCTTCTTTTGTGGCCTCTTCATTAGCTAGTAATAAATTGTTGGCTACGCTTGTATTAAATAAATAAGGATTTTGATTTAATACAGAGATGAGTTTTGGTACATCTTCACGAACTTCAGCAACAGACTGACCATTTAGCTGAACTGTACCTTCTGTAGGTACTAAGGAGCCTTGCAGCAACTTTAATAGAGTCGATTTTCCAGCTCCACTCTTGCCAAGAATCGCAATTTTTTTCCCTTGCTCGACTTGAAATGAAAGATCATGAATTACTGACTCCTCCTCATTACTATAGCGAAAGCTTACATGCTCAACTTTTAATCTAACCGAATTCCATGAACCTTTATAAGGTAGAGAAAGAGTATGTTTTTTCTTTTCGTTCACATCTTCCCAGTTCTTTTCCATTGCCTGTACTCTATTTAATGATTCTTCAAACTGAGGAATCTTTTCTACTGCATTAGATACTGGCAGCAGCGCTTCAGATAAAGGAAATACTACTAAAATAAAAGCAGCAATAAACACACCTGCAAGCTCTTTATCTGCAAAAAGAGAAGCCCCAAACCAAATCATTGTGACAATTAAACCTGCTACAACAAGTTGTCCAAACAATTCTCGATAATACGTCCATAGTTTAAGCTTACGATCCATGCCGTCTAACTCATTTTCTGTTTTGTTATACGAATGAAAAAATGACTGCTGCTGACCGCTTAACACCCAATCGGCCACTCCTAAAAAGCCGTCTGTGACCTTGGCATATAACTGTGCTTTGCTTGATTTATATCGCTGATTGGCTGCCTTCATATGCCAAAGGGAAAAAAGCGGCATCACTACTACTAATAAAAATAAATAGATGGCAATCAAACATGCAAACTTTAGGCTAAAGAATCCTAAAGCTACAATCGAAATAACGTATAAAATAACAGCTGAAATTGTTGGAAGAATGGTACGCAAGAACAAGTCTTGTAAACTTTCAATATCCTCCGCGAGAACTCCTAAAACATCTCCTGTTTGATAGCGAGATGTAGCAATTAACGGTTCAATCAAATGATAAAGACGTGTACGCATTTTAGCTAAAATACGAAGAATAAAATCGTGACTGACAAGACGCTCCGCATAACGGAAAGCGGCTCGGCTTAAACCAAATGTACGCACAAGTACAATTGGAACATACACCAATAAAATCGTTTCTGGCCGTAAGGAAGAAGCTGAAATCAAATAACCTGACGTGAACATTAACGCGCAAGCAGAACCAATCGTTAACATGCTTAGTAATAAAATAGAAAAGATACGATAATTATATGTTTTAAAGTAGGGCCATATCCAACTTTTATATTTCATCATATCTCCTCCTCTTCATATAAAAATTGATAGTAAGCTCCTTTTTTTCGAATCAGTTCTTGATGATTACCGATTTCTGCAACTTTTCCGTCCTCTATTACAACAATGAGATCCATGTCTTTCATCCAATGCAGACGGTGCGTAGCTAAAATAAATAACTTCTCTTGGAACATTGTTAAAATATCTTGCTTTAATTCATATTCCGTTTCAATATCGACTTGTGCCGTTGGTTCATCAAGCATAATAATAGGACGGTCGCTTAGAAATGCCCTTGCTAGAGCAATCCTTTGAGCTTGGCCGCCGCTAAGCTGTCGTCCCCCATCCCCTATCATTTCATTTTCCTTCTTAGGCATCTGTTGAACCGTTGATAAAAGTCCTGCTTTCGTTAAAGCATCTTCATAATCATATGAGCCGCCTCTGTCTTGATAAAATTCAATATTTTCTTTTACTGTTCCATTAAAAATAAATGGGTGCTGAGGGATATACGTAATCTGCTCTTGCCAAGCATCTGAGCGTAAATCAATTGGCACGCCGTTTACTTCAGCAGAGCCTTCTGTAGATTGTACAAAGCCACTTAGTATATCAATAAGCGTCGATTTTCCAGCTCCGCTTTTTCCGATGATTCCAATTTTCTTCATTCCTTTAACATGCAGTGACACATCTTCAAGAGAAGGTGGATGTTCTTCGTCATATTTTACAGTGATATGCCTTAATTGAAGTTCACTGTTTTCAGTCCAACTAGGAACATCTTCTTTTTTAGCCGGCGATTTTTCAGCCTGCTTCACAATCTTAAGTAATGCATCTCCGGATTCTTTTCCATCTAATGTCGCATGGTAATCATTTCCAACTTCTCGTATCGGCAGGAAATATTCAGGCGCCAGCAATAAAATCATAAGTGCAGGCTCTAATGTCATAGACCCGTTTACGAGCCGCAAACCAAGCATAACAGCCACGATGGCTACAGATAACATCGTAAAGAAATCTAAAGCAAACGTAGATAAAAAAGCAATTCGGAGCGTTCCCATTGTCGCTTTTCGATAACGGTCACTGACTCTTTCAATCGTTTCAGCATGCTCCTTACTTTTCCCGAGAAATGTTAAAGTTTCTAACCCTCGAAGCGAATCCACAAAGTGGTTGGACAACACGTGATATGTCTCCCATTGGCTATCTATTTTTTTTTGTGCAGCCAACCCAAGCAAAATCATAAATAAAATTAAAATTGGCATGGTCACAAGTAAAATAATGCCTGAAAGCCGATCATGGTACCAAACGAAAGCAAGCACTAGCCAAGGTGTAACGCTAATGGCCGCCAGTTTAGGCAAAAACAGCTCGAGATAAGCGCGAAGCTTCTGTAGGCCTGTGGTGATGAGCGTCACCAAGTTTCCTGTTCCTTCATCTTTGGTAAAACGCGGTCCTAATGCAAAAATGCTTTGCATGACTATCAAACGAAGTTCCTGAGTCGTTTTGACTCCAAATTGATATGCTGTTTTTTTTACTATAAAACCTACGATCTGACGAATCATAAAGGCAGACAAAAACAATCCGATTGCTTTTGTCTGCGAAGTTAAACTTTCACCATGAAAAAGAGCGGTAATTACTTCCGCGAGCCACTTAGCTTGAAAAATAATGGCTACACTTTGAATAGTAATAAGCCCTATTAACATGGCAAGAACCATTTTTATTCCGTTGTAAACCATTAAATTTCTACCCATTAATACTCCATATGCTCCTTATGATCTACACGTTTTCTGAAAACGTAGTAGCTCCAAATTTGATAACCTAACACAAAAGGCAGTAATGCAATAGCAGCGTAAGACATAATTTTTAAGGAATAATTCCCTGATGCTGCATTATGAATCGTTAAACTATAGCTTTCATTGATTGAACTAACCAAAACGGTTGGAAACAATCCTGCAAATATAGAGGAAATTGATAAAATTAAAATTAAGCCAGACATAGCAAATGCCCATCCGTCTTTTTTACGTGTAACGAAAAATCCTGCTAGTAAATACACGAAAATACCGATGAAAAATGTATATAGCATCAAGTGGCTATGATTACTGAATAAATCTGTTTCAAAAAACGTCATGCCTGAAAAGATAAGAAGTAATAAAGCATTTATAGGCAAAAGCTTCATAGCGACCTTCCGTGAACGATCTCTAATATCGTCCATCGTCCGGATCGTGGCAAAAATAAGTCCGTGCCATAAGCAAAGCATTGTTAACGTAACGCCGCCTGTGATGGTATATAGATTAACAATATCCGAAAAGCCGGCATTCATTTGCATGTTGCGCTCAACAGGCAGTCCTTTCATTAGCGCTGAAAATAAGATACCAAAAATGAGCGGTGGAAAAAGACTTCCAAAGAAGATAACCCAATCCCATGTATTTTTCCACGCTTGTTTTTCAACTTTCCCTCGAAATTCAAATGCTACACCGCGGCCAATAAGCGAAAGCAAAAGAAGAACAAAAAGAACATATGACCCGCTTAATAGTGTTGCATACCAGTTTGGAAAAGCGGCAAACATAGCACCGATTGCTGAAATTAGCCAAACTTCATTTGCATCCCAAAAAGGACCGATTGTATTAATAAAAGCTCGTCGCTCTAAGTCGTTTCTTCCTAAAAAACGAGACACCATTCCAATCCCAAAATCAAAGCCTTCTAAAAAGATAAAACCAACAAACAGAATGGATACTAGTAAATACCAGAATTCATTAAGAGAAAACATTGTATCCCTCCTTTGTAAACGGATCAGTTGATACTACTTTTGTATGTGCTTCGTGATCATGATCTGGACCTTTTTTAATTTCTTTAACGAACAAGAACACCATAATCACAGCTAAAATTAAATAAAAGAACGAAAACGAGATAATAGAAAACAGCAATTCACCTGCTGTTACACCAGGAGACACGGCATCTTCCGTTTTCATATAGCCAAATACAACCCAAGGCTGACGGCCAATCTCTGTCATAATCCAACCTGCTGAGCTTCCAAGGAACGGAAAGGCAATGGCAATCGTCATAATACGTAAAAATAGTTTGCTTTCTTGAAGTTTTTTACGAGAAAGCAAGTACGTGCCCCAAATGCCTAATGCACATAATACGCCACCTAGACCAGCCATAATGCGGAAACTCCAAAATGTTGTCCGAACGGGTGGAATATAATTTCCTGCTCCATATTTCGCCGTGTACTGCTCCTGCAGCTCGTTCATCCCAGGAACGGAACCTGAAAATTTCCCGTATGATAAGAAGCTTAATAAATAAGGTATTTTGATTTCACTCGTATTTTTCTTTTCATCGGGGTGAATATTTGCTGTTACCGTCCAAGCGCCTGGACTCCCGCTGTTTTCCCATAATCCTTCACTTGCGGCCATTTTCATCGGCTGTGTTTTAACTAAGTATCCAGCCTGTTCATGACCAGATAACGCAATTCCTATACCTGAAACTAACCCTACAATAATGGCAACTTGAAATGATTTTTTGGCAAAAGCCACATGTTTTTTCTTCAAGAGCATAATGGCACTGACACCCGTGATAAAAAAGGCGCCTGTTGCAAACGAACCTAAAATGGTATGAGGGAATTCAACCCACAGCTGACCGTTTGTTAACAATTTAAAGAAGTCATTCATTTCTAAACGTCCATTATTCAGCTCCATTCCAACCGGATGCTGCATAAAAGAATTAGCCGTTAAAATAAAGAACGCTGAAAAAATAGTACCTAGACTAACAAGCCAAATACATAGACAGTGCAGCCATTTAGGCAAACGATCCCACCCGAAAATCCACAGTCCGAGGAAAGTGGACTCCATAAAAAACGCGAGCAGTGCTTCAATAGCAAGCGGCGCACCGAATACATCTCCTACAAACCGTGAGTACTCTGACCAGTTCATGCCAAACTGAAATTCTTGTAAAATACCTGTTACGACTCCGACAGCAAAGTTAATCAGGAATAAGTGCCCCCAAAACTTTGCCATCTTTTTATACTGTTCATCTTTTTTTACTACGTACATCGTTTCCATGATCGCTACTAAAAAGACAAGACCGATAGATAGCGGTACAAAGATAAAATGAAACAGCGTCGTTGATGCAAATTGAATACGTGATAGTATAACTGTATCCATCTTCTTTCTCCTTTCATATATAAGAACATTCATCATTTAATAGATACTTTGCTTATTTCTGAGCATCTTTTACTTACATTGTGAAACGTTGAGCATGATAATTCAAGAGGTATGCTCAATGTTTCACATACATATGTAATATCTCTCTTTCTATCTACATAGTATAGTCTATTTTTTTAGCTGTGCACGTACATTTTTTGAACGTTTTTAGACTAAAACGTGACTTTCTTGTGACAAAAAAGTGAAGGATCTCTTTATTTTTTCATAAAAAAAGCACGCTCTGATTTGAGCTTGCTTCTCTACGGTCGATATTTTGCTTTGGCATTTAATTTAGATTGACGAATGATTTGGTTGATGACTTCAGAAAACACAATACCAATGGCAATTGAACCTGAAATCATAAAAGCTTTCGCTGCAAGACTAATCGCTTCATTATAGTTATTTTCTACAAAGTTACGCATGGCATCGTATGCTGTTCCTCCTGGAACTAGCGGAATAATACCTGCTACGGTGAAAATAATGATCGGCGTTCGGTAAATTTTTGCGTAAATTTGACTAATAATAGCAATAAAGAAGGCCGATGCAACTGTGCTTGGAATTTCATCTACGCCATAGAACGTTAGCAAATAGTAAATGAGCCAGCCAATCATTCCGACAAAGCCACTTTTTAATAATGATTCACGTGGAACATTAAAAATGATCCCAAATGCTGCTGAAGCAATAAAACTTGTAATTATCTGCTCTACGATATGCATATGATGCCTCCCTTCTATAGAAGCGTAAATACAATGGCAATACCTGCACCGATAGCGAATGCCGTCAGAAACGCTTCTGCTCCTTTTGATAATCCAGACAGTAAATGTCCTGCCATTAAATCTCGCACTGCATTGGTAATGGATAAGCCAGGAACGAGAGGCATAACGGATCCAATAATAATTTTATCAATTTGCGTGCCTAGTCCTGAAGCAACTAAAAGAGCTGATAAAAGTCCAATAACTAACGAAGCGGTAAACTCAGCAAAAAAGCGAATCGGAATAAGACGGTGGAAATACACCACGGTTAAAAATCCGAGACCTCCTGAAAACATAGCTGGAATAAAGTCCGACCATAAACCTTGAAACATGATTAAAAAGCATCCGCTAGAAATGGATGCAGCTGCAAGTTGAACCCATAGTGGAAAAGCTACGTTCGTTGCTTCAATTTCTTGTAGCATTTCATACGCTTCCTCCAAGGAGATGTGTCCTTGACTGATTGTTCTTGAGACGCTATTTACCATGGTTACTTTTTTTAAATCTGTCGTTCGTTCCGAAATACGAATTAACTTCGTTTTCGTCGGTTCTTTCGTTTCAAGTGAAAACATAATCCCTGTTGGCGTCACATAGCTGTGGGATTTTTTTATACCGTAAGACGCTGCAATCCGCATCATTGTGTCTTCTACTCGATACGTTTCTGCTCCGCTTTCTAACATAATTTTACCTGCTAGTAAGCTAACGTCCATAATTTCATATTTATCTAATTTTTGTTGTGTCATCAAATCGCTCCAAACATATTAAAGCTTGGTTTTTTCCCCTACAGCATACAGTGTATAAGAAAGAGGGAAGTGGACGCAATGGTTAATGCAAAAAAGTGTGGACTTTTTGTCTCACACTTTCAGGAATAGTATATACATTCCTTATCAATTCATACGTTTTGTGGTCTCGCGCTCTACTAATACAGGTGCCATTTTATACTGTATCTGATCTATTTCTTGCTGATCCTGAATTTGCTGAAGTAAGAGGTTTACTGCTTTTTCAGCCATTTTTTCCATCGGTTGACGGATAGTTGTTAGTGGAGGATGCGCTTCACTAGCTTCTGTAATATCATCAAACCCTATAACAGACAAATCTGCTGGAACGTGAAGCCCATTTTGCCACGCACAGTGTATCACTTTCAAAGCAATGTAATCCGTAGCACAAATAAGCGCAGTTGGAGGCTCTGGATGATGAGCTAGCTTATTTATAAACTGATATAGTTCATCTGAGTTATTCATATCTTCTTTCACAAACTTTGCGTTTGCTGACGGTACATACTGATAAAAAAGAGACAGACGGTGTTCGACTCCGCTTACAGCTTTTCCAACGAACCCTATATTCTTATGACCAAGGTCCGTTAAGTGAGCAACAGCTAATTGCATTCCCACCGCATCATCTACATGTACAATCGGCCAAAGTGCAGAAGAGGCGTCTCCTGTAAGAGAAACGTAAGGCGTTTGATATTGTTTTAATATATCTACAAACGGATGCTGAGCAGCTACATAGTCTAATAAAATGACCCCATCAAACCAATGGTTCATCATAACATTTAATTGACGCTCAGCCGTTGTTTCTTCGTAATCCGTGTGTCCAATAAGAACATCCATCCCTCGACTTTGGACTTGTTGCTGTACCTTTTTTAATAGTTCAATTAGAAACGGATCTTTTAAATCTCTAATTAATATTCCGATAATCCCTGTTTTTTGGGCCCGCAGAGCTGCCGCAAATGGATTCGTCTGATACCCTAAATGAGCTGCTGCTTTTAGTACTTTTTGTTTAGTTTTTTCACTGATTTTAATTTTACCGTCTTTATTATTGAAGATTCTTGATACCGTAGCTAATGAAACTCCCGCTTCTTTTGCTACTTCTGTAATCGTGACTTTTTTTCTCCCCATTCGTACCGACTCCTATTTTCTTTTAGTCTATCGACCAAGTAAACATTTTTCTTTATTATACTACTAGAAGCCGGAACCACCGAAAACTACCTTCCCTACTTTTCACTAAACAGCCACTTTAACACATCTTGAATTTTTTGATCCCAATATGCCCAGTCGTGACTTCCTTTTCCTTCTTCATATGTAAAACAAATAGGCTCTTGCTTACATCGCTCGGAAAAACGTTTATTTTCCTGATATAAAAAATCTTCCGTTCCACAGCATTGATAAATACGCGGAGTCACTTCTCCATAGCGCCGGCGATTTTCAAGCAGCCAGAAAAGATCATCTTCAGGTCTAATAACAGGCGGCATGCCAAAAATCAAAGGATAATCTAAGAACTGAACTTCTCCTCGCCCTCCAAGCCCTTCAACGTCCATCACTCCTGATAAACTGGCAGCTGCAGAAAATTGATGTGGTTTGCGAAACGCCCATTTTAAAGCGCCGTACCCTCCCATAGAAAGGCCAGCTACAAAATTATCTTCTCTTTTTTCCGATAATGGAAAGAATGATCTAGCCAATTGAGGAAGTTCTTCTGTTACAAACGTCCAATACTTTTTTCCATAAGCCATATCCCTATAAAAGCTACGATCTACATTTGGCATTACAACTGCAAGTCCTAATTCTGATGCGTAGCGTTCAACCGAAGTCCTTCTCATCCATATCGTATGATCATCAGAAAGACCGTGTAATAAATAGAGCGTAGGGTGTTTCTCACTTCTTGTATTGGTTTTTAAACCAATTTGACATTTTGTTTGCTGCGGTATCAAAACGTTCATTGAAGTACTTATTTGCAATACTTCTGAAAAAAAATCACATTGCATAAATGCCATATTTCTCTTCCCCCCTATTTTTTCTTCCCTATTGATTGATAACAAAACGTACATAATTCATATAAAATTTAAAAAATAGTTTGATTATTTACAATTTTTAGTTTAACATAAAAACATCTTTTATGAAAACGTTTTACGTATAACGTTTTTTTATTAAAATAATGACCGTGATTCAAAGGAGGAATTTATATGGGGATAGTAAAAGTAACTTCTGACGAGTATAAGGAGCAAAAAGGAAATCTATTTTTCGTGATTTTCATTTCATGTGCAGCTGCTTTTGGAGGGTTACTTTACGGCTATGACACAGCCGTCATTTCAGGAGCTATTGGGTTGATGGAAGTACATTTTAATCTTAGTCCAACGATGGTAGGTTTTGTTGTATCTAGCCTGCTGCTCGGTGGTGCCGTTGGGGTACTTGCTTCAGGGAAACTGAGTGATCGATTCGGTAGAAAAAGCATCTTACTTTTAGCAGCTTCTTTATTTATCGTGTCCGCAATTATGCAAGCGCTATCTTCATCCATCTCTTTTGTGATTATTTCTCGAATTATTGGAGGACTAGGCATTGGTATGGCTTCTGTTCTTTCGATAACCTATATTTCTGAAATAGCCCCTCGGCACATGCGCGGCCGCTTAGGCTCTCTTTATCAATTTGCTGTTGCTGTTGGGATTGTTTCTGTCTATTTTGTAAATGACTACATTTTATCTATTGGGGAAGACGCTTGGCAGAATTCCACGGGATGGCGCTACATTATCGGCGCTTCTGGCATTCCAGCTCTTTTATTTCTTCTTATCCTTTCTACTGTTCCTGAAAGTCCGAGGTGGCTGGTAAAAGCAAACCGCACTTTAGAAGCTATGGACATTTTAATTAAAATCAATGGTACACACATTGCACGCCAAGAGCTGTATCATATTGAGCAATCGTTAAAAGAAAATCAACCGGCTTCTCTTTCGCTTTTTAAAGAGGCTGGTCTTCGAAAAGCGCTGCTTATTGGTATTCTACTTGCAGCCTTTCAACAGCTTGTCGGAATTAATGCCATTATTTATTACGCCCCGCAAGTTTTTGAAGCAGCTGGAGCTAGAGGAGATTTATCGCTCCTTGTTACGTCTATGATTGGTGTAGCTGCCTTTTTAGGCGTTCTTTGTTCCATGTGGCTTATCGATCGGATTGGCCGCAAAGCTTTATTGCTTATTGGCACAGCTGGTATGGCCGTTACGCAGCTTCTCGTTTCCTTTGGATTTCATTCTCAGGGTAATGAAGGGTTGACTACTAGTTTACTTATTGTTTTTTATTTATTTCTTTTTAATATTTCTATGGGACCGGTTGTATGGGTTGTGATTTCGGAAATTTTTCCTAATCACGCGAGAGGCTATGCAATGTCTATTTCTACGTTTTTCTTGTGGATAGCTAATTGGTTTGTATCTCAGTTTTTCCCTATCCTTTGGAACAAAGCTGGAGGATCTTTCACATTTTTATTCTTTATGATTATGTGTATTGCTTCATTTTTGTTTATATGGAAGTGGGTTCCGGAAACAAAAGGAAAGTCACTTGAAGAAATTGAACATATATGGAAATAAGAGAAGCCTGGGCATATGCCTCAGGCTTCTTTTTTATCGAATTTGTCCATCTCCGTAAATAATATATTTTAGCGTTGTTAATTCCTTTAATCCCATCGGTCCACGCGCATGAAGCTTTTGTGTACTGATTCCGATTTCTGCCCCGAAACCAAACTCTTCTCCGTCCGTAAACCTCGTTGAAGCATTCACATAAACAGCGGCTGAATTAACGCGCTGTAAAAAACGCTGAGCATGAGCATAATTTGTTGTTACAATCGCTTCAGAGTGATGTGAACTATGAACATTAATATGGGAAATCGCTTCATCGATATCATCTACGATTTTAACCGCCATGATGAAATCCAAGTATTCTTTCTTCCAATCCTCATCCCCTGCTGGAACAAGATCTGGAACGATTGTTAGCGCACGTTCATCACCGCGTACTTCTACATCTTTCTCTCGTAGCGCTTGAACAATAATCGGCAAAAATTCATGAGCCGCTCGTTCATGAATAATCAGCTTTTCGGCTGAGTTACACACCGCTGGACGAGATGTTTTTGCATTAATGACAATATTGGCCGCCATGTCACCGTCATATTCTTCATCAACATAAATGTGGCAGTTCCCAGTTCCTGTCTCAATAACGGGAACCGTTGCATTTTTTACCACCGCTTCAATTAAACCAGCACCGCCTCGAGGAATTAATACATCGATATATTCATTTAATTTCATTAACTCCAGTGCTGTTTCTCTCGACGTATCTTCAATAAGCTGTACGCTATGCTCAGGCAATCCTGCACTTGCCGCAGCTTGAGATAATACAGAAACAATCGCTTGATTCGAATAAAACGCCTCGCTGCCTCCGCGCAAAATAACTGCATTTCCTGCTTTTAAGCATAAGCCTGCTGCATCACACGTAACGTTTGGACGCGCTTCATAAATAATTCCTATGACACCAATAGGTACACGCTGCTGCCCAATTTGTAAGCCATTTGGTCGCTTCGCCATAGACAGCACTTCTCCTACTGGATCGGAAAGCGCAGCTACTTGGCGCAGGCCGTCTGCCATTCCGTGAATCCGCTCTTCATTTAAAGATAGGCGATCCAACATAGCTTTTGATGTGCCTTTTTGAACGGCCTTTTCTACGTCTAATTTATTTGCTTTTAAAATCGCTTCTTGCTGACTCAATAAAGCAGCCGCCATTTTATAAAGTGCCTGCTGTTTTTGTTCGCTCGTTACATTTCCTAAGAAATAAGAGGCTTCTTTTCCCTGCTTTCCTTTAAGCTGCAATTCACTCATTTCATTACTCCTTCAGCTTGTTTTAAGAATAACGTTCCAATTTCTTGGCCCTCAATAATATCTCGCAAAATACTTGGTTCTTTACCATTTGCTAGGATTAAGCTCACGCCTGCACTTGTAGCTGTTTTAGCAGCGGTAAGCTTTGTGACCATTCCGCCTGTTCCAACGTCAGTTCCACTATCTCCAGCAAAATTCTCAAGCTCCGGTGTGATGCCATCTATTACTTTCATTAATTTAGAATTAGGGTTTTTTGTGGGATCTGAATCAAAGAAACCGTCAATATCAGATAAAATAACAAGTAAATCTGCGTGAATCAAAACTGAAACAATGGCGGATAAATTATCGTTATCTCCAAAACGTACGATGTTTTCAATCTCATCGATTGCAACTGTATCGTTTTCATTCACAATAGGAATTACTTTGTCTTCAATTAATTTTTCAAACGTGTTCACAACGTTATTGCGCACATGTTCATCTTCGATTACATCTTTCGTTAACAGTACTTGACCAACAATGTGGCTGTACTCACCAAAGAATTTACTATAGATATGCATAAGCTCACATTGCCCGACAGAGGCCGCTGCTTGTTTGTCTCGAATAGAAGTCGGCTTTTCTTTTAACTTTAGTTTTTTTACTCCTACTTGAACAGCACCTGATGTAACAAGCACAACTTCTTTTCCTGCATTCATTAAATCAGATAAAACACGCGCTAGTTTTTCAATGCGTGCTAAGTTAATATCTCCATTATCATAGGTCAACGTAGATGTCCCTACTTTGACTACAATACGCTTGCTATTTTGTAACTCTTGACGATGGTTCACTCTTTTCATCTCCCTAACTAAAAACACCTAAATGCGTACTAATTTTTTTAAAAATTATAGCAGAGATTATGCGAAAAGTCTTATAGTTTTTCAAAGTGAATTTGAACTTTCTAATTTTTTAAATAATTAAGGGAAAAACTGGTGATAAAAGCGCTTTCTTCTTTTATAATGAAAGTTGTAAGGGGAACACACAATTACATAACGTTGTGTAGTAGTACAAACATCAGACAACTAAGGGATAGGGGGATTTGTAATGAATGCGGTTACCATTGTTATTGGATCTATCTGTATTTTAATGATTGCGTATCGGCTTTATGGAACATTCATGGCTGTTAAGGTCTTGAAACTAAACGATGCGCAAAGAACGCCAGCACATGAGCTTGAAGATGGAAAAGATTATGTGCCAACCAACCGATGGGTAACATTTGGTCATCACTTTGCAGCTATTGCAGCTGCTGGTCCGCTTGTTGGACCTATCTTAGCAGCTCAGTTTGGCTATTTGCCCGGACTGCTCTGGCTTTTAATCGGAGCTGTAATCGGAGGAGCCGTTCACGATGCAGTTGTGTTATTTGCATCTATGCGCCAAAAAGGCCAGTCGCTTTCAGAAGTGGCTAAAAAAGAGCTAGGACCCGTCGCTGGTTTTTGTACAGGTTTAGCTATGCTTTTTATCATTACCATCACAATGGCCGGTTTATCTATGGTCGTGTTACACGCACTTGAGAAAAATCCTTGGGGTACATTCGCTGTTGGAATTACGATTCCGATTGCAATGGGGGTAGGTATTTACCACAAAAAAACCGGTAATTTAAAAGCGGCTTCTACCGTCGGCTTCATTTTAATTTTAATCGCCGTATTTAGCGGTCCTTATATTCAAGGAACAGCTTTAGGAGATTTTTTAACGCTAGATATTAAAACACTTTCAATTATTCTTCCCGTTTATGCATTTTTCGCAGCGGCCTTGCCCGTTTGGCTGCTTTTAGCACCTCGAGATTATTTAAGCAGCTTTATGAAAATTGGTGTCTTTATCGCGCTGATTGTAGGCGTGTTTTTCGTAAATCCAGCAATTCCATTTCCTGCAGTTACTGAATTTATTCACGGAGGCGGCCCTATTTTAGCAGGACCTGTGTGGCCGTTCATTTCCATTACGATCGCCTGCGGTGCTATTTCCGGCTTCCATGCATTTGTTGGTTCAGGGACAACCCCTAAGATGCTTGACCGCTGGAGTGACATTAAAGTTGTAGGCTTCGGGGCGATGTTAGTCGAATGCTTGGTAGGAATTATGGCATTAATTGCCGCAACAGCTTTACATCCTGGAGACTATTTTGCAATCAACTCTACACCTGAAGTGTTTAAAACGCTCGGTATGAACGTGACAGCTCTTCCTCAGCTTAGCCAAGAGATTGGTCTAAACTTGGAAGGCCGTACAGGCGGCGCTGTTACACTGGCTGTAGGCATGACGTATATCTTCACGGAAATTCCTTGGTTCAGCCACCTGTCTTCTTATTTTTTCCAGTTCGTCATTATGTTTGAAGCAGTGTTTATTTTAACTGCTATCGACGCTGGCACACGCGTTTCCCGCTATTTAATTCAAGACTTTTTCGGTGAATTTTATAAGCCTTTGAAGCGAGTAGACTGGCTTCCCGGGTCCATTTTTGCAAGCGCCCTAGCCTGTTTTATGTGGGGGTACTTATTGTTCTCAGGAGATATTGGCTCCGTGTGGGCGCTGTTCGGCGTATCGAATCAGTTAATGGCCTCTATTGGTTTAATTATTGGAGCAACCGTCATTCTTAGAATTGCAGATAAACGTTCCTATATGCTTACTTGCCTTATTCCATTAGCCTACCTTTACGTGACGGTTAACTACGCGGGTTATTGGATGGTTAAGAATGTGTATTTAAATGAAGCTGCGGCAGGTTACAGCATATTAAATGCGACTCTTTCAATCATCATGCTTATACTCGGTCTCATTATTATGATAGCCGCGATTCAAAAATGGACACAGCTTTGGCGCACGCCTCAGGCTGAGCTGGCAGCGAAAGCAAACTTAACACAAAATATATAAAACGAACACGCTTGCTTATATAAGCAAGCGTGTTTTTGATATGGTAATAGCCGGTCAAAATAATTGCACACCAGGCATTTTTATTATTAAACTAAATATACTATACAGAAAATTTTTAAAATAGTTCGTACACTTCACATGCTATATACCCCATTGGCTACATTTCAAAATCAACACTTTAAATTATAATAATTATAATTTAGTATTGATTTTTTATTTAAAAATGTTATTATTATTTCTAACATAATAAAATTCAAATAAGAGGTGGTTCTAAGATGACAACAAACAAGAATAACCTAACGACTAGTTGGGGAGCTCCGGTTGGAGATAATCAAAATTCAATGACCGCTGGTTCACGCGGACCTACTTTAATTCAAGATGTTCACCTTTTAGAGAAATTAGCCCATTTTAACCGAGAGCGTGTTCCTGAACGCGTCGTACACGCAAAAGGCGCCGGTGCCCACGGCTATTTTGAAGTGACAAATGATGTTTCAGCCTATACAAAAGCAGCTTTCCTTTCTGAAGTAGGAAAACGAACGCCTCTATTTGTTCGCTTTTCAACAGTAGCTGGTGAAAATGGCTCAGCAGATACCGTTCGCGACCCTCGCGGGTTTGCTGTTAAATTTTATACAGAAGAAGGAAACTACGACTTAGTCGGAAATAATACACCTGTATTTTTCATCCGAGATGCGATTAAATTTCCTGACTTTATTCATACACAAAAACGCGATCCACGCACACATTTAAAAAACCCGACGGCCGTTTGGGATTTCTGGTCTTTATCTCCTGAATCTTTGCATCAAGTTTCTATTTTAATGTCTGACCGCGGTATCCCGGCAACTTTACGCCATATGCATGGATTTGGCAGCCACACATTTAAATGGGTTAATGCCGAAGGAGATGGCGTTTGGGTAAAATATCACTTTAAAACAGAGCAAGGCGTAAAAAATCTGTCTCCAGACGTAGCTGCAAAGCTAGCTGGTGAAAATCCAGATTATCATACTGAAGATTTATTTAATGCCATTGAAAAAGGCGATTTCCCTTCATGGAAGCTGTACGTTCAGATTATGCCATTAGAAGACGCTGATACGTATCGCTTTGATCCGTTTGACGTAACAAAGGTTTGGTCACAAAAAGACTACCCGTTAATTGAAGTAGGTCGCATGGTCTTGGACCGCAATCCAGAAAATTATTTTGCCGAAGTGGAGCAAGCTACATTCTCACCTGGAACGCTTGTACCAGGAATTGACGTATCACCTGATAAAATGCTACAAGGTCGACTATTCGCATACAGCGATGCACATCGCTACCGCGTGGGTGCTAACCATCAAGCGCTACCGATTAACCGTCCGCGCAATGAAGTAAATAACTATCAGCGTGATGGTCAAATGCGCTTTGACGATAACGGCGGCCGTTCTGTTTACTACGAGCCAAACAGCTTTGGCGGTCCGACAGAATCTCATGAAAACAAACAAGCGGCATACCCTGTTTCAGGCGTTGCCGATAGTGTTGCATATGATCATAACGACCATTACACGCAAGCAGGTGACTTATACCGCCTTCTAAGCGAAGACGAGCGTACACGACTAGTTGCAAACATCGTTGAAGCTATGAAGCCTGTAGAAAAAGAAGAGATTAAACTGCGTCAAATTCAGCACTTCTACAAAGCGGATCCAGAGTATGGAACACGCGTTGCAGACGGTTTAGGATTATCTGTTCCGCAGCAAGTAAAATAAAGAGATCAGTTTTACAAATGAGAAAATAAAGGTATTTTTCTCATTTTAGATTCTCGTTTATTCTCAATTAGTTTAACATTTTATCACTAAATAAGTATCCATATTTTATGGATACTTATTTAAATTCTTGTAAAAAGAGGAAGGGATGAAGAAATGATTGGACAAGAAATAAGATGTAATCAGTGTGATAGAGAAATAAAAGTACTAAAGCACAGTACACTTTGCGGTTGCGGAATAAAATTACGAACGCTAAAAAAAGAGAAGCAACCAGCATAATGAGGTTGCTTCTCTTTTTTTACTAGATATGCTGTTTATATTCACTCACATTAAAGAGTAATCGTTACTTTAAATAAATCTCCGTCAATTTCAATATTCAGTTCTCCTCCGTGCAAATCAATAATTGACTTAGCAATAGCTAAACCAATTCTAGAGTCTTTGGTTTACCTCGAGGTATCCCCACTTTTAAAACGTTCAAACCGCTCATCGTTTACAACTAGAATCGCATATTCGTCCATTGATTTCTCACTCTCCTTTCAAAAGTATGTCATGGGTCATTTCGTCTATGGGTTTTACTGTAAACTGCATTTTTTAAGAAAAAAGAAGAAAAAATTTTAAGATTTTCTTAAGCTTCATATGTTGAAAAAGGTTTAAAGAATAGGGATAACAGGAACGTTAAAAGAAAAAATATAATCAATTCCTCATTTGATTCTAAAGAACTATCCGTGAGCGATTATATCTTTTTATTTAAAAGGAGGATGATTTAACTTGGAACGGAATCATACAATTATGCAATTTTTCGAATGGCATGTGCCAGCTGATGGCGAGCATTGGCAACGCCTCAAAGAGCTCGCTCCTCAACTAAAAGAACAAGGAATTGATTCCGTGTGGATTCCCCCTGTTACAAAAGGTGTTTCATCAGAGGATAATGGCTACGGCGTTTACGACTTATACGATCTTGGCGAATTTGATCAAAAAGGAACCGTTCGTACAAAGTATGGAACCAAGCAAGAGCTGCATGATGCGATTGATGCCTGTCATAATCACGGAATTAATGTCTATGTGGATATTGTGATGAATCATAAAGCTGCAGCAGATGAAAAAGAAACGTTCCACGTCATTGAAGTGGATCCCATGAACCGAACAGAAGAAATTTCTGAACCTTTTGAAATTGAAGGGTGGACAAAGTTTACATTTGAAGGGCGCGGCGATCAATATTCTTCTTTCAAATGGAACTTTAATCATTTTAACGGCACTGATTACGATGATAAAAATGGAAAAGAAGGCGTTTTTCGTATTGCCGGGGAAAACAAAAGCTGGAACGAAAATGTCGATCAAGAGTTTGGCAACTACGATTATTTAATGTTTGCGAATATTGATTACGATCACCCTGAAGTTCGAGAAGAAATGATCAAATGGGGAAAATGGTTAGCAGACACCCTGCAGTGCGACGGTTATCGATTAGACGCCATTAAACATATTAACCACGATTTTATTAAAGAGTTTGCCCACGAATTGTCCTCTTCTCAAGAAAAGCCATTTTATTTTGTGGGAGAGTTTTGGAATCCAGAGTTAACAGCCTGTCAGGAATTCCTAGACGTGATTGATTATCAAATTGATTTGTTTGACGTATCGCTGCACTATAAACTGCATGAAGCCTCTCAGCAAGGAAGAGATTTTGATTTAACCACGATTTTTGATGATACATTAGTCAAGACTCACCCTTTGAATGTTGTCACATTTGTAGATAACCATGACTCTCAGCCAAATGAATCTTTAGAATCTTGGGTAGAAGATTGGTTCAAACAAAGTGCTTACGCTCTAATTTTACTTCGTGAAGACGGCTATCCTTGTGTGTTTTACGGAGACTATTTTGGGATAGGCGGAGAGCACCCTATTGAGGGAAAAGAAAAAGATATTTCCGCTCTCTTGCATGTACGCTATGACAAAGCATACGGTCAGCAAGACGATTATTTTGATCACCCAAATACCATTGGATGGGTAAGGCATGGTGTAGAGGAATTTGAGAAGTCTGGATGCGCTGTGGTGATGTCAAACGGCGAAGATGGCGAAAAGAGAATGTTCGTCGGCGAACACCGAAGTGGACAAACGTGGATCGACTTCACAAACAACCGAGAAGATCAAGTTGTGATTGAAGAAGATGGCTACGGACAGTTTCCTGTAAATGGCGGCTCTGTATCCGTTTGGGCTGAAGCATAAAAAAACAGTGGCCTGCGCCACTGTTTTTTTTACCATAGACCGAGCAGTTTCCACCACAAGCCGCCAATTCCAATCCAAATGGTAATATGAATAATTGAAATTAAAAAGCCGAGCGACCACCATTTTTGCTGCGTTACATATCCACTACCGAAGAACACCGGTGCCGGTCCACTGCCGTAGTGAGTTAAACAGCCAAATAAATTGCTAAAGAACGCTAAAATTAATGCTGACAGTAACGGAGGCGCACCAGCGGCCACGATGACAGATAAAAATGCTGCGTACATAGCGCTGACGTGAGCCGTATTACTCGCAAAAAAGTAGTGAGAATAAAAATACGCAACAGCTAGTACAATCAACGCCGTCATCCAAGACATATGACTAACAGTGCCTTTCATCAGATCACTGAACCAAGGAATCATGCCTAGATCGTTTAAGAAGGTTGCCATCATAACCAACACAGCAAACCAAACTAATGTATCCCATGCTCCCTGTTCTTTTTTGATGTCCGACCAGCTTAGTACTTGCGTTAAAAGCAGCGTACATAGACCAATAAAAGCAGTTGTTGTTGCATTAATATTTAAATTAGCGCCAAAAATCCACAGCACAAGAAGAAGTAAAAATACGCCAATCATGTACCATTCTTCTTTCTTTAGCGGACCCATCTCATTTAATTTTTTTACTGCAATTTCAGATGCTTCCGGTGTTTCTTTTAATTCTGGCGGATACAGCTTATAAATAACAAGCGGAATAACAATTAAACTAATAATTCCAGGTACAATTGCAGCCGCTGCCCATCCAACCCATGAAATAGTCTTTCCTGTAATTTGTTCCGTCATTTTAACAGCAAGAGGATTGGCCGCCATTGCTGTTACAAACATAGCGGATGTGATCATATCTCCTTGAAACGATACTTTTGTTAAGAAAGCACCGACTCTGCGCTCCGTACCGTCTCCAGTTCTCGATCCATATGTTTCGGATAAAGAACGAATGATTGGAAGAATAATTCCTCCAGCTCGTGCTGTATTAGACGGCATTGCAGGTGATAAAAGCAAGTCACTTACGATAAGAGAATACGATAATCCCAACGTCTTTTTACCGAACAAACGAACGAAGATATAGGCAACCCTTGTTCCTAGACCAGTCTTAATAAAACCTCTAGAAATAAAGAATGCAATAACGATTAACCAAATCGTCGTATTTTGAAAACCGCTGAGCGATTGTTCAAGTGTTAATGTATTAGTTAATACAATAATGGTTAAAGATAAAATAGCTACACTGCCTAATGGCAATGGTTTAATGATAAGCCCTACGATAGTAGCCACAAAAATAGCGAATAAGTGCCAAGCCTTCACATCAAGTCCGGAAGGAGGTGTAATAAACCATAAAACAAGTCCGATTGCCAGACAAATTAATAAAGGAATAAATTTCACTTCACCGACAGGCTTTTTTGTTGTTTCAGCCATATTCTTTCTCCTTTCATGTTTTTTAATAATAGTAGTAGTATACTCTTTCTACTTCGTACCCAATACTTATCCCATTTAAAATAAAATAATTATAAAAATACGTTTCGTAAGGATGATATTGTAAAATTGTGAAGTGTTGAGCATAATTCCTTTATTATTTTATCATATATATTGACAATATTTATCTCTTACCTTCATTTTGTCCCCTTCAAATAGCTTGTAATCGTTATTTTATCAAAAACAAATAAACTGCATGAGTTCATCATGCAGCCTTGCATTTAGCGATTTATTTTTTGAATAAACACGACTTTTAAATAATTACCTGACTTAAATTCTTTTATTGTTTTAAAATCAGATGGAAGAGCGAACTGCTCCATCATTTTGTACCGTTCCCCTTTTTCATTAAAAGCTTTTTCAATAAACGAATGGAATTTTTTCATATCAAAATTGCTTGCATTCGTAGATGCTACAATGACACCGTTTGGCTTTGTAAGCGCAATGGCTTCTTTTAATAAATCTTTGTAGTCTTTTGCCGCGCTAAACGTATGCTTTTTCGACTTAGCAAAGCTTGGCGGATCTAGCACCACAAGATCGAAGGTCATGTTCTTCTTGACCGCATATTTAAAATACTTGAAAACATCTTCTACGATAATGTCCTGTGCTTCGTGATCAATTCCATTTACACTAAATTGCTCAATTGTTTTTGCCAAGCTGCGGTTGGCTAAATCGACACTTGTTGTTTTCGCAGCTCCTCCAAGAGCGGCCGCCACTGAAAATGCGCCTGTATACGAAAACATATTTAGCACGGTCTTTCCTTTTGCATATTTATCTCGAATCGTTTTACGGACGTCTCGCTGATCTAAAAAGACTCCCACCATCGCTCCGTCATTTAAGTAAACGGCAAAACGAATACCATTTTCTTTTACAATTAAAGGGAATTCACCTTTATCCCCTGCTACAAAATCATCTTCTTCAATATACTGTCCCTTTACGTTAAAACGTTTTTTCTGGTACAGGCCTTTAAAGTTAGGCGCAGACTTTAAGGCTTCAATGACGTATTCTTTAAATTGATAAATTCCTTCACTATACCAACTCATGACGTAATATCCGTCATAATAATCAATAATCAAGCCGCCGATTCCGTCACCTTCACTATTAAATATGCGAAAAGCAGTTGTGTCTTCAGACGCATAAAAGTCATGACGAGATGAAATAGCTTGCTGAATTTTTCTAGCAAAAAACGCCGCGTCAATTTGCTCACTTTTCTTCTTCGTAAGAATCCATCCGTAGCCTTTGTTTTGTTTTCCATAATAGCCTTTGGCTAAAAATTGATTCTTGGGAGTAACTAAGTTAATAATAACCCCTTCTTCTTGCAGTTTATGACCATCAACAAGCGCATCTTTTTCAATGAGTGGATAACCCTTGTTCACTTTTTTAATAAAAGCTTCTTTGGCTATAACTTGTACTTCTTTTCTCATGTGTACACCCTATCTATTTAATTTATTTCATTCTAGTTCTATCCATTTTACAACAATAATCTACTTTTATCTTAACATAGATAAACAGCCCCGTTTCTAGTTATAAATAGAAAAGCAGAGGATGCCTTGAAGCACCCTCTGCTTGATATGAATGAAAGATGAAATGTATGTTTTATGTTTTAAGATAAAAAATTATGAGCACTCTTGTCCCGTATAAGCATCGAACTTAAGCGTCTGCTGCTTGCTTCTGCTCACTAAGGTTACTACGTATACAGTTATTGAGTTTTCTGTTATAAGCTCAATATGCTCTACTTTTCCTTCTTGATGTTTTAAAGCAAGATCTTTTACAGCGTTCTCCGTTAACGGCTGAAGCTTATCTTGTTTTACATGTGTGATTTCACCCGAAACCGCATCGATTGTAACCGTGTATTCCGTATTATCTTTGATTATTTTCACTGTGAAAATCGCTGCGTTTTGATCATATTCTACTATTTTCACCTTACCTGCATATGTAGCCAATGCAAGATCTTTTGCATCTTGTCTCGTTAATACCTTCACTTCTTGCTGAGAAGTATTAACTACTTTTCCTGTGAAAGCATCTAACGTTACTGTATATTGAGTGCTATTTTTAAGAATCACTGCGACATACTGACTAGCGGATTCTTTAAACTCTAGACTATATACGTAACCACTATATTGTTTAACAATTGCTTCTTTTATTTTTTGCTCTGACATTAGCTGCAGCTCTTTTTTATTCTCATGAATGACTTTTCCCGTTAGACCATCTACAGTTAACGTATATTCTACTTTGCCATCTACTACAGTTAACGTATATTCACGCGTTTCTTTGTTAAAGGTAATAGATTGAATAGCGCCTTTATACTGCTTAGAAACAGATTCTTTCACTTGATTTTGTGTCCATAACTTCACTTCTTGCTTCTTTACTACTTTTCCAGTGCTCGCACTTACTTCTACAATTCTTTGCTCCATGTTATTCGTTACAATTGTAATTACATACACACTTGATTCCTGCTTAAATTCCGTAGACGTAACTGTCCCTTTGCAATCTTGTAGAGCAATACCTTTTGCCTGAGCTTGCGAGATACTCACATGTTCAGTTGTTTCTGCTTTAGCTGTCTTCATTTCTGCAGCGTGACTCGTTGTAATAGAGCTAAATGCAATTGCAGTTCCTAAAGCAGATGTAGACAATACTTTTGCCCATTTAATCATCCTTAAATTTCCTCCTTTTTCACCATTAGACTTTCCGTCTAATTTATGGCGTTTTATCTAGTACGCCGTTCATTATGCAAAAGATTTCTGAGAATAAGACGAATAGAAGCTTAAAGTTAGCTGAAGATATAAGAATAGCTACTATTTTTCAGCTTGCTTTCAGCTATTATTCAGTGCTGTTTCAGATAAAAAAGCATAATAGAAAGTAGAGGAGCAAAGGAGTTTTCAACATGATGGAACAACTAAAAGGAATTAAAGTCTTGCTTATAGATGACGAACCAACTATTTTACAGTTTTTATCTTTGGGTTTAACGAATGAAGGATTTGATATTAAAGCTACCCAAGACGGAATTGAAGGAATTAATGTAGCCAAAGAATTCAAGCCCCATATCGCTATTGTAGATGTTATGCTTCCAGGAATGGATGGATTTGAAGTATGCCGTTTGTTGAAGAAAATGGGGAATATAGCTGTCATTATGCTAACAGCAAAAGATCAAGTAGACGATCGGGTAAAAGGGCTGACTATTGGAGCAGATGATTATATGGTCAAACCTTTCAGTTTTGAAGAACTTCTTGCGCGCATTCAAGCTAGAATCCGCAATCAATTTCCCAACTTATTAGACGAAGTATCAATCGGTCCATTTAAAATTGATGACCGCCGCAAAGAAATTAAATACCTTAATCACATACTTGATTTATCCCCTACTGAATATGCACTCTTAAAATTCTTGGTTATTAATCACGGTCTCGTACTAAGTAAATCCACCATTTTAGATCGAGTGTGGGGATATGATTTTGGAGGAGAAGAAAACATTGTAGAAGTATACATTCGATCACTGAGAGAAAAATTACAGGACCATAGCCGAACCGTCATTCGAACGCTTCGCGGTGTAGGATACCGGATTGATATTTCATGAAGCACAAACGGTTCTTTCATCTGAACTCTCTTCGCCTTCAGCTCTTATTCAGAAGTTTGCTTGTCATTTTGAGTTTACTGATACTGATAGGCTTGTTTCAATACGTGTTCATGAAGCAATTTATTTACACGAATAAAATTAAAAGCATCGAAGACCAAATTCACTTGATTCCCGATGATGTCTGGAAACATGATATTGAAACAAGCCAGAATGTAAAAAGATCAAGACCCATGGTTTATTTCCCGGGTGTTAATATTACCTTTATCAATCAAAAAAGCACATTTTTACGGCTGGCTAAGGATCCACATCATTCTTACTTTCCTAAGCTTTCTGCATCTACATATAAACAAGTAATGAAAAACATCAAACAGCCGGACAACACGATGAGCCTCATAAAGAAAATCGATGGTCATCAAGAGCAAGTCATTGTTTTAAAACCAATTGTCTTTGACGGAGAAATCCAGGGAGTTATTCAAATCAATACTCCAACAGAATCACTAAGAGACCTGTTAATCAGACAAATGATAATCTTTTTAATGCTTTCACTTACTGCAATGACCATTGCTTTTTTTGTTTTTTCTTCTGTTTTAAAACAGACGTTAATCCCTTTGTTTACTATTACTAAAAAAGTGGAGCATATTAATGCAGGAAGCTTACATGACCGCTTGCCTGTTAATCAAGGACAAATCGAAATGGATCGCCTTTCTCTTTCTATTAACGAAATGCTTGAGCGTCTTGAAGAAGCATTTAAAGCTGAAACAGATGCCAAAGAACAAATGCGGCGCTTTGTGGCGGATGCTTCTCATGAACTGCGAACGCCGCTTACATCCATTCATGGCTTTTTAGAAGTTTTACTAAGAGGGGCTAGCAGTAATCCAGACCAATTAAACGACGCATTAAAAAGCATGTATGGGGAGTCCAAAAGACTGCGCAAACTGATTCAGGGTCTTCTGCTTCTTGCTCAGCTTGATCAACTTCCGACGTTTCAAAAAGAGTGCTGTGTTGTAGATGAATTGATTTTAGATATGAAACCTCAATTAATGCTATTGGCCGGGAACAGAAAAATTTTATTCGACTTCCCAAGCCCTTTACCATCAGACATTAACAAAGATCAATTTAAACAAGTTGTTTTAAACTTATTTTCCAACGCAGTACAGCATACAAATCCAACTACAGGAGTTATTCAAGTGATAGGAAAAGCAAATGAGAAAGAACTTTCATTAACAATACAAGATAACGGTCACGGCATTCCTCAAGAACACCTTGCTCATTTATTTGAGCGATTTTACAAAGCTGATGCTTCACGCTCTCGAGCATACGGAGGAGCAGGTTTAGGTTTAGCCATCAGCGCATCTATTATAGAGCTGCACGGGGGAAAAATACGTGTAAAAAGCAAATTAAATGTAGGAACTGCTTTTGAAATTGTATTGCCCTTAACGTAAAAAAAGACGATTGCTGTAAAGCAATCGTCTTTTTTATCAAATCAGCACACTTTTCCTGTTTGAGGGCTTATTTTTACAGTATGTTTTACATTGTCTATTCCTTTGATCACAAACGTGTATGCTTGTTCACTGAACGAAACAGATTGAACCGTTCCTTTGTGCTGTTGAAGAGCAGCTTGTTTAGCTTGTTCTTGTGTAAACTTTACCGCTTCGACTTTAATTACTTTTCCAGTTTCAGCGTTTACTTTCACATGGTGATCTTTGTTGTCTTTTCCGTGGATCAAAAATGTGTATACATCATTTGCATATGAACTTGATTGAATCGTTCCGCTGCAATTTTTTAATGCAATCGTTTGAATCTGTGCTTTTGTAAATGCAGCGCTTTGAATTTGAATCACTTTTCCAATTTGTGCATTCACTTTTACGTGGTGATCACGGCTATCTTTTCCGTGAATTAAGAACGTATATACTCCATCGTTGAAGCCTACCGACTTAACCGTTCCTCCACAGTTTTTCAACGCTACTGCTTGTGCCTCACTTCGAGAAAAAGATAGTTTTTCAACCTTTACCACTTTTCCGCTGTGTGCATTTACTTTCACGTGATGGTCTTGATTATCTTGTCCGTGAATTAAAAACGTATAGGCGTTATTTTCAAAAGAAACTGATTGAACCGTTCCTCCGCAGTTCTTTAAGGCAATTGCTTTTGCTTGAGCTTGCGTATATGTTGCCGCTTCGGTATGAGCCGACGCTTTTGTTGAAGTAATGTGCTGGCCGTCTGAAGCAAATGCGCTTGTCATTGAACCAAGAGCGATAGCTGTTCCAATTGTGGCACCTCCCACCGCTTTTGCTACTACTGCTTTTCCTGCTAATACTTTTCCAATCATGATTATACCTCCGCCTAATTTCCAATGTATTTACAGCACAAGCTAAAGTTTTTAGCAGCGGTCATTTATCAAAATAGCGCTATTGGAGTAACGTTTTTTTCTGCTAAAATACCTTTCACTTTTGCTGTACGAGCCAAAGCGCTTCCTGTCGCCTTTAGCTATGTGTTTATTGTAAGAGCAGAACATGAATTCACTGTGAAGCCCAGCTGAATGCTATCTGAACAAATTCTGAAAGATAGCTGAATAACTTCTAGTTAAACTTGTCATGTAAATGTTCAACGTTCTTAACGACAGCTCAACAAATCCAGCGCTTCTCTTTATATTTCCTCAACAATCAAATGATTTAATAAGTGTATGAATACAATTTGGAGGTTATCAACCATGAAAAAACGAGTATCTCTTGGACTATCTCTCACTCTTTTAGCTTCTAGCGCCGCTTCTGCTTTTGCAGCAGAGCATCATCCAGTTCAACATCCAAAACAAATCAAAAGCGTCGAGTTTCAGCCAATGAAAGCACCTACTACGATTGAAAATATGATTAAAACGTATACAGAGGCATCTGTAAAAGTAACGTATAAAGATGGAAGCGTTGAAGAAACGCCGCTTAACTATAATCAACTCTTTCTTTCAAAAGATAAAATTGTCGATAATAAAGGGGAATTAATCGCCGCAGGTACACCGATCGATGCAAACGGGGATCCAATTATTGACCGAAGCGTTCCTGATAAGCCCTCACCGTACGTATCAGACGCACCGGATTCAAACAGCTTTATCACCATCAACGGTAAGTCTTATATTATTTCACATTATGAATATGAATCCGTTAATAATGCTGGAAAAGAGATTTCCGGTCTTCCTGCTTCAATGACGCTTACACAAGTTGACCGAGATGATAAAACAGGAAAACTAACCGTCAACCATGCTAAAAAAATTGATTTTTCTAATGTGAATGGTTTATGGACGCCGTGTAATGGCTCTACAACAGATTGGGGTACTCACCTTGGTTCAGAAGAATACGAGCCTGATGCACGTGCTTTTGAAGACCCTTCATCTAGCTCTTATAAAGACGTCACGAACTTCGCTAAGCTTTATTTCGGTGACACGTCAAAAGCAAATCCTTACTACTATGGCTGGATTCCAGAAATTTCAGTGGATGAAAGCGGCAATGCGTCCGTCGTAAAACATTACAGCACAGGTCGTTTTTCACACGAAATGATGCAGGTACTTCCAGATAATAAAACCGCTCTTTTTGGCGATGATGGATCTAATACCATGATGTTTATGTATGTAGCAGATAAGGAGAAAGACTTCTCAGCAGGAACGCTTTATGCAGCAAAATTCAAACAAACGAGTACGAACAATGTAGGTAAAGGCGACCTTCATTGGATTAAGCTTGGCCATGCAACAGACAGTGAAGTGAAAACAATAATCGACAAAGGCACAAAATTTAGTGATATTTTTGAAACAGCTGAACAGCCTACAAAAGGATTTAAAGCAGTCAAAACCGCCGCAAGTAAAAAAGTTGAATATTTAAAAGTAAAGCCTGGCATGGAAAAAGCAGCTGCCTTTTTAGAATCACGCCGATACGGTGCAATTTTAGGTGCAACATCTGAATTCAACAAGATGGAAGGACTAACGGTTAACAAAAAAGATAAAAAAGCGTATATGGCTATTTCTTACCAAAATAGTGCCATGCTAAAAGAATCTGGTGCTGTCCAAGATGATATCCAGCTTCCAAGATTAGAGTCTGGTGTGACCTACCAGCTGAACTTAGGATCGCATCAAAAAGACCAAGCAAAAGGCAAGATTAACAGTCGCTACGTTCCTGCAAGCATGGAAGGGCTACTGATTGGACAAGACCTAGAAAAAGCAGATGCATACGGTAATACAGCGGATCCAAATAAAATTGCCAACCCTGATAACCTTACGTATTCAAATGACTTAAATACACTCTTTATCGGAGAAGACAGCTCACTGCACACAAACAACTTCGTATGGGCTTACAATGTAAAAACCAAAAAACTATCGCGCATTCTTTCAGTTCCAGTGGGAGCAGAAGCAACAGGACTTCGTGCAGTAGAAAACATTAAAAACTCTCGCTACGTACTAAGCAACTATCAGCACCCGGGCGAGGACATCAGCGACAAAAATATTACCGCTGTTGATAAAGAAGAGCTAGCTAATGCAATGAAAGAAAGCATTGGCATTCAAGAAACAGGTGGTGTAGGATACATTTCTGGACTGCCTTCTAAGAACGGCGCTCCTTACAAAAAGCATTAATATATAAAAAACCACGTCTGTTGTACAGTGACAGACGTGGTTTTTTATATATTATATAGTAAAAGTTATTTATAAAATCGTTTATCGTAATCATAGTTATGGTGAATACTTTATAATATCCTTAGAGAAAGTGCCTAAACACAAACCAAATGCTTTAGGATATTTATTCGCAGGTATCCGGTACATGCCTTCAGGCTCGCTTTTAATTGCTTATACCCCACTAATACTAGATATAAAATTTGTTTCAATAAGTATTTCCAGCAAAACAAAACCACTCGTTCCCTTGCACTTTTCGTTCCATACCATTAAAGTATATATTGGTTGAAGTTTATACTGGCATTCAACCTGATAAAAGAAATTACACTTTTTAATTTTGGGAATATGTTTTCCCTAAAAGAAAGGGTTTAGATATAAGATGAAAGATAATTTTTGGCATGAGTTGCCGCGTCCGTTTTTTATTTTGGCACCGATGGAAGCTGTGACGGATGTCGTTTTTCGCCATGTTGTGACCGAAGCAGCACGACCTGACGTATTTTTTACAGAGTTTACGAATACGGAAAGCTACTGCCACCCGAAAGGAAAAGATAGCGTAAAAGGACGATTGACGTTTACAGAAGATGAACAGCCAATCGTTGCGCATATTTGGGGAGACAAGCCTGAATACTTCCGTCAAATGAGTATCGGCATGGCCGAAATGGGCTTTCGCGGAATTGATATTAATATGGGCTGTCCTGTACAGAATGTTGCAGGAAACGGAAAAGGTTCTGGTCTGATTCGCCGTCCAGATACTGCAGCTGAGATTATCCAGGCAGCCAAAGCTGGAGGGCTTCCAGTAAGCGTAAAGACTCGTCTTGGCTATACGCAAGTTGATGAGTGGTACGACTGGCTGAAGCACATTTTAGAACAGGATATCGTGAACCTTTCTATTCACCTTCGTACGAAAAAAGAAATGAGCGATGTTGACGCGCACTGGGAGTTAATTCCGGAGATTAAGAAGCTTCGTGACGAAATTGCGCCTCATACGCTACTAACAATTAACGGTGATATTCCTGACCGCCAGAAAGGTCTTGAACTTGCTGAAAAGTACGGCGTTGATGGAATCATGATTGGACGCGGAATTTTCCATAATCCGTTTGCATTTGAAAAAGAAAAGAAAGAGCACACAAGCGAAGAGCTATTAGAACTTCTTCGCCTGCAGCTAGATCTTCATGATAAGTATTCTGAAGAATTAGAGCCGCGCCCTTTCAAACCGCTTCGACGCTTTTTCAAAATTTACGTTCGCGGATTCCGCGGTGCAAGTGAATTAAGAAATCTACTCATGAGCACGGAAACAACTGACGAAGTGCGTGCGTTGCTTCATGAGTTTAAAGACAGAGCTGGAGTGAAAGAAGACGAAGGTTTTTCTGTTTCTTAAATAAGATCTCGTTTGCTTAAACTCAATTGTTCTAACATTTTATCGGAGAGAAGAACCTCTTGTTCTTTTTTATAGACGTGTGCTATTTATCCACATATGATAAAAGCTGAGGCAGAAGGTTTTACATTTCCTTCTGCCTCAGCTTTTAATAAAAAAATATCCACACGTTCTATTTATGATAAGGTTCATTTCGAATAATACGAAAAGCTCGGTAAATCTGTTCTACTAATACTAGGCGCATAAGCTGATGAGGAAACGTCATCTTTGAAAAAGAAAGGGCTGCGTTTGAGCGTTTCATTACTTCGCTGCTTAAACCAAGCGATCCGCCAATGACAAACGCTATTTTGCTTTTTCCGTAGGTAGCTAATGAATCAATTTCTTTTGCCAGTTCCTCGGAAGATTTTTGTTTTCCGTTAATAGCTAATGCGATTACGTGAGTATCGTCTGAGATTTTCGCTAAGATGCGCTCTCCTTCTTTTTGTTTCACCTGTTCCATTTCAGATTCACTTAAGTTTTCTGGCGCTTTTTCATCTGCAAGCTCAATAATTTCTACTTTTGCATAGCTTGATAAACGCTTTAAATATTCTTGAATGCCTTGTTTTAAGTATTTTTCTTTTAGCTTCCCAATGGTTATAATAGAGATATTCACAGGCTATTCTCCTCTCCTTTATCTCTTATCCACAGATATTATCCACATATCCACATGCTATATCCACATTTTGTATAAGAATATTAGTTCCCTACTACATATACAGCTTCATTGTCACAATATTCACAGCTTTTTTTGTCAGTAGAATTTTCTATTTTTTCAAAAACCGGCGCTAGCTCAATCTCATCTACCATTACATCCAGCGCTAGTTCTGTATGTTCCAAACAGCAATATATCTTCATGTATTTATCTTCCTCTCTCTATTCTTTTCATTAAAAAACCACAGGAGTTTATCCCCTGTGGATAACTTTTCTTTCACTTCATTTGACGCGTTAATTTTACTTCTGTGGATTTCTTTTTGCCATCGCGATAGAACGTTACGTTCATTTTATCGCCAATTTCTTTTTCAATGTAGAGGTGTTTGCGAAGTGTCGCAATGTCCCTTACTTTGCTGTGATCTAACTCAACAATCACATCATATTCCTTTAATCCGGCTTTAGCGGCTGGCGAACCTGGCTCGACTTTTAGAACAGCGACTCCGTTTACTACATCATGCGGTAACTTAAGGGTTTCTTTTAAATGATACCCTGATACCTCACTTAATGATAGTGTACTAACTCCAAGATACGGACGTCTGACTTCACCATATCGTTCTAAGTCATTAATAATGGGTCTAGCCATATTGATTGGAATCGCAAGACCAATGCCTTCTACTGCTTCTTGGGCAATTTTCATGGAATTAATACCGATTAATTCACCATCAATATTAACAAGAGCACCCCCGCTATTGCCAGGGTTAATGGCGGCATCTGTTTGAATAACTTCTGATTGCCAATCAGGATTTCCATCGCCATTCAAATCTTGAGGAATGACACGGTTAACCCCTGAGACAACTCCTTGTGTAACAGAGCCAGAAAATTGAAGGCCTAGCGGATTTCCGATAGCAATCACTGGTTCACCAGCTTTAAGCTTATCAGAATTTCCGAAGGTAGCCACTTTTGTCACGTGGCCTGCATCAATTTCAAGAACTGCTAAGTCCATTAAATCATCGCTGCCAAGAATTTTAGCCGATACCCTTGTACCGTTACTGAAGCTCACTTCAATTTCGTTAGCGCCTTTAATGACATGATAGTTTGTCACAATATAAGCTTTATTGTCTTGCTTTTTGTAAATAACACCTGAGCCCGTCCCGGCATCAGTTCGTTCATCATTCCAAAAGCTTTCAGAGTTCTGGATGTTTACAACTCCTACAACTGCTGCATTGGCTTCAGAAACAGCTTTTGTGACGGCCGTAGTGACGTCAAGAGATACTGACTTTTGAATGGTAGATCCTGTTTGTTCATCTCTATTTTCATCCGTCATCCATCCATCTGGCAAAATCCCGTTCCTCACCAAGGCTGGCATAAGAAGCAGTACAATAAGTGCACCTATAATTGCTCCAATCAGAGCAGAAGCGAAATATCCTCTGCGGCGTTTAGGCGGCCGACTATTTGGCTCTTGGCCTTCATCATAATGTTCCACACTATCACCGAACCCTTCATTTATCATCGTGAATGTCTGCATTCACGTACTAAATGAAGTTATTTTTCGCTTCCTTTCTAGAGACTATACATAAACAATATCAGTTGGTCTTTTTGGGTCTGTATCACATAGGAGAATATTGTCCTCTACATTGATGTCTTTTTGTTGTAACACTTGCGCAACAGACATGCGGGCAATTTCCTTCATGTTATTGTCTTGACTCAAATGCGCTAAGTAAATGCGTTTGGTTTGATCTCCAATCACATCTGCCATTGCAAGAGCCGCGTCTTCATTTGATACATGTCCCACGTCGCTTAGAATTCGTCTTTTAATGCTCCAAGGGTAGCGCCCCATTCTCAGCATTTCAACATCATGATTGCTTTCAAATACGTACATATCGCTATTTTTAATCGTACCTTTCATGCGGTCACTTACATAGCCGGTATCCGTAATAAGGGTTAATTTTTTAGATCCTTGATGAAAGACATAAAACATAGGCTCTGCAGCATCATGCGAAACGCCAAAAGACTCCACTTCCAATTGGCCAAACGATTTCGTTTGGCCAATTTCAAAGTGAAACTTCTGTTCCGTATCAATGTTGCCGATCAAGCCATCCATTGCGTTCCACGTTTTTTCATTTGCGAAAATAGGGAGCTTATATTTACGTGCCAGAACACCTAGTCCTTTAATATGGTCACTATGTTCATGAGTCACTAAAATTCCTGATAAATCCGGGATATTGCGATTTACTTGTTGAAATAGAGCTTCCATTTGTTTTCCGCTCAGCCCTGCATCAACTAGTAAGGAATGTTCTCCATCACTTACTAAAATCGCATTTCCTGTGCTCCCACTCGCTAGCACGCTGAAATGCAGGCTCATTTATCTCACTCCAAATACTTATTTATTTCCTTTTTTAATAATCTGCCCTTCAAAGGCATTGACAAAATAACTCGTGTCTCCATTTACAATAACATGCCAAGTTGGTGCTAAAACTTGAGAATTTAATAACGGCAGATCAAACGTATAGTACCCAAACTCTACTTTTGTTACAGAATCTTTCTTTTTCAATTCACCCTTCAAAAACAAATTTTCCAATGCTTTTAAAGGCGTTAAAACATCCTGCTCATCATCCAACGTTTTCACAGAACCCAGCATCGTTTGTTCATAAGAAATAATTTCATCTTTGTCATTTAAGTGAGCAACAATCATGCCATTTTCATTATCAAAGATTTTATGCTTCTTATATTTTTGAAAGAATGTAACTGTTTTTTTCTCTTTGTTAACATTCCATAGCTCATAATCCTTACCTGAGATCACATACCGTTTTAGAAATTGACTTAGCTTTGCTTCGGGACTTTTTTCAGGTACTGAAAAAGGTTTGTCTAATGCGCTTCGAATTGTTTTTTCCTCAAGCAGCGTTGCTTTTTGTTCTTTAAGCTTTTTTAAATCTTCATCTTTAAACAGTTTGCTTTTAGCATTTAACGACGAAGCTTCCTTCACATCTACAGGTAAATGTTTATATTCAATGCCTTCACTCGTTAATTGTTCTTCAACGCTCGACTCTACAAATAGAGAGTACTGATCTTCTTGATGAGTTTTAAAAATCTGATAGCCTAAGTAAATATTAAGAATCAAGAAAGTGAAAATAAAGATGGTTTTTGTTCTATT
Source organism: Bacillus sp. ILBB4 (assembly GCF_035064545.1). Lineage (NCBI taxonomy): Bacteria > Bacillati > Bacillota > Bacilli > Caryophanales > Bacillaceae > Bacillus > Bacillus sp. ILBB4. The sequence goes on along the minus strand of NZ_JAIQVD010000005.1, from coordinate 35,970 downwards.
CCAATCCATCGTTATCGCCTCCTTCGGCCGGCGGTGCAATTCGATACCACTTGCTATTATAATAATAGAACCAAGAAGGAACGAGTTTGACAGAGTTAGAATTAAACTCAACCGTCTTTTCACCGGTTTTTGGCTGCTGTGAGACTTCTTCTAGCTGATAGCCTATTGAAATATCTTTTAACAGATTCGGGTCAAAGTTTTGGTGTTTTTCAATTAATTGAATCACTTTTTGAGATGACTGCAGCTTTTCTACACTGGAATCCTGTACTCTTACAAAACGATAAAGAGGACGACGGTAATTTAAAATCTCCGCATTTCCCCATCTCTGATATATTTCAGTCATTCCCTGATTGCTGTACACGGGATAGTTATCTTTATAATAACGATAGCTAATTTCTTTTGTAATACGATTCCAGCTGTTGAACCTGTAATTAGATTCCGTCCAGCCGCCGTGGTCATTAACGAAGCTAAAGCTGCGATTTATTAAATTATAATCTTCCATTACCTCGGTCGTAGAATTTACAAGATTCACATATTCCATCACATCTGTCTTCGTATTAACATTAATCACTTTTGTACCTTCGGTGTAGACATCTCGGTTTGTAGACGTTTCTTTCCGTGCATAGTCTGGGTTGTTAAAAAGCGCTTCTTTATATTTTTCAATATCTAAATGCCTCATGCTCGTATAGTAGACTTCACTATTCATCGTGATATTGTTTTCCGGAAGGAAGATATACCGATTTTTGTTTTCTTTATATACAAAGCTCGGGGCATACGTACGTTTCATTTTATCTTCTAATTCTTTGATATCATCTTTGGCCAAATTCTTGACTGTAACCGAATAAATCTTTTTTTGCTCATAATTCACAAGATACACGCTCACGAAAAAGGAAGGTGTACGCTTAATTTTAATGAGTACACGGTCAAATGTTTGATTAGGCAAAGACGTTTGAGAAAATGAAAAAAGCTGTTGAAATGTTTTTAACGGTAGCGCGTCTGGATACAGCACTTCAATAGAATTGCTTCCATGGACATAATTTAAAAATCCATCAGGAGAAATAGCATCCGAAACGTCCGTCACATTCGAAAATTTCCACTTTTTCATTTCATTTACCCATTTGTTTACATCATCTTCGTCGTGAGACATGTAGTGATTATCGTTTCGATGATAGAGAACTTCTGTTGGAAGAATATGATCTTCTATTTTACTTTTTGAACTCACTTCAACTTCCTGCAAATGTTGATTTTTTGAAATGACCTTATAAGAAGGCTGATACGTCCATATATGATACGTCATAATTAAACTGGAAGCGACGAGAACAACTAAGATGGCCGTTTTGATATGTTCATATCTCATTCCCATTCGTCATCATTCTCACTTTCAATCGGAAGAGTAAAGTAAATCGTTGTTCCTTTTCCTTCCTGACTATCTGCCCAAATACGTCCATCATGTGCTTCAATAATTTCCTTGGCAATAGCAAGCCCTAATCCTGTTCCGCCTAATTTACGCGTTCGTGCTTTATCTACACGATAGAAGCGTTCGAAAATTTTAGCTAAATTTGATTTTGGAATTCCCATACCTTGGTCTTTAATGCTCACAACGATTTCATGCGTATGCTGAGCAATTGAAAATGTAATGGTTCCGCCTTCAGGTGAATATTTTATTGCATTGGAAATAATGTTATCTAATACTTGTGTAATTTTATCTTGATCGATAGCGACATAGATTGCTTCATTTGGCAAGTCGCGCACGAACGCAATACCTTGTTCAATTGTCATTTCAAAGCGATCAATGATGTAATGATAGAACTTCACAAAATTGATTGGGTCACGACTAAATCGGTAGTCTTGGCTATCTAGCTTAGATAATTGAAGCAAGTCGTTAACGAGACGAATCATTCGTTCTGTTTCCGTTTGCGTTACATTTAAAAATGTTGGAGCTAAGTCCTTATCTTGCCATGCTCCTTCTGCAAGCGCATCTAAATAACTGCGCATCGTTGTTAACGGCGTACGCAATTCATGTGAAACATTGGCTACAAATTCTCGGCGATCTTGATCAATTTTCTCCTGCTCTGTAATATCATGCAAGACAATGATAATCCCGTTAATAAAACCGGTCTCTTTTTGAATAGCGGAAATGGTAGCTCTTAAAATAAAGGGATCTGATTTTGTACTAAAGTCCAAAATTAATGACTCTTGATTAGCGAGCAAACTTTCAAACGTATGCGTTTCTTCAAGATCTAATAGGGAAACAACTGGATCAGACAAAACCGTTTCACGTGAAACATTTAGCATAGCTGCAGCTGGATCATTAATTAAAATTACTCTTCCCTTTCGATCCGTAGCAATAACGCCGTCCGTCATATGAGCTAATACCGAACTAAGCTTGCGGCGCTCCCCTTCTGTAGTTGCCTGTGCTTCTTGAAGCTTTCTTGTTAAGTTGTTGAATGTGAGAGCTAGCTGACCAATTTCGTCATACCCGTATACCTTAGCTTTTCTCGTAAAATTCCCTTTGGCCATCTCAAGTGCTTGTTTTCTCATTTCAGACATTGGACGAGTAATCGTCTGAGCTAAAAACACGCCTAAAATAGCTGTAATAAAAAGAGCAATCACCGTACCTGCCTTAAAGATCTGATTGATATTACTCATTTGATCGTAAACAGGCTCCATGGAAGCTGTTAAGTAAATAGCACCTAAGATTTCTTCGCTAGACTGAACTTTTCCATTTTTATTAGTTGAATTTGATTGACTGGCACCTACTTTATCCTGTAAACGAATAGGCTGTATCATAACTCTGATTCGCTGTCCGCTTTGATCAACAAATACATTATCAGAGTTCGTTCCTGCTAACAACGCATTTGTAATCGCTAAATCATTAGTCTTTTTACCTATGATCTGTTGAGGATTTGAGTTCGATGTAGCAATGATTCTTCTATTTTGGTCAATGACTCTTACTTCAGAGATGTCATTCATATCATTTGAAGCTAAATTGGGTCTTGAAGCAAAATCTCGTAAAATAGTCTTTAAGTCTTCCTCAAGAGTGGGCGAATCATCATCACGATTTTTCACCATCTCTTGTCCAATGTTATACGTCAGCAAGTCTGTCCGCTCTTGAAGAGACGTTCGAAAGTTGTTAACTAATTCTTTTTCTAATTGTCGTGCAAAATAGACCCCAATAATTTGCATCGCAATTAAAATGAGCAGCACATAAATCAATACAAACTTTAAATGAATAGATTGCAGGAGCCTTACTTTCTTCATCTAAAATTACTCCTGCTCTGGGCTGCGTAAATAATAGCCTACTCCACGTCTTGTTACAATCCACATTGGATGGCTTGGATTATCTTCAATTTTTTCACGTAATCTTCGAACTGTTACATCTACCGTACGCACATCACCAAAATAGTCATAACCCCATACAGTTTGAAGCAAGTGTTCACGCGTCATGACTTGTCCAATGTGCTTCGCTAAATAATGCAGCAGCTCAAATTCACGGTGAGTCAGTTCAATCGTTTCTCCGCGCTTAGACACGATATAAGCATCTGGGTGAATAACAAGTGCTCCAATTGTAATTTCATTCGTTTCGCTTTCTTCCGTTGGAACAGCTACCTGCTGATGTCTACGCAAATTAGCTTTTACACGTGCTAATAATTCACGCGTACTAAACGGCTTAGTTACATAATCATCTGCACCTAATTCTAGACCTAAAACTTTGTCAATTTCAGAGTCTTTTGCTGTTAACATGATAATTGGCATATCATATTTTTTGCGTACTTCTCGGCAAACTTCCATTCCATCTTTCTGAGGAAGCATAATATCTAATAAAATCATTTCAGGCTGTACTTCTTCCACTTTTTCAAGTGCTTCTACGCCATCATAAGCACAAAATACTTCGTAACCTTCTTTTTGCAAATTAAACTTTAAAATATCTGCAATCGGCTTTTCGTCATCTACGACTAAAATACGTTTATCCATGATCATCGTTCTCCTTTATTAGTTGAAGCAAAATATAAAAGATAGTATTCATACTGTTTGAATACCGTAGTTTTATTATACTTGATAACCCTTGAAACGTCACAAGTTCATCCTCTACTATACATGAAGATATATGATTTTCAACCATCTCTAAATACAAAAGTAATATATTACCACAAAAGAGATACAAAGCAAATAACGTTTTCTTTTAAATGTAAATAAAAGAAAAAAGCATGACTTTAAATAAAGTCATGCTTTTTGATGGCTCGGGACGGAATCGAACCGCCGACACAAGGATTTTCAGTCCTTTGCTCTACCAACTGAGCTACCGAGCCAAAATGGCGGTCCCGACGGGAATCGAACCCGCGATCTCCTGCGTGACAGGCAGGCATGTTAACCGCTACACCACGGGACCTCAGTCTATATGCTATGTATTAAAAATATTAAAAATGACCCGTACGGGATTCGAACCCGTGTTACCGCCGTGAAAGGGCGGTGTCTTAACCGCTTGACCAACGGGCCACGTTGTAACAAAAGTGAGCCATGAAGGACTCGAACCTTCGACCCTCTGATTAAAAGTCAGATGCTCTACCAACTGAGCTAATGGCTCATGTTATATCTCTTAGCGACGTTTATTATAATAACATGATATTTCATATGAATGCAATAGTTTTTTTAAAACTTTCTTTTTATTATTGAGCTTTTTTTAAAAATCTTGTTAACAAAGCACCAATTATAAATAAAAAAGGTTAGCTCACGAGGAGCTAACCTTTTTTATTTAGCTATATACACCACGTAATACATTTGTTTGTGTGCGATCTGGACCTACAGAGAAAATAGATAAAGGAATACCTGTTAATTGAGACACTCGCTCTAAGTAGTGGCGAGCGTTATCAGGTAACTCATCTAATGTTTTCACACCCGTAATATCTTCTGTCCAACCTGGAAGCTCTTCATATACAGGTTCGCATTCTGCAAGTGTTTTTAAGCTGGCAGGGAATTCTTCCATAACTTCCCCTTTATAACGGTAAGCTACACAAATCTTTAATGTCTCAATTCCCGTTAATACATCAATTGAGTTTAAAGATAAATCTGTGATTCCGCTAACGCGACGAGCATGGCGTACAACTACACTGTCGAACCAACCTACACGGCGAGGACGACCAGTTGTTGTACCATATTCACGTCCTACTTCACGGATTTGATCACCGATTTCGTTTGTTAATTCAGTTGGGAAAGGACCGTCACCAACACGAGTTGTATACGCTTTTGATACACCTACAACGTGTTTGATTTTAGATGGACCTACACCAGAACCAATTGTTACTCCACCCGCTACTGGGTTTGAAGATGTAACAAATGGATATGTTCCTTGGTCGATATCTAACATAACACCTTGTGCGCCTTCAAATAGTACACGACGTCCTTCGTCTAACGCATCATTTAATACTACTGATGTGTCAACAACATATTTTGCAACTTGTTGACCATACTCATAGTACTCATCTAAAATTTCTTCTAATGTAAAGCCTTCTACTTCATACATTTTTTCAAGAAGGCGATTCTTTTCAGCTAAGTTTTGTGTTAATTTTGCTTCAAATACTTCACGGTCTAGTAAATCGGCAATTCGAATACCAACACGTGCTGCTTTATCCATATAAGCTGGTCCAATACCTTTTTTCGTTGTACCAATCTTATTTTCACCTTTACGTTCTTCTTCAACTTCATCTAATTTTAAATGATACGGAAGAATCACATGAGCTCGGTTACTAATACGTAAGTTTTCTGTTGTTACACCGCGATCATGTAAGTATTTTAATTCTTGAACAAGCGCTTTTGGATCAACAACCATACCGTTTCCAATTACACATGTTTTGTCATTATAAAAAATACCTGAAGGAATTAAATGTAACTTATAAGTTTCACCATTAAACTTAATTGTATGACCTGCATTGTTCCCACCTTGGTAACGTGCAATCACTTCTGCATTTTCTGATAGGAAGTCTGTAATCTTCCCTTTTCCTTCATCTCCCCATTGTGTTCCTACTACAACGACTGAAGACATATCTTAAGCACCTCCGCTTAGTAAGCAACAGCTCACTACGACATAATTTAACCATGGATAAGTGTATCAATTTATCACGCTAAAGTCAATTAAATCCGAACGATTTAACAAAAGTTATTACAAATATATCGTATTTTGCGGAACGAATGCGATAACAATAAAATAAAACCTCTCATATTGAGAGGTTTTATGCACCAGGCGGCACTCCTGCGTCATCAAAGCGCCGCTCGAGATTAACGAATTTATTGTACTCTTTTACAAAGGCAAGCTGTACGGTTCCAACTGGACCGTTACGCTGCTTGGCTATAATAATCTCGATAATATTTTGATTTTCTGTATCTTTTTCATAATAGTCTTCACGATATAAGAAAGCTACGATATCGGCATCCTGCTCAATACTTCCGGATTCACGGATATCAGACATCATTGGTCGCTTATCTTGTCTTTGCTCTACTCCACGGGAAAGCTGTGATAAGGCGATAACAGGAACTTCTAATTCACGAGCTAAAGCTTTTAACGCACGAGAAATTTCAGATACTTCCTGCTGTCGGTTTTCTCCGCTTCGTCCATTTCCTTGAATGAGCTGTAAGTAGTCAATTAAAATCATCCCAAGCCCGCCTTCTTGTTTCAAGCGACGACACTTAGAACGAATTTCACCTACACGAATACCCGGTGTATCATCAATATAAATCCCTGCATTGGACAAAGATCCCATTGCCATAGTGAGCTTTCCCCAGTCATCAGCTGTAAGCGAACCTGTACGCAGCCTTTGTGCATCAATATTTCCTTCCGCACACAGCATCCTCATAACAAGCTGCTGAGCACCCATCTCTAAACTGAAGATGGCTACGTTCTCATCCGTTTTCGTTGCAACGTTTTGCGCAATATTTAAGGCAAAAGCCGTTTTACCTACAGATGGTCGAGCCGCTACAATGATTAAATCATTTCGCTGGAACCCTGCTGTCATTCTATCTAAATCACTAAACCCGGTTGGGATACCTGTAATGTCACCTTTTCGATTGTGAAGAACTTCGATATCATCGTACGTTTGTACAAGTACATCTTTGATATTTTGAAACACACCGCTGTTTTTACGCTGTGCTACTTCTAAAATGTTTTTTTCCGCTTCATTTAATAAAACTTCCACTTCGTCTTCCCTTGCATATCCTTCTGAAGCAATATGCGTTGCAGTACGAATTAAACGGCGTAAAATCGACTTTTCTTCTACGATTTTACCGTAATACTCTACGTTTGCAGCCGTTGGAACAGAGTTAGCTAAATCACTTAAATACGATACGCCGCCAACTTCTTCTAGGATTTTTTGGTCAGCTAATTCAGACGTTACCGTTACCAAATCAACCGGTTCACCTTGGTCAGAAAGTTTCAGCATACATGTAAAGATTTTCTGGTGCGATGCCCGGTAAAAATCTTCAGGTATTAGCAGTTCAGATGCTAAGGTTAAAGAAGAAGGCTCTAAGAAAATGGCCCCTAATAGCGCTTGCTCTGCTTCAATATTCTGAGGCGGAAGACGATCAGCAAAAAGATCACTCATATTTCTATGCCCCTCTTATATTCTTTCAGTATTTTCTTTCATCATAAATGTTGGCGCGAACAAATACAAGTCCGCGCCAACCCTTTATATTATTTACTTATTTCTCAATCTTACGTTTATTTTTGTTCAGTCACGTGTACCTTTACCGTAGCCGTTACTTCCGGGTGTAATTTAACCGGTACATTTGTGTAGCCTAATGCGCGAATTGCATCATTTAATTCAATTTTACGCTTATCTACTTTAATTTTGTGCTTTTTCTTTAATTCTTCAGCAATTTGTTTGCTTGTGATAGAACCGAATAAACGGCCACCTTCACCAGATTTTGCTGTTAATTCAACTGTTAGTTCTTCAAGAGTTGCTTTTAACTCTTTGTTTGCTTGAAGTTCTGCAGCTGCATCTTTTTGCTCTCTATTTTTTTGTGCTTCTAATACTTTCACATTACCGCCTGTAGCTTCAACAGCATAACCATTTTTTAATAAGAAGTTATGTGCATAACCGTCTGAAACATTTTTCACTTCACCTTTTTTGCCTTTTCCTTTTACATCTTTTAAGAAAATTACTTTCATGATTTTTTACCCCCATCTAAGTACTCATCAATTGCTTGTTTAAGCCGTTCTTCAGCTTCATCCAAACTAATGTCTTGAAGCTGAGTAGCAGCATTCGTTAAGTGGCCTCCGCCTTGGAGACTTTCCATAATAACTTGTACATTGATATCTCCCAGCGATCTAGCACTAATGCCAATTAGATTATCCCGTCGCTTAGAAATAACAAACGAAGCAACCACTCCGCTGATTGAAAGCAGCGTATCTGCAGCTTGCGCAATTAACACTTGATCATACATTTTGTTTGGTTCAGCTCGTGAAATGGCAATACCTGCTATATAAATCTCTGCATGTTCAATAAAGCGTGCTCGCTGTACATATTGTGTGATATCTTCTTTTAAAAACTTTTGAACAAGAACCGTATCTGCGCCTTGAGAACGTAAAAAGGACGCTGCATCAAACGTACGAGATCCCGTGCGTAATGTAAAGCTTTTTGTATCGACAATAATACCGGCTAAAAGTGCTGTTGCTTCTAGCATATCAATTTTAAATCGTTTTGGCTGGTATTCAAGAAGCTCAGTAACGAGTTCTGCTGTCGAGGAAGCATATGGCTCCATATAGACAAGAAGAGGATCTTCGATAAAGTCTTCTCCTCGTCTATGATGATCAATGACCACGACATTTTCAATACGATTTAATAACCTTTCTTCAATAACCAGGGACGGCTTATGCGTATCTACTACTACTAAAAGAGTATCATCACTCACAAGATTTAAGGCTTCTTCAGGCGTAATAAATCGTTCCCACAGGCCTTCTTTCTTTTTAATCTCTTCCAGCATTCGCTGAACACCTGTGTCGATATGATCAGGATCTAATACAATAAAACCGTCTTTCTGATTTACTTGAGCTACTTTTAGTATCCCAATAGCAGCTCCTACAGCATCCATATCCGGATACTTATGACCCATGATAATCACTTTTCCACTCTCTGTAATGAGCTCTTTTAACGCGTGAGAAATAACCCTTGCACGTACGCGCGTCCGTTTTTCCATTGGGTTTGTCTTACCCCCAAAGAATTTCACTTTTCCATTCGGCTGTTTAATCGCTACTTGATCTCCACCACGACCTAAGGCCAAATCCAAGCTAGATTGAGCCAAAGCACCCAGTTCGGGTAAATCAGCCGCACCAGCCCCAATACCGATACTCAATGTAAGCGGTATATTTTGTTTAGACGTCTCTTCTCGAACTTGGTCTAAGATAGAAAATTTACTTCGCTCTAAATGAATTAAGATTTGTTCATTCATAATCGCAATAAACTTTTCAGAAGACGTACGTTTAATAAAAATACCGTATTCTTGAGCCCAATTATTTAACATTGAGGTTACTTGGCTATTCAAGTTACTTTTAACTTGATCATCCATTCCTTGCGTTAGTTCATCATAATTATCTAAGAAGATAATTCCTAAACTTGTTCGTTCTTCTTCATACAATTTTTCGATTTCTATTTGCTCTGTAATATCAAAGAAGTACAGTAAGCGCTCGTCTCGTTTAATCACCACTTTGAATTTCCGATCATGCAATGTGACAACTTCTGTTTCCACTTCTTGTTTGATCAGTGGAATAATGCTTTCGGCTACATCGTATAATGATCTTCCCACTAGTGTGTCTTCACCGAGACAAGATGCTAGAAAAGGATTGGTCCATTCAATTTGATATTCATCATTAAACAACATAATCCCAATCGGCATTTCCATTAATGCCTCTTCGCCTACTTTTTTCAGCCGATGAGACAGCATTGAAATATAGGTTTCAAACTCATCGGACAGCATTCGCTCCATTCTCATGTATAGAAAAAGACAGGCTAATAGTAATATAAAGCCTATCATTCCTATGATCCAATTATGATAGGTCACGATACCTACTAAAATCAGAGCTATACTATACAATGAGTAAAATGGATAGCGAATGACGTTCTTTTTTGTAAAGACAGGCATCCATTTCAGCTCCTACTTTTTTAAGTTCCACAATATCTACTTTTTTGTGTCTAATTGTTTTCTTAAATTAAATCCTAAATCAATTATACCTAAGATGCGCACAATTTGAAGGATAATTGGAATAATTAATGCTAAAATTGTTACAACAATTGGAATTGCTTTGGGATACCCTTTTTGATGTGAGAAATAGAAAATAAAAGAGATCCCTTGTAACACTACTAACATTTGCAGTCCCATCACGATGTTGATAATAGCTACGTACATAAATGTACCTTGTTCAATATTAAAAGATGGGAAGGATAAGATTAATGCAATCAAATAATACCATAGAATACTTTTAGGAAGTTTGAATTCACGAAAAGGCGGGAATGCTTGCACCTCATAACCTGTTCTTTTAAGAATAGGCGTAGCAATAAGCTGAGAGAAAAAGGCCAGAATAACTCCACCTATAACAATTAATAGAGGCAACAGATTTTTAAACATATCAAATGCATCTCTCATTTGGTCAATTTGAGATTCCTTAACGTCTTGTCCTAAACTTTTCATCATTTCAATACTTTGATTAATCGATTGATCTAAAGCATTATTTATTTGCTCCATTAAATTAACATTAAAAATGACATTTGCTCCTACGAACAATAAAAGTAAACCTAAACTAAATGCAACCGTGCCGCCTAGTAAAATGGTATACCTTTTTTGTTTTTGTCGGTAAAGCATTCCTATTGCTAATCCACCAATACCAAATACAAATGTAAAAGGAAGAGTCAACACATTTCCAAATAACAAAGTCAATAACAACCCTACTACTAAAAATAATATTGCCTTTTTCCACCCATGACGAACGGTATACACAATAAATGGAACAGCTAGCGCTAGTTGAAAAATGGTTCCCACAACAGGTATGTATAGTGAAAAAAGCAACAGCGCCACAAACAGCGCTAAAAGAGCTGCTCCTTCTGTAATATATCGAATTCCTTTCACAACTTCACCTCGTTGATATAGACTATTATTTATTTTATCGATTCAGTTAGTAAGAAGCAACTATTTGGCGAAAGAGTACCTATGTAATGTAAAAAGAGGCAGTAAGGGAATCCTTACTGCCTCTTTTTATACCGTTCATTATTCACCAGAAACATATGGTAATAATGCCATTTGACGAGCGCGTTTGATAGCGATCGTTAATTTACGTTGGTATTTAGCGCTTGTTCCAGTTACACGACGAGGTAAAATTTTACCACGCTCTGAAACGAATTTTTTAAGCATATCTACATCTTTGTAATCGATGTGAGTGATGCCGTTTGCTGTGAAGAAACAAACTTTACGACGTCTGTTGCGTCCACCTTTACGTCCACCTGCCATTTTGATACGCCTCCTTCCGCTTAAAAGTTTCTATAAAATTTTATACTCCGGATAATCTACTGCGAATTAAAACGGTAAATCGTCATCAGAAATGTCAATTGTCTCGCCATTATTTGCAAATGGATCATCATCAACGCGAGTATAACCTTGATTACCTGAGTTACGGTTCTGATTATCTCCAAATGGAGAGCCTTGTCCAGATCCTCCAGTGTTAGCAAAGTTACTGCGTTGCGTATCCCCACCGCCACTTTTCGGCTCTAAAAATTGCACACTTTCCGCTACAACTTCCGTTACGTATACACGACGACCGTCTTGTCCTTCGTAACTGCGAGATTGTAGTCGACCATCAACACCAGCTAAACTTCCTTTTTTAAGGAAATTGGCTGCATTTTCAGCCTGACGACGCCATACAACACAGTTGATGAAGTCAGCTTCACGTTCACCTTGCTGATTTGTAAATGTGCGGTTTACCGCTAAAGTGAATGTTGCAACCGCTGCTCCACTCGGGGTATAACGTAATTCAGGATCTTTGGTTAAGCGTCCTACGAGAATTACGCGATTCATCATCAGAACCACTCCTTAAGGAAATAAAACCCAATTTATTTAAACGTTTAATTATGCTTCTTGTTTAACAACGATATGACGGATAATGTCTTCGTTGATTTTCGCAAGACGATCAAATTCAGAAACTGCTTCTGAAGTAGCCGCCACGTCAAGAATCATGTAGTAACCGTCACGGAAATCATTGATTTCGTATGCTAAACGACGTTTACCCCATTCTTTAACATTTGCGATTTCAGCACCATTATCAGTTAATACGCCGTTGAAGCGCTCAACTAATGCTTTCTTTGCTTCGTCATCAATGCTTGGACGGATGATGTACATTACTTCATACTTTCTCATCACTGTCACCTCCTTTTGGTCTAACGGCCCGAAACGGGCAAGGAGCAATAAAATATTACTCACGAATTAAAATTATAGCACACTACCATAGGCAAAGCAATACGCATTGCCGCCTGTTTCGTAAATATACGCTAATATTTTCACATACGACAAAAGCCGAAAGAAAATATTTTCTTTCGGCTTTTAATCTTATACGTTAAAGCGGAAATGCATAACGTCTCCGTCTTTTACGATGTATTCTTTTCCTTCTAAACGTACTTTTCCGGCTTCACGAGCTGCTCCCATTGTTTTGGCAGCTAATAAGTCTTCATATGATACCGTTTCTGCACGAATAAATCCGCGTTCAAAATCTGTATGAATAATACCTGCACACTCAGGAGCTTTCATACCTTGTGTAAACGTCCACGCCCGTACTTCTTGCTCACCAGCTGTAAAGTACGTAGCTAATCCAAGTAAATCGTACGCTGCACGTACAAGCTGATCTAGACCTGACTGTTCAATGCCTAATTCTTCAAGGAACATTGCTTTTTCTTCTCCTTCAAGTTCAGCAATTTCAGATTCAATGCGTGCGCAAACAACGATTACTTCTGCACCTTCACTTGCCGCATACTCGCGCACTTTTGCTACATATTCGTTAGCAGATGCATCGGCTACTTCATCTTCAGCAACGTTTGCTACATAAAGAATAGGTTTGATCGTTAGCAAGTGAAATTGTTTTACTAACTTCATTTGTTCTTCTGTAAATGATACAGCACGAGCTGGCTGATCACTTTCAAATGCATTCTTTAGTTTCTCTAGAATTTCGTATTCATACATTGCTTCTTTATCTTTTTGTTTAGCCATTTTTTGAACACGGCCGATACGCTTCTCTACCGTTTCTAAATCCGCTAAAATTAATTCTAAATTAATTGTTTCAATATCTGAAATAGGGTCTACTTTTCCTGAAACGTGCGTGATGTTTTCATCTTCAAAACAACGTACAACGTGACAAATTGCATCTACTTCTCGAATATGAGATAAGAATTTGTTTCCAAGACCTTCACCTTTACTAGCACCTTTTACGATTCCAGCGATATCTGTGAATTCAAATGCTGTTGGAATTGTTTTTTTAGGTTTTACAAGCTCTGTAAGTTTTTGAAGACGATGATCAGGTACTTCTACAATACCCACGTTAGGATCAATCGTACAGAAAGGATAGTTCGCAGATTCTGCGCCCGCTTGTGTAATTGCATTAAATAATGTTGATTTTCCAACGTTCGGAAGACCAACAATTCCAGCTGTTAAAGCCATATATTTATTCACTCCTCTTTATATATCCGAAACAAGTTAACCTGTCACAATTATAGTGAGTCAACTTTTGAAATACAAGTTTAATAAAGAACCTTTAGTCGCATCATGTTAAGATACTTCATTTTGTCCCACCTTACAGTATAAGGCATAAACATAGAAAATGCATGAGGTTATTCCTCATGCTTTACAAGAATTTTTTTCATTTTACGTGCAAAATCACGTCGTGGAATCATTACGCTGTGGCCGCAGCCTTCACATTTAATGCGGATATCCATTCCCATTCGAATGATTTTCCATTCATTTGTACCGCAAGGATGAGGTTTTTTCATTTCCACAACGTCATTTAAACCAAATTCTTTTTCCGTCATCAGCTCTCTCCCCCTTATTTCCCTTTCAACGTCGACGAATGCTGTGCTTCTTCTGTACGATTATACATAACCATACGAGGAAATGGAACTTCAATGCCATGTTCATTTAGCCTTGTACGCACTTCTTTACGAATCATACGAGAAATATGGAAATGCCTCATTGGTTTTACTTCGCTTGTAATCCTCATTGTGACTTCAGTTGCATGGATATTTTGAACCCCCAGCAATTCAGGCGTTTTAACCATATCTTCATAGCGGCTTGGCAATTCTTCTAAGAGCTCTAAAATCACTTGTTCTGCTTTTTGTATGTTTTCTTCATAAGAAATGCTTACATCAACAAAAGCTACGCTGTTATGTAACGAAAAATTAGTGACCTCCACAATACTGCCATTGGGCAAAATATTAATTTCGCCTGTCCAACTCTTAATCTTTGTTGTTCGCAACCCAATTTCTTCTACAGTTCCCTCAAATGTTCCTACTCGAACATAATCGCCAACGGAGAACTGATCTTCAAAGATAATAAAAAATCCCGTGATGATGTCTTTCACTAAGTTTTGAGCACCAAACCCTACCGCGAGCCCTACGATTCCAGCCCCCGCTAGCAATCCTCGAACATCTACCGATAATGTTTCTAAAATCATAACTCCGGCAACGAAATAAATAACATAAGAAAAAACATTCTGAAGCAAACGGACCATGGTAGCTTCTCGTCGCTCAGAAATACGCAGAGGGCTATTTGTGCGAACCTCTACAAATTTATTTAACGCTTGCTTTCCAATTCGAATTAAAAACATGGAAATAAGCAGAATCAACAGAATTTTTATGAAGCCTTCTCCAATGTGTGCCCACGTTTCTTCTTGAAAAAACGGCTCAAATACGTTCTTAAAAACTGACGTCAACGAATTCATACTACATGTAGCTCCTATCGTAACATACTCTACATACGAGAAAGTTTTAATCTATTGTAGCAAGTTTCTACGAACTTTTGTAGCGATTTCGAAATGGATATAATAGAACGGCTGTTACTAAAAATAAATTGACGATTCCATACATTGGATACAAAACGGCAATCAAAGTAGAAAAACCTAACTTTGTAAAGGGAATCATTAAAAGTAGCCAGCAGGCTGCCAGTTTCCAAAGAGATTGCACCTTTTCAGTATGAAAACGCGCGGTCAGTCCTAAGATTCCCGATACGGCTGTTGTATAAATTGCAATGAGCAAAACAATGCTCATTAAAAACAGCATTGTATAAGGAAAGTCTTTAAGAATAGCGAATAATGGAATTTCATAGGAAGAAAGAAGGCCTGAAACTTGAATAAGCGATTCATTATAAATAAAGGAGAGCCCCCCTAATAAAAAGCCACTGCCAACACTTGCAATATAAATCTCTTTTTTGCTTTTAATTTCCTTTCCAATTGTAGATAATACCGCGACAAGAGGAAGAATATTTAAAGCCGTAAAGGTAAAGGCAGCAGGCCAATTATGCTGAAGATGCCAATCTGTTACTCCAGGATGACGTAAAACAAATGTAAGAAGGACGCCAGCTAGTCCAATCATTAAGATTGGCATAACGAAAGAATTGATAGAAAGAAGCCCATTTAATCCTCTTGAAAAAACAAAGACGATAAACGCACTAAGAGCGCCAATTCCCCACCAATAAGGAACATGCCACATTTCCAATGTCGCCCCGCCGCCCGCGATCATAATCACCGTCGTCGTAAACAAATAAAAAACGATTAAAACATCATAGGCTGCAGCCCATCTCTTTCCTATTAATTCAATTAGCACTGGGTAAAATTGATTGGTTCGGTAGCGATAGCTGATTTGCATAATCACATTGCAAGAAATCGCAAAAATAATAGAAAATAGAAAAATAGCAAGTCCGCTTTCTTCGCCAAAAAACTGCCATAGCTCTCTCCCTGAAGCATACCCAGCGCCTATCATGGTTCCCATAATTAAGAATATCCATTTACATCCTGCTCTCCACATCGATTTTCCCCCAATCCATGAAATATATGTATAGAATCTTCAAAATCTTCGTATACTGTTACTATTATGTATAAGGAGTGGACCCTATGAATTTAAAATCTCCCTTCTTTGAGAAGACACAACATTCAACCCGCGTATTTCATGATGAAGAATCTGCTACAAAGAAGCTGAGTACACAGTTACTATCTTTACTTCCAGCACAGAAAGACAGACCAATTGTTTTTGTATGTATTGGAACGGACCGTTCAACTGGGGACTCATTGGGTCCATTAGTCGGAACGAAACTGAATGAAAAAAAAGTTTCATCTTTTCACATTTTTGGAACGTTAGAAGAGCCTGTTCATGCTGTTAATTTGAAAGAAACGTTAAAACATATTCAAAAGCTTTTCCCGAATCCTTTTATTATTGGAATTGATGCTTGTTTAGGTCGTATGAAAAGCGTAGGCTCTGCATCACTTGGAATAGGACCCGTTAAACCAGGAGCAGGAGTTAATAAAGAATTGCCGCCAGTCGGGGATATTCATATAACAGGGGTTGTCAACGTGAGCGGATTTATGGAGTTTTTCGTCTTGCAAAATACGAGGCTTCACCTCGTTATGTGCATTGCCGATTTAATTGCGAAAAGTATTGAGACTGCGCACAACGAACGAGAGAAAGAGTTTAATAATTCTTCGGTTTACCAACCTGTAAGACATTATAAACAATAAAAAAGGTTGTCCTAAAACTAGGACAACCTTTTTTATACAGAAGATTTGTTAGTCTGAGAAAGATCGTTAAATAATTCAAGAAGACGGTTTAAATCTTCTTTAGAAAAAAATTCGATTTCAATTTTTCCTTTTTTCTTGCTTTGTGTAATGTGAACGGAGGTACCAAAACGCTCACGAAGCTGTGTTTCACTTTGTTTTATAAATAAATCTTTATCTTTTTTAGTTTTTGATGTTTCACGTGGAACGGCTTTATTTAAGTGGGCAATATAAGCCTCTAGCTGTCTAACATTCAATTGTTCCTTGCGTATTTTTTCAACGACTTTAGGTAGAAGAGCTTTATTTTTCAAACCGACTAGCGTACGCCCGTGGCCCATAGACAATTCATTAGTAGAAATGAGGGTTTGAATTTCCTCAGGCAGTTGCAAGAGGCGAACATAGTTAGCAATATGAGGTCGGCTTTTTCCCAGTCGTGTAGCAAGTTGCTCCTGTGTCATATCGAGCTTATCCATAAGCAATTGATAAGCGGTTGCTTCTTCAATTGGCGTCAAATCTTCACGCTGTAAATTCTCCAACAAAGCTAGTTCCATCATTTGCTTTTCTGAAAAGTCTTTTATAATAACAGGAACAGTAGCAAGGTCGGCTTCTTTAGCAGCTCTAAATCGTCTTTCACCCGCTAAGATTTCATAGCCTTTAATGCTTTTGCGAGCTACAATAGGCTGTAAGATGCCATGATGTAAAATGGATTGCTTTAACTCATTAATTGCTTCTTTATTAAACGTTTTACGTGGTTGATAGGGGTTGGGTCTGAGTTCGTGAATAGCAACTTCCTGAATTGAATCATCAGCCTGTGCATCTAAGCCTGAAAATAAGGCATTAATTCCTTTCCCTAATCCTTTCGCCATTATAAATCACTTCCTTTGCAAGTTCCGTATAAACTGCGGCCCCTCTAGATCTTGCATCATATAAGATAATTGGTTCACCATGACTAGGTGCTTCGCTCAAACGAACATTTCGAGGAATAATCGTTTGATAAACGCGATCCTGAAAGTACTTCTTCACTTCTGCTGTTACCTGCAGTCCTAAATTTGTGCGTGCGTCAAGCATAGTCAACAATACACCTTCGATACGCAGTTGATTATTCAAATGTTTTTGGACTAATCTAACGGTATTTAGCAGTTGACTTAATCCTTCAAGCGCATAATATTCACACTGTACAGGTATTAAAACAGAATCAGCTGCCGTTAAAGCATTTAATGTCAGTAAACCAAGAGAAGGGGGACAATCAATAATAACATAATCAAAGTGATCTTTCACCGTTTCTAAAGCTCTCTTAAGTCGAACTTCACGTGAAATAGTCGACACTAATTCAATTTCTGCACCAGCTAATTGAATGGTCGCGGGAATGATTGATAAATTTTCGACGGCTGTTGAACGCACAACGTTTTTGGCTTCCATATCTTCCACTACTACATTGTAAATACATTCATCTACATCTGCTTTATCTATGCCAACTCCACTCGTAGCGTTACCCTGTGGATCTCCATCTACAAGTAGAACCTTTTTTCCTTGTTCAGCTAAACAAGCTCCTAAATTAACAGCGGTTGTTGTTTTTCCAACTCCGCCTTTTTGATTCGCAACTGCCACAATTTTCCCCATGTTGTCACCTACTTTCATTTCCATCCCATTTGTCCAGACAGTTTAATTGTTCATTGAATTTTCTGACGAAAAACTTTGATAAAAAAGCCTCATCAAAAAAAGATGAGGGCTATTTCTTTATTTTTTCGGAATCTTAATAGTAAACTGAAAATATTCATCAAACTCTTCTTCTTCCGTGTTTAATGAAATACCGCTGTCACTAACCATTGTCAAGGATTGACGAATTGTATTCATTGCAATACGCGTATCTTTACTAAACGCTTTTCTTTTAGCTTGTGGCTTTTTAACCTGCGTTTCTAACAATTTAACTACTCGATCTTCCGTTTGTTTTACATTTAATTGTTTTTCAATAATCTCAGCTAATACTTGAAGTTGTTTTTCTTGATTTTTGAGGGGAATGAGCGCTCTTGCATGTCGCTCTGTAATCAATTTTTGTTTGATTGCTTCTTGTATTTCAACAGGAAGCTTTAACAAACGAAGCTTGTTTGCAATTGTGGATTGGCCTTTTCCTAAACGTTGAGCTAATGCCTCTTGGGTAAGATTATGTAACTCAATTAACTTTGCGTAGGCTAGTGCTTCTTCGACAGCCGTTAGCTCTTCACGTTGTAAGTTTTCTATTAAAGCCACAGAGGCCGTTTCTGTATCGTTAAAATGTTTCACAATTGCAGGAACCGTATCCCATCCTAAGCTTTGTACAGCTCTCCACCGGCGTTCTCCAGCAATTAATTCGTATTCTTCGCCCTCAGTCGGTCGAACCACAATAGGTTGAATAATACCGTGTGTATGAATAGTAAGAGCTAGCTCTTCAATTTTTGCTTCATTAAACACAGTACGCGGCTGATAACGATTCGGAATAATACTTGAAACCCTAATTTGTTTTACTTCATCTCTTAAAACTTTTTCGACATTTTCATCTTGGACAGTTTCAATCTCTACATGAATATCCTCATCTTTTTCTTTTAAATTAAAAAAACGTGAAAAAGCAGATTTCATAGTCCCACACCACCTTCAGGAAAATCCCGCCTTAAACTAATTCGATGTTTTTTAATCATATCCTGCTTTCTAAACAGAAAATATAGAGAAGAAAATGTTTCATATGAAACATTCTCTTCTCTATCTATTTAATACCTACTCTAGTGGAAGCTTAACTGGGGTACCAGGTTTTCTAGGATATTTTTTAGGCGTTTTCTTGATTTTGTCTATTAAAATAATGTAACGTTCACTTTGCTCCAAAGGCAATTGGAAATGTTCAATCGACTTCACTTTTCCACCTAATACTTGGAATGATTTTTCTCCATTTTTTAATTCCTCAGGGGCAGAAGCACCTTTCATTGCTAAAAAGCGTCCTCGTTCTTTAACAAGCGGTAAGCAAAATTCATTAAGAACCGAGATACGCGCCACGGCTCTTGCCGTTACAAGATCGAATGACTCGCGAATCGTTTCTCTTTTACCAAATGTTTCAGCTCGATCATGACATAGTGTGACATTGTCTAGTTCAAGCTCATTTACAAGATGCGTTAAAAACGTAATACGCTTTTGTAACGAATCAACGATTGTTACATGCAAATGCGGGAAGCAAATTTTGATCGGAATACTTGGAAATCCTGCTCCTGCACCTACATCACACATGGATTCAATTTCTGTAAAGTCTTGAAAAAAAGCAGCTGAAATAGAATCGTAAAAATGCTTTTCATACACTTCACCGTGATCAGTGATAGCAGTTAAATTCATTTTTTCGTTCCATTCCACTAAAACTTGATAATACTTTTCAAATTGATTCAGCTGTTTAGAAGAAAGAGAAATTCCCTTTTCCTCTAATAGCTGTTGAAACTGTTGAATATTCATTGAGTTTCCCTTTCTTCGCGCCTAAGAGTTTTAATCATTTGATACTTTAGCGATGCGCCCTTGTTCAATATAAACAAGCAAGATTGAAATATCAGCTGGGTTGACTCCAGAAATACGTGATGCTTGCGCTACCGTTAGTGGACGCACTTGGTTTAATTTTTGACGTGCTTCTGTAGCTAAACCGTTAATTGCATCATAATCAATATAATCAGGAATCTTTTTGTTTTCTAACTTCTTCAAGCGTTCAACTTGCTGAAGTGATTTCTGAATATATCCTTCGTATTTCACCTGAATTTCTACTTGTTCAGCTACTTCAGGATCTACCGTCTCATCAGCTGGTGCTAATTGATGAATATGAGTATATGTCATTTCAGGACGGCGAAGTAAATCTGTCGCACGAATGCCATCTTTTAATTCGCTGCCGCCAGCTTCTTTAATCAGTTGTTGAACAGCTTCATTCGGCTTAATAATAAAGGAGAAAAGACGTTTCTTCTCTTGCTCGATTTCCGCTTTCTTCTGTTCAAATTTAGCATAGCGCTCATCGCTGATTAATCCTAGTTCACGACCAATTTCAGTAAGGCGTAAATCAGCGTTATCATGACGAAGCAATAAACGATATTCTGCACGAGACGTTAGCAGACGGTACGGTTCATTTGTTCCTTTTGTTACTAAATCATCCACCAATACACCGATGTAAGCATCAGAACGTCCTAAGATGACTTCTTCTTGTTCCAGCGCTCTTCTTCCCGCGTTAATTCCAGCAAGAAGACCTTGGCCTGCAGCTTCTTCATAACCAGATGTTCCGTTAATTTGTCCAGCCGTATAAAGATTTTTAATTTTCTTCGTTTCAAGCGTTGGCCATAACTGAGTCGGAACAATTGCATCATATTCAATAGCATAGCCCGCACGCATCATTTGGACTTTTTCAAGACCAGGAATTGTCGCAAGCATTTGACGCTGTACGTGCTCAGGAAGGCTTGTTGATAGTCCTTGAACATATACTTCTTGCGTATTTCGTCCTTCTGGCTCTAAGAAAATTTGGTGGCGCGGTTTATCATTAAAGCGCACAACCTTATCTTCAATAGATGGACAGTAGCGTGGTCCAGTACCTTTGATCATCCCAGAATACATAGGAGATAAGTGAAGGTTGTCATCAATAATTTGATGAGTTTGTTCACTTGTATATGTTAACCAGCAAGGCAGTTGATCTGTAATGTACTGTGTTGTTTCGTATGAGAAAGCACGAGGCACATCATCCCCAGGCTGAATCTCCGTTTTGCTGTAATCAATAGTTGAGCTATTAACACGAGGTGGAGTTCCTGTTTTAAAACGGACCATGTCCAGCCCTAACTCCTCTAAGTGTTCAGAAAGCTTAATAGCCGGTTGTTGATTATTAGGACCGCTTGAATATTTTAGTTCACCTAAAATAATTTCCCCGCGTAAGAATGTCCCTGTCGTAATAACAACTGTTTTAGCTTTATACACAGCTCCCGTTTGAGTGACAACGCCCGTACATACACCGTCTTCTACGATTAATTGTTCTACCATACCTTGCATAAGCGTTAGATTTTCTTCATTTTCTAACGTTTTTTTCATTTCATGCTGATAAGCAAATTTATCCGCTTGAGCTCTAAGTGCTCGAACAGCTGGACCTTTTCCTGTGTTTAACATTCTCATTTGAATATGAGTTTTATCGATATTTCTACCCATTTCTCCGCCAAGAGCATCAATTTCACGTACGACAATACCTTTTGCAGGACCGCCTACAGAAGGGTTGCAGGGCATAAATGCCACCATGTCTAAGTTGATGGTCAACGTTAACGTTTTAGCACCCATACGCGCAGAAGCAAGTGCGGCTTCACAACCTGCATGACCTGCTCCAATGACAATAACATCATATTGTCCACCTTCATATTGCATAATAGTAGCCTCCTTTAATAATCTATTTTCCTAAACAGAATTGAGAGAACAACTGATCAATTAAGCTTTCGTGAACAGCATCACCAATAATTTCACCTAATAGTTCCCACGTTCTTGTTAAATCAATTTGGACGATATCGATTGGAACACCACTTTCAATGCCTGTGATGGCCTCATCGATAGCTCCTCTTGCTTGCGTTAAAAGCGCAATATGTCTCGTATTAGATAAATATGTTAAATCTTGAGATTCAATTGTTCCTCCAAAGAAAAGAGCTGCGATTGCTTCTTCAAGCTGATCTACTCCTTGTTCTTGAAGGAGCGAAGTCGTCACTACTGGATGATCACCAGCAAATTGCTGCACTTCCTCTAGATTAATTTTTTGCTCAAGATCTGTTTTATTCACAATCACGATAACGTCCATGCCTTTTACAGCTTCAAATAGCTTTTTATCTTCGTCCGTTAGTTCTTCATTAAAATTCAACACAAGCAAAATTAAATCTGCTTCTTTCAAATACTGACGGGAGCGTTCCACACCAATTCGTTCTACAATATCTTCTGTTTCACGAATTCCAGCTGTATCAACTAATCGCAGAGGAACTCCTCGCACATTGACGTACTCTTCGATTACATCTCGCGTCGTTCCAGGAATGTCTGTGACAATGGCCTTTGCATCTTGCACTAAACTATTTAGAAGAGAAGATTTCCCTACATTAGGACGTCCAATAATAACCGTAGCCAATCCTTCTCTTAAAATTTTTCCTTGATGAGAGGTTTGAAGAAGCTTATCAATTTCTTGGCGTACATTTGAAGCTTTTTCGATCAATACTTGGTGAGTCATTTCCTCTACATCGTCATATTCTGGGTAGTCAATGTTTACTTCTACATGGGCAAGTGTTTCGAGAATTTCCTGCCGTAAATGACGTACTAGCTTGGACAAACGCCCTTCCATTTGGCCAATCGCCATATTCATCGCTTTATCTGTTTTGGCACGAATTAAATCCATTACAGCTTCTGCTTGTGACAAGTCTACTCGACCATTTAAAAATGCTCGTTTTGTAAACTCACCCGGCTCAGCTAAACGGGCACCATTTGCAATAACTAACTGCAGCACACGATTAACGGATACAATTCCTCCGTGACAGTTAATTTCAATAATGTCTTCTCTAGTAAATGTCTTGGGACCTTTCATAATGGAAAGCATCACTTCTTCGACGACTTGCTCTGTCTTGGGATCTACGATATGACCGTAGTGAATAGTATGAGAAGCTACGTCTGTTAATCGTTTGTTCGAAACGCTTTTAAAGATACGATCTGCAATCGTAATGGCTTCTTCACCACTCAGGCGGACGATGGCAATAGCTCCTTCTCCCATTGGTGTAGAAATGGCCGCAATTGTATCAAAATCTAGCACCAACTTCACCTCATTTCATTTTATAAACCTTTTATTTTAAACGATGTTATATACTATCATCGTTAACAATTTTACACGAACAAAAACATCTATTTTAAGGCCCGTAATTTGTATGAACCAAATAAATAGAATACCACAATTCACCGATTTGGAACATCTCTAACGTTCTTCTGTTATGCACAGCAAGAAAAACAGGCAGTATGTACTATTTTAACTTATCCACATGTGAATAACAACGTATGTAACTTGATTTTTTGAACGCTAGCTTGATAAAAGTAAACATAAAAAAGCACTAGCGCATTTTGCTAGTGCTTTTTTCCGACGGGCTGAACCAAAATGCTTCTTTTCGGTTCTTTTCCGATAGAGTGTGTCTCAACTAAAGAATTTTTAGCTAACACTTGGTGAATCATTTTTCTTTCATGCGAAGGCATTGGTTCTAGTTGAACAGATCGATTCGTTTTAATCGCCTGATTCGCTATTTTTAATGCCAGTTTTTCGACCATTTCTTTTCGTTTTTCTCGGTAGCCTTCTGGGTTTAATACAACATTTAAAAATTGCTGACTGTATCGATTAGCTACCAGTTGTGTGAGAAGCTGGAGCGCATTGAGGGTTTGTCCATATTTTCCAATCAGCATTCCCGCTGAATCGCTACTAATCTCAATTATGCAGTTTCTCGAGGTTTTTTTGACGTTCGTATGAATCGAAATCCCCATTTCACGGCTAACATTTGTAATAAAATGAACCGCTTCCTCTACAGGGTCAACTATTTTTGTAACTTTTACAACTGCGGGTTTTCCCTTAAAGATTCCTAAAAATCCTTTTTTGCCTGGTTCAATTATTTCTACATTTGTTTGATTCCGCTCTACTTCTAAAGCATCTAATGCTTCTTGAACAGCAGCTTCAATCGTCTGGGCCGTAATTGTGATTTCGTTCATTTTTTAACCCCTTCAATATTCGCTTGTTTTAAGTCTGGCCCTTTAATGAAGTAGGTTTGAATAATCATAAATAGATTTCCCACTACCCAATAAAGAGATAAAGCGGCTGGAAAATTGATTGCAAAAACGACAATCATGATCGGCATAACCCAAAGCATCATAGCCATTTGAGGATTTTGATTTGCATTTCCGGCCATCATCATCTTTTGCTGAATAAACGTTGTGATTCCTGCGACAACTGGTAAGATAAATAGCGGATCACGCGCACCTAAATCAAACCATAAAAAGCTGTTGTTTGCGATTTCTGACGTTCGTGTAATCGCGTGGAAAATTCCGATAAGAATGGGCATTTGAATTAGAATTGGGAAGCACCCAGCTAAAGGATTTACTCCGTAAGTTTGGAATAATGCCATCGTTTCTTTCTGCAATTGCTGCTGCGTCTGGGCATCTTTTGAACTGTACTTCTCCTTTAACTTCTGCATTTCGGGCTGAAGCGTCTGCATTGCTTTCGTGTTTCTCATCTGTTTAATCATAAGCGGTAGAATAAGTAAGCGAATCAGGATTGTGACAACGATGATCGCAACTCCATAGCTTTTAAATACCTCCGCCAGATACGTAATGACTAATGACAGCGGATACACAACATACTCATTCCAAAAACCTTTACTATCATCTGTAATAGGTTGGTTAATTTCCGTACAACCCGCTAAAACAGTTAATAGAAAGATAAGCGTTATCCCTAAAAACAACTTCTTCTTCACCTGTTTTCCTCCTTCTACATGTTCACCTTTCAATTCTGAAAGTGCGTCAAAATCCATTATATAAGGATGCGGTAGAAAAACAACAGCTATTAAAGGCTTTTCTTCTATTGTTTATTAATCGTTTTGTCTATGTGTAAGTAATTTGCCACGCTTAAAGACATGCTGCAAGCTGCTTTTAATTTCTTCATAGCTCATTGTTGCAGCAGGCTGCCTTGCAATTACAATATAATCTTTGTCTTGCTTCAAATACGGTGTGAATTCAAACATAATTTGTTTAGCAAGGCGCTTAACTCGATTACGAGTCACGGCATTTCCAATCTTTTTGCCCACGGAGAATCCTACGCGGAAATGTTCTTGATCCGGTTTGTCTAGAACATACAAGACAAATTGGCGATTCGCTACGGACTTGCCCTTTTTAAAAACTGTTTGAAATTCATCATTCTTTTTTATACGATATCTTTTTTTCATTTTTAACAACTCCTGCCCTTTTTCAGGTCATGCTTTTATGGAGTCCCTACAGGAACAGAGGTGGATTTTAGCCTTATAAAGCGAAAAAAGACCACTGGCGTCAGTGGTCTATTATGCTGATAATACTTTTCTTCCTTTACGACGACGACGAGCTAAAACTTTACGTCCGTTCGCTGAGCTCATACGAGCGCGGAAACCGTGTACTTTACTGTGCTTACGTTTGTTTGGTTGGTAAGTTCTTTTCATCTATAAACACCTCCTCGAGGAATAACTGAAAAAGACAGTCCTTGCAATTATAATGAAAAGACTAAGAAGATGTCAATGTTATTTAAAAAATAAAATTTTCAATCTCTTGGTTTCATTATCTGTTTTACTCAATCTTCTTCATTCTAATATCTTTATAACCCAATTGTCTATACCTAATCAATAAAATTCATTGATTTATTAAAGAAAAAATTTTTCCTTTTCATCTCTTTTTCTTTCTCTACCAGCTGCGATCGCATCCTTACTGAACAAAACTACAACAATACAGGTTATAAAAAGCCTCTTTTTTATTCAAATTCTTCTCTTAAACCATTGTGGATAAGTTTTTTCGACATTTTTCTACTTATCCATTTCTTATCGACAACTCATGCACACTATCTTGTGTTGTGGAAAACTTTTCTCCACAAGGTGTAGTGATTGTGGATAAGTTTCGAAAATTCATTGCATCATGCCGAATTCTTTGATATTATATTTTTGTTTTCACTCTTAATTACTTTTCCACAGTTGATTTTTATCCACAAACTGTGGACAACTTGTGGACATCATTTCCACTATCACTGTATAAAGTTATCCACACCATGTGGAATCTGTCGAATAGTCGACTTTCTTCTATAATATATATTTACCCACATAATAGCAATTGTATAAATATAAATTTTTTATGCATAAGGTTTTGTACAGGTTGTACAAGGGTTGTACAAAGCGCATAAAAGCTAGAAAAAGGAGGGATTGCTCGTTGGAAAACATTCATGATTTATGGGATAGAGCTTTAGATCAAATTGAAAAAAAATTAAGCAAACCTAGTTTTGAAACCTGGCTCAAATCGACAAAAGCTCATGCTTTACAAGGAGACACGCTCATTATTACTGCACCTAATGATTTTGCACGGGACTGGTTAGAATCTAGGTATTCTAATTTAATTGCTGAAACACTTTATGATCTTACGGGGGAAGAGTTAGATGTAAAATTTATTATTCCTCCTAACCAGGCCGAGGAAGAATTCGATATTCAAACTCCTAAAAAGAAAGTCAATAAAGACGAAGGAGCAGAATTTCCTCAAAGCATGCTAAATTCGAAGTATACCTTTGATACATTTGTTATCGGATCTGGAAATCGGTTTGCGCATGCAGCTTCTTTAGCAGTAGCAGAAGCGCCGGCTAAAGCGTATAATCCGCTTTTTATTTACGGGGGAGTAGGATTAGGCAAAACACACTTAATGCACGCCATAGGCCACTATGTGTTAGATCATAATCCTGCCGCGAAAGTCGTGTACTTATCATCTGAAAAATTCACAAACGAGTTTATTAACTCTATTCGTGACAATAAAGCAGTAGAATTCCGCAACAAATACCGTAATGTAGATGTTTTACTGATTGATGATATTCAATTCTTAGCAGGTAAAGAGCAGACACAAGAAGAATTTTTCCATACGTTTAATACGCTTCACGAAGAAAGCAAGCAGATTGTCATCTCAAGTGATCGACCGCCGAAAGAAATTCCTACACTTGAAGATCGACTTCGCTCTCGCTTTGAATGGGGCCTTATTACAGACATCACACCACCAGATTTGGAAACACGAATTGCTATTTTGCGTAAAAAAGCCAAAGCGGACGGCTTAGTTATTCCAAATGAAGTTATGCTTTATATCGCCAATCAGATTGATTCAAATATTAGAGAATTAGAAGGCGCACTTATTCGTGTAGTAGCTTATTCTTCACTAATTAATAAAGATATAAACGCTGATTTAGCAGCAGAAGCATTAAAAGATATCATTCCTAGTTCAAAACCTAGGGTTATTACGATTCAAGACATCCAACAGATTGTTGGACAAGAATTTAATATAAAATTAGATGATTTCAAAGCAAAGAAACGTACAAAGTCAGTTGCGTTTCCTAGACAAATTGCCATGTACCTTTCTCGCGAACTAACGGATTTTTCGCTGCCTAAAATTGGAGAAGAGTTTGGCGGGCGAGACCATACTACTGTCATCCATGCTCATGAAAAAATCTCAAAACTTGTTCAAACAGATACTGACCTACAAAAACAAATTAAAGAAATAAGTGAATCACTAAAAATATAGGCTTTTTTTACTTGTATTTTGTGTATAAGTGAGTTAGGATTGTACACAGTCTGTCCACATGTGGATAGGCTGTGTTCTCACGTTTTTAGGGGTTATCCACATTTCCACAGCCCCTATTACTACTACTATCTTAAAATATAATAAATAATAAGCTTTTAAACCTACTTTTAAGGAGGATTAATTATTATGAAATTTATCATACAGAAAGACTATCTAGTTCAAAGCGTTCAAGACGTTATGAAAGCTGTATCTTCTAGAACAACAATTCCAATTTTAACTGGGATTAAAATTGTAGCGACTGAAGAAGGTGTTACCTTAACAGGAAGTGATTCCGATATCTCGATTGAATCGTTTATTCCAAACGAAGAAGAAGGAAAAGAGATTGTTGATATCCAAAAACCAGGAAGCGTTGTTCTCCCAGCTCGTTTCTTTAGTGAAATCGTAAAAAAGCTTCCTAAAGACATTGTAGAATTAGACGTCCAAAGTCACTTTTTAACAATCATTCGTTCAGGAAAAGCTGAATTTAACTTAAATGGTTTAGATGCAGAAGAGTATCCTCATTTACCACAGATCGAAGAAAACAACATGTTTAGATTACCGACAGACTTATTAAAAAACATGATTCGACAAACTGTCTTTGCGGTGTCCACCTCAGAAACACGACCTATCTTGACAGGTGTAAACTGGAAGGTCGATGGCAAAGAATTAACGTGCATTGCCACTGACAGTCACCGTCTAGCTTTGCGAAAAGCGACCATTGAAACTGGAAATGAAGCAACGTATAATGTGGTTATTCCAGGTAAAAGTTTAAGTGAATTCAGTAAGATCCTTGATGATTCTCATGAATTAGTAGACATTGTTATCACGGAAAATCAAGTATTATTCAAAACAAAACATTTACTATTTTTCTCAAGATTATTGGACGGAAATTATCCTGATACTTCAAGATTGATCCCAGCTGATAGTAAAACGGATGTTATATTGAACGTAAAAGAATTCTTGCAATCGATTGACCGCGCTTCTTTATTAGCTCGTGAAGGAAGAAACAACGTAGTAAAACTATCTACGCTGGATGAAGGAATTGTTGAAATCTCTTCTAACTCTCCTGAAATCGGAAAAGTAATTGAAGAGGTACAAAGTCAGTCTATCTCAGGAGAAGAATTAAAAATTTCTTTTAGCGCAAAATATATGTTAGATGCATTAAAAGCGCTCGAAGGAACAGATATCAAAATCAACTTCACTGGTGCGATGCGTCCATTTGTCATTCGAACATTAGAGGATGATTCAATGCTGCAGCTGATTTTACCAGTGCGAACATATTAAATCTCAGAAAGCTACTAGCATGCCGTACTAGTAGCTTTCTTTTCTTAAGGAGAATTATTTAGTAAAATAGAGATACATCATTAGAAAGTGAGAGAGTCGCATGAAAACAGAGGTTAAAATTTCAACTGAATACATTACGCTTGGCCAGTTTTTAAAATTAGCAGACGTCATTCAAACAGGTGGAATGGTAAAATGGTTTTTAAGTGAGCACGAAGTATATGTAAACGGGGAGCTAGAAGAGCGCCGCGGACGTAAATTATATGCAAATGACGAAGTGGATATACCGGCTGCAGGATCATTTGTTGTTATTACTTAAAGTTGGTGAAACGTTTGTATATTAAAGAAATTACTTTGACAAATTACCGAAACTATACGAAGACAACGATTCCTTTTGAAAATAAAGTAAACGTCATTTTGGGTGAAAACGCACAGGGTAAAACAAACGTGATGGAATCGATCTTCGTATTATCTATGGCTAAATCTCATCGTACATCCAACGATAAAGAATTAATTAAATGGGACTGTGAGTATGCAAAGCTATCCGGCATTGTAGAAAAGCATAGAGGACCTGTTACACTGGATTTAGTCATCTCAACAGAAGGGAAAAAAGCAAAATATAATCACATTGAGCAGAAAAAACTCAGTCAATATATAGGGTCAATTAACACTGTCATGTTTGCTCCGGAGGATTTGAACCTAGTTAAAGGGAGTCCGCAAGTAAGGCGCAAATTTATCGATATGGAAATTGGTCAAGTTTCGCCTGTTTACATGCATGATTTAAGCAGGTATCAAAAGATTTTGCAGCAAAGAAATCAATATTTGAAGCAGCTGCAGACAAAAAAACAAACGGATCTTTCACTTTTAGACGTACTTACGTTACAGTTAAGTGAAATGGCGGCGAAAATCTTAAAAAAACGTTTTGAGTTTTTACAGTTACTTCAACAGTGGGCAGAGCCTATTCATAAAGGGATCAGTCGAGACTTAGAAACATTAAAAATTGAGTATAAGAATTCAATTGATGTATCAGAAGATGCAGATTTGTCGAAAATGTTAGAAGCATATCATCAAAAGTTTGATAAAATAAAAAGTAGAGAAATTGATAGAGGTGTCACCTTAGCAGGACCACACCGTGATGATCTTCTTTTCTACGTTAATGAAAAAGACGTTCAAACATTTGGTTCACAAGGGCAACAGCGGACGACTGCTTTATCGTTAAAGCTTGCTGAAATCGAGTTAATTTATCAAGAAGTAGGTGAATATCCAATCTTGCTTTTAGACGACGTATTGTCTGAATTAGATGATTTTCGTCAATCACACTTGCTAAATACCATTCAAGGAAAAGTTCAGACATTTGTAACGACAACGAGCATTGAAGGAATTCATCACGAGACCTTAGAAAAAGCCGCTACATATCACGTAGAAGCTGGCCAAATTCAAAAGGTCAAATAGCAATTGATCTATCTAAAAACTTTTCGCAAGGCAATCTAACTGAAATATGATATCATTATAGTTTTAAGTCTATATATTTCAACTCGTACCCTCGATTATGAAAATTTTGTGCATAAGTAAACAAATTGCAAATACATTAAAGGCTCCGTATTATTTCCACATAATATTCGAAAAACATAATACAAAATGATAAATACAGCAGTTTGCTGTTAAAAAAAAGTGTAGGTGATACATTTGACGATGGAACAAAAAGAAGTACAAGCATATGAAGCTGATCAGATACAAGTATTAGAAGGATTAGAAGCTGTTCGTAAACGTCCGGGGATGTATATTGGATCGACGAGCGCAAAGGGTCTACATCATCTTGTATGGGAAATTGTAGATAATAGTATTGATGAAGCGCTGGCCGGCTATTGCGATGAAATTAATGTTATTATCGAAAAGGATAATAGTATTACAGTCAAAGATAACGGTCGTGGAATTCCGGTTGGTATTCAAGAAAAAATGGGCAGACCTGCCGTTGAAGTTATCTTAACGGTTCTTCATGCCGGAGGTAAATTTGGCGGCGGCGGCTATAAAGTATCTGGTGGATTACACGGTGTAGGTGCCTCAGTTGTTAATGCACTTTCTACCTCTTTGGAAGTGCACGTACATCGTGACGGTAAAGTTCATT
Organism: Bacillus sp. ILBB4; assembly: GCF_035064545.1. Taxonomy (NCBI): domain Bacteria; kingdom Bacillati; phylum Bacillota; class Bacilli; order Caryophanales; family Bacillaceae; genus Bacillus; species Bacillus sp. ILBB4. Next base: position 4,441 of record NZ_JAIQVD010000005.1, on the reverse strand, counting down.
ATCAAAAATATGAACGAGGTGTACCGGCTGCTGACTTAAAAGTAGTTGGAGAAACAGATAAAACAGGTACTGTTATTCAATTCCGTCCAGATGGTGAAATTTTTACAGAAACGCTTGAATACGATTTTGATACGTTAGCTAATCGTCTGCGTGAGTTAGCTTTCTTAAATCGCGGCATTAAAATTACGATTGAAGACAAACGTGAAGAAGATAAAAGACGTGAGTATCACTATGAAGGCGGAATTAAGTCTTACGTTGAACACTTAAACCGTTCGAAAGAAGTGATTCACGAAGAGCCAATCTATATTGAAGGTAATCGAGACAACATTTCTGTAGAAATTGCTATTCAATATAACGATAGCTATACAAGTAATTTATATTCTTTTGCAAACAATATTCACACATATGAAGGTGGAACGCACGAAGCAGGATTTAAAACAGCGTTAACGCGTGTAATTAACGACTATGCACGTAAAAACAGCGTATTTAAAGACAGTGACGCCAATCTAACAGGTGAAGATGTTCGTGAAGGAATTACAGCTATCATCTCTATTAAGCACCCAGATCCGCAGTTCGAAGGACAAACAAAAACAAAGCTGGGAAATAGTGAAGCAAGAACAATTACTGACTCTGTGTTTGCAGAACACTTAGAAACTTACTTGCTAGAGAACCCTATTGTGGCGAAAAAGGTAATTGAAAAAGGTTTAATGGCTGCAAGAGCAAGAATGGCAGCTAAAAAAGCTCGTGAGCTTACACGCCGTAAAAGCGCGCTTGAAATTTCAAACTTACCGGGTAAATTAGCAGATTGTTCGTCAAAAGATCCTTCTATTAGCGAACTCTATGTAGTAGAGGGTGACTCTGCCGGAGGTTCAGCTAAGCAGGGAAGAAGCCGTCATTTCCAAGCTATTTTGCCTTTACGTGGTAAAATTATCAACGTAGAGAAAGCGCGTTTAGATAAAATTTTATCTAATAACGAAATTCGTACAATCATTACCGCTCTAGGAACAGGTATTGGTGACGATTTTGATATTTCGAAAGCCCGCTACCATAAAATTGTGATTATGACAGATGCAGACGTAGACGGTGCGCATATTCGTACGCTTCTTCTAACGTTCTTCTATCGCTATATGAGACAGATTATTGAGCACGGATATGTGTACATTGCTCAGCCGCCTCTTTACAAAGTTTCACAAGGTAAAAAAGTGGAGTACGCGTACAACGATCGTCAATTAGAAGAGGTATTAGCTTCTTTCCCTGAAGGCGCAAAACCAAACCTTCAGCGTTACAAAGGTTTAGGAGAGATGAATCCTGAACAATTATGGGAAACAACAATGGATCCAGAGTTCCGTACCCTTCTTCAGGTGAACTTGCAAGATGCAATTGAAGCTGATGAGACATTTGAAATTTTAATGGGCGACAAAGTAGAACCACGCCGTAATTTCATTGAAGAAAATGCTCAGTACGTAAAAAATCTTGATATTTAAATGAACGGTAATACCCTTTATATTTTTTATAAAGGGTATATAAACGTCAGGATGGAGATAGGTTCTATCCTGCGTTTACATATATATGAATTACTATACTGAACTTCGCGAAGGAGGTTCTTATCGATGTCAGATAAACCAAACTCTCAAATAAGAGAAGTAAATATTAGTCAAGAAATGCGCGCATCCTTTTTAGATTATGCAATGAGCGTAATTGTATCGCGTGCTTTACCAGATGTAAGAGACGGACTTAAGCCTGTGCACCGTCGTATTTTATATGCAATGAATGATTTAGGTATGGGATCGGATAAGCCATATAAAAAATCAGCTCGTATCGTAGGAGAAGTAATTGGTAAGTATCACCCACACGGTGACTCAGCTGTATATGAAACAATGGTTCGTATGGCACAAGATTTTAGCTATCGTTATATGCTAATCGACGGTCATGGAAACTTTGGATCTGTTGATGGAGATGCAGCAGCAGCTATGCGTTATACAGAAGCAAGAATGTCAAAAGTTTCGATGGAACTGTTGCGTGACATCAATAAAGATACAATTGATTACCAAGATAACTATGACGGTTCTGAACGTGAACCAATGGTATTACCTGCTAGATTTCCAAATTTACTTGTAAACGGTTCAGCCGGAATTGCGGTAGGTATGGCGACAAATATTCCTCCGCATCAGTTAGGGGAAGTCATTGACGGCGTTTTAGCTGTAAGTCAAGACCCTGGTATCACAATTGCAGAGTTAATGGAGATTATTCCAGGTCCGGATTTCCCAACTGCAGGACAAATTCTTGGCCGCAGCGGAATTCGTAAAGCTTATGAAACTGGAAAAGGTTCTATTATTGTTCGCGCAAAAGTAGAAATTGAAGAACAAAGCAATGGTAAACAAACTATTATTGTTCATGAACTTCCATACCAAGTAAATAAAGCAAAGCTAATTGAAAAAATTGCAGAGCTAGCTCGTGATAAGAAGATTGATGGAATTACGGATTTACGAGATGAGTCTGACCGTTCAGGTATGCGTATTGTTATTGAAGTAAGACGTGATGCAAATGCAAATGTTTTATTAAACAACTTATATAAGCAGACATCTCTTCAAACAAGTTTTGGTATTAATACCCTTGCATTAGTAGATGGACAGCCAAAAGTATTGAACTTGAAGCAATGTCTACAGTACTACTTAGACCATCAGGTAGTGGTTATTCGTCGTCGTACTGAATTTGAACTTCGAAAAGCAGAAGCACGTGCGCATATTTTAGAAGGTTTAAAGATTGCTCTTGATAATTTAGATGCTGTTATTGCTTTAATTAGAGGTTCTCAAACAACAGATATTGCACGTGAAGGATTAATGACGCAGTTTTCGTTATCTGAAAAACAAGCGCAAGCTATTTTGGATATGCGCCTACAGCGTTTAACAGGATTAGAGCGAGAGAAGATTGAAGCAGAATATCAATCTTTATTAGCGCTAATTGCTGAATTAAAAGCTATTTTAGCAGATGAAGAAAAAGTATTAGAAATTATTAGAGAAGAACTAATAGAAGTAAAAGAAAGATTCAATGACGGCCGTCGAACAGAAATCGTAAGCGGAGGAGCTGAAATTATCGAAGACGAGGATCTGATTCCTCGCCAAGATATTGTTATTAGCTTAACGCACAACGGCTATATTAAACGTTTGCCTGTTTCTACGTATAAGAGTCAGCGAAGAGGCGGAAGAGGTATTCAAGGAATGAATACAAACGAAGATGATTTTGTTGAACATCTTCTAACAACTTCTACTCATGATACGATTCTCTTCTTTACAAATAAGGGAAAAGTTTACCGTACAAAAGGATACGAAATTCCAGAGTACGGAAGAACGGCTAAAGGGATACCTATTATTAACTTGTTAGAAGTAGACAAGGGTGAGTGGGTAAATGCCATCATTCGCGTCGATGAATTTGTAGACGATTGGTATCTATTCTTTACTACAAAACAAGGAATTTCTAAGCGTACACCTTTATCTTCTTTTGAGAACATTCGAAATAGCGGACTTATCGCCTTGAATTTAAGAGAAGAAGATGAATTGATTTCTGTTAAATTGACAGATGGTAAGCGCGATATGGTTATTGGAACGAAGAAGGGTATGTTAATTCGTTTTAATGAAAATGATGTTCGTTCAATGGGACGTACAGCTACTGGAGTTAAAGGGATCACTCTCGATTCAGAAGATGAAGTAATCGGTATGGAGATTCTCGAAGAACAATCAGATGTCTTGATCATTACGAAAAATGGTTACGGAAAACGTACGCCGATTGAAGAATATCGTGTACAAACAAGAGGCGGTAAAGGTTTAAGAACATGTAATATCACTGATAAAAATGGTGATGTTGTCGCACTGAAATGCGTATCTCAAGAAGAAGATATTATGCTTATCACAGTAAGCGGCGTTCTTATCCGTGTTTCTGTTTCAGATATTTCACAAATGGGCCGTAACACACAAGGTGTCAAAGTCATCCGTTTAGGAGACGAAGAGTTTGTTTCAACGGTTGCAAAAGTACAAACTTCAGAAGATGAAGACGAAGTTTTAGATGAATTAGATGAACATGAAGAGACAGATATAATAATTGAAGCTGAAGAAACAGAAGAATAAAAAAAAGCCCCTGAAAAAGCAGGGGCTTTTTTATGTAAAAAAACCTTGCCATAGGCTTTCCATTTTGGTAATATATAAAAAGTCAGCAAAACATATATAACTTTCTTAATAGTTTTAAAAAAGTTATATAAAAGTGTTGACAATGATTCTTAAAAAGTGTTATTATATAGAAGTCGCTTTAAGACAAGAGTTCTTTGAAAACTGAACGAAATAGTAAACGTCAACGTTAATTTTTATTTTTTAAATTGAGCAAGTCAAACATTTCTTCGGAGAGTTTGATCCTGGCTCAGGATGAACGCTGGCGGCGTGCCTAATACATG
>NZ_JAIQVD010000004.1:0-747700 GCF_035064545.1 Bacillus sp. ILBB4 | reverse complement strand
CATAGAGAAATGTGGAAAAATAATGGTGTGCATGTAAGTTCACCGCAGGTTGGAGATGTAGTATTTTTTGAAGGAACTTATAATGTACAAGGAGCTTCCCACAGTGCAGTTTATATTGGTAACAATTTAATGATTCATTCTGGCGATTCAGGTGTAGGAGTTGCTCATTTTGATAATCCTTATTGGCAAAAACACTACATAGGTGCTAAATCATTTATAAATTAATTAGTTATTAAATACATCTATATCGCAAACAAAATGATATAGCTTGACCTTTTATACAAATGCTTGTCCTTTAAAATATAGTATTTATAGGGAAAATATGTTACTATGTGTCTGCACATGCATTTTATAGTAAAAAGCCACCTGTCCTGCAAATACTGGGTGGCTTTTTATTTTGTTAAGGATAATAATTACTTTAACATCTTGTAATAGATTTGAATATATTGTCCGTAAAAGTATACCTTTACGGACTTTTCTATTATATAGAAAATCTATCATTTCCATCGTTCGTTTAAATTAAAAAACGAATTATGAACGTCTTTTGAAAACTCTACACTTTTACGAACATTTTTTTAAAATGATATAGATATAAGTTTAAAATAAGTATAAAAATGGTAAGAAAACTTTCCTAAATATGTAATAAGAGCTTTTTGAAATTAATTATAAATTATTCTTAGATTAATTTATAATTAATTTCAAAAAGCTAAGATCCTTAAGAGATTTGATTGATCTTTACAAAAAAGGGGGATATAGAAGCTTGTTTATGTCTAAAAGCAGAAATCTAATAATATTTTATCAAAAACATATATAATAAAAGCAACGCGTAAAAAGAGTCTTTTACCTCGTATAGTAAAAGCCTCTTTTTACATTTGCTTTATTATTTAAGAGAATTTTTAAGTGATTCATCTTCTTCGATTAAATTTTCTTTAAACTTATCTAAATACTAACGCATCCATACAACTATAATTTTGTGACGTTTTCTCCATAGTTATATTCCTTATTTAGAAGTTAATTGAAGCTTCATTTTATACTAAGTACCAAATAGTAATAAAAGTAGGCTTCAAAGTATTCATCTAAATGCTTTAATTTATCCAGAGAATTAAAGTAAATTTATTTATTTAACCTTGTTGATTTAGAAGTAAATTGCTCTTTATTTTTAAACAAGTTAACTCCATAACCTGCAAGACCTCCAATAATTGCAGGGAATATCCAACCTAATCCAATATGGTAAAGAGGAAGATAGTAAGTAAATAATGGGTCAATACCAGGGATATGTAAGCCAAAATCATTTAATCCATCTACCAGGCTTACAACAAATGTTAAGAATAGGCTACCTTGGTATACCTCAGCACATCCTTTAAATAAAGAATGAAGGAAAGTCAAAAAGATTAGAACAATTGCTAATGGGTAGAGAACTGTTAAAACAGGTACTGAAAAAGAAATTAAATGATTTAATCCAACATTTGCGATGATTGCGCTAAACGCGGATAAGCTAATCGCAATTTTCTTATAAGAAATAGAAGGTAATAATTTATGGAAATAAGAAGAGCATGAAGTAATAAGCCCTACGCTAGTTGTCAGACAAGCTACTGTGATCATTAAGCCTAATAGTAATCCTCCATATTCTCCAAAATAATAATCAGAAACTTTCGCTAACACCGTACCACCATTATCTAAATGCCCAAGCTTTTCTACACTTGAAGCGCCCATGTATGAAAGGGCAGAATAGATAGTTGCAAGAATAATAGCAGCAATTCCCGTAGCTTTTAGGCAAACAGCTATAATTTGCTTCTTTGTTTTAGCGCCTTTCTCTTTAATTGCATTGATAATAATGATTCCGAAAACGAAAGATGCAAGAGTATCCATTGTGAGATATCCTTCTTGGAACCCATTAAAAAAAGAGTTTGTTACATATTTTTCTGTGGGTGCTTGAAATTTTCCAATAGGATGAATAAAAGCAACTAGGACTAAAATTCCAATGAATGTTAATTTAATTGGCGTTAAGAATTTTCCGACAATATCGACAATTTTCGCAGGATTGAGAGAAAAAAAGCATGTAATACTGAAAAATATAATAGTAAATACGAGTAAAGCTATAGAACTAGAGCTTTCAGAAATGAAAGGTTTAAGTCCGATTTCAAAAGAGACGTTACCTGTTCGTGGGATAGCAAATAAAGGTCCAATAGCTAGATAAAGAACAGTTGTAAATACTAAACCAAAGATAGGATGCACGCGACTTGCTAATGATTGTAAATCTTCCTTTCCGGAGAATCCAAAAGCTAGTACACCAAGTAAAGGCAAGCCTACTCCAGTAACTAAAAAACCCGCATTTGCTGACCAGATATTTGCTCCCGCTGACTGGCCAAGCATAGCAGGGAATATTAAATTTCCAGCTCCAAAAAATAATGCAAATAACATTAAACCAATGATTACTATAAAAGAAAACGGTACTTTGTTTGACAAGGTGAAACCCCCATTAATAATATTCTTCATAAAAAATTAAATTTTCAGACAACTTAAATTGCAAATAACTTATCTTTTTTGTATTATAAACAGTCAAATTACATATTTCAATATAAAAAATAAACTTTTTTGATAAAATTTAAAAAATTATCAATTTTCCGTTCATTATCCATTATTAAAATAAAAATAATATTAAAAACCCAGATTTTTATTCAAAATGCGTACGTTAAGTAGGTTAATAACGGTATTATTTTTAAAAAACTATAAATCATATTCAAATCGCGTATATTATCCTTTTAATTAATTTGATTGAATGATATGCAATTAAGTCAAGAAAGTTTGTAAATATAGTACTACGAAACTTATAAAGCTTTTTAATATGAGCTAAACATCTAAAAGGAAAAAGTAGTTGATTTATTACTTCAAGGAATGGAGCGTTCTAAGTCTTATAAAGAACGCTTACTTTTATCTTCTGAGCTAGTGATTTGACAATCAACAGCTTATCTCTAAACAAAGTACTTTTCTAATGTAAAATTACTGTCTAGAATCAAAAATGTTTCTGTTTCCTTTGAATCATTATCTTATGGTACTCCACTCAAGCAGTCAGAGGATAAGTAATAATGACCATTTTTTCTTTTTTAAAATATGTCATAAATTTTATATATACTGAAAAGACCTTATTAACAAATTAATTAAGGTCTTTTTATCTTTATTGCTTATTACGATTAAATTGAATGATATATATTACCTTAAAAGCACTTTATTTAACCTTATCTTTTTCTTTTGAAGCCAAAACTCCTCATATAAGCTATTACTAAGCAGATAACAGCAGCAATACTAATTTTTATGTAAGAAACCTCTAAAGCCCAAGGACCATATTTCTTTATATTTAAACGATACATAGACCACCACTGTCCATTTTCACCTTTAAAAAATGAGAAGATAATCCATAAAAGAACTAAAAACAAAAACCATGATAAAAAGATAATATAATTAGGCATTTTTCTATTCATAGGTCACCCCTCCATTCTTCCGATTTATATGCGATGTTCTTTTCTCTTATTAGAGTAACAATAATCGGGAAAAATTTAGAGTTTTTATTGAATAAAGAACGTTTGTTCGTATATAATAGAGAACAAACGTTCTTTATTTGAGGAGTTATTCCAATGGATTATGAATATCTACCAAACAGAGTCATTATTTGTATTGATATGAAAGCATTCTTTGCTTCTGTTTCATGCGTGATACGTAGGCTAGATCCATTAAAAACAAAGTTGGCAGTTGTAGGAGATACAAAGCGGCCGGGATCAGTTGTGTTAGCTGCCACACCCTTATTAAAGAAAGAGGGAATCAAAACAGGCAGCCGTCTTTTCGACATTCCTAGAAGGAAAGATATCCACGTCGTAAACCCATCCATGGAAAGGTATGTCAAGGCTTCGAACTATGTTTCTAGTTTAGTATTACAGTATGTGGCTCCTGAGGATTTTCATGCGTATAGCATTGATGAGTTGTTTATTGATGCCACAGCTTCTTTGCATTTATTCGCTCGCACACCAGAAGAATTAGCCCATAAAATCATCAACGAGATTTATCGTAAAACACGGCTGACAGCTACTGCAGGCATAGGTCCGAATCTCTTACTGGCTAAGGTGAGCTTAGATCATGAGGCCAAGAATAGCCCAACAGGGGTAGCTTATTGGCGATACGAAGATATTCCTTTTAAATTATGGTCGATTCACCCAATGAAGGATTTCTGGGGAATCTCATCCGCTACGGAAAGGCGCTTAAATCGTTTGGGCGTTCACTCCATCAAAGAACTCGCTCTTTCTTCAAAAGAGATGTTACAAAAAGAGTTTGGCATCTTGGGAGAAGAACTCCACCAACATGCAAACGGAATTGATTTTAGTCGCATTTCTAACGTGTATATTCCGAGCTCTCGATCATTCGGGAAGAGTCAAATTCTGTTTCAAGACTATACAAATCGAAAAGAAGTGGAATTGCTGCTATTAGAGCTGTTAGACGATGTGTGCTTTCGTTTACGTATGCATCAAGTCGTGGCACAAACTATCCATTTATCCATTGGATATAGCAAACAAACAGGTGGGGGCTTCTCAAGGCAAAAGAAAATGGGAAGAGCTTCGAATTTAAGCCAAGATATTTTCCCTTATTGTTTAACGATTTTACATACGTTTGATAGCGGAATGCCAATTCGTTCTATTGGGATTTCATTATCGAACACCCTTATTCAAGAAGAGGAGCAAATGAGTTTATTTGAAGATATTGACCAGCGCGAAAGAGCCTATGCACTTGCTAAAACGATTGATAAAATACGGATGCGTTATGGGAAGAATAGTGTTTTGCGAGCTTCAAGCCATCTCGAGCATTCAACAGCTCGTTATCGAAACGGCCTTTTAGGAGGTCATAAAGCATAAAGGAGGAAGATGATATGCAAAACAGAGGAATGAAAAAATGGCGACCATTCGCCACTATGCCAGAGCAATACAGAGGATTACAAGAAGTTATAAAAAAGCAATCAGAAATACCTCAACCTTTTTTAACAGAAGATCAAATGGAACAAATTAATTTTACCTTGATCGAAGCTCTTCATACACATAAAAAAGTATACCTTACGTATTACAACCACGGGCAATGTATAACGGAAACAGGAGTTATTCAATTTGTAGATTCCCTTGGAGGTTTATTTGTATTTATAGATGAGGGATGTAAGCAAACGAACAAAATGAGGTTAAGTGAGCTAATTGATGTTCGTTTCATGTAGTAGAAAATAATAAAACAGTTTATTTACATAAGATTTCCATACATAATTAGTATAAGTTTAAAAAGTATCTAATCATTTTTCATAGATTCATTTAATGACGTTATATAAGGAGGCTCCTAATATGAAGCAGGTTTGGAATGAGTTTGAACAGTGGTTGAAGACAAATCGACCAAAAGCAGTAGGAACACTTAACGAAGCAGCTGGTGAATCAGAAATTGCAGCGGTTGAACAAAAGATGGGACTAACATTTCCCAAAAACCTTAAAGACTGGTTAATGATACATAATGGACAGCGTGATGAATATATAGCAGTTATTGAAAATTATACTCTATTACCTTTAGAGGAGATTCTGTATACGTGGCAAACATTAAAAGAGCTTTTAGACGGAGGAGAATTTGAAGATTTTCCAGAAATTGAACCTATTGGGCCAGTAAAAAAAGAATTTTGGTGGAACCCACGTTGGATTTCGATTGCCACGAATGGGGGAGGAGATGATATTTGTATAGACTTGGATCCTGATGAAGGAGGGAAAATTGGCCAAGTTATCACCTTTTGGCACGATTGGGAACAGCGTGAAGTAATAGTAGACAGCTTAGAAGAATGGGTAACAGCCACGATAAGTCATACAGATCATTAAAGGGGAGAAGCGAATGATAAAACCTGATATAGAGAAAATCTATAAAATTCTTAAAGAACTTCCAGGTACGTCATTGAAAGTAGAATTTGAAGATGAAGTGGGAGAAACTCTTTCTACTCCTTATTATATCTACCTTAAAAGCGAGTTTTTAGATGGACAATTAGGCTATAGAGAAGATTTAGAAGCAAATTCCCTTATAGGAAATCAAGAAGGAGATTGGCAAGAAAACTGGTTTGTCATAGGTTATGATGAAGAAATAGGCGGTGACCCGCTCTTTATCAATATAGCGAATGAAAATTATCCAGTTTTCACAGCTGAACACGGAATGGGGGAATGGGACGCTTTAGAAATGTATGATTCTCTAAAAGAGTTTGTAGAAGATGTTACTTAATTATTGCTACGTTAAAAGATTTGGATAAAAGTACGGCCAGAAGAGGACAGATAGTAGTTTAGTATATACCTAGCTGTCCTCTTTTTTAGTACCTATTAAACTTAGAAAGAATGTAGAGGAAGGAAGGGACTGATGGTAGGAATCGATTTCTGTATTGCCGATAATAAGAAAGAAGCAGCTTTTTCTACTAAATGTGTAAAATTTGAGGAAAGAGTACACGACTACCTGTTAACAAGAGAATTCAGAGATTCGTTTGAATTATTGACAGGATTAGATCAATATGGTGACAAGTTGTTTTCTGTACAAGAAATAAATCAATTAATCAAGGTATGTGAAGCATTACAGACTATCTGTAGACAACCAACGGAGATAGATCTGAAGACGAAAACATTTGCTAAAGCATTAAAGGACCTTTGCTTAGAGGCACTAAAGCTAAATAAATTAGTATTTGCCTCTGGCGATTAATGTAAAATTAAAACTGAAATCAATGTTGTAGTTCCATCGCTTCGATAATATGAATTAATAAATTCAAGGGAGAAAATGTCTTTAAAAAAACATTTCTAAATAAAAATAAAACACTTATAGGGTTAGGATATGAATTTCTAGTCGTTTGTCCACATTGCGCCTCTTGTGCAAAAGTCATAGCTTTAGATGATTGGAGTCCCTACGTCGCTAACGTCAGAAGAAGGTTTGTTTGTACTACTTGCGGAACTACAAAAGACAAAGTTATAAAAGCAAACGGTTACGGACAAGCAAGAGTATCGTATGAACCTAAAGCTGATTATGAAGTAATTTTAATTGGAAATCCCTGCGACTGGTATTTTCAACTTCTGCTCTATTTACAAATTGAATGTAGTGGAAACACCTTATGGACATTAAACCTGGAACATTTAAATTATATCGAAAGCTATATAGAAATAGAAGCTGAACTCAGGGAGTCACATCCCTATTATTTAAGTGTCGAGAGTCGACTGCCAAAGTGGATGAAGTTTGCTAAGAATAGAGAAGATGTATTAAAAGCTATTCAGAAACTAAAGGTGAAGACTTATTAGATGCTTTCGCTGATTCGTTATAATTGCCCGTATATCTTTCTAATCAGCTTATAAATTAAGCTAAAGAATTCTGCAACTGAAGGTAACTGCTAAATAGCCTAAGGACGGGAAGTTGTTCCGGGAGAGAAATACACGCATATTCGTCACTATAGTCTTTCTGAAGCCCCTGGAAAGGATTATTATCGAATCAGTGTAAAACGAGAAGATGCGCATGACGGTGCGCCAGCAGGAATCGTGTCAAACTATTTACATAAACAAGTTCAGACAGGAGATACTCTTAAGTTCTCAGCTCCTACTGGAGATTTTGTACTTGATCACAGTGAACTTCCCATTGTGCTAATTAGTGGAGGTATAGGTATTACACTACACCTTTGCTTAGTATGCTGAATACCATTGTAGAAAAACAACCTACATGTAAGGTTACCTTTCTTCATGCAAGTATTAATGGTAAAACGCATGCTTTTAAAGAACATGTGGCTCAACTAAATAAAAATAACGAAAATGGTACCTCCTTCATCTGTTATAGTTCGCCTAATGAAGGGGATCGACTTGGCACTGATTTTGATAAAGAGGGTTATATTGATTTAGAATTGTTACAATCCGTTGTTCCTTCAAAAGAAGCTGTCTTTTATTTCTGTGGATCGATTCCGTTTATGGAAGCTATTCTTAAAGCATTACGTAGATGGGATATACCAAACGAACGTATTCATTACGAGGTGCTTAGCCCTGTAGCCATTTTAGGAGAAAAATAAAGAAGTAATTGTTACCAGTAAACAGAAAATGTTCGATTAAAACACACGTCCTGTTTAAATAAATATGCTGTAAAAAAGCACTCATAAGCGTGCTTTTTTACTTTGCCTTAAGGAATGATTCTAAAAACGATCATGATACATATAAGTATTTCTACACTCTCTGCGTACAAAAAACTGGAAAAAATTCTCTTCGGTAATTTATAATAATAGAAAACTATGTCGAATCCTAAATATTGGAGAGATTACTATATGAGAAGAATACTTCCTTTTATAATTTTTACCATTTATTGCATTCCATATGTTTATTTATCTATACGAAAAGATTTTGAAGATGATTCAAGAGTAAACTATGTAATTATGGCCATGGTTACAGTCGTACTATCTTATCTAAGTGGGCTGATTAGAGCGGATTTATCACTTATTTTAGGAAATATCGTTTCTTTTAGTACCTCATACTTTTATAACGCGTTAAGACTTCCTGATCCAAAATGGGAAAAGTATTTTTCGCCTTTTACTTCTGTTGAGCAAATCGTACTCATAAGCCTTGCGGCGCTTGTACTGCAGATGATTGTTTATACACTTGCTAGAAAACGAGCGAAGAGATACATTCGTAAGGCTATGATTTCAAAATAGCAAAAAAAGAGTTAATTATTTGATGTGCTAGACTCTTCAGGTGACTAGCTGAAAGAAGGGGTAAAAAGAAATTCCTTCTGTATGAGAAGATGAATGAAGTGATTAAAAACATTGAGAAGAATTCTCTTGCAGTCAAACGAAGCGGGAAGAATAGCAGCGTTATGAGGCGTGTGCTTATCTGCTTTAAAAAGGATACGAATCAATTAGATAAGTTAGTTATACAACTTTTAAATATGTAACCGCAAACAAAAAGGTATGTATTTCTCTTCCTACTTTAATTATATCACATAAAAAAACGTCAATATAGACTGTTTATTCTCATTTACTGCTGGTAAAATCAATAAAACATTACCGGTTAGGAGAGATGTTGAATGAACTCTTTAGTTCTTAGCTTTCAAGAAATAAAAGATACACAGCTTTCACTTGTTGGAGGAAAAGCCTTGAATTTAGGGGCGTTATCAAAAATTCAAGGAATACAAGTGCCGGACGGATTTTGTGTGACAGCGGCCGGGTATCAAAAAGCCCTTGAACACAATGAAACGTTTCAAGCGTTACTGAACCAGCTGACAATGCTAAAAGCTGATGACCGAGATCAAATTGGTGAAATTAGCGAAAAAATTCGCCAAATCATTCTGGAAATAAAAATTCCTTCTGACGTTGTAAAAGCAGTTATTCATTCTCTCTCTCAGTTTGGGGAAGAGCATGCTTATGCAGTTCGTTCAAGTGCGACTGCTGAAGATCTGCCACATGCTTCTTTTGCTGGTCAGCATGACACCTATTTAAACATCAGAGGCAAAGAAGCCATCCTTGAGCACATTAGCAAATGCTGGGCTTCCCTGTTTACAAATCGCGCGGTAACCTACCGTATTAAAAATGGATTTGACCATAGTCAAGTGCACGTATCGGTTATTGTTCAACGAATGGTTTTTCCACAGGCTTCAGGTATTTTATTTACCGCTGACCCAATTACTTCTAACCGAAAGCTGTTATCAATCGATGCGGGATTTGGACTTGGAGAAGCGCTAGTGTCAGGTTTGGTCTCTGCCGATTGCTATAAAGTACAAGAAGGAGAAATCGTCGATAAAAAAATAGCAGCTAAAAAGGTAGCTATTTACGGATTAAAAGAAGGAGGAACAGAAACAAAGGAAGTTCATTTCAATCTGCAAAAAACGCAAGCGCTCACTGACTTTCAAATTTTACAGCTAGAACACGTTGGAAGACAGCTTGAAGCTTATTTTGATTGTCCTCAAGATATCGAGTGGTGCTTGACTGATGATACATTTTATATTGTCCAAAGTCGTCCAATTACTACTTTATATCCAATTCCTGAAGCACATGATCAGGAAAATCGCGTTTATGTATCTGTTGGACATCAACAAATGATGACCGATGCTATGAAACCCCTGGGATTGTCTTTTTTTCTGTTAACGACTAATGCACCGATGCGTACAGCCGGTGGAAGGCTGTTTGTTGATGTCACCCCTATGCTGGCTTCACCTGACAGCAGAAAAATGATGTTAGGTGCCATGGGACAACATGATCCGCTCATGAAAGACGCACTTACAAGCATAATAGAGCGAGGAGACTTTATAAAACCTTTACCAAATGATCAAAGTTCCGGTAAAAGCAATAAAAGCGTGCCGCCTACGAAGCCTAAGGCACAAATCGAAAACGACTTGACCATCGTTTCTGATTTGATCAAGAAGAATCAAGCATCAATAGAAGAGCTAAAACAAACCATCCAGACGAAATCTGGGTCGGAATTAGTCAATTTTATTTCAGAAGATATCGGGACATTAAAGAAGATTTTATTTGACCCACAAAGTACAGCTGTGTTTATGGCCGCTATGGATGCTTCATCATGGATCAATGAAAAAATGGAGACATGGCTAGGTGAAAAAAACGCAGCAGACGTGCTTTCTCAATCTGTACCAAACAATATTACTTCAGAAATGGGTCTGGCACTATTGGATGTCGCAGATGTGATTCGTCCTTATCCAGAAGTAATTCATTATTTAAAACATGGAAAAGATGATAACTTTTTGGAGAAACTGGTTAAGTTTGAAGGCGGAGAGAAAACTCAAGACGCTATCTATGATTATCTCAGCAAATACGGAATGCGATGCCCCGGCGAAATCGATATTACGAAAAATCGCTGGAGCGAAAAGCCGGCTGCACTTATCCCCGTGATTCTTGGTAATATTAAAAACTTTGAGGCTAACGCTAGCAAGCAAAAATTTGAAAAAGGCCTGCAGGAAGCCTTGAAAAAAGAGCAAGAGCTACTAAACCGCTTGAAGCAATTGCCGGATGGTGAACAAAAAGCAAAAGAAACAAAAGAAAAGATTAATCTCATCCGAAATTTTATCGGTTATCGTGAATATCCCAAATACGGCATGATTAATCGCTATTTTGTTTATAAGCAGGCTCTGCTGAAAGAAGCCGCTCAGCTTGTAAAAGCCGGTGTTATTTCTGAAACAGAAGATATATACTATCTGACGTTTGACGAACTTCAAGAAGTCGTGCGTACACATAAAGTGAATGATCAAATCATCACCAAGCGAAAAGAAGAATACCGATTATACAAAAAGCTAACACCTCCGCGTGTCATCACGTCTCATGGCGAAATTGTTACAGGTGCGTACAAACGAGAAAATCTTCCGCCCCAAGCAATTGTAGGTTTACCGGTTTCTTCAGGAGTGATAGAAGGGCGAGCGCGCGTCATTTTAAACATGGAAAATGCTGATCTATCAGAGGGAGATATATTAGTCACTTCCTTTACTGACCCCAGCTGGACCCCGTTATTTGTAGGGATAAAGGGGCTTGTTACGGAAGTTGGCGGACTGATGACTCATGGAGCAGTCATTGCACGTGAATACGGATTGCCAGCGGTTGTCGGGGTAGAGAATGCTACTCGGCTGATAAAAGACGGACAGCGAATTCGCGTACATGGAACAGAAGGGTATATTGAAATGTTGTAAAAGATAAAGATGCTTGCGCTGTTTTTCTTCTTTTTACCTAATTAATAGATGTAAATTTGTCTATAGTACCTCTAGTGGCTTTTTTTTCTGTGAAAAAAGCGGGTTCAATAGGTTGAGAAAAGTCATTATTCAGCATATTAGATTCATTTTTATATAAAAGATATGAATAACCCTTACTAACCTACCTATCCTAATATATGGAGATATGAAAACAAAACGTGTTATGATAGTATCGGTGATAATTATGGGCAAAAAAGCAGATAAAACGAATGTCATGCGAATTTTAGATCAGAAAAAAATTGAGTACAATTATTATTCTTACGAAACTAAAAATCTGAGTGGGGTACAGGTAGCTACTTCGCTCGGAGAGGATCTTGCTAAAGTCTTCAAGACACTGGTGACCGTAGGGAAATCAAAAGAACATTACGTCTTCATGGTACCGGTTGAAAAGGAGCTTGACTTAAAGAAAGCGGCAAAAGCAGCTGGTGAAAAGTCTTTGGAAATGATTCCTCAAAAAGAACTGCTACCTCTTACAGGATATGTTCACGGCGGGTGTTCTCCTATCGGAATGAAAAAGCAGTTCGAAACCTTCATTGACTCTACAGCAGAAAACTGCGAAACGATTTACTTTTCAGGTGGACGTGTAGGTCACCAAATACAGTTAACGTTAAGTGACTTATCAAAAGTAATTCGCATAGGTTTAGCAGACATCACAAAAGATAGTTGAAATGTAGTTCCCTTGAGCGAAACGCACTCCGACATGAGCGTTTCGCTTTTTTAGTTCCCTTAATTACTGTCTTTTTATCTGTTAAAACAACAAAATAAAAGTAAAAATATAGAAAAAACGATATTATATAGTTAATATTTAGAAGCTTTATAAAAGGACTAGGAGGAAAGCAAAAATGATTAAATCAATTATTGGAGGGTTCATTTTATCTTTTATTCTTTTATTAGGATGTACAATAGCAAACGTAAATTCAGAAACAGTATTTTTTGCCGTTTTCATTCTATTAGTAGGGCTAGCCATCATTATATCTGGAGTAGCTGTAAGCGGTGATCGAATGAAAGCTAATCTGGCCACGGAAGCAAAAACAGACAAGAAGTGGAGAATTACAAATTCTATAAACCTTATGTTAGCTGATGCTCCAGTTCTCGGGGTATTTCTTCTCATTCATTATTTTATATAGTTTGGTTTCCAAACAACAAGCTTAGGTGAAAAATATCTCGGTATAGAATGCTTTTAATGTGAATTTAAAATCAAATGAGTCAAATTAAGGTCGCCGATGCAACAAAATTATAGAGCATCTATGGCTGTATATATAATAGGGGATAAGATTAAAATTCGATAATTATCTTAAATTTAGGTTAGAGCTTAGTACAAGTTATGTTTATTCTACATATTGTGTAAATTTAAGCAGCTTACACTCACAAGTTGAAAAGAGTATTTTCTTAACCATGTTCTTACTTAAAGAACATGGCTTTTTTTTCTGTTTGTCATATAAATTAGAAAACCGAACTTTGTAAAATTTTTGTATAAACAATTAGAAAATATTATATTTTCTAATAAATCAATAGTACAATATATAAATAGAAGGGAGGATTAACACTACATATGTAATAGACAGCAGCCGCTTTTAAAACCGCTTATTTTGTTATCTATAGATGATATTGAAATGAATTATCCAACCTTTTTTAAGCGCTCTCATTATATAAGTAATTGGTTGAACAGGTTTTATAGAAAGCAATACAGTCTAGCTGTTTAAAAAGATTTGCTGGTAAATTACTTACTACTTCATGTTACAGAAGAACCAACATTAAACACTCAAAGAAAAGAGGGATCAATCATGGCTCATACCAGTGAAGCTGCAAACAACAGGCGTGTTACAAGTAATATTTTTAAAGGATCTGTTGGGAACTTAATTGAATGGTACGATTGGTACGTTTACTCTGCTTTTGCCGTCTATTTTTCATCGCAATTCTTCCCGGAAGGTGATTCAACAAGTCAGCTGCTTAACACAGCTGCAATCTTTGCCGTAGGTTTCTTGATGCGTCCAATTGGTAGTTTATTAATGGGGCGCTATGCGGATCGATATGGTCGTCGGGCTGCGCTTACCTTATCTATTACCATTATGGCGAGCGGTTCTTTTATTATCGCCTGTACTCCTAGCTATGGCACGATAGGGTTATTATCTCCTATTATTCTAGTACTAGCGCGTTTGCTGCAAGGAATCTCCTTAGGAGGAGAATACGGAACTTCTGCAACTTACCTTTCTGAAATGGCAAGCAGCGGGCGAAGAGGATTTTATTCAAGCTTTCAGTATGTGACGCTTGTTGCTGGTCAGCTGGTGGCATTAGGTGTTCAAATTATTCTGCAAAACGTTCTTAGTGAAGCAGATATGATTTCATGGGGCTGGCGTATTCCCTTTGTCATTGGAGCCATCGGAGCGCTAAGCGTTTTATGGCTGCGCCGTACAATGGATGAGTCAGAGCAATTTTCTAAAATGGACTCTGAAAGCCGTGAAAATGCAGGAACTATTAAAGCACTTATGAAGCACCCTAAAGCAGTGTTGACCGTTATTGGCTTAACTTTAGGAGGAACGGTCGCTTTTTATACGTATACAACGTATTTGCAAAAATTTATGGTAAACAGTGTAGGGTTGGATAAAGGAGTCGTAAGCTGGATTAACTTCTGTGCGCTGCTTGTATTTGTTGTTATTCAGCCAATAGCAGGTATGCTATCTGATAAAATTGGACGCAGACCTCTGTTAATGAGCTTTGGTATTTTAGGAACATTACTGACAGTACCGCTTTTTCTTTTTATGAAACAAGCACATAACCCAGTCATGGCTTTTTTATTAATGACAATTGGACTTATCATTGTAACAGGTTATACATCGATTAACGCTATTGTAAAAGCCGAGCTTTTCCCAACAGAAATTCGAGCTCTTGGTGTTGGGTTACCGTATGGACTTACAGTTGCCATATTTGGCGGCACTGCAGAATTTATCGCCCTATGGCTGAAAAGTATCGGCCATGAATCACTTTTCTTTTTCTATGTAGCAGGGTGTATTGCCATCAGCTTTCTTGTTTATTGGCGTATGGGTGAGTCCTCTAAAGATTCATACATAGAATCTGAGCTCAAGAAAGAGGACAAAGGAGACAATGTACCGCCAAATAATATCAGTTTTTAATTTTGGTTAAATAAATAATCGTTTGATAACATAAAAAAGGACGGGCTTTTATAGCCAGTCCTTTTCTAGTATTCCGCGCATATACTCGTATTAAACGTACTAAGTGACTGTTCTTACTATAGAATTCTTTTTTCTATAGTTTTGCATTATGAATTTGTACACTATTTGGTGATAATAAGTCCTCGTATAATCTCATTCCAGTAATGTTTAAAACCAGGCTTTACTTTCGGCATTTTGAACAATCCCTTTAAAATTTTCCCGATTGGATAGTCGTTATATTAAGTTTAATAAAATTAACTAAAGTTGTTATCCAGCGCAGAGCGTAACTTACTCTATGAAGTTGCACCACTAAAGAGTGAAGAAAAAAATAATGGAAGACATATAAGAAAGATGAGATACATAATAAAAGGATTATTTTGTGATATAACGAAATAAAGAGTATATACATCAGAAATAGAGAGAGGGTAAACTCCGTGAATACTTTATATTCCTTTTTTACGAACCCGGTTTTAACTGCTTCTACGTTTTTAATAGAATTACAGAGCGTGTTCTTTCAACCTATTTGGAAAAAGTATAATTATGATGATTATTTTACCTACAAGGTGTATGTTCCAAGTACATATAATGGGTTAAGTAAAGTACCATTAATCGTTATGCTTCATGGATGTCAACAAGATGCAGATGATTTTGCTGCAGGTACGGAGATGAATAAGCTAGCGGAAGAAAAAGGCTTTATTGTTCTCTATCCTCAAATGAATTACTTTGCTAATTCTAACGGGTGCTGGAATTGGTTTTATGAGTATAACCAGTTTCGCGGTAATGGAGAGCCAGACATAATAAAAGATATGATTGATCACATAACCGCTAAATATGCGATTGATTCTACTAATATATATCTTGCTGGTATGTCAGCTGGAGGCTTTATGGCAAATGTGATGGCTATTGCTTATCCTGATGTATTCAAAGCAGTAGGCATTCATTCAGCAGGCAGTAATGCGTATGCTGTAGACCTCATCACAGCTGGAGAAGTCATGCTATACGGCTCTTTAAATCCTGAACTTGACGGTGATGAAGCTTATAAAAAAATGGGACCTTATGCACGGCCTGTTCCCATCATTACGTTTCATGGTCAATCAGATACAACAGTCAATCCAATTAATGCGTCTACATTAATTCAGCAGTGGATTTATACCTATAAGAATTTGGGTATAAACTTACATGAAAATGCTGCTTTTTATACGTCACAAGACAACGGAAATCATTATAGCTACATAATGTCTGACTACATAGATGCAGAAAATAAAATCTGGATGAAAAAAATTATGGTAGAGGATATGGGGCATGCATGGTCAGGAGGAAACGACAATGGATCAGATACTGATTCAAAAGGTCCTAATGCTTCAAAAATGATGTGGGACTTTTTTGAAGCACAGTATGATTGAATAGAGTATGAACGAGCGATCAAGATGTACTGCTAAATAACATCAGCCTTCATTTTTTTGAAACAAATAATTGTCTACCAACAGAAAAAAAGGATCTTATCGAAAGATCCTTTTTCTGTTATCAACGAACATGTTTTAACAAGTAGCTTCAAACCGATTTAACAATACATCGAGATCCTGACTGATTTTAATCGTATTACTACTTGTAAACCCTTCTTCTAGGGCAATCATCATCATCATTTTTCGTATAAATTCTATCTTTATCAGCAGTAGTCTACATTTGAAACACATTAAGTTTCCTCCACTTGCCACGTCATTTTAAAGGCTTAAATTGTTAAATTATTTATGTAAAAATGGTTCCAATCTAAAAATAGAACCTAAAAAATATAGTAACAAATAGATAGTGTCGAAGTCTGTCGTATTTTGAATTCAGATATTTTCATTTAAAAAGAATTAGCTCTTAAACGTTTTGCTGGAAGCTGTGCTCTATCTTAATTGTGATTGTTCCCCGGTTGTAAATAACTCACAGACCAACAGAGCTTATCCTGTTTTTTGGATATAGGCATAATCCGATTACATTTAGGCATGTTAACATAAGAAAGGCAAATTCACTAATATGCCCAATGTCATCAGAATTCTTCAATTGTTTCTTCCGTGGATTTCCCTTGTTTTTATGCCAAAAAAATCAATGAGAACCTATTTTTCCGCTTCTCTTTTTGCCTCATCTTTAGTAATTGGAATGTGCTCATTAGCTATTCCTTACAAGTGGTGGAGTGTAAAAGGAGGGTGGAAAGGAAAAATTTTAAACGATAGCAGCTTTATTTTTGGCCCCTTTTTGATAGGGACACTGTGGATCTTTCATTTTACGTTTGCAGCTTTAAGAGATTTTTTTTCGTTAATTTACTTATGGATTCACTATTTGCTTTTCCACTAAGATACTTGTATCAAAAATTGGACTTATTTAAGTTAGTTAACTTTAAGCCAAAACATATCTTTTTTTCGTTTATTAGTTTCTGCTTAACTATTTATGGCTATCAGGCACTGACAAATAAAGATAAATGATAGGTGAGGGCCGTTTCTAACCGCTATAGACTTTGTAAAAATCGCAACAAAAAAGCGTCTGTTAAGACGCTTTATATATAATACATATACTGCTCTTCTTTATTGGCATTTTGTGTTTCATGGATTATTTCTTCCGGGATATTGGACGTCCGATTAGTAAAAAGCATAAACAAAGCAATAATTGATGCCGCAAAACCTAAAGTAACAATCACAATAAATCCCTCCCTTTAGAATATATATTCTACTTTTATCTTCATTTTCCTATATTTATTATATACCCTTATTTTATTTTCTCAACACATAGAATAAAAAGAGTAGGGCATCTCCTCAATATCTCCCTCAAAATAAATATAATCAAGGGAGCTTAAAACTTCCATTTTCCCTAAAAAAGTAGGAATCTATAAATTTTTTTCGTATGGGAGACATAAATCATTAACATTATTAATCGTTGAGATAACTTTTTTGTATTGTACGAATGAAAGAAATTTATATATATTAAAAATACAAAATATTCATTAAATTATATGATGCTTTGGTTTTGAGTCGAAAAGAGAAAAGCTGCTGCTTTAAAGGCAACAAGTTTAAGGAAGTTACAAGCGATATAAAAAGTTATAGAAATAGATGCATCTAGAATTCTTTTTGCTCAAATATTCACAGAGTTTTCATTCGTAAAAAAGACTGAAAATTTTGATAATAATTTCACTTTTATTAAGGGGGACTTTTTATGACAACAACGGTATTAAATGTATCAACATATTCTTTTTATCTTAACGGTGAGTGGAAAGAAAGCAAATCAGGGCAGACAATTGACATTGTTTCTCCATACCGTCATGACGTGATTGGAAAAGTGCAGGCTATCACAAAAGAAGAGGTCGATGAAGCAGTACATGCCGCGCAAAAAGCTCAGAAAGGGTGGGCAGAAATTTCTCTGCAAGAACGTGCCAAGTATTTATACAACTGGGCGGATGAGCTGGTAAGAATGCAGAGTGAAATTGCCGAAATTATTATGAAGGAAGTTGGAAAAAGCTTAAAAGATGCAAGGAATGAAGTAGCGCGCACAGCAGATTTCATTCGCTATACAGTTGAAGAAGCCCTTCATATGAACGGAGAAAGCATGAAGGGAGATAGTTTTCCTGGCGGTTCTAAGTCTAAAGTTGCTATTGTTGAACGCGTGCCTTTAGGGGTTGTACTCGCAATTCCTCCTTTTAATTATCCGGTAAATTTAGCAGCTGCTAAACTGGCGCCTGCGCTTATTTCAGGAAATGCAGTTATCTTCAAACCCGCAACGCAAGGAGCGATCAGCGGTATTAAGATGATTGAAGCTCTTCATCAAGCAGGTATTCCACAAGGTCTTGTAAACGTCGTAACGGGCCGCGGATCTGTTATTGGGGATTATTTAGTTGAACATAAAGGCATTAACATGATTTCATTTACCGGAGGAACAAACACGGGTACTCAATTAGCTAAAAAGGCAGGCATGATTCCTCTTGTACTAGAACTTGGAGGAAAAGACCCGGGTATTGTATGTGAAGATGCAGATTTACAAGAAGCAGCAAAACATATTATAAGCGGAGCATTTTCTTATTCCGGTCAGCGCTGTACAGCTATTAAACGTGTACTTGTGCATGAAAAAGTGGCAAACGAGCTCGTAAATATTTTAAAAGAAGAAGTACATAAACTATCAGTCGGTTCTCCTGAAGATGGATGTACGATCGTTCCATTAATTGATAGCAAAGCAGCGGACTTTATTCAGATTTTAATTGCAGACGCGCTCGGAAAAGGTGCAGAAGTTGTGACTGGAAACAAGCGTGAAGGAAACCTTATCTATCCTACGCTTTTAGATGACGTGAATGATACTATGCGCGTGGCATGGGAAGAACCATTCGGTCCTGTGTTACCAATTATCCGCGTCTCTTCTGATCAAGAAGCCGTTGATATAGCAAACGAATCAGAATTTGGCTTACAAGCAAGTGTTTTTACAAAAGATATTAATAAAGCCTTCTCAATTGCAAATAAAATTGAAGTCGGATCCGTTCAAATCAACGGCCGCACGGAACGCGGTCCTGATCATTTTCCTTTTATCGGCGTAAAAGGATCTGGTATGGGCGCTCAAGGCATTCGTAAAAGTATTGAATCGATGACTCGTGAAAAAGTAACGGTATTAAATCTTCAATGATTGAATTCCAAGAGCTCTCCAAATCAAGCCAGTAGAGTGTAGAGAATCTCAAAGGAAAAAGCCTGTGCTCTAAAAAGCACAGGCTTTTAAACGTTTTATTTACCTATCACTCGATTCCATCTTTATAGTTCTTATGCCAGTTTTTATCACCTTTATGCTCGATATCCTCAACGGTTTTTTCAAGCTCTGACATAATGAGTGTTTTCACTTGATAAATGGTATCAAAAAAAGCTTTCTCTTCATCCGGATTCGGCTTTATTTTGGCTGCTGCCGAAATATCAACATATCTGCGATGTTCAGTTGTTAATTTATCAAGCGCATCAAAAATATGAGAGGTAAGAACAGCAACCTCTTTATGATTATCAGGCAGCTTTTCTTTTAATGTTTCAATTCTCTTATCCATGTAAAGTCCCCCTATAACGTGTTGTATTTATGTAACTTTCCCACTAATAAAAACGAATAACCTTAAACGGCAAAAATTATTGGGAATTAGCAAGTGAAACAAAATTCTACTACAGGATAGCATGTTAAAGTGAAAAAACGGTGAAATGAGTGGGTATATTTTTGCAGAGAGGGTATGTAATAAAAGCCGGTTTTTTTGAAGAGGTAATTCCCTTAAGATACATTGAAGCACGCAATTAACATAAAAGTACATCTATTTTTAATGAATGATGATCTTTTTTGACTATTTTTTACGATTTTATGACTTTTTTTGATCGAATTTGATTGTTTTTGGTGATTTTTCGAATAATCTGATATATAATGAAAGCGTAAACAGTAAAACATGTCGGTTGGTTAAGAAAAACGTCCACAAAACTGGATTCGTTATTACATAAAATCAGACCTCTGTTTTTTATAAAAATAAATAGAATTTGAGAAAAGGAGAATGATGATGGACATATTGGATGCAAAAGTAGTAAATACAAAGTACGGTTTAGAGACATACCTGGATGTACCAGAAAGCGTGGAAATAAAAGAAATTCATATGCCGAGTTCAGAGAACCAATCTCATAAAATTAAATTTGGAATCAAGTATTTTCTTTTAAGGGAAGGAAAGTATTACGATAGCCAAAAAGGTTATTTTTGGATTTGTATGAATCACGATTTTAGCAGTCTTATGCTCAGTGAAACGGAAACAGAGAGTTTGTTTGCGGTTAAAAGTGAAGAAGAAAGAGAAGCAACAAAAACGCTGTTAGCAGAATGGTTTATTCAAACGAATGCGTACAAAGAAGTTATCAACGAATGTATCCACCAGATTAAAACGGAGAATATTCGTACAGAAGAAGACATTGAAGACCGAGTGGACGCTATACAATTTTTAGAAAAATTAAAGGTATTAACTGCAAAAGAGATTGAAAACGCTTCTATAGAAAACCTATATGCGCTACAGCAAATTGGCTAGGCTATAGTTTTCGTACGTTGAAATGCAGATTTATGGACAACAATAAGGAGGAATAGTGAGATGAAATTTTTTATTGATACAGCAAACCTTGAGGATATTAAGAAAGCATACAAAGTAGGTGTTCTAGCTGGTGTGACAACAAATCCATCTTTAGTAGCAAAAGAAGGCGTAAGATTTGAAGACCGCATCGAAGAAATTCTTCAAATGGTACCGGAAGTTGAATCCGTTTCCGCTGAAGTAACTCCTGACGCACTTTCTGCTGAAGAGATGATTGCTCAAGCTGAAGAACTGATTAAAATTAACGACGGAGATAAAAATATTACGATTAAACTGCCTATGACATTGGCTGGCTTGGAAGCGACGCGCTACCTTGCTAAAAAAGGCGTAAAAACAAATGTAACCCTGATCTTTACAGTAAACCAAGCGCTTTTAGCAGCTCGTGCTGGAGCGACGTATGTTTCTCCATTTTTAGGACGTCTTGATGATATTTCAGAAGACGGAGTACAGCTGGTATCTAAAATTGCTGAGTTATTCCGCGTTCAAAACATCGACTCTCAAATTATTGCGGCATCTGTAAGACATCCGGATCATGTAACGCGTGTAGCACTTGCAGGAGCTCATATTGCCACAATTCCATACGCTGTTATTGAGCAATTAGCAAAACATCCGTTAACTGACCAAGGAATGGAAAAGTTTGCAGCAGATTGGGAAAAAGCAGTTAAAGCTTAACAAAAAGTCATATCAATAAAAAAAGCTTGGAGTAAGCATAGCTTATTCCAAGCTTTTTATCGTTTAACTAACTAGTTTCTTTTTACGTAAACGCTCTAAGCGTCGCTGCACGCTATTTCTCGAACGCCCAAGCAGCTGCCCAATTTCTCGCTGATTGCGCTTTTCCTGATAAAACATACGCCACAATCTGGCATCTTCTTCTGCTGTCCACTTTTTATGCTCGTATTTAGGGCGCTTTACATAGTCTAGTTTTCTTTGTTCATTCACCCACGCTGGTTCTGGAATAAGCGTATTTTTAGGTATTTTAAAAAAGTTAAGGCACGATTTATTTTGTTCAGCCCACTTCCAAAAAGATTGAATGTCAATTCCCATAAATGTTCTGGTCTTGGCGATGATCATTTTGTACGGTAGATTCTCTTTATGAATCCACTTGTAAATTGTATGAACATCTACTTCAAGGCAGGCTGCTAGTTCACACGCTGTAATATGTCCTACGTGTGCTTTGGCTCCATACACTTCTAAACGGTTCAACCTCGATTCTAGCGCTTGCACACTTCGCTGTAATTTAGCTGATATGTGTGAAAGAGGTTTTACCCCGTAATACCTTAGCAAATATTCGTCTTCTTGCAGCGTCCATCTTCGCATCGCCGTTTTTCGTGTTAGTCCCAAAACTTTTATGCGCGTAGCAATAGAAGAAGGACTTCTGCCTAAGGAATGTGCCATTTCACGGTTATTCATGATATCAATGTTCTCCTGCAAAAACGCATCTTGTTCAAGCGTCCATTTTTTACGTAAAGCTGTATCCGAAGCACGAAGATTTAATCGAGTAAGTCGTTTATTAACCGATTCCTTGCTTCTATGTAAATGCTTACCCATCTCTTGAAGCGTCATAGCACCATAGTGTTGGATAAGAAATCTATCTTCTTCTTTTGTCCATCGCTTTTGATTTTTACTCACTGTTGTCTCACTCCAATTCACACGAAAAGCTCAAGATGAAAAAGTTGCTAGCAATCTATTTTACGAATGAGCAGTGCCTATTCAGACTGATACTCACTGCGTTTTAGTCTATATATATTTTATCATATTTCTAGAGAAAAACCAAACATGTGTTCTTTTTTTGTTTTAGTCATCATAAAAGGAATTAGAAAAATAGTTGGCTCCTTTAATAGAAGCGAATTATGGTAAAATTGACTATAATCTTTAAAGGATTTACATAACTGACAGCTCAGCATCATTACGTTGAGAAAGGGGAATTGATATGAATTTTAATTTAAAAGAAGCGTTTGAAATACTTGAGCATACGCCACAAACACTTGAAAAACTTTTGTCTGGTCTATCTGCAGGGTGGCTGCAATGCAATGAAGGAGAAGGAACGTGGAATACCTCCGAAGTCATAGAACATTTAATAGAAGCAGAAAAAAACAATTGGATACCAAGGCTAGAATTTATCCTTCAAAAAGGAAAAGAGGGAGCTTTTCCTCCGTTTGACCGCTATGCCCATTTAAACAAGGAATCTGCTAGTTCTATTGAAGAGAAGCTTCTTGAATTCAAAAAGATAAGAATACAGAATTTACATCAACTAAAGCTGCTAGTTAAGCATGAAAAGCACCTTGAAGTGAGAGGAGAACACCCGACGTTTGGGGAAGTAAAAGTCAGAGAGTTGCTCTCGACTTGGGTTGCTCATGATTTAACCCATATTGCGCAAATTGTTCGAGTAATGGCAGAACGATATAGAGAAGATGTAGGACCTTGGGAAGAATACTTAGGAATACTAAAGAAATAGCACTGACACACAGTGGCCAGCCTTTATCATTCAAGCTTGAATTAAGAAATGTACACGATTACAATAAAATGAGAATAATGAAGATTCAGGAAGTATTGAAGAGGGAACTATAACAACATATCCGATGTTTATAACATGTAGGGTCCGTTAAGCAATTTACGAATAAAAAAAGGATTGGACTGATTAAAAGTGAAAGTGAACTCAGAGAAATTTGGCGAACTAAACAATCAAGCTGTACATGCTTATACCTTATTAAATGATGAAGGGCTTAAAATCACCTGCCTTGACTATGGATGTGTGATATCAAATATTGAAATGCCGGATTCTGAAGGGAAGATTGAAAGTGTTGTATTGGGATTTGATTCAATAGAAGAATACCAAAAGTATTCTCCTTATTTCGGAGCTGTGGTCGGACGCGTAGCAGGGCGTATAGGTGGAGCATCGTTTGAGCTTAATAATGAAACCTATCGTCTAGAGAAAAATGAAGGAAACAATCATTTGCATGGCGGAAAAGAAGGATTCAGCCATAAGATATGGAATGCCAAAATAATTGAAGCAAGTGACCATGTAGGTGTTGAATTTACATATGTAAGTAAAGACGGAGAAGAAGGGTATCCCGGCAACCTTGAAGTGAAAGTTACGTATACATTAACGAATAAAAATGAGTTCCATATTTCTTATGAAGGAACAACAGATCAAGACACTCTTATCAATTTAACAAATCATACGTATTTCAATTTAAGCGGAAATCTAAAAGAAACGGTCTTGGATCATGTTTTGAAGATGAAAAGTAACGAATTCTTAGAGTTGAATGATGATCTTTTACCTACTGGAGAAACGCTAAATGTCACAGGTACCCCATTTGATTTTAGAGAAGGACATAGTCTCAAGGAAGGTGTGGAATCCACACATCCGCAAAACATATTAGTGAGTAAAGGGTACGATCATCCATTTCTTTTAGAAGCAGAAGCTAAAAATCAGATGTCATTATTTGATCCTGCAAGCGGCCGCAAAATAGAAGTCAAAACGGATCAGCCTTCAGTTGTTCTCTATACGGGAAATCATCTAGACGAAGAATTCGAAATTAGAGGAGTTCACTTAGAGAAATACCTCGGTGTTTGCCTAGAAACACAAGGTTTACCGGACGCTATTCATCATAAGCATTTTCCTTCTTGTGTATTAAAGCCCGGTGAAAAGTATGAAGCATATACTCACTATACATTTATAACTGATCGCAGCCTGTAACAAAACGGGATGATAAAAAGGATTGCAACCGAGCCTCTGCCGATTGTAATCCTTTTTTATTGTTACTTTTTCTTTTGGCTTTTTGCACGATTAGCGTCAAGCTCAGCTGCATATTCTTCTTGAGACTTTCCTTGCTTTTGACTCTCAGACTGAATCTTTTTAAATTTGTTATCGTTTAAATTTGGCATGTTAGCACCTCCTTGCAGACAGGGTTATTTTGTACAAGCATTAAGGGTTTATATGCTGAAAAGTTTTAATGAACTTGATTAGAAATTTCGCTTAATGCTGCACCGGCTTCATCAACATATACGTTCACTGTCGCAAGGTCGCCGATTGCACAGATTCCAACCATATTATTATTCTCCACTACAATAATGCGGCGAATTTGATGGTCAGCCATCATACGGGCACACTCGTGAATATCCGTATCCGGAGAACACGTAATTACATCTTTGGTCATACAATCATGGCAATGCACAGTGTTGCAATCTTTTCCATCCGCCACGCAGTTTAATACGATATCACGGTCTGTGATCATTCCCATTACTCGATTTTCTTGACACACCGGCACAGAACCACAATTAATATCACGCATTAATTTTGCAGCTGCTGTTACTGGGTCGTGCGGTGCACAAGCTTTCACATCTTTAGTCATAACTTCACGTACTGTAGTCATTTTTATTTCCTCCTTTTAAACATTCACCTCCGTATTTTCTCCATGCACATGCAGAATATGAGAATCAATAATTTCCTAAAAGCAAAAAAGTACAGGATTAAAATAAAGAAAGGAAAAAATTTTGTAATAAAAGGTGAATAAAAGAACTAACGCAGTGTAATAAGCACATAAAAAAGAGCCTATTACACAAACTAAAGAGGATATGATCTAGCTTACATTTTCGTAACGGCAGGAGTTGGGTACATAATGAAAGGTAAATTAACGCTTTTGGCAGTACTTTTATTGCCTTGGCTGTCTATAGTAAAAGTTGATAAATTTGTCTTTAAAAGATACCTACCTGTTTTGACGTTTAGTTCATTGGTTATTGCCTTTATCAGTGAGTTATCTAAAAGCTTTACTTGGTGGAAAGTGAGAAAACCTCTTTTTCCTAAACTTTCAAGCGATATTTCTTTTATCTTTGGACCATTTTTTGTAGCTAATTTTTGGGTATTCAAGCTGACCTATGGGAATTTCAAAAAATATTTGCTGATTAACGTTCTATTTGATTATCTATTTGCTCATCCTTTGACGAGTCTGGCAGAAAAACTAAAGGTATACAAAATGGTCAACATGACGCGTTTTCAACTTTTTATCATCTCGATTGCGACTGCTCTTATTAATTATTTGTATCAGCATTTTATAGAAGATGTATTAAGGCAGAGAAGACAATAGCTGATATTTCGTTAACCGGCTCATCGTCACTTAAATTTCGATACTGTCAGTTTTAAATCATATTAAAGGCCTCCTAAACTTGGTACATAAATAATTAAACGAGATAATAAAAGAAAAGAGAAACATGAGAGAAGATAAACCTCTTTCACGTTTCTCTACTTTGGCATGCACATAGACTTTATCTGTACACCGTCATCGGCAAATATGTTAAAGATTGCCCCGTAGCTGAAGCTATTAAATGCGACTCTAATTCAAAATCTTCAAATGGTTCGATGTGAGAAAAGGCCTCTAAAAATGCTTCTAATATGATTGTCATTTCAAGTCTAGCAAGAGGGGCGCCTAAACAAAAATGAGGTCCGTTTCCGAATGTTAAGTGCTTTTTATTAGTTGGACGGTGAATGTCTACAGAAAAAGGGGTTTTAAACATATTTTCATCCATATTACATGCACTCATCCACGCAATAACCACATCTCCTTTTTTTAGCTTAACGCCTAATAACTCGTTATCTTGTTTAACCGTCCGATCTCGTCTGGAGATGTGAAACCGATATCGAAGCATTTCTTCTACTGCTTTTGGAGCTAATTCTCTATTGTTTCTCAGCTCGCTGTATAACGACTCATCGTCATATAAAAAAGAATAAAACATATTTGCAATGGCGTGACTTGTGGTTTCAACGCCAGCACCTAAAAGCAGCATGGTAGCGTGCACAATTTCTTCATCTGTGAATGTTTCACCATCAACTTCGGCTTGAATTAAGTCTGAGATAATATCATCTGAAAGGTTGGAGCGCTTTTCAATGACAATCGGGTAGAGATATTGAAAATATTCAGCTCCTGCACGTTGCTTTTCTTGTTCAATCTCTTTTAATCTTTCTTGATCATAAGGCTGAAACAGAATATCTACCCATTTCTTAAACTGATATCGGTCTTTTACCGGTACGCCAAATAGATCTGCTATAACTAAACTAGGAAAAGGAGAAGATAAATCGTCAACAATATCAATAGTTAAATTCTTTTGTATCGCTTCTACAAGCTCTGCTGCAATTTGTTTGATTCGCGGTTCCCAGTTCTTTAAACTGCGAGGAGTAAAGGCTGCAGCAAGCAAAGATCGCGCTTTCCGGTGGTCAGGAGGATCTAAGTTTGTAAGATTGGTAATTGGAGATGTGCTTTTTTTCTTACTATTATCTCCAACAAAAATAGTGGTTCTTTGTCCATCGCTTGAAAAAAATTCGTAGTTGCTCAAGACTTGTTTAACATGGTCGTATTGGAATACATTCCAGGTGTTTGTTTCTTCATGAAAATAAACAGGGTGGTTGTTCAGCATTTCTTTATACCATTGGATAGGGAAAAACTCTTCTGCACGTGATTGGAATTTTGGAATTTCTGTAACGGGAATGACTTCTTTGTTCATATGATCTTATTCCTCCTTCAGAATAGGTATAAATTTGGAATCTACTAGCTACATAGCGCTTAGTAGTTGTCACTTGCTAGATCAATAATTACTTTGTTGAATTACCTATACTATTAGTACACTTTTATACTTAGTGTATAAAAGTGTACTAATAGTATATAATTATTTTTATTTATTTATCAAGGAAAAAGGATAAAGTTCACGTAAGAAAAGGCAGATAAGTTATACTAAATAAAAAGTAAATTGTAAACAGAGGAGTAGCAGCAATGAATCAAAAACAGCTCGATATTTTAGGTGATACGCACCAGCTTTTTATGGAAAAAGGATACGTAGACACTTCGGTACAAGATATATTAGAAAGGAGCGGTATTTCAAAAGGAACATTTTATAAATATTTTTCATCTAAAAGCGAACTGCTTCTCTCATTACTTTCGTCTTTGCAAGAATCACTTATTCTACAAAGAGAAAAAGTAGCCATTGAATATAAAGGAGATAATCAGAAGGTATTTGAAGAACAGATAATTTTTATGCTGAACTTTGCAGAGCAAAACAAAATTCCTGAAATGATTGAAAGTACACTCGTTTTAAATGAAGTTAAAACATTTCAATATATAGAGGAGTTAAAAGCAGCAACATTCAACTGGATATATGAACGCTTTCAGGAGATTTTCCCCTCTAAGACTTCTCCTTATTTATTTGATGGAGCTGTGCTGCTAGAAGGAATGCTTAACAATATATTTAAAATGAATAAAGCACTAAACTATCCATTGCCTATTGAACAAATTGTCCGTTATTGTATGAAGCGTATAGAGGAAATCGTAATCGAAGTAGCAGAACAAAAAGAACAGTTATTTAATCCTTCCGTTTACTCTGCGGTATTTAATGAGAAAACAGAAAGTCATTTTTCGACTGAGCTTACGCGCGTAACCGCGAAGTTAAAACGGGTGATTGAAAATAAACTAATAAATGAAGAGGAACAAAAGAAGGGTCTGGAATTTGTGACGTTTATATCTGATGAATTACTGCAAAATGATACGGAGCCTCGCACATTTATTATTCAGAGCTCTCTTTTATCGCTAGAGAAAATCAATACTCTCGCACAGACCAAAGAGTTAGAGGAATATAAGGAAGTCATAACTACTCTGACAAGACATGCTTCATAATTTGAAAAGCAGGTAAACTAACCTAAAAGGCAAGACTCTCCGTAATTTAGAAAAAAGCAGGTTGCCAATAACATATAAACAGCCAGTTGCCGTTATGATAGGTGACTGGCTGCATGGGATGAAAAAGGTGGTGGAGACAGACATAACACTCTTATTAGAAGAGGGTAATTCTTTCCCTTTTATAGAAAATCAATTAATCGAAAATAGCTGCTTCATTCTTAAGATCAAACGTGATATAGTTTGCTAACCTTTGCGTTCACTTAACTAACTTATAGGGGTAACACTTAAAAAAGAATCAATAACGATAGAAACCGCTCCTAACGCAGGTGCATTTTTCCCTAACGAAGAAGGAAATAATTCACATTTATTGTCTAAATGAGAATGGACTCTAGAAGAAACTTCGTTTTTAATCGTATTTAAAACAATGGGATGGGATTCAATTATATGATTTCTCAAGATAACAGCTTCTACATCAAATGTATTAAGAATATTAGTTAATCCAATTCCGATATAAAAGCCAAAGTTTTGAAGTGCATTTAACATTTCTATATCATTTTTATTTGCGCGTTCCACAATCTCTTTTCGAGAAATATTCTTTTCTTCTTTAGAGAGCGAAGCCAGTAACGCTTTTTCAGAAGCATATAATTCCCAACAGCCTCGATTTCCACAGCTACATTTGGGGCCATTAAAATCTATCGTCATATGACCCATTTCCCCAGAAAAACCCTGAACACCTTTATACAATTCGTTGTTAATAACAAGTCCAGTTCCAATTCCGACATTAATACTGATGTAAACGATGTTTTCATAGTTTTTTGTCATACCAAATACTTTTTCACCGTATGCTCCTGCATTAGCTTCATTTTCAACAAAAACC
Organism: Bacillus sp. ILBB4; assembly: GCF_035064545.1. Lineage (NCBI taxonomy): Bacteria > Bacillati > Bacillota > Bacilli > Caryophanales > Bacillaceae > Bacillus > Bacillus sp. ILBB4. The sequence continues at coordinate 718,144 of NZ_JAIQVD010000004.1, read as the reverse complement.
GGAACATTAAACTCACTCTCAATTAAAAACTGCAAATCTTTGATATTCCAATTTAAGTTAGGCATAAAAATAATTTGCTGATGACGATCTACAAGACCTGGAACACAAATTCCTATTCCCACTAGACCATAAGGGGACTCAGGCATATGGGTTACAAAACCATGAATAAGTGCAAATAAAATCTCTTTTACTTCACTAGCGGAAGAACTAGACAAGTCAGAAATCTTCTCAACAATAATATTTCCTTCTAAGTCGGTTAGAATTCCGTTAAGATAGTCGACTCCTATATCGATACCGATCGAGTAGCCTGCATTCTTATTAAAAACAAGCATTACAGGTCTTCTGCCGCCTCTGGATTGCCCTGCCCCAATTTCAAAAATAAAATCTTTTTCAAGCAGTGTATTTACTTGAGAGGAGACAGTAGACTTGTTTAATCCTGTAATCTCAGAGAGAGTTGCCCTGGAGATAGGGGAGTTCTTTAAAATTTCATCTAATATTAATTTTTGATTCATTTTTTTTACTAAAGCTTGATCTGCAATTTGAATAATAACCACTCCTTTGTTTATCTATCGAACTAAGTTGGCGTTTTATGAAGCCTTAATTAGATATTTAAAAGTATCTTACCTAATATTATAACTAAATTTTCTAAAAAAAACATTGAAATAAACATTTATTTTGTATATGATGAAATAAAGTTAGTTTATTGGATAAACAAACTAACTGAATTAAGATAGTTATTGGATAAACTTGTTCACTTAAATCAAAGGGGGAAATGACAAATGGTCCAAACTAGTACTAATAAAATTAATTATTTTGAAAGCGCAAACAAAGTTTTATACGAAGGTAAAGATTCTAAAAATCCTTTAGCTTTTAAATACTATAACCCTGACGAAGTAGTAGGCGGTAAAACGATGAAAGATCAGCTGCGTTTTTCTGTTGCTTACTGGCACACGTTTACAGCAGATGGGACGGATCCTTTTGGTGCAGCTACTATGCAAAGATCTTGGGATAGATATGATGGAATGGATTTAGCAAAAGCGAGAGTTGAGGCAGCTTTTCAACTTTTTGAAACATTAAATGTTCCATTCTTCGCATTTCATGATCGAGACGTTGCTCCTGAGGGCAGTACGTTGCAAGAAACAAATAAAAATCTTGATGTTATCGTCACTATGATCAAAGAATACATGCAAACAAGTAACGTAAAGTTATTATGGAACACAGCGAATATGTTTACAAATCCCCGGTTCGTTCATGGTGCAGCTACTTCTTGTAATGCAGATGTATTTGCTTATGCGGCGGCTCAAGTAAAAAAGGGGCTTGAAACAGCAAAAGAACTAGGTGCGGAAAATTATGTATTCTGGGGCGGCCGTGAGGGATATGAAACACTGCTTAACACAAATTTACAGTTAGAGTTAGATAACTTAGCCAGATTTATGTATATGGCTGTAGATTACGCAACCGAAATTGGATATACGGGACAGTTTTTAATTGAACCTAAACCTAAAGAGCCTACGACACATCAGTATGATACCGATGCAGCAACAACTATTTCATTTTTAAGACAATACGGATTAGATAAATACTTCAAACTTAATCTGGAAGCTAACCATGCAACGTTAGCTGGGCATACATTTGAACACGAATTACGAGTAGCTAGAGTACAAGGCTTATTAGGATCAGTGGATGCAAACCAAGGTGACCCTCTTTTAGGCTGGGATACAGATGAATTCCCAACGGATTTATATTCTACAACGCTAGCAATGTATGAAATCCTGCAAAATGGAGGGCTGGGCAGCGGAGGATTAAACTTTGATGCCAAAGTACGCAGAGGTTCTTTTGAACAAGACGATTTACTTTATGCTCATGTAGCAGGAATGGATGCGTTTGCTCGAGGATTGAAAGTAGCACATAAATTAGTAGAAGATCGTGTTTTCGAAAATGTTATCAACGAGCGCTACAGCAGTTTTAAAGAGGGAATTGGGCTTGAGATTGTGGAAGGAAAAGCTAACTTCCATACACTGGAGCAGTACGCGTTTAAAAATCCGAATATTGTGAATAAATCAGGAAGACAAGAACGATTAAAGGCTATTTTAAATCAATATATACTGGAAGTTTAAAGGACAAACGAGAGTAGAAACAATTTCTACTCTCGTTTATAAACACGGAGGTATCAAGATGAAATATGTAATTGGAATTGATCTAGGAACAAGCGCCGTAAAAACGGTTTTAGTTGATACAAAAGGCGAGATTTGCGCTGTGGTTTCTAAAAATTATCCTCTCCTTCATGAAAAAACAGGGTATAGCGAACAGAATCCAGAAGAATGGGTTCAGCAGACGGCTAGTGCTTTAAATGAATTAATTGCTAACGCTAATATAAAACCCGAAGATATAGAAGGAATTAGTTATTCTGGACAGATGCATGGCCTTGTGCTGTTGGATGAAAACTATAACCTATTACGTAATGCCATTTTGTGGAATGACACAAGAACAACAGAACAATGTCATCATCTCTATAAAGTCATTGGAGAAAAACGTCTTTTAGAAATAACAAAAAACCAGGCTTTAGAAGGATTTACTCTTCCTAAGTTATTGTGGGTAAAAGAGTATGAACCGGAGATATTTGAAAAAACAGCTGTATTTATGCTGCCCAAAGACTATTTGCGTTTTAAGATGACTGGCTTTATTCATAGTGAATATTCCGATGCTGCCGGTACATTATTATTAAACATCAGCAAGAAAAAATGGGATGGTGAGCTTTGCCAATTAGTAGGAGTCAATATTAACCTTTGTCCGCCACTAGTCGAATCTAGTGAATGCATAGGCAATATTAGTGAATCGTTCTCTCAAAAAACGGGATTAGCTACTTCAACAAAAGTATTTGCAGGTGGAGCTGATAATGCTTGCGGAGCAATTGGCGCCGGCATTTTATCGCCAGGAGAAACACTGTGTAGCATTGGGACATCGGGTGTTGTTCTTTCTTATGAGGAACGAAGCGATAGAGACTTTAATGGAAGAGTCCATTATTTTAATCATGGAAAAGAAAATACCTTTTATACGATGGGCGTTACGCTATCTGCGGGTCACAGTTTAAGCTGGTTTAAGGAGAATTTCGCAGAAAAAGACACGTTTGAAGAATTGTTGGCTGACCTAAAAAATGTACCAATCGGCTCAAACGGCCTTTTATTTACCCCTTACTTAGTTGGGGAGCGTACACCGCATGCAGATGCTACGATTCGCGGAAGTTTTATAGGAATGGACGCTTCTCATAAAAAGAGAGACTTTACGCGAGCGGTTATTGAAGGTATTACGTTTTCATTAAACGAATCAATTGAAATCTTTCGAGAAAACGGAAAGGAAATTACGTCTATTGTATCAATTGGCGGAGGAGCAAAAAATGATCATTGGCTTCAAATTCAAGCAGACGTTTTTAATGCAAAAATTGTAAAGTTATCTACTGAACAAGGCCCGGCGTTAGGAGCAGCCATGCTAGCAGCTTATGGCTGTGGCTGGTATAACTCATTGGAAGAGTGTGCAAACGTATTTATTACGTCTTCAAAAACATATTATCCTAACGCAGAACATGTACAAGTCTATAAACAGCTTTATGAATTATATAAAGAAGTCTACCTTCAAACAAACGACTTAAGTAAAAAGCTAGGCGAATTTAAAAGGAAGTAATAGGTTGCAAAACATGCAACCTTACTTTAAAAAGGAGCTTCATATGAAAGTAGCTGGTATCAATTGATTATGGTTGTATATCGATATACCTGACACAAAAGGAAGTATAGAAAATGCTGTAGTAAGATTTGATTCAATAGAAAAATACGTACATTAGAGGGGAGGATAAGAGCAGTTAGTAGAATGGACGAAGAAAATTTCTTTTGTGTTCCAAGAATTTGAAAACGCATTCAAATAAGTGCGAACTCAGTTAGAAATAGAACTTCTACTGTTACTCTTAACTGCTTTTAACAACGCATGAAACAAAATCGAAACTCATTATATATTTTTTCTATTACCTTAGTTGCCGCTATCGGAGGGTTACTGTTTGGATATGATACAGCTGTAATATCTGGAGCTGAAGAATCTTTAAAGGTGTATCTTATTGACAGCTTAGGGTTAGGATCTTTAGCACACGGTGTTACTGTATCAAGTGCTTTAATAGGATGTATTATTGGAGGATTGGTATCTGGTTATTTTGCGACGAAACTAGGACGCAAACAATCACTTATACTAGCAGCTATTCTTTTTATAGTCTCAGCGTTAGGTGCTTCTTATCCTGAGTTTTTATTTTTTACAAAAGGAGAACCGACACTCTCTTTGTTACTAGCTTTTAACTTCTACCGCATTATAGGTGGGATTGGCGTTGGCTTAGCATCAGCCATTTGTCCCATCTATATAGGAGAAATTGCACCGGCAGATATTCGCGGCAGATTGGTATCGTTCAATCAATTTATGATTATTTTTGGAATGTTAGTCGTTTACTTCGTGAACTGGGGTATTGCAAATGGGGAAACCTTAGAGTGGATTAATGATGTAGGGTGGAGATACATGTTTGCTTCAGGAGCTATTCCAGCTTTACTCTTTGCAGCACTCTTGTTTTTAGTTCCTGAAACGCCTCGCTACTTAGCTACACAGAATCAAGATCAAAAAGCTTTAGCCATACTAACTAAAATTAATGGATCTTCAGAAGCGAAATCAATTTTAGACGATATTAAACAAACAATTTCTACCAATGTTTCGTCTGAAAAATTATTGGCATATGGAAAATTAGTTATCGTTGTAGGTATACTGCTTTCTGTATTTCAACAGTTTGTAGGAATCAATGTAGCTCTATATTATGCTCCACGTATTTTTGAAAGCATGGGAGCAGCTAAAGATTCTTCTATGCTGCAAACGATTATTATGGGATTAGTAAACGTTATTTTTACAGTAATTGCAATTTTGACGGTTGATCGTTTGGGAAGAAAACCTTTATTAATAACAGGGTCTATCGGAATGGCCATTGGAATGTTCGGTGTAGCAAGCATGGCTTTTTCAAACATCATTGGTATAGGGACGCTTGTATTTATCATTATTTATACAGCTTCCTTTATGATGTCATGGGGACCAATTTGTTGGGTGCTCATTTCAGAGATTTTTCCTAATAAAATTAGAGGTCGTGCTGTAGCTATTGCCGTAGCTGCTCAGTGGGCGGCTAACTATTTTATTTCCTCTACATATCCTGTGATGATGGAATATAGCGGAGGATTAACATATGGTTTTTACGGTTTAATGAGTGTACTTTCTGCTTTATTTGTATGGAAATTCATTCCTGAAACAAAAGGTAGAACTCTTGAACAAATGGAAAATATGTGGAGAAAAAAACAAGGGGCTTCAAAGAGTAAGAAGGCTATATAACCATTGAGCTTTTGCTTAGAGGAAAGATGAATATAAAACTTTCAAAAACACCTAAACTATCTTTAGGTGTTTTTAACATGTAATCTTTATGAAGAAAGTGGATAGCTTTTTTAAAAGATATTGCTATAGTCATAAGTCTCTTTGAAAATAGAAATATAGTTTTCTTTATGAGGAGTGTTTCATCGTAAATATAAATAACGGTGCAATGAATTTACAAAAAATCTGGGGGCATCCGCTATATGCGGAATATCCTAAAGAATTAAAGTATGATCATGCTTCATGGGTTCCCGCGTATCAAAATCAGGAAATGATTGATTGGATGTTTCAGCAGGTCAAACAAGCAAATCAGTAAGTGTTAAAGCTCAATACTTCATCTAGTACTTATAAAAAACTCTTTCAGTTAATAAAAACTGGAAGAGTTTTTTCTTTTATTAGGCCAGTCACAAGGCACCTTTTATCCCCTACCTTTACCCAAATATGTGACGAAATTATGGTAAAGGTATTCAAAATAGATAAAAACCGCTTTAAGTGTGATAAATATCACACCCTTTAACAACACAACATGATAATTTTTTAGGAGTAAGCAATATGTCATGACAAACTTCAATATGTTAGGAGGTTTTTAGCCTTTTGATCTGTTGAGATGCATCTCTAATATGAACGTTTATATACCATTATTATGTACAGAGATTTAAAGGAAGGGAGCCTGAGCTTAGGTGAGAAAGCAAAAATCAATGCATATTGGCAAGTTAATCATTCTTTCCGTATTCATAATTTTTTTAGCAGGCTGTGATAGTCGTTATTTGATTTTAAATCCGCAGGGGGCGGTGGCCCAAAAAGAATACCAGTTAATTATTTTTTCCATAATTTTATGCGCAATTGTTGTTATTCCTGTGTTAGGCCTGCTTGTATATATCGTTTTACGCTACCGTGATAAGCCTGGAAACAAGGCTCCGTATCGACCAGACTGGGACGATAGTAAGCGTCTGGAATTTATTTGGTGAGTCATCCCTATTATTATTATTGGCGTTTTAGGTTTTGCTACGGCCAGAACAACGTATGACTTAGTGGATCCGCCGGAAAAAGATGTAAAGCCACTAACGATTGAAGTAACGTCTCTTGATTGGAAATGGTTATTTCAATATCCGGATCAAGATATTGCGACAGTCAACTATGTTGAAATTCCAAAAGATGTGCCCGTTCAATTCGTGCTAACGTCAGATGCACCTATGAATTCTTTTTGGGTACCGGAGCTGGGAGGACAATTATATACCATGCCGGGAATGGCAATGGGACTGTGGCTGCAAGCTGATCACAAGGGAGAATATTTTGGTTCAGGCGCTAATTTTACGGGTGAAGGATTTGCTCATATGAATTTTAAAGTTAAATCTACATCGACAAAAGAATTTAATCAGTGGGTAAAACAAGTGAAAGAAACCGCACCAGCTTTAACAAAAGCTGATTATAACAGTCTTGCCAAACAAGGTCTTTCCTTGGAAAAATCGTATTCTACTATTCCTAAAGGTTTATTCCAAGAAATTGTCATTAAAAACGGCGGTCAATATTATAGTCAGCATCACCATATGAAAAACGAAGACATGAAGACCATGAATGTGGCTTCTGATGAACAAACACATACACAGCACGAGCACCAGGAAGGAGGAAAATAAGTTGTTAGACAAATTAAAAGATTTTTCATCTCGTTTTTTTGTGACAGGGGAGCCGATGATTTATGGAGCCGATGTCGCCATTTTGTTAACACTAGCCGGTATTATTTTTGTTCTTACGTATCTTAAAAAATGGAAGTGGCTATGGCGTGAATGGCTCACAACGGTGGATCATAAAAAAATTGGAATTATGTATATGCTTTCTTCATTATTAATGCTGTTTCGAGGCGGAGTAGATGCACTATTAATGCGTATTCAACTAGCATTCCCTCAGTGGCATTTTCTAGATTCTAATCATTACAACGAAATTTTCACTACGCACGGAACCATTATGATTCTATTTATGGCAATGCCGCTTATGTTTGCGTTCTTTAACATTGTTGTACCGCTTCAAATTGGAGCAAGAGATGTCGCCTATCCTTTTTTAAACGCGGTAAGCTTTTGGCTATTTTTCTTTGGCGCCATGCTTTTCAATTTGTCGTTCGTAATCGGCGGCTCGCCAGATGCAGGATGGTTGAGTTATCCGCCGCTTTCTGGCATGCAGTTCAGTCCTGGACCAGGTCAAGATTTTTATATTTGGGGTATTCAAATATCAGGTATTGGCAGCTTGGCTTCCGGAATTAATTTTATTATGACTATTTTAAAAATGCGTGCGCCGGGCATGAAACTTATGCATATGCCGCTATTCACGTGGTCCGTTCTAGCAAGCTGTATTATTATCATTTTCGCGTTTCCTGTATTAACCGTAACGCTTGCTTTATTGTTTATTGATCGCTTCTTTGATGGACACTTATTTACTATGACCGGCGGAGGAAATCCGATGATGTACATTAACTTAATTTGGATGTGGGGACATCCCGAAGTGTATATTGTTGTACTTCCTGCATTCGGTATTTTTTCTGAAATCGTTGCCACGTTTTCTCAAAAGAAGATATTTGGCTATAAGTCTATGGTTTTTTCAATGATGATTATTAGCATTCTATCGTATTTCACATGGGTGCATCATTTCTTTACGATGGGTGCAGGCGCTAATGTGAATGTGTTTTTTGCTATTACGACGATGGCTATCGGAATTCCAACGGGTGTTAAAGTGTTCAACTGGTTATTTACGATGTTCCGCGGCCGTATTCAAATGACGCAGCCAATGCTATGGACAATTGCTTTTATCCCGTGCTTTGTTGTGGGAGGAGCAACGGGTGTTATGCTTTCAGCAGCTCCCGCAGACTATCAGTATCATAATAGCTACTTTTTAGTTGCACACTTTCACCAAGTGTTAATTGGAGGCGTTGTATTCGGCTTTTTTGCAGGTTTGTACTATTGGTGGCCAAAAATGTTTGGCTTTAAACTAAATGACCGTCTTGGTAAATGGGCGTTTTGGACGTGGAATATTGGTTTTTATGTATGCTTCATGCCTCAATACGCATTAGGGTTTATGGGAATGACGCGCCGTATTTATACGTACGACTTTGACATGGGATGGGGACCGCTGAACGTTATCTCTACAGTCGGAGCTTTCTTTATGGGCATAGGGTTTATCTTTCAAGCATGGCAGATTCTTCATGGCATTAAGTACGGAGAACGAGATGTAACAGGGGATCCTTGGAATGGACGTACATTAGAATGGTCCATTCCTTCACCGCCGCCGCACTACAATTTTGCAGTGATTCCAACAGTAACGGGGCAAGATGCGTGGTGGACAATAAAAGAAGAAAGAAAAAAGAAAAAAGCGAAGGAAACAGCTGCTTTTTCTCCGATTCATATGCCTAAGAATTCAGGTATTCCATTTATCATGGCGGTTTTCTGGTTCATTGCTGGTTTTGGCTTAACGTTCCACTGGGTGTGGATGGCGATATTCGGTTTGACAGGAGTCGGAGCTTGTTTACTAGCTCGTTCTTTTCAATACAACTCGGACTATTATATTCCGGTGGATGAAATTCGACATATAGAAGATTCAGTAGGGAGGGTTGGCTGACATGGCTTATGCGACAGCGCACTACGAAGAACATCATGACGAACATGATGAAGGAATCACAGTTATGGGTTTTTGGCTTTTCCTCGTAACGGACTGCATCTTATTTGGAGCATTATTTGCGACCTATGCCGTTCTTGTTAATCATACTGCGGGTGGCCTTACAGGAAAGGAATTTTTTGAAGTTCCAGGATTTGTTTCTGAAACGTTTATCTTATTAACGAGCAGCTTTACGAGCGGATTAGCTGTGCTGAGCATGCACAAGGGAAAAATAAAGCCTTTAATTGGCTGGCTAATCGTAACTCTGCTTTTAGGTATGTGCTTTGTTGGCCTTGAAATTCATGAATTTCAAACAATGGTTCATGAAGGAGCAACCATTTCCACCAGCGCATTTTTTACAGCTTTCTATACGCTAGTTAGTACGCACGGGCTGCACGTTTCTGTCGGCATCATTTGGATGATTTCAATTACAATCCAATTAAAACGATACGGAATTACCTCTGTAACAAAGCGAAAAGTGACGATTATCAGCTTATACTGGCATTTTCTTGATGCTGTCTGGATCTTCCTTTACACGGTTGTGTATTTAATGGGGGTGATGTAGATGGAGAACCATGGGTCGTTAAAAGCTTATACAATAGGATTTATTTTCTCGATTATTTTAACCGTTATTCCTCTGATGCTCGTATTAAACCATGTATTTGCTAAAAATATATTACTAGCTAGTATTCTAGGAATGGCCGTGCTTCAATTTTTCATTCAACTGTTTTTCTTCATGCATATTAAAGACGGAGAGAAGCCCCGTTATAATGTGATGGCTTTAATACTTGGAATCGTTTTTGTTATTACGATTGTAGCAGGGTCGATTTGGATAATGACTTTTAACTCTCAAGTTCAATAAAAATGGAGCCGTGCACTACACACGGCTCCATTTTTATTAATTTCTCTACCTTGTGATAAAAATCACATACTTTCGTTTGCGTAAGAAGTAAAATAAAAGTGTAGCAAGGAAAGTTCTTTATAAACGAAAGACAAAGGAGAGATTATGATGAATATGGCTTATCGTAACATCCTCGTAGCAGTAGACGGTTCTGTAGAAGCGGAGTGGGCATTCAAAAAAGCAGTTAACAGTGCGAAAAAAAATAACGCTCATTTGATAATTTGTCACGTTATCGACATACAGGCGTTAAGTCCATCACCTTATGCATTCTATACGGATACACGCTTTCAAGATGCAGAGAAATTTGCTGAAGAACTTTTAACCAACTATAGCAACCTAGCTCTTAAGGCTGGAGTAACGAAAGTCGAGACGTTAATTGAACACGGTTCTCCTAAAACAAAAATATCTAAAAAAATTGCTCCTGATAAGCACGTTGATTTAATTGTATGCGGTGCGACGGGGTTAAATGCCGTAGAGCGCATTTTAATTGGAAGTGTATCTCAGCATATTTTGCGCTATGCAAAATGTGATGTGTTAATCGTTCGCACTCCTAAAGAAGCCGAAGAAGAATCAAAGCCTTTACAAGTGGAACTAACAGAGTAGCAGGACAGAAGAGAAAGAAAGCTTATTGTTCACAGCAAAATACAAAGCTCTCACCATTTATTTAAAGAGGGGGGATAAATGTATTTTAGTTGAAAGAAGATCCGAACGAGGAATCGAATTCTTAATAGAGAATTCAACTCGTTGGGATTTTTTTATTGTGATGGTGAACGTAGGTTTCATGTATGCAGCTGTTTTTAGCTGTTGATTGAAGGGGAAGGGTAACGAAAAAAAAGTGAGGATAATAGAGCACATTAAACATGTTTATTAAAGAAGAAGAGGGGAAGAACAAGCATATAGAAAACTTTTCCTTAGTTGGTTAAGGATTCATTCATAAAGGAGTGACGAATATGTCAAAACTAAATAATCCATTAACTCAATATTTCCATGAAGACTATCCAAAACAGTATCAAGAACCGCCCGGTGTACAAAAAGAAATGAACGTCATCCCGGACTGCGGGGAAAACAGTTACATAGGTGCAGGTAAATTAAAAGGCAGAAAAGCTCTTGTGACGGGTGGAGATTCAGGTATTGGCCGGGCAGCAGCGATCGCTTACGCAAGAGAAGGTGCAGACGTTGCGCTTAATTACTTGCCACAAGAGCAAGCAGATGCAGAAGAAGTACAAAAGCTTATTGAAGCAGAAGGAAGAAAAGCCGTTCTCATACCTGGTGATGTAGGCGAAGAATCTTTTTGCAAGGAGCTAGTAGAAAAAGCTTATAAAGAATTAGATGGTTTAGATGTTCTAGCGCTCGTAGCTGGCAAACAGCAGGCAGTAGAAGATATTGCTGATTTAGAAACGGACCAACTGCGCAAAACCTTTGAAGTAAATGTATTCTCTTTATATTGGACCGTAAAAGCAGCGCTGCCTTATTTACCGGCAGGTGCTTCTATTATTACAACAAGCTCTGTACAAGGCTATAGCCCAAGTCCTAATTTATTAGACTATGCAGCTACAAAGTTTGCCATTAACGGATTCACTCGCGGACTAGCCAAGCAACTAGCTCCAAAAGGTATTCGCGTCAACTCAGTTGCTCCAGGACCTATCTGGACGCCGCTGCAAATTTCTGGAGGGCAGCCAAGCGACGCTATTCCAGGTTTTGGACAAGATACGCCTTTGCAGCGCGCTGGTCAGCCGGTAGAGTTAGCAAATGTATACGTATTTTTAGCTTCAACGGATGCAAGCTACGTAACAGCTCAAGTTTACGGGATTACAGGCGGAATAGAACTAGCTTAACTCCAAAAAACACGTGCAGTTATGAACTGCACGTGTTTTTTGGAGTTATTTCTGTTTTAATGTCTTTTTCCTTTTAAAGTCTGTACACAAATGTAGCTAAGCGTAGCGAATAACGCTGTAATAAACGCCGAGTGAGACAGTGTAGCAAAGACATTTAAACGAGACATGACAACAAATATACCGCTAAATATTTGAGCAACGGTTAAAGCAACTGCAATGATGGACGCATAGTAAATATCACGGCGGGTTTCTTTATACTGTTTGATGGCAGATACCATAATCCAAATGATAAGAACAAACAGCACAAGAGCAGCAAATCGGTGGGCAAAGTGAATGCCTGTTGTTCCTGATAGCTTTGGAATAAGCGTATTACCATAACAAGCAGGAAAGCTTGTACATGCCAAGCTTGCACCTTTGTGACGTACATATGCACCTAAATAAATATCGCAATAGGTAAATATAAGCGTAAACCATGAGAGCCATCTAAATTTGCCTGTAACCGCTCCTTTAATAAAATGGTCCGAACGGTCCTTTTGAATAACAAAGATGGAAAGTAAAAATACACCGGTAAACGCAATAAGCGAAAGACCGAAATGCAGTGCTAGCGCCTCAGCTGACTGAGGCCAGATAACTGCAGAAGCCCCGAGTAATGACTCGATAACGATAAATGCAATACTCATAATCGCTAAAATTTTCACTTCACGGTTTCTGCGGTAACGAATCCAAGCCCAAATAGAAAATGCTAAAACAAGAAGACCTGCAAATGCGGTAATCAAACGATGCGTATATTCAATCATTGTTGCTACCGCGTATTCGGGTATTAACTGCCCGTTGCACAGCGGCCACTCGTTTCCACATCCTAATCCAGATCCTGTGGTTGTGACCAGACTGCCGGCAATCATTAAAATAAACATAACAATCGTTGTAAATATAGCTGTTATTTTAAATAAATTTCTCATACGTTGACTCCCTTTGCTGAGTTACTAATTATGACTATAGATTTGATGAATACGATAGTCAAGTAGTAGAGCGTAATTAACAAATAACTGTCACAAACTCGCACATGTTTACCTTAAAATTTATGTCGGAAAAGCTTTCTTCCTTAAACTTTGTAATGGTTTTTTCCTTTTAAACGATGTAAATATGCTTCCATACATAAGATATAAAAAATTATATTAGTGATTTTATACAATTTGCAAAAAAAACTTTAGAGAGAATGGAGATACAATCATATTCCAAAAGTGATAATATAAATATAAATTAAACGATGTTATAAAACCTATCATTTTGTGTTAGGTATAAAATAAACTTTTATCACGGAGAAACTTTATTGAAAGGAGAGATAACAATGAGCTTAGAAGCTTTAAATAAAAGAGTAGAAACCGATCTTTCTTACCTTTCCTTCAGGAAACCAACAGAGGTACAGCCAATTATCCCTAAGAGCGGACACGTATACGATGTAATCATTATTGGAGGAGGTCAAAGCGGTTTAGGAACGGCCTTTGGCTTGCTGCGAGAACGCGTGTCGAATATTCTTGTTATTGATGAAAACCGTTCGGGTTTAGAAGGTCCGTGGGAAACGTACGCGCGAATGATTACGCTAAGAACGCCCAAAAACTTAACGTCTATCGATTTAGGTATGCCTTCACTTACGTTTCAAGCGTGGTGGGAAGCACAATTCGGCTCAGAAGGCTGGGAAGCTCTTGACAAAATCCCAAGAGGAGACTGGATGAATTATTTGCGCTGGTACCGGAACATTCTTAACCTTCCTGTGGCAAATGAAATAAAATTAACGTTAATTGAGCCTGCAGAAACAGGTATCCATCGCTTGCATATTGAAGGGAATGGAGCCGTGTGTCCTACACTGATGGCACGTAAAGTTATACTAGCTACAGGAATTCAAGGAGGAGGAGAATGGCATGTTCCACCTATGATTTCTGAAAAATTGCCGCCTCATCTTTATTCTCACACTTCACAAACCATTGATTTTACTACGTTGAAGAACAAAAAAGTAGCTGTTTTAGGAGGAGGAGCTTCCGCGTTTGATAACGCCAACTATGCGCTTTCTGAAGGGGTTGCTGAAGCTCATGTATTTGTTCGACGAAAAGAACTTCCCCGTATTAATCCAATCAGACAAATGGAAGCTTCAGGAATGATTGAACGTTTCCATGCTCTATCAGATGCTGAAAAATATGAAGTGATGGCTCATTTTTTCGAATACAATCAGCCGCCTACGAATGATACATTTGGACGCGCTTCCTCATGGCCAGGTTTTCATTTGCACGTACATGCCCCATGGCTCGACGTCGAGGAAAAACACGACAAAGCAGTTGTAACCACTCCTCAGGGAACGTTTACGTTTGACTATTTAATTATTAGCACCGGACTTCTAACAGATCCGGCTCTGCGTCCAGAATTGCAACTTGTTGAAAAACACATCGCCCGCTGGAACGATCATTACAAAGCACCGCATGAAATTGCCAACCCAGTATTGGATGCCCATCCTTACCTTAGTAACGGCTTTGCTTTTTTAAGTCGTAATAGGGAAGGTCAAAAAATGGTATATGGCCTTTTTGCTTTTAATTATTCCGCTTTAATTAGCTGTGGAATTTCTGCATCCGCTCTTTCAGGGCTAAAATATGCGATACCAAAGCTCGTCTCAGAAGTCGCCAATCAGCTTTTTATTGATAATCGCCATGAGAATTTAACCAATTTCTTTGACTATGATGAGCCTGAATTTGTCGGCAGCTGGTTAAAGGACAATAATCAAGCGAAAACAATATAGCAAAAACATATTTTTAAAAATGAAAAAGGTGAAGCATATGGAGCCGATCTCTAAAAAGAAGATAGCTACTTTGTATACTCAAATTAGCCAAGAAATTTTTAATGTAGGCGTGAATACTCAAAAAATAGATATTATTGATAATAAAATTCTTATACTAGCTCAATCAAAAAGAATGCCGGCACTAGAAGCACTTAGTGAAGAATATAGAGAATTAGTGATGTCTCTTGATGCCGCTTTGTCGACTAAATATAAAAAAATGCTAAAGCAAAAAGTGGAGCTTTTATTTGATATCCAGGTCACTTCTTTATTTAGAGACTATGATCCTGTTACAGAGAATTCTTGTACGGTTATTTGCTTTAAATAACTTCTCTATATAAATTGCAAAACGTTCGATGAAATCGTTTGTTGTGCAAAACACGTAAAAGACGGATGCTTATCTTCTGTTTACAGAAGCAAAGAGCCGTGAAGATAGAAGGATTCCCTTCTATTTTCACGGCTCTTTTTATAGATATTTTCATAAAAAAGAGAGGGGAAATGGTTAAAAACACACTGTTTTATAGAGGAGTTGTAAAAGCGAGTTAAAAGAAGATGAATCGAAAATTAAAGGAGTGAAAAGCAAGTGGCGATAAATAAAAAAGTTGAAACTCAGCATATGGAACTAATAAAAAAATCAGCACCTAACCCTTCATGGTTGGATAAGCTGTTTCATTTAACCGAACGCAAAACAGATGTAAAAACAGAAATTCTTGCTGGAATTACTACTTTTTTGACGATGAGCTATATTATCTTTGTTAATCCGACGATTTTAGCAGATGCAGGCATTCCAAAAGAAGCGGCAATTGCGGCGACGATTTTTGCCACTGTCTTTGCAACTCTTTTGTTTGCATTATGGGCGAACATGCCTATTGCAGTAGCACCAGGAATGGGGCTAAACGCTTTTTTTACGTATACAGTGGTATTGGGTGA
Source organism: Bacillus sp. ILBB4 (assembly GCF_035064545.1). Taxonomy (NCBI): domain Bacteria; kingdom Bacillati; phylum Bacillota; class Bacilli; order Caryophanales; family Bacillaceae; genus Bacillus; species Bacillus sp. ILBB4. The sequence continues at coordinate 702,585 of NZ_JAIQVD010000004.1, read as the reverse complement.
AGGGTTAACGTGGCAAACAGGTTTAGGAGCCGTATTTATTTCAGGGGTTGTATTTTTTATTTTAACCATAACAGGCTTACGCAAGAAGATTATTGAAGGGATACCCGCTATTTTAAAAAGTGCTATTTCTGTTGGAATCGGTCTATTTATTGCTTTTATCGGTTTTAAGCAAGCAGGAATTATTGTAAGCAACAAAGAAAATTTAGTAGCCCTTGGTCAGCTTACAAAACCGGGCCCATTACTCGCTTTATTAGGTTTTATCGCGGTAACTGTATTAACTGCTCGAAAAATTAAAGGAGCTGCCCTGATTAGCATTTTGCTAGTATCAATTGCCGGGATGATGCTGGGCATAGTAGAAGCACCAAAAAGCATCAGCAGCGTGGCGTCGTTTTCAATGCCGAGCATATCGGAAACTTTTTTGAAAATGGATATTAAATCTGCTCTTCATTACGGTCTTTTCTCTATTATTTTTTCATTCACACTTGTGGAGCTATTTGATAATTTAGGATCGATGATTGGATTATCTAAAAAAGCTGGATTAATGGATGAAAAAGGAAAAATCAAAGGGTTAGATAAAGCGCTTATGGCAGATTCTCTTGCGACTGTAGCCAGTGCTGCTATGGGATCTACCGCAATGAACGCGTATGTAGAAAATGCTGCGGGAATTGCAGAAGGAGGCAAAACGGGCCTTAAAGCACTGGTCGTTGCCATGTTGTTTTTAGTGAGCATTTTATTTACGCCATTAATTAGCATTATTCCTGCTTTTGCTACAGCGCCTATTTTAATTATGGTTGGAGCTCTCATGTTAACAGAAATCAAAAACATTCCTTTAGACGAGATAACAGATGCTGTGCCTGCTTTTTGTACCATCATTTTGATGCCGTTAACGTTTAGTATCGGCGAAGGCTTAGCGCTAGGGTTTTTATCTTATACATTCGTTAAATTGTTAGCCGGCAGGGCAAAGGAAATTCACTGGATTATGTACATCATTAGCGCCGCTTTTATTATCAACTTCGTCTGGGCTGCTTGAGGCATGTATTTACAGTAAAAAAGACTTCTCAGCTGAGAAGTCTTTTTTACTGTTCGCGTAGATTTTAATTTTTCTTCCCTTACAGAAATAAAAGATAGCGAAGGAAAATATATAACGTTGAAATCAAAAGAGATACGAGTGTGATTGGAGCTCCAATTTTTAAGAAATCCATAAATGAAAATTTATGTCCTTTTTTTACAGCCATGCCAGCTACAATGACGTTGGCAGATGCTCCAATTAACGTACCGTTTCCTCCCAAACATGCCCCTAGAGCTAATGACCACCATAGTACACTGATTTGAGCAGAATCAGGGCTCATTCCCATTCCATGAGCCATATCTTGAATAAGCGGAATCATTGTAGCAACAAAAGGAATGTTGTCAATAACAGCTGACGCAATTCCGCTAATCCACAAAATGAGATAAGCTGACAGTGCGATATTGCCGTCTGTAACGTTTAACGCGCCTGCAGCCAGCTTTTTAATGATGCCTACATCGATTAATCCCCCGACAAGAATAAACAAACCAGCAAAGAAAATAATGGTTGTCCATTCAACAGAATCAAACGCACTTTCTACTTCATCATGAGTTCTTAATCCAATTACCAATAATACAGCTGCACCTGTAATAGCTACCATAGCGGCATCAATATGTAAAACGGAATGTAGGGTAAAACCTAGAATCGTTAAGACTAATACAGTTAACGATTTTTTCATTAAAACGGAATCTTGAATATAATCTTTTTCATTTAAACTCATTAGCTCTTGCTTTTTACTATCTTCTACTTTTAACTTTTTACGATAGATAAGAACAAGAATCCCCAGCGTAACAACACCGATAATCAGTACTGCAGGAGTTAAATTTAATAAAAAAGCATTAAAATCAAGGTGAGGGTTCGCTGCCCCAATCATAATATTAGGCGGGTCGCCTATTAAAGTTGCCGTTCCTCCAATATTTGAAAACAGCACTTCTGATATAAGAAAGGGAAAAGGATTAATATTCAAAATAGTAGTGATGGAAAATGTAACGGGAACAATTAATAACACGGTTGTTACGTTGTCTAAAAATGCTGATCCGACGCCTGTTAAGATTGATAAAATAACTAGAATTCGAACAGGATCACCTTTAGCGATTTTAGCAGACTTGATGGCTGCGTATTGAAACACGCCTGTTTTGTTTGTAATGCCGACTAAAATCATCATACCCATAAGAAGGACAATCGTTTCCCACTGAATGTGTTCCATAATGGCCTTATTAAAGTCAACAATACCTAACAAAATCATCAATATAGCACCTAAAAGAGCTGCCGAAGCGCGATTGATCTTTTCGGTCATAATCAAAAAATATGTAATGATAAATATAATAATGGCTGCGTATACATGAAAACTTGTAATGTGTTGAATTGCATTGTGCATAACAGTAACCTGGCGATATGTCATCTAGACATCACGAAGTGTAGATGACAAAAACTTTGGATGTTTTCCAGGTTTTCACCTCATCTTTCATCGTTTAATTTACATCCAACTTTACGGTAAAACTTATATAAAGCCTGTTTTGCTTTAACCAACCTCCTTTAGGAGCTTTAGTATTCTTCAAAATGAAGACGATTCCTTCAGCATTATATCATATTTATATAAAAGCTTTCTTGTTGATTATTCAATGCGATTTTCATCTCGCACGCTTATTATGCACCTTAAATTCAGTTTACATAATTGTTTCCTCTAAGATTGGACAAAGTTAGACAAAGTTGGAACAGTGTCCAATTTTGTCTAACTTTATGAGGCCAAATACAACAATAGATTGCTAGTATGAAGCGATTTTACTATTGGCACGGGACTTGCAATAGTAGTTAAGTGAAGTTTGATAATCAAATGAGGAGGCTTACCATAATGAAAACTGCTCAAAACAAAACAGAAAAGCTTACGAAAGAAAAAGCCAGCTGGATGTATCAGAAAATGGTAGAAATTCGAAAGTTTGAAGATGAAGTACATCAAATTTTCGCAAAAGGGGTACTGCCTGGTTTTGTTCATCTGTATGCAGGTGAAGAAGCGGTAGCGGTTGGAATGTGCGCTCATCTTAATGACAGTGACAGTATTACGAGCACTCATCGCGGACACGGCCATTGTATTGCTAAAGGCGGCGATTTAGCTGGCATGATGGCGGAGCTTTTTGGAAAGGTAACGGGGTTAGGCAAAGGAAAAGGCGGATCCATGCATATCGCGGATTTAGATAAAGGAATTTTAGGAGCAAATGGAATTGTAGGAGGAGGATTTCCGCTTGCATGCGGTTCTGCTTTAACTGCTAAGTATAAAAAGACAAAAGATGTAAGCGTTTGCTTTTTTGGAGACGGAGCAGGCAATGAAGGGACGTTTCATGAAGGAATTAACTTAGCAGCCATTTGGAAACTGCCGGTTGTTTTTGTTGCTGAAAATAATGGCTACGGAGAGGCAACTCCATTTTCTTATGCTTCGAGCTGCAGTGCGATTGCAGACCGTGCCGCATCTTATAACATTCCAGGGGTAAGGGTAGATGGGAAAGATGTGATGGCAGTTTATGAAGCAGCTGCAGAAGCTATTCAACGAGCCCGCAGAGGGGAAGGTCCAACGTTAATTGAATGTGTAACGTATCGAAATTACGGACATTTTGAAGGTGACGCACAAACGTATAAATCAGGAAATGAAAAGAAAGAACATCTTCAGGAAAAAGATGCTATCGCTCTTTTTGAAAATTACTTGCTTTCAGAACAAGTAGTAACAGAACAAGAGCTTAGAAATATTGATGGTGAAGTAGAAAAAGCAGTAAAACGCGCAGTTGAGCTAGCAGAAACAAGCGATTATCCTGATGCTTCGGAACTATTAACGGATGTTTATGTATCTTATTAATTAAAGGGGGAAAAGAAAATGACTAGAAAATTAAGCATGTCTGAAGCTATTAACGAAGCTATGAAACTAGCGATGCGAAAAGATGAGAATGTGGTTCTTTTGGGAGAAGACGTAGCTGGCGGAGCGGAAATTGACCACTTGCAAGATGATGAGGCGTGGGGCGGGGTCCTTGGAGTTACGAAGGGACTTGTACAAGAATTTGGACGTGAACGAATTCTTGATACACCTATTTCAGAAGCAGCTTATATAGGAGCTGCAATGGGAGCTGCAGCTACAGGGTTAAGGCCGGTTGCAGAATTAATGTTTAATGACTTTATTGGCTGCTGTTTAGATCAAGTGCTGAATCAAGGCGCAAAATTTAGATACATGTTTGGAGGAAAAGCTGAAGTGCCCGTCACGATTCGGACAACCCATGGAGCTGGATTTAGGGCTGCAGCTCAGCATTCTCAGAGCTTGTACGCCTTATTTACTAGCATTCCTGGCATTAAAGTAGTAGTGCCTTCTAACCCTTACGATGCAAAAGGGTTATTGTTAGCAGCAATCGAAGACAATGATCCGGTTATCTTTTTTGAAGACAAAACATTGTACAACATGAAAGGAGAGGTTCCTGAAGGCTACTATACGATTCCGTTAGGGAAAGCTGACGTGAAACGCGAAGGAACAGATTTAACCATTATAGCAATTGGAAAACAAGTAAATACTGCACTTGCGGCAGCAGATCAATTATCTCACAAGGGAATTGACGTAGAAGTAGTCGATCCGCGAAGTCTATCACCTTTTGATGAAGAGACCATTCTTTCGTCTGTAGAAAAAACGAATCGATTAATTGTCATTGACGAAGCCAATCCAAGATGCAGCATAGCAACAGATATTGCTGCGCTAGTTGCTGATAAAGGATTTGACATGCTTGATGCACCTATTAAACGAATTACAGCACCACATACACCTGTGCCGTTTTCGCCTCCATTAGAAGATATTTATCTGCCGACACCACAAAAAGTAATTGAAGTTGTATCGGAGTTACTAGGAGATAAATCGCTTCTAAGCGTGTAATTTAAGAAAAGGAGGAGGAAGCAAATGGCTGCAGAGGTTGTAATGCCAAAACTAGGTATGGCAATGAAAGAAGGAACCGTTTCGACGTGGAACAAAAAAGTTGGAGACTCCGTTTCAAAAGGAGATATGATTGCAAGCATTAATTCTGAAAAAATCGAAATGGATATTGAAGCGCCGCAGGACGGTGTGATTCTTGATATTCTTGTACAAGAAGATGTAGGAGTGCCTCCTGGAACGATTATCTGTTATGTTGGAAAGCCAAACGAGCAGCTCACTGAGCAGAACCGTTCAGTAAATGAGCTGCAAGCGCCTAAAAACGAGGTAGCGGCTGCTATCTCTTTAGAAGAGCCACCAGCAAACACAGCTTCATCAAAAAAGAATAAAGAAACTGTGCGCATTTCACCAATTGCACGGAAAATAGCAGAATCTGAAAACATTAATATTGAAACGATTCAAGGCACAGGACCAAAAGGAAGAATCACCAAAGCAGATGTAGAGAAAGTGCTGGCGGAAAGAGCTTCAGAATCGAGTCACCAAACGATAGAAAGAGATAACCCCGCTATAAACAAAGAAACGCTTCCAGTAGCGGGCATGAGGAAAGTCATTGCAAGTCGAATGCATAACAGTTTATTAAACAGTGCCCAATTAACGATTAATATGAAAGCTGACGTGACGGATTTGCTGTCTCTTCAACGAGAAATTAAAGATGTGACCCAGCAACGCCATAAGGTGAAGATATCTCTAACTGATTTTATTGCTCGCGCTGTTGTTCTTTCACTTCAAGAACACAAACAAATGAACAGTGCCTATATTGATAACGAAATTCAACTCTATAACCATGTTCATCTTGGAATGGCCGTAGCTTTAGAAAATGGGTTAGTTGTTCCAGTTATGCAGCATGCTGAAAAGATGTCGTTAGTTGAATTAGCTACAGAGATCAAAACACGAGCAGCAGATGCTCGGCAAGGTCAGCTGAGCACTGATAGAATGCAAGGTTCTACATTCACTATTACTAATCTCGGTGCTTACGGAGTAGAGTATTTTACACCTGTATTAAACCCGCCTGAAACAGGAATTCTTGGTGTTGGAGCTACTGAAGATGTACCGATGTATAAAGGAGACGAATTACAAAAAAGAAACTTGCTGCCTTTAAGCCTGACGTTTGATCATCGCGTACTGGACGGAGCACCTGCAGCTAATTTCCTTGGAACTATTAAACAATACTTAGAACAGCCTATTTTACTACTCTTATAGAAAGGGGTGCATTCCGTGAAACCTTTAGTTGTGATTGGCGGCGGTCCAGCAGGATATGTGGCGGCAATCACTGCCGCCCGGCAAGGAAAACAAGTTACGTTAATCGAACAAAAAGATTTAGGTGGAACCTGTTTAAATGAGGGCTGTATGCCAACAAAGTCGCTATTAGCAAGCGCGGAAGCCTATGAGAAAATTAAGAAAGCTGAGCAATTCGGTATCACTATTCCTTTAGAACAAGTGAAAATTAACTGGGATGGCGTTCAGCATCATAAAACAGCTATTGTTAAAAACTTGGTCAGGGGAATTGGCTATTTGATGAAAAAGAACAGTATTAAAGTCATAAAAGGAGAAGCTTCTTTTTTGACAAATCATCGTCTATCTGTGCGAAACGAAAATCACGTAGAAGAGATAGAGGCTGAACAGTTTATTATTGCTGCGGGTTCAGAACCTGCTAGCCTGCCATTTGCTCCTTTTGATGGAAAGTGGATCATTCACAGTAAACAAGCAATGTCGCTGCCTGCTATCCCTTCATCTCTTTTAATAGTAGGAGGGGGTGTAATTGGGTGTGAGTTTGCAAGCATTTACAGTCAAATGGGCGCAAAAGTAACGATTGTGGAAGCGGCAGATCAGCTGCTTCCTGGTGAAGATGCCGACATCGCATTTACGTTACAGGAAGAATTAGAGAAAAAAGGCGTAGCAATTTATACATCCTCTTCGTTAACAGAAATGCAGCCAGAAGATAAAACAGCTCTATTTAAACATAAAGAGGAGCTGCATGAACTGCAAGCTGAGTATGCATTAATTTCAATTGGAAGAAAACCTAGAGTGCTAGGTTTGGGTTTAGAACAGGTTGGCGTACATTTTTCAAAACAAGGAATTGATGTTAATGAGCATATGCAAACGAATATACCTAACATCTATGCTTGTGGAGATGTAGTTGGCGGAATTCAGCTTGCTCATGTAGCCTTTCATGAAGGCACAGTTGCTGCTTTACACGCATGCGGAAAAGATAAGAGCGTAAATTACCGAGCTGTACCCCGCTGCATTTATACTCACCCTGAAATTGCAAGTGTCGGTATGACAGAAAAGCAGGCTCGCAGCGAATACGGCGATATTCGCGTCGGAGAATTCTCGTTTACGGCAAACGGCAAAGCGATGATTGATAATGAGTCCGTTGGAAAAGTGAAAGTAATCGTAGAACCGCAGTTTAATGAAATTATTGGGCTTTCCATTGTAGGTTCACATGCTACAGAATTAATTGGACAAGGAACCATTATGATGCACGGAGAGTTGACCACAGATATAATGGAAGACTTTATCGCTGCCCACCCTACATTATCTGAAGCCATTCACGAAGCTCTTTTGCAGTCGGCGGGTCAGACCGTTCACTCCTGATTACGCAGGTGCCCAAGTTATTAAACTCTTTGAGGATGAAAAGTAAAAATGAATGATTCAAAAAGATAACTAGAGGATGAAGGAATCACGGAAGCGGTATAGGAGTTTTCCTACATCCTCGTCTAGTTTCTTTATTAATTTTTACATAACGTGAGTTTAAAAATCTATCATTTGGTAATGATAACGTTTTCTTTGTGATTTATAATAATGATAACAAGCCTTGATTTACTATATTCAATTAAGTTTATAGGGGAGAGGTAAGAAATGGAATCCACACTTTCTTTAAACACATGGAAACGTTTTGTAAACGAAGGAGCACTTGAATCTTCAAGGTTAAACGACATCATTGTAAAATCGTGGCACCGCTGTAAAAGCGCAGATGTTAATCCTTACCTAGATAAAGGCAGATCGATATTAAAAAACGAAGCTTTTCATTCTCGAAAACAAATGAACTCTTTATTTCTTGAGACGGCTTTGCCGCACTTAGAAAGAATCAGACAATCAGCGGCGGACTTAGGAATGGTTGCTTTATTAATTGACCCAGAAGGCTATATTTTATCTATTACAGGAAATAGACTTACACTGAATGAAGCAAGGAAAATTAATTTTGTGGAAGGTGCCTGTTGGACAGAAAAAGAAGTAGGCACAAATGCAATCGGTACGGCTCTGCAAACGGAAGAGCCCATTATGATAACGGGTACAGAACATTATTCAATTGCTTCGCATCAATGGAGCTGTTCGGCAGCTCCTGTTCGAAATGACGACGGAAATTTAATTGGGATTATTAATATTTCTTGTCCTGTAAACAGAGCTCACCCTTATACACTTGGAATGGTTACATCCATTGCTTATACAATTGAGCGGGAGTTAAGCATTCGAATGCACAAAGACGAAATTGAGTTGGTTCACGCTTCTATGAATTTTGTTGATAGCAAACAGCTCTTGCTGCTTTGCAATTACAAAGAAGTGATTGTAGGAGCAAGCAAAACCGTTCGGGAATGTATACCAAAATGGTCAGGCCTGCAGTTAAATACGATTGTACAACAGGGATTTCGTATAGTGATGGAAGTGCCTGTCATTTCAAAAAGATACGGTCATTCTATTGGAAAGATTATTTATCTATCAGAAGAAGCGCACCATAACCAAACTACTACACAGATCCCTGCTCAATCATTTTCTTTTAAAGGAGAAGCAGGCATAAGCCGTTCCTTTCAGCAAACACTAGAAGAAATAAAGCATGCGGCTCCTACGGATACAACGGTCTATATTTTAGGGGAAACAGGTACTGGAAAAGAAGTAATAGCTCAAACAATTCATGAAAACAGCTCGCGTAAAAACGGGCCTTTTATTGCTCTTAATTGTGGTGCTATTCCGAAGGAACTTATGGAAAGTGAATTATTTGGCTATGTGGAAGGAGCGTTTACAGGAGCACGGCGTCAAGGATATCAAGGAAAGTTTGAGCAGGCTAATCACGGTACGATTTTTCTTGATGAAATAGGTGAACTTCCTCATTCTATGCAAGTTTCTTTGTTAAGAGTATTGCAAGAGCGCAAGGTAACGCCTGTTGGAAGCAATCAGGAAATTCCGGTAGACATCCGGATTATTACCGCTACTCATCGAGATCTTCGTCAACTTGTCAGTGAAGGGAAGTTTCGAGAAGATTTATATTACCGGCTTCACGTGTATCCCGTGCATGTTCCGCCTTTGCGAGAAAGGAAAGAAGATATTCCACATCTGATGCGCTACTTTTGTCAAAAGAATGCTTGGAATATGAATTTCTCCAAAGAGTTAGTAGATAAATTAATAGATTATCAGTGGCCCGGCAATATTCGAGAATTATTTAATGTACTTGAACGCTTGAAGATCTCGCTTAAAACAGAAACAGAAAAAGAGAGGATATTGAATTATTTAAGTTCTTTAAATCTTGGCGGTCAGAAGAGCATCTCCCACTTTGATACTTCACAAGAAATAGAAGAAAATGATTTTACATCCTTACCCGCACTCACATTTCGTGAAAAAGTTCAAAAAGACTTAATGATGGATGCTTTACGTAAAACGCAGGGAAATGTGTCACTTGCCGCTAAGCTGTTAGATATACCAAGAAGTACATTTTATAACAGATTAAAAAGATTCAATTTGTAAGCAAAGAGTTTTTAGCTGTTTTAAATTTTTAAATAAGGATAGGAGCTGAGTAGAATGAAAGCATTAAGATGGCATGGCGTTAAAGATGTAAGGTTAGAACATATTGCAGAACCTACCGTCTCTCAAGGGAAAGTGAAAATTAAAGTAGAATGGTGTGGAATTTGCGGAAGTGATTTGCATGAGTACACGGCAGGACCCATTTTTATTCCTACAGAAGAACCCCATCCATTAAGTAAAGATAAAGCGCCGGTTGTGCTGGGGCATGAATTTTCTGGACAAGTTGTAGAAATCGGAGAAGGTATTACGAATGTAAAAGTCGGAGACAGAGTAGTGGTAGAACCTATCTATGCATGCGGAGAGTGTGAAAACTGTAAACAAGGAAAGTATAATCTTTGTAATAAAATGGGGTTTTATGGTCTTGCCGGAGGTGGCGGAGGTTTTTCTGAGTATGCCTCCATACCGGTAGAAATGATTCATAAAATACCGGAAGTGGTATCTTACGAGCAAGGAGCTCTCGTAGAGCCTTCAGCTGTGGCTCTTCATGCCGTGCGTCAAAGCAAACTAAAGGTAGGAGATAAAGCTGCCGTATTTGGGACGGGACCAATCGGTTTGTTAGTTATTGAAGCGTTAAAAGCATCGGGTGCATCTGAAATTTATGCGATCGAACTATCGGAACAGCGCAGACAGAAAGCTGAAGAACTTGGGGCGATTGTGATTAACCCGCAAGAATACGACCCCGTAGCAGAAGTACATAAGCGCACAGGTGGAGGTGTGGATGTTTCCTATGAAGTGACGGGTGTTCCCTTAGTTTTAACTCAAGCCATTAATTCTACCAAAAGTGGTGGGGAGACAATGATTGTTAGCATATTTGAAAAAGAAGCGTCCATTCATCCCCAAACAATCGTTTTACAAGAGCGTACAGTAACAGGTATTATTGGCTACCGCGATGTATTTCCAGCGGTTATTAGTTTAATGGCAAAAGGCTATTTTTCTGCTGATAAACTGGTGACAAAACGTATCAAGCTAGAGAATGTAATTGAAGAAGGTTTTGAGACATTGTTAAAAGAAAAAGAACAGGTGAAAATTTTGGTGAAAGCTGAATAAAAAAAGAGGGTGGGACAAAAGTATTTTAGACGAAGTAAAAAATGAACCATTGATCAAGATTTTTGATTAGTGGTTCATTTTTTTGTTAGGGTGAACGTAGGTTCGATTTGTTTAGGTCCTTCTAGCAGTTGATTGGAGGGCAAGATGAAGACTCCCGCGGAAAGCGAAGTCTTGCACGGAAATCAACTGACGTGTCACAAGCGGTTCAGCTCATGTATCCTATTTGTTCGTCTTTAGATTGGATTCATTTCGTTATGTCTCAACCTCTTTAAATTTAATAAGGTAAGTATGGTTATTTTATTATCAGATTATTCTGTACTATATACAGTATATTGTATACAATATATAATCTAATCATTATCTAATTAATAAAATCAGAGGTGATGAGTGAATGACAGACAAACAGTTTAGAAATGTACAAGACGGAACAAAAGCGGTATGGGCAGGAGAAAAAGAATCGCTTGCTTACAATGCTACTCAAGTTCCTGTCGTCTTCAGCGTAGCTTATAATTATGATGATGTAGACGAATGGCAAGAAGTTGCGTTAGGAAATAAACCAGGCTATACGTATAATCGCATGAGTAATCCTACGGTAAAAGCTTTTGAAGAAAAAGTAAGGATACTTGAAGAAGCAGAAGAAGCGGTCGCATTTTCCTCCGGCATGGCGGCTATTAGCAGCACATTATACACGTTTTTAAAACCCGGAGACCGCGTCGTGTCAGTAAAGGATACATATGGAGGAACAAATAAAATCTTCACTGAGTTCCTTCCTAACATCGGAGTTGATGTAACCTTATGTAATACGGGAAATCATGAAGAAATTGAAGCGGAAGTAAATAAAGGATGTAAAGTACTATATCTAGAGTCACCTACAAATCCTACGATGAAAATTATTGATATTGAAAGAATAGCAAAAGCAGGAAAATCTGCAGGGGCAGTCGTCATTATTGATAATACGTTTGCGACACCCATTAATCAAAACCCTCTTCAATTAGGGGTAGATCTTGTCATTCACAGCGCAACAAAATTTTTAAGCGGACATGCGGATGCCTTAGGAGGGGCAGTATGCGGCTCTAAAGAATTAATGCAGCATGTGTATCACTACCGTGAAATCAATGGCGCGACCATGGATCCCATGTCAGCGTATCTTATTTTAAGAGGAATGAAAACGTTAAAATTACGTATACGTCAACAAGAACGAAGCGCTTTGGAAATTGCTAAATTTCTTCAAAAGAAAGAAGCTGTTGAAGCCGTCTATTATCCAGGATTGGAAACACACCCTCATCATCATATTGCCAAAAAACAAATGAAAGGCTTTGGCGGAATATTAAGCTTTGTGTTAAAAGGAGAAATGGAAGCCATTAAAATTTTACTGCCAAGGTTAACGTATGCAAATAAAGCCGGTAATCTAGGAGCGGTTGAAACGATTTACGGCCCGGCAAGAACGACTAGTCACTTAGAATGTACGCTTGAAGAACGTAAAGCTCTTGGAATATCCGAAGGACTGGTTCGTATATCTGTAGGAATTGAAGATACGGAAGATTTAATTGCAGACTTAGAACAAGCATTTGCTCACTTAGAATCCGCATCATCTATTAGTAATTAAAAAGACGCGTATTACTTTTTTAATAAAAATAAAGTAAGTACCTCTTTTTAGTTGGTAAACACTTCTTCAGAATTGTAGAAATTTTGTGGAATAAAGCTGATAAATTAAACTGTACGTGTATTTTTTCGTCTGATTTTGTAGGTATACTGATAAATTAGATGAAATAAAAATGTTTTTACGCGTTTTAAAAATAAACTAACTTACAACAGCCTACAAATAAGGAATGATAGTATGTCGAAACAAGAAAGTGAATACACAATAAAAGATGCATCATTGTTTGGATTAAAATTAATGCAGGTAAGTAAAGCCATCTGGAGAGCTGCGGAAGATGACTGGGAGCAATGGGTGAAACCTTATGGACTAAACGTAAATGAGCATCATATTTTATGTTTAGCTAGTAACACGGGAGAAATCTCTATGTCAGAGTTAGCTAATTTAGGAGCTATGCATATCTCTACAGCGTTTAATTTTTCGAAAAAATTAGAAAATCAAGGATACCTGCATTTGTCTAAAAGAGAAAATGATAAAAGAAACACCTACATCAAATTGACTGAAAGCGGAGAACAATTATTGCTTGATACTCTCAAAGGGTATGAACCACATAACAGTAAGATATGTAAAGGCGCACTTCCTTTAAAAACGTTATACGGCAAATTTCCCGCTTTTCCAGAACTAGTAACCGTTGTTCGCCATGTTTGCGGCGGCGAGCTTGTGACCGTTGCTGATCAACCTTTTGTGAATATAGAAGAAGTGGGAATAGAAGAAAATGAAGAAAAGAAAGAAGTCCAGCTAACTAGTAATTGAACGTAGTGAATAGGGCTTCGTGAAAATATGTGAATAACAGGCTGAGCTGTTTTATACGTGAGAAATTTGACGTATAAAACAGCTTTTTTTATCAGCTGAATTAAATCAACTCATGATTATATGTCATAGATTAGCTTCATCATTTCATATATATACCTGCTATTTATTTGATGCCCTTTATTTTAGAGACATTACTATACATTTATAAGAGATTAAAAAGAAATTAAAGAAATTAAAAACATTGCTAAAACTTATATGGGTAAAAGCCTTCTGCTGACTGAGGTTAAAGGGAATAAAGCAATCAAAAAAACTGCAGTTTACTACAAGAATTTTCACGAAAAAATATAGGCTTTTTTTATAACAGCCATATTTTCTACGCAGTAGTTCGGAAAATAACGTTTATTTATTGTGTTTTTTGTTCATTTAGTTGATTTTTTTCATGAAAACGAAAATCATTATCATTTAAAAGGATTTATTATAGCTCACGGACATTTATGTTTTAGTAAGTTAAAGAGAAAGAAAGAATGGAAGGAAAATAGAGTAGAAATGAGTAAAAAAAGGCATAACAAAAAAGAGTATTATAGAGCGTTAATTTTTGCCTGATAATACCCGTTGGCAATTTTGCGGATATACGTAAAGAAGTTTGACTCCATTTCATGCACAAGAGGGCGAAATGCATCCATACTTTCTTCTATGTAAGTTTGTTGTAGGTGACGCTGAACGGACGCTAATGATTTTTCGATTATATCTAAACCAAACTCATGTACAATGGAATGAATATCTTCCTTTTTAATTGAATAATGTCCAAAAGATTTAAAGAAATTCTTAAACTGAGCAAATGCATGCTCTCCCCGGATTTTTTCGATTTCTTTTTGTTTTTTACTATCATGAGCACCAGTTAAATTAAAGCTTAAAATAAAACCATCCTTGATTTTTTCAATAATTGATTTTCTTGGCTGCTTTTCTTCTAATAATGTTTTGACACAATCATCTTTTTCTAGCACATCGATACGGAAAATTGTACTCAATTTACTAGCCATTTCTTTAATAGCAGCTTTATAGCCAATGTATTTTGGAAGAATGTGTTTTACCTCGGTATAAGATAAAAGTGCTTCTGAATCTTTCTTTACGTTTACATCAGATTCGTATACGTACAACGCACGTAAAGCCAGACGCAGCATGTTGATATTTTTAATAGCCAGCAATTGATAAATCACTTCCATCGAAACAGAAGTATAACCACCTTTTGAAGTATATGTATTGTTATCTTCATCAAGCATTTCAGGATTATATGATATGTTTTGAACATCAGCAGCTTCTTTTATATGTAAATCTAAAAAATCCTCTAAATAGTTGTTTAAAGAAACTTGAATATAGTCTCCCCATAAACGATCCCAGCGAATGATGTCATAGTCTTCTAAAAGCTTATTATTATTTTGAACGGTCCGAACGGAACATTGGATTGTATTAGCCAGTTCTTGCTCAGAAATAATTGAAATATGCCCCTGGCTGTTACATTTGGCTACGTAAGCTAAAATTTGCTTCATCAGAGAACCCGTCCACTTTATATCTACAAAGTTTTTCGCAAGACCAAATGAATGTTTTTCATAGTAATAGCTATTGTCTCGTTTAGTGTTTCTACTTAAGCCGCTCATGGCAATCAGCAGCTTGTTTGCTACAAGGGTGTGCCGTTTTAGTGACAGCTTTTGTATACTCATGTAGTGACCTCCTTTCCAAAACTATAGACGTCGTCTTTTACAGTATAGACACAGTCATATAGGCTGTAAAATGACATATTTGCACGGGGAAATGGTGCATTTTTTAAAAAGACTAGTGATATCAAGGGGCGAGACATCTATTTAAAAGGTGACATATTTGCACGGAGATGTGGAGCAAAAATAGTGTTATATTTCATAAACGTTGATAAAACAGCATTCTTAAGTTAAGTGTCGTATTATGACGGATGAAATACACAAAATGCGACAAATTCAAAAAAAATTTTGATGTAAAAATGACATATTCGCACGGAGAATAGGAGCAAAAATGATAAAAGTAAAGATCCAGGCAAGGAAGTGACACATTTGCACGGAAAAAAGGGACAAAAAAAAGAAAATTGCCCTTTTTGAGACACAAAAAGTTCACATTTTCAGAGGGGATAAACAAACATTTGCAGCAAAAATAGTGTTTTTTTAAGAAAGTGGCATGTTTGCACGGAAATCTGGAGCAAAAAACACTTTTGCACGGAGATGTGGAGCAAAAATTGAAGGAAACGAAGAGGGAAAGTCGCTGGCACAAGAAAATTTATGTAAAAGTGGCATATTTGCACGGAAGATTGGAGCCAAACTTATAGTAAATGCAGTATAGAAAGAAAAACGGCACATTCGCACGGGGATCTGGAGCAAAAAACAATTATAAATACTTTTTTAGACACAAAAAGTTCACAAAATGATAAGGAAGGTGAAGTTTAATAGCTGTATTAGCAGGGGAAATAATATGTTTACATAAAGAATTGGAGCAAAAAAACACTTTCGCACGGAAATGTGGAGCAAAAAATGCAGTGATTAATAGTAGATAGATAAAAAGAATGCCCTTATAAAGATTATAAGGGCATTCTTTTTTAGCCTATAGAACTTGTTACGTTTTGATAAATAGAAAGGGGAGCATATTCGTAATCACCAGCTAATAAGTCTTTTACTTCACTTTCTCCCACAGGAATAAAGGTAATCTGAAACACTTGGCCCACTCTTTTATAGGATTGGACAGCTAGTTTTTGTTCGACTAGCTCATCTAAGGCTGTTTCAATTTCGACAAGGTTTTCTTTTTTTCGTCTTTTTCGAAAGCGGACTCTTGTCGAAAAATATAAATAATCTCTTGTGACATTGTATGAAGATTTTGTTTCATAGCAAATGAGGCGCTCTTTTTGCATAACGAATAGCAAATGATAAGCGGCGTCTAAACTTAATTTTTCTACTTTATTTTTATAAATACGCACCGTTTGGCGTTGAATATAGTCTCTATATATCACTTCATTGACGTGAATTTCAGCAATTCGCGTTCCGTTCGGCATCGTAGTAATATCTACAAAGTCAAAAATACCATAGGCAATTTTCTTATTATGCTGTACTTTTGTCATGCTGTAGTGCTTCATTTTTGTAATTCTTTCTTCTATCATCTGATAGTTGCGCTTACTATCTGTTTTATAAAGTGCTTTCACAAGGTCACCAATTTTTACGTTAATGATTTTTTGTGTAGCGAACAACTCGTCCCGCTGGCTCATGATTTCTAAAAACACTTTATAATCAAACCGATCTAAATCACTAATTTTATTTCCATTTTCTTCAGCGTATTCTTTTTCTATTAACAATTCGTAATCTGTCCCGTCTTCAGAGTTATAAGTACTTAAGAAATATTCTTTTCCTTCTTTCTCTAATAGGGGTTGCTCGACGAGAAGTTTTGCTCTTGAGTTAGAGAAAAAAGGATTCTCTACAGTTGAAAAAGGGCTCTCAATAATACTATGATTTCCGTTTTGGAAGCTTGGATCCAGTATAGTAAGCCCAATAATAATAGATATATCCGTATGGATTGCTTTTTCTCGCTGGGTCTTGGTTTTTTGATGAATATAAGGATAATCCGTTAAGAAGAAGCTATCTTCTTGACTCCATTCACGCAGAATACTAATTCGTTTATCAATGACTTCTTCCGGAGATGATACGTTTTCAAACTGTTTGCAAAAGAGTTCTTTTCCATTCGTTTTATAATAAGCTGTTAGCGCTTTGTATTCTCCAATCAGCTCTTTATTCTTCTTAGGATTTTTTTGCTCATAGTCGCGTATAGCAGCATCTAACCATCTGCGTTTCGTACGATTGAGAAAGTCTTTTTTTAAAATTCTCAACGTTTCGTTTACATCTTTATTTTCAAAGTGCTGCTGATAAAGAGGGAGGATGGTGCTTTCTAAATCTCCTTTTATACTTTCATTATAAACAGATAAGAGGCGTAATTTAGATACTCTATCAATGACTTCGCGTATGAGTAAAGATGAATAATCCATACACATCTAACCTCCTTAACCTTAAGTTAGTCATTTTAATTCTTAGCTGGATAGTGGCTTTAAATCTATTGTAATGCACGAAAGTTCGATGCTACAAACAAAAGAAGGCTACTATCTATAGTCTATTTTTCATTATACACGTGCAAAGCAGAGGAAGGGGGAGATTTTCTCATTTTCTTTTTTAGTAATCTACATTTGGTCATGAAGTATATACATTTGCCGTGTAGCTTATGTATGGAGAATAACAGTGTCCGCAAGACTACTAATTCTGCTACCGAGTTTAATGGACTGATAGAAAGTATCTCAAAATAAAAGGTTATCAGCGATTAAAAGAGAATACTTTGTAAAACTACTAAATCCATACGGGAGGTCATAAATGAACCCTATATTAAATGAAGTAGGCACGGTTTTTATTCCTGTAAAGGACATAAAAACCGCACGAGATTGGTATTGTGACATACTAGGTTTGATAGCATATGGGGACATTTTATATGATCATTTATATGTGATACCTATGAATGGAACAGGAATTGTAGTAGATAGCAAAACGTATTCAAAAAATACGCTTTTTAAAACGCCAGCTTTTCATTTGAATACAAACGATATCAAAGAAGCTTATGAATATATGAAGCAGAAAAAAAGTAGAGCTAACGACAGGAATTCAACACAATCATTGGTTTACATTTAAAGATCCGGATGGAAATCACCTGATGGTGTGTCAATGCTGAACCTATGGAACAATAAAAGGACCTTCAAGAGAAGGTCCTTTTATTGTATTGCCTTTGCATTTTACAACTTGATAGATTTGTTTCTGAATTGAATCATTCTTACAATATTTATCACAATTGTTTTTGTTACAGCATAAGCCGGAATCGCTAAGATCATTCCGAGTATTCCTGCAATATTACCCGCAACAAGCAATAAAATAATAATCGTTAAAGGATGAGTGTTTAATTTTTTTCCAATTACCAGCGGAGAAATAATGTTCCCATCTAGCTGTTGGACGATTACGACGACGATAATTACTAATATTGCTTTTGTAGGAGAGTATAATAAACCTACGATTAAAGCGGGTGCTACGCCAATAAAAGGGCCGACGTACGGGATAATATTAGTAAGGGCTCCTATTAGTGCGAGTATTAATGCATAAGGCAACCCGATGATGAGGTAACCAATAAATGTACTAATACCGACAAATAAACAAACGAGCATTTGGCCTTGAATATAAGTAGCTAGCGTATTTGTTGTTTCTTTCATTGTACGTAACGTTTCTTTTCGGTAAGAAGCAGGAACCATACGCAGCGTATTTTTACGAAGTTTATGACTGTCTTTAAGCATATAAAAAAGAATGAAAGGAACGGTTACAACCGTAAGTGTAATATTTGTTACGACGCTTAAAACAGATGAAATACTGTTTGTGAGATTCGTAGGTAAAGTAGACGCGTAGTTTAAAAGTGACTCTTCAATATGATCGAGCGACACATATTTTTGTTCAACGAGCCAGTTAAACCATCTTGAGTTAGATAAATCGTTTATGTACTCTCTCGTTTCTACAATATAAGACGGAATATTCTTAGCCAAATCAGTTAATTGTTTAGATAAAGTAGGTCCCACACCGCCCACAATAGAAGCAATTACGCCGATAAAAACAACGTATAATAATAAGATGGCCAGTGTTTTTGGCACTTTTTTTCTTGTGAGAAATGACACAATTGGTTCGAATAAAAAGAAAAGAAAACCAGCTACAAGAATAGGGAAAAACAAAGTGGAGATAAACACACCGATTGGTAGAAAAACAAACGAAATATGTTTACAAATGTAAATCAGTAAAGCAATCATTAATAGTTCTAATGTCCAAAAATGCAGTTTCGATTTAAACAAAAAGTTACCCTCTTTCTTTACTATTTTTTACTATCATACATCAAAAAAGAAACCCACTGCACGTTAAAAGTGGGCTTTTTAGTCTGTATAACTTTCATTTACATAAAAATTAGGATTTTTCCTCTTTATCTTCAGTAGTATCCTCTGGAGTTTTTTTGTCGTCATCCTGTATAATTCCTTCTGCTGCATTTTTAAATTCTCGCAGGGAATGTCCAAATGCTCGTCCTATGTCCGGCAATTTACTTGGTCCAAATACAATTAAGGCAGTAATTCCAATTACGACCATGCTTGTAGCTCCTGGCATGATATCCTCTCCTTTAAAAGCAATGAATATATGAAAATTAAAAAGAGATAGTAAATAAAGTGCATGTTTATACTATTCACTTTTCTCTTTAAAATTCCTTTATTTTAAATGATACGAAAATAAGGTGAAGCGGCTATGTATGGTTTAAATGCTAGTAGTGATATTTTGCATACGAAGTTAATTATAGCATTAAAGACAGCCGTTCGCCTTATTACCCTTGTATAAGCTCTATGTAAGTTTGAAGAGCTTTGTATAAATGGAAGCTGCATGAACACAAACCGGTAAAAGTGTGTTTATAATCAGCTGTAAGTAAAAAGCGGGACAAAAGTATTTTAGCACAAGAAGTAGCCGCACAATTAATCGAGATTATTGATTAATTGTGCGGTATTTTTTGTTGTGAGGGTGAACGTAGGTTTAATATATTAATAATGGTAAAAACCTGCTCTTTAATTTTTGCTATTTTATAGATAAGCCAAATGACTTCTGCTAATTGATAGATAGCATGTGTAAAAGAAATGACTTTTGACGATGGTTTTCTTAGCAATTTATTACCTAAATGTGGATATGGAAAGTATGAGAGGAGATATATAAAAGAATCATAAAAACATTTGTCTCTGTAAGCGTTTTATTATTTGTTTTAATAAAGAGCAAAAAAAGGATGTTTTTCTCTAAATTTTTACCATTGAATATTTTGAATGAAGTTCATAAAATAAACTTGTAAGCGTTTTAAAAAAATAGGAAGTATGTATCTTGAAAGTTGAATAGAGATTTATTTATGAAGAAAATAAATGTGATTTTTTTGCTTTTGATTACCGTTTCCGAGTAGACCTTAACAGTTAGCAGCAAATCGTTCATTTTTTAATGAAATAAAGAAATAGATAGGAGTAGAGAAGAATGTACATCGGCGTCGATTATTACCCTGAACATTGGCCAGAGAATATGATAGAAGAAGATATCCAAGGCATTAAAGAGCTAGGATCAAACATGGTGAGAATAGGAGAGTTCGCTTGGCACCTTATGGAGCCTAAAGAAGGGCACTATGACTTTTCCTTTTTTAATAGCGTTATCAATAAGCTTAAAAAACAGAATATTGATGTTATGTTTGGTACGCCTACTGCCACTTTTCCGGCTTGGCTTGCGAACCAGCATCCTTCTATTTTATCAAAAGATGAAAACGGGGCGGTCAGAGCCTTTGGAGGAAGACGTCAATATTGTTTTAATTCGCCTCTTTACCGGAAGTATAGCGCCCAGATTACAGAACAACTCGTAAAGTACTACTGCTCAGAAGAAGCAATCGTAGCATGGCAAGTTGACAATGAATTTGGCCATGAAGGCAGTGACATGTGTTACTGCGAACAATGTCATAAAGAGTTTCAGCAGTTTTTGGAAAGAAAATATCAAGATATTAATGAGCTAAATGAAAAGTATGGCACTATTTTCTGGGGACAAACATATAACGAGTTTACTGAAGTGCCTATGCCTGTAAAAACAATTACGACACACAGCCCTTCGCTAAAGCTTGACTGGGCGCGCTTTCGCTCTTTTTCATTAAACAGATACGCTCACGAACAAACGGCGATTGTGAAGAAATATAAAGGTGATCACCAGCTGTTGACAACGAATGTATCAGGAGGCTTCTTTGATAAATGGTTTGATCATGAAGAAAATCTAGAAGTAATGGACTTTGTATCCTATGACAATTATCCGGTATGGGGCGGTCAAACAGAGCCGATTACTCCGGCTCATATTGCACTAGGGCATGATTTTAATAGAGGCTTGCTACATAAAAACTTCTGGATTGTAGAGGAATTAATGGGCGCTCAAGGTCATGATGTCATCGGTTATCTTCCGCGACCTAACCAGGCAAAGATGTGGTCTTATCAGGCTTTTGCTCATGGATGTACGAATATGCTGTATTTCCGTTGGCGCGGAATGACAAGAGGAGCCGAGCAATACTGCTATGGAGTTGTAGGTCACGATAATCATTATGGAAGACGCTACAAAGAAGTTCAGTCGTTATTTAGTGAAATCGTTCATTACGAACATGTACTTGAGTCTGATATTAAATCCGATGTTGCCGTTTTATATGACTATGAAAATATATGGTCATGGCGCTTTCAGCAGCAAAGTGAAGGATTTGACTTTACGCAAGAGCTTCTTAGAGGATATACACCGTTTTATAAGTTGAATACACCTATTGATGTTATTCCTGCTTCGAGAGATTTTTCAAGCTATAAAGTACTGGTTGTTCCGGCTTTGCAAATCATTGATGAAGAACTAGGTAAGAGATTTACTGAATTTACTGAAAACGGAGGCGTGATTATTTTTACTTTTAGAACCGGCATTAAAGACAAACAAAATAACATTCATTTTAAACAGACGCTCCCGGGATATGTAAAAGAAATAACAGGAATTGAAATTCATGAAGTGGAAGCACTGTCTTCTACTCAAAAAGCAGCTATTAAAGGAAAAGGACCGTATGAAGGAGAAGAATCAAGTGCGTCCGTGTGGAGAGATATTATCACGCCTGTAACAGCTGAAGTGCTGTATGAGTATGATGATCCATTTTATAATCAAGCAGCTGTAACAAAAAATCAGTTTGGTCGTGGAACGGTTTATTATGTAGGCTGTGGAATTGAGGAGCAAACGTTTGAAAAAATTGCGCTTGATATTGTGAAACAGCAGCATATTGAGCATAGAGAAAGTGAAGATGGAATTGAAGTATATCCTCGCAAGCTTGGAGAGAAAAGTTATTACTTCCTTATGAACCATACGTCAGAAGTAAAAGTATTTAAAGATATTGTTCTGCAGCCTTACGAAAGTCGAGTTGTGGAAAATATACAGCCGTAATAGAAGACTAGAATCTCATAAAGCAATGAGATTCTAGTCACCAATGATATGAAAGCGTTTTATAGGAGAAGGGAGTTAAGTTATATGAGCATGGGGGTACAGTCAAAAGTTTCTCTAAAAACCGTATTATCATACGGAATGGGGAGTTTTGGAAACAATATTATTTATGCATTAACAAGTACATATTTAATGATTTTTTATACGGATAGCGTAGGATTAAATGCCGCAGCTGTAGGAACTTTATTTCTTATTGCTAGGATATGGGATGGAATTGCAGACATTATTATTGGAATGATTGTTGATAATACAGAAACGAGATTTGGTAAGTTTAGGCCTTACCTGTTAATAGGCGGATTTTTTGCGGCCGTTGCTACAGTCGCGTGTTTTATTAGTCCTGATCTTTCTCATACAGGAAAATTAATTTATGCTTATATCACTTATATCGCGTGGGGAACAAGTTTTGCTATCATGGATATTCCCTATTGGTCGCTTTCAGCAACGATTACACAAGATGTAAAAGAACGAAATAAAGTAGTGGCTTTTCCTAGAACCATTGCAGCAGTAGGGTCTTTATTTGCTAGTTTATTAACTCTTCCACTAGCTCATTATTTTGGAAACTGGTTTATGCTTAGTCTTATTTATGCTTGTATTTTAATGATTACAATGATCATTACATTTTCAGGAGTAAAAGAAAACTATACCGTAAAAAGACAGGAAAAGCAGACGCCAAAAGCAGTTTGGAACTTATTTATTCAAAATAAACCGCTGCGCTACCTGATTTTCTCGATGCTCTTAGTTGAAACGATTTTAACAATTCGAACTACTTTTTCTATTTACTATTTTAAATACAATCTAAATGCAGAGAACATCGCGTCTCTTTATTTAACCTTATTTTTTACAGCACAAATTGTAGGGGCGATTGCGTCTCCTTTTATTTCAAATAAATTTGGAAAGAAACGTGCAGCAATAGGGGGAATTGCGCTAAATGCTGTAGCCACTCTTACAATGTTTGCAACGGGTTTCCACGTTATGCCAGTGATGATTTTAAGCTTTTTAGCTTCTTTTGGCGGTGGAGTTAGTAACATTGCTCAAACATCTATGCTCGCTGACTGTGTAGAATACGGCGAATGGAAAACGGGGAACCGAGCAGAAGGAATGGTGTTTTCTACGAATATTTTCAAAACAAAGGTCGCTTCAGCAGTGGGTGGAGCAGTAGGGGGGTATATCCTTTCAGCAGTAAGGTACGTGCCAAATCAAATTCAGTCACACAGCACACTCATTTGGATTGCTTTAATCTTTACGATTATTCCGGGTATTCTCTGTTTGTTATCACTTGTCCCACTCGTAAAATATGAGTTGACGGAAAACAGATATCTAGAAATTTTACAAGATATGAAAAAACGCTCAGGCCGCATAAAAGAAAAACCGGCTATGAAGGTGTCTAGCTAATTAAAATTAGCATCAGCATTGTACACAAAAACAACAAGAAAAAAAGACTGCATTTTCTCAGCTCCTCTTGCTATGATGTCAGGTAGACAGATATCAATGTAAAGAGGAGTTTTGTTTATGTTTATTAATTTTTCAAAAGAAGACAAAGATAAAATGCTGAATGAAATTCAAACGTTTTTTTATAACGAACGAGATGAAGAAATAAGTGAATTTGCAGCGGAAAATGTATTAGAGTTTATTAAAGAACATATCGGTCCTCACTTTTATAACCAAGCAATTAAAGATGCGGAAGATATTATGAACCAAGTCATGCTTTCTGCAGAAGAAAATTTACATGCATTAAAAAAACCAATCGAAAAGTAGTTCAAAAAAGAAAATATGAAATAGGAAAAAAGCGTTTTATGTACAAAAACATAAAGCGCTTTTGTTTGTCTGTGAAACAAATTATTTGTTCGCATAAGTGATATATGATACATTCGTTTTAAGGTAATATTAACGTTAACGTAAAGGTTATATTTAAAGTGTTTTGATTTAACTCCATGAGGGCATAACTTCAGCAAGCAGGGACATAATGAGGTAATTATATTAGGAAAGAAGGGACTATACGTGAGCAACATTACGAAAGATCAGCTAACAAAATCTATTGTGAAAGCAAATGAAAATCGTTTAACGGATAATAGTGATTTTGATATCTATCAAGAGCTTGAAAATGTGCTTCAAGGAGTAGGTTTATCAGCAAAAGACAGTGGAGGAAACATTACGTTTTACGGAGAAGATCCGGTTGTTCCTAGTACGCTGCGCCTTGCCTCAGCAGCAGCTATTGCACTAGTTGCTAAATCAGTAGCTGTCTCAAAAATTTGGAGAATACGCGGAGGAAAAGGTCAAGATATTCATATGGATTTACGAAAAGCTATCCGAAGATTATCACCTTTTTACGATAAAAAATGGGAAAAGCTTAATGGGTACGCACCAAGTAAAGCAAATGATCCATATAACCCATTAGGCTTTCGCTTTTATCAAACAAAAGATGACAAATGGGTGATGCCGCTGAATCCATATCCACGCTCCAAGCATGAAACGCTAAAGCTGTTAAATTGTATAGAAGACCCTGATGCAGTGGCAAAAGCAATTCGCGGATGGAATGCAGAAGAATTAGAAAAAGCTACAGCGGAGCGAGGAGTTATCATGCCTGTTGTGCGGACAATTGAAGAGTTTATGAATGAGTCCGTGTATGAAGAAGTAGCGCAACTTCCTTTAATTGAAATTGAAAAGATTGGAGAAAGTGAGCCGATTCCTTTTTCAAAAGATCCTAAAACGCCGCTAGATGGTATTCGAGCATTAGGGCTTGGTCATGTTATTGCGGGAGCAGGATTTGGTAGAGCTCTTGCCTTACACGGTGCGGACGTCTTAAATATTTGGAAGCCAACGGATTGGGAGCATGATACGATTTACGCTACGTCTAATGTCGGTATGCGCTCTTCAACGCTGGATATCGGTGAAAAAGAAGGAAAAGAAAAAATGGTTGAACTTCTAAAAGAAGCCGATATCTTTTTTGCGAACCGTCGATACGGATTTCTAGAGAGATACGGTCTAACAGCTGAAGAGTGTGCAGAACTAAAACCAGGAATCATCCAATGCACCGTTAACCTGCACGGAACGCAAGGAGAGTGGGCAAAAAGAAATGGATTTGATCAGACAGCGGGAAGTGTAACGGGAGTCATGGCGTTAGAAGGATCGCCAGAAAATCCTAAGCTGCCTCCTATTGTAGTTGTCAATGATTATGCGGTTTCTTGGTTGCTTGAAGTCGGTGCTTTAATGGCACTGGAAAGAAGAGCAAAAGAAGGAGGCAGCTACCGCGTGCGTGTATCATTGGATCGCGTATCTTTATGGATTTTATCAATGGGCATCTATGACAAAGCGTACGCTCATCAAACAGCTGGTTCGTCAGAGAAGCACGAGTACATTGCACCGGATCTCTTTACAGCCCAAACACCTTTAGGATTGTACCAAGGGCTTACAGAACAAATCGAAATGTCGGAAACTCCAGGGAAATATAAGACGGTTCTGGTTCCTCGAGGTTCTTCATGCCCAGAGTGGTTGTGATATCAAGAGGCTGAGACAAAAGTATTTTAGTTGAAGGAAAATCCGAACGATGAATCGAGATTCTTGATAAAGGATCCAACTCGTTCGGATTTTTTCATGGCGATGGTGAACGTGGATTTTGTATATTCTGCTGCTTCTAGCTGTTGATTGGAGGGCAAGGCGAAGACTCCTGCGGGAAAAGCGAAACAGGTGAGACCCCGCAGGAGTGTAAGCGATGAGGAGGCTCACCAGCCGCCCACGGAAAGCGAAGCCTTGCACGGAAATCAATTTAATCCAATTCGTTCGCCTTTGGACTAAATTGATTTTGGTATGTTCCAACCTCATTTTGAGGGACAAATTTAAAATGAAAAATAAGAAAAAATATTTGAATAATTATATGATTTCTTATATAATAGCGAAAAGGATGAGGAGTTGACTTGTAATGGAAAACTATACGTCCCGCAAAATGACACAAGAAGAAGTAAAAGTATCAGACGCGACAGCAGCTCAACTAGTGCTAAACAAATCTCTTCGTGACTTTAAAAAAGCACAGCTTTTACTGCAAATTGATCAGTCTTTAGAAAAAAGAGATAAAGAAACTTTTTTACGTTTAACTGAAGAGTTAAAAGAAGTTTGTTAAATAACCTACTAACATAAACGATCAGCCTTTGCTTCTAGTGAGCAAAGGCTTTTTATATGAAAAAAAAAGGATAAATGTTTTGTTTTTTCTGAAAGCGGTAAAAGTATAGTATGGATGATAAAGCAAAAATCAAGAAGTCTCTTACTTTATTATTTTTTGCTTTATCATCTGCAGCATCTAGATGGCAGCGCATCACGAAAGAACAAAAAGAGAGAGGGTTCTTTATATGTATAACAAAATCTTAGTCGCCTTTGACGGTTCGGCACCTTCTATTCGTGCTCTTCAACATGCAAGTAAACTAGCTAAAAGCGTAAATGCCAATAAGCTGACAATTGTACATATTAAGGAAAGAATTCACTTGCAGCAGCCTGTTTTTAGCGTTGACTTAGACGCACTGATAGAAGAAGAAAATCGCGATATTTTATCTGAAGCTCACAATCATTTAACTCAATCAGGTATTCCATATAAGGCATACGGTTTAGAAGGCACCGCTTCAAAGAAAATTATCGAATACGCACATGACAATCAACAAGACGTCATTGTAATAGGAAGCCAAGGAAAGGGCTTTGTTAAAGAGACATTTTTAGGAAGTGTAAGTCACGAAGTTGCTCAATCCGCAGAATGTCCTGTTATCATTGTTAAATAAAAAGAGGGTGAGACAAAAGTAGTTTAGTTGAAGAAAAATCCGAACGATGAATCGAGATTCTTGCTGGAGACTCAAACTCGTTCGGATTTTTTTGTTGATTTTATTGATATGGTGAAGGTAGGTTTCCTGTATATAGGTGCTTCTAGCTGTGGATTGGAGGGCAAGAGGAAGACTCCTGCGGAAAAAGAGGCATAGGTGAGACCCCGCAGAAAGCGAAGTCTTGCATGGAAATCAACCGCGCTGGAACAAGCGATACCTACTAGCTTCTTTATTTTATTTGTTCTGTAGGTTGGATGGATTTCGTTATGTCTCCATCTTTTTTTTGCGTTTGGATTATGTAGTGCTGCACGCTTCGCGAGTTCGAAATTTACTGTATGATAAACGTACGTCATACGCTAAGCTGTCAGATACCTGTGGTAAACTGTCAGAGAATAATGGTTATTTAATCAGGTATGCTTTATTCTGCACAGTTTCTTCAATTATTACTTTTATAATGAAAGCAAAGGATGTGAATAAATGAATAGAATTTCTATTAAGCTTGGACTCTTATTTTTAATGTTCATTTTACTAATTGAAGCTGCGCTCTTTTTTTACTTATATAGCGGTCTTGCCAACACACGAATTTCAGAGGAATTAGAAAGTTTGCGTTTAAGAGGAAACAGTCACCGGGAAGTACTAGAGAAGCATCATGATTCGGCTACGCTTAACCATGTTGCACTGATGGAATCTGAAGCAGAAACTGATGTTGTCATAACGGATAAAACAGGAAAGATTATCAGTTCGTCTAGGCCTTTAATTCAAGGTGCAAGAAAAGCAGTAGAGAAATGGAAAGGAAAGTCTCTTACATACAAAGGTGAAATTATGCAAGGCGACTGGAAAAGCAAACCTTATATCGCCACAGCATCACCTATTGAAAAAGGCCGTCAGCAGTTCGGAACGGTTTATATGTTCAAAAACACAAACGATATTCACGAAATGATTGCGAGACTACAGCATCATTTTTACGTAGCAGGAGCTGTTTCCATTTTATTTTCGATTGTGACTATTTTTGCTCTGTCTAAATTTATAACCGCTCCTTTAATCAAGATGAAAAAAGCAACAGAGAAGCTGAGTCAAGGAGACTTGTCTGTAAAGCTGGGTGCTCATTCAAGAGATGAACTTGGACAATTAGGAATGTCCATTCAGTCGCTAGCGAATGAGCTGCAGCGGTTACGAAAAGAGAGAAATGAATTTTTAAGCAGCATTTCACATGAACTTCAAACTCCTTTGATGTATTTAAAGGGCTATGCAGACGTAGCAAGAAGGCCTTCTAATACACCGCAAGAACGTGATAAATATCTTGCTATTGTGGAAGAAGAAGCGGGAAGAATTTCACAGTTAGTCAAAGATTTGTTTCAGCTGGCGCAGCTGGATCAGCATACATTTTTTATTCAAAAACAAAAAGTAGAACTGGCTACGTATTTGCACACCATATGCGCGCATTTTCATTTAGCTTTAAAAGAAAAAGAGATGGAGCTGGACATAAGCTGCTCTCAAGGTCTTTATATTTCACTAGATCCTGAAAGATTTCAGCAAGTGATTATCAATTTACTTGATAATGCAATGAAATATTCAAAAGAAGGGACTAAAATCGATTTAATGGTAAAAAAATCAGCTGAATCATTGACAATAACTCTTAAAGATCAAGGAATAGGCATTCCAGAAAAAGATCTGCCTTACGTATTTGACAAGCTGTATCGAGTGGAAAAATCCCGCTCGAGAAAAAGCGGAGGTTACGGATTAGGCTTATCAATTGTAAAAGAGATTGTAGAAGCTCATGGAGGAGAAATAACAATCATAAGCAAGGTGGGAAAAGGAACGACTGTAGAGATTGCATTAAGAGAGGATGGATAGGATGACAACGATTTTATTAGTCGATGATGAAGCAAGGATGCTGGATTTACTAGAACTTTATCTGCTGCCAAACGGATTTACATGTATAAAATTTGAAAAAGGCACAGAAGCGCTGCGCTATCTTTATGAAGGTAACAAAGCAGATTTGATGTTATTAGATATTATGATGCCAAGCGAAGATGGGTGGGAGATTTGCCAAAAAGTAAGGAAAATGTCTGATCTACCGGTCATTATGCTCACAGCCCGCAGCCAAACGTTAGATGTAGTAAAAGGATTAAATATAGGGGCAGACGACTATATTACCAAACCGTTTAGCGAAGAAGAATTGGTTGCACGCATCAGCGCGGTTCTTAGACGTTCGTTAAAAGAAAAACATGAAATCACCTACAAAGGGTTAGTATGGAGCAAGGAAGACCACGTATTACAATATAAAAATCAGTACATTCAAGTGACGCCTAAAGAGTTTGAATTAGTGGGGTTACTTCTTCAGCATTTAAATCGTGTGTTCAGCCGGGACGACTTGCTTGTGTTAGTGTGGGGATATGAGGCGGAGATTGGAGACCGTACTATTGACTCTCATGTGCGAAATGTTCGGGATAAGCTAAGAAAAGCGGGCTTTCCTGTAGACGAATACCTGCAAACCGTATGGGGAATAGGCTATAAGTGGGTTGATGTTAGTTGAAAATGATATAAGCATAGCTGGTGAAATTGGTGAAAAGATAAAGTAAGCAGAAGCGAGCTTTTTTCTTTACATAGGGTAGGGGGGTATAGTATCATGAAGTTATGAAGGGAGGATGTTAGATGGTCGAAGCGAATCACATGAATAGTGAAGAAAAATGTTGTACGATAAATAGTGAAAGAAAAAGTCACCATTCTCCAGAAGTGAAAAAAAATCTAACAAGCCGATTAAATCGAATTGAAGGACAAATTCGAGGAATTAAAGGATTAATTGAAAAAGATACGTATTGTGACGACGTGATTACTCAAATCGCAGCTGCGCAGTCTGCTTTAAATAGTGTAAGTAAAATTTTGCTTGAAGGCCACTTGAAGCATTGCATTGTAGAACGTGTGCAAGATGGTGATGAAGAAGTAGTGGATGAATTATTAACAACCATTAAACGATTAATGAAATAAAGGAGATGCTAGAAATGGAAAACGTAACATTATCAGTAAAAGGAATGTCTTGCGGTCATTGTGTCAAAGCTGTTGAAGGCGGCGTAGGCGAACTTAATGGCGTTAAAAGCGTAGAAGTAAGCTTAGAAGATGCAAAAGTAACGGTTGCATTTGATCCAAGTCAAGTAACGGTCGAAGATATTAAAGAGGCTATTGATGACCAAGGTTATGACGTAGCATAAACAGCATCGCGTGCGAATACCTTCGCACGCTTGATTTAGGAAAAATATATACCCCTTGTAGGTATATAACAGGAGGCGAAACGTGATGGGTGATAAACAAAAAGAAGCCACCTTGCAAATTACAGGTATGACATGTGCAGCGTGTTCTAACCGAATTGAAAAAGGATTAAAAAAAATAGAAGGTGTAAAAGAAGCAAACGTGAATTTGGCTTTGGAAAGATCTACTATCATATTTGATCCGTCTAAAACAAGTCCACAGGTCTTTGAAGAAAAAATCGAAAAGCTTGGGTATGGAGTTGTAAGTGAAAAAGCCGAATTTGCTATTACGGGCATGACGTGCGCCGCTTGTTCGACTCGTATTGAAAAAGGGTTAAACAAATTAGAAGGCGTGACAAAGGCAAGCGTTAATCTTGCTTTAGAAACGGCTTCTGTTGAATACAGCCCTTCTCAAATAGCTCCGCAAGATATAACGCAGCGAGTTGAAAAACTTGGATACGGAGCAAAGCTAAAGTCAGAAGAAAAAGAAGAAGAGCAAAGCTACAGAGAAAAAGAACTCAGTAAACAAAAAGGGAAGTTTTGGTTTTCATTGATTTTAAGCGTACCGTTATTGTGGGCAATGGTTAGCCATTTTACGTTTACGTCGTTTATTCCTTTACCTCATATGCTGATGAATCCATGGGTTCAGCTTGCTTTAGCTACGCCTGTTCAATTCGTGGTAGGGAAGCAATTTTATGTAGGCGCATTTAAAGCTCTGCGTAACAAAAGCGCCAACATGGATGTTTTAGTAGCATTAGGCACAAGCGCAGCTTATTTCTACAGTTTATACTCTTCTCTTAAATCGCTTGGGTCATCTGCTCATACAGATCAGCTTTACTATGAAACGAGCGCTATATTAATTACGCTGATTCTTTTAGGGAAATTGTTTGAAGCAAATGCCAAAGGCCGTTCTTCAGAAGCGATAAAAAAAATGATGGGCTTACAAGCTAAAACGGCCGTTGTAGTAAGAGACGGAGCGGAAGTTGAAATACCAGTGGAAGAAGTGCAAAAAGGTGAAGTTATTTTTATTAAACCTGGTGAAAAAGTACCAGTAGACGGAGAGATTATTGAAGGGCAATCAGCTTTAGATGAGTCCATGCTGACAGGTGAAAGCGTACCGGTAGATAAAAACGTTGGAGATAAAGTAATCGGAGCTACACTCAATAAAAATGGTTTTCTAAAAATAAAAGCTACGAACATTGGAAAAGAGACGGCGCTTGCGCAAATTATTAAAGTAGTAGAAGAAGCGCAAGGGTCTAAAGCGCCTATTCAGCGATTAGCTGATTATATCTCAGGTATATTCGTGCCAATTGTAGTCGGAATTGCACTTCTTACTTTCTTTGTTTGGTATATTTGGATTGCGCCTGGCGAATTTGCACCGGCTTTAGAAAAGCTTATTGCCGTACTAGTGATTGCATGTCCATGCGCGTTAGGCTTAGCTACTCCAACTTCCATTATGGCGGGGTCGGGCCGCGCAGCAGAATTTGGTATTTTATTCAAAGGCGGCGAGCATTTAGAAGCAACGCATAAAATCGATACGATTCTTTTAGATAAAACGGGAACTGTGACAAATGGAACCCCCGAGTTAACCGATGTGCGTATTGCACAAGGATACAAAGAAAATGAGCTATTACAGTTAGTTGCATCGGCTGAGCGTTTATCAGAGCACCCTCTAGCTCAAGCACTCGTAGCAGGTATAAAAAATAAAGGTATAGAGATTCAAGACCCGTTATCTTTTGAAGCTATTCCAGGGTATGGAGTAAAAGCAACTGTACAAGAGCGAGAGCTGTTAGTGGGAACAAGAAAGCTTATGAACCAGTATAAAGTGAATATTGATACAGCCTTAGAAGAAATGACAAATTTAGAACAAGAAGGAAAAACGGCCATGCTCGTTGCTCTTGACGGAAAATATGCCGGCATGCTTGCTGTTGCAGATACCATTAAAGCAACTTCTAAAGAAGCAGTTTCCAGGTTAAAAGAAATGGGCTTAGAAGTGATGATGATTACAGGTGATAATCGTCAAACAGCTCAGGCTATTGCGATGCAAGCGGGTATTGAGCATGTTATAGCAGAAGTGTTGCCAGAAGGAAAAGCAGAAGAAGTGAAAAAGCTTCAGCAGCAAGGTAAAAAAGTCGCAATGGTAGGAGACGGTATTAACGATGCTCCTGCACTTGCGTTAGCTGATATTGGAATGGCCATCGGAACAGGAACGGATGTAGCGATGGAAGCCGCTGATATTACGCTGATGCGAGGAGACTTGATGAGCATTGCAGATGCGATTGAAATGAGTAGAAAAACGATTTCTAATATTAAGCAAAACTTATTCTGGGCAATGGGCTACAACACGCTTGGTATTCCAATTGCAGCAGTTGGGCTGTTAGCCCCTTGGGTCGCTGGAGCCGCGATGGCCTTTAGTTCTGTATCGGTTGTATTAAATGCACTGCGATTGCAGAGAGTGAGGCTATAAGATATGAAAAAGTGGATCATCTCAGCTATTTTGTACGTGCCCGCAGTCATAGCAGTATATGCTATGTGGGCAATATAAACTAAAAAATATTGGAGTCATCGAGCCACTCTCGGTGAAAGTGATCCAAAAGCAAAGCTGCTAAAGAATATTCTTTAGCAGCTTTGTTAGGTGCAAGGAATTTTTTTGGCTTAATTCATACCCTTTAAGATGAAGGTCCTGGGGATACTTTTGATGAGCAATTAACACATCGCGTCCATCATCCATAATCCAAATGAAATAATGACGGCTAGAACCATCTCCATAGGTAATGGTCATTTTGCAATCGATGCTCCCAGCAGATTCTTCATCTAAGAGAATGTTCATATGCTGTGCCTTTTTTATGCTATTGGTGAATGCATTCATATCTTGTTCATCGATAAATGTTTTGAGCGTTTTCATTTTAATGGACGTTACTTCTATCTTTTGTACGCTAGATGAGAGCGTGGAGTGTGCGGAAGCAAAGGGGGCTCCCATCACCAAGCTAAACGCAAGTAAGAGTGAGGATAGAGCAAAGCGTATTTTTAGCATGTTTCTTTCCTCCTTTTATTTTTATACTTTTTCCTTGTGGTAAGTGTTTCATACGAAGGCCTTTTTTAGGCACAGGAATTTTTCGTACCCAATTACCTTTATCTTCACAAAATCTGCACAAAGTCTGGCTACAATAAAGAAAAGGATATCGATCATTTCCATAGATTAGAGAGTTCTTTAACAAAAATTTATAATGTAGAAAAGAGGGACTGTTATGAAAAAACAGCTATTTATTCTTGGTGCATCTGTCATTATTGGACTAAGCGGATGCGGAAACGATTCTAGTCATGAAAAGCCTTCAACTGACAAAAACGAATCCATGCACGATCACTCAGAGATGAATCACTCTAGTTCAGGAGAGGTTCCAAAAGGATTAAAGCAAGCTGAGAATCCAACATATAAAGTTGGAGATAAAGCCGTTATAAAAGCAGATCATATGAAAGGCATGAACGGGGCTGAAGCAACGATTGTTGGTGCTTACGACACTACGGCCTATACTGTTTCGTATACGCCAAAGACTGGAGGCAAAAAAGTAAAAAATCATAAGTGGGTTATTCAAGAAGAAATAAAAGATGCGGGTAACGAACAGTTAAAGCCAGGTAGCGAAGTGACGATTGAAGCAGATCATATGAAAGGTATGAAAGGGGCAAAAGCAACGATTGATTCAGCCGAAAAAACAACGGTGTATATGGTAGACTACAAACCGACTACAGGCGGAGAGAAAGTAAAAAATCACAAATGGGTAACCGAAAGTGAACTTTCAACCAAATAGACTGTTAGCGAAAAAAGAGGCTGGTACAAAAGTATTTTAGGTGAAGGAAGGTCCGAACGATGAATCGAGATTCTTGATTGAGAATCCAACTCGTTCGGATTTTTTCATTGTTATGGTGAACGCAGGTTTCATGTAGGTAGTGGCTTCTAGCTGTAGTTTGGATTGATTTAGTTATGACTCAATCTCTTTTTGTTTACTTCTTGTTTTATGTTTTATAATGATGAATTTCTGACATGATGTATGAAGAAAACGCATGTTTCTTTCAAAAGAAGTTGCGGTATTAAGTAGAATGCTACGGTAATAAAACGAACAAACTACAGATGAAAGGAGCTAGCTATGAGTGAACATACAGTAAAGCGAACAGGACGCACACGATGGTTCATTTCATCTTTGTTAAGCAGTATGATTATTTTAAACTATTTTGATCGTGTAGCGGTGTCAGTAGCCGCTCCTGCAATACAAGATGCATTTCACTTAACAGGAACAGAGCTCGGAATTGTCTTTTCTATTTATACGTATTCTTATACGATCATGCAAATACCTGCCGGAAGCTTGCTTGATCGGTTCGGAGTAGCTTGGGTGACAAGAGTCGGTATGGTGATTTGGAGTTTATTAACGATGTCGATGGCTTTTTTGCAAGGAAAACTTCTTCTCTATATTGTCCGGTTTTTAATAGGAATAATGAGTGCTTCAGCTTTTCCGGCAGCATCAAAAGCTACGTCGCTATGGTTTCCTCCAAACGAAAGAAGCTTACCAAATTCTTTGTTTGATTCAGCGGCCAAATTTTCAAATGTACTTGGCGCGCCTCTTGTAGCGTTTCTCATCACCAAATTTGATTGGCGCACAGCATTTTTATCCATTGGAATTATAAACGTGCTGTTTACGCTGCTGTTTTGGTTTTATTACGAAAAGCCAGAAAAGCATAGATGTATATCAGATGATGAGTTGAAGTATATTCAAGAAAATAATCTAAATGCAAACGATGAGCAAACATCAAAATTTTTACATACCTTAAAAGTATTATTTAAGAATCGGAAAGTTTGGGGGCTCATGATTGGGTTTACAGGCTATGGATATACGTTTAATTTACTGTTAACGTGGCTGCCAACTTTTTTAAAAGAAAAATACGGTATGGATATCATGTCATCGGGCCTGCTTACGGCAGTACCTTGGCTAATTGCTACATTTGCTGGCATTTTAGTTGGCGGATGGCTTGTTGATTACCTTATAAAAAAAGGGTATAACAGTCAAAATGTATATCGTACGATCATTGTAGTAGGGTTATGCTTAGGGTTTGTGTTTTTAGGCTCTATTTTCACCGATAATGTCGTCGTAGCGATGATTTGTATTTCGATTGGACTGGCAGGTATATCTGCAACGGCACCAATCGGCTGGTCTATTTCTGCTGAAATTGCGCCTGCAGGCTCTATTTCTCTTCTCAGTTCTATTGTTAATTTAGCTAATAATTTGTTTGGTGGAATTATAGCTACAGCTTTAACGGGATATCTTTTAGATAAAACTGGTTCTTTTAATCTAAGCTTTATTGTAGCGGGAATTGTATTGTTGCTAGGCTTGATTTTTTATATTTATGTGCTTGGAGATATTAAACAAATTAAAATTCCAAAAAAAAACAACATATAAAGTAAAAAGCTCGAGACAAAAGTAGTGCAGGTAAAGTCAGACACGAACTATTTATCATGAATGGATGAATAGTTCGTGTTTTTTATGATCATGGTGAATTTGTTTGTCTGAAATTTAAGATAGGTGGGTATTTTAAAATAGAATTGTTAGTATAGCATGTTCTTAAAAAGGTTAAGCTGGTTTTTATGAAGAAATTCTGTGTCTATTTTTGTGATTTCAGCAGAAGTAGATATGAACCGCACTATAAAAAATAGAAAGGCAGAGGAACATGGATCACAAAGAAAGTGAAAACAACACTGAGTTAAAACAAAGCCACTCATTAAAGGAGCCTCAACGCGTAGAATTATCTAAGTATCAAATTTTAAAAGCACTGATACCTGTTATTATACTTGGGATTGTCGTTTTAGTTGCCGTATTACAAAATGATGGTCTTCTTAATTGGATTTAGGCATGCAAAAGGGGCCTGTAACGTACAAACAAGCGTCGCAATCAGTAGAAATAATGGATTGTAACTTATTTAGGCATGCAATAAAAAGAAACTGCATATAGTGTAATTTAAATCGCTTGTACACAGTAGAGGGAAAGAGGGAGATACATGCCAAGAGTAACCGTTTTAGGACACGGAAGTTTTGAAGTGGAAAAAGGAAAAAAGCTTGTCTTGGCACTTGAAGACAATGGTATAAATATTCTTCATCGGTGCGGCGGGAAAGCCAAATGCACAACTTGCAGGGTAGAAGTGCTCGAAGGTGAATATTGTGATTTAACACACGCGGAGAAAAATGCATACTCAGAAAGTTCAATTGAAGATCACTTGCGCTTATCATGTCAAATTCGTGTAAATGAAGATATCACCGTTCGACCAATACTAACGGTAGAGAGCTCAGGACGAGAAGCAGGACCTCGACCCGCAGAATAGTCCTGTAATCGCAAAAAGCAGCGTGTGGAATGTTCAGCATGCTGCTTTTTTCATTTTTATTAAAAAATAACAAGAACAGCTGCGGGGAGAAAAAGCTGTTCTTGTTCAAGTAAAATACCTACGGAATGATTCCTTTAAATTTTAGCATTCTGTAAGAGAAGTAGTAAATCACTCAAAAGAATGATTATGAAGGCTTTTTTCGAACCGCTATTTGTAAATAGGTTTAATTGGATATTTCAATCACATCTCCATTTTTGTAAATGTGATACCACCCTATGGTACCTGATCCGCCTTGATCCATCCAGTCTTTGTTTTTTGCTAAGAATCTGTAGTAAGCTTTATCGTTGTTATCTTTCCGTAAGCGGTCGTCTGTACTGAAGACAATGTTGTCACCGAGCTCTTTTTTACCGAATGTAATAGCTGTGCTGACAGGAAATTGCTTTCTTTCTACCTTGTTCTCATCTAAAGCTGCCCATGTTAAGGGACCCACAATACCATCTGGAGACAAGCTGTGATCGATTTGAAATTCTTTTACTACATTTTGTGTTTGCGTACCGAAAATTCCATCAACTGATGTGTTATACTTCACATCTTTTAAGCTTTGCTGTAAGTCCTTTACGTAGCTAGAGTGAGAACCTTTACAAAGCGTAGGCCTTGTTCCTGCTTTAGTTTCAATTTTTTGTAAGTAGGTATCTTTAGCAGCTGCTTCAGTAGTTGGAGTGCTGAATGCTACGCATGTTGTTACAAGGGTGAGAGTAGAAAGCATGACAAGTGTTTTTTTCGTTAACATGAAATAACCTCCTTGTTTTTAGCAACTATTTGTCGCTTTTCATGAGTTTTATAACTAATCAGTAGCTATAAAGTCAATTTATTATAGCGCAGACAGTTTTCTATTTGTTTTTATATTCCTATGATTATATAAGATAGTCATAAAAAACTAGTGAAGTAGATAAATCGTTCTATGTTTTCACTATAATTTCACTTTTCTCTGATACAGTACGGAATGAAAAATAGCATGTGGAGTGTCTTGCATGATCATAGTGTGTTTTGCTGTATAGCGCCCATAATAAATAAACGAATGAAAAGACTGCAAAGGGTCTTAGATCTCTTTGCAGTCTCTTCATGTTCAAGAGCTCTGCGTTCAAATAATAACCAGAAAGGAATTATGTGATGTCACCTCTGTATTCCCAGCATATAAGGAATCTTTTTTCGAAGCAAAAGTTTAATAAATTATCGCGTAAACAAATCTTTCTCTATATACTAGGAATTTGCTGTTTGTGTATAGCGCTAATAGTAACAAACCACAATTATTCTCTTTATAAAAAACCAATAGCTGAGGTAGTGAAGACGAATGTTGTAGAACAACATAAATCTACTGATTTAAATCACAACAAAGATACCGTATATTCTCAAAAAATTGTTGCTAAAATCATGAACGGAAAATATAAAGGGAAGCTTATTCATTTGGAGAATACGTACTCATACTCAGGTGCTTATGATCAAAAGTACACTGTCGGAACAGATCTTTTTGTCTCCTTAGAAAAGAATTCACAGTACGCTTTAAGCGGCACGATTGAAGGAGTGAAGCGGGACACGCAGGTTACCGCTGTCGCAGGCTTATTTATACTGATTTTGCTGGCGATTGGAAAAAAACAAGGTTTTTATTCAATTATCAGCTTACTTATTAATATTGTTCTTTTAATCGGAGCCTTAAATGTATATCTAGCACTAGGGAATGTGAGCTTGCTAGCTGTATGTATTGTTGCGGTCGTTCTTTTTACGGTTATTTCTTTATTATTAGTAAGCGGTAATCAAGAAAAAACGCATGTAGCAATTATTTCAACTTTAATAGGTACGTTTATTTCTCTGTTAATTGCATACATCGTCATGCAGCTAACAGATTCTAATGGTCTTCATTATGAAGGAATGGAGTTTGTGACGATTCCTCCTCAAAAAATATTTATGAGTGAGGTACTAATTGGATCTTTAGGAGCTGTCATGGATGTAGCTATTACGATTACTTCTTCTGTCTATGAACTATATGAAAAGAATAAAGAGATAGCGCACAAAGACTTACTAAAATCAGGCAAGGAAATTGGCGGAGACATCATGGGAGCCATGACGAATATTTTATTTTTTTCATATATAAGTGGAACAATTCCAATGGTTCTTCTTTATTTAAAAAACGGCTCTCCTCTAGGATACACGTTTTCGATGAATTTCTCGTTAGAGTTAATCCGTGCTCTTACTGGCAGTATTGGCATTGTGCTAACGATTCCAATTACACTCTATCTTTCGATTCTTTTTATTTTTAGGAAGGGGAACAGAAAGTGAACGTTTTACTATTGCTTGCTCTTATTTTATTTATTTTGATGAGTATTGTGGGGGGGGGAAAAGGGGTTAGATCGTTCCTTGCTTTGTTCTTGAATTTTGGCGTTATTTTTCTAACCATTCTCTTTATGCTGTCTATAAAAAATACGATTATTGTTACGTTAATCGCTTGTACAATCATTAGCTGCATTAATTTATTTTATATTAATAAATTCAATCATAAAACGCTTGCTGCGTTTGTTTCAACGATTATTACCTTAGCCGTTTTAGTACTCTTTATTTTTATCATTGAACATCATGCCATGATTCAAGGGTTTGGAGAAGAACAAGAAGAAGAAATTAACGCTTTTTCACTTTACGTTGGAATTGACTTTGCTAAAATAGCCATTTGTACCATTATTATGGGAGCCATAGGAGCAATCATTGATATTTCTCTATCTATTTCATCTTCTATGAATGAATTATTTGTTCATGATCCGTCCGTAACTAAAAAAAATCTCTTCAATTCAGGATTGAAAATCGGAAGAGATATTTTAGGCACCACAACCAATACACTGTATTTTGCATTTGTAGGGGGATATTTGACTTTAATTATATGGTTTAAGAGATTGTCGTATTCGTTTGGAGATATTATCAATTCAAAAACCTTTTGTGCAGAAGTCATTTCTATCTTAAGCGGAGGTATTGGTGTAGCCATTATTATTCCAATTACTTCTTGGATTAGTGCCTCTATTTTCTTACAACAAAGAGAAAAAGCGAAGTAAGTTCTGAAATAAGCGGATTAATTAAAAAGAGGCCGGGACATAACTAAATGAATCCAACCTAAAGATGAACAAATGAGATACATGAGCTGAACCGCTTATGACACCGCAGTTGATTTCCGTGCAAGGCTTCGCTTTCCGCGGGTGGGCGATGAGCCTCCTCGTCGCTTGCGCTCCTGCGGGGTCTCATCTGTCCCGCTTTTCCCGCAGGAGTCTTCGCCTTGCCCTTCAATCAACTGCTAGAAGGAACGAAACAGATGAAGCAGTATTCACCATAACCAAAAAAACGAACCACTCATCGAACATGTTGATCAATGGTTCGTTTTTTATTTAGGCTAAAATACTTTTGTCCCAGCCTCTTTTTGTGACAAAATTTAAATGAAAAGACAGCTTAACGAGAATTAACGAGAATTCATGAATTTCAAAAAGATAAGACAGGAAAAAGGACAGTTGGGGCAGCTGACAGGATGAATCTTATGATGAAAATTGTCAACTATATAAATTACATCTATTAAAAAACAGCCTAAGCATCAGACCTAGTTATTATTCTTCATAGTTCATCCATTGCATTTTGCTAGAAGAGTTGTAAATAATATATAAATCAATTATAGTAATGAGCATTAATACATAAGCACATTATTATCTATCAACTAAAAGGGAGTAGGAGGTATTCATTGATGAGCACAAAATCTATAGATAGTATTGAAAAGGCAGCCCAAATCTTAAAATTATTGGGAGATAAAACAAGGCTTTCGATGGTGAAATTAATAGAGAACAATGAATGCTGTGTGTGTGAGTTCGTAGATATCTATCAAGCTAGCCAACCTTCAATTAGTCAGCATTTACGAAAATTAAGAGATGCTGAACTTGTGAAGGAAAGAAGAAAAGGGCAATGGGTTTTTTATTCTCTTAATAAGGAAAGCCAGTACTATGAGTTCGTTCTGGGCATACTTGAATCTGTACCAAGTCAGGACGAACGTTTAAAAGAGCTGGAAAAACAAGGACTGCGTATTAGTTGTTGTGAATAATTGGAGGTTTAAAAAGTGGCATCAGTTGTACTAGCATCATTGATTTTTTTAGTAACATTAATTTTTGTCATTTGGCAGCCGAAAAATTTATCAATCGGCTGGTCGGCTTGCGGGGGAGCTATGATTGCTTTACTGGCAGGCGTTGTTGATTTTCAAGACGTTCTTGAGGTAACCAGCATTGTGTGGAATGCGACTCTTACGTTTATTGCTATTATTATTATTTCTTTAATTTTAGATGAAATTGGTTTCTTTGAATGGGCAGCGCTTCATATGGCTAGAGCTGCAGGAGGGAACGGCGTGCGTATGTTTGTCTACGTATCTCTTCTTGGAGCCGTTGTAGCAGCGCTATTTGCTAATGACGGAGCAGCGTTGATTTTAACACCCATTGTACTAGCCATGGTTCGGGCATTAAAGTTCGACGATAAAATGGTTTTTCCGTTTATTATCGCAAGTGGATTTATTGCGGATACAACGTCGCTGCCCCTTGTTGTTAGTAACTTAGTGAATATCGTATCGGCCGACTTCTTTGGTATTAGCTTTTCTGAATTTGCATCCCGCATGATTGTTCCAGATTTGGTTTCTCTGTTTGCGAGTATTATGGTCTTGTATGTGTATTTCCGCAAAAGAATCCCTAAGAAATACAATGTAGCAAATTTGCAGAAGCCAGTGGATGCCATCAAAGATGAAAAGATGTTTCGGCTATCTGGAATTGTCTTAGTTTTGTTAGTGCTAGGCTATTTAATTGGAGAATTCTTTAGCGTCCCTGTTTCGATCATCGCAGGTATTATCGCTATCCTATTTTTGATGATGGCAAAAAAAAGCCGAGCGGTTCATACAAAAAAAGTGCTAAAGGGAGCTCCATGGGCGATTGTCTTTTTCTCTATCGGCATGTATGTCGTTGTATACGGCTTGCGTAATGCTGGTTTAACAGAAATTCTGGCTGACGTGATCCAAGCAACAGCCAGCCATGGACTGTTTGCAGCAACAATTGGTATGGGATTCACTGCGGCTATTCTTTCATCGATTATGAACAATATGCCAACCGTTATGATTGATGCACTGGCAATCGATGCAACACACGCAGCAGGAACGATCAAGGAAGCGCTCATTTATGCAAATGTTATTGGATCAGATTTAGGCCCGAAGATTACCCCAATAGGTTCTTTAGCGACGCTTTTATGGCTTCATGTTCTGTCAACAAAAGGCGTGAAAATTTCCTGGGGAACGTATCTTAAAACGGGTATTATTTTAACGATTCCGACCTTGTTTATTACGCTTGTTGGTTTGTATATTTGGTTGGTGATTATTTCATAACGCGTGCTAAAGGAGATTTGTTTTAGTCGATATGATAATGGCTGTTGCCAGAAAAATTGAGATGTG
Source organism: Bacillus sp. ILBB4 (assembly GCF_035064545.1). Lineage (NCBI taxonomy): Bacteria > Bacillati > Bacillota > Bacilli > Caryophanales > Bacillaceae > Bacillus > Bacillus sp. ILBB4. The sequence continues at coordinate 660,269 of NZ_JAIQVD010000004.1, read as the reverse complement.
TATCGAAGCTGTAGAAAATGGTCTACAGCTTTTTTTTTTGAAAAGGTATAACGGACAGCGACACGTTTTTAAAATAAGATACGTATTTCTCATCTAAGCTACTTTTCTCCTCATTCATACTCCAACAGCTCTTTCTATGATAAAATAATAAAACTGAATAAGTTTCACATGGAAATTTGAAATGTAAGGTGATTAAATACATGAAGTTAATTATTGCAGAAAAGCCGGATCAAGGATCGACGCTCGCTTCACAGTTTAAGCCGAAGCGTCACGACGGCTATTTAGAGATTCCACCGAATGAAGTGTTTACAGACGGAGCATATGTAACGTGGGCAGTCGGGCATTTATGTCAGCTTGTGAGTCCGGAAGATTATAAGCCGGAGTGGAAAAAGTGGTCAATTGACACGCTGCCGATGATTCCAGACCGTTTTCAATATGAAGTGACGCGCTCAAAAGCGAAGCAGTTTCAAGTGGTAAAAAAGCTGCTTAAAAAGCCCACGGTCACAGAAATTATACATGCGGGAGATGCGGGGCGTGAAGGGGAATTAATCGTTCGTAATATCATTCAGCTGTCAGGTGTGCATAAGCCGATGAAGCGATTGTGGATTTCTTCTTTAACGCCAAAAGCCATTTATGATGGGTTTCACCAGTTAAAAGACGAAAGCGATACGCGTAACCTTTATTATGAAGCATATACAAGAGCATGTGCAGATTGGGTCGTTGGGATGAATGCTTCACGGGTGTATAGCATTTTGTTAAAAAAGCATGGCATGTCAGATGTTTTTTCAGCAGGACGAGTTCAGACGCCAACGCTTGCTTTGATCGTGAAGCGTGAAAAAGAAATTGATAACTTTAAATCAGAGCCTTTTTGGGAAGTGCTTGCTAAGTTTGATATTGAAGGAAAGAAGTATGAAGGCAAATGGCATCAAGACGGAGAGTCGCGTCTTAAAGAAAAAGAAATGGCCTATAAAATTGCTCAGTTTTGCGAAGGAAAAGACGCGGAAGTTCATGAACTCGTAACGGAGCGAAAAGAGTTCCAGCCGCCGCTATTATTTAACTTATCATCACTTCAAGCAACGGCGAATAAAGCGTTTAAGTTTTCTCCTAAAAAGACGCTTGATGTGCTGCAAGGGCTGTATCAGAAAGGAATTGTTTCTTATCCAAGATCAGACTCAAACTACGTAACAGAAGGAGAAGCGGAAACGTTTCCTGAGATTTTAGAAAAGCTGAGTGCTTTTTCTGAATATGAACATTTATTTCCGCTGCCTTACGCTTCAATCCTAGGAAATAAACGCTATGTAAATGCAAAAAAAGTGAGCGATCACTATGCGATTATTCCAACGGAACAAGTGAAGGACCCCAGCAAACTGTCAGGAGACGAACAGAAAATTTACGACTTAGTCGTAAGACGTCTAATTGCGGCACACTACGAAAAAGCGATTTTCGACTATACAACGATTACGACACTAGTGGAAAAGCGAGCAGCTTTTATTTCAAAAGGAAAGCAGCAAATCCAAGAAGGCTGGCGCAAAGTAATTTTTCAAAATGAGAAAGATGACGACGTTATTCTTCCGAATGTTCAAGAAGGCGAAGAAGGAAAAGTTATTAAAGTAGACGTAAAAGAAGGTAAAACACAGCCTCCAAAACGCTACACGGAAGGTCAGTTGATTACACTGATGAAGACAGCAGGCAAGCATTTGGATAATGACGAGCTGGAGAAAATTTTAGCAAAATCAGAAGGCTTAGGAACAGAAGCTACGCGCGCTGGAATCATTACAATGCTTAAAGATCGTAAATATATTGATGTGAAAAAAAACCAAGTATTTGCGACTGATAAAGGAAAGGTATTGATTGACGCGATTGGCGATAAAATTTTAGCTTCTCCAGAAATGACGGCTAAATGGGAGCAGCGTCTAGCTGAAATTGGAGAAGGAACAGCATCGGCCGCTGCCTTTATGGAACAAACAAAGAAGCTGTCAGCTAAAATTATCGAAGACGCTGTCGAAGCAGAAAGCAAGTGGAACTTCAGCGGATACGATACTGAATCCATTCAGCGAAAAGGTAAAGGAAAAGGTAAAGGTTTTTCTTCTAAATCGTTTGGTTCATGTAAGCTTTGCGACGGAAAAGTAGTCGATAAAGGCTCATTTTACGGATGCTCAAACTATGCAAAAACAAAATGCACGTTTACCGTATCGAAAAAGATTTTAGGTAAAACAGTCACGCAGGCTAATTTAAAAAAGCTGTTAAGTGAAGGACAGACAGATTTGATTGAAGGCTTTAAAAAAGGCGATAAAACCTTTAATGCCAAGTTAGAATGGAAAGAAAACAAAGTGCAGTTTTTGTTTGAAAAATAGAGAAATAAAAAGCGTTTGCTAAAGAGCAAGCGCTTGTTGTATATAAAAACAGGAGTTTTCCAGCTTTTCTAGAATTTCTTACATAGTTTATTTATGTAAAGGATGAGATTGATGAAACGAACGAGTAAAGGGATGATTCCGTTTTGGGATTATATTGGCATTGAAGAAAAGCTGCTTGAAAGAGGATATGCAGAGTTAAAAATCACGATTCAGCCTCAGCTTCTGCAAGGAAGAGGAACGGTTCATGGAGGAGTTATTGCCACGCTTATCGACGCGGCGGTTGGTTCGGCTGTGCGGTCTTCTCTTTCTGAGGATGAAAGTGCCAGTACAGTTGAGTTAAAAGTAAATTATACTAGACCAGGTATAGGCGATTATTTAGTTGCAAAGTCTACATTGTCTCACCGCGGCAAAACACTTGCAGTTGGAGAAGTGAAAATTGAAGACAGCAGCGGTAAACTTGTTGCGCTTGGCAGTGCAACATATATGATTTTTTCAGCAGAAAAAGCTTAGGGTTCTAAGCTTTTTCTGCTGAATGCAGCTGTTGCCTAATGAATGAAATAATCGTTTCATAGTAAGCTTTGGGATGAGGAGCAAATTCACTTTTATGTGCTGTACGGTGAATTGGCTCTTTTTTATTTGTTATCCCTTCAATGATCAGTTCTGTTTGATTTCCAAGCCACAGTTCGCAAAAGTGAGAAAAAGGCGCTTTTACAAGTGCTGATACTTCTTCTTGCTGCAACGTAAAAGCAGTGAGCAGATGAGAGCTGTGATATAAAAATACGTGTGCAAATTCTTTATCAACATAGTGCGGCTGAGATACTTCGTATTTAAAGACATCTAAAGGAAGCAGTTCATCAAATGAAATGTTTACACCAAGTTCCTCGTGAATTTCTCTTATTCCGTCCACAGCGGTTTCTGTATGAAGCAAATGTCCGGCAGCTGTGATATCAAGCGCACCGGGATAATCTTGTTTTTGTTCGCTTCGAATTTGAAAATAAATATAGTCTGTATCATTTTCACGGCTGACAAACCAGCAGTGAAACGCTTCGTGCCAATAGCCTTTTTCATGAACTTCTTTGCGAGACGCTGTTCCTATGCGCTGCTGTTGGTCGTTAAATACGGTTAACACTTCATCGTTCATCATAAAACCCCCATTTGCTTCCTACTTCTTTCTACTCTAACCTGTCGTGAAAGGTATGTAAATAATGGAAGATGAAAAAACGTGTTCATACATAAAAATAAGTACAAGATAAAGGATACATCAATTTTAGTAAAGAAGGTGCATGCGTTGAATCATTGGATGGAAGTGGTACTTCGTTCAGTGCTGATTTTACTTGGCTTGTTTTTTATCACAAAGCTGTTGGGGAAAAAACAGTTATCCAAACTTTCTTTTTTTGAATATATCGTTGGCATTACAATTGGAGATATTGCAGGAACAATTTCAATGGATGTAGATTTACAGGCAAGTCACGGGGTAGTCGCAATTTTAGTGTGGGCATCGTTTCTTATTTTTGTATCAAACGTATCGTTAAAAAGTATAAGCTTTCGAAAAGCGGTGGAAGGGACAACAACGATCCTCATTAAAGAAGGAAAAATTCTTGAGGAAAATGTAAAAAAAGAAAAATATACAGTAGATGAGCTCATGGAGCAGCTTCGAAAAAAAGACATCTTTTATGTGGAAGACGTAGCTTTTGCCATGCTCGAAACCAACGGCGAATTAAGCGTGCTGTTAAAAAAAGAAAAGCAAAACGTTACGAGAGAAGATTTATTAATAAAAGGAGAGGCGACACGATTACCTCAAACGATTATCATGGACGGAAATATAATGAAAGAAGCGGTTCATGAGCTGGGATATAGCGTAGCGTGGGTTAAAGAACAGCTCAAAAAGAAAGGTGCTGCAGCCGATAAGGTATTTTTAGGTCAAGCAGACTCAGCAGGTCATTTGTATCTTGATTATTATGAAGACTGAGGCTGAGAGAAAAGTATTTTAGCCCAAGTGAAAAACGAACCATTAATCAACATGTCTGATTAGTGGTTCGTTTTTTGTGATTGTGAATATAGTTTTATCTGTTTCGTTCCTTCTAGCAGTTGATTGGAGGGCAAGGCGAAGACGCTTGCGGGAAAAGCGGAACAGATGAGACCCCGCAGGAGCGCAAGCAACGAGGAGGCTCAGCGACCGCCCGCGGAAAGCGAAGCCTTGCACGGAAATCAACTGCGGTATAATAAGCAGTCCAGCTCATGTATCTCATTTGTTCGTCTTTAGGTTGGATTCATTTAGTTATGTTTCAACCTCAGCGTGGATCTACTTCTTGTCCGGATTTTATATCCATTACTTTAAGGCTATTTTGAGGTGCTTTAATATCTTTACTTGCAGGTGCAGCTTTTTTATTTTCCACCCAGTCTACTAACAAATCAAAAGATTGATGGGCATATGGAAGCAGGGGCTGAAGCTCTTGATTTGGATCCGTTTGTTTATTCCATACTAAGCTGTCAACGTGATTTCCGTTTTTAACGGTATAAAGACGATGAAGATTTGCCTTGCCAGCTTTTTTAACGAGTTTTTCATAGCCTTCCGCGTGAATAGACGGGAAGATAAGTGAATCGAGAGAGCCCGCCATACTGATAAGAGGTACATCGATATCGCCTGTATTTTCTACTTTTGCTACATTTTCTTTTACACTTTTTGGACGGGTTTGATAGCGATAATTTTCAAAGATATAATCCCATGAGCGATCACGTAAACCTGCTGAAGTAAAGTTTAAATAGTTGTGCCAGTTTGTTCTTCCGGGAGCAGTTGGATCAAAGTGATCACGGTAAATGTTTAATGTGACCGACCAGTACACTTGATCATGGTAATTCCACAATTTTTCTGATCCTTTCGGAAGACCTGCTTTATACATTTGTTTAATGGCTTTTTTCTGCTCTTTTCCCGTTCCGTACAGCGCTTCTTCTGCGTTGTTGACAACAGGTGTTAGTGAGCTAATTAAATTTGGTGCTTTTGAACTCCATAATACGCCTTCCCAATCGACGCCTCCATCAAATAAACGAGGCTCTTTTGTTTGCTTTGGATCATCGTGCTCAAGTGCGTATCTGACGACGTATCCACCGTTTGAAATGCCAATTGCATACGTTGGTACTTTATGATCGTTTCGAATCAAATCGCTTGCAGGATTTTTTCGGTTGGACGGGTTGATTAGCTTGTCTGAATAATGAGTAGTCAAGTATTGCTGGGCAGCTTTTGTCAGTTGACGATAGCGCATATTCCATTCTGCTACGCTGTCGTCATCGTTAGCGAGTGCATTTTTTACTTTAGCAAAAGGATCGTTAGGGTCACTTTCTCCTTGCGTTCCTTTATCGGTGGCTGCAAATGCATAGCCTTTTTTAAGAACGTAATCGCTGAATAATAAATCGGTGGACGTTTCGTTGCGCGTGGCAGGAATGCCGGCTATCACAAGTTTTCCGTTCCAGTTATCAGGAACACGGATGACGAACTGAGCGTCTTCAAAAATGCCATTTACTTGCGTTCCTTTGACCTTAGCGGGCTGATTGATTCGATACCAGCCCGATCCATCTTCAGGTTTTCCCCAGTTATAAGGAGTAAGCCCAATATTGCCATAGAGCGTAGCCTGCTGATATTGAGTGGGGTTTTTAGTGGTGAGCCAATTCCCGTTCGCTCCGTCGAAATAGGTTTCTGCCGACTGATCAGCATTTGGAATTACATCTGTTTTGTTAGAAGCTTCAGCAAGAGATCCTGAAGCTGAAAAACAAAGAGCAGCAGAAAAAGTAAGCGCTATTATTTTTCGTTTCACGTTTCTTCCTCCTCATAAAAATACTACATACCTTTTAAACAAATTCCATAAAAAAGAAAAATCTCCTGTTTTAAAATCAGTTTGGAGGAAAGTTTTTTCATTTGTTTCTAAGCTGTTTTTGTCTAACAAACAGGTAAACTGCATCCAATTCTCTAGTTTCTTTTTAAGCTGCTTATATTATAATGAAACAAGGATTAAAAAAGACAGGGTAAAACAATCGATTAAATAAGTATAAAAGATATGAAGAACGTTTCTATAAAACGTTTATCTTAGAGGGCAAGGGAGTAGGTCTATGAGCAGCTTTAACAGTCAGTTTTTGTATTCCGTTACAATCATTCTATTAGGATACATACTAAAACGAACAAACCTCCTTCAGCAAAAAGACGGGGAAGCTTTAGCCAGAATTATTTTTAATATTACAATGCCTTGCTTGATTATTGTCACATTCAGCAGTATTAAAATTGATGGATCGCTTATTTTACTATTAGTTATTGGAATTGTCTATGGCTTGCTGTTAGCTGCGGTAGGAATTTTTGTTTTTCGAAAAGATGAAAGAAAAGTGAAAGGCATGCTGACGATGATGATTCCAGGGTTTAATATTGGAATGTTTGCTTATCCGTTAGTAGAAGGCATTTGGGGAAAAGAAGGGCTTAAATATTTTGGGATGTTTGATGTCGGAAATGCCTTTGTTATTTTTGTTTTATGCTATGTGATTGGCAGCTACTACTCAGGAGATGATATTGACATTGAATTTAAAAAGATTTTATACAAAGTATTAAAATCGATGCCGCTTCTTACCTACGTAATCATTTGTCTTCTTGCGATTATAGGCATTCATTTACCATCATATGTATTAGACGTTTCAGGCATTATCTCTAAAGCTAATATGCCGCTTTCTCTTTTGCTTTTAGGCGTATATTTAAATTTTTCGTTCCAAAAAAGCTACTTGAAAAAAATTATTATGTTTTTAAGTATCCGCTACGTAATCGGACTCGGCGTAGGAATTGCGCTGTTTTTCCTGCTTCCATTTGAAGATATGTTCCGGTATACAATCTTAGTTTGCTTCATTCTACCAGTAGCGGGGTCAGTTTTACCTTACGCAGTAGAATTCAAATACGATCAAAAATTTGTCGGCACCGTTTCAAATATGACGATTCTGCTGAGTTTTTTGCTGCTGTGGGGAATGACAAACATTTTAATGTAAATAACTGAGGACGCTCGCACTTGTGAGCGTCCTTTTTGATGAAAAAAGGATATTCCCAAATAAACAGAGGTAAGCTAGGAGAAGAGAAAATCCATCATACATACAACCTGACGGGAGGAAAAAAAGTGGAGTCCTTAACTTTTGTTTTATTTGGCGCAACGGGTGATTTAGCAAAAAGAAAAATCTTTCCCGCTCTTTATAATTTATTTACAGACAAAAAGCTTCCTGATGCTATTTCTATTATTGGATCGGGGTACGAGCAGATTTCTCATGAGGATTTTAAAGAGCGTGTAAAGCAATCTATAAACGATTTTTCGAGACGGAAAATGGAAAGTAACGAAGAAGATTTTTTGTCCCTGTTTCATTATCAAGCAGTAGATGCAGGCAAAACAGAAGATTACAAACAGCTATTAAAGGTTGTGAATGAGCAAGAAACAACTCATGGAAGTAAAGGAAATCGTTTGTTTTATTTGTCCGTAGCACCCGAATACTTCGATGTAATTGCTCTGCATATAAAAAAAAGCGGCTTGGATCAAACCAGCGGGTGGAAGCGTCTTATGATTGAAAAGCCATTTGGACATGATCTTGTTTCAGCAAGAGAGCTTAATGAAAAGCTAAGCAGTACGTTTAAAGAAGAAGAAATTTATCGAATTGATCATTATTTAGGTAAATCGATGGTGCAAAATTTAGAAGCGCTTGAATTTACGAACCCCGTGCTGCAATCGCTGTGGAATAACAAACACATTGCGAACGTACAAATTACGGCAAGTGAAACAGTCGGTGTTGAAAATCGTGCAGGTTATTATGATCATACGGGGGCCATACGCGACATGATTCAAAATCATATGCTGCAGGTTCTCATGATGACAGCTATGCATCTTCCAAAACGAATTTGCTCAGAAAACATTTTAGAAGAAAAGCAAAAAGTAATGGAGTCACTGAGGAAAATTCAAGCGAAAGAAGTAGCTCGCGATGTTGTAAGAGGACAATACGGAAACGGAGAAATCAATCACAAATCTGTTAGAGGATACAAAGAAGAGCCTGGCGTAGAAGCAGACTCTAAAAATGACACGTTTGTGGCAGCACGTTTATGGATTGATAATCCATTTTGGAAAGGCGTTCCTTTTTATATTCGAACGGGCAAACGAATGAAAGAAAAATCAACTCGTATCGTCGTAGAATTTAAAGATTCTTTAAAGGGTCTGTACGAAACTCCTTATGACAAAGTAGCACCAAACTTATTTATTATCGAAATCAGTCCAAGCGAAAACGTCGCTTTGCAGCTTAACAGCAAAAACCCATTAAAAAATGGTGTTATTGAGCCGGTTCGTATTACGTTTTCAAGAGAAGAAGAAAGTGTGCCGGAAGCATATGAACGAATTATTTACGACGCATTAATCGGAGACTCCACGTTTTTTGCTCATTGGAAAGAAGTAGAGCTATCTTGGCAGTGGGTGCAGCCTGTATTAGATGCATTTGAAGCTGATATGCTGCCGCTTTATGAATATCCATCCGGCTCACAAGGCCCTAAAGAAGCCCAGAAATTAGTTGAACAAGAAGGCTTTAAGTGGTGGCTCGATGACGATGAGCATGGGGAAGCACCTGGAGTGTTTGTTCCTATTTAAAAAAGGGGTTAGGACAAAATTTTTTTCGTTGAAGAAAGATCCGAACGATAAATTGAGATTCTTGATGGAGAATCTCGATTCATCGTTCGGATTTTTTTATGTATCTCATTTGTTCGTCTTTGGATTGAATGAATTTAGTTATGTCTCAATCTCTTTTGGTGTTTAATCGTTTTTGTAAATAAACAAGATCATGATGTAAATGTTGTTGCATATGTTCAACAGCTTTTAAACTGCGTTTTTTCATAAAGGTGAACACTTGCTGATGCTCATCTAAAATCTCAGCAGCGCGTCCTTTACCTTTAAAATTAAGCACCCGACAAAAATAAATCAATACATTTACGCTATCGAGCTGTTTTTTTAAATGTTTATTATGACTGTATTCAAGAATCAGCTGATGAAAATGTTCATTTAGCTCAATAAGTCGAGAATCTTCGGCTCCTTGCTTTATTTCCTCAGCGGTTCTGTCTAACAGTTGCTCAATGAAAAGAAGCTCTTCATCAGAAGCGCGAGTAATACACAGCTCAATGGCTAAAGACTCTAAAGCCGTACGAATTTGATAAATTTCTTCTACGTCTTCAGGAGACAGGGAATAAATAATAAAGCCTGTTTTTTGATCTGCAACTAAAAGGCCGTCTTTTTCTAATAAACGCATTGCTTCTCTTATGGGAGAGCGGCTGACCCCAAATGCTTTAGCTAGCTGGGTTTCATTGATTCGCTGACCCGGTTCATATTCACCGTTCACAATCATTTGCTTAATTTTTTCATAAAATTGAAGATAGTATGGTAACGGCTTGTGTAAATCAAAATTGTTCATTGATATACCTCGTTTATTTATAATCATTTATTTCCTAATTATAATACGCTTGTTCATAAGAGTCATAATAATTTTGAATTTTTGAAGAGAATGAATATATTCAGAATTTTCTTGTTAAAAGTGTTCTTTTTACGTATAATCAAATAGATAATATCAGTCGACGGTCGACCGATAATTTTTTACATAAAAGACGCAGGGGGATTTTTGATGAAAACGTTAAAAATAGCGAACATACCAGGAGATGGAGTAGGAAAAGAAGTTGTGCCCGAGGCGGTTAGGGTCCTTCACACGATTGCAGATCTTCACGGGGGATTAAAATTTGAATTTACAGAATTTCCTTGGAGCTGTGATTATTATTTGAAGTACGGACAGATGATGCCGGAAGATGGGCTAAAGCAGCTTCAACACTTTGACGGAATTTTTTTAGGAGCCGTAGGAAATTTAAATCTTGTGCCAGATCACGTGTCGCTATGGGGTCTGCTCATTAAGATTCGTCGAGAATTTCAGCAGGTAATTAATATTCGTCCAGCCAAAAGGTTAAAAGGCATCGCATCTCCACTAACGAACCCAAAAGATTTTGATTTAATTGTTGTTCGTGAAAATAGTGAAGGAGAATACAGTGAAGTAGGAGGCCGGATTTATCAAGGAGAAGATCAAATTTCTATTCAAAATGCGGTTTTTTCTCGAAAAGGAACAGAACGAGCGATGCGCTACGCATTTGAATTAGCTTCTAAAAGAAAAGCGAAAGTTACAAGCGCAACGAAGTCAAATGGAATTGTTCATTCCATGCCGTTTTGGGACGAAGTGTTTCAAGATGTTGCAAAGAGTTATCCTCATATTGAAACAGACTCACAGCACATCGATGCGCTGGCGGCTTTTTTCGTTACAAATCCAAGTCGTTTTGATGTAATTGTGGCAAGCAATTTATTTGGAGATATTTTAACAGATATCGGAGCTGCTATTATGGGAAGTATTGGCGTTGCTCCTGCTGCAAATATTAATGTGAACGGAAAATATCCTTCGATGTTTGAACCGGTACACGGGTCCGCTCCTGATATTGTCGGAAAAGGAATTGCAAACCCAATCGGACAGATTTGGACGGCTAAAATGATGTTGGATCATTTTGGTGAACAAGAATTAGGCAGTCATTTATTAGAGGTTATCGAACAAGTGACGGAATCGGGCATCATTACACCAGATGTTGGAGGCAGCGCAACTACTAGTGAAGTAACGGATCAAATTATTTCTCATTTAAAGAAGTGAAGGTTCTAAAAGAGGCTAGGACAAAAGAATATTAGACGAAGTGAAAAACGAACCATTGATCAAAGTGTTTGATTCATGGTTTGTTTTTTTGTGGTAAATGTAGGTTTCATGTGTGAAGGTCTTTCTAGCGGTTGATTGGAGGGCAAGGCGAAGACTCCTGCGGGAAAAGCGAAGTCTTGCACGGAAATCAAAATCGATAAATACATGTTGACACTTACATATATGAACCCTATAATAGTTTGAGTTGAGATAATTCGTATACATATTATTTCTAGACTATGATTTAGTTTGTTTTAATAAATAGATACGAACAAACAAATAAAAGGAGGAAAATCATGCAGAAATCAAAATTATGGACAAAAGATTTTTTAGCGGTCTCATTGACCAGCTTTTTTGTTTTTGTCATTTTTTATATGTTAACTGTCACATTGCCGCTGTTTGCAACGGATGAACTTCATGCAAGTAAACAAAGCCTAGGGCTAATTGTGACAATTTTTTTAGTGTCCGGCATTGTGTTCAGACCGCTAGCCGGTAAGTGGATGACAACATTAGGACAAAAGAAAGTACTATTAATAGGTGTCTTTATCTTTTTAATTGGTTCTATTTTATATATGAACATTCACTCATTATCTGCGCTGCTGCTGCTGCGTGTGCTTCATGGTATTGGTTTTGGAATGAGCACAACTGCCACAGGAGCAATCGTTGCAAATGTAATTCCAGAACAGAGGAAAGGCGAAGGGATGGGGTACTATGCGACGTTTATGAACTTAGCGATGGTAGTAGGTCCGTTTGTAGGCTTAACGTTAACAAATACTTTGGGTCATACAGCGGTCTTTACCGTTGCGGTTGTATCTTCTGTTTTAGCAGTATTATGCAGTCTAGTACTTAGTGTACCTGAGGTGCAAGCTTCTTCTGCAACAAATGAAATACAGCCAGCTAAAGGTCTTGCGGCGTTTTTTGAATACCGTTCGCTGCCTATTTCTGTTGCTGGCCTTGTGGTAGCTTTTTCATATGCAAGTGTTATTTCGTTTGTGTCTATTTATGCAAAAGAAATGGGCTTTACGCAAGCTTCAAGCTTTTTCTTTGTTGTCTACGCGGTGTGCTTATTAGCTTCTAGACCTTTTACTGGAAAATGGTTTGATCAATACGGAGAAAACAGCGTGGTATATCCGTCCATTTTATCTTTAGCTATCGGTATCTTTTTGCTTAGCCAAGCGACAACAAGCTGGGTGTTTTTATTAGCTGGAGCATTGATTGGATTAGGCTTTGGAACGATTACATCAAGTTTTCAATCCATTGCTGTAAAAAAAGCTTCTCCTCATCGCCGAGGTGTCGCCACAGCTACGTTTTTTGTGTTTTTTGATTCTGGAATGGGCTTAGGGTCCTTTTTATTAGGCATTTTATCCACAGCAGCCGGTTATAAAGGAATGTATGTATTCTGTTCCATTGTTGCTCTTTTAGCTATAGCAGTATACCTTGTATTGCACGGCCGAAAAAGCCAGAAACAGCGTATTCTTTCTCAAAATGAATCATTAGGAAAATAACATAAATAAAAAAAGGCGTGCTCAAGGGGAGCATGCCTTTTTTATTTATGGAGCTCTAAAGAAAACGGCTGTGAGCATATCGATATAGAAGCTCTCCTGATTTCTTTAGAGATTTCTTTTATTCCACTTCTTCTTTTGTAATCCACTCACTGGACCATGTCTGAATTTCCTGAATTACCGGCGCTAGTGCTAATCCTTTGTCGGATAACGAATACTCGATTCGAACAGGAGTTTCCGGAATAACCGTACGAATGACGATTCCTTCATGCTCTAATTCTTTTAGGCGCTCGGATAAGAGTCTTCCGCTTACTGGAAGTGCTTCTTGCATTTGAGAAAACCGCTGTGAGCCGGAAAGTAGCTGAAAAATGATCAAACTCGTCCAACGTTTCGTTAGTATAGTAACAGCCTTTTCAAAACGTGGGCAGAGTGCTAAACCGTCCATGTTATTACCTCCATTCTCTTCCTATATTATAAAACAAAGTCAGCATTTTATCTAGTGTTGTGTAATTTAATTACTTAAAGAACATAAATTACTTTACGCTTTTATGTTTTGATTATATAATTTATATAATTAAAGAAGTTAATTACTAAAAGTAACAAAAAGAACATAAAAGCTTTACAAGATAAATGTATCGTCATATAATACTTTAAGCAAGTAAAGTTACTTACTTTTAGTAAGCTGATACATCAATTAAAAAAGATAAATATAGTGAAGTGCTAGAAAAAATATTGGTTCATGTGAGAGATTGAACACAATGTGAAAATAGTAGATAAGTGAAAGACACATAAGAGGAGGAAATGACTGTGATTAACGAAAAAGTTGTTTCAATTTTAAAAGATAAAATTAACGTAGTAAAAAATGATGATCATTTTATTTATATAGTAGGACCTATCACGCTTCCGGTGAATCTAGATGGAGAGACACAAGTATTTAGTTGGTATTCATGGCTGCGTTCTGATAATGTAAAAGAAGGATCTTTAAGTACGGAAGAGCTTATTGAAAAAATGCAAGGAGCTAATTTAGCTGACATGCAGCAATCGAGTGTTCTTGTGTACGGAGATTTTCAAGAATCGCATGAGGCACTAATTCGTATGCACAGTATCTGCCATACAGGAGATATATTCGGAAGCAAACGCTGCGACTGCGGTTTTCAATTAAAACAATCTATGAAAATGATCGTCGAAAATGGAAGCGGAGCGCTATTTTATTTAGCAAATCATGAAGGACGCGGCATTGGCCTATTCAGCAAAGCAATGGCATACGTTCTTCAAGAAAACGGATTTGATACGGTAGAGGCGAATGAAGGGTTAGGATTTGAAGATGATACTCGCAGCTATAGTGATGCCATCAGCGTGTTAAAAGTGCTGCGTCAAAAACCTGTTACGCTGATTACAAATAATCCGAAAAAGCTAATCGCGCTTGAGAAAAACGGCGCACTTTTATCCGGGCGCGTTCCACTTTGGGGAGATGTATCTCAGTTTAATGAAAAGTATCTAGACACCAAAGTTAAACGTTCAGGCCACTTAAAAGAGGAGGTTCTTCTTTGATCAATCACGAATTTTATATGAATATAGCTTTACAAAACGCAAAAGCAACAAAAGGACAAACAGATCCAAATCCGCTTGTAGGATCTGTCATTGTAAACGATAATCGAATCGTTGGAATCGGTACGCATTTAAAAGCGGGAGAGCCGCACGCTGAAATTCATGCGCTGCGAATGGCTGGCGAACAAGCAAAAGGAGCGACTGCTTACGTAACGCTAGAGCCTTGTTCACACCACGGACGTACAGGTCCTTGTGCTGAAGCGCTAGTTGAAGCCGGTGTAAAAAAAGTGGTCATAGCAACTTTAGACCCCAATCCTTTAGTAGCAGGTAATGGAGTTGAAATTTTAGAAAACGCAGGCATTGAGGTCATAACAGGTGTATGTGAAGAAGAGTCGCGTCAAATGAATGAGGTCTTCAATAAGTATATTGTAACGAAGAAGCCGTTTGTTTCATTAAAGTCAGCGATTACGTTAGACGGTAAAATAGCAACTGCTTCTTCTCACAGCAAGTGGATTACGTCTGAGGAAGCTCGTTTGGATGTACATCAGCTGCGTCATGAAACAGCGGGTATCTTAGTAGGGGTGAACACGGTCATTAAGGACAACCCCGAGCTGACAACTCGCATTGAAGGCGGCCGCAGTCCAATTCGTATTGTGATGGATTCAAAGCTGCGCATGCCGCTTGAATCTAAGCTAGCAACAGATTCTTTAGCTCCAACGTGGGTATTTACAAGTCAGGGCTATTCAAAAGAAAAAAAAGAACAGCTCGAAAAGCAAGGCGTCGAAGTATTTGTTACAAGCGGTGAGGACAAAGTAAATCTTGAAGATATGCTTTCTATACTAGGTGAGAAATTTGTGTCGTCTCTTTTAATTGAAGGAGGGGGCGAAGTGAATGCCGCATTCTTAGAGAATCGTTTAATTGATAAATTGGTGCTGTATATGGCTCCAAAGCTTTCAGGAGGAAAAGAAGCTCCTACTTTCCTAGAAGGAAAAGGCGTAGAGAAAATGTGGGACGCAGTGGACGTGGAGCGTCTTTCTGTGACGTCAATCGGCAAAGACTTTAAATTTGTTGGATATCCTGTTTATAAATAAAAATGTGAATGAGGATGGAACAAAAATATGTTAGTTGAAGGAAGATCCGAACGATAAATCGTTCGGATCTTTTGCTGTTATGGTGAACATAGGTTTCATATATGCAGGTGCTTTTAGCCGTGTAACAAGTGATCTATATTAGCTTATTCATCCTATTTGTTCGTCTGTAGACTGGATTGATTTCGTTATGTCTCAATATTATTTTTTTGCAGGATTTTTTAGAGAAGAGAAATAATACACTATTTTACTATTATAGATTAATTTGCTATTATAGGGAATGGTCAATTTCGAAACATTGTATAAGTTTTTAACGAGTTTACAGTTGACTATCTAAATAAAATCACTATATGTTTATAGAGAGAATATATTATGTGAAAGTAAGGGTGAGAAAAGAGATGAGAGAGTATAGAATTGGGAGTGTTATGAGAGACCTTCGCAAAATGGCAGGGTTGACACAACAAGAATTATCAAGAGACATTTGTACACAAGCGCAAATCAGCAAAATTGAAAACGGTGAAGAATATCCATCAAGCATTACCCTCTATAAAATTTCTAAGCGCCTTGGCGTAGATGTTAACTACTTTTTTGATAGTGTAGAATCACCTCGACTTGATTACGTAGATGCGGTTCAATCGTTAATTCGTCAATATATTCGTCAGAGAGATTATGATGCTATTCATAATATCATTGTAAAAGAAAAAGAAAGTCCCCTGTTTCAAAACCCGCTGAACAAGCAATTTTTAATGTGGCACGAAGGTATTTGCGTGTATTACATTCTTCACAACAAAGAAGATGCGCTGTCTAAAATGTACCAAGCGATCGATCTTACTAAGCAATCGGCAACGTTTTATAAGGAAAGAGAAATTGAAATTTTAAATAGCATTGGGATTATTCTTTATGAAGAGAAAGAGTATGAACAGGCTCTAGATACATATCAAACAGCACTCAAAAGCTTAAATGAGCTGCCCCAAACAAAAGACGAAAATATAAAAATTAGAATTTTAAATGCACTTGCCAAAACGCTTGGAGATATGAGTAACTATGATGAATCATTAATATATAGCAACCGAGGAATCGATTTGTGTATTAGTAATGAATCAATGTATTTATTTGGAGAACTTCATTACCAAGCAGGAGAGAGTTTAATCAAATTAGGTAAAATTGAACAAGGTAAAGAATATATGGAAAAGTCTATGACCATTTTCACCCTGCAACGAAATGAGCGATTCGTCAAGCTAGTAGAAAAAGAACTTGAAGCTCTATTTGTTTAAAATATTCCTATCATTATAATTTTTGAGAAATTTCTATCAAAATGGAGGAAATCCGTGATTTTAAGGGGATAAATGCTGATAGAAAGGAATTCATCTACTTTTATCCTGTGATACACTAGAGTCAAATCAAAGAAAGAGGAGGAAATAATTATGAAAAAAGTATTAGTCGGTATGGCATTAGCGTTTACATTAGTAGCAGGTGTTGCGTCAGTTGGAACAAGCGTAGCAACAGGAGATTTTTCAACATTAGGTCTTCCTAGCCAACATTAATAAGAAAAAGCCGCGCTAAGAAGCACGGCTTTTTTTATTGTGTTTTACTTGACTGATCTTTATTGCGTTTGTTTCCTTTTGAATTATCCCCGCTTGAAATTTCCTCACCCATTTCTACAAGATGGTGCTGCGTTTTTGGATTACTTTGATTAGCGCTTCCTTTGTTATTCTTTTTAGTCATCTTCATTCTCCTTTAAAACGATGGCAATGCATCGAGATTATTTGTTTTGTCATGATCAGGAATGCTGCGAATATACGTACCGCCATCTTTCCCTACAAAGGTACTCACATGCTCAACGTCCCCTGCTTCTACTTTCTTTAAGGCTTCTTCATAGGTTAAAACGTCTCCTGAAGCTGTTTGGAATTCTAAGAGGTCACCGTCTGCATTTTTACGTACTGCAACGAAACGTTCTTTCATACAAATAAACACCTTCCTTTACATCTATATGGTTGCTGAAATCGTCGTTTTTATTCATTGCAAAAAGTGATAAGGTAAAGAAAAGAGTACAAAGGGGATAAAAAATGACAACGTTTAATTGGCATGATCAAGCTCAAGACGAGTGGAACCAAAAAGTATCATTTTGGAATAGCCGAAGTGAAGAAATGTGGAAAAACGGAAGTCGGAAAACAGTGATTCCATTTATTCAAAAACATCTTAAATCAGGTGGTATGGTGGCAGACGTGGGCTGCGGTGATGGGTTTGGAACGTCTCTTCTAGCTGCTTCTGGATATAAAGCAATCGGTCTTGATTTATCGGAAGAAATGATTCAAAAAGCATCCCAGCTGCATAACAGTGAAAATTTGTCGTTCGCTCAAGCTGATATTATGAAGCTGCCGCTTTCTTCTGAATCAGTAGAAGGGGTTATGGTAATCAACGCCCTAGAATGGACCGAGCATCCTCGATTAGCTTTGAAGGAATTGTACCGAGTTGTAAAACCAGGAGGATATGCATGCGTAGGTATTCTTGGACCAACTGCTCAGCCTCGTACCAATAGCTTTCGACGATTATATGGTGAACACGTCATTTGCAATACGATGATGCCGTGGGAGTTTGAACAGCTTGCAAAAGAAAATGGATGGGAAGTAATCGATGGCGAAGGTGTATATAAGCGAAATGTTACTGATAAGCTGATTGGACAGCTCCCAAATGAATTAAAGCAAGCTTTAACGTTTCTATGGCTATTTATGCTCAAGAAACAATAAAAACAGCACACCTCTCCTTATATGTAGCTGTACAAAGGGTACACTACAAATTGGAGGTGAGTGACATGAGTAAAATTAAAAAAGACCGCTCAAAATCAGAGCTAGGTTCACCAAATGTAGAAGGACAAGGGACGACCACTTCTGAACAAGGTGTTCAAAGCAGTTCAGCTAACAAAAAGCAGAAGCGTTCATAACAAAAATAAAACGAACTTGCAGGGAGAACAACGAGCTCACTACAAGTTCGTTTTATTTTTGGTGTCATCTTTATAAGTAAGAAGGTGTTGTGTGCAAGATTATAGATAGCTTATAATAAAATCTGAGCCAATAATTGTAATTTTATACAAGTTTGGTTTACAGTCGATGTAAAGTGGAGGTGTAATAAATGGTAAATAAAAGATGTTTACCGGATACTGTAGCGTCTCATGCAAAGCCTGATATTAGAAAGGCGATACTTTGCATGGGGTGGACGGTTTAGTAATAGACATCGCCTAACCGCGCATATCTCATTTCTAATATATACGGCTTTGCCCCTTATTGTATAAGCAAAACCACATAAGGAGCTGGCAGAAATGACGTATGTAAAAGCAACAAATGTTTTACCTGAAGAGCTGATTAGTGAAATTCAAAAATATATTCAAGGAGAAACCATTTATATTCCAAAGCCGCAGAAGGCAAAAAGAAAATGGGGAACTTGCTCTGGTGGAAGAAAGTTGATTGACGAGCGAAACGAACGGATTAAGAATTTCTTTGAAAAAGGAACTTCAATTGAGGAACTAGCCCGTGAATACTTTTTATCAACCGAAACCATCAAAAAAATTGTATATAAAAAGCAACGGTAGAAATCAAGCGCTGGCAACTGAATGCCCGCGCTTTTTTAGGTATAGTTTATTTCTGATTTATTTTTTACATTTCATAAAAGGGATCTGTACGGTAAAGTAAAAAGTAGCTGATTAAATGAAGAAGGAGTGAAGAACGTGGAAGCGTTTATAAGAAATGATCAATATAACTTTATCAAAAGCCAAACGCAAATCCTTATCAATGGGCATGGAACAGTAAACAATTCTGATGTGCTGCAGGCTTTAAAAGCTCTTGCAAAAGAAAAAGTATTAAATGTGTTTGATGTTCTTAGCGAGGAACAGGAAGAATTACTGCTGTCAGTTGCTGAAGTTAGAAATAAGGAGCAAGCAGAGGTGTTTTTAGAAACGATAAAGCCTTACGTGATTCCATTTAAATCTTTTACAGAAGATGGCGTGAAAAAGTTGTTTCCAAAAGTGAAAAAGTTAAAAGTCCCTTCTGCTGATAGCATTGATCTAACGAGCATTTCCTATGTTAGCTGGATCGATAAAGGCTCAAACAGAAAGTTTATCGTAGCGCAGGAGCCGTATACCCAGAAGTTAAAAGGTATTCAAGGAACGTTTAAGCCTATCAATCAGAAAGGAATATGCACGCTTTGCCACAGCTACGAGGAAGTCGGTATGTTCACTGCTGAAATCAAAGGAACTGTTCAAGGGACATTTACACAACGAGGAAATTATATTTGTCAAGATAGCGAAGCATGTAATCAAAATTTGCTTACCTTAGAGCGGCTTCATGATTTTATGTTAAGGCTCAGCAAATAACATGCCGCTAATAAGAAGAATACAAAAAAAGAAGGTTCAGTCCCTATACTTTTGGTGAGACTGAGCCTTCTTTGTCTATCTGTTTTTCTCGATTGGATTGTCACGATAGCTAATCCAATCGCTCCAGCTGCCGGCATATAATTTTACATTTGGAAAACCTGCTGATTTTAAAGCTAAAACGTTAGGGCAAGCAGATACACCCGATCCGCAGTATACAATGATTTCAGCGTGAGAATCAATAGCAGAAAACATCTCCTTCCACTCTTTATCTGTTTTCCATAAACCTTCTGAAGTTAACACATCTTGCCAAAAAGAATGAATGGCGCCTGGAATATGTCCTGCTACAAAATCAATGGGTTCTTCTAAGCCGAGATATCTCTTTTTTTCACGAGAGTCGACAAGAACAACATTAGGGTTATGAAGATTCTCTTTTACGTATTCAACTCCTGCAAGTCCCCAATCTTGTTGAACGAAAGGTACAAAAGTTTGAGGAGAAGCTGCTGGAACGCTCTTAGTTGTTTCATATCCCGATTGTTTCCAGTTAGTAAAACCTCCATTTAAAATTTGTACGTATTCAATTCCTATATATCGCAGTAGCCACCATGCTCTTGAAGCCATCATCCCATTTTGTTCATCATAAACGACGACTCTGGAATCAGCATTAATTCCTAAGCAGCCGAGCTTTTGAGCTAGCTTTTGAACATCGGGCAGCGGGTGTCTGCCTCCGTGGGAAGTAGCCACAGAGGACAAATCTTTTTCTAAATCCAAATAATGAGCATCCGGGAGGTGCTCATTTTGATAAGCATCTGAGCCTGCCTCAGGCTTTCCAAGGGTAAATCGGCAGTCAAGCAAAATAATGGATTGTTGGGGTTGTTGCAATGCAGTATGTAATTCGTGTGGTGAAATAATAGTATTCATAATATTCACATCCTTTTACCAACATTCTAGTTGAAATAAATAAAAATAAAAAGCGTTAAATATAAATTACGGCAAAGCTATTTTATTTTCCTTCAATTATTCCCCGTAGAATAATTGACCATTTCAGCACTTATCTGATGCAGAGGAAAATGCTCCTGTGCTACAGTTGTAGTAAGAGTTACATAGTGTAAGCCAAATGTTCAGCGTAATGTTATATCTACTATTCATAAGAAGGAGAGAGAAAGATGCCAACAAATGAAAAAAAAGAATTTAAACTGATTGCACTAGATATGGATGGAACGCTGCTGAACAATCAGCAGGAAATTTCTAAAGAAAATCGTGAGGCCATTGCTAAAGCTCAAGAACAAGGTGTTCATGTGGTATTAAGTACGGGACGCTCTCTTTTAACATGCCGTGAATATGCGCAGTCTCTTCAGCTGTCTTCTTACCTTATTACAGTAAACGGAAGCGAAATCTGGGATGAATCTGGACAGCTTGTAGAACGAAAGTTAATTGATGCTTCTTCCATCGAGAAGATGTGGAATTTAACGCAAGAGCATAAGCTTAACTTTTGGGCTGTGACTACGGATAAAGTATGGAGAGATGAATTTCCAGAAGATATTGCTTCACAGGAATGGCTGAAGTTTGGCTACGATATTCCAGATGATGCTTTACGAGAAGAAGTGCTGAAACAAATAGCAGGCATTTCAGATTTTGAAATCAGCAACTCTAGTTTAACGAATCTAGAAATTAATGCACTTGGTATTAACAAAGCAAAAGGGATTATGACGGTATGTGAACGTTTGGGCATTTCAATGGATGAAGTCATTGCAATGGGAGACAGCTTAAATGATATGGCTATGATTGAAGCGGCAGGTTGTGGAATCGCCATGGGAAATGCTCAGGAAGCTGTAAAAGAAGCAGCGGACTGGGTGACAGATACAAATGTCAATAACGGAGTAGCGAAGGCTATCAGCCACTGGGTGCTGAAATAACAGCAGCTCTACACAGCAGGCACTGTTGCACCATTTAACTACTTCCCGCATAAACTGATACTGGATGCCTCCCTTAGAGTTCGTCTTATACGTATATATAAGGAGAAGCCATCTAGTTAAGGAGTGGGGAATATGAGCGGTTTATCATTAGACAAGCTGTTAAAAAAAGCAGAAAATAAGTTGCAGAATGTACATGAAATAGTGCAAGAAAAATCGTACGAGCTCATTAGGCAAGCATATAAAGAAAGCATATTTGTTGTGATAACTGAAGGATTTAGATCGATAGAGCAGCAGCATAAACTATATTCAAAAGGCCGAGCAACACCAGGAAGTATCGTGACTAATGCTAAAGGCGGCTATTCTTATCATAATTATGGACTAGCTTTTGATATTGCGCTGCTTGATGACAACGGAGAAGTTGACTGGACCATTGATCGAAGATGGAAAAAAGCGGGAGAGATAGGAAAAAGGATCGGGTTGGAATGGGGAGGAGATTGGACAAGCTTAAAAGATTACCCTCATTTTCAATATACATTCGGTTTATCTTTGTCGGAGCTTCGAAGTGGAAAAAAACCTGAGAAACAGACGGAAAAGGCTTCAAGAGTGCTAATTGAATACGGAGGTCGAGGAAATCATGTACAGTTAATTCAACGTATGCTTATTCACTTAGGTTATTCTCTTTCTGGAGGAGCAGACGGTATATTCGGGTCTTCCACTCTCAAAGCAGTAAAAGCTTTTCAACAAGCGCTTTATCTGCAGGTAGATGGAATAGTTGGACCGAAGACACTCGAAAAACTCTATAGCAATTTTAATAAAACTATGTTCTAAATAAACATAAAAATATGAGAACGAGAAAAGGAAGAAAAGAGATGGATGGAAATCGTCTCTTTTCTTCCTTTTCTGTAGTTATAGTAGAAAAACTGAAATTTATAAAGAAATAAAAAGGATTTTCTAAGCGTAAGAAACGTTCACGTGATCTAACTGGATAACATTGCTCAACAACACGATATCTTTATATATTTCACTTTTTACAGAGGCGTTTGAACAGTTTTGATAGTCTTTCAACAAGCGGCCAAGTTCTTTAATAAATAACAACGTCTCTTGTTCATTAATCATAGTCAAAACTCCTTGTTTAGAAATGAATCCAGGTCATTATATAGGAATTCTATCATATCTATACGCACCTGTTGACAAAAAAAGTTCGTCAATTTTTTTGTGAGAAGAAGAAATTTAGGGATATGTGGAATGCGTTCGACTCTCTCATTTTATCTATATGCAGCTTGTCTAAAAATATGAGAGTAGTCATAGTATAATATTTACTCCTAATCATGCAACTTAAAACCTATTTTAGAGGTTATCCGTAAATTCCCTCTATTGTAGAGCGATGGAACAAAAAAAGAATGCCTCATTTTGTATCTTTAGTATGATAACGTTTTGAAGAAATAAGGCATATGTTTGAGTTTTAAGATGGATTTGAATTAGATCTTTTGACACGCTCTTTTTGTAGGAGGGGCATATTTACTTTCTATTAAGGGAAATCGTAAAGCTCCAACGAGTTTCTAAATCAGAAACTCGTTGGAGCTTAATTTTTTGGATAAGGGATGTGCAAAAGTTCTGGGACGGTCACAAAATGATATCCTTCTTGTTTAAGTCTAGGAATGATGGTATCCAGCGACTTTGCGGTGTTGGAAAGGTCCATGGTCCAATGGCCTCCGTCGTGCATCAAAACAATTGTTCCGGCATGCATGTTCTTAAATACATTCTTGGTGATTTCTGCTTCTGGGATTTGCTTCCAGTCTAATGAATCAGAAGACCAGTTAATCGCATAGACATTTTCATTTGGCAACTCGCTGATCATTTCTTGCGTTAAATTTCCATATGGAGGACGAAACAGCTGTGTTTCAAAACCGGTAATGTTTTTAATAATAGCCTGAGTTTTGGCAATTTCCCAGTGAAACTTTTCAGTCGATTCTTTTAGTAAATTGGGGTGCCAATAGGTATGAATCCCAACAGCATGACCTTCAGCTACCATTCTTTTCACCAGCTCAGGATGTTCGTAAGCTTTTGCCCCAATAAGAAAAAAGGTTGCTTTAATACCATGCTTTTTCAATTGATCCAATACATGTGGAGTAAAGCGCGGATCCGGTCCATCATCAAATGTTAGGGCGGTTTGCTTTAGGTGGTTATTACCTTGATAAAGCAAACGGTCACGCACAGCTATATTTTTTACTTGTTCCGCTTTACATAGTGCAGGAAGGGCTCCATTAAATAAGAAGCACAGTGTGAGAAGCAGTATACTAATTCTTCGTATCATGTACATGCACGCTCCTTTCTAGGACAAAGTATAACGTTATGATACCCGATTAAAAAATTTGTATGAAGCTGAATTTCCCTTTTGTTCCAAAGCGTATGATATGCATGAAACAGCGCACTATAATAAACAGTTACTATTAGGTCAAGAAAGGAAAAAACAGATGAAAAAAATACTGATCGCTGTAGCATTAATCTTTTCGCTAAGTTTATCTCCCTTAGCTGAATATATTTCCTATCACGATGACTATAACGCAAGTGCAAGGTCGTATCGTTCGGGAAAGCGTTCGTTTAATAGACAGCCGAGCGTTAGACAAAATGAGCCAAGGTCTAATTTTTCAAACCGCAGAAATGGAACGGTAAATCGAGGCGTTACTCGTTCAAACCGCGGGGGATTCGCCCGTGGACTTCTGTATGGAGGGCTAGCAGGACTTTTATTTGGAGGTTTGCTTGGTCATATGGGGGCACTGGGCGGGATTTTTGGGTTATTAATTAATATTTTGGCTATTGTGCTTGTCATTAATTTAATTCTGCGCTTTTTTCGCTCTTCTCGCCGCGACAATAATTGGAGATAGGCCGTAATTGCTGTCATAAACTGATAAGAAAGCTCCATATAAATAAGAAAACGCTTTCTATAGTTAATCGAAAGGATGAAACGTATGTCAGCAAACAGACAGCGCAGCAAGTACTTGGCGTTTTGCACAGAATGCGGTCTCCCAAACAGGTTAACATTGTTTCTTTTAAGACAGTACGTTGCGACAGACGAATATAGCGGATTTTACTGTGGAAATTGCGGAAGTCGAAATGAATTTCCAGACTCTGTCATTGAATATATTAAAGAGCTATAAAACACAATCTCTTAAAAGATTGTGTTTTATTTTTTAGTAAAACTATGTTTTAAATAATAATTAAAAAAGAAAGCTAGCTAGTTACAAAAAAGAA
Organism: Bacillus sp. ILBB4; assembly: GCF_035064545.1. NCBI lineage: Bacteria > Bacillati > Bacillota > Bacilli > Caryophanales > Bacillaceae > Bacillus > Bacillus sp. ILBB4. The sequence continues at coordinate 635,492 of NZ_JAIQVD010000004.1, read as the reverse complement.
AGGGAGACTTTAGAAAAAAGAAATACAAGAAATACAATAAATGCAAAAACGACAAATCCATATAAGGACTTGTCGTTTTTTATGTTTGAAATACGGCCACTCGGTTCTTTCATTCCCACAGATATGGAGTCTCTTGGTAAACATAATAGTTCAACCAATTCATAAACAGCAGGTTGGCATGAGAACGCCATGTTTTTAAAGGGTTTTTGTCAGGATCATTGTTTGGGAAATAGTTTTCCGGAAGCTTTGGCTCTAGCCCTTTTTCTGTATCTCGAAGAAATTCTTCCTGCAGTGTTTGAACGTCGTATTCTGGGTGTCCTGTAACGAAAACAAACTTTTCGTCTTTAGACATCGCCATATAAACACCAGCTTCCTCAGAGTAGGAAAGAAGCTCAAGGTCAGGATGGTTTTTTACTTCATTCATGTCGACGTCAGTGTGACGAGAATGAGGAGAATAAAAGACATCATCAAATCCTCGCAGCAGCTTAATCGGTTCTTCACTCGATACAACATGTGTAAATACACCCGTGCATTTATCAGAAAGAGGTCGCTTGTCAATGCCAAAGTGATGATAAAGTCCGGCTTGAGCTCCCCAACAGATATGAAGGGTAGAAGTCACATTTGTTTTACACCAATCCATAATTTCTTGAAGTTCTTTCCAGTAGTTTACTTCTTCAAATGGTATATGTTCTACAGGTGCTCCTGTAATAATCATTCCGTCATATTTTCGTTCTTTAATTTGTTCAAACGTTTTATAAAACTGATCTAGGTGATTTTTACTCGTTGTTTTTGCTTTATGGCTTGCTGTGTAAAGAAGTGTAATATGCACTTGCAGCGGTGAGTTCCCGAGTAAACGTAATAATTGCGTTTCAGCTTTTTCTTTTTCCGGCATTAAGTTTAGGATAACAATATTAAGCGGGCGAATTTCTTGGTTAATCGCGCGCACGTCGTCCATGATGAAAATTCTCTCTTTTTCTAAAATTTCTTTTGCCGGAAGATCACGTGGAATATTAATAGGCAATAAAATTCCTCCTATTCGATTTCGAAGTAATGACGCGTATAAATGTTCTTTCTCACGTGAAGATGAGGTTCAACATTTATGTACAATATACTATTATAGGAATATACAGAATATTAAGCAATTGAATTTTGAAAAAAAAGAGCATTAATATGCGTAATGGCTAAAATGAAATGGTACAATAAGGTTAAACTGGAGCGTTGCTATGCTTTTTTAGCGTGACTGAAACTCAGTAAAATTTATAGAGCAGTCGTTCCTGTATTCATTAAACTTCATATCTCCCCCAGAAAACGGATTTTATCCTTTTTTGATGAAGTGTTTAAAAAGAATTCTCAGCAGAAAAGGGGTTTTTATATGACAACTAAGAAGCAAATAAAAAGTGATTTGCAAATTGCACAAGAGGCAACGATTAAACCGATTAAAGAGATTGCCGAGCAGCTAGATATTTTAGAGGCCGAGTTAGAGCCGTATGGACATTATAAAGCCAAGCTTTCTTTGTCCGTTATGGAACGTTTACACACAAAACAAGATGGAAAAGTGATTTTAGTTACAGCTATTAATCCAACTCCAGCAGGAGAAGGGAAGTCGACAGTGACGGTTGGCTTAGCTCAGGCATTACATAGATTAGGTAAAAAAGCGATTGTCGCCATGCGTGAACCATCTCTTGGTCCGGTAATGGGAATTAAAGGAGGTGCCGCTGGAGGAGGTTATGCTCAAGTGCTTCCAATGGAGGATATTAACTTGCACTTTACTGGAGACCTGCATGCCATCACAACAGCTAACAACGCGCTGGCCGCTATTTTGGATAACCATATACATCAAGGCAATGAACTGCGCATTGATACACGTAAAATCACGTGGAAACGAGTGGTTGATTTAAACGACCGCGCGTTGCGTCAGGTTGTCATTGGATTAGGTGGTCCGATGCAAGGTGTTCCTCGAGAAGATGGATTTGATATTACGGTGGCATCAGAAATTATGGCTATTTTCTGCTTAGCGTCAGATTTACAAGACTTAAAACGTCGCTTAGCGTCTATTGTGGTAGCTTACAACATGGATAATGAGCCTGTAACGGTTGCAGACTTAGGTGCACAAGGAGCGCTTACTCTTCTTTTAAAAGACGCGATTAAACCAAACCTTGTACAGACGTTGGAACATACTCCAGCTCTCATTCACGGAGGTCCTTTTGCTAATATTGCCCACGGCTGCAATAGCGTCATTGCAACAAAAATGGCTGCAAAACTAGGCGACTATGTAGTAACAGAAGCGGGATTCGGGGCAGATTTAGGCGCGGAAAAATTCCTAAATATTAAAGCTCGTATGGCAGATATTAAACCAGAAACGGTGGTAATCGTTGCGACAATTCGCGCTCTGAAAATGCATGGAGGCGTTCCTAAAGAGCGGTTAAATGAAGAAAACATTGAGGCATTAGAAGCGGGAATTGAAAACCTTGAAAAGCATATTGAAACGATTCAAGCATTCGGCGTTCCTTATGTTGTAGCCGTGAACCGTTTTGTAACGGATTCAAAAGGCGAAGTAGAAGCGCTTATGAATTGGTGTACTTCAAAGAATGTTCCCGTTGCTTTAACAGAAGTTTGGGAAAAAGGCGGAGAAGGCGGCGTCATGCTTGCTGAAAAACTTCTTGAAGTCATGAACGAGACAGAAAGTCAATTTTCTCCTCTTTACGAGGTGTCAGCTTCGATTCCAGAAAAAGTAGAAGCTATTGCTAAAACCGTATACGGAGCAAAAGGCGTAGAGTTTGCTCCAAAAGCGTTAAAGCAAATACAGCAATTTGAAGCAAACGGTTGGGATCATCTGCCGATCTGTATGGCCAAAACGCAGTATTCGTTAAGTGATGATCAGACGAAGCTTGGGCGACCAACTGATTTTAAGATTACGGTAAGGGAATTCCGTCCTTCACTCGGAGCTGGGTTTCTCGTGGCGCTAACAGGTTCAATTATGACAATGCCTGGACTTCCAAAAAAACCTGCTGCGCTCAATATGGATATTGACGAGAATGGACATGCACTAGGGATTTTTTAAGAGAAGAGGCTAGGGTAAGAGTATTTTAGTTGAAGGAAAATCCGAACGATGAAGCAAGATTCTTGATGAAGAATCAAACTCGTTCGGATTTTTTCATAGTTATGGTAAAAATAAGTTTCATGGGTGTAGTGGCTTCTAGATGTAGATTGGGTGGACTTAGTTGTGTCTCAATCTCTTTCTTGCAATATAAAATAAAATAACAGGTATGTTATGAATTAATTTGGCAAGAAAGAAGAAGAGCTGACTGTTCGTATTTTATAAAAAAGGAAGTAGTTGAAATGTTTGATCCGATTGTATTTGATAATTTAAAAGTTGTTGTAGAAGGAGAGATCTATGATCTTGACTTATCTGGGCAAGTATCTGTTACGAATCGCGAAGATTTTGTAGACTTAGCTCAGTTTACTCGAACGTACCGCATTTCTTTTCAACAGCATTTTTGCTGTACCGCGTCGCTAACTTTATCAACCGACTTAGACAACATTCATGCCGAATTAACGCCTTCCCGTGTAGAAAAACCAGGGTGTACAGTTTATATTCATTTTCAGCTGAAAAAACAAAAACCGTTTGAAGAAGCTGAGTTTCAAAACATACAGGAAATGTGTGAGAGGATCTGGGGAACAACAAGGGTTGTTAAGCAGCGTATTACTCATGAAGTCGGAGGAAGTGAATACGAAAACAATATTGAGGTAACCTTTAACCGATTTATTTACGAAGACCAAGTAGGAGATTTAATCGAGATGATTGATTACATGTTGCAAACGACTGATCAGCTAAAGGTTCTTTACGACAAATCATAAGAGCGTTTCAGTTGTACTTCCGAAATAAAGTGAATTACAATAGGGAAAAGGAGGCGTTTTGATGAGCGTGTATGAATACTCGGCAAAAACAATTAAAGACGAAGACGTATCGCTATCTAACTATCAAGGTGACGTGCTGTTGATTGTGAATACAGCTAGCAAATGCGGCTTCACCCCTCAATATAAAGATTTGCAGGCGCTGTACGAAGAAGAAAAAGAAAACGGCCTAACGGTTCTAGGTTTTCCTTGCAATCAGTTCGGTGGTCAAGAGCCAGGAAGTTCAAATGATATTGAACAATTTTGCGAGTTAAACTATGGCGTTTCGTTTCCGATGTTTGCAAAAGTAGATGTAAAAGGGGAGCATGCACACCCGTTATTTACATACTTAACAGAACAAGCACCGGGTCTACTAGGTTCCAAAGGGATAAAGTGGAATTTCACTAAGTTTTTAGTGAATCGTCAAGGTGAAGTCGTGAAGCGATACGCACCTCAAACTGCACCAAAAGATATTCAAAAAGATATAAAAGAATTGCTGTAAAAGCAGGTGGATCTCCATCTGTTTTTTATTTTTCAGCGAGGATTTTCAAACGGTGATCCGCTGTCAGTGAGACGAGCGCCTTACTTTGTGCTAAAATAATGGTGGATATAATTGAGGTGAGCAAATGAATAAAATAGTGGAAACGGAAAAGTGGGTTCAAGCAAAGCTTGCGCATGACACAACGGGTCATGACTGGCAGCATATCAATCGCGTGCGTCGAAATGCAGTGCTTTTATATAAAAAAGAAGGCGGCAATCGGGAAGTTATCGAACTAGCTGCGCTTTTACACGATGTTGTAGATGATAAGCTAGTGGAAGATGTTGAAAAGGCGTACGAAGAAGTGCGGGAGTGGCTGAAGAGTCAGCAGGTAGAAGAAGAGAACTGCAAGCATATCGTTCACATTTTACAAACGATGTCATTTAAAGGCGGAAACCGTCCGGCTATGGCTACGCTTGAAGGTCAAATTGTTCAAGATGCAGATCGTTTAGATGCGATCGGTGCAATTGGTATCGCACGTACGTTTATGTACGCAGGTGCTAAAGGCACGGTTTTGTATGATGAAAACATTGCTGTACGAAGTGAGATGACGGAAGAAGAATACAGACACGGGAAATCAACGGCTATTGCACATTTTTATGAAAAGTTATTAAAGCTCACTGCGTTAATGAATACTCAAACAGCATGGTCTCTAGCGCAAGAGCGACATACATATATGAAAGAATTTTTAGTTCAATTTAAGAAAGAGTGGAATTATCATTATGAAAATGCTGACTGTTGAAAACTTAACAAAAACGTATGGAGAAAAAGAGCTGTTTCATCAACTAACATTTACCATTACGGAAAATGAGCGAATCGGCTTAATCGGTGTAAACGGAACAGGGAAATCAACGCTTCTTAAAATTATCGCAGGTTTAGAGCTCGGGGACGAAGGAGATATTGTTCATGCTAAAGACTACAGCGTGACATATTTACCGCAGCATCCGGATTTTGATGAAGACTTAACGGTTTTGGAGCAAGTTTTCAGCGGAGATACGCCTCTTCTTAACTTATTAAAAAACTATGAGCTAGCTCTGTATGCGTTAGAGCAAGACTCTGCAAACGAAAAAAATCAGCAAACATTGTATGATTTGCAGCAGAAAATGGATGCGATGAACGCGTGGGAAGCCAATTCTAACGCACAGTCGATTTTAACGAAGCTTGGAATTTCAAATATGAGTGCAAAAATCGGTGAGCTTTCAGGTGGACAGAAAAAGCGCGTCTCCATTGCGCAAAGTCTAATTCAAACACCTGATTTACTGATCTTAGATGAGCCGACTAACCACTTAGATTATGAGACCGTTAAATGGCTCGAAGAATATTTATCCAGATATCAAGGAGCCGTGCTGCTTGTTACTCATGATCGCTATTTCTTGGATGCTGTTACAAACCGAATTTTTGAATTAGACGGTGGAAATTTATATAGCTATAAAGGAAACTATGCTGCTTTTCTAGAAGGAAAAGCGATTCGAGAAGAGCAGGAAAAAGCAACTCAAGCAAAATTAAGCAACTTATACCGCAATGAATTGGCTTGGATTCGCAGAGGAGCAAAAGCGCGTACGACTAAGCAAAAAGCGCGTATTCAGCGATTTGATGAATTAGAAGGGAAAATCGATTCCTCTGAAAAAGAATCACTGGATTTAAGTTTAGCAGGCAGTCGCCTTGGGAAAAAAGTGTTTGAATTAAAAGATGTGTCTAAGACGTATGAAAATAAAATCATTCTTTCAGACTTTACGCACATCGTGAAAAAACAAGATCGAATTGGAATTGTAGGAAAAAATGGAAGCGGAAAGTCTACTCTTTTGAATATGATTGCAGGACGCATTGAGCCGGACAGCGGTGAAATTGACAGAGGACAAACGGTTAAAGTTGCTTACTATACCCAAGAAAGCGATGATATGGACTTGAATCAACGCATGCTTGATTATATTAAAGAATCGGCAGAAGTTGTGCATACGACGGATGGGAAAATGATCTCTGCCTCGCAAATGCTTGAGAGATTTCTATTTCCTTCACATACGCACGGAACACCGATTCAAAAGTTGTCCGGAGGAGAGCGCCGTCGTTTATACTTGTTGAAATTATTAATGACATCGCCGAATGTATTGCTTCTAGATGAGCCGACTAATGATTTGGATACTCAAACGCTAACGGTGCTTGAAGACTATCTCGAAGAATTTCCAGGTGTTGTTATCACCGTATCGCATGATCGCTATTTCTTAGATAAAGTAGCAGATTACTTACTAGTTTTTGAAGGAGAAGGAAACATTTCGATTTATTTTGGAGCTTATACAGATCAATTGGAAGAAGCGATGAAGAAGCAGGCAATGGTTCAGCAGGCTAAAGTGAAAGAAGAAAAGCCAAAACAGCCGGAGAAAACGAAAAAGCGTCGTTTAACGTATAAAGAACAAAAAGAATGGGAAGAAATCGAAGATAATATTGCAGCAAAAGAAGAAGAAATTGAACGCTTAACAAGTGAAATTGAACAGGTGGGCAGCGATTATACAAAAGCGCATAACCTATCGTTAGAACAAGAAAAAGCAAATGAAGAATTAAGTGCACTGCTTGATCGCTGGGCAGAGCTTTCAGAGCTGATTGAAGAAATTGAAAACGCGTAAACAAGTCGTTAGACTGAGTATAAGCCACATGCTACAATTTTAATGAGAGGAGTACGATACGACATGAACATTAAATCAATTGAGCCAACGCCAAGTCCGAATACAATGAAAATTAATTTAGACGAAGTGCTATCAGGCGGAAAAAGCAATAACTATACGGAAAAAAATGCTGAAGCAGCCCCTGAAGTTGTTCAAGACATTTTGAAAGTAGAAGGGGTAAAAGGAGTCTACCACGTAGCGGACTTCTTGGCAGTAGAGCGAAATGCCAAATATGACTGGAAGCAAATTTTGCCGCAAGTTCGTGCAGCGTTTGGTGAAGATTTGCAAAGCAACAGTGAACAGCACAAAATGAATGAGCATTTTGGTGAGGTCAATGTGTCAGTTCAAATGTTCAAAAATGTACCGATGCAAGTCAAGCTAACGGACGGAAATGAAGAAAAGCGCTTTGGTCTGCCCGAGCGATTTGCAAAAGCGGTAGCAGAACTTCAACGTTTTTCAGATAATGTGGTATTAGAACGGAAATGGAAAGAACAAGGCGTTCGTTATGGAGAGTTATCGGCTATCGGAGACGAAGTAGTGGAAGAGTTAGCAGCAGCATATCCGCAAGAAAGATTAACTCGCCTTGTGTCTAATGCACAAGAAGAAAAAGAAGGCGGAAAAGTTGTACAGCCGCGTAAAACCTATAAAGTTACAGAAGAAATGTTAGAAGACAACGATTGGTCAGTGCGCTATGCCCATTTAGAACAAATGGATCCAACAGAAGCTGATTTAGACGTTTTAAATAAAGCGCTTGATGATGAAAAAGCATCTATTCGCCGCTTAGCTACGGTCTACTTAGGAATGATTGAATCAAAAGCGGTACTGCCTTATTTATACAAAGCATTAAAAGATAAATCAGTCACTGTGCGCCGTACTGCTGGAGACTGCATGTCAGATTTAGGTTTTGAAGAAGGTATTCCGGCAATGTGTGAAGCTCTTGGTGATAAAAACAAGCTTGTTCGCTGGCGTGCAGCTATGTATTTATACGAGGTAGGGGACGAGACGGCTCTTCCTGCATTAAAAGCAGCAGAGAATGATAAAGAATTTGAGGTAGATTTACAAATCAAGCTAGCAATTGAACGTATCGAAGGCGGAGAAGAAGCAAAAGGTTCTGTTTGGAAACAAATGACGGAAAGCAGAAAAGCATAAAAAAAGATCATTCACTTGAATGATCTTTTTTTACGACTGTTTTGCAGCGGGAGTTGGAAACTGCATAGGCTGCATAGTGTTATCAATTTTAATAGGCTGATAGCCCGACTGCTTTAAGTAAGTCAAAATAGCAGGAAGGGATTGTGCCGTAAAGGATTTATCATGAAATAAAATGACTGGTGTTCTTCCATTGGAGTTAACCCCTTGAATATGAGGTTCAAGGCCCTGAATAATTCTAGGTGCAGAACGAAGTGCCCAGTCTTCGCTGTCTACATTCCAGTCCCATAATTTAAAATGGCTTAGCAACTCTGTACGGTGGGGCTCTTTTAAATAAGGAACGCTGCCGTAAGGAACGCGGATTAACTTACTGTCAACACCGGTTACTTTCTTAACTGTCGCTTGACACTCCTGCATTTCTTTTAACGCTGCGCCATCTTCACTATACATGACATGAATATCATGAGAGACACCGTGACAGCCGATAGCATGTCCTTCCTGTGCTACTTTTTTAGCAATTTCAGGGTGAGCCTCAATTTGATGCTTTAACATAAAGAAAGTTGCTTTTACGTTATATTGACGCAAAGCATCTAAAATATGAAGGGTATCAGGTGTTGGGCCATCGTCAAACGTAAGGTAAACAGGCTGTGTAAGAGCTTGATTTTGATCGTTTAATGTATTTCCTACATACATATTATGGTGAAGTGTATTAAGCAGCTTCTCAGGCTGTACTGAAGATGCAGCTTCTTTCAGCGGCAAAGCAGTAGATGCTAAGACTTGCTGAGATGCAGCGGATTCACTTCCTTTGACTTCTGTAATAAAAAACAAAGAGGCGACGATCACTAACACTAAAGACAAAAATGCATAAAATCGTTTGTTTGGCTTAAATCGCTGGTTCAATTTGAAAATCCTTTCTACTAAACTACTATTTACTACTATAGTACAAAAAATGGAATATTAATAGTAAAAATCGACATTTTTATGGAAAAAAATTAGATGATATGACCCGGTTTTAATCTTTTTTGTCAAATGAAAAATGAGAATGGGACAACGATAAGGATTTGAAGAGTGAGTAGCTAGATTTTTCCTGGTTTTTATAGTATGCTTTTAGCGTGAATGATTGTTAGGAGGAATGTTAATATGTCAATGGCATATGAAGAATATATGCGTCAGTTAGTTAAACCAATGCGTCAAGAATTAACTCAAGCTGGTTATGAAGAATTAACAACAGAGGAAGCCGTAGTTGATTTTATGGAAAACGTAGAAGGAACAACTTTTGTTGTCGTTAATTCAGTTTGTGGATGCGCTGCTGGTTTAGCACGTCCTGCAGCAACGCAAGCGTACTTACAGTCTGAGCAAAAACCAGATCAAGTGGTAACTGTTTTTGCCGGTCAAGATAAGGAAGCAACAGCTAAAATGCGTGAATATTTTGGGGACATTGAGCCTTCATCACCGTCTATGGCGCTTTTAAAAGGAAAAGAAGTCGTTCATTTTATTCCTCGACATGAAATTGAAGGTCAGCCGTTAGAAGTTATTTTTGAAAACATTTTAAATGGCTTTAAGCAGCACTGTTCATAAAATGTCCTGCTTTTGTCACATCTAGTATATAGATTTTTAGAGAAAAATCGCATATACTTTATAAGAAAAAGGATGTCTATCGGCATCCTTTTTCTTTATGTAAATAGCCAAACAGTGTAGGGGGAGTTATGAAAGTGATTGTTACGACTGCTGGTCGAACAAATGAACAGATGATTGTAAAAGCCAAACAAGTAGCCGCTGATTTAAGTATACCTTTTGTAGTAAGAGAGAAGAAATCCGTTGCAGATCTTCAGAATCTTCAAGCTGCAGACGTGCTGGTTGTCGGTAAGAATAGAGTAGAGTTGCACGTTCAAAATGAAGAGGAACCTATTTTTTTTCATCCAAATTCCGCTATGTTTAGAGTGAAGAGATGGCTGCGCGGAGAACGTGATGCGTTTATTGAAGCTGCTGGTTTAGAAAAAGGAATGAGCGTGCTTGACTGTACACTTGGTCTTGCATCGGATAGTATGATGGCGAGCGCAGCGGTAGGGAAAAGCGGGAAAGTTGTCGGACTAGAAGGCAACCGCTATGTAGCTTATTTAGTCAAACAAGGACTTTTAAATTGGGAAAGTGACGTACAAGAGTTGAACGATGCAATGAAGCGTATAAACGTGGTTCATCAAAATTTTGAATCGTTTTTGGCGTGTTGTGAAGATAATTCTTTTGATGTTGTCTACTTTGATCCTATGTTTCAAGAGCAAATTGATGAATCGAATGGAATTAACGGTATTAAAGCAATAGCACTGTATACTACGCTGACGCCAATAGCTATACAAGAAGCAAAAAGAGTAGCCAAACAAAAGATCGTGCTAAAAGATCATTGGAAAAGCAGTCGTTTTGAAGAACATGGATTTACCGTACAAAAACGAAAAACATCAAAATTTCATTACGGGACAATTGATATACAATAATAAACAAAAAAGTAAAATGAGTTCCGATCATTGAAAAGACTTCCAAAACCTTTTAGGAATTAAAAAGTTTTGGAAGTTTTTTTTATGAATTTCATCTAAAGTTCATAAAAGTATGATATATTTTTGAACATAAAAATACTTTTGTGTTTAAGCATCCAGCAAAAAAGGAATATCTTGTATAGATTTCCGCTCGGTGTGACAACCTCAAACAGAAGAAGGAAGGTGCTAACTAAAAAGTCTTCGAATGCCCGTAGGCAGCATAAATGAATAAGCAAATATAGGTAAAAAATTAATAAGTATGTTACAATACCTAGTGAGTTATAACAATGAATTTTACGATATGAAAAGACCATATGGGAAAAGATGAGAAAGGAAAGATACGAATGCCTAGATGGATAAAAAGAATGCTAGTTGTATTTATTACAGTATTTACATTTGGGCTTGTCACTCCACCAGAATATTTATACGTTGATGATGCAAAAGCGGACAAGCAACATAAAGCAGGGTATGTAAGAGAAACAACTCCTGTCACAGCTGTTATAGAAGATATTCATTTGCCATATGAAGAACCAAAATATGAAGACGTTTCATCATTTGTTACTTATGCAATGGAATCAGCTGAAAAACAGTCAGTGGAAAAATTCGGAACAAAAATTGGGCCTGTCATTGAAGATGAATTTCGTCAAGCAGTGTTACCTAAAATTGAAGAAGTGCTGACCGACATTGGCACTGAACGTGAACAGTCAATTCAGAATCTCGAGATAAGCGAGCATCCTGCTGCTGGCTACGGTGAAAAGATTTTCCATGTATATGACCGGGAGACCGGTCAGGACTTAATACGGTTTCACGTACGGCGTGAAAATCCTCCAAAAGATGGATACTGGTTTAATTTTCACTATCATGCGGCTGCAGATAATTTTCAAAAGCATTATGATTTAGGGAAAATTTATTGGAACCGAAACATGCCGCCTAAATGGTTTAGCTGATAATAGACACAACATTCTACGATTTCGAAATGTTAGCTTTTTTAAGCTAGCATTTTTTTACGTCTAAAACCGTTATGGTCTAAATAAGCTGAAACATTAGCACAACGATAAAAAAATCGTTTATAATGAAGTCAGACTTCTTACCATAGAATAGTGAGAAGGAACGAATAGATGCTGGAGGTAACACAATGAAACAATTTACGGAAGAAAAACAATTTCGCGAACAAATTAAGAACGAAACACTAAGCGTTGGGATTTTTACGACAACGTGGTGTCCTGATTGCAAACGTTTGGATATGTTCATTGATGAAATCGTTGACGAAAATACAGATAAAGCATGGTTTAAAATTGACAAGGATGAGTTTGAAGAACTTTCTGCTGAAAACAATGTAATGGGTATTCCTTCTCTTCTTGTATATAAAAACGGTGAAAAAATTGCACACTTGCACAGTGCAAATGCTAAAACGCCTGAAGCGGTCCGTGAATTTTTAGCAACTCTTTAATTCCTTAAGCTGCGAGAGCATTCTCGCAGCTTTTTTTGTGAGAATGGCTATTTCCATTTTTCCATGAGTGGGGTATACTAGGACAAGTGAATAATCGTAAAGCAATAAGGTCTCAATTTAAAGATTGAGTGAAAAGGGAAGTCTGGTGAAAAACCAGCGCGGTCCCGCCACTGTAAGCGCTTTGTGCGTAAGTCAGGAGACCTGCCTTATTGTTAGCTGTGAAACCTTCGAGGAAGGGTGAAGCAGGGTAATGAACATACATATCAAGTATAGTGAACGGATTCTTTTCCTGCTTATCTTGACGTTACCTGCTTTGCTTTCAATTGAAAGTAAAGCTTTTTTATTTTGAAGCTGCCGGCGAGCAGTATACATAGTCAAAGCGGAAAAACGGGATAGCGCTGCTTTTTGCATGATCATTTGCTTTTTCTTTAACGTGGAGGTTTCGTATTCACAATGAACAATATATAGGGGGAGTATTTAGATGAAAAAATGGCTTTCGTATTCCATTATTGCACTGTTAGTCATCGTACTTGCTGCATGCGGTGCAGGCAGCCAAAGCAACAGTGATAAAAAAACGAAGCAAGATACGGCACAAACGTCACAAGCTGCATTTCCAGTGAAGGTAAAAGACGCGCGTGATAAAGAAATTACGTTGAAAAAACAGCCTAAGAAAATTGTTTCATTAATGCCAAGTAATACGGAGATTGTATATGCCCTTGGCCTTGAAAAAGAATTAGTCGGTGTTACAAGCAACGATGATTATCCTAAAAGCGTAAAGAAAAAAGCGCAGGTAGGAGATATGAACGTTAATGCAGAAAAAGTTATTGCTTTAAATCCTGATTTAGTGCTGGCACACGCTTCAAGTATGGGAGTTTCGGATGAAGTATTTAAACAAATTGAAAGTGCGGGTATTCCGGTATTTGTTGTAAAAGATTCAACAACGTTTGATACGGTTTATGATTCTATTACGCAAATCGGTAAATTAACAGGTAAAACAAAAGAAGCTAATCAAACAATTAAAGACATGAAAGAAAAAGTAGCTTCAATTGAGAAAAAAGCAAAAACGATTTCAAAAGAAGATCGTAAAAAAGTATGGATAGAGGTATCAGGAGCTCCTGAGATTTATACAACAGGAAAAGGTACGTTCATGAACGAAATGCTTACTATGATCGGTGCTGATAACGTAGCGGGTAGTGAAAAGGGTTGGGTTAAGTTTTCTGAAGAGCAAGTTGTTAAGTTAAACCCTGACGTTATTATCGCAACGTATGATGCAGACAAAAATGAGATTATGAAGCGTCCCGCTTGGAGCAGCATGACTGCTGTAAAAGAGGGTAACATCGAGAAGGTTGATCAAAACAAAATCAACCGCTTAGGACCTCGTATTGTAGATGGCTTAGAGGACTTAGCAAAAGCAGTATACCCTGAGGTGTACAATAAATAAGAAGAGGGACCATATTCCAGTTCGAATCGAAAAGGGGATTGGTCCCTTTTCACATCTTAAAATTGAAGAACGGCCTGAGCTTTTAATCATGAAAACCGAGACTTCTTATAAAACATACAGCTCAGGGGTTTTAGGAACAGGCATTACGGAAACGGATACCTTTTACAATCGATTTGTTCACAAAGACTATTATTCAGATACTCCTTCTATGGAGTATGAGCAATATTTGATGAAAGAAAATGTACGCCATGAGCAAATCGTAGGGTTGATGACAGCCGTTTGGTTAAAAGAAAGAGCGGTTTACTGTTATGAAGGCTACGGAGTAAGAGTAGCTTCCGTGATAACGGCTGGAGTAGGAAACGCAGTAGATATTACAGCTGACGAAGCTGTCCCGTTCTATTCCTCTCCCGGTACAATTAATATGTTTTTTTTCGTGGAAGGTACGCTTACGGATGCTGCGTTTTTACAGCTTTTTATTGCGGCCACAGAAGCTAAAACAAAAACGCTGTCACAGCTGGGGGTCATAGATCCAGCTACAAAGACGATTGCTACGGGAACATCTACGGACAGCATCTCAGTTGCAGCGTCTCAGCAAGGACCATTATATGAATATGCAGGCTCTATGACCGCTTTAGGTCAAGCGGTAGCCAAGCTGGTGAAAATAAGCTTAGAGCAGGGACTTAAGGGAAAGAGGTGAAAAAATGAGTATTACACAAGCGATAATTGCACACATGACGGCCATGACGATTGCTTTACTAATTGACCGAATCATAGGCGACCCCGAAAATTGGCCGCATCCCGTTCGCTGGTTTGGCAAGTGGATTTATTGGATGGATTCCAGATTAAATAAAGGTGTAGGAAAACGATTCAAAGGATTGCTTCTTGTGATAAGTATGGCTGTGCTAGCAGGAGTTGTTCCCTTTTTGTTCCTCCATGCTTTGTACGGAGTTGATTTTATAGCAGGTGTTTTAGTAGAGGGCGTAATGATTGCGACTACTATATCCACTCGTTCTTTAAGCGAAGCTGCTTATAAGGTACAAAAGCCGCTTCAGCTAGGAGATATGGAGAAAGCTAGATATGAAGTAAGTATGATTGTGGGACGAGATACAGATCGTTTGTCAGAAGGAGAAATTGCCAGAGCGACGGTAGAGACCGTGGCTGAAAATACAAGTGATGGTATTACAGCTCCGCTTTTTTATGCATTTATAGGAGGAGGAGCCCTAGCCTTTTTTTACCGAGCTATTAACACATGTGATTCGATGGTTGGGTACAAAAATGACCGCTACTTTCTGTTCGGCTACTTTAGTGCAAAAACCGATGACGTATTAAACTATATTCCAAGTCGGCTAACTGCAGTAGTGATGACGGCTGTTAATGTAGTAAAAAGCCAGTATTCTCTGGGGCATGTAACGAGTTTGATTAAGCGTGATGCTAAGAAGCATCCAAGCCCAAATAGCGGATACGGGGAAAGCGCAGTGGCTGCTCTTTTAGGTATTCAACTCGGCGGGCTTAATACATATAAAGGCATAGAATCTAATCGTGCAAAAATGGGTGAACCACTCATTCCCCTGCAAGCCGGTCATATTGAACAAGCTGTTTTCATTATGAAAAGGACGGTCTATGCTACGTGGTTATTATATCTTTTGTTAGGAGGAGTTATTAGTGCTATTACCTACACATGGAGCTAATCCTAATGTCTTTTTAAAAGCAATAGGGGCCGAGAATTTATCGCATATAAAAGACTTTAGCGTGAATACAAATCCTTTAGGGGCTCCCCTTGTGCTTCACGAAAAGTGGAACGAATTCAAGGATGCAGCGTTTAGTTATCCTGATCCTCAAGTAACAGAGCTGAAAAATAAACTTGCAGCTCATCATCATGTTTCAGCTGCTCAAGTGCTACCTACAAATGGCGCCGCTGAAGCGTTTTTCCTTATTGCTTCGTTATTTTCAGGAGAGAAAGCAGGGATTGTACAGCCGACCTTCGTTGAATATGAACAGGCAAGTAAAGCTTATGGATGTGAAGTGACATACGTTCCTTTAGCTGAAGAAAATGGCTGGAGCTGGGATATAGAGTTGATTATGAGTATTCTTCCGGACATAAAAGTACTGTGGATTTGCCATCCAAATAATCCAACGGGTGTTATGTATAGTCATGAGGAATGGATGAAAGTAGTAAAAGCTGCTGCTCATCATGGTACATACTTAATAATTGATGAGGCATTCATTGATTTTGTCGAACATCAGCCTTCATTTGATTCTCTTATTCTGGATTATGAGCATATCATTGTGGTGCGTTCCATGACAAAGATGTTTAATATTGCCGGGCTTCGTCTTGGCTATATTTTGGCAAATGAAAAAATCATTAGCAAGATGTCTAAAAAGCAGCCTCCTTGGAGTGTAAATGGATTGTCGCAGCAAGTAGGAATGATATGTGTGGATGAAAAAGATTTTGTGAAAAAAACCGTACATTATATTAAACAAGAACGGGAACGGATCTTGAGTCAACTAAAGGAATGGGGGCTTTTGGTTTCTCCTTCTCAAACAAACTATTATCTTTGCAGCGTTCCGTCTTCTATTAAAACGCGCGAATGGCTTGTCTATTTAGCAAGCCATGGAGTGGTAGCTCGTCATACTGAAAACTTTCCATTTTTAAATGGACGCTATATCCGTTTGGCCGTGAAAACGAAAGAAGAAAATGACTATTTACTTAAAGTAATCAAACAAGGACTCGATGAAATATGATCATCTTTATTAGCGGAGGCGTTCGAAGCGGAAAATCACGTGGAGCGGAGAATATGGTTCAAACTTTTTGTACAAAGCGCGCTGTTTATATTGCCACAAGCAGGCAAACAGATAAGGAAATGCAAAAACGCATCCAGCTTCATCAAAAAGAACGTCAAGCAGCGAACACGCCTTGGGTAACGATCGAACAGTCTGTAAATTTACAACAAATTTTGCCAAATCTTCAAAGTGATGATGCTATACTTTTGGATTGTGTCACGAATTGGCTTGCCAATGAGCTTTTTTTAACAGAAAGAAGGTGGCAAACAAAAGAAGGGAAACAAGCGGTTTTTCTTCATATGATAGAAACGCTCGATAAGCTGTTTGCGCAGTCTCAGACGGTTGTGCTAGTATCTAATGAACTGTTTGAAGCGGGCGTATTAGAAGAGCCCACATATAGCTATATGAAGATGTTAGGGAAATTACATCAGTATATTGTAGAAAAAGCAGATGTGGCTATTTGTGTAGAAGCGGGAATTTATCGTTTTAAAAAAGGAAAGGAATGTGTAGATATATGAAAGAATGGATAGCTATACTACGAATTTCTCTCCAGTTTTTTACGATCTTACCACTGGCTAAAACCGTTCAATGGACTGAAAAAAGAACGGCACGCTCACTTTTTGTGCTGCCTTGGATTGGTATGTTACTAGGCTTGATGTTTTATAGCTTTTTACAGCTGCTTCAATCTTCACCTATCACTACGATTGTTGATAGTATTTTAGTTTTGCTTTTACCGCTTGTTTTAACGGGTGGCCTTCATTTAGACGGCTGGATGGACGTAAGCGATGCGTATTTTTCTCATCAGTCAAAGGAAAAAAAACTGCAGATTTTAAGTGATCCGCACGTTGGGTCTTTTGCTATTCTTTCTCTTATGGTTCTGCTGCTGCTGCGTTTTAGTGCGATCTATGAATTAGTGTCTCTTTCTTCTTTATCAATTTGGGCATGCTTAATTGTCTTTACGCTTCCAAGAATTGGAGCAGCCTTTTTGTTGTTGAGAGATAAGCCCGCTAAAGAGACGGGTCTGGCTGCATATTTTCAAAAAGGAGTCACCAAACGGTCTATTTACGGATTTATCATCATGAGCCTATTCTTAGTTGCTATTTTCGTTATTTTTATGGACAATAAATTCATTATTCTTTTCTTTGCCGGTTTTCTATGGCTCTGGATACGATTTTATCGTTCGCAGTTTGGTGGCGTAACAGGAGATGTTATAGGGGCAACCATTGAAGGAGGAGAAACGCTTTTATGGATAATTCTTTGGTTATCACATGTATTCGTCACGGCATGACGCTTGAAAATCAACAGAAAAAATATATAGGGTGGAGTGATCCGCCTTTAAGTATAGAAGGGAAAAATGAATTGAAAGAGCTTTTTCTAGAACCTCAGCTCGTTATTTCCAGTGACTTAAAAAGAGCGCTAGAAACAAGTGCAGTTGTTTTTCCAAAATCTCAGGTGGTTAAAAGTAAAAATTGGCGTGAGCTGCATTTTGGAGATTGGGAAGAGAAGACGTATGAAGATTTAAAAAACATACGGGCGTATAGAAATTGGATTGATCACTGGACAGAACATACGCCTCCGAATGGTGAAAGCTTCTCAAGCTTTTCAAACCGAATTTGGGCAGCGTGGGAAGAAGCGGTCGATTTGGCGGCCAGTCAGCAATTGCGTCACATTGCTATTGTTTCACACGGCGGACCGCTGCGTTTACTTGCATCCCACTTTAAACAGACAGCGTCGCTTTGGGATGTTTCTTTTTCTTATGGAGAAGGTTTTTCAGTAGCGTGTACATACAAACAGGCAAAGGAGAGAAGAGCATGCATTTCGTATTCGGCGGTGCATTTACCGGCAAAAGAAAATGGGTGAAGCAGCATTATGCCAGTGAGTCGGTAAAATGGCATTGTTTGTATGAAGACCCTGTTTTACCAGCGCTTGAGTTCGAAGAAAGTTACATAGTGCTAGAAGGATTTGAGCACTATGTTAAGGAATTAATACATAGCGAGCTGGAGTCTCCGCACCTTGTTGTTAAAAAGTTAATACAGAAGTGGAGAGACAGCGGTGTATGGGAAAAGTTAATAGTGATTGGAACTGAAGTCGGCAAAGGGATTGTTCCTTTAGATCCAACAGAGCGGCAGTGGAGAGATGAATGCGGGTATGCGTATCAGCATTTAGCGGCATATGCCCGGAAAGTAGATCACATTTGGTACGGAATTGCTAATCGATTGAAGGAGGAAATATAATGAACATTTACACAAAAACAGGGGACAAAGGGCAGACAAGCTTAATTGGAGGACGAGTAAATAAAGATGATATTCGAGTGGAAGCATACGGTACGATTGATGAGCTAAATGGCTTTGTAGGTCAAGCGATTTATCAGCTGGATGAAACAACATTAAAAGATGTAAAAGAAGAGCTAATTACGATTCAACATGAGCTTTTTGACTGTGGAAGTGATTTAGCATTTGCAAAAGATGATCATCCGTACAAAGTAACAAACGACATGATATCAGTACTTGAAAAGCGCATTGATGTCTATATGTCAGAAGCGCCGGCCATTGAGCGTTTTATTTTACCTGGAGGCACACCTGCAGCGACAACGCTTCATATTTGCCGGACGATTACACGCCGCGCAGAACGGCTTGTTGTTGGCGTGCAGCGTGAGTATAAAATTAATGCGGCGGTGCTTCAGTATTTAAATCGTTTATCCGATTATTTCTTTGCTGCGGCTCGAATCGCTAACGCGCGAGAAAATGTACAAGATGTAGAATATATTCGCAGTGCCAAAGTATTTAAACAGCCTAAAAAATAAGGTATAAAAAACGGTCGAGCTAAAAGCGATCGTTTTTTTTAATGAGCTATTTCGATAGGCAAAATAAAGCTATAAAAAAGAGGTAAATGCATCTATAATGATAAGAGACAGAGAGATAAAGAAAAGAGGTTGAGAAATGAATCAAGATTCTAAACGAGCAGGTATTGTTTATACAGCCAGCGCTTACGTTATGTGGGGGCTTTTTCCGCTTTACTGGAAGCTTCTTGGCGAGGTGAATGCGAATGAAATACTCGCTCACCGTGTCATAT
The DNA here is from genome assembly GCF_035064545.1 of Bacillus sp. ILBB4. Taxonomy (NCBI): domain Bacteria; kingdom Bacillati; phylum Bacillota; class Bacilli; order Caryophanales; family Bacillaceae; genus Bacillus; species Bacillus sp. ILBB4. Next base: position 615,985 of record NZ_JAIQVD010000004.1, on the reverse strand, counting down.
GGTCATTTGTTTTTATGCTTTTACTTTTGCTTGTGACAAAGCAAATGAGTGCTTTAAAGAAGACGCTTGGTTTATTATTTCGTAATACGAAACAAGCGGTCATTTTATTTGTGGCTTCAGTGCTGATCAGCATCAACTGGTTCGTTTACATTTGGGCGGTTAACCATAATCATATTATTGAAACAAGTTTAGGTTACTATATCAACCCGCTCGTTAGTATTTTACTTGGTATAGTCGTTTTAAAAGAGAAGCTTAATTTTTGGCAGGGTGCTTCTGTTGGATTAGCTGCTATAGGTGTTATCGTTATGACAGTTACATACGGGCATATCCCATGGGTATCATTAAGCTTAGCGTTTAGCTTTGGTTTGTACGGTCTTGTAAAAAAGACTATTCAATTAGAAGCAAAAGTAGGATTAACGATTGAAACGATGATGGTTGCACCTATTGCAGTTATTTATTTTATTTTTCTTTTAGTGAAAGGATCTTCAAGTTTTTCCCTTCAGTCGCTTGATCTGAGTGCTCTTTTAATTGGAGGCGGTGTTGCTACAGCTATGCCACTATTATATTTCGCTAAAGGGACCCCGCTTATTCCGCTATCGATGGTCGGTTTTTTACAGTACATTGCTCCTACCATGACGCTTTTATTAGGGGTATTCGTGTATCATGAACCGTTTTCTAGCGTAGAGATGATTGCCTTTTTGTTCATTTGGGGCGGATCGGTTATGTTCATTTTATCTAAAACTAAGTTCATGAGTTCTCATCAGCCGAAATTCTTTAAAGGGCGCTCAGCTTAACGGACAAAAAAGCGGATATCTTTAGATATGCGCTTTTTTGTCTGCCGTAAAGAAATAAAAACGGAGACGGGAAAGTCACCGTATGTATACTTTATAGCTTCCGCTTGAAATGAGCGTTCAACTGACCTTGAAGCATTTGGTTTTTTACTTCTTTCATTTTTCTCGCTTCATCTTTTTTGGCCAGTTCTGTGCGTATTTCACTCGTTTGAACTCCTTCTTCTATGCGATCGGCAATATCCATTAATCGTTCGACGTCTGAAAACGAATATTTCCGGATACCCGTATTGGTTCGGTCCGGAAAGAGCAGGCTTCTTTTCTCGTAGTAGCGAATTTGCCTTTCTGATAAACCGGTTAATTCTTTTACAATCCCAATAGACATGACTTTTTTATCTCGATATGACGCTTCATTCGTAGACAATCTCCCTCACCCCTGAGTACGTAGTAGTATGTTATTATTATAAAGGAAAAAAATACAAAAATTTATAACATGTAATACATTCTAACATATATATGTTATATTTTTGAATTACTATGTGAGAAAAAGTGACATAAATAATGAAATAGGGAAAAGAGTCCTATAAACTAATGATTAACTCGATCCCAAGTGGTTAACCATACAGGATAAAGCTTTGTGGTTAACCACTTGCTTTCAAAATGATGAATAGAAAATAAATGTGAGAATATACATAAATTCTAAAAGGGAAGGGCGTTTTAAATGGCTGTGCAACAATTGAAAAAAGAAGAGATTATTGAGCTGGCAAAAGAAATTATTGAACTTGATTTGAAAAGAGATGAAAAATTTGAAGAGTTGACAGAGTTAGCTGGAAATCGTGCATATGAAATTTTGCGCAGAGTACAAAATGCCTGTTTATAAGTAATAAAAAAAATCCCGCTCTAGGCGGGATTTTTAATTGGACTGCTGTTCAAGATTAAATAATTCTTGTTTCATCTTAGTGTGGTCGAGGTTTTCCCCTATAAAGACAAGAGTGGTGGGCAGCTTCATCATTTCTTTCATATATAGAGGCATGCCGTATGAATATTGAAACGAATACGTATCATCCGAATGAGTAAAGCGCATATAGCCTTTAATACGATAGATGGTATCTGGCATTTGGCGCAGCCAATTTTCAAATAATTCAAGATCCACTTTTTTTGTAAACTCATATACAAATGTTTTCAAATGAAGATGATCTTCAACATGAGCCTTATGGTGCGGCTGTTTTTGAGACAGCTGAGCTCTTTGAATCACGTCAAGCTTCACGCGGGAAAATGTCGTTAATAATGTTATTGCACGAGCGTTAATTGATTGAACCTCAAAAAGCAGGGAAGACTTTTCTGCCTCAGACAGCATGTCCGTTTTATTTAATAAAATTACATCCCCATGTTTTACTTGTTCTTGAAGAAGTTTTTGAAGTTGAATGCTTAAGGACCCACGTTCTTTCCACCTTGTTGCATCGAGTGTGGTGATAATACTTTTAATCGTGACTTGATGCGCAAAAAGAGGAGACATACAGGCATCCAACACTTCAATGGGATGTGCAACTCCGGTTGTTTCTATATAGATAGCATCCAATGTGTTCTCCTGTAGAAGTGAATGAAGCTGAGTTTCAAATTGACCTTGAATAGTACAGCACACGCAGCCGTTTAGCAATTCTTTTAACGGCGTGTCTTTTTCTACTTCATTTGAGTCAATCGAAACTTGGCCAAGCTCATTCATCACAACAGCAATGTTGCGATTACGATCTTTTTCTTGCTGAAGCAGCTGTTTAAGTAACGTTGTTTTTCCACTGCCTAAAAATCCAGATAAAATGTAGATTTCTGTTTTCATTTCAGTCTCTCCTATGTAAATAACATTGTTTAAATCGAAACTTTTCCGATTACGGATTGGTAAATAGTATATCCAAGAGGGGATAAATATCTATGCGTAAATTTTTATGCTTTTTTGTATTCATTATAACAACTTTAAAAGCGCTATGGCTATCTTTTATAAAAAACTCAAAATACAATGAAATAAGAATATTATAAAATTTCAAACTAGCTGTGCTACAATAAAAGAAAAAGAAAAAGGGGAGCAAAAGTTATGCGAATATTAGTTTTAGGCGCAGGCGGCGTTGGAGGTTATTTTGGAGGCAGGCTTGTGGAAAAAGGAGAGGATGTTACTTTTCTTGTTAGAGAACGCAGAAAAAAAGAGCTGGAACAAAATGGACTTGTTATCAAGAGCATACACGGTGACTTCACTTCACCTGTACAAGCTATTACAAAATCTGAGATGAAAGAGCCTTATGATGTTATTTTGTTCACAACTAAGGCTTATCATCTTAAACAAGCAATTGAGGATGTGCGTCCTTTTGTAGGGAATCAGACAGTTGTCGTACCTTTGTTAAACGGTATGGCTCACGTCGTTCCTTTACAAGAAGCTTTTGGGGAAGAAAAAGTCATTGGAGGACTGTGTTTTATTGAAACAACTTTAAACAAAGATGGAGATGTCGTCCAGACGAGTCCCGCTCACAGACTTGTATTCGGTGAATTTAAGCAGAAGGAAACAGAAAGATTACAACTGATTGAGCAAGCGTTCAGTGGTACAAAAGCTTCGTTTGTAAAAAGTTCATATATTGAACAGGATATGTGGCATAAGTATTTATTTATTACGGTTATGTCAGGCATGACCACTCTTATGCGCGCACCTGTTGGTCCAGTGCTAGCGGCAAAAGGAGGGCGTCAATTCGTACAAGAGCTTTTTAAAGAAGTTGAAAATATTATGATGGCATACGATGCACCATTAGCTGAAGGGATTATTGAACAGCATATGAATACGATGGACAAAATGACGTATGGCATGAAGTCATCGATGCAGCGTGATATGGAAAAAAGTTTTCAAATTGAAGGAGACCACCTTCAAGGATATTTGCTGACATTAGCTGAAAAATCGTCTATACACGTACCCCTTCTTCAAACTGTGTATACGCATCTAAAAGTGTATGAAGAAATGTTAAAAGGTTATCAAAAATAATGACAGCGAAAATTGATTTAGCAGTCATGCAGGTACTGCAGAAGCTGCTAAGTACAGCAGAAATAGGACAATTGCCTTCCGCTCCCGGCATTTATTTTTTCTTTGATAAACCCGGCAGGCTTTTGTATATCGGAACAACGACGGGCTCTCTATTAGAAAGAGTAAGAGCTCACGTTGCAGGAAAAGGCGTTAGCAACACAAAAAAATTCCACAAAGAAATTTATGCTGTTGGATATATTGAAGTTCATGGATTAAAAAAAGAATTAGATATGCTGAGAACGATGCTTGTAAATGGTTATTTTCCAAAATACAATAAACAAGATGTAAAAAGAGAAAATGAATACGACATTTACACCGTTCACGGCAGAGTCCTCAGGGATACAGGAGTTGATAAGAAAAAAGTCTCCAAGCGAAAAACGGTGCTAAAGCCAACGTTAAAAGAGATAGAGATTCGTCAAGAAAACAGCGATATTACATATGCACGAGTCGCAAATATGAATGCTGAAGATCGAGTGAAAAAATTGTGGTCTTGTCAAGAAGCAGGAGCGCAGCTACATCTTCCGGAGTCGAAAGTGTTAGCAATAAGTGACCGGCTCTTAAAAGAGCAGTATACATTTCAGCGAGATATGAAAAAGAATATGATGTTTACGATGCGGGATTTAGTTGTTATTCAAGTGTTGTTAAATTTAAATCCGACCCATGATTTGAAAAAACGAGAAATAAAGGAAGCCATCAGTTTAGTGCGTAAATTTGGCATAGCAGAAGCTCTTCGCATCTCTGAAAAATTACTCAAAACGTAATAAAATCCATGATCATTGTGATCATGGATTTTATCATTTATCATTCACACTTAAGCTAATTCGTCAATAACTTTTGGTAGAGCCATAATGGAAATAACGCAAAGTGAACTGACAACTTGATGCATTTCAAAAATGGCAATGATGAATAACATCAGTGATATATATAATTGAAGGCCTTTTAATCCCCACGGCTTGCGATCGAAAAAAAAGTCGCTAAGTACAAATACAAAGAAAATGAGTGAACTGAACAAAATAATCATGGATGTAGACATGGAACGATCATAAGCAATGATAAATAACAAAGCGAGAAGCGACACAACAGATATAACTTTTAATGTTTTAATCATCGTGTTTTTATTCACTTTTTTCACCTTCATTTGTAGGATTGATCTTTCATCCTCATTTTATAGGATAGTCAAAAGTTCTAAAAGTCAAACGAATAAATCATAACAACAATTTAACATCTTTATACTACATTTACATTGAGAGAAAAAAATGGGCGTGTTTTGAGCTTTGTGCGCTTCATTGACTCGTGCAAAGAACAAGTGCTATAGTATGTTTGCTTTAAAAGCTAAAGGAGCAAAGTTTTCAAAGGACGTGACTATGTGAACGAAACACTATTAGTAATTGATGGATTTAATTTATTAAGCCGCTGTTATTTTGCTACTTCTTATGGCAGAGATGAAGCAGCGTTGACAAGAAACAGTAAGGGCCAATTTACAAATGCCCTGAGAGTAACGATTCAAAAAATGCATGCATTGATTCACCAATATGAGCCAAGCCATATTTTTGTCGCTTGGGATGTTAAGCGTGAGGATACAAAACGTAAAGATACATACGCCCTATATAAGCAAACAAGAGCAGAGCTGCCTGAGCCGCTGATTCAGCAGTACGAAACGTTAAAACAATTTTTTGACACAGTAGGCATTTATCAAATGTCATTGTCTTCTTATGAAGCAGATGATTTAATTGGAGCACTTGCAAGCAAGTGGAGTAAGGAAAAGCAAAGTCCAGGGTACATCTATAGCAATGACCGAGACTTGCTTCAGCTTCTAGATCCACATATTTCGCAAATTATTGCCAAAAAGCAGGTTGGCGATCTTGTTTATGGCTTTAAGCACTTTCAAGAAGAATACAATATTCATCCTCGTCAATGGGTGGACGTAAAAGCATTGCTTGGTGATAAATCTGACAATATTCCGGGCGTTCCTGGTGTAGGAGAAAAAGCCGCACTGCCTCTTATTCAACAATATGGCTCTATCCATGAAATTTATGCACAAATTGAACAATTAGATCCAGCTTTTAATCGTTACAAAAAAAAGCTGGTCGAAGGAAAAGAACTAGGTATGCTTAGTCGTGAACTCGCTGAGATTATTATAGACATTCAAGAAATCAGTATGTTGACTTGGGAAAAATTAACATTTATGTATGATTATGAACGATGGAATAAAGAAATTCAAAGTCTAGAACTAAACATTAGGATTCGCTCATGATTTTTAGTACAATACAATTTATGAACATGAGAAAGGAGTAACAAGCGTGCAACCAATTCATAAAGAAACAGTCCAAAAAAAAATACAAACATTTTTAAATAAAGACGTATATGTACACCTTGAAACGACAAACGGTGCATATGCTTCACACGTAAATGAAAAAGTAATGACAGTTGGGGCCTTTATTCGCAATGGTAAAGTCACTATTTCAAACGGAAAGATAACTGGAGAAGGTCCTTATCGTGTAGGTCTTCAAATTGATTTAGGATGGATTTATGCAGAGGGATTAACAGATTGGGAAATTGATGAAGAAGGCCGACTTCTTCTAGCTGGGCATGACTTTGAAGGTCGTTTAGCAGTTGCCCTTCAATTAAGTGAACATCCGTTTTTATAACAGAAAAGAGAGGAGAATAGAACATGGAAGAAAGATTATTAATTGTATTTCCGCATCCTGACGATGAAGCATATGGAGCAGCAGGAATGATCACGCAAGCTAGACAAAAAGGAACGCCCGTTACATATGCCTGTGTTACGCTAGGTGAAATGGGACGAAATATGGGTAGACCGCTGTTTGCTAACCGTGAAACTTTACCTCAAATCCGAAAAAAAGAACTTTTAGATTTAGCGAACGTTTTAGATATTCAAGACTTGCGTATGCTAGGGCTTCGTGATAAAACGCTGGAATTTCTTGATATTGATGTTTTTGCAGATAAAATTGAAGAAATCATTAACGATGTAAAGCCGACTCACATTTTAACGCATTACCCTGGCTTTGCGGTACACCCTGATCATAATGCTACGGGTGCAGCTACGATTCAAGCGGTAAAACGTATGCCAAAAGAAAAGCGTCCGGTTGTTTGGTGTCATGCGTTTTCAAAAGATCGTATTGAACATATTGGAGAACCAGATGTTATTTTTGATGTAACAGCGATGAAAGATAAAAAAATTGAAGCGTTAAAAGCCCATCGTTCTCAAACAGAAGGAATGATGAACGCAATTGACTTCGATCGCTTATCTGACTATCCGCAAATGGAACGTTTATTAACTAGAGAAGAATTCTGGACATATAACTGGGAGTAACAGATGAAAAAACAGCGAATTTTATTTATTGGAGCAGGACGAATGGCTGAAGCTGTAGCGGCTGGTTTGGTTACGAGCAGCGCTGACAGTATTGAGGCAGTGGTGATGTCAAACAATGGAGATATTGAGCGGTTACAGCGTGTTGAAACAACGTACGGCGTACAAACGACGCAAAATTGGCGCCAAGAAGTTGACAATTCGGATGTTATTATTTTAGCGATGCCTCCCGAGGCCCATCCTTCCGTGCTCAAGGAACTTTCGACTCATTTAAATCAACAATTTGTCGTAACGTTAGCGGCAGGAATTGGTCCGAGTTACTTAGAAAGTCATCTTCCGCAGGATACGCCTGTCGCTTGGATTATGCCAAATACAGCTGCTATGATTGGACAATCGATGTCACTGTATACACTTGGAACTTCTGCCACAAAAGAGCATAAAGAAGTGCTTCAAATGATTTTAAAAGGAATTGGTGAAGCGCATGAGTGTTCAGAGAAAGAAGTACATGAGCTAACGGCTGTAACTGGCAGTGCACCGGCATTTTTATATTATTTTGCAGAATCGTTAATTGATGCAACTACTGCTTACGGTGTGGACGAAAAAACAGCCAAAGATTTAGTTATTCAAATGATGTATGGCTCTGTACAAATGCTGCATGAAACCAAAGATCCTGCGTCTTTAAGAGAGCAAGTAACAACTCCAGGCGGCGCTACTGCCGAAGGGTTAAAAGTGATGAAAGAACAAGACTTATCCTTAATAATAAAGCAGGCAATTGAAGCAACGAATAAAAAAGCAATGGGTGGAAGCTAAAAAAGCTCGTACAACCATATGTTAGCTGAAAAATCCGAACTATAGTTCAGCATTCTTTCATTAGAATGTTGAATCAGTTCGGATTTTTTAATGAATAGACTTCCTTAACATAAATATAGTCCTCTTTAGAACTGTTTTTTCTCTATGTCCCAAGCTTTTTTAGTCATCAACAAACCGCTTTTTCGTATCAGAAGTTGGGAGCATGCAGTGCTGCTGTTTGCCAAACCACTTATATCGGTTGCGAGCGATCCAGTTGTATACTATATCTCGAATAGGTGCAGGAATGATAATGAAAGCATATAAAAATTTAACGGGTCCATCTAAGCGCTTGGCGATTTTTAAAGCAGCCGTTGATTTTACATATCTTTGGTTTCCATGAATATATACAATGCTGTCTAATTGCTCAGGAAGTAAGCCGTGAGAGGCTAGCTGCTGCTTTCCGAAATCTGATTGAAGAGAAGCGAAAGAAAACAAAGCTTGTTCATCATGTTTAATAATATATTGAACACTGCTATTACATAAATTACATATACCATCAAAAAGAATTAAATGTTTCATTGGACAATTTCGCTCCTATTCCATAAAAAAAGTATAATTACTTGTCATTTTTGAAAAACAAAGGTACGTTTAAAAGATGTGAAAGTGATCCAAATTCAAAGGTAATTCGATTATATAATAAGGACTCATAAGAGTTAAAGGAGAAGGGTATGAAAGAGCAAAACGACGTTGTCTTATACAATAGAATAAAAGAACGAGACAAAAAAGCCCTTGAACTGCTGTATGACAAGTATGAGCGAATTCTTTATTCGTTTGTATACCGGTTAACAAATAGCTCTGATATTGCTGAAGAAGCTGTTCAAGAAGTATTTATTAAGCTGTGGAGAGGAAAGGGAGTTTACAGCGATGGAAAAGGGAAGTTTTCATCATGGCTGTTTACGATTACAAGAAACACCGCGATTGATATTGTGAGAAAAAGAAAAACCGATCCTATTTTCTCAGAAGAGATTTTTGATTTTATTGAAGATGATCATCCTCAGATTGACGAGCATCTTCAGTGGAAAGAAGAACAGCGGAGAGTACGGCACGCTGTATCAAAATTGTCTGAAGACCAAAAAAAGATTATTCAATCCGTTTATTTTAAGGGATTAACGCAGCAAAAAGTAGCAGAAGAGCAGCAAATCCCATTAGGAACAGTAAAGGGTAGGGTGCGATTAGCGTTGCGGAAATTAAAAACATATTTAGGTACTGATGCAGAAGGGAGAGCTGATTCATGAGTATGTGCAATAAACTAATTGATTACTATAATGATCAGTTGACTTCCCATGAGAAAAAAGAGTTTGAAATGCATTTGAAAAACTGTCAAAGCTGTCAAGAAGAACTAAGAGAACTGGAGGAAGTTCTTGGAGATCTAACGTATTTGACACCAGAACAATCTCCTCCGCCAGAAATGAGACAGCGAATACTTGCGAATGTATTCGAAGAAGATCAAGGGGAGACAAAGAGAGAACCAATAGCTTTAAAAAATGAAAAACAACATGTTGCGTCTAAGAAATCAAATAAAAAATCCATCATTATTGGATTAGCTGCGGCACTTCTTTTATCCCTTGCAGGAAACAGCTACTTTCTGTTGAAAGATGAAGACAAAGGCAAACAAGAACCAAATGTTTCGGTTGCTCCTCAAAACGAACCTCTTACATCTGAAAAAACAATGAAGCTGCAGGCAGAGCCGAACGTTTCTGGCGAAGCAACAGCATCTCTTACGAAAAAAGGTGGAAATTTAAATGTGGTCATTCAAGCGAATAACTTGAAAAACGTAAAGGGGAATGAAGTCTATCAGGTGTGGCTCATAAAAGGTGATAAGCCTCATCCGGCAGGTGCTTTTGTAACAGATAAAAATGGAAACGGGACAGTGGTCTATACGATGAGCCAAAAAGAACAGACTGAAAAGTGGGATGTTATGGCGATTACTTTAGAACCGAATGCGAATAATAAGACGCCAAAAGGAAACATTGTGTTAAGTTCAGCGCTCTAACAAAAACCCTTCTGCTAACAGAAGGGTTTTTGTTACGTGCAGTTAATCATCTTCAAATTGTATGGCAATGGTTTGATCATTTTCTATCTTATTCAGTCGAATTTCCAATAATCCATTTTTGTACTTAGCGCGAACTGGTTCGTCTGTGTAGTGAAAAGGAAGTTTGACCGTGCGAGAAAATATGCCTGTATGGCGTTCGTTGAGCTTTAACTTTTGTTTAGATGCTTCATAAGCATAAGGAACGTTTCCTTCAACTGTTAATATATTTGCGTCCAACTTGATTTGAATGTCGTTAGTTGAATGCAGTCCAGGAACCTCAACGACGATAATGCCTTCTTTATCGGTTTCATATAAGTCGACGTTTGGAAATCGCTTGGGCAAGATGTGATTTAAATCGCTCCAAAAGTGATTTCCAAGCATATCTTCTACCTTATGCTGAATCGAACCCCAATCAATCTCTTCATATTTTTTACTCAAAGGAACCCCTCCTTATATTCACGTAAATTCCTTCTATATATATGAAAAAAAGAAAATTCAATGCCTGCTTATAAAGAATGAGAAAAACACGTAAATAAGTGAAAAAATATGAGAAAAAAAAGAGATTTTGAGTGAAAAAGAAGGATTATGTAGAATAAAAAAAGTATAATTACGTATAGAGCTTTCTATTATCCTGAATGAAAGCAAGTATATGAAGGAGGAAGTTGAGATGAGAGAAAAGCGTACATCCAGTGGTTTTCTATTAAAACAACGTGCTTTCTTAAAATTATATATGATTACGATGACAGAACAAGAGCGTCTGTATGGCCTTCGGTTATTAGATGTGTTAAGAGATGAATTTCGACCTTTTGGGTTCAAACCTAATCATTCTGAAGTATACAAAGCTCTTCATGACTTGATTGAAGACGGTGTCCTCAAACAGGTGAAGCGTAAAAAAGAAGGAATGAAGCTTCAAGAAGTGGTTTATTATACATTTACAAATGAGGGAGAAGAGAAAGCTAAATTATATAAAAAACAATTAAAAGTAGAGCTGGAGCGGTGTGAAGCTATGATTCAAAAAGCTATTCGTGACAACTTCGGGTCCAAATGAACGTGTCTTTAGTTAGAAAAGACACGTTTTTTCTATAGCTGATTTTGTCGTCTTATGTCGGAATAAAAGTTATAAAATGGGTACAAAGTAGTGTAAAAGATGGATATATAGTTATATTATGGATAAAATACACACTTTTAACATATATGGATGAATTCGATTTTAAAGATTATGCACTATTCATAAATAGTGTACGAATTGATATGATACAAAGTGTATATAAATCTATTTAATGCGTTATTTGCCATATTTTAAGAACTTATAAACCGTTATCAGACCATCATTGAAGCATTTGGGTTTTAGCAACTCTGACGAATTTGACTAGATTTGTATCGAGAAGATATTATTTGTTTACTATGAAAGGAATGGATTTTATGAAGTCTACAGGAATTGTAAGAAAAGTAGATGAATTGGGTCGCGTAGTAATTCCTATTGAATTGCGCCGTATTTTAAATATCAACACAGGTGATCCAGTAGAAATATATGTTGATGAAGATATTATTATTTTACAAAAGTATAGCCCGTATGGTGCTTGCTTAGTAACTGGGGAAATTACGCGTGAAAACTTAACCTTTGGGAATGGAAACGTTGTGTTAAGTAAAAAAGGTGCAGAACAGCTTTTACAAGAGTTAGAGCGTACCTTAAATAAATAAGAAGTTTTAGTATAAGGAAGAATATCAATCCGTCTTTAAACTAAAAAAGAACGTTCTTTTGAGAACGTTCTTTTTTTGATTAAGCCGTTCGAGAAGATTTATTCTCCTCTAGCAGCTGCTTTTTTTGTATTTTTATCAAACGATACGCAAGCCCTGTTGCTCCTGCAGCAAGCCCCGCAATTAGTCCAATCCAATAGCCAAACGCCTGCAAATCGGTGTATTTTGCTAAAACAATGCCTAAAGGTAGACCAATTACCCAATAAGATACCAAGGACATTAAAAAGGTAACATTTACATCCTTATATCCTCGCAGAGCGCCTTGAATAGGAGCTTGAAGAGCATCAGAAAGCTGAAAGAAAATTGCATAAATCAAAAAATGAGAAGTTAATGCAAGTACATCTGCATCTTTTGTATACAAAGAAGCTACTGATTCTCGAAGAGTAAATAAAAGACCTGCGCAAACAAAAGCCATGCCAACAGCGATAGTTACACCGATCCTGCTATAGCTTCTTGCATCTTGATGACGCTTAGCACCCGCTTCAAATCCCACAACAATCGTTAAAGCCATAGAGATACTCAGCGGAATCATATAGAGAAATGAGGCAAAATTAATAGCTGCTTGGTGAGAAGCGATTGTAATGGTATTATACGAGCTCATAAACAGCGTGACGGCTGAAAAAATACTTGTTTCGAAAAAGACCGAAAAACCGATAGGTAAACCAATTTTTAATATTTCTTTCCAAGTAAAAAAAGAGATACGGTGAAATCTTTTAAATAAATCGAAGTTAGAAAAAGGTTCTTTTTTATGAATAATTACAATGGATACAATGAGTATGCACCAATACGTAACGGCAGTTGCATAACCAGAGCCTACTCCACCCAAGTGGGGGAAGCCCAGTTTACCGAAGATTAATACATAGTTTAAAGCTACATTAACCGGAAGCCCTAAAATGGTGATAAGCATAGACGTACGAGTTTGCCCTAAAGCATCAATAAAATTTCGTAAAACCGTATAAATAAAAAGCGGAATAATACCAAAAGATAAAGCAATTAAATACTGTTTGGCAATGCGCATTACGTTTGCTTCTAAATTCATCCCTTTTAAAATAGGATCAACAACAAAAAAACCGATTAAAATAATAACAACGGCCATTAAAATGGACACATAAAGCCCTTGAATGACGGAGAACGGAACCTTTTTCTTTTGATTAGCTCCGACAAGCTGTGCAACAATTGGCGTAATAGACATTAAAATCCCGCTTAGCCCTGTAAAAACAGGTACCCATAAGCTTGAACCAATTGCTACCCCTGCCAAGTCATCTGCACTTACCCTTCCTGACATCATCGTATCAAAAAAAGTCATTGAAAACATTCCAAACTGGGTGACCAATATCGGAAATAAAATAAAAACGAACTGCTTAACTTTTTGAGATGTTGAAAACGTTTTTTGCATTAAAAAACCCCCAATTTGAAAACATTTACACCAAAAAGCATTATATCACGCCGTGGCTTGTTTTTGCTAAGAGTTCTGACAATAAATTCAAAGAATGTATCCATAAAACGCAGCGATTTAAAAGGAATAAAAAGGTAAAACAGTATATGATTTTAATTTTGACATGCAGTGAGCTATGATAGAAAGTATAGTAATTATCATTTAACGTGGAGGGATACGTGTGGATTTACAGTTGCAAAGTAAAAATGTACTTATTACCGGCGGGTCAAAAGGAATTGGGAAGGCTATTGCTGCTTTGTTTATTCAAGAAGGAGCAAATGTTGGAATTGCGGCAAGAGGAGAGGAAGCGTTACAGGATGCACAGTCAGAATTAGAAAACGTGCGTACATATACAGCAGACCTAACAAACGAATCAGACAGAGTTGCATTAATTGAGAAGTTCATTAGCGACTTCGGAAGCATTGATATTTTAATTAATAACGCTGGAGGAAGTAATGGAAGCACTGCGATGGAAACAGATTTATCCCTTTTCAAAGAAGCGATGGAGCTTAACTACTTTTCAGCTGTCCACTTGAGCAAGCTAGCAGCGGCGCATATGACAAAAGATGCGGCAATCGTTAATGTTACGTCTATTTTCGGAAGGGAAAGTGGAGGGAAAGTCACGTACAATAACGCAAAAGCAGCGCTTATCAGCTTTACAAAGTCGTTTGCAGATGAAATGATTTCTAAAGGAATTCGTGTAAATGGAGTAGCGCCGGGAAGCATTTTGCATGAAACGGGTAATTGGAAAAAAAGAATGGATGAAAATCCGGAAAAGATTGAGCAGTTTGTTGAAAATGAAATACCAGCAGGGCGCTTTGGAGAGCCGGAAGAAGTGGCAAACGCCGTTGTTTTTTTAGCATCGTCTCAAGCTTCATGGATAGTGGGTGCGACGTTAAACGTAGACGGTGGACAGTCAAAAATGAACTTTTAAAAAAAGTGCAGGAATTTCCTGCACTTTTTCATTATCCAATATCTTTTTGCATACGAGGAATCTGAAAATCTTCATTAATTGCGTCCGCTGTAAGCTGACCTGATAATGTCACCATTGGCACGCCGCCTCCAGGGTGTGTAGAGCCGCCCACAAAATAAAGGTTAGAAAGAAGCTGACTTCTTGCCGGAATTTTAAAACCTCCATTTTTCTTACGGTCAGTTGCTACGCCATAAATGGACCCGCCGTTAGCACCGTAAAGCTCTTGGATATCATTAGGAGTAAACGTATATTCAAACTCAATGCTTGAACGTAAGTCTTCTAATCCCATTGCCTCAAGCTTTTTCAATACGACATCACGGTAGCGGTCTTTTAATGCAGCCCAGTCGTCGCCTTCTTTTAAAGGAGGTACATGAGTAAGAACGAACAGGTTTTCTTTTCCTTCAGGAGCTTGCGTAGGGTCTGATTTAGACGATACGCCAATGTAAATTGTCGGATCCATGGCTACTTGACCTTTGTTAAAGATTGTATCAAACTCTTCTTTCTGATCCTTTGAGAAGAAGAAATTATGATGTTGAAGCTGCTTGTGCTGTTTGTTAACCCCTAATAAAAGAACAAGGCCAGAAACAGTAGGTTCAAATTTTGCAAGCTGCTGAGTTTGTTTAGCTGCTTGCGCATGATTTTTTAATAAATAGCGGTAAGTTGGAATTGCTTCTAGATTAGATACCACAATATCTGCTGATAGATTCTCGCCATTTTCTAGTGTAATTCCAGTTGCCTTTGCTCCGCTTGTTGTGATTTCTTTTACCGGCGTATTTAGATGTACAGTGACGCCAAGTTCTTGAAGGAGCTTATCCATCGCTTCAGCAATTTTGTACATTCCGCCTTTTACGTAATAAATACCTAATCCTAGCTGAACGTGAGCAAGCTGTGTTAATACAGCCGGTGCATGATAAGGAGAAGAGCCGATGTACATAATTAAAAAATTAAACAATTGACGCAAATGTTTGTTTGAAAAATATTTGCGTGTAGTAGCATCCATAGATCTCATTGGATCCATTTGAAGCAGTTCTTTTACCGTGTGCATCGTTCGTAAATCGTGCAGTCCAGATAAACTTTTTTTATAAAAACTTTTTAAGTTCGATTCGTACATTTTATTTGCATAAGATAAATAGTCAAAAAAACCTTCAATGTCTTCTGGAGCAAGTTCTTGAAGCTGCTGAAGCATGCGAGGAAGGTCACTGGTCAAATCAATTTGTGTTCCATCTTGGAAAAAAGTTCTCCACTGAGGCTCAATTCGTTCTATTGTCAAGTAGTCGTGGATATTGCGGCCTGCACTGTCAAACAGCTGCTCTAGCACCCACGGCATTGTTAAAATAGAAGGTCCCGTATCGAAAGAAAACCCTTTGCCGCTGCGAATATTTAACTTACCGCCGATTCGCTCGCTTTTTTCAACGACTGTTACATCATATCCATCAACTGACAGACGAATAGCAGCTGACAGACCACCTAAACCTGCGCCTACAACAATTACTTTCTTTTTCATCTTTTTCCTCCTTATAAAACAAAAGCGAGTTGTTAACAATGTGTATAAAATGACTTCACGCAAAATAAAAATAGGTCTACAACTTTTTATTTTGTCCAGTTCGCTAATTTTCATACGTGAAGGAAAGGAGAAAAGGATGTCTTTTTTACTGGTTGCTCTTGTCTTGACAGGTACGCTTGTCATCACTATCCCTACATTTAAACGTGTAAAAATAGTAAGAAACGATATGTCATGTTTGTCCATTATTATTCCAGCTAGAAATGAAGAAAGAAACCTTACCTTTTTATTGCAGTCACTCCAGTTACGGAACGCTGACTTTGAAGTGATTGTTGTAGATGACAACTCAACAGATAATACTGAGAGGGTAGCCAAAGCATTTGGCGTAAAAGTAGTGCACCCTGGCGCACTTCCAGCTGGGTGGCTAGGAAAGTCATGGGCATGCTGGAATGGAGCACGAGAAGCAAAAGGCTCGGTGCTTTTGTTTTTAGATGCTGATATTACAGTAGAGAAAGACGGAATTGAAAAAGTATTTTTCTGTTATCAACAGCAAGGGGGCGTGCTGTCGGTTCATCCTTATCATCTTGTTAAGAGGCCTTATGAAATGTTTTCTGCTTTATTTCACTATGTTACGTTTGCATCGATTGGCGCGTTTCACCCCTTTAAAAATTGGAAAAGTCCTTCTGTCGGTTTCGGGCAGTGCTTGCTTTGCAGCGCAGCCTCCTACTTTCAAAGCGGAGGCCACGAAGGGATAAAAAAAGAAGTGGTTGAAAATATGGCGCTGGTTGAGAAAATGAACAATCAAGGTGAATTTATTACGTGTATGAGTGGACAGGGAGCTCTTTCCATGCGCATGTATCCAAATGGTATGAAAAGCCTTATAAGAGGGTGGAGTAAAAGTTTCGCTTCAGGTGCGGGGAAAACGGAAGCCATTTATTTATTTCTAGTAAGTTTGTGGCTTACTAGCATGATTAATTATGTCCTTTTTTTACCTACTCTATGGAATCAACATGCAGGCTTAGCAATTAGCAGCTATGTTTGCTATGTAAGTCTCTTATTTAATAGCTTAAGAAAAATAGGTTCGTTTACTTTTTTTTCTTTGTGCTTATTTCCTATTCATGTGCTGTTTTTTCTGGGTCTATTCGTATGGTCTTTCATCCAAACAGCAGTGAGAAAGCAAGTTAAATGGAAAGAACGCAGCATATCTATAGAAGAAGAAAAAAAGAAGAAAGTGATAAAATGACAGGTGCTCAGCTCTTAATTAATATCATGGCATGGTTTGTGATTCACATGTTGATTGCCTACAGATGCACAAAAATTTCTCCCTTTTATTTAAAGAAGGACCTTGCGCTGTTTAAGGTTCAAACCTGGGAAACAGTTGGGATATATAAAAAATTCGGGGTACACCGATGGAAAACGTGGCTTCCTGATGGAGGAAAGCTATTTAAACGAGGGTTTTATAAAAAGAAATGGGAGAGTAGAACGAAGGAATATGCACAGCTTTTTTTAATTGAAACAAATCGAGCAGAGTTAACTCACTGGATCAGCATACTTCCTTCTATTCTTTTTTTTATATGGAACTCTCCTTCTATAGGTGTTTGGATGGTTATTTATGCGATTGTTGCAAACGTACCGTTTATTTTGGTTCAACGATATAATCGAATACGAATTCATCAAGTCGTTTTGAAACTCAAACGAAATTAATTCACGTGCCTTTGGCTCCGAGTAGGGGCCTCGGTTTTTATTTTTTTCTCCTTATTCGAAGACAATAACTTCTTGGATAAAAGAAAAAAAGAAGCAAAGGCGATATAAATACTAAAAAAGACTAAAAACCCCCATAAGCCTGCTATGGCATCATCAAATTCCATATTGCCCCGGGTGGTAATTCCTTGCTGAATTTCAATGGCAAAAACTAAGACAAGCATAACGGTAAGGGTATAGATAAAAGAAATAGCTGTAATACTAAATTTCCACTTTGACAATAATTTAAAGATCATATAAACGCTTAAAAACGTGAGCAGTCCAATAATACCAATAATCCAGAAGTGAAGTTCTTTATCTGAAAGAGAAAATCCTAGTAAATAAAAAATATAAATTAATCCGTCGTGCAATACATTAATAATATTTGTAATAAAAACAATACATTCTTTCATTTTTTCTCCTTTATAAAAATGTAAGACGTTTAAACTTCTAGGTATACAAGCATGCATAGCCCGTACTAATTCCAATTTTATATAAAAAATGCACTTTCTAGATCAGATGTTAAAGAGATCTGAAATTTCAAATAATATTTATAATTTATATTATAAACAAAAAGGTAAAAAAATAAAAATTTTCGATGCAAACTGACACATTTTTTTCAAATTTAAAGAAAGAAATAACTCAAAATATGTGGTTTACTGTAGAAAGAAAAGAAAATAAGAGGTATTGATATAACAAATATTCACAAGTACTTTTATGCATTCTCTTGTAAAGGAGAAGGAAAACTAAGGCAAGTGTTAAATTTATATGTATAGTGGACAAAATAAAAAATAAATATAAAATAGTGAAACTTAAAGAGAAGTTGTCCGTATTAAATAGTAAGAAGAAAAAAGCACAGAAAACATTTGTGTTTGAAAGCCGATAGAGCTGGGAATAAGAAAGTAGTTATTTTCTCACGTTTGGTGAAAATTATACGCAGCGGTGTTGACAATTTTTTTTAAAGAGTTAAAATGTGAAAGAACAGATTAGCTCTCTTACATTTTTTGTAAGAGAGATTTCTTTTTACATTTACTATAAAAATAAAAGTGAGCTTAAATTTCAATAGAGACAGAGGTGGGAATATGAAACAGCTCATGACAAACGGTAAAAATATTTTTTCGAAACAGCTGCCGTTATTTCTAATTGCAGTTTTGTTGTTCTGGATTAAAACGTATACCGTTTATCGTATCGAATTTAACTTAGGGTTAGATAATTTTATGCAAAAGTTCTTACTTTTCATAAACCCAATTGGTTCGGCAATTTTCTTTTTTGCCATTGCACTACTATTTAAAGGGCGCGGAAAAGTACGAGCACTGCTTGGAATGAATTTTTTACTTTCATTCATCCTGTACGCAAATGTAGTATACTATCGCTTCTTTAATGATTTTATTACTGTTCCTGTATTGACTCAGTCAAACAACTTTGGTCAATTAGGCGGCAGTGCCATGGCTTTAATTAGCCCAACTGATATTTTATACTTCACAGATTTCTTTATTCTTTTAGTTTTAGTACTATGGAAAAAAGTTGACTTACCAGCAACAATTAGTCGACGTACTGTGACAGGTGTATTTTTATCAGGGATTTTATTCTTAAGTGCCAACATCGCACTAGCGGAAATGGATCGTCCTCAACTATTAACAAGAACATTTGACCGCAACTATTTAGTGAAATATTTAGGAACGTATAACTATACGATCTATGACATCATCCAGAGCTCGAAATCTTCAGCACAGCGCGCGTTAGCAGATAGCAGTGATGTGGCTGAGGTAGAGAACTATGCAAAAGCAACATATGCTGAGCCGAACAAAGAATATTTCGGTCAAGCAAAAGGCAAAAACGTCATCTATATTTCATTAGAGTCACTTCAGTCATTTATGATTGGTTATAAGTTAAATGGTGAAGAAGTAACGCCATTCTTAAATTCACTATTAAAAGATCAGAACACAATGTATTTTGATAACTTCTTCCATCAAACAGGGCAAGGTAAAACGTCAGATGCTGAATTCATGATGGAGAACTCATTATTCGGCTTACCTCAAGGTTCTGTATTTACAACAAAAGCAAATAACACCTATCAGTCGCTATCTGGTATTCTAGATCAGCAAGGCTATACAACATCTGTGTTCCACGGAAATGGAAAATCGTTCTGGAACCGTGATGAAATGTATAAATCAATGGGTGTAGAAAAATTCTTTGATTCAGCTTATTACAATATGTCAGACGAAGATACGCTGAACTATGGTTTAAAAGATAAACCATTCTTTAAAGAATCAATGCCGTACCTAAAAGGCTTAAAGCAGCCATTTAGCGCGAAGTTCATTACGTTATCAAACCACTTCCCTTATCCGCTAGATAAGGAAGACCAAACGATTGGACCTCACAATACGGGAGATAAGTCAGTTGACCAATACTTCCAAACGGCTCGTTATTTAGATGAATCAATCAAGCAATTCTTTGAGGATTTACAGGCCTCTGGTTTAGCAGACAATACGATGGTCGTGATGTACGGTGACCACTACGGTATTTCTGAAAACCATAAGCGTGCAATGGGCAAAGTAATGGGTAAAAACATCAATGATTTTGAACAAGCTCAACTGCAGCGCGTACCATTATTTATTACTTCACCAGGCCTTAAAGGCGGCGTAAATCATACGTATGGCGGAGACGTAGATGTTCGTCCAACAGTGATGCATTTATTAGGTCTTGATACAAAAGACTATATTGACTTTGGTACAGACTTATTATCAAAAGAACATCAGCAAGTTGTACCTTTCCGTAACGGTGACTTTGTTACACCTAAGGTAACAAAAGCTGATCAGAAAGTGTATGACAACGCAACGGGCAAGCAGCTTTCAGATAAGGAAGCGAAACAGTATGATAAGTATGATGAACTAGTTAAGAAAAAGCTAGAACTATCAGATAAACTTGTTTACGGAGATTTACTCCGCTTTCATACACCAGAAGGGTTCAAACCAATTGAACGTTCGAAGTATGATTACAACAAGCGCGAAGATCAATAAAAAACAGGCAGCTTTTAATAGCTGCCTGTTTTTTTGTTTTATGAAACCTTTAAAGGTTTTATCCGTATATAAATTATAACAGTAATCGTTTTAAGAGACGGGAAGACAATGGTATAATATGTATACGTTTAAAAGTTCGGTCACATTTGAGATAGGAGTGAAAGCGATGAAAGTCGTTCGAATCATAAAAAAGATTCTTGCCATTTGGGTAACAGGAGCAGTAGCCGTTCCGGTCAGCTATTTTGGATTTAGTACCACGATGATTCAATCCTTTGGCATTAGTATAGGAGTAATGCTCGTGACGAGCCTGTTTTTTATTACGAGCAGTGCTCGACGTCATTATCAAAATCCGTATAGAGAAGAAATTGCATACGTTCGTCATCAAGTAAAAGAGGCAAAAAAGCAATTAAGAACCATTGGAAGCTATCGTTTTAAAATTCGGTCTGTTCATATGTGGACAGAACTTTCTAAACTATACAAAGTAGGTAAAAGCATCATTGAAATGGTAGAAAAAGAGCCCACACGATATAAAGATGTTCAGCCCTTTTTTACGAACTACTTACAATCAACGGTTACCGTCATTGAAAGGTATATGTTTTTATTATCAAAACCAACGAAAAGCATAGAAGTAAAAGAAAGTCTTCATGAAGCGGAAGACATGCTGCGCGGGTTATCAGGGAAGTATGAGCATTTATTAACAAGTGCTCTTTCACAAGATAAGCTGATGTTAGATGTAGAGCTTAAAGTGCTAAAACAAGCATTTGAAGAGGAGCAGCCGTATATACCGACAGCTACTAATCGCACAAAGTAACGTAAATGCAAAGGATGGGATTTTATGATGAAAGAATATAATCAAAATCAATCGTTAGATGCGCTGCTTGATGATCCTTTTGCGTCGCCTACCCCGCAGGTACAATCGGACTCTCGCGCTGCAAAAAGAAACACATACGATGATTTGACACCGGAATATCAGGAAAAAGCACAGAAAATCGCAAATCAAATTGATTATAAAAATCAGCAGGCTATCTTACAGTACGGGGTAGCAGCTCAGTCAGAACTATCTCAGTTTTCTCAATCTGTACTACAGCATGTTCAAACGAAAGATACGGGACCAGTAGGAGACGTTATAGGAGATTTAATGAGTAAGATTCGCCAAGTGAATCCCGATGATTTTTCTGCAAAGAAAAAAGGAGTCATCGGTCGATTATTTTCAGGAGTCTCTAGGCCTATTCAAAATTTATTAACAAAATATCAAAGCATTAATGTTGAAATTGATAAAATTGCAGATAAGTTAGAGCGCTCAAAACAAATGCTGTATCGAGACATTACGATGCTAGATAGCTTATATGATAAAAATAAACAGTTTTACGAGGCGCTTAACGTCTACATTGCAGCGGCAGAATACAAGTTAGTGGCGCTGCAGAATGAAACGCTGCCCCAGCTTCAGCAAACAGCATCTCAAAAAAATGACTACTTGATGGCTCAGGAGGTCAATGATTTAAATCAATTTATCAATAGGCTAGAAAAACGAGTGCATGATTTAAAACTGAGCCGTCAAATTGCCATTCAAAGTGCACCGCAGATTCGATTAATTCAAGAAGTCAATCAGACCCTTGTGGAAAAAATTCAAAGCTCTATTTTAACAGCTATTCCACTTTGGAAAAATCAAGTAGTAATCGCAACCACTTTATTACGCCAAAAGAAAGCAATGGAAGCCCAAAAGCAAGTATCTAAGACAACAAACGACTTGCTTACTAAAAATTCAGAGCTGCTCAAGCAGAATACGATTGAAGTAGCTCGTGAAAACGAGGCGGGGATTGTCGATATCGAAACATTGAAAAAAACGCAGTCCGATTTGATTACCACGTTAGAAGAAGTGCTAAAGATACAAGAAGAAGGACGTACGAAGCGTACCGAGGCAGAATCAGAGCTGTATCAAATGGAAAAAGATTTAAAAACTAAACTATTAGATATGAAATAAAGAAAAAGTCGGTTTACACACTTTGTAAACCGACTTTTCCTCTGTTTTATGCATTTTGAAGCGTTCTCGCCATTTCTAAAAACGGAGTTAAATCTCTTTCAGATTTAGGAGCAAAGATCGTTAACCGGAAAGTAGGGTGTTGATTTTGCTTTCGAACGAGAAAACCGTATGCGTTACTTTTATCATCTGATGCTTTGTACGCAACTTCTATCTCTAAGTTATGGTGAATGAGGTGCGTATCAAGGGAAGCCACCTCTGAAAAGCCAGCTCTTAAAATTTCTTTTGTTTCTTTATTGAGCTCCTCTACACTTTTATTTGAGGGAAACACTTCAATCCGCATCCACAAAGCATCATTTTTTTTGTTGTAAATGACATCTTTTCGGGGCTCTTCTTCTGTAAACTCGTATCCTTCTAGTACGTAAAGCGTATAGTTTTGATTGATGCTTCTTTTAAGATAACCCACATCTGTTCTACTGCTTCCTTTGTAAGGATAGGTGAATTCTTGCTGTGGCAAGCGTTCTTTTGGAATTTCTTCCTGTGTGTTAATAAGCTCTTCACGAAAAGCAGTTGAGCAGCCACTCATCAAACATATAAAGCAAACAAGAAATATCTTTTTTTTCATAGCTGGCTTCCTTATCTATTTTCATTCATGCGTTTTTACTGAGTTAACAATTGAAATTAACTTTTTTTCATCATCAGAATTTTTAGCTGTAACCATCGTGATTTTTAAAGGAGGGTGCCCCTTTGTTTCTCTTAGTACATATAGCTTTGCCGTTTCTTTTTTACTCCCGGATATAGATGCAAATACAACGGGTTGAATAAATAGGGATGTAGAAGAAATTTTTAACGATTTTCCAAACTGGTCATCAAACAATTCTTTTGAATGATCTAGATATGATTTGCTTGTACTTTCTTTCCCGGAAAGGACTTCAATTCGCATCCACGTATAGGGAGTCTTGGTTGAAAAAAGAATATCTTTTCCATCCTCTTCTTTTTGAAGCGTATATTCATTGGGCAATGAAAGAGAATATCCTTGTTCGCTTACGGTGAGCTGCTGATGTTTTTCATTGCTTTCACTGACTGCTTTAACAGAAGGCAGTATAACTATGGTTGCGCTTATCATTAACAGAAGCGCTAAATAAAATTTTCGCATGTATATATCTCCTATTCAAAACGCTAGACAGCGTGTAGTGACTATATAAAAATGTTTTCGCCATGTTAGAACCCGTAGGTTTATTTTTGACTTTTTGGTAAAGCTAAAAACACAATCAATTAGTAATGGAGAGAAGACTATGAAAAACCGTAAATCAACTTCTGCAGCTAATCGCCGTCAACAGCGCGTGTGTTTGGGTGATGAACGATTATTTGCAGTTGGTATTAAAGCGTTTATTGACAATACGCATGAATCACACCTAGACAAAAAAGGAGGTCATTGAGTGAAATGGTGCTTGTCAATTATCATTATTGTTTCCATTAATTTCTATGGTATTCAGGCGGACGCTGCAAAGAAGAGCAGATTTTATTATGAAAAAAAAGGAGATATCGTGTGGGAAGTTCCCATGAAAGATGAAAAGTTGATTGCGCTTACATTTGATGATGGACCAGATCCTAAATATACGCCGACCATTTTAAATTTATTGCAAAAGTACGGTGCCAAAGCAACTTTTTTTGTAGTCGGCGATCGAATAACGTCGTTTCCCAAGCTTGCTCAAAGAGAAGTTCGCGAAGGTCATGAACTTGCTAATCATACATATAGCCATTTGAAAGTAAGGGGCCAGGAAGTAGAGAGAATTGAACAAGAAATTGAAAAAGCGGATGAACGTATACAAGCTATTACAGGAATAAAACCTTACCTGTTTCGTCCACCTACTGGCTATTATGACGATCGGGTAGTAAAAGCTGCTAAAAATCAGCAGTATACCATTATTCTTTGGTCTTGGCATCAAGATACATTTGATTGGAGAAATCCAGGCGTAGGTAAAATTGTTAGTCAAGTGCTTAACCATGCCAGGTCAGGAGATATTGTATTGTTTCATGATACTGGAGGAGATCGAACCCAAACCATTGAAGCATTAAAACAAATTTTACCGAAGTTAAAGGAAGAGGGGTATAAATTTGTAACGGTCTCAGAACTTTTAAAACATCACCCTAATTATAAATCTCTTTATTTAATGCAACAGCAAAAACAGCACTCCGTTCAATAATCGGGTGCTGTTTTTTCAGTAAAGGCTTTAACCAATTTTTTAACTGGTTTTTCCTTCTCTTTCGTCCCCGTCAGACGTATTTTTTTGGAAAAATGCTTTTACTTTATCCCGTTTTTTCTTCGAAATAAGAATATATAATGTATCACCTGCAAAAATTTGTGTATTTCCTCTAGGTGTAAGTAGTTTATCATTTCGAATAACAGCAGTCACTAAAATGTCTTCAGGGAGGTGAAGTTCTTCAAGCGATTTTCCTGATATATCTGCATGTTCCACGAGCTTCAACTCAATCATTTCATTTTTGGTTTTGCCCATCGAAACAAGCTCGAGACTGTGAGGAACCGTCTCTTTTTCACCTTGAGAAAGGTTTAGAAATTTGGCTAAAGGAGCGATTGTTGCTCCTTGAAGAAGAGCGGAAGTTAAGACAACAAAGAAAACGACGTTAAAAATGAGCGTGCTGTTCTCCAAACCTGCCATCATAGGATAAGTGGCTAATACAATTGGAACAGCTCCTTTTAAACCGGCCCAAGAAATAAACAGTTTTTCTTTGGATGAGTATTTAGCAAACATCATCGAAAGAAATACGCCGAGCGGACGAGCGACAAACATAAGTAAAAGAGATAACAGTATACCCTGCCAAATGATATCTAGCAGTTGATTAGGAAAGACAAGAAGGCCGAGTAAAATAAACATTAAAATTTGCATCATCCATGCAAAACCTTCGTTAAAGCGGACAATTGTATGACGATAAGTTAGATCTGCATTTCCTACTACCACTGCCATTACATATACAGCAAGTAGACCGCTTGCTTCTACAAATGTGGAAATTCCATAGGTTAAGGCGGCCAATGACAATGTAAGCACAGGGTAAAGACCTGAAGAATCCAAATTAATTCGATTAATAATCCAAACGGATGCTTTTCCAAGTACTAAACCAAGTACCAGCCCGATTCCCATTTGCCAAAAGAAATTAAGGATTAATGAGAGGATAGGAGAGTCCGGATGTTGAATTAATTCAATAATAGAAACGGTTAAGAAGATGGCCATCGGATCATTGGAACCAGATTCTGCTTCTAGCGTGGAGTTTAATTTTTGGCGGATATTCTGTGTCCCTAGTACAGAAAACACGGCCGCAGCATCTGTAGAGCCAACGATTGCCCCAAATAAAAAGCCTTCAAGCCAAGTAACACCTAAAATATATTTGGCAAGTACACCCGTTAAAACTGTCGTAATGAGGACTCCGAAAGTAGCTAATGAAACGGAAGGGCGAACAACGCGTTTAACATCTTTCCATTTTGTCTGCACACCCCCATCAAAAAGAATAATGATAAGTGCTAATATTCCGAATCCTTGTGTTAAAAGAGCATTGTCAAAGTAGATGTAGTGGCTAACAACCATTCCTACAATAATAAAGAGTACGAGCGAAGGGACTCCAAGGCGAGTAGAGAACTTTGCAGTAAGTACCCCTATGACAAGGAGAATAGATAATAAAAGAATTGAATGGTCTACCGTAAAATCCAAAAAATACACCTCTTTTGTTCAAAATTTTTATGTAAGCAATAAGTGAGGTTCCTCTATAATAATTGTAGCATAATGGATTTAAAACCTTGAGAAATCTGCTGATCAAAAAAAGAGATGCATAAACATCTCTTTTTTTGATCATGTATGAATAACAGGGATAGATTTTTATTTAACATCTTGCTCGTGATAAAGGTGAGGAGCTTTAAATGTTGCTTTCTTTTTAACTGAAGAACCTTGTTGGTCGGGACTGGAACGATCGTAAATAGCTGTTCCAACAATCTCAGCCACATCTTGAAGTTTTTCTTTGCTTATTTTATCAAGGGTATCTTCAGGCGTATGATACCAAGGTTCAGACGGACTGTGAATAAATAGAGCAGCCGGTATTCCTGCCTCTGCAAAAGGAACGTGATCACTGCGGCCGCCAGCTTGAAATGGCGTAGGTGATCCATTTAATCTTGTACTTGAAGCTTGAGCTAATTCTGTGACAAGATTTGGTGTTCCATCAGCTGTATTCATCACCAAATCTCCCGCATCTCGACTTCCTACCATGTCTAAATTAAACATTCCAATAATACGATTTTTCTCATCTTCAGATAGCTCACTAACATAATGCTCGGATCCTAGTAAGCCTACTTCTTCAGCTCCGAATGTAACAAATCGCAGTTCTGTATCAGTAGGAAGAGTTTTAAATACGCGAGCTAATTCAAGCACTATTGCTGTTCCAGAAGCATCGTCGTTTGCCCCAGGCGCTCCGGCCACAGAATCATGATGAGCACCTACTACAATAATATCATTTGTTCCTTTTTTCTTAAAAGTAGAAGGTTTAGTAGCGGTTACATTATAAGATGTTCGCTCACTTACGACAGCTCCTTCAATTTTTACTGTACCTGAAGGCTTTTCGCCTTTTTGAATAGAAGTAAGAATCTTTTCACCTTCTTCTTTGGTAACAGCAAGAGACGGAATGTAGTTATCATTAGCGCCGCCAAGCGTTCCGTTTAGCTCACCGTCTGTATTATTAAAAATAATGACGGCTGCAGCCCCTTTTTCAGCAGCATTTAATACTTTTTCACCAAAAGTAATAGTGCCTCGCTGAACTAATACAATTTTACCTGTCACATCTTTGTTTGCTAAATTATCTTTTGTACCCAGCCCTCCATCTACAATTTCAGCGGTGACATTTCCATTGGTGCTATAAGTAAAAGTTGTTGAAGAGTAGCTCGTACCGTTTACGCTTAGTGAAAAACTAGCTGCTGGTGTGTAACCGGTAAAGGTAAAAGGCTCTACTGCGCTCTCGTAGCCTAGTTTAGACAAACGCTTTTGAACAAATGTAGCAGCTTCGCGTTCAGCTTCAGTTCCTGCCACACGAGGTTTTTTTGAGAGATACGCAATGTCTTGATAAATTTTCTCAGCATTGATTTTTTTTAATACTTTTTGTTCAGAACTTTGATGGTGAGAAGTATTTGCAGAAGTAGAAGCTTGTACACTTGTAAAAGATAAAGTCAAACTTGTTGCTACAGCCAAAGAAATCACGGTTTTTTTCATTAAAATCCCCCTAAATTTATCGATGTAGTTGGTACTACTCGAATTTACAATATTAAGAAAATACAAAAAAGAGTATTATTACCTAAATGTTCCAGGGTATTCCATATCTAAATTCCTATTTTGATAGAGAAAATAATTCAAATAAAATGAAAATGCGGAAACAAATAAAGAGGATAAAAGAAACTGTGTCAAAAGTAATAAAAAAAGGTATTAGATAAGAATAAAAAAATAAGGTAAACTAGTTTAAAAGCAAGAAGAATGTTCAGAACTTAATTGATGAGACATAGAGAGTATTCACGTAAAAAACAAAGGCTGGTGGGAAATATTGATAAAAAATAGGGAGGGTGTACGAAAAGCAGCGGCGGTAGCGGGTCTTCTGCTTGTAGGGGCGTACATCGTCTTTCAAACAATGGCATTTTTTAAAGGAGCATATGCTCTTAGCAGTTTGATAAAAGATAGTTTACTAGTGGGCGTAACGGCTGGCACGTTTTATTTACTTCATAAGCGTTCGGTTCATACCCAGGTGTCTGATGAACAGTATCAGCTTGCTACATTAATAAATTCAATGCCAGATTTTATTTGTTTTAAAGATGGAGCTGGCAAATGGGTGGCGGTGAATGATTTTGGAAGAGAACTTTATCATTTAAAGGGTATTGATTACAGGGGTAAAACCGATGCAGAACTTGGGGAGCTTGTGCCTTTCTTTCAAGCGGCTTTCTTACACTGTATTTCATCGGATGAAGAAGCTTGGAGAAAAAAGGAAAAGGTACGCACGGAAGAAGCATTTGAAATACCAAACGGCGAGGTCAAAACATTTGATGTTATTAAAATACCTGTGTTTTTTGATGATGGCTCAAGAAAAGCTCTTATCACGATTGGACGAGATATTACTCAGCAAAAGCTTGCAGAAGCGCTTCTGATAAAAAAGGAAAAGCTTTCTGTAGTAGGCGAATTAGCTGCTGGAATTGCTCATGAAATTAGAAATCCGCTTACGAGTATTAAAGGGTTTGTTCAGCTCATGAAAGAAACAGACCGATCCGCAATAGGGTATGCTAACATCATGCTTGATGAGCTGGAACGAATTAATGGTATTGTCAGTGAAATGCTCCTTTTGTCAAAACCTGAAAGTGAACATTTTCGCGTGTTTTCTCTTACAGAAGCGGTTAAGTATGTAATGAGTTTAACTTCCCATGAAGCTTTATTGAAAAACATTGACTTCTTATACGATGAACAAACAAATAACGCTAGTGTGTATGGAAATAAAAATCACCTTATTCAAGTATTACTTAATGTTTTTAAAAACGCAATTGAAGCCATGGATAGGCCTGGAAATATTTACATTACAATCAAAACAGCGCAGGATAACCATATTTTTATAGAAGTTAGAGATGAAGGAATAGGAATTTCTAAAGACCGTCTAGAACATATAGGAGAACCGTTTTTTACTTTAAAAGAAAAAGGAATGGGGCTTGGATTAACAATCAGCTCCAAAATTATTCATGATCATCACGGTACCCTGCAGATTGAGAGTGAACAGAACAAAGGGACGATTGTTAAAATCCGACTGCCTCTGTATGTCGAAGATACGGCGGTTTTGCAAGCAAATGAAATGTTGTAAACGAAAAGTAATGAAAACGTCATCCATTTCTTATTGCTAAACGCAGCCGTACATGATGTAATAAAAGAAACGAACATGTCAGGAAGGTAGCAAAATGAGACGTGCAGATCAAAAAATTATATTACCGTATACACCGGAAAATTTAAGAATGCTATTGCTTCAAGTATGTGACGGAGAAAATCCGTTTTCCCATCAGGACCTTACGTATTGGTGTGATAAATATACTCTCCATTATTATGAGTATGAAGCGGATGAAACGCAGTGGATGAATGATATGCAGCAGACAGATAATAGACAAGATCTAGCTAAATCCTATGCCATTGCTAAAGATATTGGCTGGCAGTGGTACTTTTATATGGCTAGAGGGACGACGCTATCTGATATTCAATATGTCGAGCTTCACGAACTAGAATTACCCAGACATTTGTTTGTAAAATGGCTAAATGAATTATATGAAATGTAATCCTATATATGAATTGTAGTACATCCGGTGTATTGAAAGAAAGACTATCTCTGGTAACGGGGCAAAAGACCACTGAAGTACATACAAGCGTAAAATAGAAAGCTAAGGAAAACCCTTAGCTTTTTTGTTTTGTCAAAATTATTCAAAAAAACTGTCTTCAGGAAAAAACATAAAACCTAGTTGACTTATTGGTATTGTTATATTATAAGTAATAGAGACATAATTTATGGAAAAAACTACAGGGGGAACATCTATGAATAACTTATTAGTCATCCTAAACATCCTCATTATGCTCGCATTGCTTGCGGGGCTGTTTATGATGCAGAAAAAGCATGTATCATTTTCAAAGCGTGTGTTTACAGCGCTTGGGCTAGGGATTATTTTTGGCTTTGCTCTTCAGTGGGTGTATGGTCCGACTCATGAAGTAACGATGACGACCGCCGATTGGTTTAGCATTGTAGGAAGCGGATATGTTAAGTTTCTTCAAATGATTGTTATGCCGCTTGTATTTGTATCGATTGTAGCGGCATTCACTCGCTTAAAATTGACGAGCAATATTGGAAAGATTAGTAGTTTAATTATTGGAATTTTGCTTGTCACAACAGCGATAGCAGCTGCAATTGGTATTTTTACAACAATGAGCTTTAATTTAGAATCTGTCCAAATCACAAAAGGGGAAGCGGAACTTCAGCGCGGAGAGGACTTAGAAAACAATTTATCTAGTTTAGAAGCAAAAACAATCCCGCAGCAAGTAGTAGAATTATTACCTGCTAACCCGTTTCTTGATTTAACAGGCGCACGTTCAACTTCCACGATTGGCGTTGTCATCTTTGCGGCATTTGTTGGAATTGCGTATTTAGGCGTGAAGCGTAAAAAAGCTGAGGAAGCGGCGTTATTTTCAAAAATTATTGATACGCTTTATGCAATCGTAATGCGTGTAGTGACGCTAATTCTTCGTTTAACTCCTTATGGGGTACTTGCAATTATGACCAAAACAGTAGCAACGAGTGATATTGATGCAATTGTTAAACTTGGAAAATTTGTTGTAGCATCCTATATCGCATTGGCAGCTATGTTTATTGTTCACTTAGTTATTCTAACAATCATCGGTGTAAATCCGATCACATATGTTAAGAAAGTATTTCCTGTATTGGCTTTTGCCTTTACTTCCCGTACAAGTGCTGGAGCATTACCTTTGAATGTTAATACACAAACAAGACAGTTAGGGGTTCCAGAAGGAATTGCAAATTTCGCAGGTTCATTTGGTCTTACAATTGGTCAAAATGGATGCGCTGGAATATATCCAGCTATGTTAGCCGTTATGATTGCACCAACGGTAGGTATTGATCCCTTAACGCCTTCATTTATTTTCACGTTGATTGCCATTGTAGCAATTAGTTCGTTTGGCGTAGCAGGCGTTGGCGGAGGAGCGACATTTGCGGCTTTACTTGTATTATCTTCTATGAATTTACCAGTAGCGCTAGCAGGTTTATTAATTTCAGTAGAGCCATTAATTGATATGGGGCGTACGGCCCTTAATGTAAGTGGAAGTATGACAGCCGGAGTCGTCACTAGTAAATTAACAAAAGAGCTAGATACAAGCGTATACAACGATCAAACCATTTCACCTGAAACAGCAGAAGTGTAAAAGAGATACGTCATCCATAGTTAACATTGTTAACTATGGATTTTTTTTCTTCATTCACATAAAATAGGAAAAAATACTTATGATAACGCTTTCAAAAAAGGTTATAGTGAAAAATGTGTACGTACTCTATTTTACGGGAGGGTTTTCATTGAAACGTAGTTGGACTAAATATGCAATGGTACTGACGGCTTTGCTCTTACTAGTAAGCTCTTTTTTTAGCCCGTTTATGCAATCGTTTGCATCTGCGGCAGACGCAACAAAAATCACGATTCACTATCAGTCTGCTCCAAATGATAAAAAGGAATGGGGATTATGGGTTTTTCCTGAAGGAGGAGAAGGGAAGCCTTACGCATTTACAGGAGAAGACCAGTTTGGAAAAGTAGCTGAAGTTGAATTACCCGGTACTTATGACAAAGTAGGTTTTATTGTTCGAACAGAGTCGTGGGAAAAAGATGGAGGAGACCGCTTCGTTTCAGTGGAGAACGGTGAAGGAGAAGTATGGGTGAAAAGTGGAGATGAACATACATATACGTCTCCTCCTGACGGTGAATACCGAGATTTACCGAAGTTTGATAAAGTAAACGTTACCTTAAATTATCATCGGTACGACGGAGATTACAGCGGGTGGAACATTTGGACATGGCCAGGTGATGAAAAAGAAGGCAAGCAAATCGAATTTACGGAAGACACGAATTTTGGGAAGAGAGCGACTTACGCCATTAACAGTGGAAGCGGTAATTTATTTGACAAAATTGGTTTTATTGTACGCCATTCTACTAGTGACAGCGATTGGGAAAATAAAGACGGAGGGGACCGCTTTATTACCAAGGTTGGTAAAGATGGGAATGTAGAAGTATGGATTGTTCAAGGACAAAATCGAATTTATTATGATAGAGCTGGAGTAGATATCACTCGGAAAATCACGAAAGCGACTATGGATACATTTAATCAAATCACCTTAGAAACAAACGTGCCGTTTGACTCTTCTAAGAGTGTAGGAGACATTGAAATTGACGGAGCTCAAATTGAGAAAGTGACACCTTATAAAGAGGGAGGAGACGCTGCTACTACTAAAGTTAAAATTATAACAAAACAGCCTTTGGACGTTACAAAAACGTATAGAGTTAAGCAAAAAGGCTACGGCTCAGCTGATGTAGTCAATGGAAATGTCGTTCGCACGAAAGAATTTGACGAAAAGTATGCATATAGCGGAAACGATTTAGGAAACACGTATTCTAAGAAACAAACAAATTTTCGCGTATGGGCTCCAACCGCAAGTGAAGCCAAGCTAGTGACTTATTCGTCATGGAACTCCAAAGCTGTAAAAGAAATTTCTATGACCAAAAGTGAAAAAGGAACGTGGAAAGCGGAATTAAAAGGAAATCAAGATGAACTAATTTATACGTACAAAGTAAAAATTGGGAACAGCTGGAGCGAAGCGGTTGATCCATATGTACGAGCAACAACGGTGAATGGAGATCGCGGAGTTGTCGTAGATTTGGCTAAGACAAATCCGAGAAAGTGGAGTACAAATAAGCCGAAATTTAAAAATCCAGAAGATGCGATTATTTATGAACTGCACGTACGAGATTTATCGTCTCAAAAAGAGAGCGGTATCAAAAATAAAGGAAAATATTTAGGCGCAGCGGAGTGGAATACGAAAGGACCAAATGGCGTAAAAACAGGACTCAGCCATATTAAAGATTTAGGTGTGACGCACGTTCAGTTCCTGCCTATTTACGATTATCGTACGGTGGATGAAACGAAATTAAACGAGCCGCAGTTTAACTGGGGATATGATCCAAAAAATTACAACGTCCCAGAAGGTTCCTATTCAACAAACCCATATAATCCTAAGACGAGAATTATTGAGCTCAAACAAATGATTCAAACGCTTCATGATAAGCAGCTTCGTATGATAATGGACGTTGTTTATAATCATGTGTATGCAGTGAGTGAGCATAGCTTTGATAAACTAGTTCCAGGCTACTACTTCCGTTATAAAGAAGATGGAACTCTATCCAACGGAACAGGTGTTGGAAACGACACGGCGTCTGAACGGAAAATGGTTCGGAAGTTTATTGTAGATTCTGTTGCGTATTGGGCAAAAGAGTACCACATTGACGGGTTTCGATTTGATTTAATGGGGATTCACGATATAAAGACAATGAATGAAGTGAGAAAGAAGTTAGATGAAGTTGATCCTTCTATTATCGTCTTAGGAGAAGGCTGGGATCTAGAAACCGAGCTTGATGCTAAGCTAAAAGCTAATCAGAAAAACGCTCAGGATATGAAGCGCATCGCTCACTTTAATGACGGTATGCGAGATGGTCTTAAAGGCAGCGTATTTTTTGATCGTGACAACGGATTTGTCAATGGAAAACAGGGTCAAGAAAAGCTCATACAGCAAAGTATAGCAGCTGGAATTGATTATGATCATTCAACTGCCACGTATGAAGACCCGGATCAAGTTGTGACGTATGTAGAAGCACACGATAACCATACATTATGGGATAAACTTCAGCTGACGAACCCTGCTGAAACCGAACAAACGAAAAAGCAAATGCATAAGCTTGCTTCTTCTATTATTTTAACATCTCAAGGAATGAACTTTATACATGCAGGTCAAGAGTTTATGAGAACAAAAGGCGGAGATCATAATAGCTATCAGTCACCCGATTCTGTCAATCAGCTAGATTGGAAGCGCCGAGCAGCTTTCAGCCAAGAAGTAGATTATATGAAGGGACTTATTGCGCTTCGAAAGCAATATTCCTCATTTAGAATGACGAGTGCACAGGCTATTCATCAAAATTTACGCTTTGTTGATGCATCAGCAAACGTAGTAGGCTATACGTTAAATGCTAAAGCCAATAAAGATAAAGCAAACGAAATAATGGTGATTCATAATGCAAATAAACAAGCTCAAACGGTTCATCTACCTTCTAACAGAACGTGGAGATTACTTGTTGACGGCGAGCAGGCAGGAACAAAAACGCTCCGTACGGTGAAGGGAAACACAGTAAACGTTTCGCCTCTTTCGACATTTGTGCTAGTAAGATAAATTTTAGACAACTAGAATATATGTAGAAAAATTCAGAATATTGTATGCAAAATTGTTGATTTTACTAGATAACATGGTAAAATATTCATTGTTAGCGTTTTCAAAATTCGTGGGGAGGTATGTATTTGATGCAAAATCTTGGAGCGAAAAAAGTTGAAATGAGTCCGAAAGTAGTGGAGTTTTTAAAAGGAGTTAAACAGCTATACATTAACGGCGAATGGGTAGACTCTGTTTCAGGAAAAACGTTTGAAACAGTAAATCCAGCAACGGGTGAAAAGTTGGCAGATGTAGCTGAAGCAAATCCAGAGGATATTGATCGTGCCGTCAGAGCGGCTAGAGAAGCCTTTGATCATGGACCTTGGACAAAGATGTCAGCAGCTGAAAGAAGTCGACTTATTTATAAATTAGCTGATTTAATGGAAACACATCAATTGGAGCTTGCGCAGCTTGAAACGCTTGATAACGGAAAACCAATTCGTGAAACATCAAATGCAGACATTCCATTAGCAATTGAACATTTCCGCTACTTTGCTGGGTGGTCAACTAAAATGGTTGGACAAACTATTCCTGTGCAAGGAGCGTATTTTAACTATACAAGATATGAACCAGTAGGGGTTGTTGGCCAAATTATTCCGTGGAACTTTCCACTTTTAATGGCCGCTTGGAAGCTCGGAGCCGCTTTGGCAACTGGATGTACAATTGTGCTCAAGCCAGCAGAGCAAACGCCGCTTTCTGCACTTTACTTAGCTCGACTAGCCGATGAAGCAGGGTTCCCAAAAGGCGTGCTAAACATTGTACCAGGCTACGGGAAAACAGCAGGTGAACCGCTCGTTCATCATGATCTTGTCGATAAAATTGCTTTTACAGGATCTACTGCTGTCGGAAAAGCAATTATGAAGCAAGCTAGCGACTCCTTAAAGCGTGTGACGTTAGAGCTTGGAGGTAAATCACCAAACATTATCCTCCCGGATGCAGACTTAACAAAAGCAGTGCCTGGTGCGCTTTCAGGTATTATGTTTAATCAAGGACAAGTATGTTGTGCTGGAAGTCGTCTGTATGTCCAAAAAAGCTTATATGATAATGTCGTAGCTGATTTAGTTTCTCAAACGAAATCTATTAAACAAGGAAATGGATTAGCAGATGAGACGACAATGGGTCCGCTTGTATCTGCGCAGCAGCAAAAACGAGTGAAAACCTATATTGATAAAGGAATTGAAGAAGGAGCGGAAGTACTCGCAGGAGGAAACATTCCATTTGATCAAGGCTATTTCGTAGAACCGACTATCTTTGCAGATGTCGATCATTCGATGACGATTGCTCGTGAAGAAATCTTCGGTCCGGTTGTAGCTGCTATGCCGTTTGACGATCTTGATGATTTGATTGCCAAAGCAAATGATACAGCATATGGTCTAGCAGCGGGCATCTGGACACAGGATTTAAAGAAAGCACACTATATTGCTCATGGTATTAAAGCGGGTACAGTTTGGGTGAACTGTTACAACGTATTTGATGCAGCAAGCCCGTTTGGAGGTTATAAACAGTCGGGAATTGGTCGTGAAATGGGAAGCTATGCGCTTGATAATTACACTGAAGTGAAAAGCGTATGGATCAATATGGAATAATAAGTAAGATTTTTTGTGAAAATCAATAGCATATCTTTGTGTGAAAAAGAGTAGTCTTTAGTGGACTACTCTTTTATTTGTTTAAGTCCCGCATTTTTAGAAAAGGAGTGATAACATTGCCGGTTATACAGGGCCCCTCGTCGTATAAGCTTACCGGTCACCTGCAAAAGTTTAGAGAGAACCCACTGGGTTTTTTGGAAAACTTGACTCAGTATGGAGAAATTGCAACATTTAGAGTTGCGCACAAACGCTTTTATGTAACGAGAGACCCTCAACTTATTAAAGATGTAGTCATTACAAACAGCAAGGCGTTTCAAAAAATTAAACTAACGCACATGTTTAAAACACTGCTAGGCGAAGAAATGTTATGGACAGATGAAGCATTATACATGAGCCCCATTCAACCCTCACAACTTAAACAACATCTAACTTATAATAAGGAAGTAATCGCAAAAATAATTGAAAAGCATACGGAAACGTGGGAAGAAGGGCAGCTTCGAACGATAGTAAAAGACATAAGACAGATAGTCGTAGCTGTACTCCTTCAACTTGTATTTGGCATTTCGATTCAGGATAAAGATAAAATTCACTATGTTCAAGCGCTTATGAGAAAAAAAGAAAAGTTAGGCAAAATTTATATTCGTCTACCTTTGCACCAGCCTGACTCAGATGAGCAGCTAGAACAACTCCTTTTTGAACGTGTTCAAATGCGTGTTCAAAACAAAACCGAAGGAAATGATTTACTGGAGTATATATTGAATTCTTGTGGAGAAGAAATCGATGAAAGAGAAATATACGAACAGCTAAAATCTATATTCCTTTCGATGTATGAAATGATTACGCACGTATGCAGCTGGTCTATTCATTTACTGTCTCAAAATACTAGGGAGCATCTTCAGCTGCATAAAGAAATTCAAGCCTATGCTAGCGGCGAATCACTTTCAACCAAAAACCTGACCTATATGCGTAAAATAATTGCTGAAAGCATGAGGTTGTATCCGCCTCTTTGGCTATTTGGGCGTCAAGCACGTGAAGATATACAAATAGATGGCTATAGTATTAAAAAAGGGGAGATTATGTTAATTAGCCCTTATATGATGCATCGCCATGAAGATTATTTTTTAGAGCCAAGTGAATTTTTACCTGACCGTTTCGAAAAAGGAGGGTCCATTGATGTCCCAAGCTATATGTATATGCCGCTTGGGATTGAGCATCAAGCGGAAAGGGGCATGGACTATATCACTGAAATAGTAACCATTTTTATGTCAGAAATGACAAAGCGCTTTTTATTTCAGCTGACTAAGCCCGGATCTATTGCTCCGATGGCGGGCGTAATGCTGAATATGAAAGAAGAACTGAATGTGAATGTTCACAAAGTTCACACGCAGTCTTGAATGAACGGGAATACTTTCCCTCTTTATATCAGGCCGTCAATTTATTGACACATCCTGCATTGAGATTTATCATAGGGTAATATTTGATAGAGATTACTGAAGGATTTTTAGAGGGGACTATGGATAAAATAATTAAACAGTTGGTGTCGCTAGTTGAAACATCATTACTAACGCAAGTTACGATTCAAAGTGAAAGTGACTATGATCCAGTTGAAGTTACGAACAAAACAAAAGAGTGGGTACTTATTGGTAAAGGAAACTATGCCGGTGTGTTTACGCACGAAAATTATCCTGAATTTGTCGTGAAAGTATACGGAAGAGAAATTTATGGTGTAAAAAAAGAAGCGCAAGTGTATAGAAAGCTGGGCGTTCACCCAGCTTATTCTCAACTTTTTCATGAGGGAAAGACGTACTTGATTTTAAAAAGGCTTACAGGCGTTACACTGTATGATGCCGTCCAGCGGGGCATAAAGATTCCAGAACAAGTCATAAAAGATGTGAATAAAGCTTTGGACTATGCAAGAAGCCAGGGTTTAAACCCATATGATGTGCATGGTAAAAATGTCATGATGAAAGATGGACGAGGGTATGTGGTGGATATCTCTGACTTTTATAAAGAAGGTATTGATAAAAAATGGACAGACCTTGTAAAAGCTTATTACACCTTTTATCCGTTTATTGATAAGTACCATATCCGCTTGCCGTACCCGCTTTTAAACGTTATCAGAAAAGCATATCGTCTATATCGTAGAATCAAATCAAAAAGGAGTTTCCGCTAAAGGAAACTCCTTTTTAAGATGAAATACAGCGCAATACATGCTGCTGCTCAAAAGTTGGTTTTAATTTGAATAGAATGGTTTGTAGTATTTCAGATTGATAGACAAATTTTAGCGTATGTTTAAGGGAAAGAGGATGTAAGAAAGAACGTATTCTTTTATTAGCATAACGTATCACCTGTTCTTCATAAAATAAAGTACGTGCGGAGATTTTAGCGTGAATGTCTTTTGTTAGTTCGATTGTAAACTGGATAATCATTAAATCAGTGTCTTTACAGTATTTTTCTAGTAGCATGATATCACCTCCATTTTGTCAACTCATTTACATAATCTTAATATAAAATTTACAAATGTCAATAAAAGACGGAAAAATAAATGGTAAGACTGTTCTTTTTATATGTTGGATAAACAAGAACGTGATAGAGGTGAGTAAAGTTGAACATTAACGTCGGATTTGCAATTTTAGCTGATATTGATAATAAGATGACGGCTGCTATTTATGTGGAAAATCAAATTGTAGCGATTATAGCTGGACCTTCAGATATTCTTTATGAAAAGTTAAAAAAAGTGTTTTTATAATAGAGAAAAGCTGTAATTGTAAATATGATTCATAAAAAGCTTAAAAATTCTATGAAATAGTCGAAATAAAAGATGAGGATAAAATACACAAAAAGAAAGAACAGGAAGTTAAGGATAGGAGAATTACATATGGATAAAACATCTTTTATTGGACTGATTTTAGGAATAGCCTCTCTTATTGTAGGCATGTTTTTCAAAGGGGTTAATCCATCTGTGTTAGGAAATCCGGCTGCTATTTTAATTATTATTGTCGGAACCGTCGGAGCAGTAGTGATTGCATTTCCTTCAAATGAAATCAAGAGAGTCCCAAAACTGTTTGGTGTCCTGTTTAAAGAACAAAAAATGCTGCAGCCCGTTGATTTAGTATCCATGTTTTCTGAATGGGGACAAGTTGTTCGAAAAGAAGGGTTACTATCACTTGAAGCCCAAATTATTGATGTAGATGACCCTTTCTTAAAAAATGGTTTGAATTTAGCTATTGATGGTCAAAGTGCGGATTATATACGAGACGTGTTGTCTGAAGAAATTGATGCTATGGAAGAAAGACATCAAACGGGTGCAAGTATTTTTGCTTTAGCAGGTACATATGCTCCAACTCTGGGTGTACTTGGAGCTGTTATAGGGTTAATTGCTGCGCTTGGGAACATGGAAGATACAGATACGCTAGGACATGCGATCAGCGCGGCGTTTGTTGCTACGCTTCTTGGTATTTTTACTGGGTATGTACTATGGCATCCGTTTGCAAATAAACTAAAGCGTAAATCGAAACATGAAGTAAAGGTAAAGTATATGATGATCGAAGGAGTGCTTTCACTTTTAGAAGGAGAAACACCAAAAGTAATTGAGCAAAAGCTGGCTTCTTATTTGCCAACAGCGGAACGTAAAAAGCTTCTTCAAGAAAGTGAAGTGGGCATAAATGAGTAGACGCAGAAAACGAAAGCATGAAGAGGACCATGTTGACGAAAGCTGGCTGCTTCCTTACTCAGATTTGCTTACACTTTTACTTGCTTTATTCATTGTATTGTTTGCAATGAGCTCAGTGGATGCGCAGAAATTTAAGAACCTTTCTCGCGCATTTAATGAAGCGTTCGTTGGAGGAACGGGCGTGATGGAATTTCAATCTCTGCAGGAATCTGAAGAAGCGGTTCAGCCTTCAAATACTCCTTCAGCTAAAAGTACGGAAAAAACAAATGAAGTGGAGACAGCCCCCAATCAGTCTCCTGCTTCTTCACAATCGTTGACGAGCAAACAAAAGGAGCAAACCATTCGAGAAGCTGATCAAGAAGAGCTTCAGCAAATTCAATCTAAAATTAATGCGTATATTAAAAAGAAAAACTTAACAAATCAATTACAGACTTCGCTAACCGAGGAAGGTCTCTTAATTTCCATTCGAGACAATGTATTGTTTGATTCGGGAAGAGCACAAGTTCGGAGTGAAGATACAAAAATCGCAAATGATATTTCAGAGCTTTTGGTGATTGATCCTCCTCGTAATATTATTATTAGCGGTCACACCGATAACGTACCTATTCGCAACGCTGGTTTTGAATCCAACTGGGAGTTAAGCGTGATGAGAGCAGTTAACTTTATGAAAGTTATCTTAAAAAACGATAAGCTTAATCCAAGCATGTTCAGTGCAAAAGGATTTGGAGAGTTCAAACCGGTGACATCTAACAATACAGCAGAGGGACAAGCGAAAAATAGGAGGGTTGAAATATTGATTACTCCTCGTACAATTAAACAGCCGTAAAAGCAGTCCTGCTTTTACGGCTGTTTTTCTATGTGTTATAAAGCTAAGAGTCTTCTCTTTTCAAAGTTTCCTCGTACTAACTTGAGATCCATTCCATCTAAAATCAAGTCAATGAGAGCGCCTTTAAAGACATCCGCTGTTTTTTTCTTATCATTGGACTGCAAATATTGCACGCGATACCACTTGTCTTCAACTTGAAAGTACATAAACCGTCCGTGCGTAAAATCAATCCAAAACTTTGTAGGTTGTCCATTGAGATTTTTATAAACATATCCCCAGCTTCGTCCTTGGTGAGCGTCCTTCATTTTAGGGCGAGCTGTATTAAATACTTCGTAATATACTTTGTGCTTAATATCATAGAGCATCATGTGACAGTCCTCCTATCTATAGACGTGCTAGCAGGTAAAGATATATTTGTATACAACAAGTATACTCAGCTGAATGGAATCGTAGACTATTTTTTTGAGACAAGCAGAAACGCAGTTAAATGAAAAAGACAGTTTAAATTAGCTCAATCATTCCGCTTTTTTTATACTGTAAGTAAATGCGTTAAATAAGGAGGAAAAAATGAGACGAGTAGGAATAGTAGGTGCTGGAATGACGGGCCTTACAGCAGCGGCTGAATTACAAAAAGAAGGGATAGAGGTCTTTCTTCTTGATAAGGGTAAAAGTGTAGGGGGACGAATGGCTACCCGAAGAGTAGGAGATGGAAAAGCAGATCACGGAGCTCAATTTTTTACAGTGAGATCCGATGAATTTCAACAAGACGTAAATAAATGGATAGCTGATAGAAAGGTTAAGAAGTGGTTTGGTGACCATCACCCTCGGTATCAAAGTATGAATGGCATGAATGCGCTAGCTAAATATTTAGCTGAAGATCTACGCGTATACGTGAATCGAAAAGTTCAAGCCATTGATTTTCAAAACGGAAGGTATCAGCTGTATACAGAAGAAAATGAGATTTTTGAAGCGAATGATATCATTCTTACACCTCCGTCTCCTCAGGTTATTGAGGTGCTTAATAATAGTAAGCTGCAAACGGACCAATCAATTCTTAATACACTGAAATTTAGTCCCTGCTTGGTTGCTATCGTGGAGCTTTACACAGAGATGCTGTATGGTGATCATGGTCAAATCACGAATCCTTCTAGCACAATCCAAAGAATCGTTAACCATGAGCAAAAAGGAATATCAAAGACGCCCGTTCTTAGCATATATATGAATAAAGACTGGTCAGAAAAACATTTTGATGAACATGAACATGAGCTGCTGCGGGCGATAAAAAATGAAATAAAAGAATGGATAGGTGCAAATCATATTAAAAGCATTCAGTTAAAGAAATGGCGCTATGCAGAGGTTGAACAAGTTCTTCATCAGCCCTTTGCTAAAATTATGCCGTCGCTACTGGTGGCAGGAGATGCTTTTTTAAGAAGGGAAGACGAAACAAATCACTCACGGTTAGAGAGCGCATATTTGTCAGGGAAATCGGCAGCCGCTGAATTAATGGGAAAGAACATCTAGAAAAAGGAGGGACTAAGAAGTGAAAAATAATTGGATAATGAAACAAACGTGGAAAGATTTACTGTTTATTCATTGGCCTGTAGATCCGGCATTTTTGGCTTCTTTATTGCCTAGTCAGTTAGAGCCTGACACCTATGATGGTCAAGGATGGATTGCACTTGTACCTTTTACGATGACAGACATTCGATTCAAAGGAACGCCCGCAGTTCCCATCTTTTCACGGCTATATGAGTTGAATGTGCGTACATATGTTACATATAAAGGGGAAAAAGGCGTTTATTTTTTTAGTTTAGACGCAAGCAATCCGCTAGGGGTATGGATTGCTCGTCAGTTTTTTCATTTGCCTTATTACCACGCTACTATGACATTCAACAAAACTCAGAACCATATTTCTTTTCAGTCAGTTCGAACGCACAGAGACTCAAAAAAAGAGCGAGTAAAGCTTACATATAGAGGTATTTCTCCGTCCTATCGCAGTAGAAAAGGAGAATTAGCTCATTGGCTTACAGAGCGCTACTGCTTATTTACTACTCATCAAGGAAATGTCTACAGAGGAGACCTTTATCATGATCCTTGGGAGCTGCAAAAAGGGGAGTGTGAAATAAGAGATGATTCTATTACTCCGCCTTTTTTGCGTCCCGCGGACAATCGCGATTTAATTGTGCACTATGCAAATCAAGTCACGGCTTATTTTTATCCTTTTAAAAAAGTATAAGTATCAAAACAAAATTAAAAAGTCTTCATACCCTTCTTCTTTAAGCTTCTCTGTTGGAATGAAGCGCAAAGCCGCGGAATTTACTTGATAG
Organism: Bacillus sp. ILBB4; assembly: GCF_035064545.1. Taxonomy (NCBI): domain Bacteria; kingdom Bacillati; phylum Bacillota; class Bacilli; order Caryophanales; family Bacillaceae; genus Bacillus; species Bacillus sp. ILBB4. The sequence goes on along the minus strand of NZ_JAIQVD010000004.1, from coordinate 573,020 downwards.
TATTCGCTGTTTTCTTCGGTTAATAGTAAACCCAAATAGTTATTTCCTTCTTTGCTTTTTAGTGCTGTTTCATGCTGCATCGGAACTTTTTTTATATTTCCGTATAAAATAGGGCGTTTAAAAACCGGCCACCCTGTATGGGAAGGGAGTTGATCTGACGTTTTAAACAGTGCTTCTCCCGTTAGAAGATCAACGTAAATTCCTTGTTTTTTGTTATTCCAATATAAATTTGTAAAAGGAGGTTCGGTTCCGTTTTCCTGCGTAACAAAATATTGCATGGGCGTTAGGACCTTTTTTAGATAGGAGCGGTCCTTTGGCCAATGCTGTCCCAGAAAATCAGTTCGCCCCGAGCCTTCTTTGTATAATTTATAGTGAAATGTGTTTTTTCGATAATAATCCTGCTGCTGCTCTTCTGCTTCATAAAAAAAAGAAAAAGGTAAAATAGGTGTGACGATAGGATGCTTAAAGCGTCCGCTTTGGGCTAGCTTTTTTTTAGAATCGAAAGCCGCTTCTTTTTGTTTTTCGTTGTGATAAAAAATAATGGCTCGATATGCCGGTCCGCGGTCTGAAAACTGTCCGCCAGAATCCGTAGGGTCAATTTGCTGCCAATACAGGTTAAGCAGCTCTTCAAACGTAATATGAGAAGGATCCCATACAATTTGTACTGCTTCTACGTATTCGCTTTCCTGTTTAGCTTCAGAAGTGATTTGTTCATCTTTAGCGTAGCCTGAGCGGATACCGCTGATTCCTGGAAGCTGATCAAAAGGAGCGACCATGCACCAAAAGCATCCTCCCGCAAATGTTGCATATTCTTTCACGTTACTTACCTCTTTTCGTTGAATGAAATAAATAAAAACATATTCATGTATTAAAATGTATAAATAAACAGAAAGCGCTTTATAACTAGTCTTGTAAGAAAGCACGCTCTTGTGGTATTATGACCACTGGATAAAAGAAAAATGGCTTATTGTTTACACGAGTATCCTTATTTTATGTTCTTAAAAAGATGCAGTTTATTGTTTAAGCATTCAAAGAAGTACATAGGTTCAAGCAGTAAGAGGAACAATTAAAGAATAGAATAAGGACGTTTTACTCTTAAACGATACCACATTCCAGAATCTACATACCAGTTTAGGAGGAGCTAGTTTGAACACAACCCGTTTACCATCTATGTGGGAAATAATGATTGTGCTTGCTTTATTTTTAGCAGTTGTTATTTCATTTGCAACTGTTTTTGATTTACCTATTCAGCTCGCTTTATTTATTTCATGGTTTATTGTTATGGCGCTAGGAGTACGACTTGGGTATACGTATAATCAGCTGCAAGGGGCCATTACAAGAGGAATATCAAACGGCTTAGAAGCTATTTTAATTTTATTAGCCGTCGGTACGTTAATTGGAACATGGATTGCCGGAGGAGTTGTTCCTTCTCTTATTTATTTTGGATTAGAGTTTATTAATCCAACATTCTTTTTACTTGCTACACTTATCATTTGCTCTATTACCTCGATTTCAACAGGAACATCTTGGGGAACGGTTGGTACAGCTGGAATCGCGATGATGGGAATCGGACAAGGCCTAGGCATGCCGCTCGCTTTAGTAGCTGGAGCTGTGATTTCAGGAGCTTATTTTGGAGACAAGCTTTCTCCTCTTTCTGACAGTACCATTTTATCTGCGTCAATGGCTCGAGTGAACGTTATTGATCACGTAAAAGCAATGTTAGTGTTGGATATTCCTGCTTACCTCATTACGGCAGTATTATTTACGGTAACAGGGTTTATGTATGGAGGAAAAGATTTTGATGCTGGACGGGTAGAAGGATTAAAATCTTCGCTGTTGGATACATTCCATATCAGCGGGTGGATGCTGATTCCGGCTTTGGCTGTCATTGTCCTTTTAGCATTCAAGAAACCTTCTCTTCCAGCAATTGCGATTGGCTCATTATTAGGAATTATATGGGCAGTTGTCTTTCAACATATGGATGTGGCGAGCGCATTTAATACGGCTTATGAAGGGTTTAAAATTAATACCGACAACACATTTTTAAGTGAGCTGTTAAATCGTGGCGGAATTTTAAGCATGGTCGGTTCCATTATTGTCATTATTTTTGGACTAGGCTTTGGCGGGTTATTAGATGAGCTCGGCGTCTTAGAAGTCCTGTTATCTAAATTCGAAAAAATTCTTGTCAATTCAGGAAACGTTACGGCTTCTACTATTTTCGTTGGGTTATTAGGGAATATATTTGGTTGTGCAATGTATGTTTCATTAATTTTAACACCGAAAATTATGGAGAAAAGTTATGACAAGTTAAGAATACAGCGTCTAGTGCTTGCCCGTAACTCGGAAGTAGGGGGAACCTTAACTTCAGGGATGGTTCCGTGGACGGACAACGGTGTATTTCTAGCTACAACGCTTGGGATTTCTACATTCGCTTATCTGCCGTTTATGTGGCTAAGCTTTGTCTCTATTATTTTGGCGATTATTTACGGATATACAGGGAAATTCATTTGGTACGTAACCGAAGAAAAACAGCGTTCTTCTATAGCGAAATAAAAGAGGCTGAGACAACAGTATGTTAGTTGAAAGAAGATCCGAACGATGAATTGAGATTCTTGATGGAGAATCAACTTCGTTCGGATTTTTTTATTGGTATGATAAACGTAGGTTTCATGTATTTCGTTGCTTCTAGCTGTTGATTGGATTGATTTAGTTATGTCTCGAGCTCTTTGATCAAATCATTTCTGGATATTCGATGTTCCAGTGGACATTTTGAAGGTAAAGCTGAACATCCGCCTTTTTTTTCTGCTTCAGAAGTTTTAGAATATGGCGGTGATGCTCATTCATCACATGTAAAATGGCGTATAGCTCTTTATTGTCATTGCTAAAGTACGTTTGTCTGATGAATCCGTCTTGCAAAGACATAAGCTGTTCTTTTAAGGTCACATTACCGCATCGGTTCAAATATACTCGATGAAAATACGTTTGATATTTTTGATAATCCTGATAATTTTCTAATTCAATCGAAACATCGATTTTTTTAATAAGCTCATCCATCTTCGTAAAATCTTCTTCCGTTAAGTGATCAATCGACAGCGCAGCTGCAAGACCATCTAAAGCACCGACGATTTCAAATACTTCTAGTTTTTTTGGTGTGTCAATTTCCTTTACAGTAAACCCTCTGCGCGGTCTGTATTCTAATAGATTGTCTGAAGCCAGTTTAATAAGCGCTTCTCTCACAGGCGTTCGGCTGACATTCAGCTGAGAACAAATACTGGCTTCATTTATTTTGTCGTTAGGCAGCAGTGTACCGTCTTGAATTTGACTTGCTATGTAGTTATATACATGATCTTTTAATGAATGATAAATCATAGGCCCCTTGTTCATTGTTTCCCCCTAAAATAAATATCGCATCAGCCGTTCTTTCTCTTCATGTCATGGTGATGAAAAAGTATAAAAATAGCATGAAAGAACGTACAGGTGTAAAAATAATCATATCATATCACTTCATTTAATCTTAGTTAGAATATAAAAAATAGAATTATTGAAATATTTTTTACTATTCATTGTTGTAAAAAATCTGAAAAATGATATAATCGTAAAAAGATTTAAGAAGTGTATATTGTATACAATATACAAAATTCGTACATATCGAAGAAATAGAGCCTACTCCTGCAGAGAAGAGACTATAGAGAATATGTAAATAAACCAAGTTTTTAGATGGGTTTACTACAAAAAAGGAGGTACATAATGGGAGAGAATACAACATCTATGAATCAGTTACAAAGAAAAATGAAAAGCCGTCATTTATTTATGATTTCTCTTGGTGGTGTTATCGGTACGGGGCTGTTTCTTAATTCAGGCTACACAATTAATGCAGCAGGTCCTGGGGGAACACTCCTTGCTTATTTAATCGGTGGATTAATTATGTATTTAGTCATGATATGTCTAGGGGAACTAAGCGTAGCAATGCCTGTGTCAGGATCATTTCAAGTATACGCTACGAAGTTTATCGGACCGGGAACTGGTTTTGCGGTTGGCTGGCTCTACTGGCTGACTTGGGTGGTATCTGTCGGTTCGGAGTTTACAGCGTCTGGATTGCTTATGCAAAGATGGTTTCCTGACGTTTCGGTTTGGATATGGAGCGCGCTGTTTGCCCTTTTATTATTTGGTTTAAATGCAACATCTGTACGTTTTTTCGGCGAAACAGAATTTTGGTTTTCAAGTATTAAAGTATTAACGATTATTGTATTTATTATTTTAGGCGCAGCAGCGATGTTTGGATTTATTCCTCTTAGCGGTCATGAAAAAGCGCCGATGCTTTCTCATTTTACAGGAGAAGGCGGTTTATTTCCAAATGGACTTATGCCAGTATTAATTACGATGGTTTCTGTTAGCTTTGCTTTTTCGGGAACAGAATTAATTGGTATTACGGCGGGGGAAACAGAGGATCCGGAAAAGAACATACCTCGCGCAATTAAAAATATCATTTGGCGTACGTTCTTCTTTTTTATTGGCGCCATGTTTGTACTATCTGGATTGATTTCATGGAAACAAGCAGGAGTGTTAGAAAGTCCTTTTGTAACGGTATTCGATCAAATAGGTATTCCTTACGCAGCAGATATCATGAACTTGGTTATTTTAACAGCTTTATTATCAAACGCTAATGCAGGATTATACGCATGTTCGAGAATGCTATGGTCATTATCTGATCAAAAAATGGTCAGCACTTGGTTAGGGAAAGTAACGTCTAAAGGAGTTCCATTTAATTCGTTACTTATCAGCATGGGAGTGGCATGTCTGTCCTTGCTGTCAAGCGTAGTTGCACCAACAACTGTTTACTTAGTATTAGTTTCTATTTCTGGATTTGCGGTTGTAGCTGTATGGATGGCTATTGCGGCTTCTCACTTTATGTTCAGAAGACGCTATATTAAAGAAGGGAATGATGTATCGAAGCTTGTTTACAAAGCTCCTTTATATCCTATTGTACCTATTTTAGCGTTTGTTTTATGCTTTGCTGCTTGTGTAGGACTGGCTTTTGATGAGAGTCAGCGTATCGCATTATACTGCGGTATCCCATTTGTCCTTTTTTGTTACTTGTTTTATTATTTGAAAAATAAAAATAAAAATAAAAAAGGAAACAGAAAAAACGAAAGTCAGCCTATAGCAAAATAAAAAGCAGAAGACCTAGGTCTTCTGCTTTTTTTGCATACAAAAACACCCTATCCATCCGTACTGGTTAAGTGTCCCGCAACAAGCGAAATTGAATTGGATAGGGTGCGTATCTATATAGTAGAGAAAGAGGCGCCATTTGTCAAACTTATTTAGCCGCGCCTTATTTAAAAATAGAAATAAGCAAGGTTTTCACTGTTTTTTCATTTTCACTATGTATAGTAAGGAATGTAAAGAAAAGATATTCGCAGCGGCACGCCGTACAGATCCGTAGAACGCGAAAGAAAGGAGGAGGTCAAATGGCTAAGCGGGATGCGTATTTTGATAATGTAAAATTTATCTTAATTGTATTAGTAGTGTTTGGCCATTTGTTAACTCCCTTCATCAATGATGAACAGTGGCTACGAACGCTCTACATATTTATTTACACCTTTCATATGCCAGCGTTTATTTTAATAAGCGGCTATTTTGCAAAGGGATACCGAAAAAAAGGATATATGTGGAAGATGGCGAAGAAAGTATTACTTCCTTATATTATTTTTCAACTTATCTATGCGGTATACGACTATAAACTGTATGATGAATCCACATTCGAAGTTTCAGTGTTTCAGCCAGCTTGGTCGCTATGGTTTTTGTTGAGTTTATTTTGTTGGAACGCCATGTTGTTCATTTTTACAAAAATCAAATATCCTTTAGCCGTTGCGGCAGTTTTAGGAATTATGATTGGTTTATGTGAACCGCTGGAAACAACGTTAAGCCTTTCTAGAACCTTTGTGTTCTTTCCCTTCTTCTTAGCAGGATTTTATATGAAAAAAGAACATTTTAAAAAGTTGACGTCTGTTTCTTGCAAAAAAGTAGCTGGAGGCACTTTGCTGATTATTGCTCTATGGATTCAGTATATAGCACCGGATTTTGAGAAAGAGTGGTTATTTGGTTCAAAATCTTATGCCTCTTTAGGTGTAAATCAATTAGAGGGAATGACCATTCGTACGCTATTTTATAGCATCAGCTTAGCAATGACGATTTCCTTTCTAGCTTTGATCCCTACACAAACGATGTCCTTTACATCTCGAGGTGCTCAAACCTTTTATGTATATCTGCTACATGGGTTTCTGATTAAATATATCCGCCTATCTTCTTTTGGAGACTGGATAGAAAGTGTACAAGGATACAGTATTCTTCTAATTGGAGCTTGTGGAGTGGCGTGGTTGTTGTCGAGTAAATACGTATCTACTATTGCAAGACCTTTAATTGAGCTTAAACCGTTACCAAGGCGCAAAAGTTTAAGTTTAGGTAAGTAATGAGAAATGGAAAAGGAGTTTAACGATGTCTAAAAACAAAATAATTATGATTATTGCAGCCGTTGTGATTATTGCTGCAGTAGCTATTGGTGCCGTAGCAATGAATAAATCAAAGGTGGTTGCTACCGTTGGTGATGAAAAAATCACAAAAGATCAGCTGTACGATGCTCTTCTTGCTCAAGGAGGATCAAGTGTCCTTGATTCACTGATTGAACAAAAAGTTATTTCAAAAGAAGCAGCTAAACAAAATATTAAAGTAACCGATAAAGAAATTAATGCTGAATTAGAAAACCTTAAAAGTCAGTACGGGGGAGAAGATGCATTAAATCAAGCATTAGCATCTAGCGGTGTAAAATTGTCAGAGCTGAAAAAAGATTTAAAGACGAATATTGAAGCAAAAAAAATGGTCGAGTCGACTATTAATATTAAAGATAGTGAAATGAAATCGTACTTTAATCAAAATAAAGATTCACTAGCTACAGAAGCACAGGTGAAAGCTAGTCATATCTTAGTAGCAGACGAAAAAACAGCGAAAGAAGTAAAGGCAAAGCTTGATAAAGGAGAAGATTTTGCGAAGTTAGCAAAAGAATACTCAACAGATACAGCTTCTAAATCAAATGGCGGAGACCTTGGATATTTCAAAAAAGGTGATATGGTCGAAGCTTTTGCCAACAAAGCATTTTCAATGAAGGTAAATGAAGTAAGTGATCCAGTTAAAACAGAATACGGTTATCACATTATTAAAGTAACAGGCAAAAAGGAAGCGCAAAAAGCAACATATGAAAATAGTAAAGCAAAAATCAAGCAAACGCTGCTTGATCAAAAATACCAAACAGAGTATCCAACATGGTTACAAAAGCTAAAGAAAAAGTATGATATTACAAACAAACTTGATTCATAAATAATACCTTAACGAAATGAGGGGATGGATATGAAACAAACAGCGTCTTATAGTAAGTTAGAAAAAATCGTCGAGCAATTGAAGCACAGAGGTGTACGAGCTGAGATATGCCGGCGTGCTGTAAAGGTCACAGAAACTGTTAATGGATCAAATCCTTCATATTCAAATCAAATCGTTAGGCATTCATAAAGAGTACAAAAGACGCAAACTGCTGAACAGCAGTTTACGCCCCTGCTGAGTATAGCTAAGGGAATTTAAAATGAAAAGAGATCAGTAGAGGCAGCTTGTTTCTGCTGATTCTTTTTGTATAATAAAGTAAACAAAAGGATGCAGCGAAATGTATCGAAGGAAGGAGTTACGCGGAATGAATGTACTGCTAGCAGAAGATGATTTGCAGCTAGGTGAATTAGTTAGTTATATGCTAAAGAAAAAAGGAGGCTATAACGTCGAATGGGTGACGGAAGGGAATGATGCATATGATTATGCATCTGAAGCGCATTATGATGTGTTAATTCTTGACTGGATGATGCCCAATGGCGACGGAATCGATGTATGTAAACGTCTAAGAAAAGAAGGATACGCCGGAGCTATTCTTATGTTAACAGCAAAAGATGCGGTTCAAGATCGTATACAAGGCTTAGATGCGGGAGCGGATGATTACGTTATTAAGCCATTTGAAATTGACGAGCTGCTTGCAAGGCTTCGTGCTTTGTCTCGTCGTAATTATGCACCGATTTTAGAAGAAGAAGTAGAGATTGCCAGCATGATATTAAAAAGAGCAAGTCAAACCGTACAGTTTGACGAGGAATTTATTCAATTAAGTCCTCGTGAATTTCAACTCCTAGATTTTTTAGTGAAAAACAAAGGACAAGTTCTTTCTCGAGATATTATTTTAGACCGGGTATGGGGATATGAATCAGATGTTTCCATTAAAACGATTGATGCGACGGTTAAACTTTTGCGAAAAAAACTAGAGAAATTTAACAAACAGGATCTTATTCAAAGCATTCGCGGAGTAGGCTACAAAATTGAAAGCTAAACTCCTTACAAGAGCTAAACAGAAAGTAAAACAAAAAGTAAAGCAAGATTTATTCAGCCAGACGCAAAATCGTTTAACATTCCGATATAGCGCATTACTAATGCTGTTTTTGCTATTATTCGTGTTTATTGTTTATGCATTGGTATATGTGGTTGTATCCAATAGTCAGCAGCAAAACTTAAATAGCATGCTAAAGCAAGAGTCCCGAATTGTCCAAAGCATCTTAATTAAACAAGCGATAAACAGCTCCGATCAACAGTCAAAAGAAGAGTACAAAAACATTGTCGTAGCTGGTGAAGATCAATTTTTTTATTATGTAATCAGTCCTGAAGGGGACCTTATTATGGGAAACGAAGCGAGCGAGCGGCTTCGCTCTAACTTATTAGATTTAATTGATGGGTGGATCCCTATTGAAAATGAAGTGAGGAAAGAACGAATAAAAGCCCCGCGTCCTAGTTTCGAACACATTGAAGGAGTAAAAGGGCAAAACGGGGAAGGCAAAATAGATATTGATTTGATGATGGCGGGTGAACCTATTTTTTATAAAGGTCAATTTTTAGGGATGCTTTATATTGGAAAAGACGTTTCATTTCTTTATCAGCTGTTAAAGTGGCTCCTTATTATTATGTTAAGCCTTACCGTACTGTTTGTAGGAGTAGCCATTTATATTAGCCGCTTAATGTCAAAACGGGCCATGGTTCCAATTGAAACAGCTTTCCAAAAGCAAAAAGAGTTTGTGGCGGATGCATCCCATGAGTTAAGAACGCCGCTTAGCGTTATGCTTTCTTCTATCAACGCTTTAGAAATGCAGGAGGAAGTAACAGAAGATCCTTTTTCTAAAAAATTAATCAATAATATGAAAGCTGAAGTGAAGCGCATGACGAGTCTCGTCAGTGATTTGCTTACGCTTGCACGCTCAGACTCTAATAAAGTAGAAAAAGCAATGATGCCCTTTGATATTACAGACGCGGTGCAAAAGGTAATGGAATCCGTTGAAACCCTAGCGATTTCTAAACATATTGATTTGCAGCTGGATACGCCGGAAAAATTAGTAGTAACTGGAGATCAAGAGCGTCTAACTCAGCTGATTTACATTTTGTTAGACAATGCGATTAAATATACGACTCCTCATGGAAGTGTAAACATTCAAGTAGTTCAGCATGGAAGTGAATGTATATTAAAAGTACGTGATACGGGCGTTGGGATCCATCCAGATGAAAAGGATCGGATTTTTGACCGCTTTTATCGTGCTGACAAATCGCGATCTCGTCAAATGGGAGGTCATGGGCTAGGCTTAGCAATCGCTAAATGGATCGTAGAAACACATAAAGGGAAAATTGACGTAGAAAGTGAACAAGAAAAAGGAAGTACATTTACAGTAAGGTTGCCAATGTCACAAAAAGTGAAAAAGAGTTAAAAGAGACTATGAAAAAATTAGTTGAAGGAAGATTCGAACGAGTTGATTCTTAATGGGGAATCAAACTCGTTCGGTTTTTTTATGTTTAGGGTGAACGTAGATTTCATGTATGTAGTTGCTTCTAGCTGTTGATTTGGTTATGTCTTAATCTCTTTTTAGTTAGTGAAAGTGACCAAATAAAAAAGAAAAGTTTAGACAAAATGGCGAGTGTAAAAATCAGATAATTCAGTTATATTTACTAGCGTAATAACCAGTCTATGTGTCAGGTTTCTTTACAAGGATAAAGACTTTTTAAAGGAAACAGTGCATGATAGAACAATAGCAGACTGCTTCGTTTAATAAGAAGATGGAGTAGTTAAATAAAGGGGAGTTTGATAACATGTACGATTTAATTATTCGGGATGGTTCGGTCGTATTAGAAGACGAAATAGTAAAAGCGGATATAGGGATTAATAAAGGAAAGATTGCAGAAATAGCGCAAGGTGTTAGCACACCAGCAAAAAAATACGTAGATGCTAAAGGCAAATATGTTCTGCCTGGAATGATTGATATTCACGTGCATTTTGATGAACCGAGCCGAGACCATTGGGAAGGGTTTGACTACGGTTCAGCATCTATGGCTGCGGGAGGCTGCACTACATATTTTGATATGCCTTTAAACGGCGTTCCTCCTACCGTAACAGAAGCAGCGCTGTGGGAAAAGAAAAAGCTGGCTGATCAAAAGTCAGTAGTAGATTATGGTCTATGGGGAGGGGTGGTTCCTGGTAATAAAGAAGAATTAGCCAAAATGGCTCATTCGGGTGTAATAGGTTTTAAAGCATTTATGTCAGAAGCCGGTTCTGAATTTGATTTCTCAGATGACCTCACATTATACGAAGGAATGAAAGAGATTGCAAAACTAAATAAAGTGCTTGCCCTGCATGCTGAAAGAAATGACTTAATACAAAAGCTTGAACAGGCTAAACAGAAGCAAAAGCAAACTGCTATTAAAGATTATTTAGAAACGCGACCGGTTGTAGCAGAAGTAAACGCAGTAAAGCAAGCGCTTGAGTACGGTGAAGAAACGGGATGTCCACTTCACTTTGTGCACATTAGCAGCTATGAAGCAGTGCAGCTTATTACGGAAGCAAAGAAGAATGGAATGAACGTTACGCTGGAAACTTGTCCGCATTATTTGCTTTTTACAGAGGAAGACTTTGAAGAAATTGGCGTAACGGCTAAGTGTGCACCTCCTCTTCGCAGCAGGAGTCAAAAAGAAAAATTATGGGCTTGTATTCAATCAGAGGAGGTAGATATGATTTCTTCGGATCATTCTCCTTGTCCAATTGAGTTAAAAACAGCTCATCAGAATGATTTATTTAAAGTTTGGGGTGGAATATCAGGCGGTCAGTACTCTTTGCAAGCAATGATTAGTGAGGGAGCCATCACTAGAGGGATTTCTCTTTCTCACATTTCAAAGCTTGTATCAACCAATCCAGCTAAACGATTCGGTTTATATCCTAAAAAAGGAAGCATTTTGCTAGGGTCGGATGCGGATTTGGTTATCGTTGATCTGGATCAAACTGAAAAAGTGACAAAAGAAGGAATGGTTTTCAAACATAAGCACAGTATATATGAAGGAACGGTATTTAATAGCGTTATTTTAACCACTATTAGTAGAGGAACGATTGTATACAATAAAGAAGAAGGTGTGTTTCCTCTTCACAAAGGACAAATGGTAAACGGTGAATACGTAAAATTGTAGGTACAGCGAAAAAAGAGATAAAAAATAAATCTTTTATCTCTTTTTTTACATAAAAAAATGAGGATGACTTATATTAAAGGTAATACATAGGAGAAGAATGAGTATCTACTATAACAAAAGAGACATTTCTAAAGAGGTTTTTATTATTCTGAAAAAATATATTTTTGGTTGAGGGAAGCATAATAAAAAAATAATAAAGCTTCTTTTTTAATATGGAGAAAAAATTTCCAAAAAGAAAAATATTATCTGGTTGTATGAAAAGTAGATAATCAGATGCTTTGTAATCAAGGGTTTTGTATAAAAAAATTTTCAAAAAGATATTTTAAGAAAAGAAATCTTGATTTAAAGCTTTTTATAGGTGCAATTTTATAATGGAAAACCGTATTTTATGCACTCATTGTAAAATTCTGATATTGACAGAATCATTTTATAAGAATAAAATTTTCTTGTTTCTATTTTTTTATATCATCATAATTTTTTGACAGTTTTGTCTATGATGGTTTACGGTTGAAAGAGAGGTTAAGGAATATGTCGGTAGAGAGAGAAAAAGTGTATGAAACAGTTCCTCAAAAAGGATTCTTCGGACATCCTAAAGGGTTATTTACCTTGTTCTTTACAGAATTCTGGGAGCGTTTTTCATACTATGGAATGCGGGCGCTACTTGTATTGTACATGTACGATACAATTGCAAACGGTGGATTAGGAATGGAACAAGGAACCGCTTTAGCGATCTTTTCTATTTATGGTTCCCTTGTTTATATGTCTGGAATTATTGGCGGTTGGATTGCAGACCGCATTTTAGGTACGTCTAATACGGTGTTTTACGGTGGTATATTTATTATGCTCGGACATCTAGTGCTTGCGTTGCCAGCAGGTGTAACCGCGCTGTTTATTTCAATGTTCTTAATTATCATCGGAACAGGTTTATTAAAACCAAACGTTTCAAGCGTTGTGGGTGATATGTATAGCCCTACTGATAACCGTCGAGATGCTGGATTTAGTATCTTCTATATGGGTGTAAATGCTGGAGCATTTATCGCGCCGCTAGTTGTTTCAACAGTAGGTGAAAAGTATAACTACCACTTAGGTTTTGGAATCGCGGCAGTAGGAATGCTTTTAGGTCTAATCGTATTTATGGCTACACGAGGCAAAAACCTAGGTCGTGCAGGCAGACAAGTTCCAAACCCTTTAAAACCAGAAGAACGTAAAAAAGTTTTTGGTACCATTGCACTTGCTGTAGTTGTACTTGCAATCTTTATTGTACTGACTTCTTTAGCGGGCATTTTAACTGTTGAAGGCGTTATTTTATTTGTAAGTATTTTAGCGATTGTTATTCCTATTATTTACTTTGTTGTTATGTATAAGAGCCCCAAGACAACAGCTGATGAGCGTTCACGCGTATTAGCCTACATTCCTCTTTTTATCTCTGGAGTAATGTTCTGGGCGATTCAAGAGCAGGGGTCAACAATTTTAGCAACGTATGCAAAAGATCATACGCAGCTAACGTATGGTGGTTTTAAAATTCCAGTTGGCTGGTTCCAATCGTTAAATCCGCTATTCATTATTATATTTGCGCCAGTTTTTGCAGCGGTTTGGGTAAAATTAGGAAACAGACAGCCTTCTACACCAAAGAAGTTTTCATTAGGACTTTTATTTGCAGGGCTTTCTTTCCTTGTCATGGTTATCCCGGCTAGCATTCATGGAAATGAAACGTTAGCGAGCCCGCTATGGCTAGTGCTAAGCTTCTTCTTAGTTGTAGTTGGAGAGCTTTGTTTATCACCAGTAGGGTTATCAACTACAACAAAACTAGCACCTGCAGCGTTTTCTGCTCAGACGATGAGCTTATGGTTCCTAACAAGCGCAGCGGCGCAGGCAATCAATGCTCAGCTTGTTCAATACTATGAAAACATTTCGCAAGTTGTTTATTTTGCTGCATTGGGCGGAGTGTCGGTCATTTTAGGTCTAATTGTGCTAATGATTTCTCCAAAAATTCAGCGTTTAATGAAAGGTGTTCAATAAGAAAAACCGTCCTTAAGGACGGTTTTTTTATGATTTATTTGAAAAAATATTCATGAAGGAGGCGTAGGTCTGATCGTCCTCACCCTCATAGAACGCAAGATTTAAAAGTCTGTTAAGTTCGTTTGTTGATTTTTCAGTTTCTGCAATAATTTGATGCATATGAGCAATCTTAGACATAGATCCGTTGCCATGAGCATTTTTGATTTGATTTAATGTTAAATGAAGCGATAAGACCTCTCGGCGAAGAGCTTGTCTTAATTCAGAGGAAGCAGGGATAAAAAAGCGTTTATAAAAATAACTCGCTTCTTCAAACACCAATTCTCCATTTTCTAGCTCTTTAGCCGCAATTTCTTTAATCTCTTGATCGTCTAATCGACTGGCCGCTTCTTCGATAAGAAATCCAAAAATAATAGCTGTATCTGGTTTTAACATACAATAACCTCCATTATTATAAAAAAGAACTATGTAGTTTATATGTATAGATAGAAAGGAAAAAATATTCATAGTAATTCACTAATCAGCATAGACAAAAAAATAAAAAATATTCTTTTATAGTTAAATTAAAATTATTTCAAAATAAATTTTTTATAATTAAACATTTTTTCCATATTAAAGGATTATTTTGACTTTCAAAAAGAGATGAATAGAATAAAGAGGGTTCTTAGTACCTATATAAAAAGAAAATTGATAAAAGATATTAAATTCAGAAATTTCCACCTCTTTATAACTAAAAAATTGCTCTACTAAAATAGTTGACAGCAGAAATAGATAGGCATAAAATATACTATTGTCAAATGAATTAGCAAGCTATTCATAAAAAGTTAACGGACATTTGAATAATATGAGTAATATCCATATAAGGTATTAATTACTTAAATCTAACCAACTTGTATGCTTGTCATACAAGTCTACAGAAAGGAAGATAGTCGTATGCGCAACGTATTTTTTGCAGATAATGAAACAATTGAAACGACTTTACGTGGGAAAGAAATTTTAGGAGCTCCAATGTTAAACAAAGGAGTAGCTTTTACAAAAGAAGAGCGTAAAACGTTAGGATTAGAAGGTTTACTTCCTCCAATGACTTTAACTTTAGATGAGCAGGCAAAACGTGCATATGAGCAATTTTTAGCTCAGGCGGATAACCTTGGTAAGAATGTGTATTTAAACGATTTACAGAACCGTAATGCTGTATTATTCTATCGTTTATTGCAAGATCACTTAAAAGAAATGCTTCCAGTTGTTTATACACCAACAGTTGGACAAGCAATCCAAGAATACAGCCACGAATATCGCCGTCCGGGTGGCGTATACTTATCAATCGATAATGTAGAAGGCATTGAAGAAGCCCTTAAAAATATCGATGCAAATAGTGAAGACATTGATTTAATGGTTATTACAGATTCAGAAAGTATTTTAGGAATTGGTGACTGGGGCGTTGGCGGTATTAATATTGCTATCGGTAAATTAGCCGTATACACAGCTGCAGCAGGAATCGACCCAAGCAGAGTACTTCCAGTTGTTCTTGATGTAGGAACAAACAACGAAAAATTATTAAATGATCCTTTATATATCGGAAACCGTCATGAACGTATCCGCGGTGAGCGCTATGATCATTTCGTAGATCAATTCATTTCAAAATCTCTTGAAATATTCCCTAATGCACTGTTACACTGGGAAGATTTCGGTAATGTAAATGCTCGTAACATTATTAACAAGTACGGAAAAGAAATTCTAACGTTTAATGATGATATCCAAGGAACAGGTGCTGTAACGCTTGCCGCTATTTTCTCAGCAGTTCAAGTGTCTAAAATGCCACTTCGTGACCACCGCGTTTTAATCTTTGGACCGGGTACAGCAGGTATCGGTATTGCAGACCAAGTTCGTGACGCAATGGTATTAGACGGTATTACAGAAGAAGAAGCATACAAAAACTTCTGGGCAGTTGATTTCCGAGGCCTTTTAACAGATGACATGGACGACTTATTAGGTTTCCAAACGCCTTATGCACGAAAAGCAGAAGAAGTGAAGGACTGGAACCGTGAAGAAGACAAAATTTCTCTTTTGGAAGTTGTCAGACAAGTTAAGCCAACAATCTTAATTGGTACGTCTGGTGTAGCAGGCGCATTCTCAGAAGAAATCGTAAAAGAAATGGCGAAGCATGTAGAACGCCCAGCTATTTTACCAATGTCAAATCCAACTCCGCTTGCGGAAGCTACTCCTGAAAACCTATTAAATTGGACAGAAGGAAAAGCGCTTGTAGCAACGGGAAGTCCGTTTGAACCAGTTAACTACGATGGTGTGGAATATGAAATTGGCCAATCTAATAATGCTTTTGTTTTCCCTGGTCTTGGTCTTGGATCAATCGTGGTAAAAGCAGAAGTTATTACAGACAGCATGTTTGCAGCATGTGCACACGCTGTAGCTCAAATGGTAGACAGCAGCAAGCCGGGTGCTTCATTACTACCACGCGTAGAAGAATTACGTGAAGTATCATATAACGTTGCTTTAGCAGTTGCTAACGCAGCAATTAAAGATGGCGTTGCAAAAGAAGTTCCAACAGATGTTAAAGCGGCAGTAAAAGCAGCAATGTGGGAACCAACATACAAAGAAGTTAAAGCTTTAGAAACAGTAAATGCTTAATTTTTAGATAGAAAAAGCACAGCTTCTGAAAAAAAGAAGCTGTGCTTTTTTTAGTTACAAAAAGAATTCTTAAGTTACATAACGTATATAGTTTTTT
The DNA here is from genome assembly GCF_035064545.1 of Bacillus sp. ILBB4. NCBI lineage: Bacteria > Bacillati > Bacillota > Bacilli > Caryophanales > Bacillaceae > Bacillus > Bacillus sp. ILBB4. The sequence goes on along the minus strand of NZ_JAIQVD010000004.1, from coordinate 556,693 downwards.
GAAATTTGTGTATGATTCTCTATATTAGAACCACAGGGGGTTATGAGATGAATACAGCACGTAAATTGGAAACGTTTACTCAAGATTCACAGCCTGAAAATAAGGGTTTTTGGAACCGGATCAACAATATTAAAGTAGGAGTTATTCCTCTGCCGCTATACGTTTTACTTGCATTAATTGTATATGGTGCGGCCGTTTACAACGAGCTTCCTCCAGATATGATTGGCGGATTTGCGATTATTATGGTAATGGGAATGCTGCTTGGTGATTTAGGATTAAAAATTCCGATTTTAAAAGATATTGGCGGACCAGCTATTTTATCGCTGCTTGTACCTTCCGTATTAGTTTTTTATAATGTTTTAAATCCCGCATCTATGGAAGCGGTAACAACTTTGATGAAAACATCAAACTTTTTATACCTTTATATTTCTTGTTTAGTAGCCGGAAGTATCCTTGGTATGAACCGCAAAGTTTTAATTCAAGGCTTTACACGTATGTTTGTACCGCTTGTATTAGGTACGCTAGCCGCTGTAGCTGCAGGGGTAGCTGTTGGGACGTTATTTGGTTACGGAGCAAAACATACATTTTTCTACATTGTTGTACCAATCATTGGAGGAGGGATTGGTGAAGGTATTTTACCGCTTTCACTTGCTTATTCTCAAATTTTAGGTAGTTCAGCAGAATCTTTTGTGTCGCAAATGATTCCAGCTGCTGTTATTGGAAACATCGTTGCGATTGTGTGTGCCGGCTTAATGAAACGTCTTGGAGAGAAAAAGCCAGAATTAACAGGTAACGGAGTTCTTGTAAAGACAAAAGGTGGAGATGGAATTTCAGAAGAAACAAACATCAATAAGCCAGTAGATTTTTCGTTAATGGGTGCAGGCCTTTTAATTGCATGTAGTTTCTTTATTTTCGGAGGCTTAGCACATAAGTTTTTAGGAATTCCAGGTCCAGTCTTAATGATCGTAGCGGCAACGCTAGTCAAATGTTTACAAGTAATGCCTGCTAAGATGGAGCAAGGTGCTTACCATATGTACAAATTCATTTCTACGAGCTTAACATGGCCGTTAATGGTGGGGCTAGGAATTTTGTATATTCCTCTTGAAGATGTAGTGAAAATTGTTACACCAGGCTATGTAGTTGTATGTGCTGCAGTTGTTATTGCTATGGTAGCAACGGGTTATTTTGTAGGTAAAATGATGAAAATGCATCCAGTGGATGCTGCCATTGTAACCGGCTGTCACAGCGGTTTAGGAGGTACGGGAGATGTAGCGATTTTATCAGCTTCCAACCGTATGTCACTTATGCCATTTGCTCAAGTAGCAACAAGACTTGGAGGCGCTTCTACTGTTATTTTAGCTACGCTTCTTATGAAACTTTTAGGAGTATAAAATCAGAACAAAAAAGCAGCTCGGTTCGTACGAGCTGCTTTTTTTGTCTTATGAAACGCTAACGGGTTTTAAGATAAATTCTTCCACAACTTTTGCCACACCGTCGTTCATGTTTGTATCTGTTACGTGGTTGGCTTTTTCTTTAATATCTTCAGGAGCATTTCCCATTGCTACGCCAAGTCCAGCAAATTCAATCATGGCAAGATCATTATAACTGTCGCCAATGGCGATCACTTCATCGCGTGTAATGCCAAGCTGTTGAATTAATAAGTGGAGACTTGTCCCTTTTGTGACGCCTTCTTCTGTAAATTCAAGGAAGTATGGTTTAGAGCGCATTACGCTTAGCTCTCCTTGAAGCTGCTTTTGAAGTTTCTTTTCAACGTGAACCAGCATTTCCGGTTCTGCAAGCATGAGTACTTTTACAACAGGTTCTGTAACGGCATCAGTAAAAGATGAAACAACACGGATCGGCAGACCTGTAATGTCACTTTCAATATCCGTAAATTTATTTTCTACTTCCGTTATAATTTCATCTCCAACGTACGTATGAATTAAAACGCCTTCTTCGCGGCTAATATCGTTGAGACGTGCAACGGTTCTCGGAGATAATGTGCTGCTAAATAGCTCTTCATTTGTTAAGCAATTAATAATTTTTGCCCCGTTAAACGATAAAATAAAGCTTCCGTACTTTTCTAATTCTAGCTCTTTCGCAATGTGAACCATTCCGTAAGTTGGTCGTCCAGAAGCAAGTACAACTTTTACTCCTGATTCTTGCGCGTTCATTAATGCTTCTTTCGTGCGCGGAGAAATAGTGTGATCATCGCATAATAGTGTATCATCCAAATCTAAAACAATCATTTTGTAAGGCATATGTGTAAATTCCCTTCTTTTACTAGACTCATATCTTCATATGGTACTATAAAAAAACGTTCGATTCAATTTAATGATTTTTTGAAAAAAAGAAGCATGCGTATACTTTGTTTGAACTCCTCGTAAGTAGATGAAACAAAGAAATTGAGATATAACGAAATCACTCGGATCTATAGACGAACAAATGAGATAAATGATCTAGTATGGATGACTTGTTACACCGCTGTTGATTTCCGTGCAAGACTTCGCTTTCCGCGGGGGATGAGCCTCCTCGTCGCATACCCTCCTGCGGGGTCTCATCCCTTCCGCTTTTCCTGCAGGAGTCTCTGTCTTGTCCTCCAACCACCAGCTAGAAGCAACTAAACACATGAAAGCTACGTCCATTTTAATGATAAAAAAACACGAACTAATAATCGGAAATTTTGATTATTAGTTCGCGTTTTCCTTCAACTAAAATTTATTTGTCCCAGCTTCTAGATTAGTAAGCAGCTAAAGTGTGATTAGTTTTCTGAGCATCTCCTTCACTGAAAGCTTCTTTTAAGAGCGTATAAGACCGCTTTTTTTGTTCAAAATCTTGAATAGCAGTAAGAATAATAAATTCATCAATAGAAAATGACTGCTTCAAAGCTTTAAGCTTTTGACGAACGGTTTCTTTTGTACCGTATATGACGTTGGCTTCTTTTTCTTCAATTTGATAGCTTTCTTTGGACTGCTGACCAAATTCTTCCGCCTTTTCTTTGGAGCCTAATGTAGCGGACTTACCATTTTGTAAGTATACTTTAAATATTTTTGTGCTGGATGCTAATGCTTTTGCTTCTTCTACGGTATCCGCTACGATGACGGAAAGGGCAACGACAAGCGAGCGTGCGCGAGATGAAACGTGCTGATTATAGACAGAAATCGCTTCTTTTAGCACTTTTTGATCACCATTAATAAATTGAGCAAATACATAAGGAAGGTTTAATGAACCCGCAAGCTCTGCGCTTGAAGCACTTGCTCCCAGTAAAAACATATCTGCTGATTTTTCCGGCCTTGGATAGGCTTTTAAACCGTAAAGGGGGTGATCTTCCGGCAGCGTATCGTTTAGGTATTGTTTAAGTTCTATCAGTTTGTCTGTTAAGGACTTAGTGGGCTGAGAGTTTTGTTGTAAGGCTTGAGTAGAATGAGGTAGTCCTCCTGGTGCTCTACCGATTCCAAGATCGATGCGATTTGGAGATAATGAGGCTAAAACATTAAAATTTTCTGCTACTTTATAAGGGCTGTAATGCTGAAGCATAACGCCCCCTGAACCAATACGGATATGATGCGTTTTAGCGAGCAGGTGAGAAATTAACACTTCAGGTGATGATCCTACAACATGTTCAGAGTCGTGATGCTCGGCTACCCAAAAGCGATGGTAACCAAGTTCTTCTGCTAGCTGAGCTAATTGAATGGTATGCTGAAATGCATCTTCAGCACGCTCACCCTCATAACGTGGGCTTTGATCTAAAATACTTAATTTCACTGAAAACACTCCTTAAAGTTGATAAAAAAGGTAAGAATAATTGGGGTTTATTTTAGCAAAGGATTTTCCAAATGAAAAGAGTTTTTTAAAAGAAAAATATTTTTTAAAAAATAAGTTGACTTTGCCATTTTGAGGCTATATAGTTGAATCATCAAACAGAAAAGCCGATAAAACAACTTGGATAAATAAGAATTAAGTGAGTATGTTTCAAAGACACTTCACTTCATTCTCCAGTTTTATCAAACAAACAGTTAAAGCTGATTGGTCTACCAAAGGCTCCTGAGTAAACTCCAGGAGCCTTTTTGCTATAAAAAGGAGGGGAAGAAAGTGAGCGATGTATGTATTTTATATAACGGAAGCTCTCATAATTATCAACAAATAGCTTCAGTAAAAGATGAGCTAGAAGCTTGCTTAACCTCAAAAGGAGTGCACGCAGAAGCTATTTTGTATCATGATGTACACGCTTTAACGGAGGAAGCTCAGAAAGAAGTAAAGGTATTCATTTCAAAAGTGAAACAAGCTAAAAGTATTGTCGTTCTGTTATCTGGAGTAAATGAAACATACGTACAGTCTTTTGAACAACTAACAAAAGTATTGCCGGAAGATTTATTGCATAAAAAAATACTTCTGCCGATTCTTGTTGGGGAAAATGTGAATTCTTTACTAAAAGCTAAATATGATTTAAAACTTTTAGCGTCTTTTTTAGGTAGACCTTATTGGCTCAGCAGTCTTTTTCTGCTGCATGAATACGTGTCTTTTGCAGGCATCAACAATATGAATGCTAAAAGTCGTTTAAAGGAAGCGGTGGATGAGCTGATTTATAAAGCAGGTCTATCTCTTCAATCATTTATAAAATGAGGTGGAGAAAATGAGTGAATTATTTCGATTAGCAACCGTAGAAGATGCTGAAGAACTGTTGAATTTAACACTTCGAGCATACGAGCCGATTCGAGAGCTAGGAATTAAGTTTCCAGCCGCAACGGCAACGATTGAACTTGTAAAAGAAAACATTCAAAACAGCCGTTGCTACGTGCTGGAAAGTGATAAAAAAATCGTAGCTACGATTACAGCAAGAACGTATAAAGAAATAACGAACTGGCCTTTCTTATGGTGGTTTGCGGTAGATCCTTTGGTTAAAAAGAAAGGAGTAGGTTCTAAACTCTTAACATGGGTTGAAGAAACAATTATTCGGGATCAATTGGGGGAACCTGCCGTTACATTGGCTACTTCTGATCGACATCCGTGGTTGATTCCTATGTATGAAAGGAAAGGGTACGAACGTTTTTTTGAAGTTGATCAAGGAGAAGAAGGAAAAGGCGTATTCTTAAGGAAAATCTTACATCCTGAAAGATACGAGTTAGAAAAACACAAAGAGTTGCAAAAAGCTAATTAATAATTAAAAAGAAAAGAGGAGACAAAATGTCAGTAAAGATTTTATTATGGAATCGAAAAGGTTGTCATCATTGCGAGGAACTAAAAGCATATTTTCATGAGAAAGGATATCAATATGAAAGTATCGATGTAGAAGGAAAAGATTATTTGCGGGATTTACTTGAATTTAAATACGGTATTCGCCATGTACCGGTCGTTGAAATTGGAGACGAGGGGCAGTTTAAAGGAGTAATTGAAAAAGATTATGAACAAATAGAAAAATTGATTGAAGACTATTCACCAATCGTTAAATAGCTGGAACATGTATTTTATTAATTCATTAAAACAATAAATTATTTTGAGACATAGTGAGGGACAAAACACATGAAAAAACTACAGCTGACAGCTATCTTTTTATCACTTCTTTTATTACTAGCCGCTTGCGGAACACCAAATAAAGAAACAGCGGCTAACGCAAGCAAAGACAAAGTACAAAAAATTATTGTAGGAACGGGTACGCAATTTCCGAACATTTGCTTTCTTGACGATAAAGGAAATCTAACAGGGTATGACGTAGAACTTGTTAAAGAAATAGACAAACGTCTTCCAAACTATAAGTTCGAATTTAAGACAATGGATTTTTCTAATTTACTTTTGAGCTTAGAATCGAACAAAATTGATTTAGTAGCCCATCAGATGGAAGTGAATGAAGAGAGAAAACAAAAGTTCCTTTTTAATAAAGAACCTTATAATATCTTTCCGCTACATGTAGTTGTAAACGAAAAAAATACGTCTATTAAATCAATTAAAGATTTGAACGGTAAAAAGGTAATTGTAGGAGCAACGAGTAATTCTGCTAACTTAATCGATAAGTATAACAAAGAACATGGAAATAAAATTAATATCGTCTATTCAGGCCAAGGATCTGATGATACAAAAACGCAGCTGAAAACAGGGCGTGCGGATGCCACGATTAGTACGCCGTTTGCAGTTGACTTTGTCAATAAACAAGCGGACGCAGAGCAAAAAGTTGTAGGGCCTGCTATTTCAAATTCAAAAGTATATTTTATGCTTCGCAAAAATGAAACAGGTTTACAAAAAGATGTTGATAAAGCGTTAAAAGAAATAAAAGAAGACGGAACATTGACAAAATTAAGTAAAAAATGGCTGGGAGAAGATTATACAAAAGCAGCTGGAAATAACTAAAGCACTTACTGTGACCCAAGCCTTGAACTTGGGTCCTTTCGCTACCTGTAGAGGGAAACAAAGGAGAGAAAAAGATGGGAAAAGCATTTGATATAGAGCTGATTTTCACCTCTATTCCTCAATTATTATCTTATTTGCATATTACAATTTGGATTTTGATTGCTTCACTTGTGATTGGCAGTACCTTGGGATTGTTTATTGCCCTGCCTCGTATTTATAAGGTACCGGTGTTAAGTCAAATAGCAGCAGTTTATATTTCTTTTATGAGGGGAACGCCTATTTTAATTCAATTATTTTTAGTTTTTTACGGGATACCTGCCCTTTTACAATTGATTCATATTGACGTTTCAAGAATGGCTCCGCTCGTATTTGTTATTATCACGTATTCACTGAGCACGGCGGCGTCTTTTTCTGAAATGATGCGCGGTGCCATTAATAGTGTAGATAAAGGGCAAACTGAAGCAGCTTATAGTATAGGAATGACCGGAAAACAAACGTTCACTCGAATTGTGCTGCCGCAAGCTCTCGTTGTAGCCTTTCCTAACTTTGGAAATCTTGTGATTGGGTCCTTAAAAGATACGTCTTTAGCCTTTACCATTGGTGTGATGGATATGATGGGAAGAGGAGATACCATTATCGCTGCAACGGCTCATGCAGTGGAGGTATATATCGCACTTGCCATTATTTATTATTTTGTGGCGATTATATTAGAGAAATTTTTTGTGAAATCAGAACAGAAGCTGCAAAAACATGATCAGCCTGTTCATGTATAAAACGAGCTTACTAAAAGAGGTGTAAACATGATTATTGACGTACCGTTTATATGGACAGCATTTGTAGAAATTTTAAAGGCATTACCTTTAACGCTCCTTATTACCATCGGTCCGTTACTAGGCGGGTTGCTTATTGGTATTGCTGTTGCGGCTGTGAGAATCAATTCAGTGAAAATAATAACGCCAATTGCCAACGTATACGTATCATTTTTCCGAGGAACGCCTGCTATTCTTCATATTATGGTTATTTACCTAGGGTTCCCGCTATTTATTAATAAACTATCGAGTTACTATGGATGGGGCTTCAATGCAAACAGCATTCCTATTGTCGTATTTGTATTAATCGCTTTGTCTTTTACAGCGGGAGCTTATATGTCAGAGATTATTCGCTCTGGTTTGTTAGCTGTAGAAAAAGGACAAATTGAGGCTGCGTATGCTATTGGGATGAATCGTTTTCAATCGATGAAACGAATTGTTTTTCCACAGGCGTTTGCTTTGTCTTTACCGAATTTATGTAATATCTTCATCGGCTTTTTGCATACGTCTTCTATCGCATTCATCGTATCGCAAAAAGAGCTAAACGGTGCTGCTAATATCGTAGCTTCGAATAATCTCAAGTTTTTAGAAGCCTATATTGCTGCTGCTCTTATTTATTGGATGCTGACGATGTTAATAGAAGGAATAACAGCGCTGCTTGAACGTAAATTAACTGTTTATAATCGAGGAGGGGTTGTATGATTACACTAACAAATATAAAAAAAACATTTGGTCATAATACAGTATTGGACGGTATTGATTTACTTGTTAAAAAAGGCGACGTTGTGACCATTTTAGGACCGAGTGGTTCTGGAAAGACTACGTTTTTACGCTGCATTAATTTCTTAGAAAAAGCAGATGAAGGAGAAGTTTCGATTGATCAATTTACGGTTCAGTGCCAAAAGCCAAATCGCAAAGACATTTTAACTCTTCGACAAAAAACAACGATGGTTTTTCAGCAATACAACTTGTTCAAACACAAAACCGTTATTGAAAATATTATGGAGGGGCTAGTTATTGTTCAAAAGCTGCCAAAGGAAGAAGCGAAACAACGCAGTTTAGACGTCCTTGAAAAAGTTGGGCTTGCTGAAAAAGCAAATGCTTATCCAAGTCAGTTATCAGGAGGTCAACAGCAGCGAGTGGGCATTGCTAGAGCGCTTGCTTTAAATCCTGAAGTCATTTTATTTGATGAGCCGACGTCTGCTTTGGACCCTGAACTGGTGGGTGAAGTACTGTCTGTTATTCGTAAAATTGCTGAAGAAGGAATTACGATGATCATTGTGACGCACGAAATGAGTTTTGCCCGTGAAGTTTCTAATCACGTGGTGTTTATGGACGGAGGAAAGATTGTCGAACAAGGTCATCCTGAAGACATATTTTTAAACCCAAAAGAAGATCGAACAAAGCAATTTTTCAAGCGTATTAACCCAACGCATTCTCCTTACTCTTATATTTATGAAAAAACAATCTAATATTTTAATTAAAAACCAACTTGACTCATAGGAATAATAAGTATATGATAAAATCATCAAATTAAACAAACCGACTAGATCACTAGAGGTTCTTTGCACAATGTGTGACATTGTGCAAAGAACCTTTTATTTTTTACTAGACTTAAGGGAAGAAGGGTGAACGTAGTGAATAGAGGAGCATTAAAAGCTAAAACAAGCAAAAAACTTATTATAAAAGGCCAGGTTGTACCTGGAAGGCAGCAAGGAAGATACTTAGGGTTTCCAACAGCTAATATAGATACTCAGCATGAGGAATTAAAAAATGGCGTGTATGGTGTCCTCGTTCATCTGCAGGGACTTGAACATATAGGAGTTATGAATGTAGGGGTTAAGCCGACATTTGGATCGGAACTATCTAAAACATTTGAGGTTCATATTTTGGATTTTAACGACGTTATTTATGGAGAGACAGTTCAATGCGACGTAATCTTTCGGGTGCGAGGAGAGAAAAAGTTCCCTTCTATTGAGTTTTTAAAGCATCAAATTAAAGCTGATACGCTGCAAGCTAAGCAAAGATTTCAACATATGGGCTATGTATCTAGTGAAGCTACAGCTTCCAAGCTAGGGCAAGCGAGATATTTAAATCTGCCTGATCTCCAGTTTTTTAATTGGTGCCACAGTCAATTCAAAGTCAATAAAGGGATTTACAATACAATTGATCAATGGTTTTATGACGAAGGAATTGAAAATATTCACCCTAGAAGAGTTCACGTTATCGCTTTTTTACAATTTGCACAAGAAGGAAATGAAAGAAAGACAGAAAAAGAAGGAGTCCTTCGCTTTGGAGCAGGCGGTTTAACTAATCAATTACGAGAATTTATGAATGGATATGAAAAAGGAGAATGGTAATATGACACATCAAAGACAATTAAAGCTAGGGGCTATTATTCATGGAGTCGGAGGAAATATGGGGGCGTGGAGACACCCTGAAATCTTGTCAGATGCCAGCGTTAATTTAGATTTTTACAAGCAGCAGGCTCAAAAAGCGGAAGAAGGAAAATTTGATTTAGTGTTCATTGCCGATGGGTTATATATTAATGAAAAATCGCTTCCGCATTTTTTGAATCGTTTTGAACCTCTTACTATTCTATCAGCACTTGCTTCTGTCACTTCTCATATTGGTTTAGTCGGCACTCTATCGACTTCGTATAGCGAACCGTTTACGGTGGCTAGACAGTTTGCTTCACTTGATCATATTAGCAGCGGCCGAGCGGGATGGAATGTTGTCACATCTCCATTAGAAGGATCTGCGCTTAACTATGGAAAAGAGCACCCCACTCATGACAAACGCTATAGAATAGCTGAAGAGTTTCTAGAAGTAACAAAGGGATTATGGGATTCTTGGGAAGATGATGCTTTTATTCGAAATAAAGAAACCGGACAATTTTTTGAGGAGAAAAAGCTGCACCGATTGCATCACAAAGGCGAATTTTTTTCTGTAGAAGGCCCGTTAAACATTGGCCGCTCAGTTCAGGGGCAGCCCGTAGTGTTTCAAGCAGGCTCTTCTGAAAGCGGCAAAGATCTAGCAGCGAAAACGGCTGACGCAGTGTTTACGGGACCAGACAATTTAGAAGAAGCAAAAGCTTTTTACCAAGATGTAAAATCAAGAGCCGCAGCGCAAGGGCGCAATGAAAACGAACTTTTAATTTTCCCGGGAATTGGTCCTATAATTGGTAGTACAAACGAAGAAGCCGAAAGAAAATATGAAGAACTTTCTCAATTGGTGACAATTGAACATGCGCTAAACTACTTAGGACGCTTTTTCGATCATTTTGATTTTTCACAGTTTCCATTAGATGAGGCATTTCCTGACTTAGGAGATATAGGAAGTAATAGTTTCCGCAGTACAACAGACAAAATTAAAGAAAATGCTAAAAAATATAAGTGGACACTGCGAGAAGCAGCGCTGCGAATTGCTACACCTAAAACACAATTTATTGGGACGCCAGAGCATATCGCTAATTTGATGGAACAGTGGTTTGAAGAAAAAGGAGCTGACGGCTTTATTATTCATTCAAGCGTTCCCCATGGCTTAGATGACTTTGTAGAACACATTGTACCGATACTGCAAGAAAGAGGCCTGTATCGTATAGAATACGAAGGGAGTACGTTAAGAAGTAACTTGCAGTTGAATGTTCCTAAGAATCGCTACACAAAGGTGAAAGTTAATTGAAGTGGATTCAAAGAGACTCGAAGGAGTCTCTTTTTTTAATATTTTTAATATTAAAAATATGGTAAAATTCTTTTTGTAGGTTATTCGTTTCAGTTCATAAGGCCTAAAGGGTTTTGTATACCCGGAAAGGAGTCAAATGGAAAAAAGACATAAAAGTAAGAAAAAGCGTATGATCATTTCGATATCTTTATCCGTTCTTTTAGTCGGGGGAGGAGCGACAGGATGGATATTGTGCCAAAACGGAAAAATTCCTTTTTTATCACAGCAAAGTATAAAGGCAAGTGCCATTAAAGTGAATCAACAAAAAGTTGATAAGCTGGAAAGCAGTGATCAGCAGGCAAAAGATTTTATAGCTGAACATCATGACGTACTAAATGATTTGACGGGGTGGAGTGCCATTGAGCACCCAGACTGGCCTTCCGTACAAGAAGAAGCGACAGCCATTAAAAATACGATTGGCACGATTGAAGTAAAAGATTCTGTTTTAAAGAAAGACTTTCAGCATATGGAGAAGCTCGCTGGACAGCTAGAGCAGACGAAAGATCAAGCACTGTTAAAAGAACTTCATCGTTATTTTCATGACTTAGATGTTGTGATCAATGAAGACGATGGATCAAATACATATTTTGATGTTACCAGCTATGGTAAATCAGTTGTAAAGACTTCTAAATGAGCCATAGCAAAAAGCTTTATACATAAAAGTAGTTTTGTATAACAAACGTCTTCGCTTATTCATGCATATGCTACGGATAAGGAGGAGACAGGTTATATGAAAAAAATTTATTTAGATGCAGGTCACGGAGGGGCAGATCTAGGGGCTGTCGCCAGCGGGCTGTATGAAAAAGACTTAGTGTTAGCTGTTCAACAGTACATCATCTCTTTTCTTTCTACTCACTATCAAGGATTTTCTCTTTGTACAACGCGTACAACCGATGTGTTTTTGTCATTAAATGAACGGGTCAACAAAGCCAATGCGTGGGGTGCTGATGTATACTTATCTATTCATATAAATTCAGGCGGCGAAACGGGATATGAAGATTTTATTTATAGCAAAAATATAAATAACCAAACCATTGTGTTACGAAACGATATTCACGATCATGTGAAATTTGTTCTCACTAAATACAATCACTCTAACCGAGGCAGGAAATTGGCTAATCATAGTGTGTTAAGGCGTTCATATATGCCGTCTGTACTAACTGAAATTGGATTTATTGATACAGAACATGATGCAAAGCTCTTAAAAAATCCTCAATTTCTAAAAGATATGGGGGTGGCATATGCAAAAGGGGTTGCACAGTTTTTAAACTTGGAGCCTAAATCTACAAATCCTTTGGGAGATTCTGACGAGGAAGGTTGTCCAAAGCCTACTTTTTTATATAAACCTTTATGGATCAAAACAACTGAGGATACGGAGACGTATAAGGATGCAAATATGTCAGAGAGAACAGGTTATTTAAAAAAGAATACCCTCTTTCAAGTTTATGGTGAAACGCGTGCAGCCTGGGTGATTGATGGACAACATTTTATTGAAAAAAAAGATACAATCATTGAAGGAGAAACCATCACAACTGCGGAATTAACAAAAGAGAATATGGAAACATTAAAAGTATTTGTGACGAAAGAAAAGTTAGAAACAGCGGTAACCTTTTCCAAAGAAGGAGCTGCAGTAGCCATCATTACACTTCGGGATAAAAAAATACTGAATGTAAAAGCATTTTTAGATAGAGAAAAATGGTGGTACAAAGCTGAACGGATAAAAAAATAGTGAAAAAACCTGCTTGTTTTTTGAAGCTTTCACCCTAGTAATTTTACTTATTTTTGATAGAATATAAAGAGCTGAATCGTAAAGATGCATAAAGGTGTGATGGAAATGGAAGAGCAACAAGAAGCGATTGATTTAACAAAAGTATATGTATATGAGGAGTTTCCGGATAAAGTTGCAGGCAGATGCGATAACTGTGGACATGTGAAATTTAAAAGCTTAGTAAAAGACTTTATTTTTATCCGTACATGCGCAAAGTGCGGGATGAAAAAAAGCATTTAAATCCCTACTTCTTTATAAAAAACGCTCTTTTCTGAAATGAAAAGAGCGTTTTTTCTCTATTTAACGTATAAATGATCGCTAAGCTGCTCTGAAATAGTCTCTACATCTTCTTGTACATGTTTTTGTTTTTTCATCATTTCTAATAGTATTTCTTCAAGATTCTGTGAATGGTTTTGCTTATCTTTTGGTTTATGTAAGTACTTTGCAATTTGATGCATATTATTGCTTAGCCGGCTTAGTTCAGACTCAATCTTTCGGAGGTTAACCAATAGTTCCACACCTGCTTCTTTGCCGATTAAAGGAGGCTTGACTTTTCCATCCATAATAAATTTTCGAATGAGAGAAGTTCGTTTTAAATTATAGTGTTCAATAAGTTCCTCTAATTTTTCTTTTTCTTCTTCATTCAACTTAATTGCTGGAATGCTGTGTCCTCTCATAAGGTATCTCCTTTCAAGAGCAGTTCTTGCTGCGTTCAATCATATGTAAACATTCTCTTGTCTTTAATAATAGCAACCTTTTCCATGGTTAACTATGGTGAAAAGTTACTAAAATGTCGAACGTACAGTCTGTTAAAAACTGGTAAATTAAGAAATTTGGTTTAGTAATAGTTGAATTATAGAAGGAATGTCATTATCTACAATATTGCTGCTTTATTAAAAAGGCAGCAAAAGGGATGAATGGACCGCCTTTGTACTCAACCATTTTTGAGAGCGCAGCTTTAAAGAAGAGGGATGATTTTTATGATTTTTTCCTCGTACCACATCTTTCCTCCTAGTAACTCTGTCGAATCTTCTAGACTATTGTCTCAAGGGAATAGAAAGAAAGAAGACGAAATGGTTGAGAACGAGGTAAAGTCATATTATGTCTTTATTGACTTCATTTACATACTTTACGGGGGAGGAATACGTTTGAAACTAAAGAAACGATTAAAATTAAATAAGATAGGGGTAGCCATGCTTGCAGCCGGGGTTATGTGTACAGCTTATACGTCTATTCATACGCTACAAGCGCCTGTAGTCGCTTTGGCTGCAGAGGATCAGTCAGATTCTTTGGAGCTAGCATTTGCACAAGCATCTAAAGAATTTGGTGTGCCAGCTTCGCTTTTAAAAGCAATTTCCTACAACAAGTCGCGCTGGGAAAATCATAATGGAAAACCTAGTGCGGCCGGGGGATACGGTCTTATGCATTTAACAGACATCCCTTCTTTAGAAGATGGAAAAGGAAACGGAGCTGCACCTTCAAAACCAGCATATGACAAACAGCAAACGCTCTCCTTAGCTGCTAAGCTGCTTAAGTCAGATAAAGAAAGATTAAAAAAAGATCCTGTGCAAAATATTCGCGGTGGCGCTGCTGTACTAGCTTTTATCGCAAAAGACAAAAATGGAAACGCACCGTCCACTGATCAGAAATGGTACGACGCAGTTGCCGCTTACAGTTCTTCTCAGGATAAAGAAAACGCTCAAGTATTTGCCGATGATGTATATGAAACGTTGGAAAAAGGAGCAGAGCATACAACATCAGACGGACAGCATCTTAAAATTTCCCCTCAAAATATAGATATGTCGATTCCTCGTGCTGAAAATTCCAATACGAATAAAGCGGATTGTCCGCCATCTTTAAAATGTGAATACATCCCTGCTTTTTACGGAAAATTTAGCGAAAGTCCTTCAGATTACGGAAACTATGATATTGCAAATCGTCAAAAATCAGATGTTCGTTATATTGTTATTCATGATACAGAAGTAAGTTATGATGGAACGATTGATTTGTTTGCTAACCCTAATAGAGCAGCTGCAAACTATGTAATCCGTTCAAGTGATGGCCACATCGCACAGATGATCCATAACAAAGACGTAGCATGGCATGCAGGAAACTGGTATTTTAATACGCACAGTATTGGAATCGAGCATGAAGGGTTTGCTCTTGAAGGATCCACGTGGTTTACAGAAGAAATGTACCGTTCTTCGGCAAGACTCGTACGCCACCTTGCCAAAGAATATAATATTCCGTTAGACAGAGCTCATATTATTGGTCATGATGAGGTGCCGGGTTTGTCTCCTAAGGCTCAATCAGGTATGCATTCAGATCCAGGGCCGTTTTGGGATTGGGGGCACTACATGGATTTAGTAGGAAATCCAGTCGAGCGCCAGCATACAAACAAACTAGCCGTTACGATTAATCCAGTCTTTAAAAATAATCAGCCGGAGGTATCGGATGCACCAAAGCAGCCGGCCAATTTTGTGTATTTGCATCAAGCTCCCAGCAATGATTCACCGCTACTGAATGAGCCTGCAGCTTCAGGGCCAGGAACGAAACAAACGTTAGACTGGGGAAGCAAAGCAGTAACTGGACAAACGTATGCAGTGGCTGAGACAAAAGGAGAATGGACAGCGATTTGGTACGGAGGGCAAAAAGCGTGGTTTTATAATCCCCATAATAAAAATACAAGTAAAGGTACAGGCATATTATTAACGCCAAAAGCAGGAAAAGAAAGCATTCAAGTGTACGGAGGAGCTTTCCCCGAAGCTTCAGCCTATCCTTCTAATATACCAGTTAAAGCTATGGTGCCACTTCAGTATAAAATTTCTCCAGAGCAGGTGTACGTGGGGGTAGAAAAAGTAACGAGTGACTATTACTATGCACCAACTTTTACAACAAATCCAAACGATCATAAAATGATTGTTGGAAAAGACGAATATTATCAAATTTATTTTAATCACCGCTATGCGTTTGTGAAAGCGTCGGATGTAGAGGTTAAAAGACAATAGAATAGAGTGTTAAAAGAAAAGGAAGAGACAGGATGCTTAAAGGATATGTCTCTTTCTTTTCTTTTAAAAACCACAAAAATTCAGAAGGTTATTGATGATGTTTTCTTATAATGATTTTCTAGCTTATTATCTTTTTACAAAAGGAAGGAATGTCCCATGATTATAATTAAGCCTCTAAGCCAGTGTTCTTTTTCTGATGCACTACAAGCATTCAATAAGGGTTTTGAAGATTATTATCTTCCGATTGAGCTGTCACTAAATCAATTCACTTGTAGATTTGGTTGGATCAGCTATCTGTCGACCATTCTTTTATGGCTTTTTATAATAATACACCAGCTGGAATTATGTTAAATGGAATAAAAAAGGTCAAGGGAAAAAAACATGCTTGGAATGGAGGTACAAGCGTAGCCTTACCTTACCGAAAACTGGGAATTGGAGAAGCCTTACTAAAAGCTACACTTGAGAGATACAGCAGCAAGGAGTAGTGGAAGCCAGTCTGGAAGCATTTAAAGTGAATGAAAAAGCCATTCACCTTTATCAGAAATACGGATATGAGATTGTAGATACCCTTTTATTTCTAAAGCATAGAGGTAGTTTTCACGCTTCTCTACTTAAAAAGAAGAATCAGCTTACGTATTCGTTAAAGCGAAGGCTTGCAAAAGATATTCGAAACCTACCCTTTTATACATACGACGTTCCGTGGAAAAAATCAATTTGACTGTATTCGTGATGGAGAATCGTTTATTGCGTTGAATGAAAAAAACGAAGAAGTTGGCTATCTGTTATTTCAAAAGAATTTTTCTTCCATAGGCATCGTGAATTCCGTTACTTTTTATCAAGGAAGCGTTAAGGAACATATCTCAAATTCAGAGGACGTTCTGGGCTTTTTATTAGCAACCATTTTTAATATGTATGGACCAATTGCTTACAATACATATAATGTACCTGAAAAAAGAAATAGCTTACTCGTGAAAATGTTAAAATCATTTGGTTTTCAAGATTTATATACAGATGAAGGAATCAAACTTGAGCAGGTGTTTATGAAAAAACAACTTTAAAAAGCGG
The DNA here is from genome assembly GCF_035064545.1 of Bacillus sp. ILBB4. Classification (NCBI taxonomy): domain Bacteria; kingdom Bacillati; phylum Bacillota; class Bacilli; order Caryophanales; family Bacillaceae; genus Bacillus; species Bacillus sp. ILBB4. The sequence continues at coordinate 539,978 of NZ_JAIQVD010000004.1, read as the reverse complement.
TCATGGGCCGCTTTTACTGCATTTCCGTAATTGGATGTGCATCATAAAATTCCTCGATTTTTTCTTGCTTTCCTTCGAATTTTTCTTTCCATACTTGTTTCACGTCATTATAATTCCCCAGATCTATTCCGTAGAAGTCGGTTAACTCTTTTCGAGTAATGGTGATTGTCTGAGGAACAGTCGTATTAATAGTAAAGTGAACGCTGTCAGCATTTTGTACGGCAGAAAGTAAGATGGTTGCGTTATGTAAAAGTATGCGTTTAGTTTTCACAGACGTCCAGCTTTTTTCAAACGTATGCTGATTATTTATTGCAGCGTAATTAATTGCTAAGTAATAAGGTTTTTGCGTATCTTGAAAGGCTATACCTTTTAAATAAACGTGTCCTGGAAGCTTATTTGTAATTTCCTCTACTGAAGCCTCATGTTTTGAAGAAGAAGTATGTTGAATAGAAGAAGCAGAGACTCTTTCGGCAGACAGATTATTATGAGGTGCATAGGTACACCCTGATAGGCAAGTGAGCACTGTGCAAAGTGTAAGAGAAGCACATATTTTTTTCATAATGGTAACTCCTTTTATTTATATCTACTTGTAAAGACGAAAGACCTATATATTTTGTTTCATACAAAATATAAGTTTATTCATTAAAAAGACATATAATCCAAAATAATAGAAGTTAATAACCCTAATGAAGCAATAAAACCAATAACAGGACCACCTTCTTCAAAAGCTTCTGGCAACATCGTAGAAGCAACCATTGCCACAATTCCACCACCGGCGAATGAGGCAATAAAACCCATCATGTTTGGGGTAGCATTTTGAAGAAATAGATATCCAATCCAAGAACAAAGAGCTGATATAAAGAAGACTGAAAGCCATAATGAAAAAATTTTCTTTTGCTTATATTGGCTTTTTAGTAGTCCGCTTGTCCCGGAGATTCCTTCGGGTATATTGCTGATAAAAATAGAGACAACAAGCAGCCAGCTAACGTGGTGCTGTTCAATCAAACTTGCGCCAATCATCAGTGACTCAGGTATAGCATCCATAATAGTACCAATAAAAATGGCTAGTCCCGAGCTAGCGGGGACAAGGTGGTCCGAACGTTTTCTTTTGTGAGCGCCTTTTTTAGCTAAGGAGATGTCAAGAAGAGTAAAAAGTGCTGCGCCTGTTAAAAAGCCTAAAGAAGAAGCAATGATTCCCGCTTCTTTTACCGAATCTTGAATGAGCTCGTAAGCAGCAGCTCCTAACAAAACGCCCGTGCCAAAAGCCATAATATAAGCAGTCAACTGTTTTTTTAAAGGTATAAAAATAGCTATAATAGCTCCAATTAATACAGCTGAGCCTGAGACACCACCCCACATAAGGGCATCTATCACATGAGATCCCTACTTTCTTACGTACTTACCTGTAGTGTAACCATCTCTATGATTATTATGAAACAAGATAAATGAACTAAAAAAATGGAAAAAAATCACTGATTTAGACCTTAAATAAAATAAGTCTTCTGTATAATTGACAAAATTTTCTGATTATGTCCGTTGAAAGGGAAAAAACCTTGTGATAGTCTGATCAAAAGATACAAAGATGGAAAAAAATTCTTTGATCTGTAGAAGATTAAAAAACTTAACGAGGTCACTTTTAAACGAAAGAAGGAATACGAGATGAATTCAAAAGCAGTAAAAAGAGAAAATCGCTATGCTAACTGGATTCCTATGCAAGAAATCAAATCAGTTGAACAGCAGCTTTACCCATTTGATATTTATAACAGTCTGCGTCAAGAGGCACCTATTCGTTACGATGAAAGCCGAAACTGCTGGGATGTATTTGATTATGAAACAGTAAAGTATATTTTAAAAAACCCGTCGCTTTTTTCATCCAAACGAGCAATGGAAGAACGCCAAGAAAGTATTTTAATGATGGACCCTCCAAAACATACAAAGTTACGAAACTTAGTAAACAAAGCTTTTACGCCAAGAGCTATTCAGCACTTGGAGGGTCATATTGAAGAGATTGCAGATTATTTATTAGATGAAGTAAGCAGCAAAAAAAAGTTTGACATAGTAGAAGACTTTGCTGGACCACTGCCGATTATTGTAATAGCAGAGCTGCTAGGAGTACCAATACAAGACCGAGCACTGTTTAAAAAATACTCCGATGACTTAGTGAGCGGTGCTGAAAATAATTCAGACGAAGCTTTTGCGAAAATGATGCAAAAGCGTAATGAAGGCGTGATTTTTTTACAAGGGTATTTTAAAGAAATTATCGCGGAGCGTCAGCAAAATAAACAAGAAGATCTCATTTCGCTTCTTTTAGAAGCAGAAATCGACGGCGAGCATTTAACAGAAGAGGAAGTGCTGGGGTTCTGTATTTTATTGCTAGTAGCAGGTAATGAGACAACAACAAACTTAATTACGAACGGAGTTCGGTATATGACAGAAGACGTAGACGTGCAGAATGAAGTTCGTCGAGACATATCGCTGGTTCCGAACCTGGTAGAAGAAACGCTTCGCTATTATCCTCCTATTCAAGCGATTGGACGCATAGCTGCTGAAGATGTAGAACTTGGAGAGTGTAAGATTAAAAAAGGACAGCAGGTAATTAGCTGGGCAGCGAGTGCAAATAGAGATTCAGCTAAGTTTGAACGTCCTGACACTTTTGTCGTGCATCGTAAAACAAATCCTCACGTGAGCTTTGGATTTGGCATCCATTTTTGCTTAGGAGCACCGCTAGCAAGAATGGAAGGGAAAATTGCTTTTACTAAGTTACTAGAAAAAGGAGAATTTTCGAAAGTTCAAAATCAGTCTTTAAAGCCAATAGGCAGCCCTTTTGTTTTTGGCGTAAAAAAATATGAGATTACTTTTAATAAAGCTTAAAAAGCGAGCGCAAATTATGCGCTTGCTTTTTAGCGTTCAGTGTTCCATTTTTGGTCCTCTGAAGGGGACGTGTACGTGTCCATTGAAGAGATAAGCTGCTCGGGAGTATCAGAAATGTTGATGAGACGAATAGCAGAATCCGTAGAAAACCCTTCATCTACGGCATGCTGAACCATTTGCATAAGCGGGTTGTAGTAGCCGTTCACATTTAATAACCCTACTGGTTTTTTATGTATACCAATTTGAGCCCAACAAAGAGCCTCAAACAACTCTTCAAATGTCCCGAAACCTCCAGGAAGCGCAATATAACCATCAGCTAACTCGTGCATAGTTGCCTTTCGCTCATGCATGCTCTCTACTTCGATGAGTTCTGTCAGCGCGGTATGAACAATTTCACCGCTAAACAAACCGCGGGGCATAATGCCGATGACTTCGCCTCCATGCTGAAGCATTTCATTTGCGACTTCTCCCATCAGGCCCATTCGCGAGCCTCCGTAAATCAGCCGGTAGTTTTTTTGGGCCATGTAGCGTCCTAGCGAGACGGCGGCCTCTTTATATTCTGTTTTTATTCCAGCGCTTGATCCTGCAAACACACAAATTGATTTCAATTGATTCACTCCTTTGTTTCTTTTCTATATAAGTCTTTTCTGTTTGTGAAGAACAAATTCCTTCTTAATAATTTATGAATTTTCACAATGTCATCGCTTGATTATTCTAAAAACTTTGCTTATAATCAAAGCGAAACGTCTGTTTGAAAGCGTTATCTATTGCTTTTCTTTTAATGGAAAAGACAGTACGTATAGATCTACTTGTAAGATAAGTAGATAACATGAACTTATAGGGAATTTGACCATTTTAAACGTTTCAATTAGTAAGCATACGTACTTGCAGGATTAAGACAAGGGGGATATGGGGATATGCTGAACAATTTAATACGCACATTAATGGTACAAACACCGACCGTACCGGGAAACTTAGGAAGAGTAGCAACAGCTATTGGAAATGTTGGAGGAGATATTGGCGAAGTTGAAACCGTTAAAGTAGGACATAACTACACCATGAGAAGCATTACGGTTCAAGTAGAAAGTGAAGACCAGCTTGAGGAATTGCTTGAAGCGGTTCGCAGTTTAGAAGGCATTACTTTACATACAGTATCAGATGAAGTTCTTCATGCGCATGAAGGCGGCAAAATTCAAATGAAAAGCAAAATGAAAATTGAGTCAATTGCTGATTTAAGAAGAGTATATACCCCTGGTGTAGCAAACGTTTGCCGTGCTATTCAAGAACAGCCGGACAAAGCGAAGATTTATACGAGTATTGGAAACACGGTTGCGATTGTAACAGATGGTACCGCTATACTAGGATTAGGAAATATTGGTCCAGTTGCAGGAATGCCTGTTATGGAAGGAAAAGCTGCGTTATTTGATCAACTTGCCAATGTAAACGCTATCCCTATTTTGTTGAATGTAAATGAGCCGGAAGAAATCATTCAAACGGTTAAAAATATTTCACCGGGATTTGGCGGTATTTTACTAGAAGATATAGGGTCGCCTCACTGCTTTGAAATTGAAGAACGTTTAAAAGAAGAGCTCGATATTCCAGTTATGCATGATGATCAGCACGGAACAGCGGTGGTGACGCTAGCGGCAGCTATCTCAGCTTGTCGCAGCACAGGTGTGAATTTGAAAGAAGCAAAAGTAGGACAAATCGGCTTAGGAGCTGCTGGCATCGCTACTTGCAGAATGTTCATGGCTTACGGTGTTAAACAGGTGATAGGAGCTGATAAGTCTCCTGAAGCGAATGAGCGCTTAGTCAGCTACGGTGGAAAAGTAGCTGATTCATTAGAAGAGCTTATGGAGAACTGTGATATTGTTATTGCGACAACAGGTGTACCTGGCTTAATACAAAAAGAATGGATTCGAAAAGGGCAAATCATTCTAGCACTTTCTAATCCAAAGCCAGAAATTGAACCTGAAGATGCTCTTGAAGCAGGAGCTATTTACGCTACTGACGGAAGGTCAGTAAATAATGTACTTGGCTTCCCAGGTATTTTCAGAGGAGTGTTAAATGCGGGGGTGCGCGATATTACGCATACGATGCTTGTAGCTGCAGCTGAAGCCATTGCAAATTCAACGCGTCCAGGCGATTTAGTTCCTCATCCTCTTAATCTAGCTGTACATGAAGCAGTATCTGAAGCAGTTGAAAGAGCGGCTGTTGTACACGGAGAGAAAGACGGCGTTTATCGATAACAAACAAGGCTGCCTCGAAATAGGCAGCCTTGTTTGTTTTTTATCAAAAAATAATAAGAAAATAGCAAACTATGAAACTTTTTTCCTTTTTTAACGTAATATAGTAATAGAAATAGTAAAAAAGGTAGAGAAAGGAGTTTTTATGGAGTTTGAACATTTAAAGGGCAAATTGCCCCTCGAGGCTAAAAAAGCGATGCGCTGGCAATCCATTTTTACGCATAGCCTGTGGCTTCTTGCAACAGCGGGTTATTTTCTACTCGTTCATTTTTTTGATTGGTGGTCAATTATTGGATGGATATCAGCTGGACTATTAGTCATGAGCTTTATCATATATACAATTATAGCTCCAAATGTATATATGAATGTATATTCATATGAAGTCACAGATACTCAAATTGATATACAAAGAGGGCTGTTCATCTGGTATCATACGAAAATTCCGCTTGTGAAAGTGCAGCACGTTGAAACGTTGACAGGGCCGATTTTTCGAAAATTTGACTTGGCATCTGTTAAAATCATCACAGCAGCTGGAAGCGTCGAAATTCCTGCACTTGTACAAAGAGATGCTGAAGCACTGCGAGAGTATATTGCTAGACTAGCAGAGGTAGATGATGAAGATGAGTAAGCGGCTGCATCCGCTATATATTGCAATAGCATTTATTGAACATATAAAAAATAATATCCTGCCTTTTGTATTTGTATTTATTGTCAATCGGCACCTGTTGTTTACATATTGGTGGGCAACGCTATTAGCGGGAGGCGTAGTCGCTTTATTTGCTTTTTTTACTTGGAAGGAATTTCGTTATGAAGTAACGGAAACGGAAGTGCGTCTGTATAAAGGGATTTTTAAAAAAGAAAAAAGATTTATTCAACGAAATCGCATTCAATCGATTCAGTTAGATCAGCCTTTTGTTTTTAGAATTCTTCGCTTAGCCCGGCTTCGTATTGACACGGCCAGCAGCGGTACAGATGCTGAAATTGATTTATCTGGTATTTCACTAAAAGAAGCGCACCATCTTAAAGATACGTTAAAGCTGTCAGGGAGTCAGCCGGAAATAAGGGAAAAAAGTCCTGAACGTACGATGAAAGTGTCGGTGAAACAGCTGGCGTTAGCTGCTGCGTTTTCCGGGAATTTTGGCTATATATTTGCTGCTCTTGGTTTTCTCTATCAGTATATTGATACGTATATCAACCGCTGGGTGAAGACAGCTTACGAAGAAGTGATTCATCAATCGATGCTTGGTTTATTTGTATTAGTGGCTGTAATTGTGGTGCTTGCTTATTTGCTGTCTATCGTTTTATATGTGATACGATTTGGCGGTTTTACCGTAGAACGCTACGATCATTATCTACATATTAAATACGGACTGTTAAATAAGAAATCCCTTACGATTCCTTTTCATAAAATACAGGCTGTTACGATAGAGGAAGGGTTGGTTCGACGCTTATTTGGATGGTCTTCCGTTTCGTTAAACGTCGTAACCTCTGATTTAAAAGAAAAGGTCTATTTGCACCCGTTTATCCAGCAAAAAAAGATTGCAGCGTTAATGAACGTATATGTGCCGCACTATGAATATATAAAGTGTCCAAGAAATACAGCAATTCAATATGCGTGGTATCCATTACTAGTACCGGTCTTGTTATTTGCGGCGGCAGGGATTGGCATCAGCTTTTGGAAATCCATGTTTGTGTGGATTATTGCTGTGCTCTGCCTTGTATACGTACTTATTCACTGGGGGGGCTATCGTCAAGGCGGCTTAATGATGAACGATGTATTTGTCAGTATTCGATCGCAGTTTTTAACACGAAAAACAACGATTATTAGAAGAAAGAAAATAGAAGAAATTGAGGTGTTTGCAGGCACCTTTTTATGGAAAAAAGGATACAGGAAAATAAAAATTGCAACTATGGGTACAAGCGGCAGCTATAAGTCGGGATATTTTCCATTTGAGATTTGGCATCCTATCTTTCTGCAAGCTACTTCGTCTAAAAAGGCATGAAGAACATCATTGTTCTCCATGCCTTTTGACGTTATCTATTCATTAAATTTTTTCCCTTGCTCGTAATAGCTATTCATCACCTCAACTGGCACCATACTGCCTCCAGTTGACCATACAAGGTGAGTAGCTTTTGACATATCGTTTTCTAGTCCTTGCGCTTGTATATAGGAAGACCCGCTTTCCATCAGGTGGAGAGGTCCTTGTAGACCAGCCGCTGCTGAAGGTTCTATATACATATTTTCACCATTGGCTAGCTCATAAATAAATCGGAAAAGCTGATCATCTTCTACGGTATAAATTCCGCTAATAAGCGATTTTATCGTTTCGCCTACAAAGCTAGATGGCCTTCCTACAGCTAGTCCATCGGCAGCTGTTGCGTTATCAAGTCCAATATCCGTAACGGAAATGCCATCATGCAGCTCGGTCATTAATCCAAGCAGCATGCAAGGAGAGTGAGTAGGTTCAGCAAAAAAGCAGTGAACGTGATCACCGTATATTGCTTTTAATCCAAACGTAATACCGCCAGGACCTCCGCCTACTCCGCAAGGTAAATAGACAAATAAAGGGTGTTCGGCGTCTACTTGAATCCGCAGCTCGGCTAGCTGCTTTTTCAAACGTAAAGCAGCGACGGAATAACCAAGAAATAAATCTCTAGACTGCTCATCGTCAATAAAATGACAGGCGGGGTCTGCTTCGGCTTGCTTTCGTCCTTCTTCCACGGCTTTTCCGTAGTCAGACTGATATTCAATAACGGTTACACCTTTAGAACGAAGTAGATCTTTTTTCCATTTTTTAGCGTCCGCTGACATATGGACGGTGACGTTAAAGCCGAGAGTAGCGCTCATAATACCAATGCTTAAACCTAAATTACCGGTAGATCCTACTGCAATAGAATAAGAAGAAAATAACTTTTTACATCGTTCTTCAGCTAGAAGAGCGTAGCTGTCTTCCTCGGTAAGCAGTCCTTCTTTGATAGCAAGACTTTCAGCAAATTTTAATACTTCATAAATGCCGCCTCTTGCTTTAATAGAACCTGATATGGGAAGATCATGATCGCATTTCATCAGTAATTTTCCTTGCAGCATGTTATTCATTTGTTGATTTAAATAGTCTTTCATGTATGCAATTTCTTGAAGAGGTGATTCAATGATTCCTTTTGATGCTTTCAGCTCCGGAAAAGCGATTTGAAGAAAAGAAGAAAAGCGAGAAAGACGTTCTTTTGCATCTTTTATATCTTTGGTATGTAAAGAAAGTGAAGAAAGTTCTCCTTGAGCAGGTTTTATATAAGGATTTATCCAAAGTATTTCCTGTTTATTGATTAAAGGTGTTAATAAAGGATATTCATGCATCCATGTAGCAAGGGGCTTTTGGTGAAATAAATGTGTCGTCATAAAGGCTCCTTTCGCAATATGTTATTTCCTTTATATGTATAGTATCAAGAATAGAAGAAGTTGAAAACGAAAATATCAAAAAGCGGAAAGCACATTTTAACCACCTCTTGTATACTAATAAAGATAATCTATACAATTACATAGAAAAAAGGAGAGGAATTCATGCCATTTTCAGGCGATGATAGCAGGTGTCCTATCTGCGGAGAAAAAAATAACTGTGCTTCTGTACAAGGCAGAGAAATAGAAAAGTGTTGGTGTATGCAGAAAGTTTTTACTCCTGGTCTGTTTAAACAAATTCCTTTAGAAAGCAGAGGAAAAGCGTGTGTATGTGTCAAATGCGTTGGGAGACAGAAGAAAGAAGGTGAGGATTAACTTGAAAAAAGGAATTATTTCATACGGTGAGGCATTTATTGATTATATTGCTAAAAACGAATTTAACACTAGCTTTGACCCTTTTTTGGGAGGCACAACCGTTAATGTAGCAGTTGGAGTTCAGAAGTTAGGAGCAAAAGCATATTATATCTGCAAGTTAGGCAGTGATGAAACAAGTGATTTTGTAAGAAAGAACCTTTTAATTGAAGGAGTGAATCAAAGCGGCTGTGTAATATCGGAGACTAAAAAAGTTTGTGAAGTGTATGTACATAAAAGTAAAGAAGGAGATCGTTACTTTCATTCCTACATAGATTCTACACCTCATGAGCAAGTGTATAAACATGAGCTGCAGGAAGCTTTATTTGAGCAGGCAGCGATTTTTTATTTTGGATCAGGTACGTTGTTTCATCCGATTTCTCAGCAAACTACAAAAGAAGCCGTGAGGCTCGCAAAAAAACATCTTATGCTTGTAGCGTTTGATCCAAATATTCGAATGAAAAGATGGGAAAGTGAAGCAGCATGTAGAAATATCGTGACACCGTTTTTGTCCGAAACAGACATTTTGAAAATCTCTCAAGATGAGCTCCTATTTTTGATGAATTCAGCAGACCTGACAGAAAGCCTAGAAAAACTGAGAGCATATCATATTCCGTACGTATGGGTCACTCAGGGAGAAAATGGCGCAGCAGCCGTTACTGCAAATCAAACGCTTCATGTGAGTGCAAAAGAAGTGCAGGCGATAGACACGACGGGAGCGGGTGATGCATTTATGGCAGGAATTTTATGGTGCGTTCACGAAAAAGGATTACCTGAAAGTGAGGAGTCACAGAAGCAGTACACAACCTTTGCTAACGCGTTAGGTGGAGCAGTTTCGGCAAGGTATGGAGGAATAATTTCGCTTAAAGCAAAAGATGTATCTAGTATAAAAGCAGGTAGCTGATAGCTACCTGCTTTTGAAAGTTTATTATTTAAAAAATGACAGTATAATCATAAGGGCAAAAATAATCGTAAGATGGTTCAATGAGAACACAAACATTAAAGTAGCCCATTTTGTATCTTCTAATTTTTTAAATCCAACAATTCCAAGAAGCATCCACACTAATGTTAAACCGAACATTGTAAATGCGATAATTTTACTAAACGACAAAAATAAGAAAGATGCCGCTAGTAAAATAACTAGGTATACAAGCGTTTGGACTTTGGAACGACGGATACCTTTTACTACAGGAAGCATTGGTACACCTGCGGCTTTATATTCCTCAAGTCTTCTAATCGCAATAGCGTAGAAGTGAGGAGGCTGCCATAAAAACATAAATACAAACAATCCAATTGCTACCGGATGAAATAAGTCTGGTGAAATAGCGGCCCAGCCAATGATTGGAGGCATAGCTCCAGAAATACTTCCGACTTCGGTATTATAAATGGTTGTACGTTTTGTAAGCATAGTGTAAGGCACTACATAAAAGAAAAATCCTAAAATACCCATAATGGCGGCCATGTTAGAAACTAAAAATAAAATACCTACACCGATAACAAATAAAGCCAGTCCTAACCATAGAGCAAATTTAGGGTTGACCGCTCCTGTTACCGTCGGTCTGTCTTTCGTACGTTTCATGATCGCATCAATATCACGGTCATAGAAGTTATTAACTGCCCCAGCTCCTCCTACGACAAAGGATGTCCCAATTAAAGCCAAAATAATGATAGGAATTTGTGTCACAAAGCTTAAGTCATTAACAGCAATTGCGAGACAAAGCCCAGCAACCATTCCTAGTGAGTTCGATTTAATAATCCCAGTTTTTATAATAGCACTGATTACTTCCCGGGAAAAATACTGATTGATAGGAAGTGATTCCTTTGTGATAACTTCGGTATTTTTCACAGCAATTCTCCTTTTTGAGCTTATTCTTGCATGAATAAACCTAATCTTTATTAATCAACTAAACTATTTTAACAAAAAAATATCGTAATTACATCAAGGTTGCTCGTAAAATTTGTTAACATTCCTTGAACTTTTTAAAAAAACAAAGAAAAATGTCGAATTACCAATTAAAAATAAGTACATCCTTTATTATAAGATAAAAATGGAATGCTTAAAAATGAAAATTTTGACTATCTGGTGAACTTTTAACGAGCAAGAAACTCGAACTTAATCGTACCATATTTATTGGTAATTGCAATCACATAGTATGTGATGAAAGAAAAGATGTGGTACATTAAAGAAAGAACTAATAAGTTTATTTACTATGTCTTATTCACAAGGAGGATATATGATGCCAGATAAATATGCTAGCTTCTCTGAACTTGCCTCTTATGAAGTATACAACCAAGACTACAAAATTCAATTTGAAATCAGACCTTCTAACATTATTATGCTTGCGATACACGGCGGAGGTATCGAAACTGGAACATCCGAACTTGCTGTTGGGCTAGCAGGAAACGAATACTCGTACTATATATTTGAAGGGTTAAAGAAAGCAGGAAATGCCGATCTTCATATCACATCCACTCATTTTGATGAACCTCATGCGCTAACTATTATATCGAAAGAAGACTATGTAGTATCTTTTCATGGATACAATGATAAAAGTGAAAAACACACTAAAATCGGCGGTGCTGACAAAGCGTTAAGGTCCAAAGTACATGAAGCGCTTGTTTCCAAAGGTTTTAGTACAGAAATTTTATCAGATCAAGACCCTTTTTCCGGTACAAGCCCTAGAAATATAACCAATAAAACAGCTAGGCGGATGGGTGTGCAAATTGAGATAAGTAAAGCGCAAAGAGAAGCTTTTTTTGCAACTAATACGAGAAATGAACGGAAAAATTCGAAAACCCAGGAATTCTTTGAGTATATATCAGCTATTAGAAGTGCATTTCCTCTTAGATAAATCAGATACGTTTAGTATTTATTAAACAGGTTAGATTTATTACGGACATGTTTGTGGTATACATATAGTAACTACATATACTGGAGGAGATAATCATGAAAACATTTGACCAAGAAGATACCCTAGAACGTCTTAAAGCCTCTTATCGATATTTAAAAAGCGTAGACGTACGGGGAATCAGCACATTAGATGATCAAAAACGAGCGGAAGCTGTGCAGTTAATCGAAGAGATTGGTCTTAAAATATCAGAAATGCGTGTGAAAGTAGAGTGAGAAAAAAGAGAAAGAAGGACATCTGTCCTTCTTTCTCTTTTTCAACAACTATAAACAGGAGATTAGCTATGAATGAGCAATATTATGACGCTTTATTAAATATAAAAACAACGGGAGAACAAAAGGGATTTAATGATTCATTTCATTACCACCGTTATGAACCCACGCCTTATAGTGCATTAGAAACACTTTTCACTCAGTATGAGCTAACAAGCAGCGATAGAATTGTCGACTTCGGGTGTGGAAAAGGAAGGCTAAATTTTTATGTGAACTACCTGTGCAATGCCACCGCTGTAGGGGTAGAAATGAATGAACACTTTTATGAGCAGGCCATAGATAACCAGAGGCGCTATTTAAAAAAAGCCAAGGGTCGCAAACATCATATTCATTTTCAGTGTTGTTTAGCCCAGGAATATAAAATTCATCCACTAGACAACTGCTTTTATTTTTTTAATCCTTTTTCAGTTCAAATTTTTATCCAAGTAGTGAACAATATTTTGCTTTCGTGGGAAGAGAATAAGCGCGAGATTGATTTGATTTTATATTATAGTTCGGAGGATTATCTTCATCATCTCGAAAAACACCCTTCTTTCATTTTAAAAGAAGAGGTAATGCTGCCAGAGTTGGATCGTAAAAACCCATATGAACGGTTTTTGATTTATAAAGTAGCTTATTAAGACGACGTATTTACTGTTTGATAAAGCTGTATCGTGCCGGTTCTATTTAACAAGTCAGCAGGAGGTGGAAAAATATCTGCTGCTTTTATTTATAACTTTTTAGAAATTAAAGCATAACACTTTATTATGTAAGCGCTTTCTGTTATAATGAAATTAGGTTGGATAGCATGCGTGGCTATCGGTGTACTCAGCGCAGGCGGGGCTAGTACAGAAAGAGAAGGCTACATACAAGTTAATAAACATTTAGTGGATAGAAATAAGAACTCTCAAAAACAAATTTATTAATTTGTATGCTAAATCGTAAATTAACAAAAACGGCACTTATGAGAAGGTTTCAGAGAAAAGAACCCAGCATATACTGTATAAGCAATTTTTTTACCCTAAAAAAGGGTAAAGAAATTGCTTATTTATTTTTAAATAAGTGTACAGCTGTTCAGATTTGTTTTGAGATATCTAGCGTTAGTGTATAATAGTAACAAGTATGAAAAGTTGACATTGTGAATTGATTAAAGGGGATTTAAAAATGAGTGAACTAAAAATAGATGATGTAGCGAAGCAAAGCGGTTTAACAAAACGTACAATTCGTTATTATGAACAAATTGGACTGATGCCAGCACCTCCAAGAAGTGAAGGTGGATTTCGTCTGTACACCGAAGAACATGTAGAATTTTTAAAGAAAATTACGAATGCCAAAGAAGTCATGGGTTTTTCGCTTCAAGAATTACAGGAATTTCTTGCTTTAAGTGATACTCTTGAAATACAAAAGATGGATTATAGGCAAGTGAAAGGAACAAGTCAACAAAAAGAAAAGTTAGAGCAAGTGTTACATACGGTAGAAGAGCAGCTCAAGCTGATTGAACAGAAAAAGAAAAATATCTTAAAAGTAGAGTCTGATCTTCTGTCACTGAGAGATCGTGCTAAGACTGCAATTGTAAAATTTGAGCAGGAAGAATCATAAAAAGCAGGCGCATTCACCAGAAGAGTGCGTCTGCTTTTACGGTTTTTATAGGGCATTCATTTATGATTGTGAAGTGTTTTCTTCTAGCTGTACTCCTAAAAGAAGTAGAATAGCCTGTATCCCATCGGCTTTTCCACTGTGAAAGCTTCTTGTTTCAGCATCCAAAGCTTCATTTACAGATTCCATCATATTTGATTCGTACAAGTCTAAAATCAATTGTTTTCCTTCGGGACTCAAATGCAGCTGCCCGCGTTCCTTCATTTTAAACTTCAACTTCTTCAACTCCCTTTCCCATAATACTATTAGTATACAAAATTAATAACATTTACGTAAACGTTAATTTTTGTATGTGGACAGAAGGAACGTATTGAGTATAGGTACTAAGTGAGGTGAGAGATACTTATTATCCTTTGCTTGTTTTAATGTTTGTCAGCTTATATCCGCAAGCTGAGCATGTATAGATAACGTTTTGATTGGACTGAGCAGTTAAAACGGTAGCAAGCTCTTTTTGAGAATGACAGTTAGGACAAATAACAACAGGGGATTTCATGTGATTTTCTCCTTTTCTTTTTCATAGTCAAATTTTATTTTATGTAAAGTTTAATCAAATATCCTTTGTGCTATCAAAAACGACGGAAGACATGTAAAAAAGCATTCTCGCTCAAAAGAAACGGGAATGCTTAAGGTGAGTTTAAAATCCGTCCTGGCTTGCTGTAAATGGAATGTTAAGTCTTCTTTCTACATTGCGTAAGCGCTGATTTAATCTGTTTATACGATCAGTATGTCGCTCCACAACTCGATTTAAACGAGTAATTTCTCTGACTTGCTCCTCATTTTGTCTCTCAAGGGCACGAATTCTTCGTTCAAATCCTCCAAGATTTTGAAGCTGCTGTCTTTCATCGTATTCTTCATGCTGTGGTACGTAAGGGGGATAGTATTGTTGAACTGAGTAATCAACTTGCTGAGGAATGTATCCAGGGTTGAAATAATAAGGGTTCATTAGGGCATCGCTCCTTTTAAATAGTAATTTCAAATCAAACACGATATAACGTATGCGAAGATAAGAAAAATGCTATAGGCACATACCTAAAGACATTCTGTATTTAAAAAAGGAAAGTATTTTTAAAAGTCAAAAGGAGATAGCCGCTCCTTTCTTGAATATGCAAAATAGAAAAGCTTCTTTTTTAGACACTTTATTTAAGAAAGAGGGAAAGTGACTAATGGCTCAAGGAAAACAAAAACCAGCACCTAAAATAGAAGAATCAAAAGCTCCGCCTGCAAAGAAACAAAAGTCGAAGAGCCGAAGCGCTAAAAAAGCGCAGCCTCCTACATCGCCCTGGGTAAAAGTTGCTTCCATTTTATCTAACATTGATTTCATTCGTTTGTTTCGAGTGCTGTTTCTTGCTTTAGTGGTTGCTTTTATTGTGTATCAATATATTTTACTTACAAAGGGAATCTTCATCAAAACATATGCGGCCCTTTGGCATCATCACAAAATGCTCTTGCTGGCTGGAGCTGCATTCATTAGCTATACTTCTTTCATTTTTTACCTTGGTTACCGCACCGCTAAAAAACGGTAGAACTGCTCTAGGGGGCGAATAGCATCTATTCTTTGAGTAAACCTTATATGTATATCGGCATAGAGGGGGGAAGAAACGTGGACAAGCAGCGAGCAAAACAAATTGCTGATTCACCCGTTATGGCTAAAGTTACGTATAACGATACGGCCGTTTATATTCAACATGTAAGCGAAGAAAATGATACGGTAAGAATTTATCCGCTAGGTCAGCCAGAAAATGAACAAAATGTTTCCGTGAGCCAATTAGTAGAGAATTAAGGTGGATAAATAGAGCTGGTTTTTCAGTTAAATAAAAGCCAGAGAGCTATGTTTTACTCTCTGGCTTTTATTTATTCTTCCCATTTCTTACTGCTGATCTTTTCAATAATTCCATGCAAATCATCGGGCTTATGAAACTCAATCGGGGAAGCGCCTTTTTCAAACAGAATCGATTCCGCTTCAATTAAAGCCACGTAGCGTCCGTTCACTTTCGCTAAGTGAATATTTTCCCCGAAATCAGCTAACAGCCCTTTAATCTCTGTTTCGCCAAGCTTCATTTTTAGCTCGGCATCAGGCGTATGCTCGACGATATGAGCAGCAGCTTCCATAACTTGATGCGTATCCAAACGTTCTTGAAGCTCACGCTTTTCACTTGTTGCCCACAGTTCCATGTCCGATTCAAACTGTTCAAGTTCTACGCTTTCTGCTTCAAACGTTTCGCTGACGTGTTCACGCACCATATCCATCACTTGTGTTTTCATAATCTCAGGCATCGGCTCGTTGTAGTCAATGAATTTTAAGAAGTCTTCAAAATAACGGGCGTGAGATGCTTGGTGGATGACAAGTTCACTTTCTTCGACCATTCCTTCTTCAGGCATGTAGGGGTATTGAATAGATTTCATGTTTTTAGTAGTAATTGCCATTTCTACGTGACGAATAAGGGTTGATTCATCTGAAATTGAAGCCACTTTTGGTTCGAAGTCACATTTTAAAATAAACACAAAAGCATGATCAAAATATTTTCTTGGAACAGCGGATACAACTAAAAATGCTCCTCCTCGAACGGCTGCAGTATCAAGGTATGCATTGATAAACTGTTCGCTATTTTCTTCAAATTCTTCTTTGGTTGTGGCAAAACGAGTGCGGTGAAATAAATTATAATTAGGGTTTGAGTCGAGAGCGTGTCCTGGTTCAACTATAAAATACCCGAGCTTTGTAGGCACTTGTTCTGCTTTGGGGTGTCGTTCTACTTTACGCTTTACAATTTTTTTAAATTCACCGTCTAAAAAATCTTTAATCGAACTTTCTTCATATTCTTCCGTATCAAGCGTTTGAAAATGCTTATATTGTTTAGAGGCCTGTTCTTCTTTTCCTTCTACTTGTATTACGTAAAATGATAAAAAATTAATTTTAAAATCCATAGCAGTCACCTTGTTTCTTTTTAGTCAGTTACTTCAGTATAAGAAAGAGTCCGGTAAGCGTCAATGCCTGTTAGCTTTAGGGGAAGAAGATCTATTTATACAATTGATCTGCTGAGGAATAGTGTATAAAGCAAAGAATAAGAGAGGCAGGGGGCCTCTCTTATTTATACTGCTCCAACCGTTCAAAAAAGGTTTTGACAAACTTATAAAAAATTTTATCAGAAGGTGCTAAATCACGATTTCGAGGAATAATCATCCCGACTGTACGCTGAAGCTGCGGCGTATGAATAGGAAGTTTAGTCGTAAAACGAGGAGTCGTTTCAGACACTGTGCTTTCAGGAAGAAGCGTGACGCCGATTCCTGCGGATACAAGACCTTTAATCGCATCTAAATCTTCTCCTTCAGATGAAATATTGGGCATGAATCCTGCTTGTTTGCAAGCGTCAAAGGCCATTTTATGTAAAATGAATCCTTTTGGAAATAGCACAAAATCTTCATTTCTTAAATCCCGCAGCCGAATGTTATCCCGTTCAGCGAGCGGATGATGAGAAGGAACAAGGGCTAAAAGATTTTCAGTGAATAAAATATGCCCTTCTATACTCTGGTCCTCTACAGGTACAGGGCCTAAAAAAGCGATATTAATATCTCTTTTTTTAACCGATTCAATTAAAAATTTATACGAACCTTGTCTAAGATGAAAAGCAACATTTGGGTGTTCTTCTTTAAAGGCTGATATAATAGTAGGAAGAAGGTGACTGGCAAGGCTTGTTGGAAATCCGATTTTAATCGTTCCTCTTTCAGGATCCAGGTATTCATCAATTTGTTCTTTCGCATAGTCAATAGCTTTCATAGCCGTCTCCGTATGCTCAAGAAAGACTTTTCCTATTGCTGTTAACTTGACATTTCTTCCTTCGCGTTTGAATAAACTAACACCTAGCTCAGACTCCAGGTTCGCGATTTGACGGCTGATCGCTGATTGAGCTACATGAAGATATTCTGCCGCCTCAGATACGTGTTCTCTTTTTGCAACTTCCATAAAATAGCGTAATTGACGCAGTTCCATAGGCATCCTCCATCTATATATATCAAAATTAGATTAGTTTTATCTAAATTATATATTGTTTATATTGATTTGAAAACTTACAATGTAAACAGGTGATCTTAAAAAGATAAAGAAAACGAACGGGGGAGAAGAAGATGACATACAATCAAATGCCAAAAGCTCAAGGTCTCTACCGTCCTGAATTTGAGCACGATGCATGTGGAATCGGACTATACGCTCAATTGAAAGGCGTAGCGTCACATGATATCGTTAAAAAAGGACTAAATATGCTTTGCCAGCTTGACCATCGAGGCGGACAGGGAAGCGATCCGCTAACAGGAGATGGAGCTGGATTAATGGTACAAATTCCACACGCGTTCTTTAAAAAGACATGCGCTGAATTGAACTTGCCAGAAAAAGGTCGTTATGGAGTTGGAATGATCTTTTTCTCAAATAATGAAGACGAGCGTCGAGAAATCGAAGCTTATATTAATAAATTAATTGAAGAAGAGGGACAAACGTTACTAGGTTGGAGAACTGTACCTGTAAATGTCGGAAAAATCGGAAAAGTCGCAAAAGAAAGCTGTCCGTACGTACGACAAGTATTTATTGGGGCAAATGACAGTATTCAAGATGACTTAGCGTTTGAACGCAAGCTATATGTTATTCGTAAGCAAGCGGAAAATTGGGCGCAGGCGCGTCAAAACCGTTTTTATTTTACGAGTCTTTCAAGTAGAACAATTGTGTACAAAGGGTTATTAACGCCTGAGCAAGTTGATGCTTTTTATCTTGACCTACAAGATGAAGACTTTACTTCAGCGTTTTCTTTAGTGCATTCTCGCTTTAGCACAAACACGTTCCCAAGCTGGGAAAGAGCACATCCAAACCGTTATTTAATTCATAACGGTGAAATCAATACGCTTCGCGGTAATCAAAACTGGATGAGAGCACGTGAACAGCAGTTTGTTTCGGACGCATTCGGTAAGGATTTGCCGAAGGTTCTTCCAATTTTAGATGCTGAAGGAAGCGACTCATCCATGTTAGATAATGCGCTAGAGTTCTTTGTATTGGCCGGCCGCAAGCCAGCGCATGCAGCGATGATGCTTATTCCAGAGCCTTGGTCTGAAAATCCGCACATGTCAAAAGAAAAACGTGCTTTCTATGAGTATCATAGCGCATTAATGGAGCCATGGGATGGTCCGACTGCTATTTCGTTTACGGATGGAAAGCAAATCGGTGCTATTCTAGACCGTAACGGTTTACGTCCAGCTCGCTATTATGTTACAAAAGATGATTACATCATACTTTCATCAGAAGTAGGCGTCATTGATGTTGAAGATGAAAATGTATTATATAAAGATCGTTTAAGCCCAGGTAAAATGCTTCTAATCGATTTAGAGGAGGGCCGAATTATTTCAGACGAAGAAATTAAATCTGAAATGGCACAGGCTGAGCCTTATCAAGAGTGGTTAGATGAACAGCTGGTAACGTTGCCAGAAGTGCAAGAAGAAAAATCTGAATACTTCGATGATTTGGTCATTCGCCAGAAGTCATTTGGCTACACGTATGAAGATATTCATAAATATTTAGTTCCAGTTATTACAGAAGGAAAAGATCCGCTTGGTTCAATGGGGAACGATACTCCATTAGCCGTGTTGTCTGATCGTCCTCAATCGCTGTTCAATTACTTTAAGCAGCTATTTGCTCAAGTAACGAATCCACCGATTGATGCTATTCGTGAACAGTTGGTTACATCGACAATGACATTGCTTGGTGCAGAAGGGAATCTACTGCATCCAACCAAAGAAAACATTCATCGAATTCAGCTTGAGACGCCGGTTTTAACAAACGATCAAACTGATCAGCTGAAGTCTGCCATTCATCCAGATTTCAAAAGTGCCGTTATATCTGCTGTATTTACAAATGATTTAAAAGCAGATCTTGATCGCGTATTTGCTGAAGCTGAAGCGGCAATTAACGCAGGTGTTAGCATTCTTGTTCTGACAGACCGTGAAGCGGGAGCTCAATCCGTAGCTATTCCAGCTTTATTAGCGGTCAGCGGGCTGCACCAGCACCTAGTGCGAAAAGGAAACCGTACAAAGGCGAGCATTGTAGTGGAAACGGGAGAAGCGCGTGAAGTGCATCATTTTGCAGCGCTGATTGGTTACGGCGCAGACGCAATTAATCCATATCTTACTTTTGCAACATATCAAAATGAAATTAACGCAGGTACGTTGAACGTATCGTATGATTATGCTGTTGAGAAATATGTAAAAGCCGTTACTGAAGGTGTCGTAAAAGTAATGTCTAAAATGGGTATTTCAACGGTGCAAAGTTATCGGGGCGCACAAATTTTTGAAGCAGTTGGAATCAGTGCAGAGGTTATCGAGCAATATTTTACAGGTACTGCCTCGCAGCTTGGCGGTATCGGTTTAGATGTTATTGCAAAAGAAGCAAAAACGCGTCATGACAATGCTTATGTTGAAACAATTGAGCAAACGTTAGAATCAGGAAGTGACTTCCAGTGGAGACACACGGGCGAGCATCATGCGTTTAATCCAAAAACAATTCACACGCTGCAGTGGGCTTGCCGTAAGGGAGATTACAGCTTATTTAAAAAATTCTCTGAATCGGCTAATGAAGAACGCATCGGTTTCTTGCGCAATCTGTTCTCGTTTAATGGATCGCGTTCATCTATCTCCATTGATGAAGTAGAATCAGTTGATTCGATTGTAAAACGTTTTAAATCAGGTGCTATGTCGTTTGGATCTTTAAGTCAAGAAGCTCATGAAACATTAGCGATTGCGATGAACCGTTTAGGGGCACGCAGCAACAGTGGAGAAGGTGGCGAGCATCCTAGCCGCTACACTCTGGATGAGAATGGAGATAATCGCCGCAGTGCGATTAAACAAATCGCTTCTGGGCGTTTTGGGGTGAAAAGTCACTACCTTGTGAATGCGGATGAGCTTCAAATTAAAATGGCACAAGGTGCAAAACCTGGAGAAGGCGGTCAGCTTCCAGGAAACAAAGTATATCCATGGGTGGCAGATGTGCGTGGATCAACGCCAGGAGTAGGCTTAATTTCACCTCCTCCACACCACGATATTTATTCGATTGAAGATTTAGCGCAGCTTATTCATGACTTGAAAAATATAAACCGTGATGCACGAATCAGCGTCAAGCTCGTTTCAAAAGCAGGTGTAGGAACGATTGCTGCCGGAGTAGCAAAAGGAGTAGCGGATGTTATTGTCATTAGCGGTTACGACGGAGGTACGGGAGCATCTCCAAAAACAAGTATTAAACATACTGGACTACCGTGGGAACTTGGCTTATCAGAAGCTCATCAAACGCTTATGTTAAACGGTCTTCGTGAAAAAGTAGTGCTTGAAACAGACGGGAAATTAATGACGGGTAAAGATGTAGTCATGGCAGCACTTCTAGGAGCAGAAGAGTTTGGTTTTGCTACGGCGCCTTTAATTGTTTTAGGCTGTATCATGATGCGTGCGTGTCACTTAGATACATGCCCAGTTGGAGTGGCAACGCAAAATCCAGAGCTTCGTAAAAAGTTCCTGGGAGAAGCGGACCACATCGTTAACTATATGAAATTTGTTGCACAAGAAGTGCGCGAAATTATGGCTGAACTTGGATTTAAAACAGTGGATGAAATGGTTGGACGTACAGACGTATTAAGCGTTAGCGAACGTGCAAAAAATCACTGGAAGGCTCAGCACTTAGACTTAACAACTCTTTTATATCAAGCTGAAGGTGTACGTACCTTTAAAACACCTCAAAATCATAAAATTGACGAATCTCTTGATATGCAAAAGATTTTGCCTGCGGTACAGCAAGCAATCGAGCATAAGTATCAAGTCGAGTTAGAACTTCCAATTTCTAATATTAACCGTGTAGCTGGCACAATTGTGGGAAGTGAAGTTACAAAACGTTACGGTGAGAAAGGTTTGCCAGAAGATACGATTACTCTTCGATTCACTGGCTCTGCAGGACAAAGTTTTGGTGCGTTTGTTCCAAAAGGAATGTCTATGTATCTAACTGGAGATGCAAATGATTATATCGGAAAAGGTTTATCAGGAGGTAAAATCATTGTTGCTCCACCTAAGGAAACAACAGCTGTGTCAGGTGAGAATGTTATCGTCGGGAACGTTGCATTTTACGGTGCAACAAGCGGTGAAGCCTATGTTAGCGGGCTAGCAGGGGAACGTTTTGCAGTTCGTAACAGCGGTGTGAACGTAGTGGTTGAAGGAATTGGCGATCATGGCTGTGAATATATGACTGGCGGACGTGTTGTCGTATTAGGCGATGTAGGTAAAAACTTTGGTGCAGGAATGTCAGGCGGTATTGCTTACGTATTTGCTGATGATCAAGAAGCATTCAAAAACCTTTGTAATAAAGACATGATTGGGTTTGAGGGCTTAAAAGGCGAAGAAGCAGAAGAAGTAAAAGAGATGGTTTCAAATCATCTGAAATATACGAACAGTCATAAAGCAGCATTTGTCTTGGAAAATTGGGAACAATCACTTTCAAAATTTGTAAAAGTGATTCCGAATGATTATAAACGCATGATGAATCGCATTGAAGAGCAAAAAGCAGCTGGACTAACGGAAGAAGAAGCAGCTATGAGTGCGTTTGAGGAAAATGCAAAACAAGAAAAGAAAGCATCGGCAAAACAACAAGAAGCGGTAGCTCAGTAAGAAAGGGGAGAGTACGATGGGAAAACCAACAGGATTTATGGAAATCAAACGTGAAAAAGGGAAGGAACGTGACCCGTTAAAACGTTTAGGTGATTGGAAAGAGTATGCTGCTCCTTTATCTGATGAAGCGCTAAGCCGTCAAGGGGCACGATGTATGGATTGTGGCACACCTTTTTGCCACATGGGAATGGATATTAATGCTTTTACTTCTGGATGTCCAATCTATAACTTAATTCCAGAGTGGAATGATTTAGTTTATAAAGGACGCTGGAAAGAAGCTTTAGAGCGTTTAATGAAAACGAACAACTTCCCGGAGTTTACAGGACGAGTTTGTCCTGCTCCGTGTGAAGGTTCCTGTACGCTTGCTATTTCAGATCCAGCGGTTTCGATTAAGAATATCGAACGCGCTATTATTGATAAAGGCTTTGAGAATGGGTGGATTACTCCGCGTATTCCGGAGAAGAGAACAGGCAAAAAAATTGCTGTTATTGGCTCTGGGCCAGCAGGCTTAGCAAGCGCAGATCAGCTGAACCAAGCGGGTCATTCAGTAACGGTATATGAAAGAGCTGATCGTGCTGGCGGTTTATTAACATATGGAATCCCAAATATGAAGCTAGATAAAGAAGTAGTGGAAAGACGTGTTCGCTTATTGACGCAAGAAGGTATTGATTTTATAACGAATACGGAAGTTGGAAAAGACATTACTGCTGAAGAGTTAAAAGAACAATATGATGCTGTGATTTTGTGTACAGGAGCTCAGAAGCAAAGAGATCTAGTATTAGAAGGTCGTGAAGCAAAAGGAGTTCACTTTGCAATGGACTACTTAACAACTTCAACAAAAAGCCTTTTAGACTCTAACTTCAAAGATGGTCAATTTATTGATGCTGAAGGAAAAGACGTTATTGTTATTGGAGGCGGAGACACGGGAGCTGACTGTGTAGCTACTGCTCTTCGTCAAAAATGCCGCAGCGTTGTTCAGTTTGGTAAACATCCTCAGCTTCCTGCTGAGCGTACGGCAGATAATATGTGGCCTGAATATCCACATGTATTTAATCTTGAATATGCTTATGAAGAAGCACAGGCAAAATTTGGGGACGATCCACGTGAATATTCAATTCAAACGAAAAAAATCGTGGCAGATGAGCAAGGCAATCTAAAGGAACTTCATACAGTTCAAATGGAAAAAGTAAAAGGGGAAAATGGACAGTACATCTTTACCGAAATTCCAGGAACAGAAAAAGTATGGCCAGCTCAGCTTGTCTTTATTGCGATTGGGTTTGAAGGTCCAGAGCATCCGGTTCTATCAGCGTTTGGTGTTGAAACGAAAAATCGTCGCGTAGATGCAGCCTATGGAAATTACAAAACAAATGTTGAAGGTGTTTTTGCTGCTGGTGACGCTCGTCGTGGGCAAAGTTTAATCGTATGGGCTATTCATGAAGGTCGTGAAGTAGCTAAACAAGTTGATAGCCATCTAATGGGAGCAACTGTATTACCATAACAAAAAACCGTCACAATTGTGGCGGTTTTTTGTTTATCTAGGATTTGGTACTTCATTTCCTCTACGTAAATTTTCAAATGAAACGGTTAAAATCGTGTTGGTAATTCGAACTTGTGAAGCGGGGGAAACGCTGTATAAGTTAAAAAGTTCAAATATCCAGGGGTCACGTTTTTTCAGCTGTCGCGCGGCTTTTTCGACGCGTTCGTTAATAGATCCGCTGTAACTGTTATAGTTATCATCAACAAATCTTACAATGGAACGAAATAAGTATTCTGTTAGTTTGCTATCCATCCCGCCTCGTTGAGCATCTCTGTAGATAGACTGATACTGGCGTTTTAAAATTTTCATCACTCTGTCTACATCGCGTGTAGATCTAACTTCCTCTTCCTCATGCAGGATATAAGAAAATAAGTCTTCATTGTATCTATAAGGTTCTAAATAATTTTCATTCGTAGTAGGAACCACTGGATGGTAATAGCGCGGCATATAGGGGTAAACCCATTGACTGTACATGAAACATTCACACCTTCCTCGTTCATTTGCCATTAGTTTATGCACTAGCGTGCTAGCTGCTGCATGTTTGTTTTAAATAAAATTTAGGAGTTTGATAATAGGACCACCCTCTAAATTCTTGATAAGTCGATACAAAATAAATGTAAATCGGCGTATTTAGCAAGTCTGGATAATGTTGAAAAAACGCTTGGTCTCCGTAAAACATTGCTTCTAAAGCAAGGGGGAGTTCACGACGGAAAATCTGATAACGAAGCTGTGCTTGCTCGCGGCTGAACTCGCCTCCGCTAACAAAAACTTCGCCTTGAATAACTGCCTGTCGATCTGTTACGTGAAGAGCAGCCAGTACTTCATCACGCATATTTTTATCTATCTCCTTGTTGTTATATGAGCATCCGATGCTTAAAAAAAGCTGACCGGTTGTATCAGAATGAGTAAGAGTATATTTTCTTCCGGAAACCGGATAGGAGGAAGTAGCAGGGGGAATAAAAGTCGTAGAAAGTTTTGAAGAATTAAACGAACTCATAGTCATTGACTCTCCTTTTTTTGAATAAATTTCAATATTATACGGCGCTATGGGCTCAGTTGTGATAAATGTCTACTTTCTTTCTGTAAGAAAGGCGTTTTAATGTACTTTTTGAGAAATGAATGGTAATATTTAACTAAAATTATGCGTGTACAGTCCCCAAGAGTGTCTTCAAAAGCAAATATGAATGGAGGTTATCACTTGAATATCACAACGTTTGACGGTAGGTATGGAAACTGGCTAACGACTAAAAACCCTCTTCAATTTCAAGCAGCGACTGCCTATGGGAACATTGGGCTGGCTCCTATCTATTGGGGAACAAAAGAAGAAAAAAATGGATGGTATTACATGTATCAGCCTGAAGAAATAACGGGTGTTCAAGTAGAAGGTGAAGTTGATGGTGGTAAGTTTCTCATTCGAATTCCTGATGACTGGAATGGAAAGTTAGTTATGTCAGGAGTTCCAGCTACCAGGGATGAGAAATCAACGGATTTACTGTTCAGCGACTATGTGTTGGCAAAAGGGTTTGCGTTTGCTGCTTCTGATAAAGGAACTCAGGGAGAAGAAGTGCGAGATGATCCATTTGCTAAAGCAAAGAACGCTCTAGTCAAAGAAGAAGACTCCATTAGAAAATGGCATATTCAATACCGAGAAGTGACAAAAATAGCTCAGAGATTTTTGTTTGAAAATTATCGTCACAAACTTCAAAAAGAAGTGACAGAATATTTTGATATAAAAACGTATGCGTTAGGTATTTCTAACGGGGGTTATGTTGTTCGTTATGCTTTAGAAAACGATGGAAAAAATGGAGAGCCTCAGCTTTTTAATGGGGGTGTTGAATGGGAAGGGGTTATGTGGCGAGCTGATCACGATAACTTAATTACTTCCTTAACACCTGTTGTAAATCATGCCGAAGAAGCACTGTACACGGTAGGTGAATCGCAAAAAGAAGCTTTGCACCGTTTGTATCAGGCAGGGTTGCCAAAAGGATCTGAGTTTTTATGGCCATATCATGACCAGTATTATTGGTTTTTAACGCTTAATATATATAGAGATGAGTTTGACAGTCAAGCACCTGGAAGCATTCCATGGCAAAAATACTTGACGCTTTTTGAAAATGGAGTTAGAGATCGTTCGTTAGATTCTATTTTTGAAAAGTATGATTATCAAGAAAGACCCCAAGATGTAAAGCGAAGAGTTCGTGAAATTGAAAATACAGGTGATATTTCCGCTCCGTTGATAAGCATTACAGGGTCGTTAGATGCTCTTATTTTTCCGGATATTCATGCTTATCCTTATGAACAACTGGTAAAAGATTCTGGTAAGCAGCACCTTCATCGTCACTATGTAATTGAAAATGGAAACCACATTGATAGCTTAGTATGGAATCATCAAATTGACCCAGATCGAAAGCTTCAGCCTCTCCTGCCTTATGTGTATCAAGGATTTGAATTGCTATGTGATTGGGTGGAGAATTTTGAAGAACCTCCGAAAAATAAGAAAATAAGTGCGCCTCTCAAGGAAATGCATGTAAAGGATCTAAAAACAGAGGAAGACGTGCTGCCGTTGACTACAAAGAAAAGCATATCAACAGAAAAATAAATCGCCGAAAACCGTGCCGAAGGTGCGGTTTTTAATTTGGAAAAGCAACGTTTGAATAAAAACAGCTTTGGTGAATACAAAATATTATAGTACGATAAGAACGGAATATACGTTATTTGTTATTTATTTTCATCTATTTAAAATAAAAATAATAAAAACATTGAACAAAACCGAACTTTTGTGTTAGATTAATAACTATAATTCGTACATTTATTAAATGGCTACAGTTGAAAGGAGCAAAAAACATCATGACAGCGAAAGTAATTAAAGGAAAAGAAGTAGCGCAAGAACTGCGCGCCGCATTAAAAGAAGAGGTAGCTCAATTAAAAACAAAAGGTATCGTTCCTGGTTTAACCGTGATTTTAGTAGGAGAAAATCCTGCTTCGCAATCATATGTAAGAGCGAAAGCAAAGGCTTGTGAAGAAATCGGTGTTGCATCTGAAATTATCAAACGTGACGTAACGA
Source organism: Bacillus sp. ILBB4 (assembly GCF_035064545.1). Classification (NCBI taxonomy): domain Bacteria; kingdom Bacillati; phylum Bacillota; class Bacilli; order Caryophanales; family Bacillaceae; genus Bacillus; species Bacillus sp. ILBB4. Next base: position 512,969 of record NZ_JAIQVD010000004.1, on the reverse strand, counting down.
TTACTGAAGAAGAGCTTTTAAACGAAATCCATCACTTGAATGGAAATCCATCCGTTCATGGTATTCTTATTCAACTTCCATTACCAAAACATATTGATGAAAAGGCAGTATTAAATGCTGTATCTCCTAAAAAAGATGTAGATGGCTTCCACCCAGTAAGCGTAGGGAATATGGTTATTGGCGATGAGTGCTATTTACCATGTACACCACATGGTATCGTTGAGTTAATTAAACGTTCAGGTGAAGAAATTTCAGGTAAACATGCGGTAGTAATTGGACGAAGCAATATTGTTGGTAAACCAGTATCCATGCTGTTACTTCAAGAAAGTGCAACAGTAACCATTGCTCACTCTCGCACAAAAGATTTATCTGCTTTAACAAAACAAGCTGATATTCTTGTGTCCGCTGTAGGACAACCTAGACTTATCAAAGCGGATGATATCAAGCCGGGTGCCATTGTAATTGATGTAGGTAACACAATGGAAAATGGTAAACTCGTTGGTGATGTTGATTACGAAGCGGCTTTAGAAGTTGCAGGTTATATCACACCAGTACCAGGCGGAGTTGGTCCAATGACCATCACAATGCTATTAAAAAATACGGTAGACGCTGCTAAAACAATTAATAACGCAAAATAATAAAAATTTAAAAATCCTGTGCGTATATGCACGGGATTTTTTTGCTTCAGTAATGGAATGAATGCTAAAAGAATAGAATGTAACAACCTGTATACAAAGAGGAGGAAGCGATGGTTACGTTACCTGCAACCGTATATTCTCAACAAATGGTGAAGAAAAAGTTAAACGTTTATTATCCAGTTGTACATTTGACTAATCAAGCTGTTCAGCACAGCATGAACCGTAAAATTTTGCAGCGCACGAATGAATTAATTCGTCAGCAGGGATATGGAGAAAATCCGGATACAGAAGAAACGGGTTACTATGAGTTGAAAACAAACGAGCGAAATGTGCTCAGCTTAACACTTGTTAATTTTGCTTATTCCGGGGGAGCGCACGGATTGACCGTGGTCGTTCCGTTAACGTTTAATGTGCTGACTGGAAAAACGTATCAACTCAAAGATCTATTTAAAAAAGACAGTAATTACGTGAGCATTCTTTCTAAAATAGTAGGAGAGCAAATAAAAGAGCGCGATATTATGGTTCTTGGAGAATATAAAGGAATTAAACCAGATCAAGATTTTTATATCGCCGATAAATCACTTGTGCTCTTTTATCAGCTGTACGACCTGGCTCCTTACGTATATGGAATTCCTCACTTTCCCATTTCTATCTATGCTATTCAAGATATTATTGAAGATGAAAGTCCACTTGGACAAATGTTTGGATAAAGTTATAAAAAATTGCGGTGCGGCCGTACGTATCTTTTTAATTCGGCCGCTAACTGCTGACGAAGCGAACGAACGCTAATCGCTTCAGCAATATCTTTTGCTACTGGAAATACCCCGACTTTAGTGATATGAACACGAAGATAACCCTCATACAAGCATCCTCGGTCCGCATGCTTGATTTTGGTACGTACAACAGCTTCTATTTTATCGTTTTCATTGTGCAAAGGGTAAGAATCTGTAATATGAAAACGAAAAGAATATTCCTCCATCACCATCATCCTTTTTTCTATGATATGTACTAGCATACTATACAAACAGTGAATGAGAAAAAATAAATGTGTCAAAAAGACAACGCGCAAAGCAATTAAGGAAGCAGTTCCTTGCATGTAATGATCATTATTTGTGAACGATAACAGAAAAAGACAAAAAGCTGGAGTTGCGATGATAAAAATAGCATTTAAAGGATTACTTATTATTTTATCTCTATATATTTTGTATGTGGTCATAACGGCGGTGGTTCTCTTTTATGTACCTTTAAAAACAGGAGAGGAAACGACCTCAATTAAACCGGGTAGCTTTTTTGGTCACAGTGAGTCCACCGACCGGGTGAGACTTCTCGAAGATGGATATGAGGCAGGAAGAGTTCGTATTCAAATGATTCAAGAAGCTGAGAAATCGATTGATATTGCATATTACTCAATAGGAAAAGGAGAGTCAACTGATTTAATTATGGCCGCTCTTTTTAAAGCAGCTGATCGAGGCGTCCATACTCGCGTTCTTTTAGATGGGATAGCTAACGGCTTACGAGGGAATCGAAGAGGCGTGCTCTACGCATTAGCTTCACATCCTAATATTGAAGTGAAGTATTATGAACCGTTTCAATTGTTTAAACCTTGGGTGTGGCAAAATCGTATGCATGACAAAATAATGATTGTAGACGGACAGCTAGGCATAATAGGGGGACGGAATATAGGGGACAAGTATTTGGCTAAAAAGCTTCCTCCAGAATTCGTCTATGATCGTGATGTCTTTATTACAAACAGCAAACATAAACAAGATAGCGTCATCATTCAAATGCAAAATTATATAAATGAATTATGGGCTCATCCTTACACTAAAAAAGCTTTTTATCATCTCACACAGTACCAGGTCGATCAGGGAAAGAGGATGAAAGCTTTGCTGCTGCAGCAATATGATAAAGCTAAGCAAGTAGGAGAAACGTTTGCGACGCCTAAGATTAATTGGAATGCTTCCACCGTTCCTACAAAGCGTGTTTCTTTTATTCATAATCCAATTGAACGCTTTAATAAAAGACCTTTTATGTGGAAAACGTTTATTAACCTGGCAGAAGGAGCTAACCGCTCTGTTCTTATTCAAAGTCCTTATGTGGTGCCAACCAATGCGATGAGAAAGTATATAGCAATGAAAAAGAATCCAGCTGTTCAATGGACGCTACTCACAAATTCAGTTAAATCTACGCCCAATGTGTTGGCTTTTTCCGGGTATATAAGTATGCGTGATAAGATTATGAAGACAGGTGTAAAGCTTTACGAATACCAAGGACCTTATTCGATCCATGCAAAGTCTGTGATTTATGATCAAAGACTCAGCGCCGTAGGCTCTTTTAATTTAGATTCTCGTTCTACATTTTTGAATAATGAATCAATGGTCATTATCGATAGTCAAGAATTTGCAAAAAAGTTGACGATGGCGATGGAAAACAAAATGGATAAAAGTATCCTTATTGCCAACCATAAGCGATGGATTAAATCTCCCGACGTCCAAAGGAAAGAAGAACCTGTCATGAAGCGAACCTTCCTGTACGCCCTTGCAAAAGTAACAAGGTTTTTTAAGGAATTTATTTAAACAGTGGACAGTTTACACATCACGTAAATTATCCTCTTTTATTTATTGGGAAAAATCGGTAGTATAAACATAATAAATAAAAAGGGAGGAAGGTACGTGGAAGCCGCCGTTTTAATGAAACCAGATGCAGCTTATAAAAAGGCTTATATGAGCTTTTATCATGAATGGAAAGCAAGCGGAGAAAAAATGATTCCGTGGGTAATTGCTAAAGACCCTACTCACTTTGAAGAAATGATTCAAGAGTTAATAAATGCAGAAAAAGGTATTGGATTAAAAAAAGGATATGTACCCGATTCTACCTATTGGCTAATGCATAACGAAAGAGTAATAGGCGTAGTTAATATCCGTCATGAACTAAGTGAATTGCTTCGAAATAGCGGAGGGCATATAGGTTATGGTATTCGGCCAAGCGAAAGAAAAAAAGGGTATGCAAAGCTGCTATTAAAGTTATCTCTTCAAGAGATCAGAAAGCTAGGAGTTCAACGGGCATTAGTAGTGTGCGATGATTGGAACATCGCTTCTCGTCAAACTATTTTGGCAAACGGTGGTATACAAGACGAGGATTATATAGAAGAAAACGGAGCTGTTGTTCAGCGCTTTTGGATTCATACGGATAAAATAGTATAAAAAAGAGGTGAATTTTTAAATTCACCTCTTTTATGCTTAGTCATATTGTTTTAAAGCTAATTTCAGTCGCATATAGGTATACATAGCGTATGCCTGTCTTCCTTTCAAGCTGTATGGATTTGCTTTGGAGCAAAGACAGTTAAGAAATTGCTCATCACATGAGCGGCATGAACCGTAATCTTCATAGCATAAATCGTGGTATTTACAGCAGCAGTCTACATCATTTACTGGGCATCCTGGACCACTGCATCCGGGGCCGCACCATTTATAGCCGGGGAAAAGGCAGGGCATGGCTTTCCTTTTGTTCGGAACAGACATAATCATACATCCTTTTCAATAGTCTCTTTACAGTAAATGCAAGAAACGGAAAAGAGACAGGGACAAACACCTTGCAGTAGCAGCCTAATTTTTTAGGGCTTTCTATTTAATCGATAAATGCGTCATTCATCCGCATTAATAGTTTGCCAAACAGCTCTTTTTCTTCACTGGACCATTTCTTCAACATACTATGATAGCGTTCAAGGCGCATTTGTTTATCACTTTGCAGCATTCGTTTTCCGCGTGCTGTGATATCAAATAGACTGACGCGTCCATCCGAAGGATCAGAGGAGCGGGAAATCAGCTGTTTATTTTCTAAAGCAGCAGCTTGTCTAGAAAGAGTTGAAATGTCGAGTTTAAATGCTTCAGCTAGTTCTTTTACACGAGCTGGTCCAAATTCATCTAACTGGCGTAATAATAAATACGCTGATCTTTCTAGGTTTCCTATTTTATTTTCGGAATTATCAAGATAGACGGCTCGTCTAATAAAGGTAGTAAGTTCATATTCAATCAATTCAATTGAATTCTTTTCTTGCATCATAATCGCTCCTTACAAAATCATTCATTGACAAAGAAATATATACTTGTATAATACAAATGTATATATAGTTGTATAGTACAAGTAAAAGTAGGTAAAGTAAAGTATGTTTATATAGTAAAATGTTAGACAACATGACAAAAGAAAGAGAGGAGGACAGCTGTTCTTTATCTATAGGACAGTGACCTATAATGAAAGTGATACGAATTATTCTACAAATTGCGATTCTTTATGCTTTTTCTATGATTGGCGAAGCTGTTCACCATATGCTGCGCCTGCCTATTCCAGGAAGTATTATAGGCTTAATCTTAATGCTTATTTGCTTAATGTGCAAAATTGTTCCCATCAAAGTGATTGAAGACGGAGCAAGTTTCTTGTTATCTTTTTTACCGCTATTATTTATACCAGCTATGGCGGGTGTGATGAATTATCCTTCGCTTCTTTCAAGCAGCGGAGCGGTTTTGTTTTTAATTATTGTACTTAGTACGATTGTTACGATGGCCGCCGCAGGGATTGCCAGCCAACTTTTAGAAAAGAAAGCGAACAAACGAAAGGAGAAACAACAGTGCAAGAATTCTTTATCGCGGTCTTTATAATCGTAGCTACAGTTGCTTTGTACCTAGTCATGGCAAAAGTATATGTACGGTTCTCCTATCCAATTCTTATTCCAGTTTTAACTACAACCATATTCGTTATTCTTCTTTTGCTTACTTTTCATGTTTCCTATGATGAGTATATGATTGGAGGCAAATGGATTAATTCACTTCTAGGACCAGCCGTTGTCGCATTAGCGTATCCACTCTATAAACAGCGTGAGATGCTGGTGAAATACAGCGTTCCTATTATCGGAGGGGTATTTGTAGGGTTATTTGCAGGTATGATTAGCGGACTTGTGTTCGCTGAAGTATTCGGCATTGATCGAAGTCTGATTTTATCCATTATTCCTAAGTCCATTACTACTCCGGTTGCGATTCAAATTGCTACGGGATTAGGGGGCGTTCCATCCATGACCGTAGTATTTGTTATGATTGCAGGTTTTTCGGGAGTAATCCTTGGACCTTTACTTTTAAAGTGGATTCGTATTAAGAGTTCTTTAGGAAAAGGCATTGCCCTAGGCAGCGCTTCTCATGCCTTAGGAACTTCTAAAGCATTTGAATACGGTGAATTAACGGTATCGATGAGTTCAGTATCAATGACGTTAAGCGCTGTACTAGGCTCGGTTTTTGGGCCTATTGTTGTCTGGTTATTCCAAGTGTAAGGTGAGGTAAAAGAAAGTGAATATAAAAAAACAATCTTGTTCCAATTGGAACAGGATTGTTTTTTTATACGAAAGCATAAGTTTTATCCGCAGCAAATTTTAAGTTGTACGCCTCTTTTTCTGGTACTATAATAAAAAGAAAGAAAATTCATAAAATAACCGCTTTTTTGTTGTTTTTAGGAAGGCTAGTCAATTGTCGGATGGGTAAGAAGGCTTAGTCAAGGTTATATACGCAGTAAAAATAGCAAAAAAGAGGAGCTGAGCGTATTTTATGAAAGAGGAGCTCGTGTATATAGGAAAAAAGATTATTGAACATAAATACAACTTGTCAGAAAAATTAGCAGAACGTTTAGATGCTACACATCCTTTAAGTACAGAGGAATTAAAAGAAAAGAAAATTTTGAAGTGGCGAGTGTCCATTATGGAGTATTTTGGAAGAGTACTATTTGAAGAGCAAGAGGCTGTACTTAAACTTGTTAAAGAGTGGGCGCTTGCTACCGGTAAATATGCGGTAGAAAAAAATATTCCTTTAGAAAAAGCGCTAGGTACCTTGCCAATCTATCGCAGTGTTATTTGGGATGTATTTACAAGAGAACTAGAGGAGCATCAGTTTGCCGCAATTACTATGCTGCACGTCAGTGAGCGAATCGATCCGCTTTTAGATACGGTAACATGTATTTTTGGACAAATTTACGATGAGCATAATCGATATATGATGAATTTAGCTTATACGTCATTAGAAGAACTTTCAGTTCCGCTTGTACCCGTTACCAAAGGCATCGCTATTATGCCGATTATTGGGGAAATTGATACTCATCGCTCGCAGGTTATTATGGAGACCTGCTTGAAAAAAGGGACAAGTCTTCAATTAGCTTATCTTATTTTGGATATTTCAGGTGTTGTAATTATCGATACAATGGTCGCAGACAATCTTTTCAAAATTCATCAAGCTCTTAAATTGGTAGGAGTGGAAGCTATTATAACGGGAATACGACCGGAAATTGCCCAAACGGTAGTGAAATTAGGAATTAATTTTAATCAAATTAAAACAGAAGCTAATTTAGAAGCAGCGCTTTTAAAAATTGGATTTAGACGTTCTGAAGAACATAGACCCACGCACCTGTCATCACGTCACATAAAATGACAGACTATGAACATGCAGGGACACCAGAATTAGAAATGTATTTTATACACGTAACTATTCCAATTCTTTTAAAACTCGCTGTGAAATACGAATTTCAGTGGATAGGAAGTAAGTGTATAGTAAAAAAGCGGATGTTAATCAACATCCGCTTTTTTACTTAATAAATGCGATATGCCATGGTAGCACAAAAGCATAAACGAGTAAGTATACCACTATTGAATAGATAAAAAACCAGCCGTTTAAATGCATATAGCCACTTTTAATCATTCCGTATTCTATGAGTAGTGAACCAGCGCAAAAGAGAAGTGATAAAACCCATTTATTTTTAGCTGTTAAGTAAGTCAAAAATAAAACGGAAAGGGAAGGTGGAATAAATGTATAGCTTAGAATATCTCCAAGTCCTGTAACTTTTGGATCTCCCAAATCAATCACGTTAAAAACACGTGTGATGATAACATCACAAAGCCATCCAACAAATCCAACTACGCTAAACGTGATATAAAAATCTCGCCAAGTTAGCTTTCGTTTAAATAAAACAAAGGCAAGAATAAATAAACATAAACTAACGGTAATCGGAAACCACAAACCATGTGGAGATAAGTCTAAATGCTGAATTGCTTGCTCCAACATTGTTCACCTCAAAAGGAAGAGTTAGTGTTGAAGTTAGCCTATGTTATGGAAAGTATTTTATACATTTTCTACGCGTTGCGTGTATATTCTTCTCGCAAGATTGAATATAACTTTAAGTCTTGATGAGCTCCCTTAATAAACATGGCTTTTCGAATCGTTCCTTCATAAGACATACCGATTTTTTTCATCACTTTCTCAGATGCAGCGTTTTCAATAAAGCACCTCGCCTGAATGCGGACTAAATCCATTTCTTCAAATCCAAACGCAATTACTTTTTCAGCTGCTTCCGTAACAAATCCCTTATTCCAATATGCTTCAGAAATCGCATAGCCAATTTCCGCAATGCGATGGGGAGGGTTCCAAGTGACAAAGTCAATGGTGCCAATACATTTTTTCAAGGCTTTGATTTCCATAGCCCAAGGAGAAATGGATTGGTTGCTGTACTGTTTTAAAACGAAGGAAACAAACTCTTTTGTATCTTGAAGCTTTCGGTGCTTTTCCCAATTTACATATCTGCTTACCTTTTCATTTGAGGCATATTCAAACATGTCACGCACATCTTTTTTGGTAACTTTCCGCAAGCGGAGTCTTTCTGTTTCTAGTGTGGGTAAATTTCCGTATATATCTTTTACTTGAATCATAAAGTTGTCTCCTTTCTCAGCAAGAAGTGGATGAAGTGTTGATAATAATGTTTCATAGAAGCTGCAGCATTCCAAGAATACGCTTTCTATTTCATGTGCTTGATTCTTTAATTGTAAAATATTTCATTGGTGAGCGTAAGAGGTCAAATGGATTTTAAAAAAATAAAAATTATTTTTGCTGTTCATAATCAGTTCACAGATGCTTGTTAGACTAAAGTCAGAAATTACGAAGGAGTGAAATGAAACACATGAACAGTGAAGTGAAAGAAGAACGAACTTCAAATAAAAAAAGAATAGACTTATTTTTAGTTCCAATCGTTTTAATTGCAGCGTTTTTGAACTTATTTAAAATTTGGACAGATGAATACGCCAACGCTTATTACACGGCAGCTGTCAAAAGTATGCTTCAAAGTTTTCATAATTTCTTTTACGCATCTTTTGATCCAGGAGGCTACGTAACGATTGATAAGCCGCCGGTTGTGTTTTGGATTCAGACAATTAGCGCCAAAATATTTGGATTTCACGGGTGGAGCGTCATTTTACCGCAAGCCTTAGCGGGCATCGGTTCAGTCCTTTTACTATACGTACTCATAAAACGTACGTTTGGCGTATGGGCTGGGAGGTTTGCTGCTCTTGCCATGGCCCTGACGCCAATCGTACCGGCGGTAAGCCGAACAAATAATATCGATAGTATGCTTGTATTTACATTATTATTATCAACATGGATGTTGTTTCGTGCTGTGCGTACGGTTAAATTTGGCTGGGTGTTAGCGTCTTTTGCGATGATTGGTGTTGCATTTAACATGAAAATGCTTCAAGCATACATGGTTTTACCAGCATTTTATGTTTTCTATGTAGTGGCAACCAAAATCACGTGGAAAAAGAAAATTGCTTTCTTAACAACAGCAACTGCACTGATGCTTGCCGTTTCTGTCTCATGGGCAGTTGTAGTAGATTCAACTTCTGCTGATAAGCGACCTTATATGGGAAGCAGCCAAACAAATTCAGTTCTAGAGCTTGCTTTTGGATATAACGGTATCAATCGTTTAACTGGAAATACAAGCGTGACGGGAAGCAGTCATAAACAGCCTGCTCAAACTGAGCAGCAAACAGCAAGCAGTGAAACAAAACAAAATAGTAACTCAAGTGCTGATTCTTCACAAAGCTCAAATCAAAGAAAGAGCAGCTTTTCTCAAAAGATGCAGGCTCTAGGCGGAGGGAATCAAAACGGAATGTTTAACACGGGGAATCCTGGTCCCTTCCGACTATTCCAAAAAGGTTTATCAGATCAAATCAGCTGGTTATTACCATTTGTAATCTTTTCAATCGTGGGTTTATTTGCCGGAGTAAAATTTAAAGGGCCTTACACGGCAAAACAAAAAGAAAGTTTATTTTGGTTAGCATGGCTGCTACCAGTAGCTGTCTTCTTTAGTATCGCAGGATTTTTCCATCAGTATTATTTAATTATGCTGGCACCTCCAATCGCTGCATTTGCCGGAGCGGGAGCAGTAGCTTTATGGAGCATGTACAAACAGCATAATGACTGGAAATCATGGCTGCTACCAGGTGGTATTTTAACGACAGCAGCACTTCAAGTATATATTATGTCTCCTTATGTCAGCTCAATCGGCGTAGCGCCAATTGCAGGTGTAGGAGCACTGGGCGTCATTTTAGCTCTTGTTTTAGCTATTCGTAAACAGCGTAAAAATTCGTTGACGAACTACCTAGGAGCCGCAGCGATGGTTGTCTTACTTGCGATGCCGGCGTACTGGGCGATGACACCAATTATTTATGGTGGAAATAGCATGCTTCCATCAGCAGGTCCTGATTCTTCAAGCGGTATGGGAGGACCTCCAAGCACAGCTACAAATAGCAAACAGTCTGGCTTTAACGGCATGCAACCTCCAGGAAGCTCTAGCGGCAATTCATCATCGAACAATCAAATGCAGTCGCCAAGCGGTTCATCGAACGGCGGTCAAATGCCGGGCGGTTCGTCCAATAATGGTCAAATGCAGCCGCCAAGCGGTTCTTCAAACAGTGGTCAAATGCAAATGCCAGGCGGTTCATCCAATAATAGTCAAATGCCAAATAGCTTTTCAAGCAAATCATCATCTTCAAAACGAAAAAGTGGAGGGATGAACGTAGAAGTAAACCAAAAGCTACTAAACTATTTAACAAAAAATAATACAGGTGAAAAATATTTATTTGCCACAACGGATTCAACTTCAGCTGCGCCTTACATTATCAAAACGGGCAAGCCAGTAATGGCAATGGGTGGATTTAGCGGTTCAGATCCAATTTTAACGGTAAGTAAATTAAAAGCCATGATTAAAAAAGGTGAAGTGAAATATTTCTACTTGTCTGGAATGGGCAAGGGAGGTCAATCTGACGTTATCACGTGGATTAAAGAAAATAGTAAGGAGATTCCTTCTTCCAAGTGGCAGTCTACTTTATCAAGTGCTCAGCAAGGGCCATCTGGAAACGGAACACTATACGAAATAACGCTTAAATAAGGAGGGCATGAACATGAGTTCCATTGTTAAATATTCTATTGTTGTTCCTGTCTACAACGAAGAAGAAGTGATTCATGAAACCTACCGCCGTCTCACAGAAGTGATGCGTTCAACGAAAGAAGCTTACGAGCTTCTTTTCGTGAACGACGGCAGTAAAGATCGAACAGCAGAAATCATTAAAGAGTACAGTGAGCAAGACCCAGCGGTTGTTTTATTAGATTTTGCCCGTAACTTTGGTCATCAAATTGCTATTACAGCTGGTATGGATTATGCAAGAGGAGAGGCGGTCGTTGTGATTGATGCTGATTTGCAAGATCCGCCCGAATTGATTTTAGAGATGATTGAAAAATGGAAGCAAGGGTTTGACGTTGTATATGCTAAGCGTACAAAGCGAAAAGGAGAAACATACTTTAAAAAACAAACGGCTGCTATGTTTTATCGCTTCTTACGTGCGATGACCGATATTGATATTCCGCTTGATACAGGGGATTTCCGTTTGCTAGATCGCAAAGTGTGCAATCAAATGAATAGCATTCAAGAAAAAAATCGCTTTGTTCGCGGATTAGTAAGCTGGGTTGGCTTTAAGCAAATAGCAGTAGAATATGAGCGAGACGAGCGTTTGGCCGGGGAGTCGAAATACCCTTTGAAAAAGATGCTGAAGCTTTCAATGGATGGCATTACATCTTTTTCCTATAAACCGCTAAAGCTAGCTAGCTATGCTGGTGTAACTCTATCTGGTATCGGTTTTATTTATCTTTTAGTGGTGATGTATTTGAAGTTATTTACAGACAGCACCATCACCGGGTGGTCGTCATTAATTGTCATTCAGCTATTCTTTAGCGGCATCATTTTAATTATTCTTGGGATGATTGGAGAATATATTGGCCGCATCTACGATGAAACAAAAAATCGTCCACTCTATATCGTCCGTGAAAAGTATCAGCTTGAAACACGCGAGGAAGTATCACTTCGTGACTAACAAATGGATATCTTTTATTAAATTTGCGTTAGTAGGAGTTGTAAATACACTGATTGATTTTGTAGTATACGCACTTTTAACAACAATCGGTGTTAACTACATACTAGCGCAGTGGATTTCATACAGTGCCGGCATTTTAAACAGTTATGTCATGAATCGCAAATGGACGTTTGAGAGAAAAGAAAAAAGCAGTAAGCGTGAAGTGATTTCATTTGTGATCGTAAATTTGATCACTTTATCCCTAACATCATTTCTGTTGACTGTTCTATATAATAAATGGGGTATACCGCTGCTAATCAGTAAACTTTTAATTACAATCGCAAGTGTCGGTATCAACTTTATTGGTACTAAATTATTTGTATTTACTCCTAAAAAAGAAAGAGGGATTCATATATGACGATAAAAAAAGCAGTTATTCCAGTAGGCGGTTTAGGAACTCGATTTTTGCCAGCGACAAAAGCGCAGCCGAAAGAAATGCTGCCAATTGTCGATAAGCCTGCTGTACAATATATTGTAGAAGAAGCTGTGAAATCAGGCATTGAAAGTATTATTTTTATTACAGGACGAAACAAAAAATCAATTGAAGACCATTTTGATAAATCAATTGAGTTAGAGCAAATGCTTGAAGAAAAACACAAGTTTGACATGTTAAAAGAAGTACAAACGATCTCATCAATGGCCAGCATTCACTATATTCGTCAAAAAGAGCCGTTAGGACTCGGTCATGCTATTCTTTGTGCCGAGCAGTTTATTGGAGATGAGCCGTTTGCCGTTCTTCTTGGAGATGATATTATGACTTCTGAAGAACCTGCGCTCAAACAGATGATCCAAGCGTATGAAACGACTAATCAATCAGTTATCGGAGTTCAAAAAGTGGATGTTGAAGAGGTATCGAAATACGGAATCATTCAGCCAAAAAATAAATCCGGCAGCCTTCATGAAGTGAGTGACTTGATCGAAAAACCATCGATAGAACAAGCTCCGTCAACTATTGCCGTTATGGGCCGCTACATTTTAAACCCTTCTATTTTTTCTTATCTAAAAACCATTGAAAGAGGGGTAGGAAATGAATTACAATTAACAGATGCACTGCGTGTAGTATGTGAAAAAGAGCGGCTGTTTGCTCTTGAACTGGAAGGACAGCGCTTTGACATTGGAGATAAGATAGGCTATATGAAAGCAATGGTAGAAGTGGCGTTAAAGCGTAAAGATTTACGTCAAACGTTTTTATCGTATTTGGAAGGAATTGTAGAAAAAGAACGAGCAAACAACTTCAGCTAATAAGAGTTAATCAGTTTGTTCATATTCAGTTCATATTTGAAGTATAAAATCATTGTATGATCTTATGTGGCTCTCTGTTTACTATAAACAGAGAGCTTACTGTGCGTAAAAGCTGGACAAACTTAGGAATAGGGAGAGACATGTATGATTCAAATATTAGTTGCAGATGATGATCAACATATTCGAGAGCTGATATCATTATATTTAGAAAATCAAGGATTTAAAATTATAAAAGCAGCAGATGGTGAAGAAGCGTGGGCGAAAATGGAAGAGTTTCGAATTGATCTAGCGGTCGTTGATATCATGATGCCATTTAAAGACGGATGGGAACTAACAAAGGAAATTAAGGAGTATTTTGATATACCGGTTTTAATGGTAACAGCTAGAGGCGAATCGCATGATAAGCTAAAAGGATTTGATATCGGAACAGACGACTATGTCGTGAAACCTTTTGATCCTCAGGAAATGGTTGCTCGTGTAAAGGCTCTTTTACGCAGGTATCGAGTAGAAGCTAACAATGTAATCTATATGGGGAATATAAAACTAGACCGTACCAAATTAGAGATGAGTGCAGGAGAAACAAGCGAACAGCTGCCGTTAAAAGAGTTTGAATTACTGTTCACGTTAGTTAGTTCTCCAGGAAAGATTTTTACTCGTGATCAGCTTATTCAATTAATTTGGGGATATGATTATGAAGGCGATGAGCGCACGGTAGACGTTCACATAAAACGTCTGCGAGAGAGGCTTAATCATATGAAAAACGTCGGTATGGAAATCAAAACAATTCGCGGACTAGGCTATAGAGCAGAAGGGTGTTAACGTGAAATCAATTTATGTAAAGCTGGTTCTGTCGTTCATCATTACAATTTTATTGAGCGTTGTGATTACCGTTGTCGTCACGACATTTCTTAGCAAGCAGAAGCTCGAAATGCGATTAGGTCAGGATATGGTGAAGATGGGAGAAGATTTTATCGATTTGTACGGAGCAGAAGACTCCGACAAAGCTGCAAGGTTTTTATCTAATTCATCATTCATTCATTTTTCGTTTATTATTATTGATGATCAGCATGAAGAAAAAGTATTAGGACAGCCAGGACCGCCTATTCCAATTACACCGCAAGAAGTAGATCAAGTATTAGACGGGAAGCGTTATTCTAATTTAAACGAGGAAAAAGGTGATCGTCTACAGCCAAACGTAGTGGGTCTTCCTTTTAAAGAAAATGGACGGTCGTATGCTCTATTTATTCAGTCACATCCACAGCGGCAATTTTCAGTTATTCAAGATGTTCAAAATATCCAGCTTATTACAATTTTATTAGTAGGTATTGTATTATTTGCATATGTTTCAACGATTATTATTAAACCGATTAAGCGTCTCAGTACAGCGATGAAAGTTGTCGGACAAGGCGAATACAATGTGCAAGTCGAGCACGCGACAAATGATGAAATTGGTTTGTTAACTAAAAACTTTAATCAAATGACTAAAGAATTAAACAAAATAGAAACGATGAGGCAAGAGTTCATTGCTAGCGTTTCGCATGAGATTCAATCACCGCTGACCTCTATTCGTGGTTTTTCAGCGGCACTTAAAGATGATATCGTCAGTGAAGATAAAAAGATACAATATTTAACGATTATTGAAAAAGAAAGTACAAGACTTTCTCAGCTTAGTTCCAATTTGCTAAAGCTTGCTTCTCTAGACTCTGAACATCAAACGCTAACGCTGCAGCAATACCGGTTAGATGAACAAATCAGGCATGTGGTCATGGCTTTAGAACCTCAGTGGACAAAAAAGAACATAGAAATTGACCTTGATTTATCCAATGTTCAAATGGAAGCAGATAAAGATTTGTTGGAGCAAGTTTGGCTGAATTTAGTAACAAATGCTATTAAATATACGCCTGAAAATGGATTGGTGAAAATATCCATTCATCAAAAAAACGAAGAGATAGACGTGAAAATAAAGGATAATGGAATTGGTATTGCCGAAGAAGATCAAAAATATATTTTTGAAAGCTTTTATAAAGTAGATAAATCCAGAACGTTAAAAGGAAGCGGCCTCGGTCTAGCCATTACAAAAAAAATTGTTCGGCTGCATGAGGGCGCAATACGTGTTGAAAGCAAAAAAGAACAAGGAAGCATTTTTACGGTAACCCTGCCTATCCAAAAAAATAGGACTAAAAAAGACTCGTCTGTGTAAGTTCATACAGATGAGTCTTTTTTATTAGGTCAAAGATATAAAAAAATTTAATAATATCTATTTATTTTTTTAATCCCTACTTGACATATAGGTAAAGTGTAAATAATATAGATAGTATAAATCTTTTGAAAAAATTGGGATGCTAAAGAAGCTGATCGGTCAACCGAAGGCTCATACTTGTTCGCTACTAGTGTGGGCCTTTTCTGTACATTGGTTGTGGTCATTAAAATCTCAATCTTCAACTGAACATATGGGGAGGATTACCATGTATTTATCTTCTGCACATTATACAAGTACTTATAGATGTTGTTCGCTTTGTTTATTCAACTGCAACTAAAATATAAATTTATCTATGAATAGGAGAATGGTAAAATGGCTTCAATTACACAAGAAAAATTAGATTATATTGTTAAATTACTAACTGAAATCAACTATGGATCTGTACTAATTACTCTTCACGACGGACAAATTACTCAAGTGGACAGCACGGAAAAAAACCGCTTTTTAGCTAAAAGCAAAGTAGCAAGCCACAAATAAGCCTATTTAAATACGTATTTAGAGAAACTGAAGGGCCAGCCTAGCTAGCGAATGCTTGACGGCGGGGCAAGCAAGTACTTTATTAAATATAGAAAACGTGCGTATTCGAAGAAAAATTGACTTTCTTTCCGGTCAAAGATTTAGAATTTTTTGAATTAAAATTATAGGTTGTACGAGTATGACGATGAGAAGTGTAAAGCTGCTAAAGCAGCAGCTTTATACTTTTTAAAATTATGAAAATCTGACAGTTTCATTCCTGTGCTGACCGGATTACCGAAGGCTTCTGACCTGTGTTAGAAGTCTTTTTTTATTCTTAAATTAATATAATAGGAGGAGAAAAGATGGAAAATTTATTACGAGCAGCGGTGCGGCAAAGAAAACAATACCTCATTGAAGAGTTACTGAAAAAAGGGATTTACAAAAAAGAAAACCATCATCTTTTTGAACTCACACTCTCTGACTTAGAAAAAGAGTATCAGGCACGCAGTAAATAAGGAAAACACGTAAAAAGAACTAAAATAAGTGTAAAAAAGATTAAAAACCTAGTTGACTAATAGGTAAAGTGTGTTTATTATAAAAACAAGAATAAATTGTCTTTTCAGAAAGTATCTTCTTTTTATTCTTACGAATAAATTTAATAAGAATAATTTAAGAGCATATACGCTGATCAGACTAACTGAAGGCTGCTTCTCTTTTCAAAGAGATAGCAGCCTTTTTGTATTTTTTTATAAAAAGGGGAGTAAAACATGAAGAAAAAAGCAGTTCAGTTTTTAATGGTGCTAACAGCATTGCTCGTCGTGCTAGCAGGTTGCGGCAATGGGAAATCTACTGAAACAGCAGGGAAAGATAGTTCTGTGAGTAAAAACGATTCAAAAAAATCAGTAGAGCTTTTAAACGTTTCATATGATCCTACACGTGAGCTTTATCAGGAGTTCAATAAGAGCTTTGCATCTTATTGGAAAGATAAAACAGGGCAAGACGTTACTATCAAGCAATCACACGGTGGCTCTGGTAAGCAAGGCCGAGCAGTTATTGACGGTTTGGAAGCGGATGTAGTAACGCTGGCGCTTGCTTACGATATTGATGAAATAGCTCAAACTCGCCAATTATTAAACAAAGACTGGGAAAAAGAATTGGCTCATAATTCTACACCATACACATCAACAATTGTTTTTTTAGTTCGTAAAGGAAATCCAAAGGGAATTAAAGATTGGGATGATTTAACGAAAAAAGGTACATCCGTTATTACGCCAAATCCAAAAACTTCTGGAGGCGCACGCTGGAATTATTTAGCGGCTTGGGCATACGCGAAGAATAAATATAACGGAGATAACAAAAAGATTGAAGACTTCAT
This sequence comes from Bacillus sp. ILBB4, assembly GCF_035064545.1. Taxonomy (NCBI): domain Bacteria; kingdom Bacillati; phylum Bacillota; class Bacilli; order Caryophanales; family Bacillaceae; genus Bacillus; species Bacillus sp. ILBB4. The sequence continues at coordinate 495,735 of NZ_JAIQVD010000004.1, read as the reverse complement.
GAGTAAACTTTATGGAAATGTCGAAGTGTTAGACTCAGGCGCACGCGGAGCGACAACTACGTTTGTAGAACGGGGCATTGGAGACGTGTTAATTGCATGGGAAAATGAAGCTTACTTATCGTTAAATGAGCTAGGAAAAGATAAATTTGAAATTGTAACACCGTCATTGAGTATTTTAGCAGAACCGCCTGTTGCTGTAGTAGATAAAGTAGCTGAAAAGAAAGGCACAACAAAGGTAGCGAAAGCATACTTGAAATATCTATATACAGAAAAAGGTCAGGAAATCGCAGCGGAAAACTACTATCGTCCTCGAAATGAAAAAGTATTAGAGAAACACAAAGATCAATTTCCTTCTCTTAACCTAGTCACCATTAAAGATTTTGGCGGCTGGAAAAAAGCTCAAGAAACTCATTTTAACGATGGAGGAACATTCGATCAGATTTATCAGCCAAAGTAATATGATGCATTAAAAAAAGTAAATGAGGAAGATACGAATGGTAATTCGTATCTTCTGTGTACATGTATCTTGAAAGCAGAGAGAGGTGTAAGACGTGAGCGTGTTACAACGACAGAAGAAAAAGAAAAGCATCTTACCTGGATTTGGGCTTTCTTTAGGTTTTACGATGTTTTATGCAAGTATCCTTGTGCTTTTTCCGTTAGCTATGATTTTTTTAAATACGGCATCTATGGGATGGAGCGACTTTATTAAAACTGTTACAGACTCTAGAGTAGTAGCATCATATAAATTAAGTTTTGGAGCAGCATTTGCAGCAGGCATTATTAATGTTATTTTTGGAACCATTATTGCATGGGTATTAGTGAGATATCATTTTCCTGGAAAGAGGTTTATTGATGGACTTGTAGATTTGCCGTTTGCTTTACCAACGGCTGTTGCCGGCATTGCCTTGACCACTCTTTACGTCCCAAAAGGATGGATTGGTCAATTATTTACGTTTAAAATCGCATTTACGCCTATCGGAATTATTATCGCTCTGACGTTTATTGGTCTGCCGTTTGTTGTCCGAATGGTGCAGCCAGTATTGCAAAACTTTAATGCAGAGATTGAAGAAGCATCTGCTAGTTTAGGAGCCAGCCGAATGCAAACGTTCAGAAAAGTTATTTTTCCAGAGCTGGTGCCTGCTATTTTAACAGGCTTTTCTCTTTCATTCGCAAGAGCGCTTGGAGAATACGGGTCAGTTGTTTTTATTGCTGGAAATATGCCGATGAAAACTGAAATTACGCCGCTTATTATTATGACAAAACTCGAGCAGTACGATTATGCGGGCGCTACTGCTATTGCATCAGTCATGCTCGTTGTATCATTTTTTCTGTTATTACTTATTAATATTATTCAATGGTGGACAAATCGTAAATTTGTACATAGTTAAGGAGGGATGGCATTGACAGGACATGTTCCAATGCAGCATGCAAAAACGAATGTGGAACTTAATCATTCTAGTTTAAAAGAGCCCAAAGTCGTCCGATGGCTGCTTACATTTATTGCGCTGGCTTTTTTAGCTCTATTCTTAGTGCTTCCGCTCATCACCATTTTTATGACAGCTTTTCAAAAAGGGTGGGAAACGTATCTAGCTGCGATTACGAATCCGGATGCTTTGGCTGCTATTAAACTAACGTTAATCGTTGTGCTTATTACCGTTCCTTTAAATGCCGTTTTTGGCGTAGTAGCTGCATGGTTAATTACGAAGTTTGATTTTAAAGGGAAAAATCTTTTAATTACGCTTATTGATTTACCGTTTGCCGTTTCGCCTGTTATTGCTGGATTGGTTTTTATTTTATTATTTGGTGCACAAGGGTTATTCGGAGAATGGCTGTTTAATCAAGATATTAAAATTGTATTTGCTATTCCCGGTATTATTTTAGCTACGCTTTTTGTAACGCTGCCGTTTGTTGCTAAAGAATTAATTCCACTTATGCAAGCTCAAGGATCAGCAGAAGAAGAAGCATCGTTAACGTTAGGAGCCAGCGGTTTCAAAACTTTTTTTCTAGTGACGTTACCTAATATTAAATGGGGCTTATTATATGGCATTATTTTATGTAATGCGCGGGCGATTGGGGAGTTTGGAGCTGTTTCCGTTGTGTCTGGGCACATTCGAGGAATGACAAATACGATGCCTCTTCATATCGAAATTCTCTACAATGAATATCAATTTGCAGCCGCATTTGCGGTAGCTTCTTTAATGTCAGTTTTAGCTATTTTTACCTTAATTGTGAAAAACATTATCGAGTGGAAAGCCAAGCATATTTAAATAGGAAGGAGCTTATGAGATGAGTATCCATATTAAGCACGTATCAAAGAACTTTGGTGATTTTAAAGCGCTGGATTCTATTAACATTGATATTCAAACGGGTGAATTAGTAGCTTTACTCGGCCCGTCCGGTTCTGGAAAAACATCTTTGCTTCGCATCATTGCCGGTCTTGAACACCTTGATCAAGGAGCTATTTTATTTGATGGAAAGGAAATTACGCACGTAAATCCAAAGGAGCGGAATGTAGGGTTTGTTTTTCAACACTATGCTTTGTTCAGACATATGACTGTATTTGATAACGTTGCGTATGGTTTAAAAGTACGACCTAAAAAAACAAGACCTTCTAAAGCGGACATTAACAAGAAAGTAGCCGAGCTGCTGCAGCTTGTGAAACTAGAGCCGCTTGCAAATCGCTATCCCTCTCAATTATCCGGCGGACAGCGGCAGCGAGTGGCGCTTGCTCGAGCGTTAGCAGTGGAACCTAAAGTACTGCTATTAGACGAACCTTTTGGAGCTTTGGATGCAAAAGTTCGCAAAGATTTGCGCAGGTGGCTGCGTAAATTGCATAATGACTTTCATATTACGAGTATATTCGTTACGCATGATCAAGAAGAAGCTTTAGACGTGGCCGATCGTATTGTTGTGATGAACAACGGAAAAATTGAGCAGATTGGAAGTCCTGAGGAAGTATATGATCATCCTAACAGTCTGTTTGTGTACGATTTTTTAGGGAACGTCAATTTATTCAAGGGCCGCATTCATAAAGGCAGACTAAAACAAGGAAGCTTTGAAATGGATGTTCCAGAATTTAGCGGAAGAAATGAAGAAGCAGCTGTTGGTTATGTGCGACCTCATGATATTCACCTTGAAAAGGTAAACACAAGCGCAGATGCCGTTTCTGCAACCGTTAGCCATATTCATGTGATAGGACCTATCGTGCAAATTGAATTAAAAAGAGAAGATGCAGAAGAATTTTTAGAAGCTGAATTAAGCAAAGAGCATTATAAAACACTCAGCCTTCAAGTCGGAGATCAGGTGTATGTAAAGCCTAAGCAGCTAAAAGTATTTATTCCAGAAGATTATTCTATTTGATAAAAAGCGTAAAGGGTATGCCTTTGCGCTTTTTATCTAACAATAAATTAGTACCAGATATTAAAGGCAGATGTTATAATTAAGTATCAACTGATTTGAGGTGGAGAAATGATACAATCAAAAGCTAGAATCACGGGAATGGGGATATATACACCAAAGCAAAAATTAACGAATGACCATTTAAAAGAAATGGTTGATACAAGTGACGAATGGATTGTACAGCGTACGGGAATGAAAGAACGACGAATTGCAGGAGAAGGCGAATACACGTCCACGCTTGCCATTCAAGCCGTTGAAAATTTGCTTAACCGATATGATGTAAAAATAGAAGATGTAGATGCAATTATTGTTTCGACAACAACGCCTGATCACTTTTTTCCTAGCGTAGCATGTCAGGTTCAAGATTACTTTCATATTGATCAAGCTGCTGCATTTGATTTAAGTGCCGCATGCGCCGGTTTTACATATGGACTTCATGCGGCGAACGGCTTAGTGACGTCGGGATTGCATAAAAAGATTTTAGTTATTGGTGCCGAAGTAATGTCGAGAATTACAGATTATACGGACCGTGCAACATGCGTGCTGTTCGGTGACGGAGCAGGAGCGATGCTTGTAGAATACGACGAGCATAACCCAAGTTTCTTAGGATGTCACTACGGAACGGACGGGAGCGGAGGGGGAAATTTATATCGTTCTAATTTATCTAATACTCTTTCAGGAAAAGAAATTAACTCGAGTGGAAATTTAGTTCAAAATGGACGTGAAGTATATCGCTTTGCTGTACGAACGATTCCAAAAGGAGTAGAAGCATTATTAAAGGATACTTCCATTTCTCTTTCTGATGTAAATTGGTTTATTCCGCACAGTGCAAACCTTCGAATGATCGAAGCTATTTGTGCTAAAACAGATGTTTCAATGGATAAAACGTTAACGAGTGTGCAATACTGCGGAAATACATCTTCAGCTTCTATTCCGCTTGCTTTAAACGAAGGAATAATGACAGGAAAAGTACAGGATAATGACCTCCTTATTCTCTATGGGTTTGGAGGAGGATTAACGCACTGCGGCTTGTTAATTAAATGGACGTGTAAAGAAAAAAGCTAAAAGGCGATGCCTTTTAGCTTTTTTCTTTTTCATTACAGAGCTTTTTATTGTCGTTATAAGAAAGTTTTTTCTTTTTATAACAGCAGGTTTACTGTATTTTCAGCGCAAACATATATAATAGAAAAAACCCGCTTTTTTATAGCGGGTTTTCAGCTGGCTTTTGGAATGGTAAAACCTACTCCAAAGACGTCGCGCACATCGTGGACGACCACAAAAGCCTGTTCGTCAACTTTATGAATAATGCGCTTCAACTCCAGAAGTTCTTGTTTGTTCACAACGACGTACAATACGTCTTTTGCTTCTTTTGTATAGCTTCCATGAGCAGAAAAGACGGTGACTCCGCGCTGCATCTTTTTATTGACTTGTTCGGCTACTTCAGCTGAACGGTGTGAAATAATGGTGATTGCTTTGCGAGGGTTGAGTCCTTCAATGATATAATCAAGCACCTTTGTTCCGATGTAAAGAGAAATAACCGTATACATCGTCTTTTCTCCACCGATAACAAAATAAGCGCTTGCTACAACTAATAAGTCAATTGCCAGCATCGTTTTGCTAATATTCCAGTCTAGATATTGATTAGCTAAACGGGCAATAACTGCAGAGCCTCCGGAAGTTCCGCCTCCTCTAAACACAAGTCCAAGTCCTACACCAGCTAAAATACCAGCAAAAATAGCCCCCAGTAACGTATCGTCAAGAGGATTTCCCAGTCCTTCAGTTATATGTAGGAATAGAGACGTGAAAATAATACATATAATTGTGTAAGCCATAACACGTTTGTGAAGCAGTTTGTATCCGATCAGTACCAGCAAACCGTTTAATATAAAGTTTGTGATACCGGGAGACCAGCCTAATACATAATAGGTAATCATTGTTACACCGGTTACACCGCCTTCAGCTAATTCATTTGGAATGGCAAAGTAATTAATGGCCAGTGCAAAAATGAGGCTCCCTAGAATAATGAGGATAATTTCTTTTATTTTATTAATCATGAACGTTACCTCCAATCATCAAAAACTCCGAAAACACAATCATGACAATGTATTATACCAACTCTAGAGACCGAATTAAAGATGGGATATTATTATTTTTTTAAAAATCAGTTTCTGCTATTAACATAAAATCTTTTGACAGTTTTTATGGAGTATGAAAAAATGAATTGTTTGCTTTTATTTTGATTAAAAAGTTTTGCAATGAGAATGTTCGTTCGGTACAATAGAAGCAAGAGTCAAGGGGGAGAATGAACGTGTATCAAGATGAACTAAAACAGTATGCAAAGTTAGTAATGCCCGAGCATTTAGAGAAAATGAAGAAAATGTACAGTCCCGAGGCGCATAAGCAGTCTTTAGGATTGAAAAAAGAAAAGATTGAGCATATTGAAAATGTCATTATGAACAGTTACTCGGAGCATCATCCAGTAACGCTTCAAGTCTATGAAGCAGGACATATTCAAAGGTATGAACGAGTGACGATTGATAAAGTCTCGCTGCAGTCGAATACGCTGATGGTTACAGGCCCTTGTTATACATATTCGATTCGAGCGGATGCAGTAATTGAAGCAGATGTATGGAAAGATGAAAGCTACTCTAGCTAAGAGTAGCTTTTTTGTTCGTTTTGTATCTTTTTTTTAACGCATGCATACAATACATAAAAGCATATTCTGCGAGTAGTAACTTCTAGCTACTAGGAAATTTTAATTAAAGAAGGGATTATTGTATGCAAAATGAAAAAACCCAAGTAAGAGAAATCGAATTAACGCAGTTCATTAAAAAAAGACTCGTTCGTTTTATCTCAAGTTTAGCTATTTCTTCTGCCCTTGCTTCCATATTATATATGCTTCTGTTTTTATTTAAATGATGGGTCACTTTGAGTTGTCCAAAAAGGTGGACAACTTTTTTGGTGTGTAAGCTTTTATGAAATCAGGACAAGCTATGCGTGATTCAGTCAGAAAAATTCAATCGGTCAAGAAATAGTCAAAAACAGTCATAGCTAATTGGGTAGAAGAAAACCTTTACATATAATGAGAAAAGTAGACAAATTCTTGAATTACCAGCTTATTTCCTTTTGTATAAACTATCATTAAAACAAATGCAAAACTAATTATTCATTCAAAAAACTTTATTTTGTAATTAAAAAAATGAATGTTTTTGATTTTTTATGATTGATTTTGAATGTAAACCGTGATAAAGTAAGTACATGAAATAAATGAAAACGCTTTTTTGAAAAAGGAGCTAGAACATGTTAACGCCGGAGAGACATCAACTAATCTTAAAACTTTTAAAAGAGAAAGAACTTGTAAAAGTGCAAGAGTTTATCGAAGTTACAGGCGCTTCGGAATCCACCATTAGAAGAGACTTAAGTCAACTAGAAGAAGAGCAAATGCTCAAACGTGTTCACGGTGGCGCTTCGCTTATTCGCAGTAAACGAATTGAACTGAGCGTTATCGAAAAATCTGCTAAAAATGTTCAAGATAAACGAAACATTGCAGAGTATGCGGCTTCCATTATAAATGAAGGTGACTGTATTTTTTTAGATGCAGGAACTACAACGTATGAAATGATTCCTTTTTTAAAGCAAAAAGATGTAGTTGTCGTGACAAATGGTTTAATGCATTTAAACCCGATGCTAGAACAAGGTATCACCCTCTATTTAATTGGAGGATCCGTTAAACATAAAACGGGCGCTTTAATTGGCAATGGAGCTCTTTTAAGTCTTGAGCAATATCGTTTTGATAAGTGCTTTATGGGAGCGAATGGGATTCATCATCAATATGGATATACAACTCCCGATCCAGAAGAAGCATTAATCAAGCAAACGGCAATGAAGCTGTCTAGAGAATCTTATATTTTATCAGATTCTACTAAGTTTTTTGAAACAAGTTTTGCGAAAATAGCCGATTTACATGAAGCAAAAATTATAACAAATGACGTACCTAGCGATGTACTTATACAGTATGCAAACAAAACAGACATAAAGGTTGTGAAATCATGATTTATACATGTACGTTGAACCCATCCGTTGATTACGTAGTACATGTTTCAGCATTCGAAGAAGGCGGGCTTAACCGCACAACGAATGAAGCCAAGTTTCCAGGAGGAAAAGGCATTAACGTCTCTCGCGTTTTAAAGCGATTAGGTGTTGATAATAAAGCTCTCGGTTTTGTAGCCGGCTTTACAGGAACCTATATTGAAGACTACTTAAAAGCGGAGAATATCGAAACAGCTTTTACAAGAGTTGATGGAGATACCCGCATTAACGTAAAGTTAAAAACGGAAAAAGAAACAGAAATTAACGGTCAAGGACCTGCTATTACAGACGAAGCGCTTCAGTCTTTATTGACTCAAGTAAAGCAAATGACTGAAGGCGATATCTTCGTATTAGCAGGGAGTATACCGAAAACGCTTCCAAGTTCCGTGTATGAAACATTAACTGAACTAGCTGCAGCGAACGGAGTAAAAGTTGTAGTAGATGCAAGTGGAAAAACCTTGCTAGACGTCGTGTCTCACAAGCCGTTTTTTATCAAACCGAATCATCATGAACTTGCAGAATTGTTTGATGTAGAAGTAAACAGTGCAGAAGATGCGCTAGTATATGGTAAAAAACTCGTGGAACAAGGAGCGCAAAACGTCGTTGTATCCATGGCAGGCGATGGAGCACTTCTTATTAATGAAAGCGGTGTCTACAGTGCCACAGTCCCTAAAGGAACAGTGAAAAATTCTGTTGGAGCTGGCGATTCACTCGTAGCTGGATTTATTGCTTCTTATGTAAAGCAAGGGGATTTATTAGAAGCCTTTCAAACAGGAGTTGCTTCAGGAAGTGCCACAGCATTCTCACTTGAATTATGTACAGCAGAAGATGTAAAGACGCTTCGTGAACAAGTGTCAATCACAAAGGTAGAGTAGGGGGAACCGAGAATGAGAATTACAGAACTATTAAAAAAAGATACAATCATTCTTGATTTAAAAAGCACGTCAAAAGCTGATGTTATTGATGAGTTAGTTGGAAAATTAGACGAAGCTGGTCGCTTAAGCGACCGAGCTGGCTATAAAGAAGCAATTTTAAACCGTGAATCTCAAAGTACAACGGGAATTGGGGAAGGCATCGCCATTCCGCATGCGAAAACAAGCTCGGTAAAAACGCCGGCCATTGCATTTGGACGCTCAACAGAAGGTATCGATTATGAATCATTAGACGGACAGCCTGCACATCTATTCTTTATGATTGCAGCGAGTGAAGGCGCAAATAACGCGCACTTAGAAACACTATCTCGTTTGTCTACGTTATTAATGGACGAATCGTTCCGAAAAACGTTGCTAACGGCATCATCGATTGATGAAGTTATTAAAGCAATTGATGATAAAGAAACTGAAAATGAAGCGCCGGAAGAAGAAGTGGATACGGCTTCAGATCAATTAGTGCTTGCTGTAACGGCTTGTCCAACAGGAATTGCCCACACATATATGGCAGCGGACAGCCTAAAAGCAAAAGCGAAAGATATGAACGTGACGCTCAAAGTTGAAACAAATGGTTCCAGCGGTGTTAAAAACGCGTTGACGAAGGAAGAAATTGAAAACGCTACCGCTATTATTGTTGCAGCGGACAAGCAAGTAGAAATGGAACGTTTTGCAGGTAAAAAAGTTATTCAAGTTCCAGTAGCTGAAGGAATTCGCAAGCCTGAAGAATTAATTAACCGCGCGTTAAAAGGAGATGCTCCTATATACAGCGGCGGCGGTGGCAGCAAAGAAGGGGGAGGAAGTAAAGGATCAGAGCGTACAGGGTTTTACAAACACCTAATGAGCGGTGTATCAGCGATGCTTCCGTTTGTTGTAGGGGGCGGGATCTTAATTGCTATTTCATTCATGTTTGGCATTCACTCAGCAGAACCGAAAGATCCAACGTACAATGCATTCGCAGCGGCGCTAAAAACAATTGGCGGAGATAATGCATTCTTCTTACTAGTACCGGTACTAGCAGGGTTCATTGCAATGAGTATTGCTGATCGTCCTGGTTTAGCTCCCGGTATGGTTGCAGGTCTTTTAGCAGCTTCTGGCGGAGGCGGTTTCTTAGGTGGTTTAATCGCTGGTTTCTTAGCGGGTTATGTAGTAGTGGGATTAAAGAAATTATTCAGCGGTTTACCGCAAGCGCTTGATGGAATTAAGCCAGTTCTTCTTTATCCGCTATTTGGGATTTTTATCTCAGGATTGATTATGCTTTATGTTGTAAACGAGCCAGTTAGTGCAATTAACAAAGGATTAACGCACTGGTTAAGTGGATTTGGTACAGGTAACTTAGTATTATTAGGTATTATCTTAGGCGGTATGATGGCAATTGATATGGGTGGCCCTATTAATAAAGCAGCCTTTACATTTGGTATTGCAATGATTGATGCTGGAAACTATGCACCACACGCAGCGATTATGGCAGGCGGTATGGTTCCACCATTAGGTATGGCTATTGCGACAACTTTGTTCAAAAACAAATTTACTCGCCAAGAGCGCGAAACAGGTAAAACGTGTTATGTAATGGGTCTGTCATTTATTACAGAAGGTGCGATTCCATTCGCAGCAGCTGACCCAGGCCGTGTTATTCCCGCATCGGTTATCGGTGCTGCAGTAGCAGGTGCTTTAACAATGATGTTCCACATCGGTTTACCAGCACCACACGGCGGTGTATTCGTTATCGGAATTGTACAAGGAAATCCTCTTTTATATGCACTAGCAATCTTAATTGGTGCAATTGTAACGGCGGTTCTTGTAGGGGTATTAAAAAAGCCAAAAGCAGAATAACAAATAAAGACTGATTTTACATGATGTAAAATCAGTCTTTTTGTGTTTTTCTGGTAGACATTTGTTCTCTATGAGAGTACAATTACGGTAGTATTCCTTTAATTTTTAGAAAAGTTAGATAGATGAGCTTTTCTACTTGATAAAATATGGTACAATAATCGAATATTAAAAACAAAGTAAGGAAGTGTCTCACACATGAAGGTTGCGAAGTTTGGCGGGAGTTCAGTTGCAAGCGCAGAGAAATTTAAACAGGTTGCGCATATTGTAACGTCTGATAAAGAGAGAAAGCTGGTAGTCGTATCAGCTCCGGGTAAGCGATACGGAGAAGATACAAAAATGACAGATTTGCTAATCGCACTTTCTGCCAAAATACAGCTTGGAGAAGATTACGTAGACGAGTTTGGGCAAGTAATTGATCGCTATCGTGAAATCGTTGTGGACTTGTCTATGCCAGAAACGATTATTACTGACATTATTACGAATTTACAATCACTTATTGATTTACATAAAAACGATCCATTTCGCTTATTAGACTGCCTAAAAGCAAGTGGAGAAGATAATAACGCAAAGGTAATGGCTTCTTATTTAAACCATTTAGGTTTTGAAGCTCATTATGTAAATCCAAAAGAAGCAGGTATTTTTGTTTCTGATGAACCCGGAAGAGCAAGAGTGCTTCCACTGTCTTATGAAAAATTACCGCAGCTAAGAGAGCGTTCGGGCATTTTGGTGATTCCAGGATTCTTTGGCTATTCTGAAGAAGGGAACATGGTTACGTTCTCGCGCGGTGGATCAGATATCACAGGCTCAATTGTAGCAGCGGGAGTAAAAGCTGATTTGTATGAAAACTTTACCGACGTAGATGCTATTTATAGTGTAGATCCAAGACTTGTGGAAAAGCCTCATGAAATGAAAGAAGTAACATACAGAGAAATGCGTGAACTATCCTATGCAGGTTTTTCTGTCTTCCATGATGAAGCGCTGGAGCCGGTTTATAAACTAGGCATTCCTGTATGTGTAAAGAATACAAATAATCCTGAAGCAAAGGGGACATTCATTGTAGCTGAGCGTCCTCACGGAGATACGCCGGTGGTCGGAATCGCTGGGGACAAAGGTTTTTGCAATATCCACGTGAGCAAATACTTATTAAACCGTGAAATTGGTTTTGGCAGAAGATTGCTTGAAATTTTAGAGGATGAAGGTATTTCATACGAACATACCCCTTCAGGAATTGATAATATCTCTGTCATCATGCGCGAGCATCAGCTTACGCCAGATGTTGAAAAGCGCGTATTTGCTCGAATTGAAAAAGAACTTGAGGTAGATGAAATCTTTATTGAACGTGATCTTGCTATGGTTATGGTAGTAGGAGAAGGAATGAATAGCACAGTAGGAATTGCTGCAAAAGCTACAGAAGCTTTTGCTCGTGCTGAAGTGAATCTTGAAATGATCAACCAAGGTTCTTCTGAGGTGAGCATGATGTTTGGTGTGAAAGCAGATGCTTTAGACCGTGCTGTTCAAGCTCTTTACAATACGTATTTTAACAGCATGTACAGTATTTCTTATTCGAATATAAAATAAACAAGACGAAAAACCCCGCTTTCTTTTTAGAGAGCGGGGTTTTCTAATGAAGGCGTATAAAAATCAAATTTGTGGACATAAAGGGAAGGAAGAGTGAAGTCAAAGGAGGAAATACAGTGAAGAAACGACCCTTTTTCATATTCTTTTCCCTTATAGGTATTAGCGTACTTTCAGCATGCCACAATGATGATGCAGCACCGGCAAAAGAAGCTCAAAATAAACAAGGTGTGACGAATGGCGGAACGCCGATGAGCTATGATAATCAAAGCGAAAACACATCTTTTAACTTTTCAAATTTTGATTTAGAAGTAGACTATAAGGGGCTCAACAATGATTATGAAGCCGACTACGAAAATGAAAATGATGAGATAGAAGCCAAAGTGGATGATAATATTAACGATGAGTACTTGAACGGAGACAAAGCTTTTAATAAATTATCTTCAAAATTTAAAAAGTTAAATTTTGATCAGCGCACCCCCGATGAAGATGTAAAAAAGGAAGTAATCGATGCGTTTAGCCTAAAAAAAGATTTTCAGTCGTTTGAATTAGAAGTTCGTTTTTCAAACGGAACGGAAAAAGAATACAACTTTAAACAAAAGTAAGACGTTAAAGCAAAATATTTTAGTTGAAGGAAAATCCGAACGATGAATTGAGGTTCTTCATTAAGAATCCAACTCGTTCGGATTTTTTCATTGGTAAGGTGAACGTATGTCTCAATCTTATTTTTGATGTCTAAAAAAAGGAAAATAGTGAAAGGATGGTGATAAATAAGAAAAAGGAGGAATCACGGATGCAAAAGTTAATAATGAACGGATGTGTAGTGTTTGTTCTGTTATTGTTAGGAGCATGCAGCATGGTAAAAGAGCAAAATAACGCTCATGAAAACCACTTGAAAACAGAGGAAGCGAAAGAAACAAGCGAAGTATCTGTAGAACCTGTTAAAGTGGATTTAACGAATACATCGGGCAAAAAAGTAGGAGAGGCTACCCTGTCAGAAGCAAAGAACGGCGTGCAAATTAAATTAACTGCTCAAGGTCTTTCACCGGGAAGACATGGATTTCATATTCATGAAATAGGAAAATGTGAGGTGCCGGATTTTAAAACAGCGGGTGCCCATTTTAATCCTTTTAAACGTGAACACGGTTTTAAAAATACAAAAGGCCCGCATGCAGGTGATTTGCCCAATCTAGAAGTTGCTCCAAATGGCAAAGTAGATACAGAAATTTTTGCTTCTCTTGTCACGATGCAAGAAGGAAAGCCGAATTCTCTTTTGGATATGGATGGATCGGCATTAGTGATACATGATAAAGTCGACGATTACACAACGGATCCTTCAGGAAACTCAGGAGATCGGATTGTTTGTGGAGTGATTACAAAATAAGCCAAAAAGCTGTGAAATCATTCACGGCTTTTTTATTTCAGTAACGAGCCGCTTCTAAATTGCGGTGAGCTTCTTTTTTTTGCACAATAGAAGAAAGAGCAAAGAAGGTGAAAACATGCATAAGCAAGTTGTCGTAATAGGCGGAGGAGTAGGTGGGTTAACAGCGGGAGCGCTTTTAGCTAAACATGACTATGAAGTGACGGTTTTAGAAGCTTCTCGAGAATGGGGAGGCTGTGCAGGGGAATTTCAGCGCCATTTGTATACGTTTCCTGTTGGAGCGACGCTTGGAATGGGATTTGAGCACGGAGGGATACATGAGCGAATCGGCATGTACCTTGGCCTAGAAATTGAAAAGGTTTCTCTTGAGAAAATCATGAAAGTTCATCTTCCTCATCGTACACTGATTTATTATCAAGACCGGTATCAGCATATTTCCTATCTTCAAAAACAATTTCCTCATAAAGCAAAAAATATTAGGAGCTTTTATGAAAATGTTTTTAGAATTGCAAAAGAAATTCGCAAGCTTATGCAATCTCTGCCGGTTCTTCCTCCTCTGACAGTCGGTGAGTGGAGCAGACTGGTAAGTTCGTTGAATTTTGGTTCTTTGAAGCTGTTGCCTTATTTTCATCAATCGTTTAGTTATTTACTAAAAAAACACAGCTTGTTAGACGAAGCGGACTTTCTTCATTTTGTTGATGGTCAATTAATAGACAGCATGCAGACAACGAGTGAGAACTGTTCAATGCTTATTGGATGTTTAGCGTTGGATATTTATCACGAAGGAGCTTTTTATGTGAATGGCGGCTTATACAAAGTCGCAGAAGCGCTGCAAAAATCGATTAAAGCCAACGGAGGAAAAACGACTCTAGGAAGGAAAGTAGTAAAGATAGAGCGTGATAATGACGGGTGGATCGTGCATGATCATAGAGGTAACCGTTACCGTGCATCAGACGTTGTATGCAACGCCCCGGTTCAAAGCTTAAAGTCTTTGCTGCATGATGAAGATTACCAACATATTCATAAGCGGGCAAAAGAAAAAAGCGAGCTTCCGCAGTGGGGAACGTTTTCGATGTATTTTGCCATTGATGAAAGAGATCTGCCGCAAAAGGTAGAGTTGTTTCAGCAAGTACTTCAATCCGAACAAGGGGAAATGACAGAAGGAAATCATTTATTTATCTCAGTCTCTCATCCTGATGATCGTTTTCGAGCGCCTGAAGGCAAGCGTACAATTACAGCATCTACTCACATTGATCTTAGCAAGTGGAGTAACAAAGAAGCCTATGACCTTCAAAAACAAGTTCTTGAGAAAAAAATGGTAGCAGGCATTAAAACCATTATTCCTAGCATTGAAAAAGCAGAGCATCAAATTTCGGGAGCTCCTAAAGCATGGGAAAGGTTCACTTCTCGCCCAAACGGCGGAGTGGGAGGCTTTCCGCAAACGTTAGATCATGCCTTGTTCAACAGCATTTCGCATCGATCTGGCTTACAAGGACTGTGGTTATGCGGAGATACAGTGTTTCCAGGAGCGGGAACTATAGGCGTATCGGTAAGCGGCTATCATGTGTTTCAAAGTATAACGTCTCACCGCCATACGTTACCTTAACATTTCTTACATACAAACTACTATTGTTCATACCATTAAAAACACCGGCCCCATTACCATAGGGCCGGTGTTTTCAGGAGAGAAACAGCTTCCACCACTTCCGTTTTCGCTTCATATCAGCAGCGGCGGTTTGTCTAAAGGTTTGGACAAAATCACTAAACATCTCTTCGCGTTCAGCTACACTTTGACGATGAAGCTTACGTTCTTTCTCCATTTCTTTTAAATAATAGACTCGTTCCTCATTCATTGAATCAATTAAATCACGAAGCTCTTCTGTCGTATTAGTTGAAGAATTATTTAATTTTTCAACCATAAATTTTACTTGATTCATCGCAACGGTGGAGTTGCTTGAGAATCGGTCTAATAAATACTGCATTTCTTTAGAGGATTCATCCGCATTCTCCATGACATCTTTCATGAACAGGCGCATATCCTCGGTTTTCTCTTCAGCGATTGTTGAATAATCTTCAATCAAAGAAGTGACTTCATCAAACGATTTTTCGTTAGAACGGATAATTTTTTTAGACATATTTTCTACATCTCTTGCGCTGCGTTCTGAAGACTCAGAAATGTATGCCCCGACCGACTCCACCATTTCTACAGTTTGGGTAGCACTTTTTTCAAGCTCTCTTTTTACTTCTCCGACAATTTCTTCGCGAACTTCATTTCGCATACCTTCTCGCATTTCTTTTAACAAATCAGCTTTAAATGTATCAAGTACCTCAAACACATCTTCATAGCGGCGAACAGCTTCTACTAATTCCCCTTGAAGCAGTTCTTTTTCATTCACAACAAGGTCGTTTGGTTTTGGCTCTTCAATAGAAGCAGAAATAGCCTGCTTTTCTTCTTCAGTAGCTAATCGTGCTTCAGGTATAGGAGGGGTCTTCTCTTGCTTATTTTCTGAAATGCTTTCCTGCTTTTCAGCAGCTTTTTTCTTTTCTTGCTTTATTTGTTTGTTGGAATGTTCTTGAAAATCAATGACGTTTTCTTTTTTAGAAGTTTTCAACTTTGCTGGTTCCTCTTCTTTTGAAACCGCTGCCTCTGATTCCATCACTAAATGCTCCTGTTCTTCTTGTTCCTTTATCAGCAGCTGAACATATTCTTTGACTTCATCTAACGTACATTGTTCATCAAACAGCTGTTTAATATCATTAAATAATTCAATTTGTTCCTCTGTATAGATACGAGCCCCATCTACTCGTTCAATTGTTAAATAGCTGCCCAATAATTTTTCCCATTGTTTTAGCGTTTTCTTTTCTACCTCTAATTGATCACTTACTTTTTTAATTGTATATGTCTCCATCATTTTTCATTTCCTCCCTTATCTATTTTCATCCAACTATGTAATGGATTATTTGTTGTATGTTGTATTCACCATATCTTCACTTGTTTTCCTGCTAGGTGACAAAGGTTGTCAAAACTAGACGACATTAGCCTTCTATGTAAAGAAAACGCATATTTTGTAAAAAAATGTACAGAAATGCGCAAATGGCAAAAATGGAAAACATAAAAGAAAAGGAGAGTATAGAAAACAGTTGACGGGAAAAAATGAATCCTATAAGATAAGTTTAAATGTTTAAGTTCTTGAACATATAAACATAAGGAGTGAACACTATGTCACAGTATTATGCGCTCATCACCGGTGCGTCGGGAGGAATAGGTAAAGAGTTAGCTTATCAATTCGCAAAGGATGGGCATCCTGTAATTTTAGTTGCCAGAAGCGCTGATAAACTAACAGCGATTGGAGAGAATTTAAAATCTACTTATAATATTGAAGTGATAACGGTTGTTAAGGATTTATCAAGAGAAGAAGAGATACAGTCATTATATGAAGAACTTAAAAATAAAAAAATGCACGTTGATTATTTAGTGAACAATGCTGGTTTTGGACTATACGGCAAATTTATTGAAACAGCTTTAGATGAAGAGTTAAACATGATTGATTTAAATATTCGAGCATTAACTCATTTAACAAAATTATTTTTACCGGATATGGTCAAAAGAAATCGCGGAAAAATTTTAAACATTGCATCTGTTGCTGCATTTATGCCAGGTCCGCTTATGACGGTATATTACGCAACGAAAGCGTACGTGTTATCTTTCACAGAGGCCCTTGAAAATGAATTAAAAGGTACCAATGTAACGGTAAGTGCTCTATGCCCGGGTCCAACTAAAACTGGTTTTAGCGACCGAGCCCAGCTAAGCAACTCCAAGCTTTTTCAAAGCGGTGCAATGGATGTAGAAACAGTAACGAAAGTTGGCTATGAAAAATTTATGAAAGGGCAGACGGTTATCGTACCAGGAGTACAGTTTCGTCTTGCTACGTTCATCCCGCGCTTCGTGCCAAGAAAGTGGCTTACATCCGTTGTCCGAAGAACACAAGAAATTAAATAAAGGAGAATATATATGAGTGAAAAAGCAGTCGAGTTATTTCGTGCCAGCATTCCTGTTTTTCAGGCTCTAAGTGATTCAGCAAGACAAGATATTATTTTGCTGCTCGCCGAAAAAGAGCCTTTAACCGTTAATGAAATTGCAAACGAGTCTACTCTATCACGACCGGCAATTTCTCATCATTTAAAAATTTTACGCGATCAAAAGCTTGTGCAAATTGAGCAAAAAGGGACGCAGAGATATTATTCACTAGCTTTAAGTGAGGCAGTTGAGCTATTAAAAAGCTTGCTTGCTACAGTTGAAGCCGAATGTTTATAGGGAGATGAAAGAGATGAACCACGAGCGATTTTATATCACAGATGAAACGGTCATTGAACATATTGTCTCTACACAAAAGCAGTATTTCTATGCGCAAAAGACAAAGAGTATCAACAGCCGTATTCAAGCGCTGAATAAGCTAAGAGACGCAGTCAAACAAAACGAGCAGAGAGTTATGGATGCTTTAAAACAAGATTTAAATAAATCTGAAGTAGAGGCCTACACGTCGGAAATTGGGATTTTACTAGAGGAAATTCGATTTACGCTTAAACATTTAGCAAAATGGATGAAGCCTAAAAAAGTAAAAACCGCTTTAACACATGTGGGCTCTAAAGGGAAAATTGTTCCTGAACCGTATGGAGTCGCGTTAATTATTGCTCCGTGGAACTATCCGTTTCAATTAGCACTGTCTCCTTTAGTAGGAGCGATTGCCGCTGGAAACACGGCGATTATAAAACCTTCTGAATTAACGCCTAGCGTATCTCGCGTTATACAAGAATTACTGGCTGAAGCTTTTGACCCAGCATTTGTGACGGTGGTTGAAGGGGCTGTAGACACTACAAGTCTGCTTTTAAAACAGCCCGTTGATTATATTTTCTTTACGGGAAGTGTAAATGTAGGGAAAATTATTATGCAAGAAGCAGGGAAGCAGCTTATTCCCGTCACGCTTGAGCTAGGCGGAAAAAGTCCGTGCATTGTACATGAAGACGCAAACCTAGATCTTGCAGCGAAGCGAATTATGTTTGGTAAAGGGATGAATGCAGGTCAAACGTGCGTTGCTCCTGATTATTTGCTCGTGCATAAAAAGGTAAAAGCGCAGCTTGTAGAGAAACTTCGCGAAGCGATTTCTCAATTTTACGGTAGTAATCCGCTTGAAAGCGACCGCTATGGCCGTATTGTCAGTGAGCGCCATTTTACTCGGCTAGTTGAGTTTTTAAAAGACGGAAATGCTATAGTTGGAGGCGGGTACAATAAAAACACGCTAACAATAGAACCTACGGTGTTAAGTGAAGTAAGCTGGACCTCAGATGTTATGCATGAAGAAATCTTTGGGCCTATTCTTCCTATGATTGAATATGAAACACTAGACGAAGTCATTCATAAAGTTCAAGAAAAAGCTAAGCCGTTAGCTCTTTACTTATTTACAGAAAGTGAAGATGTGCAAAACGCCATAACGGAGCGTCTTTCATTTGGAGGAGGCTGTATAAACGATACGCTTATGCATATCGCTACGCCATATTTACCGTTTGGCGGAGTGGGAGAAAGCGGCACGGGTCAATATCATGGAAAAGACAGCTTTCAGACATTTACTCATTTTAAAAGCATGCTGTCTCAAACAACCAAGTTTGATTTGTCATTCCGCTATCCTTCGGAAAAACAAAGCTTGAAAATGATCAAAAAATTACTGAAATAAAAGAGCCTCCTGATAGGAGGCTTTTTCGTTATTTTGAAAGTGAAAGCTGAGAAAGCGGCCATTTTTCTTGGGTATATGCCATTTCCCAAAATAAATACTCGAGTTCACAGCTTTTGATGAAGTGATCTTTCATACGGTTACGTTCTTCTTCAGTCGCTTGTTCGGCGAGTTCATCGAGCTTGTTACAAAACCATTGTGTTGTGCCATTCATTTCTTCATTATTATAAAACTGAATCCATTCATAAAAAGGATGAGAAGGAGATGGATTTACTTGTTCTGTAATGCGCTGCCCAATTTCAACGTACGTCCATGGACATGGAAGAAGCACTGCAATGATTTCTGCTAAGCTGCCTGTATGCGCAACGCTTGTCATATGGTTAATGTAGTGGCTGGCCGTCGGTGAAAGCGTCTCAGTGTGAAGGTCTTCATAACGTACGCCTGCTACTTCACAAAAATTATTGTGAGGGTGTACTTCACTATGTAATACCGTAGAAATGCCGGCATTAAAGGCTTCCATTTCGGTACGCGTGCGGCATTTCGTTAAAGCAGCGCCGTAAATGCGAACAAATGCTGTTAAGTATTCGTAATCTTGAGAAACGTAGTGAATAAGCGCTTCTTTTGGCACGTTTCCTTCAGCAATTCCTTTAATAAAAGGATGGTTAAAAATGGCTTCGTAAATATAGTTTGCTTCTTGTCTTAATTGAGATGAAAATGACATCAAAATCCTCCTTTAATATGAGGAAGTCACAAACAAGCACATAAAGGAAATAAAAAACACTCCGTTTATAAACGGAGTGGCAAAGGACAGTAAAAAACTGAACATTGCCACTTTCCTACGCTGGTATGAGCCAGATCAGGTTCAAAGGGATCAAGAAAACTTGTCTCAGCCGGTGGGCACCCCTAGTGGACTTCCTATTAATCTATGTTTAACTTACCATATATTCTGAAAAATAGAAAGCGTTATGGGAAATTGTGTGCTAACCGCTTTTCTTTCTTAAAGAGGAAATTTCTTAAAGCTATTTTTAATCATTTTTGTTTAAAAATGCATATTTTTAGGGAAGAAGAGGTATTAATGAAGGGAAGAGCCGTTTTCGTCTCCGAAACACTCCCATATAAATAGAAGAAAGGAGAGAACAAAATGGCGAAATTTCGTTTGTATGCTGTATTAAATACAGTAGGCTTGGCTATTACACTGCTTGTGAATTATTTAGCAAATGCCATTCCAATAGGAGGCAAAACAACGGGAGAAGCTTCTGCGCAAGTTCCTACGTTGTTTACACCAGCGGGTTATGCCTTTGCTATCTGGGGCATTATTTATTTATTATTAACCATTTGGGTTATACGCCAATTTTTTGCAAGAGAAGATCAAAAGGAAATATATGCACGTATCGGCATTTGGTTTTTTCTTAACTGTTTGTTAAATAGTGCGTGGATCTTTATTTTCCAAAACGATTACTATAAGTTATCTCTTTTAGTTATGCTCTTTATTCTAGGCACATTAATGATTGTATATTCCATTATTCAGCATTCTCGGATGACGACATGGTTTATGCGTCTGCCGATTTCGCTTTATCTTGGATGGATTTCTGTTGCGACTATTGTCAATGTGTTTGTCGTATTTCAAGCAAATGGAATACAGCACTTGCTTGGCCTGAGCGAGTTAGCATGGACGATTATTATGCTGCTGGTAGGAGCTGCGCTGGGCATTATGTTTACATTAAAAAACCGAGACGCTGTTTATCCGCTTGTTTTTATTTGGGCTTATATTGCCATTGCAGTGAAGCAAAGTGGAAATCAGCCAATTGTCATTACTGTCATCATTTCAGTTGTTTTATTAGCAATTGCCATTATTGTGGGATTGATTAAACGCTATAGACGTTTTTAAAAAGAAGCTCTAGCTTTTGTAAGCTAGAGCTTTTTATGATGCTCTTTTGATTGTAAAAAAGCAGCTGTAAAAGCAATTAAGCTAATTAAAATACCAAAAGGAACAACAATTGGTACGAATGATAAAATAAATGTCATAAGTGTAACCTCCATGTTGCATCGGTGCATAATGAAAAATTCAACTTTTTTAAATTGAAGTTCCGCTATTATAGTATGCTAGGCTTTATGTTTGGAGCCTATATGTTTAGAAATAAACGAAAAAGGCAACATACGTTACATACAGGTTGTATTAGGAGGAGTTAAAATGGAAACATATTTAGTCGCTTACACAGATAAAGATGATATGGAATATAAACAAGTGACGTGCGAGAGTTATGAAGATGCAGAGCGTACGGTCCTTCGTTTAGAGAGAGAAGGGCATATGCATATTGAAGAAATTTCAAATCAAGAAGCCTACCGGGGAGATGAATCATCGTACAGAGAATAAATTTTGAATAGAAACACCAACCTTAAAATGAAGAAGCAGCTGCTTCTTCATTTTTCTATTCTATATAGATATCGTTTTATAGAAAAAAGTAAAACGGGAATGATTTTCTTCTGCATTTATGGTACAGTACTAATCAGGTGAGTTTTGAGTTTAGAAGAGGAGAGAGTAACATTATATGAGTAAAGGAAATCAGTGGTCTTCACGCCTCGGTTTTATTTTAGCATCTGCTGGGGCAGCAATTGGTCTAGGAGCGATATGGAAGTTTCCATACGTAACGGGAACCAGTGGCGGTGGAGCGTTTTTTGCGTTGTTTATTTTATTTACGATTTTTATTGGATTGCCGCTTCTGTTGGCAGAATTTATCATTGGAAGACATACGGGAAAAGAAGCGATTAGTGCTTATAAGGCAATTGCTCCAAAATCCGCTTGGGTATGGATTGGCAGGCTGGGAGTACTAAGCTGTGTCGTTTTGCTTTCCTTTTACAGCGTCGTTGGCGGCTGGGTGATTTTATATACGATTATGAGCGTAACCGGTATGCTAAGCGGAAAAGAGTACGGCCCGTTGTTCAATGCCGTCATTAGCCAGCCTTATGTAGTATTAGGTGCACAGGCGCTGTTTTTATTAATTACAGTGTTTGTTATTTCAAAAGGCGTACAAAAAGGAATAGAGCGTGCTAATAAATACATGATGCCGCTGTTATTTATTTGTTTTATCATTATCGTGGTGCGTTCTTTAACATTAGACGGAGCAATGGACGGAGTAAAGTTCTTTTTGAAACCAGATTTTTCAGCCATTACAGGGTCATCTGTTCTCTATGCGCTCGGTCAGTCGTTTTTCTCGCTTTGCGTGGGATTATCCTGCATGGTGACATATAGCTCTTATTTAGGGAAAAAAGTAAGCTTGACGCGTTCAGCTGGCACTATTGCTATTTTGAACTTGTTTGTTTCGCTGCTGGCGGGCTTGGCTATTTTTCCAGCCGTTTTTTCATTTGGATTAAAGCCAACTGAAGGACCTGGACTTTTGTTTGTGGTCTTGCCAACAGTATTTGAGAAAATGCCGTTTGGTACTGTCTTTTTAGCACTGTTTTTAATTTTATTTCTATTCGCTACGCTTACCTCTGCTTTCTCACTGCTGGAAATTATCGTAGCTGCTTTAACCAAAGACGATCAGACAAAACGAACTCGCTACGCTTCTTTATCAGGGATTCTTGTGTTTGTGGTAGGTATCCCATCAGCGCTTTCGTTTGGTGTACTAAAACATGTCTCACTTTTTGGCAGAAGTATATTTGACGTAGCTGACTTTTTTGTGAGCAACTTAATGCTGCCTCTTGGAAGTTTAGCCATTGCGATTTTTGTGACATTTAAAATGAAAAAAGAAGCCGTGTATGAAGAGTTTATTTCAGGAAGTACAAAAGGCGCTAAATTATTCAATGCATGGTTCTTTCTAGTTAAATACGTATTGCCTATTATAATTATAGCTGTTCTATTAAGCTTACTTGTTGCATATTAAATAGGCTGAGACAAAAAATATGTTAGTTGAAGAAAGCTCCGAACGATGAATCGTTCGGAGCTTTTTATTGTGATAGTGAAGGTAAGTTTAATCGATTTAATTGTTTCTAGCTGTTGATTGGAGCGCAAGACCAAGACTCCTGCGGGAAAAGCGGAACAGGTGAGACCCCACAGGAGCGTAAGCAACGAGGAGGCTCACCGGCCGCCCGCGGAAAGCGAAGACTTGCACGGAAATCAACAGCGGTGTCACAAGCAATCCATACGAGCTCCTTTACGCCATTTGTTCGCCTTTAGATTGGAGCAATTTTTTATGTCTCAATCTTTTGTTTATTTTGCAAAAACGTGATTTCCGATCGTAATCGTAACCTGTTTTTGACGAAGCCATTGGTCGCTTGTTTTATCTGGATTAAAGAAGAATAACGAACCTTTTCCTTGACCTCTAAAAGCTAGTGCTTCATTTACAGCTTTTTTTGCGTCAGCATCCGCTGCTTTATTAATTTCACCGTTTTGTACAGGTGTAAACTGTGTAACTTGATAAATGACATCATGAATAGAGTTTGGGAAAGAATCGCTATCCACGCGGTTTAAAACGACTGTTGCTACAGCCACTTTGCCAGCGTAAGGTTCGCCTTTTGCTTCAGCTTGTACAAGGCGAGCTAACAATTCTTTATCACTTTCGCTAATAGAGTTAGGGATTGTTAATGTTTCATTTGCATTAATAGAGTCGGTAGATTTGTGATTCGCTTCTTTTAACTGTTTAACCGTAACGCCGTATTCAGCGCCAATCTTGTAAAGAGTCTCTCCGGCTTTTACGCGATGGGTTGTTTCAGCGGCATTTGCCCCGTGACTCATGCCGAACATAGGAACTGCTAGTGCTCCAATAATTGCTAGTTTCTTAAACATAAAGTAAGTACCTCCTGAAATCCTTTTGAACGCCCCTTTTATCACGGATCGGTGCGTGCTGTGCACCGAACTTTATATGTACGTTTCAAAGATTAACAGGTGTCAATACATCTTGTCACTGCTTAAAACATACCAATCTAGGAAGATATTATAATAGTTAACAGATAATTTGAAAAATACGTTGACTGATAATAAAGGAGTGAATTATAATGAACGAGTAAATAGTTAACCGTTTAACTGGAGAGATTTTATGGGAGAAAAGATAACGATTCGTGATGTAGCAAAGCATGCAGGTGTGTCTGCAGCTTCAGTATCTTACGTCTTAAACGGAATTAACAAAGTATCCGATGAAACAAAAGAGCGAATTTTAACAGCGGTAAAAGAATTAAACTATGAACCAAATTTAACCGCCGTTAGTCTTTCGAAACAAAAGTCAAATATGATTGGCGTTATGTTCCCGCTTACAGATGATTCACTTTCTACTATATTTAAAGATAACCATTATTACAGTGAAATGATTAGTGGAATTGAATATGTAATCCGTAAGCATGGTTATGATCTAGTCATATCTGGAGCGAGTAGCCCAGCTGATTGCCTAAAATGGATTCGAACGAGAAATATTGATGGTCTTCTGTTTTTAGGAGCCTTCCCGCATCGATTGTATGAGAAAATGAAAGCGTTATCGAATCCGATTGTGCTAGTAGATACATACGAAAGGTACGAACGCGATTATCATCATATTTCTGTAGACGATGAGTATGGAGGATATCTAGCTACAACACATTTAGTGAATTTGGGTCACAAAGAAATTGCCTTTGTTGCTCATCACCTCGTCAATAGTCCAGTGGATAAAAAGAGGTATATAGGCTACGAGAAAGCATTAAAAGAAGCGGGCATTACACCATCAAAGACGTTTGTTTTTGAAGTGAACGAAAGTTCGTTTGATAACGGTTACAATTTAGGGAACAAGCTGCTGCAAGATCATAAGAATATTCGGGCGGTTTTTGCATCCTCTGATACGCTGGCGCTTGGAATTATGAAAGCACTGCAAGAAAAGGGGAAAAAAATTCCGCAGGACTACTCAATCGTAGGGTTCGATGACATAACGTTTAGTAGCTATGCATCTCCAAGTCTAACAACCATTCGTCAAGATGTATTTAACAAAGGAGTCGTCGCCGCGACGTCTGTTATTCAAGCAATTGAACACCGTTTCAGCACGCTGCAGCATGTGAAATTATCGGTTGAACTTATTATTCGAGATTCGACTGCTAAGCGCGGGTGAATCAGAGTAAGTTAACCGGTTAACCAAAGTTTAGCATTTATGAAAAAAGGGGATATAAGTTAGCATTCACAAAAAAAGGGGATATGAAAATGATTAATGTTACAGTATGGAATGAAAATCGTCATGAACAGAAAAATCCGGTTGTAAGAGAAATTTACCCTGAAGGCATTCACGGTGCCATCGCTTCTTTTTTAGAAGAAGGAGGGTTTCGTACACACACCGCAACATTAGACGAAGTAGAACACGGGTTGACTGAAGAAGTATTAAATCAAACGGATGTTTTAGTATGGTGGGGTCATTTAGCACATGACGAAGTGAAAGATGACATCGTTGAGAAAGTAAAGCAGCGCGTGCTAGACGGTATGGGGCTTATTGTCTTACACTCAGGTCACTTTTCTAAAATTTTTAAAACGTTAATGGGCACAAGCTGCGACTTAAAATGGCGTGAAGCAGATGAAAAAGAGCGCTTGTGGGTAGTAGAACCGAGTCATCCGATTGTGGAAGGTATTGGTGAATTTATCGAGCTTGAGCGCGAAGAAATGTATGGAGAGCACTTTGATATTCCAGCACCTGATGAACTGATTTTCACGAGCTGGTTTGAAGGCGGAGAAATTTTCAGAAGCGGCTGCACGTACAAACGCGGAAACGGAAAAGTATTTTATTTCAGACCTGGACATGAAACATATCCAACATACCATAACAAAGACATTCAGCGTGTCATTATGAATGCTATTAAATGGGCGAAGCCAGCAGAGAGAAAACGTCCTGTTTACGGCAATGCGCAACCGCTTGAATCAATCGCTGTTAAAAACTAATTAATAATGCTTAAGCAAAGGGGATAGGAAAGATGGAAAAAGTAAAGATTGGCGTTATTGGGTGCGGAAGCATTGCGCAACACCGTCACTTACCAGAATATAAGATGAATGAACAAGTAGAATTAGTAGCCGTTTGCGATATAAACACAGAACGTGCAAACAGCGTAGCGCAGCAGTACGGTGTAAAAGCTTACACAAACTACGAAGAACTTTTAGCAAGCGGTACAGTGGAAGCAGTGAGCGTATGTACGCCCAATTATCTTCATGCGCCTATTTCGGTGGCAGCGTTAAACAGCGGAGTTCATGTCCTGTGTGAAAAGCCGATGGCAACATCAGAAGAAGAAGCGAAAGCAATGATTGAAGCAGCAAAAACAAACGGTAAAAAACTAATGATCGGACATAATCAGCGCTTTGTAGCTTCTCATCAAAAAGCTCGTGAACTTATTGGAAAAGGGGAAATCGGTAAAATTTACAGTTTCCGTACGGCTTTTGGCCACGGTGGTCCTGAAGGTTGGAGCGTGGACGGAAAAGACAGCTGGTTCTTTAAAAAAGACGAAGCGTTTATTGGTGCTATGGGGGATTTAGGCGTTCATAAAACCGATATGCTCCGCTACATATTAAATGAAGAAATTGTAGAAGTCGGTGCATTTGTAGAAAGCAATGCAAAAGACTTTGCAAATGTAGACGACAATGCTGTGTGCGTATTAAAAACGGAAAGCGGGATTATCGGTACGCTTGCGGCAAGCTGGGCTTACAATGGAAAAGAAGACAACTCCACGATTGTTTACGGCGAGAAAGGGATTCTTCGTTTAGAGGACGATCCGACGTATTCATTAGTTGCCCAATATGCAACAGGTGAAGTGGTGAACTATGAGTTAGGAAAAATCCAGTCGAACGATGAAGGCGGACAAAGTAATTCTCACGTCATTGAACAATTTGTAGATGCAGTTGCAGAAGATAAAGAATCTCCTGTTCCTGGTGAAGAAGGATTAAAATCACTTGCTGTTATTTTAGCAGCTTTAAAATCAAGTCAAACGAAACAAATTACGCGCGTGTAAGAGGTGAAAAACGTGAGAATTGGCATAATCGGAGCAGGAGGGATTGCTGTAAGTAGGCATATCCCAGCATTCAAACAACTGGGTGATGAATGTGTGATTTGGGGGCTTAGCGATATTAATAGTGAAAGAGCCACAGAGGTAGCCAATGAGCATAATATCCCTCACGTATTTGTTGATTACAAAGATATGTTTAAAGAAGTGGACGCTGTATGTATTTGTACACCGAATAAATTTCACGCCGAGTTTGCAGTAGAAGCGCTAAAAGCAGGCGTTCACGTCCTATGTGAAAAGCCAATGGCGATGTCTAAAGAGCAAGGTGAAGAAATGCTTGCTGCTGCTAGAGAATCAGGTAAGCAGTTAGCGATTGCGTATCATTACCGATTCATGAAAGAAGCGCAGGCTGCGAAAAAAATGATGACAGAGGTAGGGCGCCCATTAGTTGCACGTGTCAGAGCAATGCGTCGCCGAAAGGTTCCCGGTTGGGGGGTATTTACGAACAAAGATCTTCAAGGAGGAGGCAGCTTAATTGATTACGGCTGCCATTTGCTTGATTTAACGCTTTGGCTGATGGGAAACCCAAAGCATACTGAAGTGCTGGGAAGTACATATAATGACCTGAGTAAAACGCCTAACCAATTAAATCAATGGGGAGCATTTGATCATGAAACATTCAGCGTGGATGATCATGTAACGGCCTATATTAAATTTGAAAATGGAGCGTCGCTTCTTTTAGAAACTTCTTGGGCAGCTAATATCGAAGATGATGAAGAGCACGTAAGCATATCAGGGGTAGAGGGCGGTTTAAGTGTGTTTCCGTTTGAACTATACACGTCTAAAAACGGTATGCTCATGAACAGTAGGTCACCTTGGATAGATGGAGAAGATGATTACAGCCTAAGTCAGGCTAAAAATTTCGTTGAAGCGTGTAAAGGAAATGCTGAATTAGTGGTAAAGCCACAAGAAGCGCTTCAAGTCTCAGCTATTATTGACGAAATATATCGCACAGGGGGAAATTAAAATGAAACTTGGAGTATTCACGGTCTTATTTGCGGATCTTTCTTTTGAAGAGATGTTAGATAAAGTAAAAGCAGCAGGTCTTCATGCTGTTGAAATCGGAACGGGCGGCTATCCGGGAAACAGCCATTGTCCGCTAGATGAGCTGCTTGAAGATAAAGAAAAAAGAGAAGCCTATATGAAGCAGATAAAAGACCGCGGACTTACAATCAGCGCATTTAGCTGCCACGGCAATCCTATTTCACCTGAGGCAAGTTTTGCAAAAGAATCTGACGTAACGCTTCGCAAGACCATCCAACTAGCATCATTAGTAGATGTTCCAGTGGTGAACTGTTTCTCTGGAACAGCAGGAGATCACGAAGAAGCCAAGTACCCAAACTGGCCTGTTACTCCTTGGCCTAACGAGTATGGAGACGTATTGAATTGGCAATGGGAAAATAAGCTTGTTCCTTATTGGAAAGAAATTGGAGAACTAGCCGAGGAGCATAATGTGAAAATTGGTTTAGAACTTCACGGCGGATTTTTAGTTCATACTCCGTATACGCTCCTAAAGCTTCGCGAAAAAACAAGTTCAGCGATTGGCGCTAACCTTGATCCAAGTCATTTATGGTGGCAAGGAATTGATCCGGTAGGAGCTATTAAAATTTTAGCAAAAGAAAATGCGATCCATCATTTCCATGCAAAGGATACGTACTTGGACCAGGATAATATTAACATGTATGGCCTGACGGATATGCAGCCATACGGAGAAGTCCAAACGCGTGCATGGACGTTTAGATCCGTAGGGTGCGGACATGATGTAAAAGAGTGGTCTGATATGATGAGTGCACTTCGCACATACGGATACGATTATGTAGTCAGCATTGAGCACGAAGATCCAATCATGTCGATTGAAGAAGGATTTAAACGCGCGGTTACAAACTTACAAAGTGTATTGATTGAAGAAACTCCCTCACAAATGTGGTGGGCGTAAGCAAAAAGAAGCATCTCTAAAAAGAGGTGCTTCTTTTATTTTCGTTAGTAAATCAATTCGCCTTTGGTTCACCTGAATTTCGATACAAAAGGGTGATTGGCAACCCAAAAGCGCCAAGGGTAATCCTTCGCTTCACCAGAATTATCAATGCCAACGCGAGGTCCGGCGGAAATCTCTGAAGGAGTGAAGCCACGAGCAATATAAAGAGGAGGGCTGGTTAAATCATGACCGTACAAATCCATTGAAACCCCTAGTGCTTTTGTTAGTTTCCCAGGACCGTTTGTCCAATTTATTTCATTTTCCATCCCTCGACGTCTATTTTTCATCAAATTTCTTCCGCTAAATGGCTCAATAGCTCGAATGAGGACGCCTTCTGGACAATCGATGTCGCTGCTTACAACATTGAGTAAACAATGTGTATGCATTGTATGCGTATAGGCATGACCAGAAGGACCGAACATTACCTCCGTTCTTTTTGTGCGCCGGTTATTAAAGCTATGAGCTGCTCGGTCGAAAGGCCCTTTATAAGCCTCAGTTTCTACAATGAAACCAGATGCAGTTCCTTCCGCCGTTTCGTGAACAAGAAGACATCCTAACAGCGACTGAGCTAATTCAAGTGTAGGCTGTTGGTAAAATAAAAGAGGAAGTGGTTCAATCGCTAAAAGAGAACGCGTCATTTGCTGTAGCCCATCCTTTCAAAACAGAGTCATTCACGCTGTTATGCGCATCTTTTATTATGATGTTTTCTTTGTTATTTTGCAAAGGAAGGCACTGATTAATACAGTAATCTTTCTTACCCCACGTTCAAGTATTTATCATGATTCAACTTACTCTATGAAATTATTTTATTTGAAAGAATGGTTTCGTTTTGCACGTATAGGGGGAATATTTTACTACAATACTTCGCTTTTGCTGCTGGTATGATATACACAGTTCATCCATATTTTACATAATTTTAGTTTTAAAAAATAGTGATCCGTCTTTTCTTTATTTTCGTTCTACACGTGAAAGCAAAATAAAAAGATTGAATTGTAGAAAGTTCTTTATAAATGGAAATAAAGAAAAAATATCCTTCAAAGAGTATTTAAGGGATTTTAGAACATATTAAAAATAAAATTTATACACTGTGAGGAATAGCTATGAACATCCACTTTGATACATTAATGAACTTATCAATTAAACATATTTTTGGGCCTGCATCTCAAACGATCAACTATCTGACATATCACTCAAAGCAGGTTCACGACGGATCAGTATTTTTTAGTATAAAAGGTGAAAATGAAGATGGACATCAATATATTAAAGAAGCTATAACTAGAGGAGCCGTAGCAGTCTTTGGGACAAGCATTGAGGAGCTGCGTCTTTTGAGCACTCAGTATTCTCACTGTACGTTTTTAGCAGTTGACGACGTTCGCAAAGTAATGGCATCTTTTTCTAAAATGTATTTTGATTATACGGATGAAAAAATTGAGACAATTGGCGTTACAGGTACAAATGGTAAAACAACCGTAGCAGCTTACGTAAGGTCGCTTTTAACCCTTTTAAAATTGCCGACAGGATTGATTGGCACGACCGGCATTTGGTCATCAAAGAAGAAGTTAGTTTATAAAAAAAGTACGCCTACAACACCTGAATCGGTAGACTTGCATAAAATTTTTTATGATTTGTATACAAGAGGCGACGAAGCGGCAGTGATGGAAGTATCTTCAATTGCGATTGATCAGCAGCGAGTAGAAAATATTTATTTTGATGTAGCCATTCACACAAATCTTTCAGAAGAGCATCTAGAGTATCATAAAACGTTTGAACACTATAAAAAGTGCAAGATGAAATTATTTCAGCAGGCAAAACATGCCGTTATTAATATAGATGATCAGGACATGGGTAAAGACTTAAGCAGGCTATTTGAAGGAACTAAAGTCACGTATAGCTTATTAAATAATGCGGAGGCCACTCTGCAAGCAAAAAATATTACTGTCAAAGAAGGGGGCTCTTTCTTTGATTTACTGTATAAAGGACAGTCATACAAAGTAGCAGTGCCTGTATATGGCGATTACAACATTGCTAACGTGCTAGCGGCCATTGGTACAGCTCTTCACTTTGAATACCACATTGAGGATATTATTAGCGTGCTTCCTCAATTGGAAAGTCCAGAAGGGCGCTTTCAAGTGATAGAAGGTCCTAATAACCAAAAAGTGATTTTAGACTATGCCCATACGCCTGTTGCCCTTACGCGTTTAGTAGAAGAAGTAAAAAAGATGGAGTATAACCAGCTAATTGTCATGATTGCAGGGATTGGCATTCGAGATTTTAATAAAATGCCTAAAATGGCGCGTGTCATTGAAGGAAAAGCTGATGAAATTGTCGTAACTGTTGATCATCCAGGTCACCATGATCCGAACGTAATTGTAGATCAAGTAATGACGGGTTTTTCAAATCCAAGCGCAAGTAATATTCACCGTGCCCCTACTCGAACAGAAGGAGTATTAAAGTCGCTTTCTTTAGGAAAGCCGAATGATATTATTTTACTCACAAGCGGCTGTATTAACGGCGCTCAGCTTGTAAAAGGCAACGAAATTCCGCATTCAGATGAAGAAATTATTGCCTCTTATTATGCATCGTTAAGCAATATTTCCTAATACTCTTCTTCATTTATCGAACGAACGTGGAGAAATTGAAACAGCATACGAAAAAAGGTCTCTTACTATTTTTAGAGACCTTCTTTTTGCATCAAAACTATAGGCTGTTTTCTCGCTGTGTTTTTGGTTCTTCAATTTTCACATCATGTTCTTTAGCCAGCTTTTTAATAGCTGCATTGTAATCGCGTATGCCTTTTCGTGCCTCATCAAGCATAGCGTTTGCCTCAGCAATAAGGTTGCGGTCCTGCTTTTCTAAAGCGCTGACAATTTTAATGAAAGCATTATACTGGGTATTGGCAGCCTTTATATAGCCTTCATGAACCTTTCGAAGATCGTCGGTTTCTACATCGATGCTTTCTAGTTCGTCAACAAATTTACGATAGGTAGGAATGACTTCACTCGTCATTGTATCGTACATCACCGCGTCACTTGTGTAGTTAGCGCCTGTAACAGAATCGTATGAGTCAATCGCTTCTTTTTCAAGCTGAGCGGCTTTTTTTAAATCTTGGTTGTTATAGTCGATTAAATCATCTTGAACAGGATCACTAAAGCAGGCGGATAATAAAAACAAAAGAGGGACAAGACAAAATAAAACCTTCTTCAACGAATTTCACCTCCGTTTAACAATGTATGAAATATCTGCTTGGCAAAGTCGGTTTTAATAACTGGAGAAAAAGAAGGGAGTGTATAAAAGGATTTTTAAAGGTCGGCAGTGAATTTATTCATAAGTCGGTTTGTAGTTGACCACCCCTTAGTAGCAGGAAGGAAGAGAAAATGATTAAAATAAAAAGAGACCACTTAACGAACAATGAAGTTATTGAACTAGTAAGTTCTCACCTTCAAGGAATGAACTTACATTCACCCCCTGAAAGTATTCATGCTCTAAATATTGAAAGCTTAAAACACCGTGATATTACGTTTTGGAGCGTGTGGGAAGACAGCCAGCTAGCAGGATGCGGGGCTATAAAAGAGTTAGATGAGCACCACGGAGAAATTAAATCGATGCGAACAGCCGCGGCTCATTTGCGAAAAGGAATTGCTAGGAAGCTGCTGCAGTACATAATAAATGAAGCACAAAAACGAGGGTACCGACGCTTAAGCTTAGAAACAGGATCCGCGTCTGCTTTTGAACCGGCTAGAAAGCTGTACGCCAGTTTTGGATTTTACGAGTGCGAACCGTTTTCTACTTACAAAGAAGATCCATACAGTGTATTTATGACAAAGAAATTGAATGATTAAAAGAGGATGGGACAAAAGTATTTTAGTTGAAGGAAAATCCGAACGAGGAATCAAGATTCTTGATGAAGAATCCAACTCGTTCGGATTTGTCATGGTGATGGTGAACGTAGGTTTCATATATGTAGTTGCTTCAAGCGGTTGATTTAGTTATGTCTCCACCTATTTATTTTTTGTTTTGTCATAATTCATATAAAAAGGTATAAACTAGGTTTTTTCACTAGACAAAAAGGTTTTTCCTATGTAGTATAGGTGTCAGATAATACAAAACGAATGTTCAGTATAAATAATAAATGTGCGGGGCGGTGGAAATAGCTTGAATAAAAAAAAGCTTCAAAGTGAACAAACCAAAAGAAAAGTGGCAGATGCCGCTAAAGCATTGTTTTCTCAAAAAGGCTATAAAGCTACATCTATTGAGGAAATTGTAGAAGCTACGGGAAGCAGTAAAGGGAATATTTATTATCACTTTAAAAGTAAAGAAGGGCTTTTTCTCTATTTAATAGACGAATGGGATCTCGAGTGGGAACGAAACTGGAAAGAAAGAGAGTCTCTTTACAAAACAACAAGAGATAAGCTTTTTGGAATTGCGGAGCAAATCATTTTAGATGATTTGAATCATCCTCTTACGAAAGCCGCCGATGAGTTTTTTAACAACGAGGAAAAGGGCAGCGACATCGAAGAGCGAATTGATGAGATGGTGAAACGACACGTGGAGTTTAACCGGGAACTTTTGCAAAAAGGCATTGATGAAGGAGAGTTTTCTCCTAAAAATGCAGAACAGCTTGCAGTGATTTTAGAAGGGCTGTTTGTTGGAATGAGCCGCATGTCTCGAAAAATGAACACGGAAAATGCCCTGCAGCTTTATCATTCAGCAATCGATGTATTTTTAAACGGAATTATAGCAAGGTCTTCTTAAATAATCGGGGATGCTTATTGCGGTAATGAGTAATCCCTCATTATTTTGTATTTTTATAGACCGAACGTTCAGTATTTTTGTAATCAGGAGGTTTATATGTCATTATTGTTAAGAAATCGAGCGGCGATTTTGCTGCTCATGCTAAACATTTTTATTATTTTTACAGGAATCGGTCTCGTTATTCCAATTATGCCAACATATATGACGGAGCTTCATATCAACGGCAGCGTGATGGGGCTTTTAGTAGCGGTGTTTTCACTAACTCAATTTCTGTTTTCACCTTTAGCGGGCCGGTTATCAGATTCGTTAGGGAGAAAGAAAATTATTGTAGCGGGAATGATTGTTTTTGCCTTGTCTGAATGGTTCTTTGGTTCAGTGAGTACACCTCTTTTATTATTTGTATCGAGAATGTTAGGCGGGGTCGGGGCCGCGCTTATTATGCCTGCTGTTATGGCTTATACAGCGGACGTGACGTCTGCTAAAGAACGCGCTAAAGGAATGGGCTATGTGACGGCGGCGATTACAACAGGATTTATTATTGGGCCCGGTATTGGAGGCTTTTTAGCTGAATACGGCATGCGTGTACCATTTTATATGGCCGCAGTAGCAGGAGGCTTGGCTGCAGTGATTACGCTTTTTGTTTTGCCAGAGTCTCGTTCTGTACAAAATCATGCTGTTTCAAACAATGAGAATCCAAAAGAAGATCGGCTGCTACTGCAGCTTATGAATTCCTATAAAGAACCTTATTTTCTAAGTTTAATTATTGTTTTTGTGACATCGTTTGGATTATCCAATTATGAAACGATTTTTTCACTATTTGTTGATCATAAATTTAGCTTTACGCCAAAAGATATTGCGTTTGTTATTACGTTTGGCTCTATTGCGGGGGCTGTAGTGCAGGTTACGATTTTTGGCTGGATTTTAAATAAGTTTGGTGAAAAAAGAGTGATTTCGTTTTGCTTGATGATGACGGGACTTTTTATTTTACTTACGCTGTTTGTGCACACGTACTGGCTTATTATTGTTGTGACATTCATCGTCTTTTTAGCAACAGATATTTTACGTCCGGCAATCAGCACGCAAATGTCGATGATGGCACAAGACGACCAAGGGTATGTAGCCGGACTAAATTCTGCTTATACAAGTCTTGGGAATATTATTGGACCAGTTGTAGCAGGCTTTCTCTTTGATATAAACATTAATTATCCGTACGTATCAGCTGCACTTGTACTGCTGCTTTGTTTTCTTTTATCTTTAAGAGCAGGGAAGGACAGAAAAACAGCTGTGAGAAATCAAGCGGTTCAAGAGAAATAACCATAAGGGAAAAATGATAGAATTCTTAGGGAATAGAAGACCTCTAGTAGCTTACTGGAGGTCTTTTGATTATTCTTTTAGTAAAGGTGTAAGGTTTACAACGCCACTCAGCCTATAGAGAAGCTTTATTTTATCGGCAAAACAGTGAAATGGTTGCAAATAAAAAAGGTTAATAGTAAACTTTATACGTAACAAGAATAGTATGGGAGCTTGCGCGGGGCAGGCTGAGAGTACAGGGGCGCCTGTTGACCATTTGAACCTGTTGGATAATGCCAGCGCAGGGAATGTGAGTACATACCAAAGCACTTTGCGCATGCAAGGTGCTTTTTTGTCTTTTTTTTGCAGTGTTAAAACTAAATGAAAAGAGTGAGAGAATATGGATATTAGTAAAATTTCAGCTCAATTAGAAAAAGTAAGAGATACAAGTCCGCTTGTTCATAATATTACGAATGTTGTGGTAACCAATTTTACTGCAAATGGACTGCTTGCACTAGGAGCTTCACCTGTTATGGCTTATGCGAAGGAAGAAGTGGCTGACATGGCACGAATCGCCGGAGCGCTTGTTTTAAATATGGGTACACTGACGGCTCAAGAAGTAGAAGCGATGAGAATAGCAGGAAAATCAGCAAATGAAAATGGCGTGCCGGTTATTTTCGATCCTGTAGGAGCCGGAGCGACACCGTTTCGTACAGAAGTAGCACGTCAGCTTGTAGAAGAATTAAATATTGCCGTTATTCGTGGTAACGCTGCTGAAGTTGCGAATGTAGTAGGCGAGTCATGGCTCATTAAAGGCGTTGATTCATTAGAAGGGCAAGGAGACGTCATTGAACTTGCTGAGAAAGCAGCGAACAAATTAGATACAGTGATTGTTATCACGGGTAAACAAGATGTAATCACAGATGGAAACACAACGTATACAGTAGACAACGGTCACCCGTTATTTACGAAAGTGACGGGTACTGGGTGTCTGCTGACATCAATTATAGGAGCTTTCGCTGCTGTAGAAAAAGAATATGTCGAGGCAAGCGTTGCTGCTTTAAGTTTTTACGGAGTGGCAGGTCAAATCGCCGCAGCGAAAAAAGGTGAAGAAGGGCCGGGAAGCTTTCAAATTGAGCTGTTAAACCAGCTTCATCTTTTATCTGGGCAGGATATTGAATCATATGCAAGAGTACATCAACGTTAAAAGGAGCCGGAAAATGACAAACGAAGAAATCAAAAAGCTGCTGCAAGTTTATTTTATAATGGGCAGCAATAACTGTAAAAAAGATCCGAAAGAAGTGTTGAAAGAAGCAATTGAAGGCGGCGTTACCGTGTTTCAATTTCGTGAAAAAGGCGAAGGTGCCTTAACAGGAGAAGCGAAATATCAGCTGGCGAAGGAACTTCAGCAAATTTGTCAGCAGCACAGCGTTCCTTTTGTTGTGAATGATGATCTTGACTTAGCGATCCGCTTACAAGCAGATGGCGTTCATATTGGACAAGAAGATGAAAAAGCTCATATTGTTCGAGAGAAAATAGGAAAAGGGATTGTGGGCGTCTCTGTTCATAATGTACAAGAGCTGCAGCAAGCGATAAAAGACGGGGCGGATTATGTAGGAATGGGACCTGTTTTTCCTACTTCTACAAAAAAAGACGCAAAAGCAGTGCAAGGTACAAAATTAATTGAAGAAGTGCGAAACCAGAATATTGACTTTCCAATTGTAGGAATCGGTGGCATCACGCCTGAAAATGCCAAACAAGTAGTAGAAGCAGGTGCAGATGGCGTTTCTATTATTACCGCGATTAGCTTAGCAGCGTCTCCAAAAGAAAAAGCAGCTCAATTGAAAGAAGCGGTAGGAAAATAAAAAAAGCGCACACTGTGCGCTTTTTTTATTATAGCTGAACAGTTTGAGGAGTTTCTTCGCCTTCATTCATGAAGCGAATTTCGTTCGGCGTAATTTCAAGAACAACATACTCAGGGTCATTTGGACCGTCAAACCATTCTTTCATGTGATCGTTCCATATACGCCCTTTTAATTGATCACCAGTACGAAGAACAGCTGTACCAGATAATTCTAAGTATTGATCGCCATATCCTTCACCGCTGTAGCCCAATAGTACGTGCACGTTCGGATTGGCTTCGATTTCTTCTGCCTTATGTGTATTGATATTTGTTGGTGTGTAAAGAGCGATACCCTCTTCATCGCTAAAGAATGTCATATAGCGAGAATGGGGTTTGTTGTTTACAACTGTGGCTAATGTTCCTACACGATTTCCTTCTAATACTTCGTTTACTTTTTTAGCAATTTTTTGTTCATTCATTTTATCCATCTCCTTTATTACTTTTTATGTTCCTCAATCGAAGATAAATAAAACATACATGTCTAAAAAAAATATAAGTTAACAATAAAATAGTTATGTAAACTAATAAAATGAAAAATAAAAAAAGCTAGCTACAGCTAACTAAAAAATAAGCCCGCACTGCCGTAACCCTAAGTGTCTTAAATACCCAGATCTACTAGGTGGGTGCCCTCATAGCCGGGTTTAGCGTCCCAAGAAGGGCGTGCTATCTGCAGCTAAATTTTGAGCTCCCTTTTAACACTCAAAGGTTTAAGACAACATGAGTATACGCACAGCGCAGGTATGTATAACAAATGTAAATAAGATGCCGATATATAAATGTTTTCTAATTAATCAACTTTCATCGTACAAGAAATGATTATAACGGAATAATGAATGGAACGCAAGACTTTTATTTAAAGTTTTTCTTCTCTAACATCTTGGCCGGGAAGCAGTAACAAAATAAGAAAAGGGCCCGCAACTGGAATGAAACATAAAAGAAGGTAAGGCTGGGATGCAATCCTTTCTTTTGTCATAACGGAGTAAGAAAGCCACGTTAAAACAAAAAAATCAGCGGTCATCACGCTAAACAAGCTGTGACTGCATAAAAGCATCTCCATAAGCTTTTATTGAACCTACGGATAGTCCGTATGCGTAACCTGAAATCGTGAGCGCTAAGCACAGTCCAATCCATAGACGAGAAGAAATGATAGCAATGAAGCGTGAAGAAATACACGAACGTGTTCGAACTTTTTGTCCTTTCCAATGATAATAGAACAAAAGAGAAAAAGCTCCAAGCGCAAATGATAGAAGAGAAAATGGCCATCCAGGCAGTTTGTATGTATCTTTTTTACAGATCATTATCATAAACAATACTGGGAAAAGTCCTAAAAAAGAGAATACCATAACCACGAGCGGATCTACCTGTTGAAAATTTCCTGTGATAAGATTTTTAAACAGCAAATCATTAGCGGCGCTTGCTCCCGGAGCTAGCAGCAAGGCGTATAGTACAAGCATAGCCCATCCAATGATATACATATTCTCAACTCCTTTTACTTGTTTTAGTGTACAAAAACCATTTCAGTATATTTCCCCGTCTTGTGACGAAGGGAAACGCTTGAAACTCTTCTTTAATTAGGTGTAATATTACACTAAAGAAATGTACGTGTATAGAAAGAAAGGGCTGTGAAAATGAATAAACAAGAAGTAATTAAATCAGTATCAGATAAAATACGATTAATTCGTTTAGAAAGAAACTATTCACAAGACAGAATGGCTGAAGTCATTGGTATTTCCAAAAAAACATTGGTTCAAATTGAAAAAGGGCGCACGGAAGCAGGGTGGACGACCACTGTTGCAGTATGCGGTTTGTTTGGTGACAGTGAAATCCTTCAATCGGTTTTAGGAGATGTTCCTTTAGAAGTAGTAGAAATCATTGCTCATAACGGCGTATCTTCTCCAAAAGATAGAACGCTCGGAGGAAGAGTATGGTGGAAAGAAATTCAAAAAGAAGGCTCTTTTCGTCTGCAGCAAAATATGATTAGTCAGCACTATCGCATTTTAGATGACCAAGACTATCGATGGTTTAGTTCATTTGATAAAAGCGAAGCGGTAAAAAGGTTTGAAGAATTAACGAATGAATAAAAAAGAGGCCGGGACGTAACGAAATCACTGCATATATGAAACCTACGTTCACCCTATCCATAAAAAAATCCGAACGAATTTGATTCTCCATCAAGAGTCTTGATTCATCGTTCGGATTTTTCTTCCATTGCTATACTTTTGTCTCAGCCTCTACTGATTCATTAAGGTACCTGATGAGGGACGACTGAACCAATTCCATAGCTCTACATCTCCAAGTGACGCATATGTGATCGACGGATCATTTTTTAATTTCAGAAGCTTTTTTGTAGGCCCTGTAATCACAACGCCGTACACACCGACGCCATGTTTTTTTACATAAGAATATCGCTGCTTTAGCAATAGATCCGAATGGTCTAGCTGACGAACTTTTTGGACCGTTTCTTCATTATCAGCTAATAGTTTCATCATATTTAAAACGTTCGACTTGCTAGTAGAGTGGGTTTGATTTCCTTTGTGTTCGTAAGGTAAGTCTAGAAACTCTGGAAAGCCAAATGTTGATGTTAAGTCAATTAATGGCTCGTCTTTTGTACTTGTTTTTTGTTCGTGCCCTGTATTAAGCGCGTACCAAGAGGTAGAAAAATCACGGCTGTCGATGGCGTTCATTTTTTGCTGAACTTCTTTTAGCGAGTACGTATCATCAAAAGAAATAGCCACTTCGCTTACCGTTCCTTTTGGTAGATTTTCTAATGCTTTCCATGTTTCATTCGTCCATTCCTTATACTCTTTTGTATGTAGCTTTAGTTTTTTTGGATCAGGATAGACAAAAGAAAGGTTAAGATCGTATTTGCCGCCAGGAAATTCTTTTTCTACACCGCTTGTTTTATCAAACAGCTGATGAAATGTAAACGTCCCAATGGCCTGCTCTTCACGTCCAATTTGCTTATAAGCTTCCATTTGCGACTGCATGCGGAAAAAGGACTGTGTATCAGAAGTGGTTTCACGTATATGAATGTTCGGAAAAGCAGATTCGATAGCCGCTTGATTCACGCTGTTTATGTATTCGGTTTTTGATTGATGATAATATACAATAGATAAAAAGCTGCCGATTATCCATAGCAGAACGACAGAGCCAATGACAGTTGTCACATTTGAAAGGCGCTGCTTCCATTTGGCGATATAAATGGACTTTTTAACTTTTTTATTATCCAACATCGTATCGTCACTTAATGAAGTAGCTGATGCAGTTGGCGATAACGGTTCATCTTCGGTTAGCAAGTGCTCCAAATGAGCTGAGCATGCTTCACAATTTTCCGTATGTTCTTCAAGTGTTTCTGCTTCTTTGTCTGTCAAAGTGCCGTTTTTATATTTTTCCCATTGATGCTTCATATCTTGACAGCTCATCCGTCCTCTTCCTTTCTTTTTTTCAATTGTTGACGACCACGATACAAGTCCATTTTCACTTTTGACAGAGTAAAGCCAGTCATTTCTGCAATCTCTTCATATGTGAAGCCGTGATAATCTCGTAACAGTACAATATTCTGCTTAGCCGGAGGCAAAGCAGATACATCAGAAAGCCAGCCGTCGATTTCACTTTGAATCATCACTTGTTCTTCAGCACTTGGCTGAGGAGTAAAGTGCCATTCTTCTATTTCGACAGTAGGGCGTTTTTTTTCTTTTCGATACCAGTCAATAAAGGCGTGATAAGCAATTTTGAACAGCCAAGGCTTCACTTCCTCGCCTTTATATGTTTCTAAGTGTAAAAGTGCCCGGTAAAAGGTCTCCTGCATTAAATCTTCCGCTGATTCTTTTCTGCGAGTAAGAGAGAGGAGATAGCGCAGCAAATCATGCATGTGCTGTTTATAAATGTGTTCAAAGTTATGCTGTTGTGCCATTTTCTCCCCCTTTCATTTAATCAACGCAATTTGTGGATAAAAGTTTCGGTTTTTTTATTAAAAATCGTATGTAATAGATAAAAGATGCTTAAAATACGATATATAGCTTATCATAATAAAAAGAAAACCATATGAAATTCGACATAATTCCGTGTAATTTGTCATTTTTTTAAAAAACTAAAGGGTAATTGGTGTTCGAAGGAAACAGAAAATGTTATGATAGAACAAGGATGTGCTCTTACAAAAAACAGCTACATACATAATAAAAAATACAGCGTTTGTTTGCAAAATAAAAATGGACAAACACATGTTGTTTAACCATGGATGTTTGTGGGAAAATGAACTAAGTATTTTCAACAAAAAGTAAATTAAATTGTGTTTTCACTTATAAAAAACACGGTAAATTGGAAAAGGTGGGGTCATGATGGACGTAGAAAATACACAAGGTACAGAAGAACAAGCACCTAAAGTCAAAGCAGCTAAAGTTGGCGATACGATTCAGCCAAAAAAAGGCGACTATAAAGGATTTAAAGGAATTGTTATGGTAGTGCGAGACAATTCGGTTATCGTAGATTTTGGGAAAGATGCTGAAACGGGCGAATCCATGAAAACAGTTGTTAATCATAAAAACTATAAAATCGTAAAAAAGTAGGTGAATAACCTACTTTTTTTTACTGAATATATGTTTAAAGGCTGCGATTTTTCTATCGGAAACCTTAGAAAAAAGCGTAGGTAAAGCAATTCTTTGAGATGAACAATGTTTTTTAGTAAACTATAGAAAGTATGCAGAAAGAAAGGATTTTTGTTATGTCAATTCAACTATCACAATTATCATTACCGCAAGAGGTTCTTTCGCTTTTAGCGAATCGTAAATATGAAAATTTGTCCGATGCTGATCAGCTATTAATTGGAAAAGGCGGCTATACAGCAGAAGAAGCAGATATTTTAGAAGATGCCATTATTGCCTTGTCACTAGGGAAAAATGTACTTTTAAAGGGGCCAACAGGTTCAGGTAAAACAAAGCTTGCTGAAACGCTGTCGCATTTATTTTCTCAGCCGATGCATAGCGTTAACTGCTCGGTTGATTTAGATGCAGAAGCGCTGCTTGGTTTTAAAACAATTGCTGAACAAGAAGGGAAAACAGGTATTGAGTTTGTGGAAGGACCTGTTATTCAGGCAATGAAAAAAGGCCATTTATTATATATTGATGAAATTAACATGGCCAAACCTGAAACGCTTCCTATTTTAAACGGGGTTCTTGATTACCGAAAAATGATTACGAACCCATTCACTGGAGAAGTAGTACGCGGTCAGCAAACGTTCGGCGTAGTAGCGGCTATTAACGAAGGGTATGTTGGGACTGTTCCATTAAACGAAGCGTTAAAAAATCGTTTTGTTGTTATTGAAGTGCCATATATTCAAGGAGGCAGCTTAAAGCAAGTTCTGATGTCTCAGTCTCAGTTAAAAGACGAAAAATTAATTGATAAATTTGTCACGCTCTCTGCGGATTTAATTACTCAAGTTCAAAGCGGCCATGTATCAGAAGAAGCTGCGTCTATTCGTGCGCTTATCGATACGTGTGATTTAGCTCTTTATATGCCGCCTCTTCGCGCGATTAAACGCGGTATTATTGAAAAGCTAGAAGATGAAAGGGAAAAAGCCGCCATTCAAAATATTGCTGAAACATTATTTGAGTAAGGAGTGGCGCTATGCGATTTATTAAATTTAACGACAAAAATGTAGATTCTTTTCTCTATATGGAGCTGGCGGATTTAACGAAAACATTAACAAAAAATGATGAAATTGAAGTAGAGTATCGCGTTTCTTCTTATTATGATCCTGTACACGGCATTATTTATCTCAGTCACTTTTGGGATAACCGCCCAGAAGAAGACAAAGTGTATGGCTTAAAAAGTGATGTGTTTTTAAGAAGTATTGGAAGCTATAGGCATTCAAACTTCAAAGAAATTAATGCATATTTAAAGAAAATAAATAAAACCTCGGTACCTAGCTTAGCTAAGCAGCTGTTTATGCTGTTTGAAGATATTCGTTTAGAAGAAGTTTGCAAACGCGAACGTCCTGGAACGAAAAAAGCCTTCGCCGTCAGAAGACAGCTCTATAGAAAATATTTTGCTACACAAATGAGCGCAAATTTAACAAAAAGCGTGTACACGGATGCACTTTTTAACGGCATCTACTTGCTATTGACGGCTGAAAATCCGTTTGAAGAAATTCCTTCAATGAGTGAATCGATTAACTTAGCGATGCCTTTTATTCGCAGACAGCTAACAAATGTATATGAAGCTAAAACAACAAAAGATGTATCGCGCATCTGCCTTGAACTCGTAGATGTTTTTGATGATATTATCGAAAAAGATATGCTTAATACTTATTTCTTCTTGGCTGAACTACAGTATGATCAGTTAGAAGAAGGGTTAACATTTGAAGATTTAAAACGCAAAGATTCATTAGTGAACGATGATATTTTAGAGCATGAAAAAGACGGAGATGAAGACATTCACGAAGAGAAAATGGAAATGTGGCATCGAGAGACAAGCGAAGCGACGCAAAGTTTTCTACAGTTTGATATGGATCAAGGCTCAAAAACAGACATGCTAGGCGATGGTGTTCGTGAAGGCGACGATGGAGATCAAGCAATGGGCATGGTGCAAGGGTCTTCTCAAAAGACATCGCGCAACGATTATTCTCAAATGGAAGCCATGGAGCAAACGCATCCGGAAAAAGACGGAGAAGCGGATTATGAGTATGGGAAAGAAAATAAGCATGCCTATGCCGTTTTTGTAGATTCTAAACTTCCGAACGATGATCACGTTGTTCAGTATGACGAGAATAAAAAAATCATTGCATCGTATCAAAAGAAATTAAAGCAAATGATTGAAAAAACGCTTGAACACAAAAAAACGCTGCCTAGAAGCGAGCTGCACTTTGGCCGATTAAATAAAAAGCTTCTAAAACTATGGACAGATGACAATCCTCGTCTATTTTATAAAAAAGACGAAGATTCTGCGCAAATTGATGCCGTCTTTTCTCTTTTAGTTGACTGTTCTGCGTCGATGTACGATAAAATGGATGAAACGAAGCTTGGAATTACGCTATTTCATGAAGCGCTAAAATCCGTTATGGTGCCTCATCAAATTGTAGGGTTTTGGGAAGATACAAATGATGCCACCGAAACGAGCCAGCCTAACTACCTGCAGACGGTTATGGACTTTCAAGCATCGTTAAAGCGTAAAAGCGGTCCTGAAATTATGCAGCTTGAGCCCGAGGAAGACAACCGTGATGGATTTGCCATTCGCCATATGACACGCCGCTTGCTTCAGCGTTCTGAACAGCAGAAGTTTTTACTTGTGTTTTCAGACGGTGAACCAGCCGCTATGGGATATGAACAAAATGGTATTGTAGATACGCACGAAGCGGTATTAGAAGCACGCAAGCACGGAATTGAAGTCATCAACGTCTTTTTATCCAACGGGGAAATTGATGAAGGACAAAAGA
Organism: Bacillus sp. ILBB4; assembly: GCF_035064545.1. Classification (NCBI taxonomy): domain Bacteria; kingdom Bacillati; phylum Bacillota; class Bacilli; order Caryophanales; family Bacillaceae; genus Bacillus; species Bacillus sp. ILBB4. The sequence goes on along the minus strand of NZ_JAIQVD010000004.1, from coordinate 451,465 downwards.
AAACCATTCAAAATATGTACGGGAAATATAGTATTCTAGTACCAAACATCGAAGAACTTCCCGATGTGTTATTTCCTTTACTGAAGAAATTACTTCATAAAAGCATTTAAAAAAGTCGAAGCATATTGCTTCGACTTTTTTTGCTATTGACCGTTAAAGAGGAGCGAGGTAAGTTAAATATATATGAAAAAGAGAGAAGGAATGGTAAGTGGAAGGAGTTCAAACGTCATCTAGAAGAGCATGGGGGCTGCTGCTTGTAATCATTGGTGCCACAATGTGGGGAATATCTGGCACGGTGGCTCAATATTTATTTCAGCATAAAAGTTTTAACGCAGAGTGGCTGGTCGTCGTTCGTATGTTAGTATCCGGATTGCTGCTTTTGGCAATAGCCTCTAAGCAGCGCAATATTTTTGCAATTTGGAAAACAAAAGAAGAGAGGACTTCGCTGCTTTTGTTTGGTGTAATCGGTATGCTCGGCGTGCAGTATACATATTTTGCAGCTATTGAAGGAGGAAACGCTGCTACAGCTACAGTGCTTCAATATACGTCGCCAATATTTATTATTGGCTATTTAGCCGTGCAAGCAAGAAAATGGCCGGTGAAAGTAGAAATGATTTCTGTTGCGCTCGTCATAACGGGAACATTTTTTCTTGCAACAAGCGGAAATTTTAACGAGCTGTCTATTACAGGATGGGCGTTGTTTTGGGGGATTGGGGCAGCTGTGACGTCTGCTTTTTATACGCTTCAGCCTAAACGTCTTCTGACGAAATGGAGCTCAATTGAAGTAGTAGGCTGGGGAATGGTGATAGGCGGAGTAAGTTTTTCATTTATTCACCCGCCGTGGCATATAGCCGGTGAGTGGTCGCTATTGTCGCTGTGTGCGGTGTTATTTGTAATCATCTTCGGAACGCTTATTGCATTTTATTGCTATTTGGAAAGTTTGAAGCATATTAGCGCTTCTGAAGCCATTGTTCTTGCTTCAGCAGAGCCTTTATCAGCAGCGGCACTCTCTGTTCTATGGCTTCATGTGACGTTTGGGTGGACGGAGTGGTTAGGTACGATTCTTATTATCGCTACGGTATTTTTACTTTCTCAGCGAAAGCCAGAGGTAACATCATAAGTAAAAAGGACTTTCAAATGAAAGCCCTTTTTATTTTTATAGAGGTTTTAGCGTAAACGTGTTTGTATACGAGCGGTTAGCATATAGTGTGTAATCAGGATGTGTTTTAGCTCCCCAGCTGTCGTCTCCGCCAACGCCCATTTGCTTGTAGTTAACCCGTACGGTTACTGAATCGCTTGACGGCAATTTGTAAAAATGATCGTAAGCCTCCAGTTCAAAAGGTGAGTAAGGTAAAGCATTCAGCTCGACTGTTGGCAAACCTTTTAGTAAAAAACCGCGTCCTTGATCGTTTGTAATAGTTGCCCATCGAACGTCCGTTTTATTTCCGCATTCTTGAGGGCGTAAATACGGTGTGACTTGCTCTTTTACACTGCCTTTATGAAGGGCAAGCTTAGCACCAGTTTTACGGTCCCAATAATTTTCATGAGGGCCTCTTCCGTACCACGTTAAAGAATCAAAAGTCGCATTCATCGTAAACAGCATGCCGATTTCAGGAATTTCAGGCATTGTCTCAGAAGATGCTAAGGATTGTTCAATTTTCATTTCACCATCGTTATATAGCGTATACGTTACATAGCAAGAAGCAAGGGAGTTATCTAAAGCTAGTTCAACCGAAATGATAACAAAGTTAATTTGCGGCTGAACGGTTACTTTTTTCACGTGCTGTTCTAAGCTTGCTTGACGCCACGGTTGACATCTTTCATGCAGTTTATTTCCTAGGTCATTATCGGTTACTGCGCGCCAAAAATTCGGACGGAAACCTGATGCAAGCAGCTCGGTGCGCTCATAGTTGTAAGAAATAAACTGTCCTTTTCGCTTATCAAAAATAGCCGTGAAGTTAGTTCCAGTAACCGTAAGCGTTTGTTCATTTTGGTCAACAGTTAAAGAAGGATGAGCAGCTTTTACTGAAGGTACAGCGGTTTTAGCAGGCAGTACAAACTGTTCGTACGCCACTTCATATCCAGCTGAAGCCCAAGCTGTATCTTTGGACAATTTGAGAGAAAGAGTTAAAACAAATTCATCAGTTTCATTTTCTTGCTCATAAAGAGGATAAGAAAGCGTCAGTTCTTCTGGACTATCAGGATCTACATTTAAAAGAGACGCATGTTTTTCAACGAGTTCACCGTTTTTTTCAACAGTCCAAACAAAATCATAGACGTTCAAGTTTGTAAACAGGTGTTTGTTTTGAACGGTAAATTTTCCTTTTGCAGCGTCGACTGCTGTCCACTTTACGGGCTGATAGCATTTTTTTACTTCTGCAATTTTTGGGCTAGCTGTCCCATCAGCAAAGATTAAGCCGTTTCCGCAGAAGTTGCCATCGTTTGGCGCATCACCAAAATCTCCGCCGTAAGCTAAGTAAGAAGTACCGTCTTCAGCGGTTGTTTGAAGAGCTTGATCTTTCCAATCCCATATAAAACCGCCTTGCAAGATTGGATATTGATCAAACAGCTCCCAGTATTTGTACAGATTTCCGCAAGAATTACCCATTGCATGGCTGTATTCGCACAAAATGTAAGGTTTTTTCGGATTCATTAGTGCATAGCGCTCTACATCTGCTGGCTTAACGTACATCGTACTTTCTATATCTGAAGCATCATAGTCCCGATGATGGAAGATTCCTTCGTAATGAACAAGTCTCGTGGAATCTTTTTCTTTAAAAAAGGTATACATATGCTGAAAGTTTTCTCCGCCAAATGATTCGTTTCCAAGCGACCAAATAATGATAGAAGGGTGGTTTTTGTCACGTTCGTACATGGAACGACAGCGATCTAATACGTTTTCTTTCCATTCTGGCTTGCTTCCTGGAACGGCTTTTTGTTCACCTTCTTGTAAATAAGTCCACGTTCCGTGCGTTTCTAAATTGGTTTCATCAATAACGTACAGTCCGTATTCATTACATAGTTCATACCATACTGAATCGTTAGGATAATGGGATGTACGCACCGCGTTAATATTATGCTGTTTCATCAGCAAAATGTCGTGAAGCATATCTTCGCGCGTAATGCCTGCCCGGCCTTTTACTGAATCAAATTCGTGGCGATTCACTCCTCGAAGTACAATACGCTTGCCGTTGATTGTCATAAGACCGTTCTTTAGTTCAAATGTACGGAAGCCGACTTTACAGCTTTCTGTTTCAATAATAGAACCAGCAGAATTCTTTAAGCTGAGTACAAGCGTATACAAATTAGGACTTTCTGCGCTCCATTTTTCAGGGCTTTTAATGTGTGTACGCAAGGAGACTGTACGTTGATCGCTCACACTTAAATTTGTTTGCAGCGGAGCTTGTAGTACCTCTTGGCCATTCGTGTCATACAGCATGACTTCAAATGTTAGATCTTGAGTATCTTGCTCAAAGTAATTTAAAATATCAGCTGAAACGATAAGTTCACCATCTTGGTAGTTGGTATCAAGCGACGAACGAACGCTAAAGTCATAGATGTGGACCGGCGGAGTAGAATAGAGATACACATCTCGGAAGATGCCGCTCATTCGCCAAAAATCTTGGTCTTCAAGCCAGCTTGCATCACTCCAGCGATATACTTCTACTGCTATCGTATTTTCACCGTCGTGAAGGTAAGAAGTTATATCAAATTCAGCTGGAGTAAAGCTGTCTTCGCTGTATCCAACAAACTCACCGTTAACCCATACGTAAAAAGCAGATTCAACGCCTTGGAAGCTGACGTACACGGGCTGATCTTTCCATTCTGATTTAGGTGTGAAAGTACGGACGTACTGACCGACAGGGTTATATTTAGTCGGTGCAAAAGGAGGTTCGAGCTCTTCACTTTCAACCCAAGGGTATGTCACGTTTGTATATTGAGGATAGTCATATCCTTGCAGCTGCCAATGTGAAGGAACTGAAATAGAGTCCCATTTCTCATATGAAAACTCAGGTGCGAAAAAGTTTTTGACGCGGCCATCTGCATTTTCAGCAAAATGAAAATACCAGCTGCCATTTAAGCTTTGATAGTAAACAGAAGATTTTCTATCATTTTTTAAGGCCTCTTCGACCGTTTGATAAGGCATAAGTAAAGCGTGTGCTTTTGAACGGTTCAATTGAAAAATTTCAGGGTTGTTATTCCATTCAGGGTATCCGTTTGCAGGGGCTGTATAATGAAATTTCTTGCCGGTTTTTAACACGTCGATCCCTCATTTCTAAAGTACTAGGTTATTAGTTTATATGAAAATGATAACGTTTTCTGAAAACCTTATCAATCTAATTATTTTCATGATAATATAACTATATTCACATAAAAAGGGGGAAGTAATGTGGACCGTATGTACTTTCCGGCTCTTTCAGATGAAGATATGAAACTGCCATTCTATGTTACAAGCGCTGGAAGCTGGAGACATCAAACGCATATTAAACGTCAAGGAGAGTTTCCTGATTATCAATGGATTCAATGTATAAAAGGAAGAGGTGAGCTTCGTGTAAATGACGAGGTTTATATTATAAAAGAAAATGAAGGGATGTTTCTGACGTCGCACGTTCCGCACGAATACTACCCTATTACAAGCGAATGGCAAGTATGCTGGGTTTCTTTTAATGGAAGTGTGATTGATGATATTATGCTTTCTCTTCAATTTATTAATTCCGGAAAAATCGTCCTTACAAATGCTGAAAGCCTTTATAGGATGCTTCAAGAACTAATGGATCGATTAGAAGAAAATCATACCTCTAGCACCATGCATTGCTCGGAACTACTATATAGCGTCATTTTAAAACTTCGCCAAGACAGCGTATATATAGAAAGCAAAAGTCGCCTGCAGCAAATTACTCAGCTCAACCCAGTTCTTCGTTATATCGAGGAATATTATCATCAGCCGTTAACGTTAGAAATGCTGGCAAAGCAGCTCAACGTAACGGAGCAGTATACATGTTTGCTTTTTCAACAATCTCTTGGCATCCGGCCATTTGAATACGTAACGCGCGTGCGGATTCAAAAAGCAAAGAAACTGCTGCTTAAAAATAACCAAATTTCTGTACAAGATATAGCAAGACAAGTAGGGTATGAACATCCAAGCTACTTTATCAAGCGTTTCAAAGAACAGGAAAACGTTACGCCAACTATTTTTCGAAAAATGTATTTTTCATAAGCTACATATATCGGGGTTTATCTAGGTCATAAGACATGATGTGTATGCTAGTTATTTCGTATGAGTTTTAAAAAAGAAATTAAATGTAGTTTTAAGTGAAAACGGGGAGGAAAAGTAGAGAGAAGAAACAAAAAGGAGGGATAAACGTGTTTGGGTTAAATGATCTTCCAAAATTTGTGTGGTCATTCTGTCTTGTATTGCCACTTGTATCATTTATTCATCAGCTGGGGCATTCCGTCATGGCAATTATTTTCGGAGGGAAGGTCGATTTTACTATTGGGCGAGGGAAAACGATTCTTAAAATGGGGAAGTTTAAAATTAAGTCAGTCTATTTTTTAGACTCGTTTTGTAAATATGAAAATCTTAAGAATGACAGTCGCATTTCTCATGCAGTGGTGTATGCGGGTGGTGTACTGTTTAATTTGCTTACTATTTTTATAATAAATGGATTAATTATGGCTAATATTCTGCCTGAAGATATATTTTGCTATCAATTTGTTTATTTTTCAGTCTATTATGTTATTTTCTCATTGCTGCCAATTCAATATACAGAGACAACTGCAAGTGATGGACGTGCTATATATAACGTATTACGGTACGGGAAAACGTGTGATCCAGATTAAAGGGCTGTGTGTAGCAGCCTTTTTTTGGTGCGTTTTTTCTCGTTCATTTAAATAAAAAAAGGAAAACTTTACGAAAAGAAAATAGTAGCGGATAATAAAGATAGTAGATGTTGGAATGTAAGAAAGGAGAGGATTCATACGATTATTGAGACAGAACGAATGACGCTGCGAGCCATGACCGAAAGCGATGCAGGAAATTTACTGAAAATCTTTGAGGATGCTGAAGCAATGAAGTATTATTCTTCTACTAAAAGCGCACAAGACACACGTTGCTGGATTCAATGGATGAAGCAGCATTATCAAACGTACGGCATTAGCATGTGGATCGCTGAGGATAAGCAGAAAGGAGAGTTTCTAGGGCAGTGCGGCATGGTTCTTCAAAAAGTAGACGGAAAGGTAGATCCAGAACTTGGTTATTTATTTTTACGCAGCCGCTGGGGGAAAGGCTATGCGAGTGAAGCAGCAAAAGCTTGCTTAGATTATGGACTTCATACGCTGAAATTTCAGAAGATTATATCATTAATAGATCCTGACAATTTCCCATCGATTAAAGTGGCTGAAAGAATTGGCATGAAAAAAGAAAAGCAAGTTAACGAATGGGATAAATCGCTATTCTTTTATAGTATATATAATGAAAAATGAGAATATAGGAGTGGTAGAATGATCAAAATTAAGAAGGTTTCGGTAAAACGAGCAGAAAAAGAAATTTTAAAAAACGTGTCGTGGTTAGTGGAAAAAGGGGAACATTGGTGTTTACTTGGGTTAAACGGTTCCGGAAAAACGACGCTTTTAAATATAATCAACGGATATATCTGGCCTACAAAAGGTCAAGTAGAAGTTCTTTCAAGGAAATTTGGAGAAACAAATCTGTCTGAGCTCAGAAAAGAAATCGGGTGGGTAAGTTCTTCGCTTCAGCAGCGGTTTCAAGATGACGATACGGTTTTAGAAATGATTTTAAGCGGCAAATTTGCATCTATTGGTTTGTATGAACAAGTGGAGCAAAAAGACATGAACCAAGCCATAGAATTAATGCAGCTGCTAAATTGCGCAGATTTACAAAACCAGGCGTACGGGACACTTTCTCAAGGAGAGCGCCAGCGAGTGCTAATTGCCCGAGCTCTTATGGCTTCACCAAAGCTTTTAATACTTGATGAGCCATGTACAGGTCTAGACATAATGGCCCGAGAACAGCTTCTTCAGCTGATTGCAAAAATGGCAGAGCAGCCAAAAGCGCCTACGCTTATTTATGTTACTCACCATGTAGAAGAAATTTTGCCGTGCTTTACCCATACGCTTTGTATGCGCCAAGGAGAAGTGTTTTCTTCTGGAAAAACGAAAGACCAGCTCACTGAGCCGCATCTTTCTAAATTTTTTAATCACTCCGTAGAGATTCAGCAGCAGAAGGAACGCACTTGGCTGTCATTAAAAGAACCGGTAAAAAGCTGATCTAACTTCGAGAAACCTTCTTACATACCATGGGAAAAAGAGCGCTGCTTGCAATGGAAACAAGCTCATTATGAAGATAATGTTTACATGCTACATAAATAGTGGTGCCGCAAATAATATCAATTAGTAAAAAAGCAGCAATGTCATGTTTATCAATGGTTACAAATACAAAAGAAGAGGAATCATAAGCTGTCATCGTTGGCTCCTTTGATTATATCGTTATGTTACTTTATTCACAAAAGGCTTGGGCTATACGAACTTTTAAAGAAGTAAGATGATGACAGCTGATTCTCTTTTCTACAGCTGATAATATTCTTGTTCGAGTATACTCATGATAAGATCTGTCTGAAATGCTTTTTCAATAAAAGCACCTTCACGCTCTATTCCTTCTTTTACAAAACCGCATTTTTCATAACAAGCAATGGCTCTATGGTTGTATTCGAGCACTCGTAAATCGACTCTATGCAAGTGAAGGTGTTCAAATGCGTACGCAAGTACCAATTTTGTAACTTCAGTGCCTAGTCCTTGATTCCAAACGGAAGAATCAAATAAACCAATTGCATACCGTGCGCGCCGGTCGTACTCGTTAACGGTCAGCCGGGCCTCTCCAACAAAACGCTGCTCATATTCAATGCACCAATTCAGCTTTTGAGACTTTATGTACTCGACGTGCCGCTTGGCATCTTGTAATGTAAGAGGTTTTAAGTTTCGGGTATCGCCTCCGTACATGCGAATAAGTTCTTTTGTTTGTTTGCATGCCAGATAGTCATTTACATCGCTGTCTTTTGGTTTTCTTAGTATCACGTTTTTTCCTTTTAAAAGTGGTGAAACATTATTCATTTGATGCATCCTTTCTTTTCTAACATTTAAAAAGGTATTCCACTTGTCTCCTAAAAAACCTGCTTTTATGTATAAAAGAAATTCAGACATAACTATGTCCATCGAATCTTAAAACAAATGGGATCGGTACGCTAGTATGGAGTGCTTGTTACACCGCGGTTGACTTCCGTGCAAGACTTGGCTTTCCATTAACTGCTCTACATACATGAAGCCTACGTTCATTCTACAAATGAAAAAATCCGAACGAGTTGGATTCTCAAGCAAGAATCTCGATTCATCGTTCGGATCTTCCTTCAGCTAAACTACTTTTCTCCCAGCCTCTTTACGAAGAATGTTTTTTTGCGTAGTGAGCAAGTGCAAGAAGAGGAAAAATATCATTGTAGCTGTGGTACTGAATATAAAATTGTCCAGGAAGACCAATTCCCGTGGGGTAATGAGTTTGCTGCTCTGTAAGATTTGGATTCAGTAAAAATTTAATTCCTTTTTCAACGGATTGATCTTTTAACGGACATATTGTCATTAAAGCATCGAGAGCCCAAGCCGTTTGAGAAGGGGTGCTAAACGATAGTGGCACATATTTTTTTAAAGAAGCGCTATAGCATGATTCTCCGAATCCACCGTCTTCTTGTTGAATGCTTTTGAGCCAGTTGATAGCTTTGATGATACGCGGATCAGAAGCAGAAACCCCTACAGCACGGAGTCCTGTAATAGCGGCCCACGTTCCGTAAATATAGCAAACTCCCCACCGGCCATACCAGCTCCCGTTATCCAATTGATGATCAAACAGCCATTTTACTGCAGCTTTAATCGAAGGGTGGGATTTATTCATACCAGCAAAGTTTCCGAGACACTCAAGCACTCGACCGGTTAAATCGGCAGTAGCCGGATCCGTTGCTGCATCTTTTGCATTTTCAAGCGGCAGATAAGTAAATAAAATAGAGTCGGTATTTTTTTCAAATGCAGCAAAACCCCCATCTTTGTTTTGCATGGACAGCAGCCAGTTAATCCCTCTTTGCCAAGACTCCAAATAATCTGTATCGGTTTGCGCTCTTCTAGAAAGAGCTCTGATAGCAGCAGACGTATCGTCTAAGTCAGGGTTATTTGTATTAATATCGGAAAACCCCCAGCCTCCAGGTGCTGTATTTGGGTTATGAAACTGCCAATCTCCAAGCTTTGTATGCTGTCTTTTCTTTAAGTAGCGAGTGGTGCCTTTAATCATGGGATCTTGCTGCGGTACACCTGCTTCCTGTAGAGCGTAAGAGAGCAGCGCGGTATCCCAAACGGTTGACGTGGAGTTTTCTACGTGCACGTGGCCGCTGCATGTACTAAGTAGTGAACAAATACCGTCAATTGCTTTTTGGATCACAAATGAATCTTTTTTATAGCCAAGAGCCAAAAGACCGTAAATCATAAAAAAAGTAGAGGTGGCGTAGCTGTAGAGTGTTCCATCTTTTTCAATTCTTTCTAGCATGTAACGCTCGGCTGCTTGATAACCAAGTTTGTGGATGTAAGAAGGTAAAGAAGCCAGCTGTTTTAAATGGTCGACTAAAAAAATTGAAGCGCGTGATTCTTGAGTAGTTTCCTCCGATTCCTGTTTCTGTTCTCTTACATCTAAATGAGAAAGAGAAGGTGTATGCCTAGAAGTAAGTGAAAATTTTTTGTTTCCTGCTACCATCATCGGAACGAAGTGAATTCTGGCATAAGTGCTTAATTCATAAAAGTTAAGCGGTACATAGGTAGGCACGAGCAAAAGAGAAAGCGGGAGGTAAAATAGCTTTGGCCACTCGTATAAACCGTTAACAGAAAGCATCCATCTTGTGAGAAAATGAGCGCGCGAAATGCCTCCTGAATCTATAATATATCTTTCTGCTTTTCGCAAAATTCGGTCGTTTTTTTGGTAATACCCTGAATATAAAAGAGCTGTATAAGCTTGAATAGTGGCGGATAAGTTATGTTCTTCATCATCAAACAACGTCCAAAGACCATCTTCATTTTGAAGGGAAACGATCCGTTCGGTTAATTGTTTAATCAACACTTCTTTATCTAAATCAAAGGTGCGAAGAAGCATAATTAAAAACGCATCAGGCATAACGCCTGTTTCAAAACAGTAGCGAAATGACCCGTCATTTTTTTGTGTTGGGCGCAGATAGGCGATTCTTCGCTGAATCTCTAGCTGAACTTCCTTTAGCAATATGATCACCTCTTATGATAATGCTTTTCAATCTTTCGACCTGTTTCTTTATAACTGTATTCAAAGGAAGAGAGTTCTATGAGAGGAGAAAGTTGCAAAGAATAGAGCGCTTGCTGCACAATAAAGGTACTGGAAAATTGGAGTGATAGAAGTGAAAGAAATACAGGTAGAAGTCATTCAAGGACGAGGCTCTTACCGAGAGCTTGGTGAAATGCAAGGGAAATTACATAAAGGAACAAAGCTGTTTGAAAATCATCAAAAAAGAAGAAAACGTTCATTACGAAGCTATCAAACGATAGCAAAAGAAGCTCGTCATTATTACGACTTATTTGCTCCCGGACTGTGGGATGAGCTAGTGGGCTTAGCAGAAGGTTTAGATTGGCCTCTTGAAGACGTTATTCATGAGTACAGCGGGTATCAGCAAGAGTGGAAAAAAACGGGATGTTCGGCTCTTATGCAGCACGGCGTGTATGTACGAAACTATGATTATCATCCTAAAACGTACGAAGGGCGATTTTTGCTTTTTCAGCCAAATGAAGGATATGCAAGCGTCGGATTTGGAACGAGAATGATTGGGCGAATGGATGGAATGAATGAAAAAGGATTAGCAATTGGCTATCATTTTGTTAATCGCCGCCGTCAAACGAATGGATTTATTTGCTGTACGCTCGCTCGGTTTATTTTAGAAACATGTGAAACGACAGAAGAGGCTATTGCTATTTTAGAAAGAGCACCGCATCGTCATGCGTTCAATTATTCCATTTATGACCGCAGCGGACAGGGAGCAGTAGTCGAAGCATCTGGACGAGGCGTTCATGTACAAAGAGGAACGATGATGGGGTGTACGAACCATTTTAATCAGCTGGTCGAAGAAAATCGTCATCATTTGGTAGAGTCAAAGGAAAGGCTCGATCATATTCGAGATCATATTGAAAAAAAGCTATCGCCTCTTGAAGCTTTCTCTTTATTTAATGAAGATGAATACGGTATTTTTAAAGAAGATTACCGGAATTCTGCTGGAACGCTTCATACAGTAGCATATGTACCGGAGACGCTGCAAGTCATTGTGGGGATTGGACGAAAAGCAAAGCCTCTCATTTTCTCGTTTGAAGATTGGATGAAAGGAGAACAATTAACTATAACGAAAATAAAAGGAACGGTAAATACAGATGAACCATTTCCGTTTCAGTAAGGAGCAGCATAATGAGAATTGTAACGAATCAAGAGATGTATCAAGTAGATGATTATATGATGAATACAATTAGGATGAGTGAAGAGTCCCTTATGGAAAATGCCGGGCAGGCTGCTGCAAACGCGCTGAGTGAGCGAATCGAAAAACATGAAAACATAGGGCTGCTTATAGGAACGGGAAACAATGGAGGAGACGGCTTTGTTATTGCCCGTGCTTTGAAGTCAAAAGGCTATGAAGTTGACGTCTGGGTAGTTCCTGCACGGGAAAAAATAAAAGGCGCGGCTAAAAAAGCAATGATCATCTATGAAAATGCCGGGTTCACGTGGCAATCGGCGGGAGATAATTTCTCTGTAAAAAAGTATATGGTGCTTATTGACTGTCTACTAGGGATAGGAGTAAAAGGCAGCATCAAATCTCCTTACGATGATATTATAAAAAAAATAAACGACTCTAAGGCTTACATATACAGCATCGATGTCCCAAGTGGAGTAATGGAACAGAAGCAAGAGCTTACAGTACGTGCAGATGCTACGATTACGCTTCAGCAGCCGAAAGTCACGGCATTTACATACCCGAGTAAAGACAGTTACGGTGAATTGATTGTAGTAGATATCGGTATTCCGCCGCTAGCAATTGAAAAAAGTTCATCTCTTAAGGAAGTATGGTCAACTCAGCATATTAAACAATCTTTTCCCATTCGAAACGCTTCGTCTAATAAAGGTACACATGGAAAAGGAATCGTAATAGGAGGTTCGCTTCAAACACCCGGAGCGCCGATGCTAACGTCAAAAGCAGCGCTCACAAGCGGAGCGGGACTTTTAACGCTTGCGCTTCCGAGCGATATTCATGCTATTGCAGCTGCTCACATGCTGGAAGTGATGTATAAACCATGTCCAAGCAAAGATGGATTTTTTGCAGGCGAGATTCCTTTAGAAGAAGGGAAGTATGATGCAATTGCAGTCGGACCAGGGCTTGGGAGAACGAAAGAAACGAAGAAAGTCGTCGAACAAGTGCTTCACCAGCCGGTTTCTGTTGTGGTGGACGCCGATGCTCTTTTTCATCTTCCCCATTTAGAAAAAGAAGTAAAAGAAAGAGAACATGCAACGATTTTAACGCCTCATCCGGGAGAAATGGCAAGGCTCGTGGACACAACAATCGCCGAAGTAGAAGCAAATCGATTTTCAATAGCTAGGCAATACGCAGTAGAAAATGGTGTGTACCTTGTATTAAAAGGTCCAAACACGATTGTTACAACACCTGACGGAAAACAATACGTAAATACCACTGGAAATGCGGGACTTGCAAAAGGCGGAACGGGTGACACGTTAACAGGGATCATCCTCGCTTTTATTATGCAGCATGATTCTCTTCAAGAAGCAATCAGCAATGCGGTATATGTTCACGGAAAAGCAGCGGATGTGCTGCTCGATCAGGGGCATACAATGATGGATATGTTAGCAAGCGACGTTATTTCTGCACTGCCGGCAGTCTTAGGGCAGCTGAGTGAGAAGTAATTTCTTCTAGATTATTAAAATTTGTTGACAAAATCCTTCAAAAAGTTGTCAAAACTCTTTGTAAATGATAACGTTATTTTACGTAAGATTTTACATAGAAAGAAAGTGATGTTGTGTACTACTCAATGAGACCAAGAGGCATTCATTTAGCTGTGCCTACACTTTTCTTCCTTATCACAGTCGTGTTATTTGCGATGATGCAGTTTGGTTTTTATTTGGATTCCAGCATTCTTCGTAAAATTTGGGTCATCGTTATGGCTTTATTGCCCATTGCTGGACTAATCACGGCTATTAAAGGTAGAAGAGGAAGCGCAAAGCCGTGGTTAATTATAGGGAATGTGATTCTTATTTTAACCGTTACAATAATGAGCGTACAGGCTATTATTTACTAAACGAAAAACGTGTTCGCCAAATAGGCGGACACGTTTTTATTAGGAAAGAGAAACGATTTGCTTGGTTACATAGGCAGCTTCTCCTGCGATTACCACACCATACGTATTCTCTTTTTTTGTAATTTCTACATGAACGAAGCCATCTTTATCTATTTCCTGTCCTTGCTCAATGACAAATTGCCAGCGGCCGTTATCTTGCTGGTCCACATATCTCGCATAATAGGCGCCCATTACGCCTGATGCTGTTCCAGTTACGGCGTCTTCTACCGTACCTGAAAATGGTGAAGAGAAATGTCTTCCGTGCATATGAGCTTCTGAGTGAATCGTTTCAAAACAAAAGGGATGAATAGATGCTTTTGGCATATCTGTTAAAATATGAGGGAAATCTTCTTGATTAGGCTTCATCTTTTTACAGGCATCTAAATTTTTTAAAGGTACAATAAGCGTCCAGTTCCCTGTACTTCCATATACAATAGGAAGTCTTTGATCAAGGTCATCAATATGAAGATTAAGAGCTTTTGCCAGTTTTTCTTTTGAACCTGAAAACGGATGAAACTGCGGAGAAGCTTGACTCATGGTGATAACAGGTTGTCCGTTTCTATTCTGTACAGTCATCGGCAAAATTCCAGCATTTGTTTCCACTGTAAATGTAGTTTTTGGAAGTTTGTTTTTACTGTATAAAGCATAAAGAGAAGCGACGGTCGCATGACCGCACAAATCTGCTTCTTGTCCGGGTGTAAAATATCGAATTCGTAAATCAGCGCGGGAAGACTTCATGATAAAAGCCGTTTCGTTAAACTGTACTTGATAAGCAATCATCTGCATTTCTTCAGCTGAAAAATCATCTCCATTAAACACAATTCCTGCAGGGTTTCCTTTATTAGGGCGCGTACTGAACGCATCGTATTGATACACAATCGCTTCTTTCATAGAAATTACCTCCATTTTTATATCATTGTATGAAAGCTTTAACCAGTGTTATTAAATGATCGGCTATTAAAATAGTGAAATACCTGAACGTTAGAATAAAAAAACAGCAGTTTTCACCTGCTGCTTTTCACTTCGCAAAACTATTTTTGCATCGCGGCATTTATTCCTTCTTTTCTAACTTCTAGCATATGAGTAGCTTTTTTATCAATATCTTTAGCTGTATCGGAAGAAATGACGCCTACGCTGCTTAAGTCATAGGCAAGACTTGTAACAAGCAGTTGCTCTCTTTGTGCTAGTGTGCCGTATGTAAGTGCAGCGGTTTTAGCTTGAATGCCACTCATATTTAATTCATCAGTAGAAGAAGCTGCATCGTTTTTTGCGGCTATTGCTTTTTTTTTGCGGCTATTGCTTCTTGATAAAGAGAATCATATCCTCCAAACCCCACTTGGGCAATTAGAAAATTATAAATGTCATCGGCCGATTTTTTTAGAAGGCTGGAAAAAAGTTCTTTGAAATTTATTGCGCGGTAAAAAGTTTAGTGCCGCCTGTCTTCCGTCTTCATAAATTTTTTCTTGTATTTCTTTCGTCGCTTTTTCGTCGTTTTTTTTCTGCGCTGCATCTAGCTGTTTGCGATATTTTTGAATAATGACTCCGTCCTGCTGATTGTTTCCCTCTTTGAAAGTAGCCGCGGTTTTTGGAACATCTGACGTTGCTAGCGTCTTAGTAGCGTTCTCTGAAGAAGAAAAAAACGTATTTTTGACAAAAATAAGTGCAAAGATCAGCAAAATAAACCATAAAAACCTGAATTTCTTAAACAAAATGTTCACCTCTATATAATATTTCTAAATTATGTAAAAAATATGGACCAGTATACAACAATTTTAGTGTTTTTTTACACATTTACCCAAAAATAAGAAAATAGTAAGAGGTGGTTTTATTAATCTAATAGATATATAGGTTCATTGTTATGGTTCTAAAGAAACCATTGATCTATTTGTACTGATTCATATAATCGAATATGTTTTTGCTAATAAGGCTTAAAGTGACAAGGATAAAAAGCGTTCGGACGTACGTCACGCCTTTTGATAGAGCGACATTTGACCCGACAAAAGAACCCGCGATCATCGCAACCCCCATAATTAATCCGTAAGAAAATACAACAGAATCGAAATATAAAAACACAAGCAAAGCACCTAAGTTACTGCCGAAATTTAAAAATTTTGCGCTGCCTGCTGACTGCAGGAAATCAAATCCCATAAATAAAAAAGCAAATAAAATAAATGAACCTGTGCCTGCTCCTAAAAATCCATCGTAAAAGCCAATAATAAAAATAAGTACGGTAAAGAAAATAAGTTTCTTAATAGACAGCGGCTTATACGTAGACGTGGTGCCCCAGTTTTTTTTGAAGATTGTATAAATAGCAACTAAAACAAGGAGAATCAAAATAACAGGTTTCAAAAAAGCAGAGGATAGAAAATGAACGGTGATTGAACCTCCTAAAGAACCAATAAATACAAAAGGAAACCATTTACCTACGACGCGAAAGTCGACTTTTCCGGATTTTACAAATCGAATGGTACTCGTTAATACGCCCATCGTTCCGGCTAATTTATTTGTAGCTAAGGCAGCAGCGGGAGGCAGGCCTAAAAATAAAAGAGCAGGCGTTGAAATTAAACCGCCTCCGCCAACTACAGAGTCAATGAATGCGGCTAAAAAACCAAATAGTAAAAGCAAAAGAACAATCTGTAAACTTAATTCTTCCATAAAGCACCTTCCTCATGTCATAATATATAGTGACTACTTAAATAGTAACTATATAAAAAGCAGTTGTAAATATGTAAATGATAAAAATTTCAAATAACTTAAAAAACAGGGAGGTTTCCTTTATGGAAAATATTATTCAGCAGCTGCAGTCGCTTGGATTTAATCAGTACGAATCAAAAGTATACGTGACGCTTGTCAAAAAAGGATCTTCCACTGCTTATAGTATTAGTAAACATTCAGGTGTGCCAAGAGCGCGTGTATACGATATTTTACAAACACTAGAGGAAAAAGGCATGGTGTTAAAAGAAGAGAGTAATGATGGCACCCGGTACACGTCGTTGCCCGTCGATGCTTTTTTGCATTCGCTGCAGAAAAAATGGAACGAAACGTATGAAGACGTTAGCGAAACGCTTAAACGTCTTGAAACTGCAGAGTCTATAGAAGAAAGCCGGGTTATGACGATGAAAGGGGAAAGAGCGATTCTTGCTTTTTGTGAGTCGCTATTGTTAAAAGCGAAAAATAAAATTGTCATCTCGCTTTGGCCCGATATTTATAATGAGTTGAAGCCCCTTTTATTACAGCTAAGGGAGAGTGTCACACTAAAAGGAATTGTGTTTGAACAAGATGAAGCGATGGAGGAATTTGACCGGCACCGTCATACAAGCTATACCGAAAACATTGGGAATCAAAACTGGTTTATTATATCTGTTGACAGCAGTGAAATGATTTATGGTCATAAAGAAATGGCTTACTATACAAATAACGCAGTCAACATTAATTTACTTGAAAACTATATTTGGCATGATATTCTCGTTAACAGACTTGTAGAAAAAAGTGATCAGGAAATGGACAGATGGATCGAAAGGGAAAGAGAAAGTTTTTTTGCGTAGAAAAACCCGCTTTATGCGGGTTTTTGTATTAAAAAGTTTGCGCAAGTTTTTTGGCTTCGGCTATTCCCTTTTCTTTAATTTCCTGCGCTTTATCTGGCATTGCGTTATGCCCTTCGACAAAAATGCCAGATAAGGAAGGTACTCCGAAGAAATTCATCATAATTCCAATATAACGATGCCCCATTTCCATATCAGCTGCGGGACCTTCAGAATAAATGCCTCCGCGCGCTTGAATATGAAGCGCTTTTTTATCCGTTAATAGCCCAACAGGACCTTCTGCCGTGTATTTAAATGACTTACCGGCTACGGCTACAGAGTCTAAATAAGCTTTCATAACCGGTGGAAATGAAAAGTTCCACATAGGCGTTACAAAAACATATTTGTCCGCGGTTACAAACTGTTCGCTCAGTTCTGCAAGACGATTGACCTTTTCCTGTTCATGAGAAGAAAGTTCAGAGCCAGACTGAAGTTTGCCCCAGCCGCTAAATACATCCGCATCAATATGAGGGATATTTTCTTTATAAAGGTCAATATGTACAACTTCGTCACTTGAATTGTGCTCTTTGTAAGCATCGATAAATGCTTTTCCAGTTGCCATACTGAATGATTGAGACTCATCGTGAGGATGAGCTGTAATATAAAGTACTTTTGCCACTTCTTATCATCTCTTTCTTGTTTGAAATAATGTACTGTCTTATCGTTATCACTCGTATAAAAAACTATACGCACTTTGTTCAGTAAGTTGAAAAAGAGCATATGAAAAGAACTTTTATATAGAAAATAATGGTATAATAAATGTTTGAATATTTACATAACAAGTATGTATGTGTAACAGAAGTAAATAAGAGGTGTCGAGATGAAAGAAAAATGGATAATTGTTACGGGTGCAGGTTCTGGAATTGGCAAAGAAATTGTAAAAGAGTGTGTGTCAAAGTGCTATTCAGTTATTGCTTGTGATATTAATGATGAAGCTTTGAGACAACTAGCTGAAGATACAAAGGGCCATATTGAAACGCATGTAGTAGATGTTAAAAATGGAAAGGATGTAAAAGATCTTTTTTATCAAATAAAAGATAAAAATTTGTATGGGTTAGTTAATAATGCAGGCGTGTATTTAGGAAAAAATTTATTGGATTATGAAGAAAACGAAATAGATTTTGTGATGGATATTAATATTAAAGGATATGTTTATTTCTCCAAGTACTTTGGCGAATTATTAATGAAAAAGGAAACAGAAGGGGCGATTATTAATATATCGTCCGTGTCAGGAATGGAAGGAAGCTCCGATGCTATATATGGAATGTCTAAAGCAGCAGTATTAGGATTAACCAAGAGCTGTGCGATGAATTTTTCTCCTTATATGCGGGTGAATGCGGTAGCACCTACAATGGTAAATACCGATATGATGAAAAATATTCCAGAGTGGCGCAAAAATGAATACATCGCTCATCAGCTGATTCCAAGCTTTGTTACGCCTCAAGACGTGGCAGATACGGTCCTGTTTTTATTAAGCCCTCAAGCAAAACATTATACAGGAGCCACCTTTGATCTTAATAGCGGATGTTATTTACGCTGAATACTCTTTCAAAAGGAATTGAGACATTAACTACATCAATCCAAAGACGAACAAATGGGATAAATAATTCAGTATGGCGCGTGTTACACCGCTGTTGATCTCCGTGCCAGACTCCGCTTTCCGCGGGCGGCCGATGAGCCTCCTCGTCGCATGCGCTCCTGCGGGGTCTCATCTGTTCCGCTTTTCCGGCAGGCGTCTTCGCCTTGCCCTCCAATCAACAGCTAGAAGCACCTACATACATGAAACCTACGTTGACTATCACCATAAAAAATTCGAATGCACTTAATTCTCAATAAAGGATTTTAATTCATAGTTCGGATCTTCCTTCAACTAAAATACGTTTGTCCCATCCTCCTTTTTGTTTTCTTAAGAATTCTTAAGAAATTTACTTAACGTTTCTTTAGATTTTTTTCTATTCTAGAAAGAAAGAGTAGAAAGAAGGAATAGAAAATGAATTTAGCTTTTATGTATCAATATTTTCACCAGCCGCGAACGGTAGGAGCACTTTTGCCAAGCTCTAAGCACTTAGCGAAAAAGATGATAAAAGGGATTGATTTTGAACATGCAGCCTGTATAGTAGAGTACGGACCAGGAACCGGAGCTTTCACCCGTGAATTAATAAGAAGACGAAGCGCTTGTACAACTTTGCTTCTTATCGAATATAATCGGCATTTTTACGAAAAAGTAAAGGAACAAGTAAGGAATGAAAAAAATGTGTACGTGATAAACGGATCCGCTGAAAATGTTCAAAAGTACTTGATACAGTATGGTATTACAAAAATAGATTACGTATTATCAGGTCTTCCTTTTGCCTCGTTGCCGTCTGAAGTGTCGGACTGTATTCTGCAAAACACGCGCAGCGTATTAGCTGATGAAGGGAAATTTATTACGTTTCAGTATACGAATTTAAAAAAAGAGTTGATTCGTACGTTTTTCCCGAAGATTAAAGTAGAAAAAGAGTGGAGAAATGTTCCGCCTGCATACATTTTTACATGTGAAAAAAATGAGATATAAGGAGTTTGTAAATGAAAGACAGAATTTTAATTATGGATGACGATGAGCAAATTCGTAATTTAATTGCTATTTACTTAGAAAATGAAGGATTTGAAGCGCTGAAAGTTTCTAATGCTGTATCTGGGTTAGCGCTTTTAGAAGAACAAGAGGTAGATTTAATTATATTAGATATTATGATGCCGCAGATGAATGGAATTGAGGCTGCTTTTAAAATACGTGAAGAAAAAAACATGCCCATTATCATGCTGTCAGCTAAGTCAGAAGATATGGATAAGATATCTGGCTTAACAGCAGGCGCAGATGATTACTTAACAAAGCCATTTAATCCTCTCGAGCTCATCGCGCGGGTTAAATCACAAATTAGACGCTATAAAAAATACAATCAACGTGCTGAGCATGAAATTATTCAAATTGGCGATTTGGAAATTAACCGCAGCACCCGACTCGTCTTTGTACGCGGCCAAGAGATTCGCTTAACGCCAAAAGAGTTTAATATTTTAGAGCTGCTTGCACGTCATAAGGGCACGGTGATGAGTATGGGGAAAATATATGAAGCCGTTTGGCAAGCAGACGCGCTTAAATCGGATAGTACCGTAATGGTTCATATTACAAAAATCCGCGAAAAAATTGAGGATAATCCGAAAAAGCCCATTTATATTAAAACAATATGGGGCGTAGGATACAGGATATGAGAAGAATAAGTGTAAAGCTTCTTTTTGCTGTCATTATAAGCTTTTTGGCTACTAATTTAATTTTTATTTTAATTTCTAGGCTTGTTTTAAACAGGTATATACAAGAAGAGAAAATGAATGTTTCTGCATATAATCTATTGGCGTTTGGGCTTATTTCTATGGCGGTTGTGGTCTTTATTTTTGTTTTTTTAGTACTTATTCGTTCCCATATTCGTTACCTGAAAGAAATTTCCGAACAGGTTCAAAAAATATCAAATGGAGATTTAGGAGCAACCATCCATGTGCGAGGAAAAGATGAACTGGCTGAGTTAAGTCAAAATATTAACAAAATGTCTGCTCAGCTTCGTACAAAATTTAATCGCGAACGAGAAATCGAACAAGCAAAAAATGAGCTAATATCCAGTGTGTCTCACGATCTGCGCACGCCGCTAACCTCCATTGTGGGGTACCTCGATTTAATTAAAAAAAGAGCAAATTTAGATGATGAAACATTAGATAGCTATTTATATATTGTCGATTCAAAAGCAAATTATTTAACGGATTTAATTGAAGAGTTGTTTGACTATACAAAATTAACGAGTCCCGATCTTCAGCTTCAACGAAATGAAGTGGATATGAAACGTTTGCTTCAGCAGGTGATAGGAGAGTACGAGCCGATTTTAAAAAGAGAAGGCATTGACGTTCAGACTAGTTTTGCTAGTGAATCGGTTGTATTGATTGATGTAGAGAAAATGGTAAGAGTATTTCAAAATTTGCTCGAAAATGCCAAAAAGTACAGCGAAAAGCCTTCCGTATTAGAGGTGAATCAGGAAATTGATGAGGATTCGTTGATTATTTCCTTTAGGAACAGCATTAACATCAGTAAAAAACTTGAGGTAGAAAAGTTATTTGATCGATTTTATCGAGGTGATGAATCAAGAACGGATGCGAATGGTTCAGGCTTAGGACTGGCTATTGCTAAACAAATCATCCTGCTTCATCAAGGAGATATACGAGCGGAGCTTCAGCGTAATAAGCTCACTTTTTTTATAAAGCTGCCGCTAACACAAGAAAGCCTTGAGAATCATAAGTAAAGATTCTTAAGGCTTTTTGCTACTATTTTAATACCGTATTCAAATTCTGGAAGCGTCGCATAAGCAAAGGATATTCTGATATGCTGCGATGTTTCATGATCATATAATGCGCCTGGATTTAAAAGGACGCCTTGATCTAGACAGTGCTTAAATAATTTACGCATCGAAACAGGCTTATGCAGCGTAAGCCAAAAATAAAAACCTCCGCTTGGAACATTCCATGTAGCGAGACTTTCCAAATGCTTCTCTAAAATAGCCTGTGCTTTCTGAGATTTTTCTTTTAATTTGTACCGTACGCTGGCAACGTGATTGTCATAAATTCCTGTCTTAAGAGCTTCAGCAGCAGCCCATTGAGATAAGGAACTAGCTCCGTAGTCAACTTGCATTTTAAGATCGGCCAATCGCTCAATCACATGTTCTGGCCCGACAACCCATCCAATTCGAAATCCTGGGCTGAAGGTTTTAGAGAGCGTTCCTAAATAAAGAACCATTCCGTTTTTATCTTGAGCTTTTAATGAAAGCGGAGGGGGTGAATGAAACCAAAGCTCTCCGTAAGCATCATCTTCAATAATAGGCAAATGCATCATTTCACACCGATGAAGTAGCTCTTGACGCCTTTGTTCGCTCATCGTCACATTGGTTGGGTTATGAAAGTTGGGTATCGTATATAAGACTGTGCCTTTTTCTTTTTCATGCTGGTCTTTTAATGAAGATAATTGAATTCCTTCTTTATCTAATGAAACGCCCGTTATTTTCATTTGTGCGGACTGAAACAAGGGCAGAGAATAAAGATAAGATGGCTTTTCAGCTAAAATATTGGCACCTGGAGGCAGCAGGCCGATTGAAATTAATTGAAGCGCTTGAAGTGAACCAGATACAATTAAAATAGATGAAGGAGACGTTTCAATGCCTCGTTTTTTTACATGCTTCGCTAACTCTTGTCGCAGTTCACCGTTACCTTTTGGGTGCTCGTACCCCAAGTGTACGCTTCTATGTTTCATTCCGCTAAACAGCTCGGAAAGCTGATCAGAAGGGAGCAGGTCAGGTGCTAACTCTCCAGTTCCCAAACGAATAATGCCCCGTTGAAATTCAGCTTCGTTAATATGGCGGATAGTCGAAGAATTTGGTTGGTATATTCCTGCCTCTACATAAGAACTCCAGTTCATGTGAGAACATGCTGCTAGTAAGCTCCACGTATTGTTAATGACTTTGGTTCCACCACCTTTGTTTCCACTAAGCAGTCCTTCAGCAATTAAGTTTTCAGTTGCTGTTACCACTGTGCTTCTATTTACAGAAAAGGCAGCAGCCAAATGGCGCTGCGAAGGAATTTTAGTTCCAATAGGCCATTCTCCATTTGTAATTTTCTCTTTCATATACTCTTGAATTTGTTTGTGCATTGGCTTTTTATCAGCCGGATTTGGAGTCCAATTCATGTGAGACCACCTTTTTGTAATTTGGTTGGTATTATAAATCAAAACTTGGATGGAGACAACAGGGGATGTCAATTGTAAGATGAAAGAGAAAGGAGAGAGTAACATGTTTACAGTGGTTATACACGCTTTGGTGTTAGCATTCGGTTTGATTTTACCTTTAGGAGTACAAAATGTGTTTGTTTTTAATCAAGGAGCAAATCAACGGATGTTCAAACAGGCGCTTCCCGTAGTGGTGACGGCTTCTGTTTGTGATACGATTTTAATTATAGTCGCAGTGCTGGGAGTTTCAGCAGTAGTTGCTGCTTTTTCGTTTTTTCAAACGCTTATTTTTGGAATAGGTTTTCTTTTTTTAGCGTATATGGGCTTTGTAACATGGAAGAGCGAACCTTCGAAAACGTCATTAAAGGAAGGAATGACGGTAAAAGCGCAGATTCTATTTGCTGCTTCTGTATCTCTGCTAAATCCCCACGCGCTGATGGATATTATAGGCGTAATCGGAACAAATTCTCTACTGTACAGCGGAAAGGAAAAATGGATTTTTACGCTGGTTACGATATCTGTTTCGTGGATATGGTTTTTATTTTTAGCTTTTGCAGGAAAAGTGGTAGGGGAAATGGATACAAATGGGAAAATAATGATTTGGGTGAATAAGGTTTCTGCATGTATGATTTGGGGAGTGGCTCTTTACATGGCAAAAAGCATTCTTTTTCATTAGAATAAACGTTGAAAGGAAAGTTATGTAATATAAAAATGCTTTTTTCTAGAAAGCGAGGGTAAAAAATGATTCAAGGAATTAATCATATGTGCTTTTCCGTGTCAAATTTAGAACAGTCCATCACCTTTTATCAGAAAGTGTTAGGAGCGGAACTTTTAGTGAAAGGAAAATCCACCGCTTATTTTAATCTTAATGGATTGTGGCTGGCGTTAAACGAAGAAAAAAATGTACCTAGATCAGAAATTCAGTATTCGTATACTCATTTAGCGTTTTCTATTGCCATTGAAAGCTTTGACGAAGCAAAAGAATTGTTAAAACAGCATAATGTAACAATCTTACCGGGAAGAAGCCGTGACGAGAGAGACAAAAAATCTCTTTATTTTACGGATCCAGATGGGCATAAATTTGAATTTCATACCGGTACGCTCCAAGACCGTTTAGCGTATTACCAAGATGAAAAGCCACATATGAAGTTTTATTCGCTAAAAGAGTAGTACTAAAATAGTTACATGAGGTTATAATTCTATTACATTCGCCTTCTTCTTGCATTTATCATTAAACAAACGATACTGTTGTGATATAATGGAAAAAAAGTGAGGAGGAGGAAGAATGTATACCGCAAAACAGGTGAAGTTTGGTTCGCATATTGTAATAGGCGTACTTTTCGGCATACTAGCTGCAATGTTCATCGGAACTTTTTATCAAAATGTACCTGGCGTATTGCCGTACGGGATGATTAGCGGACTTGCAGTAGGACTAGTAGCAGATACATATTATACAATTAAAACAAAAATAAAGGTTATCTAATATAAATAGTAAGAAAAAGCAGTGAAGCTTTAGCTTCACTGCTTTTTTCTATTTCAAAATGATATTACTCAAAAAGCACTACATCCAATCCGTTTCTGCGGTAACAGGTTAGAAGCGTGTACAGTTCTGCACGGTGATGGTATAAATGAGATTGAATTTCAAGCAGCCACTCAAAACGTGTATACGTGCATCCCCAATAGGATGTCTGCAGTGAAAATAGCTTTTGTTCGTCAAAAGAAGAGTAGGCTGCTTTTAGCTGATTGAAGCCCTCTACTAAAGCAGCTTTGAGTTCAAGCTTTGTATAAGCTGGATGCTGCAGATAAAAGTCATTCATTTTATCTGCAGAGTAGCCTAAGGAAATATAATAGTCTGCACTACAAATGAGACATAAATGCTGCAGCAGCTCTTGAATAGACCGCTTGTGAGGGAGGGGACGATAAGCAAGCTCTTCTTCTGTAACGCCATTAATGATTGCGGTTAGGGAATGGATGTTAACGTTTATTTGATTAAACACCATCTCACAGTACGAATTCATGTATTCACATCCTTTTTATTCAACTAAATACCGCATTTTTTGATCCAGCCAGTACTCTGATTTTTCATTGTTATCGAGCTTAATATAGCAATCGACAATTTCATCATAAATGAATTCCTTTTCTTCTACTAAATCAATAAATTTAATGAGTAAAAATACGGCTTTTGAAACTTTTCCATTCTCACAAAGCCATTCTTTCATCCAGATTAATAAGTCAAGAAGAATAATCTCTATTTTTACTCGGATATCAAGGAACCAGTCGTCATAAATCGTTGTTAAATAATGAGGAACTAATTGGTGCAGTCGCTGTTCAGCTTCCTTGAATTTCAACGTCGGATCAGACTGTTCGGTAATCCACTGAAGGTCAGTTAATAAATCTAATCCATCGCTTGATACATCTGCGTTTAAAGAAATGAGCTGCCTGTTAACAAGTAAAACTGGCTCTTCCTTTTCTGCGTTCAATAACTTTTTTAAATGAGACAAGTAGACGCGTAAATTCTTTTTAGCATTGCTTAAAGGTATGTCAGGCCACAACGCTTCGCATAGCTGTTCTCTGCTGATAGAATGATGAAAAATAAGATATAGTAAAATTTCTTGAGCAAAGCGCTTATTCCAGCCCTCTGTAATAAGTTGGCCATTTACATAGACGGAAAAAGAGTACAAGAAATCTACTTTAAGAGAGGGTGTGTGGGCATGGAAGTCTTTTTGTATGTCTATAGCCGTATCACTTTCCCAGTTTTTAAGTATTTTCATAGAGTCATTTCTTAAAGAAGACGGCTGAGTTTTGTTACTTTTAATAAAATCTACGGCAATTTCTTTGAGTAAAGTTGTTTTTTCTTTTACCAAAAATAAAGAATGTGCGTTAGGTATGGTCATATGACTGTAGTTTTTTAAAAACATCGTCTTTGAAATGAGATACTGAGATGAAAACAGAAAATCATGTTGACCAGATAAAGTGAGTACAGGAAGTGAAATGCTAGTCAACTCTTGAAATAGATTGTCTGTAATAGATAGTTTAAGAAAGCGGAAATATACACCGGGATCCATTTTTTTTAGTCTTTCAATTACCTGTTGTATGTTTGTAGGTTCCAGACTCTCTAGTTTGCCTAATTCGAAAATTTTATCTACCGGTATTTGGTTTTTACTTTCTTCGTTGTAACATCTCTTAATCTTTTGAAGGGTGCTATCTGAATAAAAAGGAAGAGACAATAGTATCAGTCCCTCAATAAGAAATTCATAGCGGGCAGCAAATTTAACAGCGATTTGTCCTCCAAATCCCACGCCAACTAAGTAACATTTCTTTATATGTAACGTATGTAATAAGTGGAAAAGATCTTTAATATGAGCCTCAAACGATATCTCCCCTGTAGCGGAGGCGCTATTTCCTGTCTCTCTCAAATCGTATTGAATAACACAATAATGTTGGGTTAATTCTGCAGTAATAGAATCAAAAAGCGTATGATCAGTGATAACAGAATGAACCATCACAATGGTTTCTGTCTTGTCAGTGAATACGGGCGAATGAACTTCATAGTAAATTTTTTCTGTCGCCGTATGCAGAAAAGGCATAAAAACAATCCTCCTAGTGTCTAACTGTAGCGTTTGTGTAACGGTAAAATTATTATGATAAGAATAGACGGAAAATTCAAAAAAATGAGTGCTTTTTAGTAATTAAAAAATGTCTAATGTTCTAGTAATATCCATTATACTGTAAAACCATAGTGAAAAATAAGGGAGAATGCCCAAAAACAGCAAAAAGAAAACGTTATCAATTTCGAAAAAAGAAGAAAGGAGGAGAATTATGAATTTTAAAGACGAAAATGCGTTAGACTTAGAATGGGTTATGCTCATAATGGAAGCAAAACAAACAGGTATAAGCATCGAGGAAGTTAGACAATTTTTACAAAGTATTAGCTCAAATTCTTAGCTCAAATTCTTAGCCAATACACTAGTAAGAAAATAAAGAATTCTCTAAGCATAGATAACCTTTATAGCGAGTCTCAAGCTATGTCTACTAGATGTATAATCATCCCTTTACAGTAAGAACGTTTATTTATAATGCACGGTAAAGTGAAATTATGGTATTATTATCGATAAGTAAGCATTAGTAAGGGTGATTAAAATGACAATTGGCCAACGTATTCGAGATCTCAGAACGAAACAGGGAATATCGCTAACAGAACTTGCAAACCGAGCGGGTGTTGCTAAATCGTACATATCTTCAGTAGAAAGAGGAATTCAGCTCAACCCATCTATTCAATTTCTAAACAAAATTTCTACCTCATTGAACGTCAGTATTGATAGATTGATTCATGAGCCTATGGATAAATCTGAATCGTTGGATATTGATGATGAGTGGCTTGAGTTAGCAAAAGAAGCAGCGGAGTCAGGAATAAGCAAAGAGCAGTTTAAACAATTTCTTGAATTTCAAAAATGGCAGCGGGCAAAGCAAGATTAACTTCGTGGAATATACATAAAAGAGAACCTACATAGAACAACTGCTGAAAAATCATGATTGTAAAAAAGAGATTCCATTTATCTATGGAATCTCTTTTTTAGGCTTAAGAAGAAATAAAATGGGACGAGAATTCTTTTTCTCGCTGAAACTGAATACGTTCAAGAGTTATTAATTCAGGCTTTCTTTTCTGTTCAAACTGTCTCAATGTTTCTGAAATCTTTTTGTTTTGATAAAAAACTTGATGCAGTAAGTCAGACAGTAAGTCAGCATCTTTTAATGACTCGTTTAATCCAAAAGCGCCAGTGGGAGTCATCGTATGAGCAGCATCCCCTAATAATAACAGGTGATGCTTTGACCATACTTCGCTTATGCTGCTTTGCACAGAAAGAAGCGTAAAGTCTGACCAAGACGTAATAAACCTTTCTATTGAAAGGTTTAAGCTAGGGAAAGCGTCTATTAAACGCTGAATAAACGGTCTAAACGATTGTTTTCGAAGAGCAGGATAGCTGCCTTTTTCAATATTCCATCCGATTTGAACAAAGCCTTTTGCTTGAGAAAAAAGCGCCACCTGCTGCTGCTTCACAAGTGAAAATTTAATAGAAGGCTCCCAATTAGCAGGTGCAGGAATTTTCGCCCAAAGCAAATCGTATCCATGATTGTGGATATTGTTTTTTATGTGCGCAAGTTTGCGAACAGTTGAATATCGACCATCTGCTCCAATAATGATTTTACTTTCAACTATTATTTCACCCCGGCCTTTTTGCTGAGCTTTTATTCCAGTATATTGTCCTTTTTCATTCTGCATTAGCTCCGTTACTTTTGTGCCCAGCATAAGCTTGTAGGAGAGATGGATGCTTGCTTGGTTATTTATAGACTGAAGGAGATGCTGCTGTGGAACATGAATTCCTGCATGTCCAAGTTCAGATTCTATCGTTTTGAATACATGTCCATCCTTCCAGTATTCGACCCTAGACATTTGAAGGAGGCCTAAGCTTTCAATTTCTTCAAATATATGATGTTTCTTAAGAATCATTTCTCCATCTTCATTTAAATGTTCGCCTCGAAATTCTTTTCCAAGCTCATCAGATCTCTCTATCAGTATAGTTGATATATTTTGTTTAGCCAGTAGATAGGCCAGTAGAGCACCGCCTGGTCCGGCTCCTATTATACACACATCTGTTTGATAGTTCATTTTCTTCACCTTGTTTGTTATATGCAATTAAGTTACTTTTAGTAAGTATATTAACTTTTATAAATGTTAATGTCAACTTTTTTATAGCTTTTCTTCTATGAAATTCGCTCTTTGGACAAAACACAAATAAGGTTCTACATAATCAAAGTCAAAGATTAAGTTTTATGATAAACTAAAATACACAAATTATTTTGAATAATTTGTATAAAAAGGTGAAATTTCAAAATTGTTGAGAAAAAGCACGGTTGGAAAGCTGCAGGATTTTTAGCAAGAAGAGTAGAGATCGTTTCTGAAAATTCTAGCAAACTCCAATTTCGACTGGAGGATGATTATGACAAAAGTAGAACATTATATTCAAACATTGGGTAACAGTGCAGATTTGCTAACAAAAAGGCAGACAAGCATTTACTTCGAAAAACTTTCAAACACCTTTCCTTTTTTAACAATCATGCAAATTAATTGGAGAAAAGTATTAATTAAAAAGTCCACCCGGCATATTGAAGAAATCAAAAAATGGCTTCAAGAGATGAATATAAAAGAACATCAGGTTGTTTTATTTTGGAAACGAGCAACTAAAGCTGTAAGCGTCGATTTAGCTCAGGCTTTACTGTTTTTTCAACAAACAGCTGATCTTACAGAAGAAGCATTTATTTACTGTCCGTCTGTTGACTATGTAATTGAGTATTTTAAAGACGGTAAAATGATGATTGGTTTAGCAGCACGTTAATTAAAAGGAAAAAAAGCTGAGGGGGGAGGCGAATTAGAACCTCTTCACTCAGCTCTTTATGCATATAAAATCTAAAAAATACGAAACATAACGTTATTTACAACATAAATTACCTTCTCTTTATAATTAGTGGGAAAAGTATTGACATTTTCCATAAAACAAATATAATTAACATTAATCATATTGTTAATTGTAAAAAGAGCGATCAGGAGAAATGATGAATGTCGAACAATAAAGCAGTGACGAATCAAACGAAAAAAGAATACCCTAAACCCTATGGCTATACGTCAGATATTGCTGTATTTACGATTGTGACGGAAGAAAAAGAACCATACAAACCACCTAAAATGAGTTTGAAATTAATGCTTATCCAACGAGCAATGGTGAATGCAGAAGGAGAAAAGAACAGCGAAGCAGGAAAGTGGGCGCTTCCCGGCGGATTTGTCCATCCTGATGAATCAGCTTTTGAAGCGGCTAAAAGAGAGCTCGAAGAAGAAACGGGCGTAAAAGATATTCATTTAAAACACTATGGTGTCTATGATGAGCCTGGCAGGGACGATAGAGGATGGGTCATTACAAACGCACATTATGCAATCGTCCCAGAAGATAGTCTAATAAAGCGAAAAGCGAATGATGATGCTGCTCGAGTTGAATTATTTAAAATAGATGAAATCTTTTCATTGCCTTTAGCATTTGATCATGAAATCATCATTCGAGATGCAATCAAGGAAATTAAGAAAGATTTATTGCAAACGACCATTGCCCAGAAGTTTCTGCCTTCTCAGTTTACATACTCTGAGCTGCAGGCTGTGCTGCTTACCGTAACGGATGATGCAGCGATTAAAAGTGATCAGGCCTTTGCACGAAAAATAAGAATGCTGCCATTTATTGAAGAAGTAGATGGAAAAACAACGACGAGAACGTCTAAAAAACCAACAAAGCTCTACCGGTTTGTTGAAATGAATGTGATGAAGCCAATCTATACAGCACGCTACTAAAAGAAAAACTTTCAATTCAAATAATTAACAATATGTTAACTGTTAATTTTTACGTATGAGGGGGAAACATAATGAAAAAAGCACTGATTAACATCGATTATACAAATGATTTTGTAGCTGAAAACGGAGCTTTGACATGCGGAGAACCAGGGAGACACATTGAAACATCCATAAGCGATATTACGCGTCAATTTATTGAGCAAAACGAGTATGTCGTGTTCGCCATTGATTTTCATAAAGAAAATGATTCCTTGCATCCAGAATCAGCGCTGTTTCCGCCTCATAATGTTGAAGGTTCTGCAGGAAGAGAGCTATACGGAAAGTTAAATGATTTATATAATGTGTATCAATCAAAGGCAAATGTAGAATGGATGAATAAGACGAGATACAGCGCATTTGCTGGAACGGATCTGGAGATTAAACTGAGAGAAAGACAAATTACCGATGTCTACTTAGCAGGTGTATGCACGGATATTTGTGTACTTCATACAGCAGTAGATGCCTATAATAAAGGATTTGCTATTTATATTTATGAAAAAGCCGTAGCAAGCTTTAATCAAAAAGGTCATGAGTGGGCGCTTGAACATTTTAAATCTTGCCTCGGAGCAGAAATTATTTAAGGACATAAAAGTGGAGGAAATCAATGAATATGTTTACAGATGACAGCGTAATGCTACACACCGATTTATATCAAATTAATATGGGAGAAACGTACTGGGAAGATAATATTCATCAAAAGAGAGCTGTTTTTGAAGTTTTCTTCCGCAAACTTCCTTTTGGAAATGGTTATGCTGTTTTTGCTGGATTAGAAAGAATTATTGAATATATTAAAGCATTTAAATTTAGCGAATCAGATTTAACCTACTTGCACGAAGAATTAGGTTTTAAAGAAGATTATTTAGCTTACTTAAAAGACCTTACGTTTACTGGAACGATTCGATGTATGCGTGAAGGTGAGCTTGTGTTTCATAATGAACCAATTTTACGTGTAGAAGCACCATTAATTGAAGCTCAGCTCGTAGAAACAGCTATTTTGAATATTGTGAATTACCAAACGCTGATTGCGACGAAAGCAGCTCGAATCAAACATGTAGTGGGAGATCAAGTGGCAATGGAATTTGGAACACGCCGCGCTCAAGAAATGGACGCTGCTATTTGGGGAACAAGAGCAGCCTATATTGGCGGATTTGGTGCTACTTCTAACGTGCGAGCAGGAAAGAAATTTGGAATTCCAGTTGCAGGAACGCATGCTCATGCCATGGTGCAGGCATATAAAGACGAATATATTGCATTTCATAAATATGCTCGTCGCCATAAAAACTGCGTGTTTCTAGTTGATACATACGATACGTTAAAATCAGGAGTTCCCAACGCCATTAAAGTAGCAAAAGAATTAGGCGATAAAATTAATTTTACAGCGATTCGCTTAGACAGCGGCGATTTAACATATTTGTCTAAAAAAGCTCGTCAAATGTTAGATGAAGCAGGGTTTACAGACACAAAAATTGTTGCTTCCAACGATTTAGATGAAGATACGATTATGCATTTAAAGTCGCAAGGGGCACGAATAGACATGTGGGGAATTGGCACTAAGCTCATTACTGCATATGATCAGCCGGCGCTTGGAGCAGTATATAAACTCGTCTCTATTGAAGGAGAAAATGGCGAGATGATGGATACGATTAAAATTAGCGCCAATCCTGAAAAAGTGAGTACACCAGGGTTGAAGCGCGTATATCGTATTATTAATAATTTGAATGGAAAATCTGAAGGGGATTATATCACGATGGAAGATGAAGATCCTCAAAGCGAAGAACGTTTAAAAATGTTCCATCCTGTTCATACGTTTATCAGTAAATTCGTCACAAATTTTGAGGCAAAAGAACTCCATCATGATATCTTTGTAAACGGAAAGCTTGTGTATGAAACAGAAGAACTTCAGGAAATTCAGCAGTACGTAAAAGATAATTTAGAGCTGCTATGGGATGAATATAAGCGTACGCGCAATCCTGAAGAATATCCAGTAGATTTAAGCGAGAAATGTTGGGAAAATAAAACGCGTCAAATTGCGTACGTAAAACAAAAAGTAGCGGAAGCCCTAAATAAAAAATAGTAGGGAGCTGGAGACATGTCAGATACGCTTGCTTATTTTCAACAGCTAAACCCTGATAAAAAAATAGATAAGCTTTTAGAAAAAGGAGCGAAAATTGGTATTTATGGTTCTTCTTTTGATCCGGTTACCAATGTTCATCTTTGGACGGCATCAACGGTTGCGCATCGAAAGAAGTTAGATGCTATTATCTTTTTGCCTTCATCGCACAAACGAACAGATAAAAAGCTCCAGACGTCGGATGAGCACCGTGTAAATATGGTTAGCTTAGCGATTAAAGATAACCAAAAATTTTTGCTCGATACGTATGAGCTAGACGTATTGCCCGGCTATCATTACACATACTACACTATGGAGCACTTTAAAAAATTGCTTCCACACGCTGATTTATTTTTTATTATGGGAGCCGACTTACTGCAAGATATTGGTGAAGGCAAGTGGAAGAAAGCAGATGAACTTATTAGTAAAAACCAGTTTATCATCATGGCAAGAGAGGGAATAGACATGTTGAAAGCTATTAGTCATTCTCCATTGCTTCGAAATTATGACGACGGCCGGTTTCAGCTTCTTGATAAAGGGCTGGCGATGGAAATCAGTTCTACTTATATTCGTCAAGAATTTGCCCGGGGCGGAGAACCAAGATATTTAATGCCTGATCTCTGTTATTTTTATAGTAAAAAACATGGACTGTATCAGTAAGAAATCTACATATAATGGAAGGAGAGCATGTATCATGTCAGACATGCAAGAAAAAATAAGAAAAGAGCTACATGTGAAATCTGAAATTGATCCAGCACAAGAAATTCGTGCCCGCGTTGATTTTCTGAAAAGCTACCTAAAGTCAGCAAATGCAAAAGGCTTTGTATTAGGTATAAGTGGGGGGCAGGACTCTAGCTTAGCTGGGCGATTAGCGCAGATTGCTGTAGACGAATTGCGAAAAGAAGAATATGAAGCAAAATTTGTAGCCGTTCGCTTGCCTCATGGCACGCAGCATGATGAAGCAGATGCGAAGGCGTCACTAGAATTTATTAAACCTAATGAAACATATACGTTTAATATTAAAAACACGGTGGAAGCATTTGAAAGTTCGTTTACAGGCGCGACAGATATAGCGCTGTCTGATTTTCATAAAGGAAATGTCAAAGCACGTACACGTATGATTGTACAGTATGCAATCGGGGGAGAAAACGGCCTTTTAGTTATCGGAACCGATCATGCAGCAGAAGCAGTAACAGGCTTTTTTACGAAATACGGGGATGGCGGAGCAGACGTGCTGCCTCTAACGGGATTAACAAAACGTCAAGGAAAAGCATTGCTAAAAGAATTAGGTGCAGATAAACGATTGTACGAAAAAGTACCAACAGCTGACTTGTTAGATAATAGTCCTGGTCAATCTGATGAAACGGAACTAGGAATTTCTTATGATGAACTAGACAATTATTTGGAAGGAAAAGAAGTATCACAAGAAGCCGCTGAAAAAATTGAACAGCGCTATCGTATTACTGAACATAAGCGTCAGTTACCGGCTAGCATGTTTGATGAATGGTGGAAATGAGAGAAATGCCCATATTAGGTATATCTAATATGGGCATTATTTTGACTGATTTCTTTCATAAAACAAAAAAGTGGCGGAAAAAGTGTAAATTAACGAATTGTTTTCTCATACACACTTTGTTATTCTTACGCACTTTGGTATAATGAAGTGCTTTTAATATTATTGAGGAGGAACATTTTTTATGGCAGTTGAAGTAGGTAGCAAGGTACAAGGTAAAGTAACAGGTATTACTAATTTTGGAGCATTTGTAGAATTACCTGGAGGTCAAACTGGGCTTGTACATATTAGTGAGGTAGCTGACAGCTATGTAAAAGACATTAATGACCATCTTAAAGTTGGTCAAGAAATTGAAGTGAAAGTCGTTAATGAGAAAGACGGAAAAATTGGATTATCGATTAAAAAAGCGATAGATAAACCTGAAAGACCCTCATCTTCTTATTCACAACGCCCGCCACGTCAGGCAAGAAATAATGATAATCGTTCTAAAAGCAGCTTCCAACCAAAGGAAAACTTCGAACAAAAAATGGCGCGTTTCTTAAAGGATAGTGAAGATAATTTATCTACACTAAAACGCAGCACTGAATCAAAACGAGGTGGCAGAGGCGGAAGACGCGGATAAATCCCTTCCACTTTAACTACTTTATTATATAGCTGAAGCAAGCCAGTAAAAATTGGCTTGCTTCTTTTTTGTAATAGCTTAAGTACATGCGCTAGAAGAGTAAAGAGAAGGTTAGGTACTTACTTGGTTGTAA
Organism: Bacillus sp. ILBB4; assembly: GCF_035064545.1. Taxonomy (NCBI): domain Bacteria; kingdom Bacillati; phylum Bacillota; class Bacilli; order Caryophanales; family Bacillaceae; genus Bacillus; species Bacillus sp. ILBB4. The sequence goes on along the minus strand of NZ_JAIQVD010000004.1, from coordinate 416,828 downwards.
AGTAGATGCCAATAGTGACAAGAGATGAGAGAAGATCAAGGATGAGTAGGATGAAATTTAAATCTATCATAATCATGCCTCCCTTTGTGCGAGCGTTGACGTTAGTATCTGCAAGACCTCCCTTTATTATTCGTAATTTTTTAAAATTTCATTTAATTAAGTGCGATATTTTATATTATATTAAACTATGTTCTAAATAATAAGTTATAAAATAAAAAGCGCTTATAAGAACAATTTTCTTAAAATAATAAAAAAACCTTATAAGTAAACGAAGGGAAAGTAGAGATGAGTCCCTGATAAAAATAGCTAAATTAACAGAAATTCGTCAGTATTCTTGTATATTCATCTAATCTCTTCATAATTTTAGGAATAAAAAAGTTACGGAAAGACGAGAAATAGACAAAATTCTTCATTTTTTGAGCATTAGTGCTTAATTTTTAGGGATACACAAAATGATTCCATAGACTCAAGGATTTTATAGTAATATATAGAACTTCCATACTATTCTAATTTTTAGCTCGCAAGCTAAGTAAAAGATGCGTATGTTCTGGGGATGAAGACATACATAGTTGCATGAATTATAGAGAGAAATGGAGAGGGGAAAACGATGAAAAAAGTATCAATTCGGGCTGTATTGAGTACAGTAGCATTTTCGGTTGCTTTATCTTCTTTTGCAATGGGAGCATCCGCTAACGGAAATTCAAAACCAGCGCTTGAACCGTCTTTAATTAAAATTCAAGGAGACTATAACTTAAAGTCGGCTAAAAAAGTAAAAGTTATTGTGGAGTTAAATGAAGAGTCTGTAGCGGAAGCAAAGAAAAAAGGAGTAGCGCAAAGTAAAGGAAAGATTAAAAAAGCGCGTGACGAAGTGAAAAAAGAGCTTTCAAAAGCTTCTAAAACTTCAAAAGTAAAACGTGAATATGACCAAGTGTTTTCCGGGTTTTCAGCGGAACTTCCGGCTAATGACCTTGAAAAAGTAGCAAGTTTACCTGGAGTAAAAGCTATTTATCCAAGCGTTGAATATCATACAACAGAAGTGAAATCGAAAGAAGTGAGCGCCGAAGAATACGGTTCTGAAATGGATAAAAGCATTTACTATGTGGGAGCAGAGCAAGCGTGGAAGTCAGGATATACAGGTAAAAATATGACCGTAGCCGTTATAGATACAGGCGTTGATTACGACCACCCGGATTTAAAGTCAGCGTTTGAGAAATATAAAGGATGGGATTTTGTAGATGATGACAAAGATCCTCAAGAAACGCCGGCTGGAGATCCAAAAGGAGAAGCAACAACGCACGGAACCCACGTAGCAGGAACAATTGCAGCGGACGGGAAAATTAAAGGGGTAGCTCCTGATGCCCATTTACTTGCTTATCGTGTATTAGGCCCAGGAGGAACGGGTACAACGGAAGACGTGATCGCCGGTATTGAACGTGCAGTAGAAGACGGAGCGGATGTAATGAACCTGTCGCTTGGAGACACAATTAATAATCCTGACTTGGCAACGAGTATTGCGTTAGATTGGGCAATGGAAGAAGGAGTAGTAGCTGTTACATCAAATGGAAACAGTGGGCCAGCTAACTGGACAGTAGGCTCTCCAGGGACGTCTCGTGAAGCTATTTCAGTTGGTGCAACTCAGCTTCCTTACAATTTGTATAAAACGACATTAACTGTAGATAACGCAAGCTATGCTTCAGCTGAAGTAATGGGCTTTCCAAATGACAAGGCATTACTAGATGCAAGCGGTAAAAAGTATGAATTTGTACCTGTCGGACTCGGTAAACCAGAAGACTTTGAAGGAAAGGATGTAAAAGGAAAAGTAGCGGTTATTTCTCGCGGCGACATTGCGTTTGTAGATAAAGTTGATAATGCGAAAAAAGCCGGTGCTGTTGCAACGGTGATTTACAACAACGTAGAAGGGACAATTCCTGATATTCCAGGTACATCTCTGCCAAGTATTCGCCTATCAAAAGCCGATGGACAAGCTTTGGTAGCTTCTTTAGCAAAAGGATCCGTCACGGGCTCTTTTACTGCAACATTTGATCAGACAGTTGATGAAACAATGGCTGATTTTTCATCTCGCGGACCGGTTGTGGATACGTGGATGATTAAGCCAGACATTTCAGCACCTGGAGTAGATATTATCAGCACAGTGCCAACAAATGATCCAAGCAACCCTCATGGATATGGGTCAAAACAAGGAACAAGTATGGCCGCGCCGCACGTAGCAGGAGCAGCAGCGTTAATTTTACAGGCGCATCCAAATTATAAAGTAGAAGACGTAAAAGCATCTTTAATGAATACAACGGAATTGCTTCGTGACCGCAACGGGCTGGTTTATCCTCATAATACGCAAGGTGCAGGAAGCATGCGCGTAGTAGATGCAATTAAAGCAAAAACGCTTATTACACCAGGAAGTCACTCGTACGGTGTCTTTTATAAAGATAAAGGGAAACAAGTAGAAAAACAAAGCTTTAAGATTAAAAATCTATCAAATCACAGTCAAAAATACTCGGTCAAAGTAAAATTTAAGAAAAGCCATCAGGCAATTGACGTTAAATCAACAAACGATTTAGTAGTTAATGCAGGAAAAACGCAAAAAGTAAACCTGAATGTAAAAGTAGATGCAGGGAAATTATCTCCTGGCTATTACGAAGGGACAATTACCGTAAGTAACAATAAAGAAACGTACGATGTCCCAACCATCTTATTTGTAAAAGAGCCGGATTACCCGCGCGTTACTTCTGCGTATGTAGATGTACTTGGAAATGGATCATTTGAATACGGCAGTTATTTACCAGGAGGAGCAGAGAAGCTTAGCTATTACATTTACGATGCAACGTTAGAAAAAGGGGAATTGTTAAGTTCGTATACGAATGTAGAAAAAGGATTCTCTAGCGCAACGTGGGACGGAAAGATTAATGGTGAAGCTCTTCCAGCGGGAACATATTATTTATACGCAGAAGCAGTAAAAGCAGGTCAGACGACAGGTTCTTTAGGAGAATTCGAAATTAAATAAATAAAAAAAGAGTGCCAGTCTCTAACTGACACTCTTTTCTTATTGAGCCGTATATCCACCATCGATCACAGCAGCTTGGCCGGTTACGCCTTTTGCTAAATCACTTGCTAAAAACATTGCATAATCTGCAATTTCATCGACTGCAAGCAAACGTTTTTGAGGAACAAGAGGATAAATGACTTCTTCTAGTACTTTTTCAAGCGCTACATTTCGCGTACGTGCCAAATCTTTTAATTGATTTTGAACAAGCGGTGTATCAACATAACCAGGGCAAATCGCATTTACCGTAATGCCGTGCTCCGCACCTTCAAGAGCAGCCACTTTCGTTAAGCCAATCACGCCGTGCTTAGCGCTGTTGTATGCCGCTTTTCCTGAGAAACCAATCAATCCGTTAATGGAGGACATATTCAAAATGCGACCGAATTTTTGCTTTTTCATAATAGGAAACGCATGCTTAGTCGCAACAAAAGGTGCAACAAGCATAATTTTCGTTAAAAGTTCAAATTTTTCAGTAGGAAATTCTTCGAGCGGGGAAACAAATTGCATGCCGGCATTGTTAATCAATACATCAAGGCGGCCATATGTTTCAATCGTTTGAGCAATCATTTGTTCAATATCACTTTCATTTGTCACATCTGCTTTAATACCTAATGCTTCGTAGCCTTTTGTCTTCAATTTGTCTGCTGCTTTCTTAACTCCATCTTCATTCAAGTCAGTTAAGACAACAGTCGCTCCGTCTTCAGCGAAGCGCTCACCAATTTGATAACCAATACCTTGAGCTGCACCTGTAATTAACACAATTTTGTTTTCAACCATCGTTTTTTCCCCCTTATATGTAGATGATATAAAATCGCTTACTTTTCCATTTTATCAAAAAATATCTTGATTTAGCGAGTTTTTTAACTGTACTTTACGCGAAAAGAATGGGGGTGGGAAGGGGGGTTTACTACCTTTACTTCCACATTGCTAACAGAAGCGAACGGCGAGGGGCCTTTTTTAATTTCTTCAATAAATTTTTGGATATTACTTTCTTCACCTTCAGCATCAATTTCCACTTTTCGATCGTCTCGATTTCGTACCCATCCGTTAATAGAGCATTCCATTGCTTTTAGCTGCGTATAGTGACGGAACCCAACCCCTTGAACGCGTCCGTCTACGATCATATGCACATGTTTTTTCACTGTTCTCACCTCACAGGCAATTTTCCCTTTTTTATAAAAAAGAAAACAACTACAATCTTAACTTTCACTGTATAATAGAAAAAGACATTGTAAGACTTTAACAATTATAATGTAGATTAAATTAAGAAAGAAGGGTTATGAATGCAAGCAGCAGCACGAACGCAGCAAGCGCAGTCGGCAACGATTTATCGTATTTTATTTGCTATTAGTTTAGGACATTTCCTAAATGATTGTATGCAGTCCGTTATACCGGCACTTTTTCCTGTCCTTGAAAAATCGATGAATTTAAACTACACGCAAATCGGCTGGATTGCCTTTGCTTTAAACATGACGTCATCGATTATGCAGCCGGTATTCGGCGTATTTGCCGATAAGCGTCCCTCGCCATTTTTATTGCCAATTGCAATGTGTTTAAGCATGATTGGTATGGTTGGACTCGCTTTAGCGCCAAATTTTTATTTTGTGATTATATCTGTCTTATTTGTAGGATTTGGCTCAGCTATTTTTCATCCGGAAGGTTCTCGCGTAGCGTATATGGCAGCAGGAGGAAAACGGGGGCTGGCGCAGTCTATTTATCAAGTTGGCGGAAATACAGGACAGTCGATGGCTCCGCTATTTACGGCATTTATCTTTATCGGACTTGGTCAGTTTGGAACGATTTGGTTTACGTTAATTGCAGGTATCGGCGTAGTGGTTTTGTATAGCGTCTCTAAATGGTACAAATCGGAGTTAGCTACTCGTCAACGCTTGAAGAAAAAGCAGTCAGATGTTTCATTTACGATGAACAAGCAAATTATTTTTGCGATTGGACTTTTAATTTTTCTTGTTTTTGCACGTTCATGGTACGGAGCAGGTATCCTTAATTTCTTTCAGTTTTATATCATTGAAAAATTCAATTTGCCTATCAAAAGCGCTCAGCTTTACGTCTTTTTATTTATGATTGCAGGGGTATTTGGAACATTCTTTGGAGGTCCGCTTGCCGATCGTTTCGGAAAGCGAAATATTTTATTGTTTTCTATGTTAGGGTCAGTCCCTTTTACTTTATTACTGCCTCACGTTTCTCTAGGAGTGGCAGCACCTCTTTTAGTAATAATCGGCTTTATTCTTCAGTCAAGTTTCAGCGTCACGGTCGTCTATGCTCAGGAGCTGATGCCAGGGAAAATTGGCTTGGTTTCCGGCTTAATTGTAGGGCTTGCTTTTGGAATGGGAGCTTTGGGAGCTGTTGTATTCGGTAAATTAGCCGATGTCTTCAGCCTTCAGTTTATTATGCTGTTTTGCAGCTATCTTCCAATTCTAGGGCTGTTAACATGGCTGTTACCGAGCGATAAGCGTGTGAAAGAAATACACGAAGCAAAATAAGAAAAAGAAAAAGCAAACGCGCCTTAGCGTTTGCTTTTTCTATGAGCGTGAAGCAAATTTCAAGACGAATTCATATTTTTCTCCTACAATAGAGACAATAGAAATTGAAAATCGAAAGGAAGAATCACCTATGATTAAGCTAAGCGTATTGGATCAGTCTCCTGTTTCAAGCGGATCAACACCAAAGGAAGCGTTGAAACGTACGGTAGAGCTGGCTAAATTAACGGAAGAGTTAGGCTACCACCGCTTTTGGGTAGCGGAACATCATAATACTAACGGTCTTGCAGGCTCATCTCCGACACTTTTAATGACGCACTTAGCTTCTCACACGAGCCGAATCCGAATTGGGTCTGGAGGAGTCCTTCTTCCTCAATACAGTCCGTATAAAGTAGCAGAAGATGCTCAGCTGCTTGAAAATCTGTTTCCTAATCGAATTGATTTAGGTCTTGGACGGTCACCGGGAGGAGATGCGCTGACTCGGCTTGCGCTGACAGATGGAGTCCGTAAAAGCCTCAATGAATTCCCGCGGCAAATTCAAGCGTTAAAAGGACACCTTGAGCATAATTTGCCGTCGGATCATCCGTATTACGGCGTGACGGCTTATCCGTTAAGTGAAACAAAGCCGGAACTGTGGCATCTTGGCATTAATAAAAGAGGAGCAAGGTCGGCTGCTGAGCTAGGCATCTCTTTTACATTTGGACACTTTATTTATTCAGTTGGAGGACAAGAAGCCATTCGTCATTATAAACAAGAATTTATCCCTTCTTCGTATCAATCAAAGCCTAAAACCAACGTATGCGTATTTGTTGTATGTGCAGAAACAACAGAAGAAGCCGAGCAGCATGCCAAAACGCTAGATGATTGGCTATTGAAAGTAGCCAAAGGCGGAGATACAACAATTTCATCGATAGAAGAAGTGCACAATCGTTCTTATTCAGAAGAAGAGCTAAAAAAAATAAGCACCAATCGTCCTCGTATGATCGTAGGAAATCCAGTTGAAGTAAAACAAGGATTAACTCAGCTGCAGAAAAAATACGATAACGACGAATTTTTAATTATTACAAATATCCATGATTATGAAGCGAAAAAGAAGTCCTATGAATTGCTTGCAGAGCTATTTTCTCAACCCTCATTTTTTTAAGAAAAAGATGGGGTTTTTTTACGGAATTAAATGTTAGAATATTTAAAAAGGAGGATTGACATGCACGTAAATCAGAAAAGCGTAAGCAACCAAACTCATAGGATTACCTATACACATATTAAAACGGAAGGGTCTAGTCAAATTTGCTTTATGTTTTCAGGCTTGGGTTATACATATGAAAAGCCGCTATTGTATTATGTAACAATGCTGATGCTAAAACACGGAATTGACGTTGTTCATATTCACTATACATATCCAAAAGAGCTCATGACAAAGTCTACAGATGAGATTGCAGACGTTATGATGAAAGACATTGATCTCGTGCTGCAAGACGTTTTATCTCACAATGACTATAAAAATATCATATTTGCAGGAAAATCGATTGGCACAATTCCGCTGATTCAGCGAATTATGAAAGATGAAGTCTACAAAGATGCAGTGATGCTTTTACTGACCCCGCTTTTAACAAGAACAGAACTGTTTGAAAGTTTACTAGAATGCACTCATAAAGGTCTTCTTGTAATAGGAACTCGTGATCACTATTATACTGAAGAAGTTTATCAATTAAAAACAAACACAATGAATATTCAAGTGATTGAAAATGCCGATCATTCATTGGACGTTTTGTATACTCCCACGGAATCGTTAAAGGCGCTGGAAACCGTTTTGAATGGCATAGAACAGCTTCTATAAGATAGGAAATAAGGAAAGGAGTACAAAATGGATACGCTACGTGAAATTATTTGCGAAAAAAGAGCCTACAGCTATTCACCTCATACTCATGATCATAACTACAGTCAGCTTTTGTTTCCGCTAGCAGGTGCACTTGATATTCAAGCAAGTGAGCAGCACTTAACGCTGCAAGAAGGATGCTTTTACATTCCGCCTCGTCAGCTTCATACGTATCAAGCTAAAAATACAAATGAATGTTTAGTTGTTGATATTCCGTTGAAATTTACAGAAAGTGCGCATCTTTCTCAACAAGCCACTTTTATTCAATGGGATTCAACGTGGAAAGCAATTCGCTACCTTTTACTTGATGGGCTTCAAAAAAGCACTGACAGGGGGGCGCTTGAAGATTTAATCCGTTACGTTCAGCATTATTTGCCAAAGAAACAAACGTTTAAATCCATTGATTATCTTCATGCTAACTTTAATCAAGAGCTAAACATAGAAAGTCTTGCCAAGCTGGAAAATTATCATCCCGTTTATTTTTCCGCTTGGTTTAAACAAAAAACGGGCTATTCGCCTCAAAGCTATGTAGCGCGTATACGTTTAAATAAAGCAAAAGAATTGTTAAAAGAGAGCAGCTATTCGGTAACGTATATTGCGCATGAAGTCGGCTATCACAGCTTGTCTTCATTCACTAAATGGTTTTCAAAACAAGAAGGAGTCTCACCCACGCAATATCGAAGTATCTTAAAAACAGACAAATAATATCATAAAAGCGGAAAAACTTTTTTCTTTCTTTTAGCTATGATAAAAGAAAGGAGATGGAAATATGAATACTTCATTATCAAAAATACTTATATTATGTGCAGCTGTACTATGGGGAACAACAGGGACTGCCCAAGCTTTAGCATCTGCTGAAGCACATTCTGTGGCGATTGGAGCCGTGCGATTAGCTGTAGGGGGACTGTCGCTTCTTGCAGCTTGTCTTATTCAAAAAAAGAAAGTGGACGTAAGACACCTTCCTATTCTGCCTCTTACGGTTGCTGCAGCAAGTATGGCCGCTTATCAGCCGCTGTTTTTTTCAGCTGTTATCAAAACGGGTGTTGCAGTAGGAACAATGGTTGCAATTGGGAGTGCGCCGCTTTTGTCAGGAGTGTTAGATTACATAGTGTACAGCAAGAAACCTACAAAAAAATGGCTGCTTGCCACGTTTACGGGTATTCTAGGGTGCTGCTGCTTGTTGTTAAAAAAAGATAGTCAAATCGACGTGATAGGTTTGGGTATGGCGATAGGAGCAGGGGCGTCTTTTGCTTGCTATACGACTGTTAATAAAAAAATTGTTCAGTATGTTGATCCGCAAGTAGGCGCTTCTCTTGTGTTCACAACAGCAGCTGTTCTACTAATCCCATGCTGGTTTATGTATGATATGAGCTGGCTAGTTTCTTTAAATGGAATAGGCATTGCTCTTCACTTAGGAATACTTACGACGGCTCTTGCTTATGTATTATTTTCTACAGCGCTTAAGTCGGTGCATGCGTCTACCGCGGTGACGTTATCGTTAGCAGAGCCCGTTACCGCTTTTTTACTGGGCGTATTTTTGTTGGGAGAATCCCTGACTTTGGTGAACATATGCGGAGCAGCACTAGTGTTTGTTAGCTTAGCGTTTTTAACGTATTCTCCGAAGTCATCGCTAAATCAGGAGGTGCATATATAAAAAAACCCTTTCTTTAAAGAAAGGGGTTTTTTATTAAGCGTACATGCCTGCTACTTGTTTTTGTAGGTTGCTGTCTTCTAAATACTCATCGTATGTCATTTGCTTGTCAACTACTCCGTTTGGCGTAATTTCAATTACACGATTCGCAATCGTTTCAACGAACTGATGGTCATGAGATGTGAAAATCATTGAACCTTTGTAGCTGATAAGTCCATTGTTTAGTGCTGTGATTGATTCTAAGTCAAGGTGATTCGTAGGATCGTCTAGTAAAAGAACGTTTGAACCGCTTAGCATCATTTTAGAAAGCATACAGCGAACTTTTTCTCCTCCGGAAAGAACGTTGGCTTTTTTCAACACTTCTTCACCAGAGAATAGCATTCTGCCTAAGAAACCGCGTAAGAAGCTTTCGCTTTGGTCATTAGGTGAATACTGACGCAGCCAGTCTACTAAGTTTAAATCTCCGTTTTCAAAGTACTCGGAGTTGTCTTTTGGGAAAAAGGCTTGAGACGTTGTCACACCCCATTTGTACGTACCGCTGTCTGCTTCCATTTCACCCATTAAAATCTTCATTAATGTTGAATTTGCAAGCTCGTTGCGGCCTACAAGGGCGATTTTGTCATCTTTATTCATAATAAAGCTTACGTTATCAAGCACTTTTACGCCGTCAATTGTTTTTGTTAGACCTTCCACGCGAAGTACGTCATTTCCAATCTCACGTTCCGGCGTGAAGTTCACGTACGGATAGCGACGAGAAGAAGGGCGGATGTCATCTAATGAAATTTTATCAAGCAATTTTTTACGAGACGTTGCTTGTTTTGATTTCGATGCATTTGCGCTAAAGCGAGCGATAAAGGCTTGAAGCTCTTTAATTTTTTCTTCTTTTTTCTTGTTCGCATCTGACGCCATTTTTTGTGCTAATTGACTTGATTCATACCAGAAATCATAGTTACCAACGTAGACTTGGATTTTACTGAAGTCAAGGTCAGCAATGTGCGTACATACTTTGTTTAAGAAGTGACGGTCATGAGATACAACAATGACTGTGTTTTCAAAGTTAATTAAGAACTCTTCTAACCATTGAATTGCTTGAATATCCAAGTTATTCGTAGGCTCATCTAAAAGTAATACATCAGGTTTTCCGAATAAAGCTTGTGCAAGAAGCACTTTTACTTTTTCACTACCCGTTAGTTCAGCCATTTTTTTTGCGTGAAGATCTTCAGAAATACCTAATCCTTTTAAAAGAATAGCTGCTTCTGATTCTGCTTCCCAACCGTTTAATTCAGCAAATTCACCTTCAAGCTCAGCTGCTTTCATTCCGTCTTCATCTGTGAAGTCTGCTTTCATATAAATAGCATCTTTTTCTTGCATTACTTCATAAAGGCGAGCGTGCCCCATAATAACGGTTTTCATAACTTCTTGATCTTCATATTCGAAGTGGTTCTGTTTTAAGACAGCAAGGCGTTCGCCAGGGCCCATATGTACATCACCAGTTTGAGATTCAATTTCACCAGATAAAATTTTTAAAAACGTTGATTTTCCAGCACCGTTTGCGCCGATTAATCCATAACAGTTACCAGGCGTGAATTTAATATTCACATCTTCAAATAACTTTCGGTCGCCAAATCGTAAACTTACATTACTAACTGTAATCATGTATGAGCAGTCCTCCAAATTCAATATCTATAAAATTATACCATTCTTTTGAGATAAGAGCGATATGAATACAATATTTCAAACATAAAGTGTAACCGACACTTTAAGCACGCGTCAACCATTTAAGGGATTTTTGAGCGGTAAAACTTGATTATTCTAGCATTCACCAAAACATTGAGCGGCAAACCAGCATGTATAATCCTTCAGTAATCAGCTCTTTTTCATTTTTAAGATGGATGTTGTATTCCTTTGTATAAGAAACAAAAAGAAGAATAATACTACATGGTAAATAAAAGAATTTTTATAAAGTAAACACTGATATTTTACGGGTGCTTATTTCTAAAATTGGTTTGACATAGACATAAATAGGGTGATTATCATGTGGAAATTAGTTGTTTCCTATCTTCCAGAAGGGCCAGTTTTTATACAAGCAGTTCTGGTTTTTTTCATCCCATATATAATCTACAAATTATTAAGCGGGATTCGTAATTCAGAGGAAGAGTGATGGAAGTGAAAAAATGGAAATCGGCAGTAGGAAAAATAGGTAACCATGCGAACGAGAAGGAAAACAAACAGGAATCTATACATCAAGATTCACCTAATCATGTTACGGATCATTTAGCTTTAACTCTAGAAGTAATTAAAAATGAAATTGGTCATAATTCCGACGTTCATTTTCGTGAGTTTATTATAGGGCGCATGGGCATTCATGCAGCTATTATTTTTGTAGAGGGGCTCTCAGATAAAGATCTTATTGAAAAACATATTTTGTCATCATTGATGGCTGATTTTTCAAAAGAATATCAACAGGATCAGCTTTACGTAAAGGGAAGCCTTTCAAAACAGTTTATTAAAAGCCAAGTATTATCAATTAGTGATGTAGAAGAGGTCCATTCTATTAAAGAAGTAACATCAAAAGTCTTAACAGGATCTACGGCTCTTTTGATTGACGGGTTATCACTTTCCTTTATTCTTGGTACAAGCAAATTAAAAACAAGGACGATTGAAGAGCCCGTATCAGAAGCATTAGTGAGAGGGCCACGAGTAGGCTTCACTGAATCTTTAAGTGATAATACTTCTTTATTAAGAGGAAGCGGAGATATTGAAAATTTGTCGCTGGTGAAATTTCAAGTAGGAAAGCGTTCCAAAAAAGATTTAATTGTTGCTTACATAAAGGAAATTGTTGATCCAGAACTAGTTGAAGAAGTAGAAAAACGAATTAAAAAAATTGACCTTGATAATGTACCGGAGTCTGGATATGTTGAACAACTCATTGAAGATAATTACCTTAGTCCCTTTCCTCAGGTACAGAATACGGAGCGTCCCGATCGTGTAATTGCTGCTTTGATGGAAGGGAGAGTAGCCATTTTATTAGACGGGACGCCTTTTGCTTTGATTGCTCCCGTTACGTTTAGCATGATGTTACAGTCGCCGGAAGATTATTATGAAAGGTGGATTCCCGGTACATTCATTCGTTTTCTTCGTTATATTGCAGTGGTTCTTTCCCTTTTTACACCGGCTTTGTATATTGCGTTTATTTCATTTCATCCAGGATTAATTCCGACTAAGTTAGCTATTTCTATTATAGGATCAAGGTCTGGTGTTCCGTTTCCCGCCCTTATCGAAGCCTTATTTATGGAACTATCGATCGAAATTTTGAGAGAAGCCGGACTCCGGTTGCCGAAACCAATTGGTCCAGCAATGGGCATTGTCGGTGGGTTAATCATTGGAGAAGCTGCGGTGCAGGCAGGAATCGTTAGCCCTATTTTGGTGATTGTAGTGGCGTTAACTGCCATTTCATCGTTTTCTATTCCGCAATATAGTGTAGGAATCACATTGCGTATTCTTCGTTTTGTAGCCATGCTTTGTGCTGCCATACTTGGATTATATGGCGTCATCTTATTTTTCCTTTTTATGATGAGCCATTTAGTGAAACTAAAAAGTTTCGGCGTACCTTATATGAGTCCAGCTGTTCCTTATCGTTTAAGTGAATGGAAAGACTTGGTAGTCCGTATGCCTCTGATGATGATGAAACGACGTCCAAAGATGATGCACACCAAAGATCCTCTGCGAAAAGGGTAGCTTATGATGAAAGGAAATGGGCCGTTAGAAATGATAAATTCAAAAGATCGTATTACGACGCCTCAAACAACTATTATTATTACCAACTTTATCCTTGGAACAGGGATTCTTACCTTGCCCCGGGCAGCTGCGGAAAAAGTGAAAACACCAGATGTTTGGCTAACTGTTATTTTAGGGGGGATAATCACCATGATAGCAGGGGTAATCATGGTAAAATTAAGTCAACGCTTCCCTGAAAAAACCTTTTATCAATACAGCCAAGAAATTGTAGGGAAATGGATAGGCAAGTTATTTAGTTTCCTCATGATAGGTTATTTTTTGGCGCTGGGTGGGTTTCATGCTCGTTCATTGGCAGAGGTAACTGGATATCTGTTGTTGGAGGGAACTCCCAAATGGGCTATAATCATGCCATTTATGTGGGCAAGTCTCTATCTGATAAGAGGGGGAATAAATCCAATTGCCCGTATATTTGAAATTATATTACCTATTACGGTTATTCTTTTTTTACTTGTTGCCTTTATGAGTATCAAAATATTTGAAGTGGATAATCTGCGCCCGGTACTAGGTTCAGGTATTACGCCGGTGTTAAAAGGGATAAGGACAACAGCTCTTGCGTTTACTGGGCCTGAATTCATGCTTTTAATATTGGCATTTATGAAAGAACCAAACAAAGCAGTAAAAGCTGTACTAGTTGGTACTGCGATTCCTTTGCTTCTTTATGTTATTACCGTCGTGATGGTTATCGGAGCGTTCTCAGTGGATGGAGTGGTTACGAGAACGTGGCCTACGCTTGATTTGATAAGAAGTTATGAATTAACTGGGTTAATCTTTGAACGCTTTGATTCCTTGTTGCTGGTGGTATGGATTATGCAAATGTTTACTTCTTTTAATGTTAACCATTACGCTGCTTCATTAGGACTGTCTCAGCTTTTCAAAAAAAATATCCATCCATTTATGTATGGTGTGCTTCCGGTTATTTATCTCATTTCCATGGTTCCTAGAAATATCAATGATGTATTTAAATTAGGAGATATGGTTGGCAATGCTGCCCTGATTTTATTTGGCTTTTTACCGGTACTGCTTCTTATCATTTCAAAAATAAAGGGGAAAAAGTATGAGACAAGCCTCTAATCACGTACGGTTCTTCTTATCGGTTTTACTTTCTGTTTTTTTGCTCTTTCCTCTGGCGGGCTGTTGGAGCAGTCATGAAATTGAAGAACGAAGTTTAGGAGTAGGTATGGCTCTTGATAGAGCTAACAAGTCCATGACTGAAAAAGAATTTGATGAACAAGAAGAGTATCCCAAAAGGAACTTGATTACGTCAACCTACCAACTGATCACCCCGCAAGTGGCAAGTTCAACAACTGTCCAAGGAGGATCTCAGCAGAAGGCTTACGTGAATATGGCTGAAACGGGAGATTCTATTCATCAAATGACCCGTGAATTATCATTGAGAAGAGAGACTTCGATTGCCAGCCAACATCTAAAAGTAATTATTATTGGCGAGGCTCTTGCAAGAACGTACAGCCTAGGAAAATTAGTGAATGAGTTTCTTCGTGATAATGAGATTAGACCAAGCTGTCTTGTACTTATTAGTAAAGGGAGAGCTAGCGACGGGCTAGAATCGAAGACAGCAGGAGAGATCCCGGCATTTCGTTTGGCTGGAATGGTGGAAAATGCCTATCGAACAACAAGAATTTTACCTCCCACTTCGCTCATTAAATTAGAGAGCAATATTGAATCAGGGACTAGTTTTCTATTGCAAAATGTATTATCGGCAAATGGGGAAATCAAATTTGCTGGTGCTGCCATAATTAAAGGGAAAACAAACAAAATGATCGGTTTTTTGGATGAAGAAGAACTAGATGGTCTGACTTGGATCACAGGAAAAGGGAAAGGCGGGCTAGTGAAAAGCTTTGATAAAAAGACCGGTCAGCTGATTGTATACGAAATAGAATCCATGAAAAGTCATATTGAACCTCATGTTAAAGGAAATAGCATCTCCTTCAATGTGCATATTGAATCCGAGGGAAGGCTATCTGAAAATTGGGTGATCTCAGGAAATCCTTTAGAAAATCAATTTTTACATAAGGTGCAAAAAAACTCAGAAAAAAAAGTGAAGTACCTCGTAAGAAACACGGTAGAAAAAATGCAAAAAGAATATAAAGTCGATGTAGCCGGGTTCGGAAACCAATTGAGAATTAAGAGGCCCAGAGTATGGATGAGGGTTAAAGACAATTGGGATCAAACATTTAGTGAAGTTCCAATTAACTATGATGTAAAATTAATGATTAAAGATTATGGAACGTCAGGATCAAAAAAATGAGTAGCTAAGTACAATTTTGCTTGTTTTGATGTTGAAAATGAAAGAAGCTAAAAGGAAATAGCCTTAGAGCTTGCTAAAAAATATTTCCCCTAGTAATGAGCTTGAGGGATAAATGAAAAATAAGAGCTGTCCAGAACCGACAGCTCTTATTTGCTATTCAAAAATATAAGCTAATGCTTGAAGAGCCTGTTCTGGCGTTTCGACTACAACCTGCGCTTTGTTTGACAGTTCTTTAAGCGGGTGATGCAGTTTTTCAGGGCGAACCAAAATTAACGGTTTATCTAATGCAATGGCTGTTGCCGCATCCATTGCGCTGTTCCACTGCTTGTATTTTTCGCCAAATAAAGCAATAACCACATCAGATTTTTTAAGGAGCACCTGCGTACGTAAATTATTAATTTGAGAAGCAGCTTCATCTTTTAAGACAGCGTTAGGCTGTTTTCCTAAAATTTCTTCTCCAATGTTGTCGGAGCGGTCATGGTCTGTCATGGGACCGACAAAGGTAAGGGGAAGGTTTAATTGTTCTGCTTGGTTTTTAATTTCGTCCCGCCAATTATCGTGAATTTGCCCCGCAAGGTATATGGTTAAGTTCATTATGTAGAAGTCCTCCTCTAACTAAAGTTTGTTTTATTTTATCAAATGTAAGCGGATAATACGAATGATTTGAATGGGCTACTTTTCCAAAAATAAGGTTATAGTAGACAAATAGTTAAAAAAGAGAAACAATAGAAGGCGTATTGCTAATTAAAGAAAGGATGTACATGATGACAGAAACAGTGCTACAAGTAGATCATGTCAGTAAAGTAATTGGGAAGAAAACCATTTTGCATGATGTATCCTTATCGGTTGAGCGCGGTGAGATTTTCGGATTGCTTGGCCCGAACGGCTCTGGAAAGACAACGCTAATTCGTACCGTCGTAGGACTCATTAAAGAAACAGAGGGCACGATTACCGTTAACGGCTTTCCTTTAAAAGAACAGTTTACATCAGCTATGAAATCAATTGGAGCGATTATTGAAAACCCTGAGTTTTATGATTATCTGACGGGCTATCAAAATTTAAAACACTTTGCGAATATGCATGAAGGGATCACATCAGAACGCTTGGATGAAGTAATTGCTTTAGTAAAGCTTGAAAACAGCATTCATGCAAAAGTGAAGACGTATTCTCTTGGGATGAGACAGCGTTTAGGAGTGGCTCAAGCTATTTTACATAAGCCTGCATTGCTTTTATTAGACGAACCAACAAATGGTCTAGACCCAGCGGGAATGAGAGAATTTCGTACATATTTACAAACGCTTTGCAGGGAAGAAGGAATTTCAATCTTAATCGCGAGCCACTTATTAAAAGAAGTAGAAGCACTATGTGACCGCGTTGGCATTATTCAAGACGGTGAGTTAAAAGCCATTCAAGATCTATCTCCAAATCGTCAAGATCAAGGAATGTACGTAGAATTTGAAGTGTCTGATGCGCAAAAAGCAGCGGATCTTTTATCACAAGAATTTGAAGTAACGATGAGATCACGTAGTATCGACGTGGCGATTGTAAAAGAACAAATTCCAGCTGTGAATAAAAAATTAGTGGACAGCAATATTTTAGTCTACCGAATCACTCCTGTGTATGAGACGCTTGAAGATTCGTTTATGTCCGTTACGGAAGGAGAGCACCATGCTTAAGCTAATTCAAAATGAACATATGAAATGGTTTCATAAAAGAAGTACAAAAGTCACGTTTATTACAATCGGTATTTTAACTCTTTGTATGGCTCTTTTAATGAAGAAAGTAGCAAACAGTGCAGGAACAGAAGACAACATTTTGAACTTCCTGTCATTTAGTTCAGGTATGCTCATTCTTGTTCAATTTTTTGCTCTTGCTGTTGGAGGGTCAATGGTTGCAAAAGAGTTTGAAGCAGGTACCATTAAGCTTCTTTTAATTCGTCCTGCTAGACGTTCAACGATTTTAGCATCCAAGTACCTAACCCTCATTTTAATTAGCTTGTATTATTTACTGAGCTATTTGCTTTTTTCGTTTGTATGGGGAGCATTGTTCTTTGGCTTTACCAGTCTAGAAGGAGATGCGCAGCTGCTTAAAAACATTACGCTTACGTATGACAGTGCGTATATGGAAACGTTTATGATGATGACGTTCGCATTCATGCTGTCGTCTTTATTTAGAAACAGCGCGCTTGCTTCAAGTCTAGCTATTGTCGTAAGTATCGGGGCAAAAGCTGTAACAGGACTAGTATCAGAGTTAGGCTTATGGTGGGGGAAATTTTTACTGTTCGCCAACACAAACTTTGTGCAGTATATGGACGGAATGAAGACGATGTTTGACGGCATGACGATTCCATTTTCAATCTTCGTCTTAGTCGCGCATTTTGTCTTCTTTATGGGCGTAGCTTGGGCAGCGTTTTTAAAACGAGACGTAGCTAATTGATGTGAGAATTTTCGCACTATATATTTTTCTGAAATAGCATTTGACAATTAAATAAAAAGAGATTACAGTAGTGAAAGACTATTTTTAAAACAACTATAAACTTCTTATCAAGAGAGACGGAGGGACTGGCCCTATGATGTCTCGGCAACTGGCTGTACGCAGTGCGGTGCCAAATCCAGCAGACGATGTTTCGTTTGGAAGATGAGAAGGGTAATCTTATGATACAAAATAAGAGACCTCTTCTTATCAATAAGAAGAGGTCTTTTTTATTACGTAAACAAGAGGTGTTAAGAATGGAACAACAAAAAGGAAACGGCTGGGCGCTGTTACCGCTGGGCGTCTTTTTAGTCCTGTTTGTCGGATCAGGAATTATAACGGGAGACTTTTATAAGCTGCCTGTATTAGTAGCCATTATCATTGCAGCCATTGTGGCGCTGGCTATGAACCGCAAAGATTCACTTAATGTAAAAGTGGAGCGTTTTGCTAAAGGAGCAGGACATCCTGATATCATTATTATGGTGCTTATTTTTATTTTAGCAGGTGCTTTTTCTGAAGTCGCTAAAGGCATGGGAGCTGTGGATTCAACGGTAAACTTAGCGCTTTCTGTGCTTCCGCAAAGCTTAGTCGTAGCAGGAATCTTTGTTATTGGCGCATTCATTTCAATTTCGATGGGAACATCAATGGGAACAATTGCTGCGCTGGGACCTATCGCTGTAGGAATCAGTGAGCAAGCGCATGTTTCTGTTACATTGGCAATAGCCGGTGTGATTGGCGGTGCAATGTTTGGTGATAATTTATCTGTTGTCTCTGATACAACGATTGCGGCAGTTCGTACGCAAAAAACAAATATGACAGATAAATTGAAAGTAAACTTTTTTATCGTACTTCCTGCAGCGATTGTTACAGTGATTCTATTGCTTGTAATGACGCTAGGAAACACGTCATCAGTAGAAATTAAAGATTTCAGCTGGTTTAAAATCTTGCCTTATATCGGCGTACTCATTGCTGCAGTATTTGGTGCAAACGTATTAAGCATTTTAACCGGAGGAATTGTGCTAGCCGGCGTGATTGGATTAGCTGACGGAAGCTACACGCTTTCTTCTCTTGCTAAAACTGTGACAGAAGGTATTGGCGGAATGTCAGAGTTAATTATTTTATCTCTGTTAATTGGCGGAATGGTTGAGCTTATTCGCTATAATGGCGGTATTCAGTTCTTATTGAATTTATTAACACGACGCATTCAAACAAAAAAAGGCGGAGAATTCAGCATCGCCGGATTGGTAAGTTTAACTAATTTAGCGACGGCTAATAACACGATTTCAATTATTACAGCAGGTCCGTTAGCAAAAGAAATCTCTGATAAGTATTCAATTGATAATCGTAAATCAGCCAGTCTGCTGGACTTGTTTTCATGCAGCGTTCAAGGGCTTATCCCTTACGGCGCACAAATGCTTCTCGCAGCAGGATTTGCTAAAGTTTCACCGATTGAGATTATTCCATTTACATTCTATCCAATGTTAACAGCGGTTTGCGGAATCATTGCGATTGTAATTGGATTTCCTCGTTTAAATAAAAAGTCTAAGTCATCTAAAGAAGCTGCGTAATATGAAACCCTTAAAAAGAATGTTCTTTTTAAGGGTTTTTTACTGTTTGAAAAAATCAGTCGGCTTTTCTTCATCTAACTCCTTCCAAAGCGTCTCATTTTGTTTAAGTGCATAAGCCGCTCCTCCAATTTCAATTCCGCATAATAAAATAAATAATAAAATACCCATGAAATGACCTCCTTACGTAAATGAATAAAAACACGATGGTAACGGGTTTAGCTTCTTGCTGTTTCACTTTATAATGAGAATAAAGTATGAAACGCGTTTCAGCGCAAGAGAAAAAGGTGAAAACATGACAAATATCCGAGATATCGCAAAAAAAGCGGGTGTATCTGTTTCGACTGTATCCCGGGTGCTAAATCATCATCCGTATGTAAAAGAAGAGAAACGCCGGCTGGTAGAGCAGGTTATTCACGAACTTAATTATGAACAAAACATTAATGCCGTTCACTTATCAAAAGGGAAAACAAATATGATTGCCGTCGTCTTACCTTTTATTAATCATCCGTATTTTAGTCTGCTTTTAGAAGGAGTGGCATCTAAAGCGTTAGAAAAGCAGTATCAGCTTGTTATTTGTCAGACGAACTATGATGTGAAAAAAGAAGAAGAAGCGCTTCATATGCTGAAAACAAAGCAAGTTGATGGAGTGATTATTTGTTCTAGAGCAAGCAGCTGGAGCACGATTGAATATTATCAGCAGCACGGGCCGATAGCCGTGTGCGAAAACGTACAGAATCGTTCTATTCGCTCCGTATACGTTGATCATTATGCAGCTTTTAAGCAGGCGCTTATGTATTTAAAAGAAAAAGGATATACGGATATTGGCTACTGTATTGGAAGAATGACGGGTACAAATAGCCTGCAGCGGCAACAAGCATACAAAGAATATGTAGAAAGAATAAATCAGCCTTATCATCCGGAATGGGTTTTTCAAGGCTGTTTGAACGTGACAGATGGTGAAAAAGTGGTGGAAAAACTAGTGCAGATGAAAAATCGGCCTCAGGCGCTTTTAGTAACAAATGATCAAGTAGCTATTGGAATAAAAGCTCAGTGCGAACAAGCGGGTATTTCAGTTCCTGGTGAGTTAGCTATCATTGGTTTTGATAATCATCCGCTTTCTTCTTATTTACAAATAACAACGATAGAACTTCCTCTTAAGGAAATGGGCGAAACGCTTTTTACATTAGTGGGAAGCAAGGTTCCTCAGAAAATTGAGCTCCCTTTTCGGTTTATTGAGCGTAAAAGCGTATGAATTCTTGATGATGCTATGAGGGTTTTTACCGGATAAAATGAGCAAAAGCGGACATCATACGAGTAAAGAAAAAAGAAAAGGATGATGATCGTGGAGAAAAAAGAATATCAAGTGGGAGATCAAGTATTTGTTATTTACCGAAATCCTCATACGGCAAACGTTGCAAATATTAATCAAGCTGAAATTGTTGAACATCCTGAAAACAAAGGTGAAAAGGCGCTGTTTTTACATGAGTCTTATCATTTGTTAGCTGAAGATGATGCCGTGTATTCAACATATGAAGAAGCTGAAAAAATGTATAATAAGATATTTGATTATGAACAATATGACTGACGCAAGGCTCTCTTAAACGGAGAGTCTTTTTTGTTTGAAAAATAATTACCAAGGATAGAGTCGTTTTATTTTTCAAACGCTATTAGTATTAGAAAAAAGGAAGTGTACATGATGATAAAACCTTTTGTACCTCAATTAGTATATATTGAGCCAGGGGCAATGGAGTACCCGCTTGGTGTTCAATTAAAAGAAAAATTTGAGAAGATGGGAATTGAGATTCGTCAAACAACTTCTCATAATCAAGTGCGTAATATACCGGGAAAAAATGATTTGCAAAAATACCGCAATGCCAAGTCGACTTTAGTAGTTGGCGTGCGTAAAACATTGAAGTTTGATACATCTAAACCGTCAGCTGAATATGCAATACCATTTGCAACAGGGTGTATGGGGCACTGTCACTATTGTTATTTGCAGACAACAATGGGAAGCAAACCATATATTCGCACGTACGTGAATGTTGAAGAAATATTAGGTCAAGCAGAGCAATATATGCAGGAGAGAGCCCCTCAAATAACACGATTTGAAGCGGCTTGTACATCTGATATCGTAGGAATTGACCATTTAACACATTCATTAAAGCGCGCGATTGAATATTTTGGGGAAAGTGAACTAGGTCAACTGCGCTTTGTGACTAAATTTCATCACGTGGATCATTTATTGGATGCTAAACATAATGGTCGCACGCGCTTCCGCTTTAGCATAAATGCAGATTATGTTATAAAAAACTTTGAACCCGGTACATCTCCTCTTGATTACCGGATTGAAGCTGCTAATAAAGTTGCAAAAGCCGGATATCCACTTGGCTTTATTGTGGCGCCTATTTACATTCATGAAGGTTGGCAAGAGGGATACCGTCAGTTGTTTGAAAAGCTTGACGCCTCTATACCTGAGGAGTCAAGAGATGATATTACGTTTGAAATGATTCAGCATCGCTTTACAAAGCCCGCCAAGCGGGTAATCGAGAAAAATTATCCGAAAACAAAGCTTGAGATGAATGAAGAGGAGCGCCGCTACAAATGGGGGCGTTACGGAATTGGAAAGTATGTATACGCAAAAGATGAAGAACAGGAATTAAGAGAAACATTAGAGTATTACATTGATCAGTATTTTCCGAATGCAAAAATCGAATATTTTACGTAATTATTCTACAGTAATTGAAAAGTTATTCTGACGCCTTAGTCAAAATAACTTTTCAATTTTTAATGTAAAAAAATAAATTGCTTGCTAATAAGTTGAAAAAAAGAGGTTATTTTTATCTCTTGTCGTATTACATACAAAAGGGAGGTGACTGAGATGTTAAAAAATGAAGAGTTTGCGCTAACAAAAGAATTAACAAGCGAACAGCAAGAAGCTGCA
The DNA here is from genome assembly GCF_035064545.1 of Bacillus sp. ILBB4. Lineage (NCBI taxonomy): Bacteria > Bacillati > Bacillota > Bacilli > Caryophanales > Bacillaceae > Bacillus > Bacillus sp. ILBB4. The sequence goes on along the minus strand of NZ_JAIQVD010000004.1, from coordinate 394,700 downwards.
CGGAATTTTATTCAAGTGTTGTTCCAAGAAAATTTATCTGAATTTTGGAACATATTATGTGATATCGACAAGTCTCGTATTTACGGCTTGTATGAAGCAAACCATTATTATGATTCTGATATTGAACTACATGGGTTTGTACAAGAAATAAGAGATAATGTAAGAGCTGTTTATGCGCCTCTTCAAGGGCAAGGCGGTATTTCGACGAAGGTTCGATATACAAGCGAAGGAAAGATGTATGTATACATATTAGGAAGTGGCGAAAACCCTAAGGTATATCCTGTTGGATTAATGCCTGAAACATATATCGAACAAGAACGTTTTTCTCAGCGGCTTCAAATTAGCATTTATAACGACGATTTTCGAAACGTTGCCCTATAAACCATATACATGGAAAAATAAAGAATAATAAAATTAATTTGTTAAAATAGCAATATTTGGGGTATGTAATAGATATAACATTAAAAAGGGGTGAAAGAAATGCATTATTATCGTATTTCCGAGGGAGACCATGAAGAGTATTGTGAAACGATTCTGCTTCATGAAAAGAAGTTTTGCAAAGAAACATTTCAATCTATGGTGCGAGAAGCAATGAACAATAAGCCCGGTAAAATTGACCGTGTGGATATTGTTAAATATTTAATTGGTCACCATAGTTTTCAAGTAGCCCACATCGAAGCGGGATTTCATAGTACATACAGCGAGAAAGTGACATAAAAAATGCAGCACCTCCTATACAACGAACTTTTCTTTTGAAAAGGGCGCTGTATTTTTTTTTGCTAAAAATAGAATGTTTCTAAGTAATATCCCTTTTAATGGTATAATAGTTAAGTTCTGTTAGATATACATATAAACATCACAAATACTTTAAAAAGAAAGGGTGAGAGAAAATGGAAAAAGAAAGAATAGAAGAACTTGAACGAAAAATAAGCAGTTTAGAAGAAGACGTAGCCAAGCTAAAGTCGCTCGTATATAAAACAAATTCTCCAAAGCTAAAAACAGCTCACGCTCCTCCCAAGCAGCGTGAGGAGATGACTAAACGTCCTGCTCAAACAGCAGCTAAAAGTTCACAGGCAATAGAAGAACCTGTTGATTGGGAAAAAGTCCTTTTTCAAACATGGCTGCCGAGAATTTTTATTTTTGTATTTATTATTGGTGTGCTATGGGGATTTAAAGCAGCTTCTGACTATGGGTTAATGAATGAAAAAGCAAAAGTTGTTCTCGGTTTCGTTGTTTCAATAGGTTTTGCTGTGACAGGTCATTTCCAAATTAAAAAGAGCAGGTTGGTGCTCGGGCAAGTACTTGTAGGAGGAGCTATTCCTATTCTCATGTTAACGACGTTTGCGATGCATAGCCTGTATCATTTAGCGGGACCAACGCTTGCTTTTATACTAAATGCGAGCTGGATTATCCTAGGGATTATCGCGACAGTCTTTTATCGTTCACAGGCATTAGGTATTATTAGCGCGGTTGGAGGCGTACTCGTTCCTTTTCTTATTGAAAGTAATTCGCCTAATGCGCTCGTTTTCATTGGCTATGAAACGCTTCTGTATATTGCCTTTTTATATGTAGCAATCAAACAAAAATATTCAATTTTATATGTTCTTTCCGCGGTACTATTAAATCTTACGCTACTCATTTATTACTCGTTTGTTGGTGATAATGGTGTAAAAGAGTTATTAGGTATGGCGATTCTTATTCAGCATTTATGCTTAATTTCTAGTTTTTTTCTATCACAATCGGTACTCCAAGTATATGCGTTTACCCTTCTGTCGAGTTTAGCAGTTACGTACGGATGGCTGCTCGCCGTTTTTGACGATGGCATGACCACAATGGTGCTGCTTGCGCTAGTTATTATTTACGCATTAGGTGTTTACACAGTAAGAAGTTCTAAAGAGAAATTTGAATTTTTTATTACCTATTTAATTGTTGCAGTAGCGTTTTTTATTCATCAGCTCGTCGATTTAAGAGAAGGAGTCATTTTATATGTGATTCAAGGACTGGCTGTTTACTATATCGCCATGACGTATAAAAATCTACTTCATCAACTATTTTCTTATACGATTTATATACTGAGCGCAACGTATATCTTAGTTACACCAATCGAACAAGTGTTGTCTCTTCCGACATTAAATTGGCTTGTTGTGTTACCTTCTATTCTAGTATTTATATGGATCAGCATTCAAAAAACAGAAAAAGATGAGCACGATACGTTCAAAATTGGAGGAAGTATTGTTTTTTCTATTCTTTCTTTAATTTTTGCTACGGAAGTTACGGCCGCTGGCACCATTCATCTTTCCGCTAATCCGCAAACGCTTATTATGACGGCCGTTTGGTTAGGGCTGTCCATTGCAGCATTTATAATAGGATCACTTAAAACGTTTAAAACAGCAACGTATATCGGCGTGGGCATTTTGTTCTTAACACTTTTTAAACTCATTTTATACGATTTACCTTTTATCCCAATGGCTATACGGGCCTTATTATTTATCGTCTTAGGAGCTATCGGTTTAATTATCTCGCGACTATTTTATAAAAAGAAGTAGCTAGAAGCTGAAGAGAAATTCTTCAGCTTTATTTATTATAATATTATTATGTAAACTTAATCTTGAAGTCGTACAAAAAGTATACAATCATGTATAATGGAACAAGTGAATTGGAGGTATACATAAAATGAAATCACTTGTATTAGCAGAAAAGCCAAGTGTAGCACGTGATCTTGCGCGCGTACTTGGCAGCACCCAAACAAAAAAAGGGTATATTGAAGGACCACAGTATGTCGTAACATGGGCACTCGGTCATTTAGTAGAATTACAAACACCAGAGGATTATGATAACCAATATAAAACGTGGCGATTAGAAGATCTGCCAATCATGCCTGAGAAAATGAAATTAAAAGTAATTCGTAAAGTGAGTTCTCAGTTTCGCACAGTATCCGATCTAGCAAAAAGAAAGGATATTGGAGAGTTAATTATTGCGACTGATGCAGGGCGTGAAGGAGAACTTGTAGCACGCTGGATTATGGAAAAGGTACGCTGGAACAAGCCGTTTAAACGTCTTTGGATTTCGTCTCAAACGGATAAAGCAATTCGTGACGGGTTTAAACAGTTAAAACCAGGAAAAGAGTTTAATCGCTTGTATGATTCAGCCGTTTGCCGTTCAGAAGCCGATTGGCTTATCGGTTTAAACGTGACGAGAGCGTTAACGACTAAATACGAAGAACCATTGTCGGCAGGAAGGGTACAAACACCGACGCTGGCGATGATAATTGAGCGTGAACAAGTAATTAATACATTCAAACCTAGTGAATATTGGACGCTTACAGCTCAGTTTTCATCTTTTGAAGCGGCTTGGCAAAAGGGCAATGAAAAGCGCATCTTTGATGAAAAACGCGCAAAAGAGCTGCACTCAAAATTATCAGGTGAGGCAGTTGTAAAAACAATTAAGCGCAAAATGCATAAAGAAGCGCAGCCGCTTCCTTATGACTTAAACGAACTGCAGCGGGATGCTAACAAACGCTTTAACTTCTCTGCTAAGAAGACATTGAATGTACTTCAAAAGTTATATGAACAGCATAAGTTAGTCACGTATCCGCGTACAGATTCCCGTTATTTAACAACAGATATGGTTTCTACTATGAAAGAGCGTTTGGAAAGCATCTCTGCTGTATATAAAGAAGAAGTTCGTCCAATTTTAAGAAATGCACAGTTGCCAAAGCGAGTGGTTAATAACGAAAAAGTAAGTGATCACCATGCTATTATCGTAACGGATCAGCCTGTATTTCTACAGGACTTATCAGCTGATGAACGAAAGCTGTATGACTTAATTGCAAAGCGATTTATTTCATTGTTTTATCCTCCATATGAGTATGAAGTGGTTAAAGCAGAGCTTGAAGTAAACGGAGAACAGTTAGTAGCAAGCGGAAAGCAAGTCGTAAATGCAGGCTTCAAAAAAGTTTCTGGTGGAGACTCAGAAGCAACGGTGAAGCTGCCTGATATGGAAGAAGGCAGCAAGCTGCTCATTCAAGATGTAACGATGAAAAGCGCATTTACAGAGCCGCCGCAGCGCTATACAGAAGCGGATCTTCTTGGACAAATGGAAAAACATAATTTAGGTACCCCGGCAACACGTGCAGATATTATTGAAAAACTTCTGCAGAATGAATCCATTGATCGCCAAAACAATCGTCTGCACGCAACCAAAAAAGGGAAGCAGCTGATTGACCTAGTAGCAGATGAGTTAAAGTCGCCTGAGCTTACGGCTAAGTGGGAACGTGACTTAGAAGCAATTGCTAAAGGAAAAGGAAATGCAAAAGAGTTCTTAACAAATATTCGCGAACAAACAGAAAAGCTAGTTAAGCAAGTAAAAACAAGTAATCAAACGTACAAACCTCATAATTTAACGGGCTCTAAATGTCCGGAATGCGGTTCTTTCTTGAAAGAAAAGAAAACAAAGCAAGGAAGAGTGCTCGTTTGTTCAAGCCTTGAGTGCAGCTATAGACGCGCAAAAGACCCTAAACTATCAAATCGACGCTGTCCACAGTGTCATAAGCGAATGGAAATTCACTCAGGAAAAGCGGGTACGTACTTCCAATGTCGTTCATGTCAAGTAGTGGAGAAAGCTGAGGACAAAAAGAAAAAGATTTCGAAACGAGAAGAACGAAAGCTTCTTAACAAATACAATGATGACGGAGCATTTGGTTCAAGCTTGGGTGATGCTTTAAAACAAGCTCTTCAAGATAAAAAAGATAAATAATGGAGAAAAGTGCGATACCACGGTATCGCACTTTTTTCGTATAATATGGATTAAGTGATGAGTAAGTAAGGTGGAGTGGAACAATGAAAAGAAAAAGCAGGGGAATGGATCATTTAATCGCGTTCTTTATAGTAGGAGCGATGGTACTAATCATTTTAGCGATACTAATGGGAAGCTACTTTTTTGGTTTTATAGGCTTTCTTAAAGTAATGGGAGTGGAATATGAGTCCTACTGGTCCATATGTTTATTTCTATTTTTAATTTTTGTATTTGGCTCTATCACAGAGCTTTTTTCAAAGGCACTCATTTTTTTAATGAAGAATGCCAGACTGAATAGAGTACTATTTATAACATCCACAGCTTTTGTGGATATATTTTTTACTTTTCTATCAGTTTACATAGCAGACTTGCTTGTGAGCGGCATCACTGTATCTATTTTAGCGGTGACTCTTTTATCCGTCTTATTTTTTTTGATGGAGAGTGCATTGGATAGTGAATTTCTACGTAAAAAAACAAGCTGATGAAGTTTCTCATCAGCAGCGCATCATATCAAGCTTCAACGCCATTTAAAGAACCCTGTAACATATTTTTTAAAAAAAGTATGTGATTTTTTTCACATATCTCTTGAAAAAGGACAAACATGTTTGTATAATAAGAATTGTAAAAGATATTGTGAAAAATTTCACAATATATGTGAAAAACTTCACAATATCATATTTTCTATAATCCTAAGGGGGATATCATCTATGAAAATTGCAGTAGTAGGGTGTACACATGCAGGAACGGCAGCAGTAAAAAATATGGCAGAACTTTATCCAGAAGCTAAAATTACAGTTTATGAGCGAAATGATAATGTTTCATTTTTGTCTTGTGGAATTGCGCTCTATGTAGGCGGGGTCGTAAAAGATGCAAATGGCTTATTTTACTCTTCACCGTCTGAATTGCAAGAGATGGGTGTAAATATGAAAATGAAGCATGAAGTTACGAATATTGATACAGATGGTAAAAAAATAGCTGTACGAAATTTAGAGACCAAGGAAGAATTTGAAGATACATTTGATAAACTAGTGATGACAACTGGATCATGGCCGATTATTCCAAACCTTGAAGGCATCGATTTAAATAATGTTGTGCTTTGTAAAAACTATCAGCATGCTAATCACATTATTGGAAAAGCGAAGCAAGCGAAGAAAATAGCAGTAATTGGTGCGGGCTATATTGGTGCAGAATTAGTAGAAGCATTCGAAGTGTATGGAAAAGAAGTGACGTTTATTGATAGTGCTGATCGTATTTTAAATAAATATCTTGATCCAGAATTTACGAATTTAATGGAAACTGAGTTTGAAAATCGAGGAGTTAAATTAGCATTAAACCAAGCGGTTACTAAATTTGTAGGCAGTGAGGGATCTGTTGAAAAAGTAGTGACAACTGATGGCGAATACGAAGCGGATCTTGTTATTCTGTGTGTTGGCTTCCGTCCAAATACAGACTTAGTAAAAGGACAAGTAGATATGCTTCCAAACGGGGCAATTGTGGTTGATGAATATATGCAAACAAGCAAAAAAGATATATTTGCTGCCGGAGATAGCTGTGCCATTTACTACAATCCGATTAAGAAACATGCTTATATTCCGCTTGCTACCAATGCGGTTAGAATGGGAACATTAGTAGCTCAAAACCTTGTTAAGCCAACGATTAAGTATATGGGAACACAAGGAACGTCAGGCTTGCATATTTATGATTACAATGTTGCATCTACCGGCATAACAGAAACAGCAGCTTCTCTTTTTGATATGAATGTGAAAAGTATCACAATATCAGAGAATAACCGACCTGAATTCATGCCAACGTACGAAAATATTACGTTAAAAGTAGTATATGAAGAAGAAACAAGACGAATTGTAGGTGCACAGGTTATTTCTAAAATTGATGCTACTCAAGCAATCAATACATTGTCTGTATGTGTACAGCAGGAAATGACGATCGATGAGCTTGGCTTTATGGACTTTTTCTTTCAGCCGCATTTTAATAAGCCTTGGCATTTCTTAAACCAAGCAGGACTTCAAGCGCTTCAAGCATAAAAAAGCAGGTGACTACCTGCTTTTTTATGTGGATTTTATTATCTTTTTTATTTTAGCAGGTCTAAAGCGGATCCAGCCTATAATAAGAACAATAAAAGGATAAAAAGCCCCTACGAAAAAACTATAGGGAATCCACGTTTCGGCTAACCATGTTTTTTGATAGATAATAGTTGGATAAACGATAATAGAAAAAGTTGTAACGATTAACCCCATCGGTAACGTTAGAAATCTAGTTTCGTTAACGTTAAAAATGTGGCAAAGCCCAGCGATAGAAGCATGAAAATAAAGAGAAACTTTAAAGAAAAGAGTAAGAAACCATATAATAGCAATAATTACTTCAATTCCTTGCAAAAAATTCCCCACCTCAATTCGCTTAGCCATTTCGTATACAGGAAACATGGTAGTTGAAGAATGATAAGAGCCAATAACCATTATACAAAAGAGAATGATCGCTACCATAATAAATCCACCTAACAGACTTCCGCTCATTAAAGCTTTAGCACCTTTTTCAGGTTTTCTTAAATGAAGAGGAAATACCATCATTAAAGGAGCAAAAGTAAAATAAGTGATGCTAAGAAAGATGAAAACCGAATGAGTCAGCGGCTTTAAGTGAATATCTAATAAAGGCATAAGGTTTTGGACTTTCATTTGAGGAGTCAGTGAGAAGATGAAAATTCCGAGAAGGCCAATAAACCAAGGGAAAAATATTTCACAGCAGCGTGCGATGGTTTCTAGTCCGAGTCTTGCTCCGAACACAACCACAAGCATAAAAATAATGTGAATAGCAATCAGCGGCGTTTCCATCATAATATGTGTATTTAAAAAACTCCCCACGTAGTATACAATGCGGCTGCATGTTATGACAGTAGACGTGACAAATAAACAAGATACACCTTTTCCTAGATATTTTCCAAACACTGCTTCATTGATTTCTATCAGATTTTTATCTTTAAATAACAGTCCGAGAGCTATATATACTTTTACTAATACAAATCCGCATACTACTCCAAGGATAGCTGGAATCCAAGCGGTTTGTTTGGAATCTACAGTCATAGCTGCTGGAGCAATAACAATTGTGCTTCCAATTGTATAAAGCATAACGAGCATGCGAAATTGAATCGTTGAAATTTTAACTACAGGTTTCACTGTATTCACTTCCTCGTCTTAACGTATTAAGATAATAAATGAAATAAAAATATGCTGATTGGCTTGAAGATAGCAGCTGATAAATCAGAAGGATTTGGAACATTTAAACCAAGTGCTTTACAGATGCTTACCACCATTCCGATTGCAAGAACTGTATAGAATAGCCACAGTTCTTTCTTCGCTTTTTTATGCCGTAGTTTAGGTACTTCAAACCAAATGACGAGCGTGCAAACAATAAGTAAACCCAATACCCCTAGCATACACTAGCTCCTATACATGAATAATTAGTGTTATATTTTCCTGAAAAATAATTACTTATACTGAAGGTGCATTCTTTATTAAAGGTTTTTGAGTTTCTATCCATTGCTAGAACGCCGCTTTTTGTTTTGAATAAACCCTGCAATTAAAAGGAAAAGTGGATATAAGATGCCTACAAGTAAGCTGTAGGGAATCCACGTTTTTGTATCCCAATCCTTTTGATAAGAAACGCTTGGATACACAATAAGGGAAAGGGTAATCATGATGAGTGCGACTGGAAAAGAAAATAGCTTGTAATCCTTTATATGAAATACATTGGCAAACCCCAAAAGAGTAGCGTAAAAGTAAATGCAAAGCTTAAAAAAGAGAGTAATAAACCACAAAATAGCAATGACTACTTCAATTCCTTGAAGAAAGTTTCCTACATCAATTCTTCTTCCTAATTCATAGCTTGGAAACATGGTGATTTGGGAGTAATAAGGACCAAGTACTAAAATTCCGAGTAAGATTAACGTAACCATCACTAGTCCACCGGCTATATTACCTATATAAAAGGATTGAGTTGCCTTTTTCGTGTCTGGTGTATGGGAAGGGAAAATCATAAGCAGAATCGTATAAGTCAAAGAACTTATGCTTAAAAACGTTAAAACAGCACGAATAAAAGCTTTTGGATGGATTTCGAACACAGGCTGAAGATGCTCTATTTTAATTTGAGGGATCATAGACACAATGAGAAGCCCGAATAATCCGACAAACCAAGGGAATAAAATCTCGGCACTTCGTGCAATAACCTCTATTCCTAGGCGTACTCCTACGATGACCACACCCATAAATGCAATGTGGATGGCTGTAAGCGGGGTGTAGGGAAGAATTTGTGTAGTGAGAAAATTCCCTACATAGTAAAGAACTTGACTGCTGATAAATAAATTGGATAACACAAAAACAGCAGAAACAATCTTTCCAAATAGTTTGCCAAAAATTTTTTCGTTCATTTCCATCAGCGTAAGCGTTGGAAACATTTTTCCTAGTGAGGTAAAAAGCAAAACTAAGCCAATTCCTAATGCAACACCGAAGAGTGCGGCAATCCAGGCATCTTGATGAGCATCAGCTGTAATAGCGGCAGGTACAACAATAATTGTGCTTCCGATGCTATACAAAGTTACTAATTTGCGAAACTGCGCAGCTGAAATATTGATTTCATTAAGCAAAATGAGCACATCCTTTTGCCATATACACTAATTAAGTGATCCAACGGAATAATAAGTGACTTAAAGGTTGAAACATTACTTCTACCCAATCAGAAGGGTTCGGTAGAGGCAGCCGAAAGATTTTTGCAAGAGCGATTATGATACTGATTGTCATGAACACAATAAAAATGTTCCGTTCCTTTTTATGAGAGTGTTGAGGTAATCTTTTTATTTCCATCCATATAATCCCAGAACAAGTGATCAAAAAGGAAAGAAAAAAGTGTATGCAGTCAACCCCAATACATTTTTTCGTTCAGATAAGCTATTCGTATGATGTCCGCTAAAGAAAGTGATTATACATTTTTGTAAGATATAGAAAGCATTTCAGGAGATAGAAGATATTTTCTAGGGCTCTTATATGATTGAGGGATTTGTTATGAGGAATATTCACTTAGCTTTAACCTATTTAAGCGTCGTATGAATAAGTAGAAAAATGCCACACTAAAGAGTGAACAAATGGAAAGGAGCACTATGATGAAAAAATACCCATACAATAAAGATAAACAACAATCGTTTCAAGCAGCACAGCAGGGGCATAAAGAAGCAGTAGATGCATATGAACAGGCAAATGAAGCTAAAAATGATGCATCGTACGGCCATGAAGCGAAGCAAGCAATAGGTGAAGTGAATGAAGCCTCTCAGCAAATTGAGAATGCGCTTGAAAATGCTTCTGAAACACAGCGTCAGCGTTTAACAGAGTTTCAGCAAGATATAAAAGATATGGAGAACGACCTCAATCAATAAAAGAGCCGCTGTTTTACTTAGGCAGGTTCACAATAGAGAGTATAAATCGTAAAAGCAGAAGATAATGAACTTCTGCTTTTTTTGTCGTATAAGAAGTATTTACGCTTATTTTTTAATCTAAATGAAGGCTAAATAAATTTCTAACCATGCATATACATATTTTGGGACATTAAGGGTATAGAGTAGTAATTTAATTAAGGAGGATGATTATGAAAGCAGTAACTTTTCAAGGTGCAAAGGATATCCAAGTAAAAGAAGTAGAAGATCCATCTTTGAAGAAAAAAGACGACATTGTTGTTAGGATTACATCTACAGCTATTTGCGGTTCGGATTTACATATCTACCAAGGTGCTCTCCCTGCTGAAAAAGGATACGTTATTGGCCATGAACCAATGGGGATTGTAGAAGAAGTGGGTCCAGAGGTAACAAAAGTAAAAAAAGGAGACAGAGTAGTTTTACCGTTCAATATTTCGTGCGGAACCTGTTATTATTGTCAGCATGATTTAGAAAGTCAATGTGATAACTCTAATCCTAATAAGGAAATCGATACAGGAGGATACTTCGGGTTCACTGAACGATACGGGAATCACCCAGGAGGACAGGCTGAACTATTACGTGTTCCCTTTGGGAATTTTATGCCATTTGTAATTCCACCCTCCTGTGAGCTTGAAGATGAGGCATTGTTATTTATGTCTGATGTTCTGCCAACCGCTTATTGGAGTGTAGAAAATTCCGGAGTTGGACCTGGGGATACAGTGATGGTTCTTGGCAGCGGTCCTATTGGATTAATGACTCAAAAGTTTGCATGGATGAAAGGTGCTAAACGGGTCATCGCTGTTGATAACGTTCCATATAGATTAAAACGAGCTAAACAAATGAATAACGTAGAGTGCTTTAATTTTGATAAATACGACGATATGGGAAGCTATATTAAAGAGGTAACCGGTGGTGGAGCAGATGTTGTAATTGATTGTGTAGGAATGGATGGAAAGAAATCACCAGTAGAAGCGATTGAACAAAAACTCAAGCTGCAAGGAGGAACGTTAAGTGCTATTCAAATTGCATTAAAAGCAGTAAGGAAATTTGGGACAATTCAGCTAACAGGTGTATATGGATCGATATATAATATGTTTCCTCTTGGGAACATTTTTGAAAGAAACATCACTTTAAAAATGGGACAGGCTCCAGTAATTCATTACATGCCAGAATTATTTAAAAAAATTACAGATAGGGAGTTTGATCCTACAGAAATAATTTCTCATAAAATTCCTCTTGATCAAGCAAGTGAAGCCTATGAAATGTTTAACAATCATCAGGATGAATGTACAAAAGTTATCTTAAAACCATAATAAAGCATATATCTCCTTAAATATGTATAAAGAAAAATTGAGAATTATTTTTACAATAATCATATCTATTTGAAAGAGGCTGGAACAAAAGCAGGTTATTTGAAGGAAGATCCGAGCGCGTTTGATTCTTGATGGAGAATCGAACGCGTTCGGATTTTTTATTGATAGTGTAAACGTAAGTTTCGTGTATATAATTGCTTCTAGCTGTTGTTTTGGGGGAAAGGCGAAGACTTGCACGGAAATCAACAGTGGTGTAACAAATAATCCATCATTCCATTCTTATTTTAAAAGGTATAGAAGTTAAAAAAGTAAGAATCCTAATAAAAACAGAACGATAAGAATGGAAAGGGATTGTGACAGGAAATATGCTAATAAACATACTAATAATGATTGTCGTATTGTACTTCATATATGTATTCGTAACTGCAGTGGTACTGTTTTATGTCCCTTTGCACAAGGGAAAAGACTTAAAAGTAATGAATACTGAGAATTTTTACGGGAAGAAAGAATCCACAGATCGAGTTATGCTTTTAGAAAATGGTTATTTTTCAGGGCTTGTTCGGATGCAGATGATTCAAGAAGCGAGGCATACAATTGATATTGCGTACTTTTCCATAGGTAAAGGTCGTTCTTCGGATTTACTTATGGGCGCTTTATTCGAAGCTGCGGATCGAGGTATACGTATTCGAGTGCTGTTAGACGGGATCTCTCATGGGTTAAAAGGCAAAAGAAAGAATGTTCTTTATGCTCTAGCTTTCCACAATAATATAGAATTAAAGTACTATGAGCCCTTCACTATTTTTAAACCTTGGACATGGCATAACCGTCTTCACGATAAAATAATAGTAGTCGATGGCCAATTAGGTATTAGTGGAGGACGAAACATTGGGGATAAATACTTGGCCAGTCAACCAGATAAAAATTTTGTCTATGACCGTGATGTGCTGATTTATAACACAAAGCAAGAAAGTCATAGTGTCATTGTCTCAATGGAGAAGTATGTAGAGAAATTATGGAACCACCCGTATACCCTCAAAGCTTTTCCAAAGCTCAAGAAAACTAAACAATTTCGGGGCCTTTCAGGAAAAAAATTGTTAATAGATCAATACGAAGAGGCAAAAAAAGCAAATGAACCTTTTGTCCATCCTTATATTGTATGGAGAGAATCAACGATGCCTACAAGAAAGGTTTCTTTTATTACAAATCCTATTCAACGAATGAATAAAAGCCCTTTTATATGGAAAACATTTATTAAGCTTTCCCAACAAGCTGAAAAATCCATTGTTGTTCAAAGCCCTTATATCGTACCAACAAAAGAGATGGAACAGTATATAGATAAGCAAGTAAAACCAAAAGTGCAAAGAATTATTTTAACTAATTCTATTACATCCACTCCGAATGCTATGGCTTTTTCTGCATACTTGGGAGTAAAGAATCGCGTTATAAAAGCTGGTTCGAAGCTTTATGAATATCAAAAGCCCTATTCAATTCACGGGAAATCTGTTGTTTATGATCAGCGTTTAAGTGCAGTTGGTTCTTTTAACTTAGATTCACGTTCTGTATTTTTAAATACTGAATCCATGGTTATGATAGATAGTGAAGAATTTGCAGCCGAGCTAACAGGAGCTATTGAAACTAAAATTTCTCACAGTATGCTCGTGGGGAATGAGGGAGAACCTGTTGATCTTAATACGGATTCTCAAAAAAATGTCCCTCCCGTAAAATCTGCACTCCTACATATTCTTTCGGTCTTTACACGATTTTGGAGACATTTTGTATAGTACTGTGTTACAGCAGAGTTTTTAAAAACAAATAGCGGAGATTAAAGAGGACTGCAGCTGGTGAAGGGAATGTGTAAAAAACTGTGATATGCCTCACAGTTTTTTTGAAATCCCTAGTACTAGTTATGATTCATCAAAAGACCTATTGACGAAATTCCATATATGTTTTATTATGATATAGCGTCGTTAATAAACGAGGTTCTTTTGAAGAAATCATTTCTAGGGGCATAGTTTAAAGGTAGAACTACGGTCTCCAAAACCGTCAGTGTGGGTTCGATTCCTACTGCCCCTGCCATTTTGGAGTTATCTTTTAATTCACACGCGGGTGTGGCGGAATTGGCAGACGCGCTAGACTTAGGATCTAGTGTCTTATGACGTGGGGGTTCAAGTCCCTTCACCCGCATCTTTACTTTCATATACGCGCGGAAGTAGTTCAGTGGTAGAACACCACCTTGCCAAGGTGGGGGTCGCGAGTTCGAACCTCGTCTTCCGCTTCTTTTCAAAAGCAGTTTGCATGTGCAAACTGCTTTTTTTGTTGTAGAAATAAAGAGTTTTATTATGCTGTTTTTAATCAGAAATATTTTATTAAAGCAGTACTGCTTATACGTGTTGTTTTCGTGAATATACACATAATATTGGGGTTACATTAAAAGCTAATGAACGATACGTGAAGACATCTAATATGGTTTTTAAGATAGGGGAGAGTCCTATGGAATCTAGTTGGTTTTCAATTATACCGTTTTTAATTGTTATTCCAATAGCTATTTTCACCAAACAAGTGCTGCCAGGGTTGTTTTTAGGCTTATTAGTAGGCGCGTATTTGATTGATCATTCGATTATTGGAGGTGTTGAAAAGCTACTTCACTACGTTGTACAAGCTCTTAGAAATAAAAGTAATATAGAAATCGTCGTCTTTTTATACGCGTTTTCAGGGCTTATCGGAATGATTAAGATGGCTGGAGGAGTTAAGGGATTTGTGGAAACTGCTGCAGAAAGAATTGATACAAGAAAAAAAGCCCTTATTTTAACCTATGTTTCAACCATTGGAACATTCAGTGCTCCCACATTTCGTTTTGTGACGATCGCGCCCATTATGAGAGCATTACTGAAGAAGGTGAAAATGACGACAGCAGAGCTAGGGTTTGTTATTGAAACAACTGCTACTCCTGTTATCGTCTTAATTCCTGTGGCAACGGCATTTGTAGGGTATATGGTCTCAATCATTCAAATGGCAATTGATCATCAAGGCATAAAACAAGACGCTTATTCTTTGTTTATTCAAAGCATTCCTTATAACTTCTTTTCGATTGTGATTATTCTGGTAGGGATTTATTTCAGCTTTTTTCATCCTTCAACATCTACGGCTCCTATGAAGCTCGAGGAAGAAGACGAAAAAGATTGGCATGATTGCCATCCTTGCGTGTCGAAGGATTTGCCTTCTAAGCCTTGGAATTTGTTAGTACCTTTACTTGTTGTGATTTCACTTACCTTACTTTTAACATGGTGGAGCGGGCATCATAAGAGCCACAGCTTTTTTGAAGCATTTATTAAAGCAGACGTGTTAGAAGCGATGGTAGTAGCTTTAATTATCACTACGTTAATTACCCTCATTTTTTTCTTGTTTCAGCGCTTTACATTACAGAATTTGCTTAATGGTTTTATCACAGGAGGCAATGACTTAATGTCCGTTATTTTGCTGTTATCGGTAGTATGGGGATTATCCGCTGTTACAGAAGACTTAGGTTTTTCAAATTTTGTGACGGCACATTCTAAGTGGATTCCTCAAATGTTTGTCACTCCGTTCATGTTTATCTTTGGAGCCGCTATTTCTTACTTTATCGGATCTGCTTGGGGGACGTGGGGGATTTTAATGCCCCTTGGTGTATCGCTTGCAAGTTCCGCAGACCTTTCTTTACCGTTGATTATCGGTGCGGTATTTGCGAGCGGTTCATTTGGAGCGTTTTCTTCACCTTTAAGCGACGATACGAATACTATCGCCAAAATATTAGATTTATCGGTTATTGAATATGCCAAGTATAAATTAAAGCCAGCTTTAATTGCAGCGGGAATAACAGTTGCTTTTTATCTTGTTGTATCTTTCTTGTTTTGAATGAGGGAAATAGCCATCTAGTATCAATTTTTCATTTTTTTCAGCTTGAAGTATGCATACAGTCCTAATGATAGGCACACTAGCATGATACAAGTAAGCGGAAATAAGATGGTATTAACAAAATGATCATAAAACCATATATACAAAAAAATCACCTCGATAAATTAAGCCATTTTTCTATTTATTAGAGATACACGATCTGTGTTGCTTCTTCCTATTCTTCAAAAATGCGATAATCAGAAGCAGTATGGGTACGATAGAAAATAGTGGCATATGTAAAAGAAATCTCGCTACGTGTAACCCTTCATAAAGATGTTCTTAAAAATTACTAGCGATGGTAATCGATAAAAACAACACAATGATGCCTAAAGGATACGCTAGTTGTGAAGGAGATTTAATTTTAAATAAAGTAGCTGTACCTATTAATAAAGGTAAGGTTCTCAGACAGCAGATTCTTAAGAGAAGACTCTGTTTGTTCACTGCTTGTTTGATTTGCCTGAGATCGAAGATTATTTTTAGATTTTTGATTTTTAAAGAACGAAGGCATAAATGAAAGCACCCTTACTATATACTATAGTTTTTATTAATTTGACCAAAAACCGTATAATTATATAATTTTTAACAAAATATCTTTTGCATGGCAGTAAATAAAAATGACGAACCTATGAGGTAAGTAATGATTAGGTGAGGAGTGAAAATGATGAAGTTATTGGAGTCAGCCTGCTGCTATTTGGATCATTGCTCGCTCTTTCTGTAGGAATTGATCTTTTTCAAGGAACGAACGTACTGCAGGCACTATACAATGCTTTAAGCCCGTTTCGTGTAATGGAAGTGGCCGAATTATTTGACCTTTTTTCTCTTTTGTTTTTCTTTTTCGCAGAGTCACTTTATCTTGTTTTAAAGAAGCGTCAACAAAAGCAATAGTAACTTGGTGCAAAGAGGTTTTTATATCTTCACTATCGAAACAAGCGTATAGAAAGATAGCTTTGAGATAGGGGAGAACCACATGAACATTGAGACTAAAAGATTACTAATACGCAAATTTAAATATGAAGATTGGCAAGATGTCTACGTATATACATCTGATGCTAATGTCATGAAGTATATACCAGAAGGTGTTTTTAGTAAGACTGATGCGAAGAAATTTTTAAATGAAAATATGAAAGAAAATGTTAAAAATTTTCCAGTTGTATTAAAAGACAGAAAAATTCTAATTGGCCATATCGTCTTTTTTAACTATTTTGGCAACCATACTTATGAAATTGGCTGGGTATTTAATTCTCTCTATCATCAGAAAGGATATGCTTCAGAAGCGGCAAAAGCAATAGTGGACTATGGCTTTAACACAATGAAACTGCATCGGATTATTGCTACTTGTCAACCTGAGAATACGTCTTCTTATCGTGTTATGGAGAAGATCGGGATGAGAAGAGAAGGGTATTTTAAAAAATGTATTCCAACTGAAAAAGGATGGTGGGATGAATATTATTACGCGATTTTAAAGGAAGAGTGGAAATGAGCTTTACTTTTACGGAATTGCATTTTCCGAGTTATAAAGACGAAAACAAGCCCAATTTTAAAAAAATGAGCAGAACAGCAAACCAAAACGTCTAGGCAGACATACAATAACCTATCCATGAGAAACACCCCATGTTTGAACCTTCTTTGTTTTAGCAACAGAAAATTACGTTGAAAGGGAGTGCTTGTATGTCTAATGCTGGATGTGGATTTGGTTCTGGTTTCGCTTTATTAGTTGTATTATTTATTCTATTAGTAATTATCGGATGTAGTTGTTATAGCGGTGGTTACGGTGGCGGCTACGGCTGCTAATTATATCACTGAAAAGCCTAAAGGATATCCTTTAGGCTTTTTTTTATGTTCATTATAAAAAGCTGGAAGAGATGATTAATCGGCAGGCTCAGTATTAACATGTGATTCAGCTTTTTTTTCTTTCAACAATGGGTCATTAGAAGCCCAAGGTACACGGCGAGGCTTGTATTCAATCGCATCGGTAGAATAAACGGCTACGCTTACGACTCCGCCGTGCACCTGCGCTCGAATTAACAAAGGATCACTATACGTATTTTTAAAATGAAAGTCAGGTCCATACCAGCTCACGGTAGCATCTCGCCCAGGAGGTACGTAGGAAACACTGCGGCTATGTGAGTAACGCTGCGTAATTGTTACGCCAGCGTTATCGACGGCGTTAAATAAGGTAGAAGAAACTTGGCAAATTCCTCCTCCAACTCCTTCAGAATACTCTCCTTTTACAATGATTGGCGCACGCATATACCCTTTGGCTGCCGTTCTTTTTCCGACGGTTTGATTAAATGAGAAAACTTCCCCAGGAAATATGACGCTGCTGTCTAGTGATTCAGCCGCAAGGGAAATATTGTGAGAACGATTTTTATTATGAGGGTTAAATAACGTATGATAATGACCGATTTGCTTAATTCGAATCGTTGCAAGCAGCTCCTTATCCACGCGAGGCGGAACAGGAAGCGTCGGGATTTCTAATGTTGACGTACCGCCGTTAAAAAAATAAGTATAAAATTTCTTCGCAAAATCTTTATGATATAGTTTGACACCCGCTTGCTCAGGAACAATTTGTCCGCTTTTATCAATGCGGGCATTTATGGGCTCTCTATATGTTTTTTTATCCAATTCTTTTAGAAGAAGATTGTATCGATCAAGATCAACCATAGGTACAGGAAGAAGAGGCACGGCCACTTTGTCCCGTTCAATCCGTTCAATTGGTTTACCGTCATGAGTAATAGATAGGTGGTCTTGTGTAGAAAGAGGTTGAATGAGCATTAAAAGTCCAACCATCCAAGTGAAATTCATATCATATACCTCGCTTTCACCTGTTAGTATGAATAAAATGAACCGTTTAATGTATAAGATTCACAAGCTCTTTTTTGTATTATTTTCCATGAGCTTAGCGTGTAAAAATTTCTATTTATAATTGTATGTGTACTTTCGCATATTACATAGAGAAACTACAAGGTAATGAGGGTAGACAATGACAAAATTAATGATTTTAGTCTTTATGCTTATTAGTTTTTTTGTGCATCCCCAAAAGATGAAAGCAGAAGAAAACCTTACGTACTTTCCCGTAAGTGACACAGGAAAAGTATTAAAGTGGAAACGTGTAGAAAGCTTACTGCCAAAGGGGAAAAAATTTAAAGTGATCGATGTAGAAACTGGTTTTTACTTTTATGTGCAGCGAAGAGCAGGCTCACACCATGCAGATGTTCAGCCGCTTACACGCCAAGATACGAAAATAATGAAGCACTTATATAATGGGAAATGGAGCTGGAACCGAAGAGCTGTTCTCATTCCGTTTAAAGGTCAAATGCTTGCAGCTTCCATGAACGGAATGCCTCACGGAGCCGGTGCGCTTGACAATGGGTTCCCCGGTCATTTTTGCATTCATTTTGCAGGAAGTACGACTCACAAGTCTCAAAATGTGGATCCAGGTCATCAGTTAATGGTATTAAAAGCAGGAGGAAAGCTTGATGAATATGCATTAAAAGCTGAGCCGGCAGAAGTCGTAAATATGTTTTTAACAGGATTAAAGCAAGATGACGATGCCTTAATGCAGCCGGTTTTGCGCGTGAAGCAAGAGCATAAGCTATGGACAAAACTGCATAGTATCTCCACTATTTATTATAAAACGGACTTATTTCATGCAAAAAAGTATAGAACAAAAGAGAAAATCGCCGTAGATTGCCTTATTTATTACGAAGATAAAGGGGCTCAAAAGACCACGATGGTTTTTACTTTAAAAAGAAACCCGTTAACAAACGGGTGGGAAATTTCTTCACTTACATTGTAAGTACTGATTAATGCTTAAAAACACATCTGACAGAAAACAGATGTGTTTTTAAGCATTTGTTTAGCTCTTTAGTCCTTCGCAATGTTATAGTGTAAAAACGTGCTTACATACGATAGAAAAGAATAAAAAAGGGTATAAGTAATAATATTACTCTTTCTACAAAGAACTCTACAGCACGAAAGGAGAGGGTGTTTATTTTTTCATATTGGTTTAGCCGCTTAGTTGCTGCAGACCCTGGACGAAAAAGGCTCAAAACAGCTTCTAAAGCTACGATCAGCGTCATTACAGCGGTCGTTATTATGCTGATCGTATTAAAAGCAGCGGGAAGCTCACAAATTACCGCTGCTATTTTAGCAGGTGTAATCGGCCTGATGGGTATATTGGTCGTGAATGATGAAACAACAAACGCAAAAAAAGTGACAACAGGCTTAGTAGCACTTTCCAGCGCCGTTTCTCTCGGAATTGGCTCGTTTTTATCACGATATGGACAAGCAGAAAATATTTTTCTTGTTCTGTTGGTGTTTTTGTCTTTTTATTTACAGAAATTTGGTATTCGCTATTTTTCCCTGTCGATGGTAGCATTTATGTCGTTTTATTTTGCTTCTATTTTACACGTCACATTTTCTCAGCTGCCGTGGCTGTTAGCTGGCGTTGTAATAGGAGCCTGCTGTGCATTTATCTATAATTTTGTTATCTTTAAAGACCGGCCTGCCAACGTGCTGAGGTCTTCAATGAAATCATTTCATATTCAAGTGAATTTGGTGCTTGATTTAATTATTGAGTTAATTCAAAAGAAACAAATTGAACCGGCTCAAATCAAACAATATAACCGCAATATTAAAAAACTAGCAGAGTATGCCCGTGTAGCATCAGAAGAGCTTGGAAATACAGATCCCCACGACATATGGCTTGGCGTAACAGCTGAACAGATGCGCCTTTATGTATTTGATACAGTTATGCTGCTTCAGACATATTCCCCGGCGATTCGAAAGCTCAGTGAATTAAAAGCATTTAATCATTTTGACATTCAGCAGCTGCTGTTAAAGCTAGTGGAATCGATTCGCGAAGCAGAAGTATTAAATGAAAATCCTACTCATTCCTTAACGGATGCAGCTCAGCATCTGCAAGAGCTGCGCCAAAAATTAAGTGAACTCGAACCTCAAGATAAAAGGTATAAAGACTGGCTTTACTTAATCCGCCGTATCGAAACGATATCAAATCACGTGATTGATGAAGCCTATGAGCTGCAGCAAGCAATTGTGAAACAAGAAAAACAGCCTCAAAAAGAAGCGGAAGAAAAAGAAGGCGAAGAGGACAATGATGAAGAAAAAGGATTAAAACCATCTACGAAAAAGTCTATTCAAGCGGTCATCACCGCTGTTGCCACGTTAATATTTGGCTCTTTTTTATCTCCATCGCATCAATATTGGGCGCTGTTAGCAGGCTATCTAGTGCTTCTTGGTACAGAAACGATAGGAAGTACGTTTGTAAAAGCCGTGCAGCGAAGCGTAGGAACGCTTTTAGGAGCAGCTGTTGGCTTTGTTGTCGCAAGCTTTGTCTCACCCGGGATACTTGAAATAACGCTGCTTTTTATCTGTGTGTTTATGGCTTTTTATTTCTTTCCTATTACGTATTCGTTTATGAGCTTTTGGATTACGATGATGCTCGCCTTTATGTATGACATGCTTCTTGGGGGGATTTCAGAGAGTTTATTACTAGCTCGCGTATTAGATACAGTTGTAGGAGTTGGAATTGGTTTAGCCGTATCTGCTCTTGTGTTTCCTAAAAGAACAAGAGATAAAATAACCGACACCTCAGTAGAATACGTAGCGGCTTTAAAAGAATTTGTTCACACTTATTTGCATCGTTTTACGAAGCAGTATGCGTTGGCCAATTTAGCTGATAAAGGAATGGAATTAGAAAAAAAGCTAAAACAGCTTCATGTCGATTCAGATCCTATTATCAAAGGTTTCGTTGGCCGTTCACGTCTTCAGCAATTTTTGACCGTCTTTACCGCCATTAATTATTACGCCAAGCATTTGGTAGCTTCTTCTACTAGAAACGAGGCTTTTTATAAGGAAGCAGAATTTCATGGCGTAGTAAAGGAAGTGGAAGAGAAAGTAGCAAGCAACTTCACTCAGCTTGAAAAAGCGTTACGAGGAGAAAGAGGAACGTATGTATACACGCTTGAAGATGTAAGACAAAAGATTGAACAATCTTTAGATTATTTTGATACGTCCGTTCAATCAAGAAATTTACAGCATCTTCAGCTGCTGCATAACATTTATTACGTATGGAAAATCAATCAATCGGTTGTTCACTTAGCCAAAGAGCTAGGGGCAGAAGAAATAAGTAGTGAAGACTAAAAACCAGCGAATATTTCGCTGATTTTTAGTCTGATGAATAAGGAGACGTATCTTTCCTAATCGTTCTCCACGTTGTTTTAAGACCGGCATAGCTGCCAATTGCAGCGTATCCATAAAAATATCCCATAAACAAGCCGGCAATAATATGATGAGGATGACTGATAAATACTGAAAAAAGCACGCCAACAGCTAAAGCAATAGTCGGAACATATTGCTTTTTAGGATGGAAAAGCCATTTGATCAGCTGCGTCACGATTAATACGATAGGAACGCCAATGACTGCGTCCCAAAAATTTGTATGAATTGTAGGGAAATCCATATTCAAGCACCTCGTTAAATGTGTTAGATGTAAGGTTATCTATGCTGCTTACCTTAAAACACTTCAGTTAGTTATGAGGTGCTCCAGGTGAATAATAATAAGGTGGAATTTTAAGCCAGCCTTTTTGCTGCATCAGACTTTTCACTTTTGATCCTAATATGACCTTTTCAGTGTGGAATTTTAGCCACATCAATCCAATATCGGTTCTAATAGACTGTCCCATATTTGTGCTGCACATGACGATATTAGAGGCAACTTTTACAGATATTAAGTTAGCGATTTCAGAATCCGTTGCTTTTGCTCCTAATGGAATGCTGTTAGGGTCGAATTTGGGCTTGGTAGCCGGTATTTCAGGAAGCAGGATTCCTTCTTTAACCATTAATTTCTTTAGGGTATTAATCTGAGATTCAGCCAGGTTTTTTGAGTCTTGAATAAGCTTAAGCAGTTCACTGTTGGTTGTTGTATTAAGACAGGTACTTCTTCCACTAAAGCAGTGAAATATAACCAGCATCCCATAGCCTCACCAATATGTGGGGGAGGGGGCGAATCATCTGTAGAAGAGTTCTTTATATAATCAAGTAGTGTCTCAATGACGTTAATCATAACTTTTCACCCTTTATATAGTTTATCCATCTCCATTATTACCTTCAGCAGAAAAGGATAAACACAGCTAAGAAATGTTACATATAAAATTGATTATGATGAGTGGAAGAAAAAGCATCTCACGCAGCCATTTATAATGATGACAGTACATTTACTGTCACCACATCTAAAGGTATAAAAATTGCGGCAATGCGTACTAAATATGTTAGGGCTAGAACATGAAGTAAATAGAAAAAAATCTCCTTGCTCATTAAGGAGATTTTTTTATCAGATGTGTTATATCGTTTTTCTCCGATGCTCTCTCCATAAAGAAGTTAATTCCTCTGACCAATATTTATAATCAAATACCGTTATATTTTTGCTAGGCATAAAAACATTCAACAGCCAATTAACCCTTAATTTGTCTCTGACGCCTATCGTTTTATCGTTTTTACAGCAGCCTTCATCACAGGGTTTATCGTGTATCTTGTAAGGAATATTTTTAACGACTAATCCATTTTTCACACGTTTTGTGTACTCAATTCCTATAATCAATATATCACTCCTCACAGTAGCTCTTATCTTCATAATCATATGTATGAATGACTTCTTTAATGAAAGGGTAAAAGGGAGGAAGACAAAAATAAAAAAGCCCTGCTGTAGGGCTTTTAGATTAAGCAACTTTTGATGCAACGACGATGACTTTACCGTGATCTAATTCTTCTTCATAGCGTTCAGCTTCCGGCTGTGATAATCCTAATGAACGCATCTTGGCACGAAGCTCGTCTCCTCGAGAACGAAATACATTCGCAATCGCATCAAAAACACCTTGTTCAGAAAGACCGATGTTGTTTGTATTTGTTGCAGCTGTTAAATCCTCGGAGCGATCTTGATGGTGTGCAAGTAAATAAACTTCGTCTTTTGTAAATCCTTCACGCAAAAATTGTTCAATTGTATCTTTTGCCTGTACGCCATTTTCAACTACTTTTACATTTACCATTTCAAAAAACCTCCTTGTATGATAGACAACTTTCTTGAATACGTTGAGTAATGAAGAGAAGCTTAAGTAACTTATCTCCTTGTTTTGTGTATACACGTTATTGGAAGAGATAAAACCTATTTCATGAAATTGAGTTAAAAAGCCTAATATAGAAGAACAAGGAAAAACGCTTTTATTTTTAAGGAGAATCTGGTGAAGGGTAAGCGGGAAGAAGCTTTAGTTAGCCTTTTTCCTGCATCGTTTTTTTTTGACCTTTTAAGGTACAGTACAAACTGCAAAAAGCCTGGATCTTAAACAGCTAAGATCCAGGCTTTTTGCATACATGAGAAATTTAAGATGAAAGACGTTCTTTTTGTTTTTCATAAACAGAAGTAGACTCGTTCCATGTATATCGACCATCTTGTAATTGAATGGTTGCGCTGAATGGACAGTCTATTGACGTTTCTGCGTCATCTAAACTACTTTCAAGTAAACTTTTTTTAAATCGAAGCAAATCTTCTTTTGAAGCAACTCGAAAAACCATTTCTAACGTAAGATCATCGTCCATTGCATTGTGTAATTGACTAATACTTTTGCGGAATTCTTTATTATATTGGAGCATAATTTTAATATCTGCTACGCAAGCAACACCAAACACATCTTTCACAACAGACTCAACCGTTAACTGAGTTGTGGAAGCATATGTTGAAATATTACGCTGTGGATTTTCTAAATAATAAATCGTTTCTACAGGATGTCTCGTGATAAGCACCTCTTTCCTATTCTTAAGTATACAGGAAAAAAGAATGGAATGGGGAAAGATTTTTAGGAAAGGAGTCCTGACATACATAAAAAGACTGTTTGTAAACTGTTTGTAAACTGTTTGTAATAGGAAAGAGAGTTATAAATTGAGGGCTTTTCGCTTATCATTTTTGCTATAACCTTAAATCAACGAATTCTGTGCAACTTCTTTTAAGATTTGGTAAAATAAAACCCTACGTTTTAATTCCTTCCGATAGATCCCTCAACTACTATTTCTACTTATTTTAAAGGAGGACGCTATTTTGCAGTTTGAACAAGCTTTAACACATTTACAGTCCTATTTTGGCTATGATTCGTTTCGAAAAGGACAGGAAGAGTCGATTCGTTATGTTTTAGAAGGGCACAATACCGCTTGTATTATGCCAACAGGAGGAGGAAAATCACTTTGTTATCAAATTCCTTCATTATTATTAGAAGGTACAACACTGGTAATTTCTCCGTTGATTTCCTTGATGAAAGACCAAGTGGACACGCTGAATGCAGCTGGTATTCCGGCCACGTATATTAACAGCTCGCTGACTCACACGGAGGTACAGCAGCGCTTAGAAGAAGTCGCACTTGGCGAATATAAGTTGCTTTATGTAGCGCCGGAACGACTGGAGTCTCCGCAGTTTTTAGAGCAGCTTCAAATGCTTCCTATCCCGCTTGTAGCGGTAGATGAAGCGCACTGTATTTCACAGTGGGGTCATGATTTTAGACCGAGTTACTTACGCATCAACGAACTGATCAGCAAGCTGTCTAACGCTCCGATTGTGATGGGGCTGACGGCTACGGCGACGCCTCAAGTGCGTGAAGATATTTGTCGAGCTCTTCATATTAATGAAGAGTACACGGTGATGACGGGATTTGAACGTGAAAATTTATCGTTCGCTGTGGTAAAAGGCCAGGATCGAATCAGCTATATCGAGCAGTATATCCGTAAAAATGACCAAGAAGCAGGAATCATTTATGCCGCTACGCGTAAAGATGTTGAAGAGCTTCATGCTAGATTACAAAAGTCAGGAGTTAATGTATCAAAATACCATGCTGGTATGAATGGGAACAGCCGTGACGAAGAGCAGAACCGCTTTCTGCAAGATGATGTGCAGGTGATGGTGGCTACCTCTGCCTTCGGAATGGGGATTGACAAATCAAATATTCGCTTTGTTCTTCACTATCAGCTTCCGAAAAATATGGAAAGCTATTATCAAGAAGCAGGACGTGCTGGTCGTGACGGACTTCCAAGTGAGTGTATCGTCCTTTATTCTCCTCAAGATATTCGCGTGCAGCGCTTTTTGATTGAACAGTCAACGTCAAATCCTAAAAAGCAGATTCAAGATCTTGAAAAGCTGCAAAATATGGTGAACTACTGTCATACAGAAGGCTGCTTGCAAGCGTATATTCTTCATTATTTTGGAGAAAGTGAAGCGCATGAGTGCGGCCGCTGCAGCAACTGTACGGATGATCGTGTGGAAATAGACGTAACGGTCGATACGCAAAAAGTATTATCTTGTATGATTCGTATGGGCGAACGTTTCGGTAAAATGATGATTGCTCAAGTATTAACGGGTTCACGAAATAAAAAAGTAGTTGATTTTGGTTTTGATAAGCTGAAAACGTACGGCGTCATGAGCGACCGGTCGGCTAAAGAAGTGAGCGATTTTATTGAGTATTTGATTTCAGAGCAGTTTATTTTAGTAGGACAAGGATCATTTCCTACTTTATCAGTAGCAGCGAAAGGAAAAGGTGTGCTTCTGGGCACGGAAAAAGTGATGAGAAAAGAACAAATGGAAGTGAAGCAAATTGTCCAAGACGACGAGCTGTTTGCTCATTTGCGTTCCGTTCGAAAGCAGCTGGCAGACGAAGCGGGCGTGCCTCCTTTTGTTATTTTCTCAGACGATACTCTTCATGATATGTGCGCAAAACTTCCGGTAACTCTTGAACAGTTCGCCACTGTAAAAGGAGTCGGAGAACAAAAACAAGAGCGATACGGAGAACGATTCACGACTGAAATCAAACAGTTTTGTGAGAAACATCCAGATCGAAAGCGAGAAGTATCTTCCCCTGCTCCGAAAAAAGCAAGAGCTTCATCAAAAGAAGGCTCTCACTTAATGACGTATGAGCTATTTCAGCAAGGGAAATCGTTAGATGAAATTGCTGCAGAACGTGAATTGAGCCGCATTACCATTGAAAATCATTTGTTTAAATGCGCAGAAGAAGAAAAAGAAATTGACTGGTCACCTTTTCTTTCAGAGGAGGACGAACAGCTTATTTTAGAAGCTGCTTTCTCAGTAGGCGATGAAAAGTTAAAACCAATCAAAGAAGAATTACCTGAAAACATTACCTATTTTATGATTAAAGTAGCGCTGTTTAAACAAAAAATGAAGCAGCTGTCTTAAACAAAAAGCTCCTATTTAAGGAGCTTTTTTATGTTGAATAAGGGAGTTTACTGATAAAATAGAAGATATAAATATTTGAAAAATCAGATTAAATAAAAAGGAGTACTGCACTGAGATGATTGAACGAGAGCTTGAAGCTATTTTGCATGCTTCTAACGACAATATCGTTATCACTGATGAAAAAGGGTGTATTTTACGAGCGAGTCAAAACTGCCGTGATATATACGGGTATGACGTGCCAGAGTTGGTCGGACAAACAGTATACGAATTGCAAGACCGCGGGATATTTTCACCTTCCGTTACGATTGAAGTGTTAAAGAAAAAGAAAGAAGTACAGCTGATGCAAAAAACAGAAACGGGTAAAGTTGTAATGGCAACCGGTATTCCCGTGTATGATGAATATCAGTGTATGAAAAGAGTAATTAGCTTTTCACATGATTTAACAGAGCTTCAGCGCTTAAAAGAAGATTATCAGCAGCTCGAAGTGAAAATGAAAACATATCAGCTAGAAATGGAAGAGCTTCGGGAACAGCAGTCAAATGAAATGGTCATACGAAGTCAAGCGATGAAAAAGGTATGGTCCATTATTAGTCGCGTGGCAGACAGCGATGCAACGGTTGTGTTGCTAGGTGAATCGGGTGTTGGTAAAACGGCTTTTGCGCGTGCTTTACATTATGGAAGTGAACGAAAAGAAGAGCCGTTTATTGAAATCAACTGCGGAGCCATTCCAGCTAGTTTGTTTGAATCTGAAATGTTTGGATACGAAGCAGGATCTTTTACAGGTGCAAGTACAAAAGGGAAAATAGGAAAGGTTGAATTAGCTCATAACGGCACGCTTTTTTTAGATGAAATAGGAGAGCTGCCTCTTGATATGCAAGTGAAGCTGTTAAAAGTGCTGCAAGAAAAAACAGTCACCAAAATTGGAAGTGAACGAGCCAAATACGTAAACTTCAGGCTGATTGTAGCAACAAATCAGCCGCTTGAGGAAATGGTCAAAAAAGGAACATTTCGCGAAGATTTATTTTATCGGTTACACGTTATTCCGATTACTATTCCTCCGCTTCGCGAGCGAAAAGAAGACATCGCGGCACTGCTTTATCATGTGTTACATAAACAAAATGAAAAATATAAAATGAAGAAATTTTTTCATGCAGAAGCATTAGATATATTGGTTGAACATCCGTGGCCCGGAAATGTGCGCGAGCTAGAAAATACAATTGAACGCCTTGTATTAACAACGGATGAAAACAGCATCTCGCCTAAAGACCTGCCGTTTTATACAGAAAAGATCAAAAGTGATAAAGAAGAATGGGAGACTCTTGATACGTTAACCTCTCAGGGAATGACCCTTCAGCAAGCGCTTGCAGAAGTGGAGAAAAACTGGCTGATTCGTGCTTATCGACAGTGTCAAACAACGTATGAAATGGCAAATGCATTAGGAATTAGTCAGCCTACGGTTGTAAGACGTTTACGAAAGTACAATATTAAATAAAGAAAATTTAATTCAAAATGAATTAACTGATTCCGTACTGAATCAGTTTTTTTGTTTTGATTCTATTATGAATTAAAAATCGTCCATAATTGCACGAAATAAGACGATAAAAATTGGCATGCATTTTGCATTAATAAAAAGTATCTAAATAAAAAGCGTCAGTATCTAACATGTTGACACGGCGCTAATGAATGAAACCCATTAGGAGGAATAAATCATGCCAAAATATCAGCCGAAAAATTCATTTGAATCTCCGCGTTTTTGCGGACCTCGAACATTTATGAGACTTCCGTATGTAGAACAAGTAAATTCGGAAATGGATTTTATTGTCTCGGGTATTCCGTTTGATTCAGGTCAATCTTTTCGAACAGGAGCACGTTTTGGACCGGAAGCTATTCGAGATTTCTCCATTTTGCTTCGCCCGTATAACCCAGAACAAAAGATTAATATTTTTGATTACATTTCAGGCGTTGACTACGGCGATTTGTCAGTTGTTCCGGGATATATTTTAGAAACATATAAAAAAATTGAAGAAGGGTTAACGCCGGTTGTGAATGAAGGAATTATTCCTATTTCACTAGGCGGTGATCATTCGATGACGCTCGGCGAACTTCGTGCCATCGCGAAAAAGCACGGGCCGGTAGCGCTTTTACAGTTTGATGCTCATTCTGATACGTGGGATAGCTATTTTGAACAAAAATACAATCACGGTACGGTATTTAGACGAGCAATTGAAGAAGGGTTAATAGACGTATCGCGATCGATTCAAATCGGTATGCGAGGCGGTCTGTACGGAATTGAAGATTTAGAAGATGCAAAGAACTTAGGTCTAGCTCTGTATACGACAAATGAATATAAAAAACTGGGCGTTGAAAGAATGCTAGATATTATTCATGAGCGTGTAGGAGAAGGACCCGTATTTTTATCGTTTGACATTGACTTTTTAGATCCAGTTTACGCGCCGGGAACAGGAACGCCTGAAGTATCGGGTGCAAGTATTGACGATGCGCTTCAATTCGTTCGTGGGTTAACAAATATTGATTTTGTCGGGTTTGATTTAGTAGAAGTACTGCCAGCTTATGACCATGGACAAATTACAGCAGCAGCGGCCGCTAATATTGTTTATGAATTTATCACGCTTATCGCGTTAAGAAAAAAAACAAAAGAAGAAGAAGCGCTGTTAATGAAAGCGCGCGACTGAATATAAAGAAGATGGTAAAAGTGGGAAGGTACTATTATCTTCCCACTTTTATATAAGAGTTCTCTATAGGGAGTGTTGGACTATGAACGGGCAAGTAAATGTAACAGTAGATAAAAAGCGAGCAAAACCATGTAAAAGAGAAATATTCAATCCAGCGACCAATAAGATCATAGCGGAAGTGTTTGATTCCTCGCTTCAACAAGTAGAGGAAGCGGTAGGTAAAGCGAAACAGGCTTTTGAACAGAGTGAATGGAAGAAAAATAAGTCACTGCGTGTAGAGGTGCTTACGAAACTAGCAAATTTATTAGAAAATGAAGCGAGTATATTCGCTGAAACAGAAACATTAAATACAGGCAAACCGATAAAAGAAGCGCAGTTAGATATTGAAGATACGATTAATTGTTTAAGATATTACGCAAATTTAATAGAAGAAAATCAGCCGTGGACAAAAGACATGTTCGACGATACAAACAGTAAAATCATTCAAGAACCTATCGGTGTATGCGCGCTAATCGTTCCTTGGAATTTCCCTTTGCTGCTTGGCATGTGGAAGCTGGCTCCTGCATTAGCAGCTGGAAACACGGTGGTGTTTAAGCCGTCAGAATTAACGCCACTTTCTTTTTTAAAGTTAGCTTCATTATGTGAAAAAGCTGGTATACCAGAAGGCGTGTTTAATTTACTTACAGGAGACGGTGAAGTGGGAAGTGCACTGGTTGAACACAAAGACGTAGCCAAAGTCTCTTTTACAGGAGGATCAGAAACAGGCAAACGTATTTATCAGCAGTGCGCAAAAGAGATGAAAAGAGTTTCGCTTGAACTGGGAGGGAAATCTCCGCTTCTTATTTTTGAAGACAGTGAAATTGATATTGCAGTAGACTGGACAATGTTTGGCTCATTTTTTAACCAAGGACAAGTGTGTGTAGCTTCATCTCGTATACTCGTACATGAATCTATTTATAAGCCGTTTCTTTCTGCTCTTATGGAGGCTGTTGCTGCTATAAAAATTGGTAACCCCTTAAGAGAAGAAACGGAGATGGGTCCGGTTATTAGCACGGAGCATCTGAACAAAATACAGGATTTTATCAAGTTAGGTCAAGAAGAAGGCGCGAATTTATTAACAGGAGGAACGTTAATTGACTGCGAAGGTGGAAACTATATAAAGCCGGCTGTGCTCGTCGATGTGGAGCAGCATATGAAAGTCGTACAAGAAGAAATATTCGGTCCCGTCATTACCGTTCAATCTTTTTCAAGTGAAGAAGAAGCCATAGTACTTGCCAACGGCACGAGATTTGGTTTAGCTGCAGGAATTTTAACGAATGATTTAATGAAAGCAGAGCGAGTTGCTGAACATCTTCAAGCGGGAACGATTTGGATCAACGGCTACCATACGCCTCATATTGAAACGGCGTGGGGAGGTTTTAAAGAAAGCGGCATTGGGCGGGAGTTAGGTCCATCAGGATTAGCTGCTTTTACTGAAACAAAACATGTGAATACAAATTCCAAGCTAGCTCGAGCCAATTGGTATCAATAAAAGTGAAAGGTGGAAAAGGAATGACAACAAAAAGTGGTCTCGCCCATGATGATGTGCAGCCGATTGCAACGAATAAAAGAAGTATGGGCTTCTTCTCTACATTTTCCATGTGGATAGGAGCCAATGTGGTAGTAACGACCGTTTTTACCGGAATGCTGTTTGTACCCGATATGACCTTTTTAAAGGCATTATTTATTATTGTGCTTGGCTCTTTAGTTGGTGCCATACCGCTCGTGTTGATGGGGAATATCGGAACTCGAACCGGTCTTCCAACCATGGTTTTGATGAGACCAGCTTTTGGGCAAAGAGGAGCTATGCTTCCTGCTGCTGTTAATCTTATTACATTAATCGGCTGGGCCTGGATTCAAGCCTACATGGCAGGGCTAAGTTTAAATCATGCCGTTACCTTTTTGACAGGTTACAGCAATATCAATCTATTTACAATTCTTACTCAAGTGTTGGTAGTAGCTATTTCTATATACGGACATAAAGGCATTGAAGCAACGGAAAAATTAGTAGCTACGCTTATGGTCATTTTAGCAACCGTTGTGTTTAGCTATTTGTTTATCGAATTTGATGCAGCAAAATTAATTCAAATGAAAGCAAGCGAAAATCCTGGTATTACAGGAATGTTAGCTTTTGATATTGTAGTAGCTACAGCTTTTACGTGGATTCCCATTGTTTGCGATTATAACCGAAACTGTAAATCTGAAAAAACGGGCATTGCGGGAACTTATTTAGGGTATAACGTCGCAACTCTAATTGCGATGGGGTTAGGGGCAACGGTTTCTGGCTTTTCAATTCTCGGAAATATGACGCAAACGTATGACCCGGTAAATTTAATTGGTGCATATAGCCCGCTGTTAGGGTTAGTAGCTGCCATCGTAATTTTTTTATCGGTGCTGTCAACCAACGTAATGGTATTGTATAGCGCGACAATGTCTTATTTATCTATTTTTCCAAAGCAGAGGTTCTGGATACCGGCACTAACCATGGGAGTTGTCACAGTTCTAGGTTCTTTATTAAAAGAGTGGTTAATGACAAATTTTCAAAGCTTTTTGCTT
Source organism: Bacillus sp. ILBB4 (assembly GCF_035064545.1). Lineage (NCBI taxonomy): Bacteria > Bacillati > Bacillota > Bacilli > Caryophanales > Bacillaceae > Bacillus > Bacillus sp. ILBB4. The sequence goes on along the minus strand of NZ_JAIQVD010000004.1, from coordinate 362,657 downwards.
ATGATCGGCGTATTGTTTATTCCTATTATTGCGATTGTTCTTGTTGATTATTATATCATTTGCCGAAAACACTATGACGTTTCAGCTATTTTAGAAAAAGAAAATAAACTATACTGGTATACAAAAGGCTTTAACCTTCGTGTGTATGTATCTTACATAATGGGGGCTGTATTTGCCTACTATTTTACGTACGTTCACCCGCTAGCCACAGGCGCAACAATCTTAGCTTTTTTATTTACAGGTGTTTTGCATGTATTGTTAACCAAACTTTCGCAGCTCTCAATCCCCTACTCAAAGGGAATCGACAGAAATGCTTAATATAATTTTAAATAGACTGAATTATCAAAAATAATCAAAAAGCTCCTATGTTAAAGGAGCTTTTTGTGTTAAAAATAGCTAAGAAATAAGCAAAAGAAGGAAGAAGAGAGGTTCTTGATCTAGCTAAAAATAAAGTAATAACATGTATTTGATTCTGTCAGGGGTCTTTCCTATAATAAATGTAGGAAAACTTTCCAAAGGAGAATTTTATGCTCGAATTAGAGACTATTCAAAGCAGTGCCATTGAAAAAACTAAACATACATTACTACAGGATATAAAAAACGTAATAGGTGAACAAGACGAATGTCCGGATTTTGAGACTTATTTAACAGACAGGCACTCTTTTATTAAAAAGGCCTGGGGGACTACGTGGAGAAAAGCAGTTGTTTCTTCTGTATCTAAAAAAAGCAGAAAGTCATATTTAACAGAGAAAGGCTTCGAGGTGAAAGGGTATAAACCTCAAGCTATAGATAAGTTATTTGCTAAAGAAACGAGAAAAGGTATAGAGTTTAATGCTTTTTCTTGGCTAGAAGAGCAATACGGAAAGGGCAATAAAGCGGAGTGGCTATCTCTATACGGAGAAGCAAGAGCTGAATTTGCCGAGAAAGAAGAAGAAAGAAAAGAGAAGGAACGACAGCAAAGTATTAATGATCGAAAAGCTAGATATCAATTACAGTTAAACTTAGAAGCAGCTCCTATTTTGGAAGTAAACAAAGGGCTGTATTACCTACATATAAGAGAACAGCTTTCCCATCAGCTGTCAAAAGACATTAAAACAAACTCAAAGTATATTGAAAACTATGCGCCGCATACGGAGCTTGAAGATGAATTAATAGCAAACGGCGATTTAACACGTCATGATTATGAAACGGTTAATGACTTTTTTCAAGAGCTCACCGGCGGCGTAAGCTCAGAATTAGACAGATATTCAACGATTATCTTGTTTGAAACGTATGAAGATGTATACGAGGTATTTATCACCGATAAGATTTATGAAATTATTCCAACTATGATTATGGATGACCTTCCTGCTTCATTTAAAGAAGAATATAAATCTTATACAAATGCTTCGGTAACACGAATGGATATTATAAAAGCACTTAGAAGTGATTTATCGGATTTGGTCTATGAATATAAAAAAATGCTTGTAGAAGAAAAGCTTTCTGATGTACTAGAAATTTCAGATCACAACTTGACGATTGAAGAGCATCAAGAGAGATATCAACAGCAACTGGAAGAAAGACGATTACAACAAGAACGTGAACGTGAGGAAAAGAAAAAGCTTATCGAAGAAGAACAACGACAGTTAAATTATATTTTTGGTGCAGAATACGAAATGGACCCAAGAAAAGAAACGGAATACATCCTTCATCTCGGTGATACAAACACCGGAAAAACGTATACGGCATTAAAATCATTAAAAAAAGCTGCTTCGGGTAGTTACTTAGCGCCGCTTCGCCTGTTAGCTTTAGAAGTTTTTGAAAAGCTGAACAAAGACAGAGTCCCTTGTTCGTTAAAAACAGGTGAAGAAGAAAAGATTGTTGAAGACGCTCAGCATATGGCCGGTACTGTAGAGATGTTTAGTGAATTAGAACATGGCGATGTAACCGTAATTGATGAAGCGCAAATGATTCAAGACAGAGACCGAGGGTTTTCATGGTATAAAGCCATCACTCGAGCTAATGCCAAACAAGTTCATGTTATCGGGAGTTTAAGCATTCGAAGTATGTTAGAAGAGATGTTAGACGGTGTGATCTCAGAAATTCATGAGTACGAAAGAGATATACCTTTAAAAGTAGATCTTCGAAGGTTCAAAATTGAACAAGTAAAACCCGCAGATGCTTTAATTGTTTTCTCGCGTAAGAAAGTGCTCCAGACAGCAGCTAAGCTAGAAAAAGATGGTCACAAAGTTAGCGTGATTTATGGAAGTATGCCGCCTGAAACGAGAAGAAAACAAATTGAGCAGTTCATTAATAGAGAAACAAATGTCATTGTGTCTACAGATGCAATTGGAATGGGGTTAAATCTTCCAATTAGACGAATTGTCCTTTTAGAAAACATGAAGTTTGACGGACAAAAGAGGAGATTGTTGACTTCTCAAGAGTTAAAGCAGATTGCAGGTCGTGCTGGAAGGAAGGGTCTCTATAATGTAGGAGAAGTTGCATTCGCTAAAGATGCAAAGCAAATGAGAGAACTGTTATTTTCAACAGACGAGCAAATCAGTAAATTTTCAATTGCGCCTACTTCAGATATGCTAAGAAGATTTAAAGAATATCATCATGACCTCGGAACGTTTTTTGACATGTGGGCTAAATTTAAAAATCCAAAAGGTACACAAAAATCAAACCTGGCACAAGAACGTGAGCTTTATGAGGAAGTGAAAGACACGCTGATTGAGGCGAAAATGCCCATTGTTGATTTATACGGCTACTTGCAGCTGCCGTTTTCAGCAAAAGAAAGCTCCTTGAAAAAGCAGTGGGTTGCCAGCATGAATGCGATTGTTAACAGAGAAGAGTTACCTGAACCACGGATGATAGAAGGTTCACTGGAAAAATTAGAGCTGTCTTATAAAGCAATTGGCCTGCATCTTTTATTTCTATATCGAATGGACAGAAGGCCAGAAGCTATTTACTGGGAACGTGTCCGAGAAGAGCTTACAGATAAAATCCATAACGTATTAAGAAAAGATATGAAAAAATTTAAAAGAACATGCAGTGCGTGTTCTAAAGACCTTCCTTGGAATCATGATCATGCGATATGCGATTCGTGTTTTCATAAAAGATTCCGCAGAAGGTATGGAGACGACGATTTTAATTAATAAGATGTAGTGATAAAAAAGAGGCTTGTATAAACGTATGTTAGTTGAAGGAAGAGGCTGGGACAAAAGTGTTTTAGCCGAAGTGAAAAACGAACCATTGATCAACATGTTTGATTAGTGATTCGTTTTTTTTATTATGGTGAACGTAGGTTTCATCTGTTTCGTTTCTTCTAGCAGTTGATTGGAGGGCAAGGCTAAGGCTCGTGCGGGAAAAGCATAAGTGGCGAGGAGGCTCAGCGGCCGCCCGCGGAAAGCGAAGCCTTGCATGGAAATCAACTGCGGTGTAACAAGCGGTTCAGCTCATGCATCCCATTTACTCGTCTTTAGATTGGATTCATTTCTTTATGTCTCAACCTTATTTTTCGGATAGGCTTTTTATCTTTTTCCTATGAATTTCTGCATCAAAGCAGATTTTTGTAGAAAAAAATCGGAAATGTATAAGCGGTCATCTTGTAAAAAGAGCAATAAATTATTATCATATAGAGTGGAACTGATATTTTAAAGAGTTCCGTGATTTTTTTGTTGGGCGGACGTGTATTGTATTAGAGTAAGTTTGCTATCATTCGTTATGTTAAAAGCAGCACTTTTAAATAGAGATACGGTTCGTAATAGAAGGGAAGAGGATGATGACAAGTCATAACAAAGAAAAAAAAGCTGCAGCCGAGCAGTACAGTAAAGGGAAGATTTTGTGGCAATTAACCCGTCCTCATACGCTAACAGCATCGTTTGTACCGGTTTTAATTGGAACAGTTCTAGCCATGTTTTATGGCCATGTGAACGTTTGGATGTTTCTTGCGATGCTTTTTTCATGTTTGTGGATTCAAATTGCGACGAACTTATTTAACGAGTACTATGATTTTAAACGCGGCTTAGACACAGAAGACTCTGTAGGTATCGGAGGAGCCATCGTCAGACACGGCATGAAACCGAAAACGGTATTAAATTTAGCACTGATTTCTTATGGAATTGCTCTTATTTTAGGTGTATATATATGTGCAAACAGCAGCTGGTGGCTTGCTTTAGTTGGATTAGTAGGTATGGCGATTGGTTATTTGTATACGGGCGGACCGCTTCCGATTGCATATACGCCGTTTGGAGAATTATTTTCAGGTCTTTGCATGGGCGCCATGTTCGTATTGATTTCATTTTTTATTCAAACTAATACCGTAACGTCTGAAAGCATCTTTGTATCACTTCCGATTGCGATTTTAGTAGGTGCGATTAATTTGTCTAACAACATTCGTGATATAGAAGAAGATACAAAAGGCGGACGACGTACCCTAGCAATTTTATTAGGTTCTAAAAATGCGATTAGATTTTTAGCTGCTTTGTTTGGCATTGCGTATATTTGGACCGTTGCATTAGTGGTATTCTTCGATATTAGCCCTTGGATTTTCTTAGTGTTTCTTAGTGCACCTAAGCCAATTCAAGCCGTACAAGCATTTGTACGCGGAGAGCTTATTGCGATGAAAGCAACCGCGCAAACAAATACGTTTTTTGGATTTACTTTATCAATTGGCTTATTAATTGGCTATTTAGTAAGCTGATTAAGTGGAAAAAGCCTGTCTTTTTAAAGACAGGCTTTTTGTTATGCTTCAGTTATTTTTTCTTTTACTGCGCTAATAAATGCGTTCATATTTTCAGAAGATGAAAAGCTGGCTTGGGCTTGTTTTGGTCCGCCGCCGCCTTTTCCATGGTAAAGTGGAAGCAGCTCTTTATAAAGTTCTCCGCATTTGACCCCACTGCCGCTGTGAGCCAGCAAAACTTTTTGATCACTTGAAAAAGAAAAAAGAAGCGTCGTATCAGGTGTTTGAAGAAGCTGCTTTGTCAAGGCTTGCACATCTTTTAGTGTGCGGTTTTCAAAGTGATGGTACAGAAATGAACCTTCTTTTTTGCTTTCTAATTCACTTGCTAAATAAGCTGCATTTTCATTTTTTAATTCTTCTAGTTGTTTTTGCAGCTCTTTTTGTTCAGTCTCCAATTTTTTTATGCGTTCTACAACTAATTCACGGCTTGTGCTGAATTTATTGCTAAGTTCTGCTACGATTTCTTGAGACTGCTGATAATCAGCTAATGCACGCATACCGCATTTAAAAAAGAGGCGTGTATTGCCGCGCTGCTTTTCTGTTTTCGTAAGTTTAATAAGGCCAAGCTCTCCAATTTGGTTTACATGAGTACCGCAGCAGGCAGAAACATCAATGCCTTCAATTTCCACGATGCGTACCACTTCGTCTTCTAGGTCGGGCACTTTGCGAAGCGCAAGAGTATGTAACTCTTCTTTCTTCACTTCGTACGTTTTAATGTGACGGTTGCTGTAAATAGCGTCATTTACAACTTTTTCAATGTATAATAACTGCTCATGAGATAATTGAGGTACATTCAGATCAATAGAGACTGCTTCGTTACCTAAATGAAAACTAACGGTGTGAATATCATATGTATCGATTAATAGAGCCGAAAGCAAGTGCTGTCCGCTATGCTGCTGCATGTGATCAAAGCGGCGATGCCAGTTAATTTCGCATGTGACGTTCGTTTGTGCAGGAAGCGTATTGACGATATGATATACTTCTCCATTTTCTTCATACACATCTTTCACGTCGATTCCGGCAATATTACCGTAGTCAGACGGCTGTCCGCCGCCTTCTGGATAAAAAGCGGTTTGTTTTAACGTTAATGCGTAGCCATTTGAAAGAGAGCGCGTCTCTATCACTTCAGTTTCCCACGTTTTTATGTAGGGGTTGCTATAATAAAGTCTTTCTGTCATGTTCATCATCCTTTCTAGTAAAACCATATCTAACTTTTTCTATAGTATCAGAAATATGTTTCTTCGAACATGGATAAGCTAACTTGTAACAATAAAATTGGGTGGGACATATGAAAAATACTGTTTATATTTATACGCGGGATTTAAAAAGAATTTTCACCAATTGGGCGATGATTATCATTGTGCTGACGCTTATGATTCTGCCGTCTTTTTACGCATGGTTTAATATAAAAGCATCTTGGGACCCATACGGGCGGACTGAAGGTATTGCCATTGCAGTAACGAGCGAAGATGAAGGTTCTACGATAAGAGGGCAGCACGTAAATGTGGGAAAAGATATTATTGCAACGTTAAAAAAAAATAAAACGCTTGGATGGACGTTTGTCTCCAAAGAAAAAGCTGATCACGGAGTAAAGCACGGTGACTATTATGCAAGTATTGTTATTCCAAAAGATTTTTCACAAAAGCTTGGTACCGTTCTTCAAGATCGTTTGGAAAAACCGGTCATTATTTACAAAGTGAACGAAAAAATAAACGCAGTGGCGCCTAAAATTACAAGCAAAGGAGCCAGCAGCTTAACACAACAGATCAGTGAAAAATTCGTCAAAACAGCGAATGGAGCCATTTTTTCAGTGTTTAACGAACTAGGTATTACACTGCAGCGGGATTTGCCGACCATTCAACAAGTTGAACAACGGATTTTTGAACTTGAAAATCGTCTTCCTGAAATCAAAAAAGTAATTAATGAAGCGAATGACACCACTCAAAAAGCTGGAGCTATTGTATCAAAAGCCCAGGCTGCTCTTCCTGAAGTAGAGAGATTAACAGCTGACGGCGCACAGATGACTCAGCAGCTAAACACTTTTTTAACTAAAAGCGATGAAGTTTTAAAAAACGCTGAACCAACGATCAACGAAACGCTGCATCGGGTTCAGCAACGAGCTCTCCGGGTTCAAGAATTGAAGAATCAGCTGATGGAAAAAGATATAAAACCGGCTGAAGTCAGCGCAGCAACGGAACAGCTAAAAGGGCAGTTAACAAAACAAATTGCTGACACAGGAGAGATTCTTACACTTCTTACAGATTTAAATGCGTTATCTCAACAAAAAGTTCTTTCACCTGTTATTAATGACGTAAAAGATGTAAATACGCTTTTACAGCAGCAGCTTTCGGATGTAAACAGTCTGCAGCAACAAACAAAGAATGGGGATGTTCCAAATCAAAGCGTACTTGATAGGTTCAGCTCTCGCACCGATCAAGCTGTTTCTAGATTAAATGCGTTAACGAACTCATATTCTTCTACGATTGTGCCTGCTGTTGAACAAGCAATCAAAGAAGGAAAGGATAAAACGGCAAGCGCAAACTCACTGCTTGATGAAGCCAATAAAAGCATGCCGGATGTTTCTAACGTCCTGTCTAAAACAGCCAGTGGCATTTTGCTTGGACAACAGGAGCTTGGGAAAATAGCAAAAGACTTTCCGCGAATTGAACAAAACGTGCACAATATAGCGGATAAAATACGAGAATTTCAGCAAAAAGAAAATATTGAAGATATTATTAATTTGCTAAAGAATGATGTGCAAAAAGAAAGTGACTTTTTTGCTAAGCCGGTTCTTTTAAAAGAAGAAAGACTTTACCCAATTCCGAACTACGGCTCAGCTATGTCGCCGTTTTATACAACGCTTTGCTTGTGGGTCGGAGCTTTGCTGTTAGTTTCGATTTTAAGCGTAGAAGTAGCGGATGAAGAGCGATTCAAAAGCTATGAGGTCTATCTTGGAAGACTTTTAACGTTTTTGTCTATTGCTCTCGTGCAAGCTTTTATTGTGACGCTAGGGGATTTATTTTTAATCAAAACGTATGTCGTAGATAAAGTACCTTTTATCTTTTTAGGCTTGCTGTGCAGCTTCGTATTTATGACGATTGTATATACGCTTGTTGCGATATTTGGCAATGCAGGAAAAGCAATGGCGATTGTTTTACTTGTGCTTCAGCTTTCCGCTGCAGGCGGTACATTTCCGATTCAAGTCGTGCCTGCTTTTTTTCAAGCAATCAATCCATTTTTACCATTTACGTATGCAATAAGCATGATGAGAGAAGTTGTAGGAGGCATGTTAGCGGATATTGTCAGAAAAGACGTTACGGTGCTTCTTTGCATTTGGCTAGGCGTGCTGCTCGTTGGCATTTTTCTTCATAAGCCTCTTAGTAAAACGAGTGCAAAATTAACAAAAAAAGCGCGTGAAAGTAAATTAATTCATTAAAAAAACGTTTTGGGTTTCCAGACAGAACAAAATGCGGTAGTGTAGATATAAAGGAGTGATCAGCATGGGTATATTAGATGGACTATTAGGAAATGCATCAGAAGCAGATATAAGAGGAACTGAAAAAGACTTACAAAATATCTTAATTGCCAACGAGCGAGTGGAACAAGCGTATAAAGTCATTCGCGATTTAATGGTGTTTACGACGAAACGCTTAATTATCGTTGATAAGCAAGGAGTGACGGGAAAGAAAACAGATTATCATTCCATTCCTTATAAGACGATTACCCATTTTAGCGTAGAAACGGCTGGAACATTTGATTTAGATGCGGAATTAAATATTTGGGTATCGGGTTCTAGTGCACCGATTTCAAAAGAATTTCGTAAAGATAAAAACATTTACGACGTGCAAAAAGTATTAGCATCTTATGTGTTAGATTAAAAAAGTTGAGCCATGAAAAACTGGCTCGACTTTTTTAATGTTTGTGTAAAACGAGAGAGGATACTATCTTCATTCTCGTATGCAGCTGTTTGAAAATAAGCAGGCTGTTGTCTTTCCATATTTGTTCACTTCACTCATTACTGAAATGCATGAAAACGATTTACATAATGAATTATACAGAATAAAAAAACCGTGATATGCTTTTTTTAGAGAAAAAAGGAAGTGACCAACTGTGAGTTATACCGTAATTGGAACATCAGCTTTTCGCAAAACAAATGTTGCGCTTTTTGCAGCAGGCTTCAACACATTTTCGATTTTATATTGTACACAGGCCATTTTACCCGAATTTTCTAGAGAATTCGGGATATCCCCGGCGTTTGCCAGCTTGTCTCTTTCGTTAACAACCATTACGCTAGCGGTTAGTATGCTTTTTTTAGGTTCTTTATCAGAAGTGTGGGGACGAAAGAAACTGATGGGTCTATCATTAATTTTTGCGTCATTGCTATGCATCATGACAGCATTTAGCTCTACCTTTGAAACGCTGTTAGTCTTTCGCGTCATTCAAGGAATCGTTTTAGCAGGGCTGCCTTCCGTGGCCATGGCTTACTTAGGAGAAGAAATTGAACCAGGGAGTTTAGGAAAAGCGATGGGGATTTATATAAGCGGCAACGCCTTTGGAGGCGTGGCGGGAAGGCTTATGACAGGGGTGCTCACGGAATATTTCAACTGGTCCGTAGCTCTTGATGTTGTAAGCGTAATCAGTTTATTAGCCACCTTTGTTTTTTTTATGAACTTGCCAGATTCACAAAACTTCACTTCACGATCTTTTGAACTTCGTCAGCTTACCGGCTCTCTTCGCAGTCATCTTCAAGATAAAGGGATGCTTTGTCTTTTTGCTATTGGTTTTGCGCTGCTTGGGAGTAACGTAGCTTTATACAATTATATTGGATACGCTTTATCCGCTCCTCCGTATTCTTGGAATCATACGCTTGTAAGTTTTATTTTTGTTACTTTTTTTGTGGGAGTATTCAGCTCGGTCTGGATGGGGACGCTGGCGGATCGATGCGGCCGGAAAAAAGTGCTGTTATGTACGATTGCTGTTACGCTTATAGGTTCCATCGTTACGCTGCATCCAGTTTTATGGATAAAAATTACCGGGCTATTGCTGCTGACTTTTGGCTTTTTCGGAAGTCATTCCATCGCAAGCAGCTGGGTGGGAAGAAGAGCCACTCATGACAAGGCTCAGGCTTCGTCTTTGTATTTGTTTTTTTACTATGCAGGATCAAGTGTTGGCGGGACAGTGGCTGGATTATGCTGGAGTGCGTACGGCTGGAAAGGTGTTATTGCTTTAATTGGTGTGTTTCTTACAACAGCCTTTTTCCTAGCTGTTCGTTTGTCAAAAATGCCGGCTCAGCAGACGCATGTTCACTAAAAAAGAACGTAAAGACATGTATGGCTATTGATTTAAAAGGACTTTCCACTCAGCGTGGAAAGTCTTTTTTTAGTTTAAAAGCTGAATAAAAAGCTCGGCTACTTTTTTATGAGCACTGTTAGCAGGATAGATATAAGAGAAACGGCGCTTAAAAGGAGCGGTGTTAACGTTGAGAATCGATAGGTGCTTTTGTTCTACATCTTCTTTAATAGCGCAAAGTGACAGCACAGACATTCCTAAATCGTGAACAATGGCTTCTTTAATTCCTTGATTGCTGCTGATCGTTAGCATGCTTTTCATTTTTAAACCGTTGGACATTAGAACGTGATCTAAATATTCTCTTGTTCCAGAGCCTTTTTCACGCGCTACCCACCGCTGATTTTGTAAATCATCAATTTCTACTTTTTTAAGCTGAGCTAAAGGGTGATCCACTGACGCAACGATAGCAAGTTCATCGTCCATAAAGGACTGAATATGTAAGTCGGATTCTTCCGTGTGTCCTTCAATAAGCCCTACATCTACTTTGAAATGACGAACAAGCTGAGCGATTTCCTTTGTATTACCGATAGTCACTTCTACATCAATATCAGGATATTGTTCACGAAGCTTTGCTAAAAATGAAGGGAGAATATATTCGCCAATCGTGAAACTGGCGCCAATCGTTAGCATTCCTTTGACACGGTGATGATGTTCATAAATATCTCGTTTCGTATGCTCATATATCTGAATCATTTGTTTAGCACGATCGTATAAAATTTCGCCGCTGGGTGTGATTTTTAACATTTTAGGTGAACGCAGGAACAGGGAAGTTTGAAATTCTTTTTCAAGATTTTTGATGTGTACGCTTACGCTTGGCTGTGAAATCATTAACTTTTCCGCAGCTTTTGTAAAGCTTTGCTCTTCTACAACAGAAACAAACGTCTTTAACGCATCATAGTACATAGAGTATGGCTCCTTTTATATTAAAAAAATTAATTATAAACATTATAAAACATTGCTATTGTAATAACTAGAGGCACTTGGTTAAAACAGTAAAATAAGGTGCTGGCTTAAAGATTTATAACGAAAGCAGTACAAGCTATTTTCAGAAGTTAATCTAGTTATTTACATTTCATCTATAAAGCTACTAAACACTTTTTTGTCATCTGTTTGTAACAAAAGTAAAAAAAGTACTTGTTTTTTCCAAAAAACATATTATAATATTAACTGTAATACGATGAGTAATACAGTTAATACACCTAGTACACACATCATGATTTTTGGTAAATGAAGGGAGGCAGACTATGTTTGATTTAGATATTCGTAGTCGCAAGCCGATATACGAGCAATTAGTAGATAAATTGAAAGAACTTATTATTCATGAAGTCTTTAAGGCCGATCAAAAGCTTCCATCTGTTCGACTGCTAGCAAAAGAATTAACAATTAATCCAAATACAATTCAAAAAGCATATCGTGAACTAGAACATCAAAATTATATTTATTCAGTTCCAGGCAAAGGAAGTTTTGTAACGCCTCAAGTTGATACACTAAATAACGAGAAGGTGAAAAAGATGAAAGAAGAATTAGTAAGGCTGTTGGCAGAAGCTATGTATTTAGGGATGGATAAAGATGAAATTCTATCACTTATTTCACAGGCTGAAAAAGCAGTAAAAGGGGGAAGCGATAGTGATTGAACTGAAGGCGATAAAAAAAGAGTTTGAAGAAATGGAAGCTCTAAGGGACGTCACGCTTTCTATAAAAAAAGGATCTATTTACGGACTGCTTGGCTCCAACGGGGCAGGGAAAACAACGCTATTAAAAATCATTGCAGGTATTTACAAGCAAGATCACGGGAAAATCGCAATAGACGGCGAGGAAGTATTTGAAAACGTTGGCTTAAAAGAACGTCTTATTTTTATGCCAGATTCTCTTTATTTTTTCCCTCAAACAACGATTAAGCAATTAGCGTCTTTTTATAGAAGCGTCTACCCGACTTGGAACGAAGAGCGGTTTCAAAAATTAAAAGAAGCTTTCCCAATTCAATTACATAAAAAGGTACATAGAATGTCCAAGGGAATGCAGCGTCAAGTAGGTTTTTGGTTAGCGCTGTCTGCTATGCCTGATGTACTTATCTTAGATGAGCCGCTCGATGGGTTAGATGCGGTAATGCGTCAAAAAATTAAAAACCTTCTTGTTCAAGACGTGGCAGAACGGGAAATGACGATCTTAATTTCATCACATAACTTGCGAGAAGTGGAAGATCTTTGTGATCATGTAGGCATTTTGCATCGCGGTCAATTATTAATTGAAAAAGAGCTGGATGATTTAAAATCAGACGTGCACAAAATTCAAGTTGCATTTGAAGGAGATGTGCCGCTAGCGCTTTATGACACGCTAGACATTTTATATCAAGAAAAACGAGGAAGCGTCTTGCTTTGTATTGTTCGAGGAAAAGAAAATCATTTAGTCAACAAAGTTCGATCGTATAAGCCTTTAATTTTTGACATCTTGCCACTTACGCTAGAAGAAATCTTTATTTATGAAATGGGGGATGTGGGTTATGCAATCGAAAACATCATCGTTTAACCGCGGCATGTGGATTCAATCCATGAGAAACGTGGGATGGATTGGGCTTGTCTACTTATTAGTACTGCTGTTCGCTTTGCCTTTACAACTAATTTTCACTTTTACAGGAAAGGTTGAGCCTTATATAGAGAAACCAGACACGTTATTTGACGTATTTGGCGGGCTAGAATTCGTGCTTATGTTCGTTGTACCAGTGTTACTTGGTATTTTCCTATTTCGATATATACAAACGAAAATTGCGGCTGACTATATTCATAGTTTACCAATTAAACGTTCTACGCTGTTTCATCAAAATATGCTTCTGGGCGCGTTGGTTTTAGTTGTTCCGATTTTAATTACGGGAATCGTGACTTTTGCCGTTAAAGGGGTTTTAACGGTTGAGAATGTTTATACAACAAGAGATGTTCTAAGCTGGGTCGGCTACAGTGTTCTGATTAACTTATTTGTGCTAACTGGAACTGTTTTAGCGGGAATGTTCACCGGGATGTCTGTTCTGCAAGGAATCTTTTTATACGTTCTATTCCTTCTCCCGGGCGGAATTTCTTATTTAGCTATATCGAGTGTAAAGTTTTACTGGTACGGCTATGCGTATGACTATTACGTGAACAAGAATGTTGACAGCCTTATCCCGTTTTCACACGTAGCGAAATTGGCAGCTCATAAAAGCTTTTCTACTAGTGTATTTGTTTATATTGGACTCGTTGTCTTATTTTACATCGTTGCTTTAATCACCTACCAAAAAAGAAAAGTAGAAGCTGCTACGCAAACCATTTCAGTTAGCTGGTTAAAACCGGTATTCGTATACGGAGTAACCGCTTGTTCACTGATGTTGGGCGGATTTTACTTTGGTAGTATGAAAGGTGAATTTTTATGGATAGTCGTGGGCTATATTATTGGTTCATTAATAGGCTATATAGTTGCTCAAATCGTTTTAAATAAAACGTGGCGGATCTTTACGAAATGGAAAGGGTATCTAGGCTTTGTTATAGCTGCAGCTATCGTTGGCTTTATCATTCATCTAGATGTGTTCGGCTATTCTACTAAAGTGCCAGCAGCTTCAGAGATTGAAAGTGTATATTTCGATGAAGATATATATCCATTGACTGATAAACCTGAAAACTATGCAAATGGAATGAATGGCTATTATGAAGCTCCATATTATTATACAAGTAAAGAAACGATTCAGAGTGTTCGTCAGCTGCAAAAACAAATTACAGCCTCTAAAGATAAGAAGCTGGATCCTGATAAACAAAGTGAAATAGAAAACAGAAACGGGAAAATGGCTGTATTTGCTTATAAATTAAAAAATGGAAAACAAATGGTCCGAGAATACTTTATTCCATTTTCAGACTATAAAGCTTTTTATAAAGAAATTGCAGAAACAAAAGAATACAAAGAAAATTTCCATCCGCTTTTACGAACAAAAAACACGGATAAAATTAAAAGCGTGAGTTTTTCTGTTCCAGGAAAGTCAAATTCAATCAATATTACAAATCCAGATAAAGTACAAGAACTTATACACGTAGTCAAACAGTCGATGATGAACGAAACGTTTGATGAAATGTACAGCACAAAAGAAAGCTGGGCTTCAATTGAGTTTATGGGTGGAAAAGGACAGTACGTACAAACTGCATCTTGGGATAAGTCTTATAGCGAAGTAGAAGCATGGCTGAAGAAAGAGCATTTATATGAACGTGCTCGCCTTATGCCAAAGGACATAGAAAAAACCGAAGTCTTTAAAAATTCTTCTCATCTAAAAAACGACTATCGTCTTCAAGAAGATTTTACATCTCTAACGAAGGATGAGAAAGCAATTAAAGTAAAAAACAATCAGCAGGTAGAAATACTTCTTCAACATGCGAACTTACGAGATACAGGAGATTATCTTGTTGCTTTTTATTACAAAGATCAAGTAGATACTCCTCAGATTTATATGTTGAATGAAAATGAACTGCCAATCGAACTAAAAGAAAAACTAAAATAACAAGGGAGAACTTATTATGTGCGGCGAGGAATTGCAAGATTATTTAAATCAGGTGCTGGCTTATTTATTAAAAAATGGTGTGAATAGACAAGACGCCGAAGATATTACGCAAGAAGTAGCATTAAAATATTTAGAAAAACAAGAAATGGTCGATCCTGAAAAAATAAAAGCTTGGATGTTTCGCGTCGCATTAAATAAACGGTGTGATTTAGGAAGGCGTAAAATAGTGAAAGACCGCTATACGTCATCTTACAAAGAAGAGCCCGTTATGTATACGCCTATTCAGCAGGTGCTCAGAAATGAAGAAGCGGCTGAATGTCAGGCGATTTTAAATCAATTGAATCCTAAGTATCGCAATTTGCTTCTATTAAAATATGGATTTGGATTTAAATATGAAGAAATTGCCGAGTTATTAAATATGCAGATGACTACGTTAAAATCAGCTCTTTACCGCGCGCGCAAATACTTTGTAAAGGGGTATAATGAAGTCATTTAATATAAATGAAACAGCAGCAGTTTGTGAAACAGCACTTTTTACACAAACTACTGCTGTTTTTTTCGTATTTTTCTTCTTTGGACGGCATAGATAATCAAACTGATCGCACAAAAAGCTAAAGTGATCTCAATCACATCAGTATAAGAAGATGTCGTATTAAAAAAGGAACCGAAAATAAATAAAGCGAGCGTCCAAATAAAACCGAAGGAAAATGAGACTTTAACATAATGCCGATGCTTCATTCCGCTTGCTCCGAGAAAAAAAGGCATCACATGTCGCATTCCTGGTAAAAAGTAGCTTGCGATGATGGCGTGAGATCCATATTCTTGAATCGTTCGCTCAACTTTCATGACATTCTTTTCCCATCGCGGGCGTTTTAATAGCGCAAGCGCCTGAGCTGAAAAAAGACTGGCTATCAAAAACTTAAGATACAAGCTAATCATCATGCCGCTGTAGGTAAGTATAAAAGCTGGAATATACTGAACGGATGGAGACGTAGCCTGGCTGCCTGCAAGCATAATATATACCGGGTCAGGAATAGGAGTAAGGTTGGCTCCGACTAAAATGATAAAAAAGAAATATCCGTAGCCTAATTGGTTAATGGCTCCGATAAGCTGATCAATCACGTTTTCTTCCTCCTTTCTTCATTAGAATACGAGAGAGTGACACACAGTGTTCGCTCAAAATAAAAATAAAGTATAGGTGCGCACAATTTAGGAAAAAAGAGTTATAATAAATAAGAATGTACGTTCTTCTTTCGGGGATTAATTATACAGAAAGAGGTGATAGTATGAAAATGATGTACCCTAAAAACGGCAAAGTTATTCTTCATATTGATGCCAATGCTTTTTATGCATCTGTTGAAACCGCACATGATCATACGCTCAAAGATAAGCCTCTTGCTATTGCTGGCAATCCAAAGGAACGAAGAGGAATTGTTGTAACCTGTAACTATATTGCTCGTAAACGCGGAGTATATGCGCCTATGCCTCTTTGGGAAGCGAAAAGAAAATGCCCCGAGCTGGTTGTTATAAAACCTAATTTTCCATTATATCGCCAAATGTCCAAAAACATGTTTGATTATTTAGTAACCATTTCACCTCTTTTAGAGCCCGCTTCAATTGATGAAGGCTATTTGGATATTACAAACTGTGCTGAATTAGGCTCTCCTCTTGACATAGCAAAGTCCATTCAGCAGCATTTAATACAGACGCTGCAAATTCCTGTGTCAATTGGAATCGCGCCGAATAAATTTTTAGCCAAAACGGCAAGTGATATGCAAAAACCTTTAGGGATTACCGTCCTTCGAAAAAGAGATGTCCAAACAGTTCTTTGGCCAAAAGCCGTAGAGGAAATGCACGGAATCGGTACAAAAACAGCTGAGAAGCTAAATGCGATTAAGATCGTGACCATCGGTGATCTAGCAAAAGCCGCTCCCGGTCTTCTTAAACAAACTCTCGGAATAAAAGGAGAAGTTATGAAAGAACGAGCATGGGGCCAAGATGATCGACAGGTGAACCCTGATCGCCAATCACAGTTTAAATCTATTGGAAACTCTACGACGCTATCTCAAAATGCAGTAGATGAACATGAAGTTCTCCCTATTTTAAATAAACTATCGCATTCTGTAAGCTCTCGTATGAAAGCGAAAAAAGTTGTAAGCAAAACGATTCAACTAACGATACGATACAGTGATTTTAAAACCATTACTCGAAGCCAAACTATTTCAAAAGCAATTAGCGAGCCAAATGATCTTTTTCATTACAGTGCAGTATTATTTCAAAAGCATTGGAACGGAGAACCAATTCGTTTATTAGGCGTAGCTGCTCTTCAAGTGAGCCACCATGTTCAGGAAGAAGAACAGTTAGATTTGTTTACATATGGAGAGCAAGTAAAAAAAGAGCCTTTATACAAAGCGGTCGAAAGTTTGCGTGAAAAATATGGAGATAACATTATTCAAAGCGGTTTAAAAAAACAAAGAGGAAAAAAAGAGAGGTAACTCTCTTTTTTTGTATAAAATAATAGGTTTACACTCATTATAGAAGGGGAAGTACATTACTATCACGGTAATCAAAGTGATTACAAAATGAATTTGATTGCGACTTTTTTGATTGTCTGCAATGAAATTACATAAAATAATCTATGAGGTGATCTTATGTCAGACGTACTATTTACATCTAAAGCAACAGCGGTAGGAGGCCGAGATGGTCGAGTCAAATCAGATGATGGTATTATTGATTTAACCCTTGTAAATCCTTCTCCAAATAACAAAGAAGAAGGAACAAATCCCGAGCAGCTGTTTGCAGCAGGATATTCTGCTTGTTTTGACGGTGCTTTAAATTTAATTGCTAAGAAACAAAAAAAAGACATTGATTCGTCTATTACTGCAGAGGTAAGTCTACTAAAAGACCACACTGATGATGGCTTTAAAATTGGAGTGGTGTTAAACGCTCATATTAAAGGCGTTTCACAAGAAGTAGCTGAGAAGCTAGTAGAAGATGCACATCAATTCTGCCCGTATTCTAAAGCAACGCGTGGAAATGTTAACGTAACGTTAAATACAACGGCTGAGTAAATAAAAAACGCCTGGATTTTTCTTGAATCCAGGCGTTTTTTTATGTGCAATTTTATATGGTCTATTTTTGATTGTACGTATGCAGTGATTGCAATAACTCCTGCAGCGTTTCTTTCAGCTTTTCTAATTCTCTCTGTGACTTATTCGTCATACTAAAAACTTCTTCTGGAATATGACAAGCTTTATCACGTAATTTTTTTCCTTTTTCGGTTAAACTAATAAAAACAACGCGTTCATCTTCATGAGAACGCTGACGAATCACTAATTCTTGATCCTGCATTCTTTTTAGCATAGGAGTAAGGGTGCCTGAATCCAAATACAGAAGTTCGCCCATTTTTTTCACGCTGAGTGTTTCATGTTCCCATAAAACAAGAAGGGCTAAATACTGCGGATAGGTTACTCCTAATTTATCGAGCAACGGCTTGTACACCTTTGTAATTTCTCGAGACGTGGCGTAAATTGAGAAACAAAGCTGATTTTCCAGCTGCAGCTGCTTATAAAGTTGTTCCATTCATGTTGCCTCCAGTCTATTGCTTTTTATTCAATTATACACAATTAAATAGTAGTGTCCAATAACGCCGGATGAAAAAGTAATCAAGCTGTAAATAAAAAATGGGAATTTTACATATACTAAGAAAAAAAGGGAGCTGTGTACATGTATTTTGCAAAAAAAGCCGTAGAAGAAGAAGTAGATCAAATGATGGATACGACTGTATATGCGTGTCAATCTGAATCATGTAATGGGTGGATGAGAGAAGATTTTGTTACAGTTGATTATAACTGTCCGATGTGCGGAACAGAAATGTCGCAGGAAGTACGCGAGCTGCCGAAAATTAAGTACGATCATCAATTTTATAATAAATAAAAAAAGAAGCAACTGCTTCTTTTTTTATTTTTCACTAAAATTTCATTAAGCTGCGCTAGACTAAGAACCAACATACGATGAAGGTGAGGAATATCAGAATGAATCAAGGGAACTTTTTGAAAGGTTTATTTTGGGGAACCTTATTTAGTATTCCTATTTGGATTTCATTGTTTGGCTGGTTCCGCATTTTATCACATCTTGCATAGTTTCGTTTTATAAACCGTCATACGCGCCCTTATTTTTCTATTTCCGCTATAATAAAGGTGATAGAAAAAATAAGGAGCTGTTCTCATGATTCAATATAAAACGGAGCAAATGACGGTTTTTGAAAGCGCGCTATTTCAAACAACATCTGCAGTAATCGAAACAAAAAACTGTGTCATTGTTGTTGATCCAACATGGCTTCCTCACGAAATTAATGAAATTAAGCAGCATGTTCAAGAGATCTTAAATCATCGCAAACTGTATGTGTTTTTTACTCACGGAGATTTTGATCACGTCATTGGGTATGGCGCTTTCTTAGAATTAAATGCCACCTTTATCGGCAGCAAATTTTTAGAACATCACCCGGACAAAGAAGAGAAAGTTCAAATGATTAAGCAGTTTGATCATGACTATTATATAAAAAGATCTCATGATATTATATTCCCAGAGTTAGATATTGTTGTAACCGAAAATGAACAGCATATTACTTTAGGCGAAACATCCATTACCTGTTATTTTGCAAAAGGTCATACAAACGATGGCCTATTTATGATTGTCGATGATTCGATATGGATTGCAGGGGATTATTTATCGGATTTTGAATATCCGTACATATATGAAAGTGTAAATGATTACCGCGACACGCTTGCCACTGCGCGACACATTTTAGCTAAGTACCAAAATCTAACGCTAGTTCCCGGGCACGGGAAAACGACACATCACCGAGTTGAAATTCAAAGACGGGTGGAGATGGCCAGCTCTTATTTAGATGAACTGCAAGCGGCAGTGAAAGAAAACAGTAAAGAAGCGCTCGATAAGCTAAATGATAAACTGGCGTTTCCCTCTGATTTCACGGCACAATGTCATCAAAAAAACGTTGAAATTATGAAAAGAGAAATGCTGTCATAGAAATCGAGTGTACAGTTAGAACGTTGATATTAAAAGTAAGAAACCGCATCTTCTGTTGGAGATGCGGTTTCTTACTTTCCTTTATTTATCAATTAAATGAAACTTTTTCCTTTTCTGTCCGTTTATATAAATAAGAAATTATTTTATTTATAAAGGAGTATGACAATGGGGAAAAACGGTTGTGTAAAATGCGGACATACAGAAGCACATACAAAAGAAATTGCTACAACGGGAACGGGACTGTCTAGATACTTAGACGTTCAGCACAATCACTTTACAGTGGTATATTGCACGAACTGCGGATATTCAGAGCTATATAATAAATCATTTTCAAGAGGCAGCAATATTATTGACTTATTTTTTGGAGGATAAAGATGAGTATCGACCTTATTGAAATCCACAAAGACAGGCGCGCTTCCTATTTGAACCTGCTATTAATAGGGGATGAAGACGAAAAAGTAGTGAAGTCGTATATAAATGAAGGTTCCTTATTTACCATTGTGTATGAAAAGAAGGAGATAGGAGTTGTGCAGTGCCTCACCGATGAAGAGGAATCGGCAGTAGAAGTAAAGAATATTGGTTTAAAAAAAGCATACAGAGGAAAAGGAATCGGCAGCAAAGTCATTAAAAAGTTAGAAGCATTGTATGAGTGTAAGCATTATTCTAAAATGATTGTAGGAACAGCGGACTCCAGTCTTGAAAACATAGCATTTTATAAAAAGGCAGGCTTTTATCAAAGTGGTGTCAAAAAGAATTTCTTTTTGCAGTACGTTCCACCCATTTACGAGAATGGCTTGCAAGCTATCGATATGATTATGTTTGAAAAAAAATTAAAAAGCAGAAGCGACTAACACGCTTCTGCTTTTAGGGATTAATCTAAAATTTGAAGTTTTACCGTTTTGCGTCCCCAATTTAAAGCTGAGCTCTGAGATGCCATAAATAAATCAACGCGAGTACCTTTAATGGCACCACCAGTATCTCCAGCAATTGCTTCTCCGTAACCTTCTACGTATACGCGAGAACCTAATGGAATCACGCGAGGATCAACAGCAATTACTTTTCGATTAGGATTTGACCTTAAGTCGATGCCTGTAGCAGTGATTCCGCTGCAGCCCGCACAGTAAGCAGTATAAGCTGTTGCTTCAACCATAATCTCTTTTGAAACCGACTTGCTTTCTTGCGCTGGAGCAGGTGCCGGCGTTGAAGTTGACGGTGTTGATGGTTTCGCCTGAGCTGCAGCTTGTCCGCCTACTTGTAGCACTTGATTAATGTAAATCGTATTAGACGATAAGTTATTCCATTGTTTTAATTGAGAAATTGAAATGCCGTGGCGCTGTGCTACGCTCCACATTGTATCTCCAGGCTGAACTTTGTAACTTTTACTGTTGCTGGGAGCCGGGGATGCTTGCGTTTCGTTTGTTTTTTCTTGTACAGGTGCTGAAGGTGATGATGAAACAGTTCCTGTTCCTCTTATTTTTAATACTTGATTCACATAAATTAAATGACTAGATAAGTTATTCCACTCTTTTAACTGCTGTACAGAAGTACCGTTGTTTTTAGCGATACGATAAAGCGTGTCACCTGATTTTACTGTATATGTATGATTTGAAGATGTCGTAGTTGGAGTTGAACTAGATGAAGAGTCAGTAGATGTAGATCCAATTTGTAATGTTTGGTTTGCATAAATTAATGTCGAAGAAAGACCATTCCACTTTTTTAAGTCTTCAACTGTTACATTATGCTGCTGTGAGATGCTGAATAACGTTTCTCCAGCTTTTACTTTATGCGTGTCTGTGTCAGCAGATGCTGCGTCTGCAATTCCAATTGATACTAAAGCTGTGGCCCCTAATGTAAAAATGTGTTTTTTCATCTAATATTTCTCCTTTATTTCCAATAGTTGTCTCTTATTCTATCAGCAATATGTAACAAACTCATGACAAAATGGTGGGTTTTATATTACAAGTTTGTAACAATACGTCTAAAGATATAGAAAAAACGCGTTTTTTTTACGATTATGATGAAAAAAGTCTTAATACGTCTATAGAGATAGAATAGTAAAAAAGTTATTCTACTTTTATAAAAATGAAAAGGAAAGAAGCTATGCTATATTCAAATGACATGATAGAATAGACAAGTTAGAAATGAACGGATAAAAAGGGAGTTAGACATCTATGGAAAAACGCTCTATCTCTTCATATTTAAAAGCATGGGTGCGCGCACTTTCAATTGAGATTAATTATATGAAGAAACACGGCGGAGAAAAGTATACGGTAGGAAAAGGAGAGTACTTAGGGCAGCAGGAGGATGCGTATCTTTACCGGTTTGAACGCACAGCCGATTTATACCTTTTTGATGGAGCTCAGGTACGTCTTATCCACCAGCATAAAGAAAGTAAAGGAGAAGTTATCGGAACAGAAGGATTTGATTTGTACCTTAAAATAGATGCATTTATTGGACAAGAAGTAGACGAACTCGATATATATAACGAACCATGGGAATTATTGCAGGCTCTCATTGATAGACTCACGGAAGCAAAAGATTACAAGCAAAAAATAGTAAGAATCAAACGTCTTATGAGAGGTGATAGTCCTGTTCGTCATAAGGAGTATACGTCTAAGAACCCTCTTCATGAAGTGTTGCTGCGAGCGCGTTATAACCGTACTACGTATATTTGGGGTCCTCCTGGAACTGGAAAAACATATACGCTGTCCAAAATCGCGGCAAGCTATTACCGGAAATCAAAGCGGATTCTTTTATTATCTCACAGTAATGCAGCGGTGGACGGTTTGCTGCAAGAAACTGCGCGTCAGTTAAAAAAGAAAGAAGCTTGGAAAAAAGGAAAACTCATTCGATACGGAGCAACAAAAAGCAGCGGCTTAGAAAATATAAAAGTAGAAGAAGTCATTGGAGAAGATGATCCGGATTTAGCTCAGGAGATGCGTGAGCTACAAGAAGAACGAGTTTACTTAAGCAGGTATCCCAATAGAGCTCACCAGCTTCAGCAAGTTAACAAAAAGCTAAACGCCCTTCGTAACAAGTGGATTGAAGCGGAGAAAAATGTTTTTGATCAAGCGTATATTGTAGGCACTACTTTATCAAAAGCGGCTATTGACCGATTACTTTATCAAAGTGAATTTGATATGGTTGTGGTAGATGAAATTAGCATGGCATATGCACCGCAAATGGCTTTTGCAGCTACGTTAGGAAAACGAATTGTCGTATGCGGCGATTTTAAACAGCTTCCCCCGGTATCTCAATCTTCTCATGCTGAAGTGAAGAATTGGCTGCAGCGAGATTTATTTGAGCAGACGGGTCTTGTAGAGCAAGTAGAAAGCGGTGAGATACACCCGCATCTTTTTATGCTGACGAAGCAAAGAAGAATGCATAAAGATATCTCAGCTTTTACAAATCGCTATATTTACAGCAATCGAGTAGCAGATCATCCATCTGTCACAACAAGTCGAGAAGTGGTAGCAGGCAGCCGGCCGTTTGCTCATGAAGCAGCGTTTATGCTTAACATTGGTCATTTGCATTCTTCCGCTATGCGAGATGTCGCTTCCGGCTCACGTTACAATGTGATAACGGCTGTTTTGGCGGTAAGTTTGATGCTGCGGGCACGCAAAGCTTCTTCGGCTACTCTTGGCTATGTAACTCCTTATAAGTCTCAAGCTAAATTGATCAACGCATTTCTTCAAGATATTGAACCAGCTAGCGATATAATTGCAGCAACCGTACACAAATTTCAAGGCGCGGAACGAGATATCATGATTTTTGATACGGTCGATACAAAGCCGCAGTCAAAACCAGGGTTACTTTTAACAAATGAAAATAGCGATCGATTGGTAAATGTGGCGGTGACGCGTTCAAAAGGAAAATTTATTATGCTTTCAGACGAGTCGTTTGCACAGCAGCATGTGCCAAAGGAGCGAGCGTTATGGAAGTTGGTCAACCACTTTAACGAAAATCAAAAAGTATATCAACCTCAGCAATTTTTAAAAGAAGTCATTCAGCATCCTAAATTGATTTGGTACCATCCATCGAACAGCAGTCAGTTAAAAAAAGACTTATATCAAGCTCGGCAGCAGATTTTGTTGTGTATTCCTTATGCTTCCCTTGTTCCTCAAGAAATACGGGATGTGTTACATTCGTTTAAAGGTGAAGTGACCGTTCTTACTCGTGAACCAACAGAAGTTCGAATTGACGGTGCTCATGTCATTTCATCTGCTGTTCCGATGTCACTGCTTATCATCGATGAATCCACTATATGGATCAATATGCCTTATGGCGGAAAGAATGAAGCATTTATGGCAGCTAGAATTGAATCAAAGCTAGGCGCTAAACAGCTTATTCGGTCAATTGACTTTACCGAAGATAAAACAAGAAATCAAGAAACGAAAATGTATATAGAAACAAATCAACCACAATATTCTTTGAACAATTACCTTCGCAGCTGGGATCGCTGTGAATCTTGTCAGCATATGCGAGAAGTAGAGATAACAAAAAAAGGAAAAGTAAGGTTTATTTGCTATTATTGCGGGAAAACAAGTGGGGCAACACGTTTATTAGTGGAAAAATATTTAAACTACGTACATGCTGTATGTAAAGCATGCAAGCAGCCAATGAACGTAGAGTATGATGAAAATAAAGGCGTCTACGCATGTTGTCCATCGTGCAAAAAGGAAGTTTTGCCTAGAGATTTATTGTAACTTTAGGAAAAGGGCGTGACCTTATCGTTTATTCTCGTAATATAGCGGCTTTAGCTGATTGTTTGCTAGAAGGAAACGTTCAAAAAAGCTGGCTGCTCATTGCTATATATATAGAAGAAGGCCATTCTTCAACTGACGTATACACGTTTCTGACAGAAGCAATGTACGAGATAGGGAAAAGGTGGCAAGAAAATAAAATTTCAGTCGCGGACGAGCATCTGGCTACTGCAGCCTGTGACTATGTGTTAACTCGCTTTCAGCAGTCACAGCATCAATTGCTTCAGCGCCATCGAGCACTTCTTTTTTGCATTGAAGGAGAAGAGCATTACTTAGGTATTAAAATGATTGCAGGACTTATGAGAGAACAGGGATGGGAAGTTAAAAATTTAGGAGCAAACTTGCCGCTGCGGTTTGCTCTAAAAAGCATTGAAAGATGGGACCCTGATGTAGTGTGCTTATCTGTCTCACAAGTGCATTTGCTGCCTGATTTACAAAAATACATTGCTGAGATTGAAAACATGCCGCAAAGTCCTCTTGTATTAGTAGGCAGCAGGCTTCTCAACAAGCACGATTTGTCGGCTTCAGGATCTTCAAGAACCATATTCATTAATCATATTCAAGCTTTTAAAGACTGGCTTCTAATCAACAATAAAGAAAGTTCGACGCAAGATAAAATGTTAGCAATGGGGGAAGAAATATGATCAGTTTGCCGATTCAACACATTCCGGTTCCAATGTTTTTACTCAATAAAGACAACGAAATAATTGAATTTACACCAAGCGTCACGAAAAATTTCCCGCCTGTTCAGAACTTTTTAGATCTAGTTGATGAAGACAGCCAAGAAAAAGTAAAAAGAGCACTCCAGGGAAAGGAAGAAGTACAAATCGAAGTAAATATGCCCACGTTTTCTAACCCGGTTGCTCTTTTTGATTTTCATTTTAAGCCTGAAGCCTATCATTCGCTGCACGCTGTTTTCTGCTATCCTATTCATGAGCATATGACGAGTGTTCAATCAACTCTTCAACAGTTTCGCTCTATGCTTATGCAAGACTCATCACAAGTGAACCAAGATTTTTCAGTCAGGGAAACAGATGTAGAAACGGCGAAAAAAATGCAGCTAGTTGATCTTCAGCGTCATTTTCGAGAAATGAAGACAAATGTGCTAACCATTCAAGACCTCCTAAGTATTATCCGCTCTGACGTAATTGAAGCAGGAAAAGGAGAATATATTGAATTGGTCTCTACACATTTGTTTGACATCCAAGATGTAATTAATCAGGAGCTTGAATGTTTAAGGCAGAAGAACAAAGTACATTAAGAAAGCGGCAATCGGATTTCTACCGTTGTTCCTTTTCCTTCTTCACTATCATACGAAATGCTTCCTTTATGATTACTAATGATTTTGTGACTCACCATCAATCCTAATCCTGTTCCTTTTTCTTTTGTTGTATAGAAAGGCTCGCTAATTCGTGTTAATCGATCTTTCGGCATGCCTTTTCCTTCATCTATCACTTGGACCACTACTTGATTTGTATCTGGATCAAATTTAGATACCACCAGAATAGACCCGGGGTCATCCATCGCTTCAATAGAATTTTTCACCATGTTGATAAATACTTGTTTCATATCTTTTTCAATACAATGAACAACAGGTAATTTTTCTTCAAAATCTGTTGAAATAGTAATGTTTTTAAGAATGGCCTGTGTATGCAGCAGCGTACATACGTCTTGAAGAATTAAATTTATCTGTTTATTTTCATATTTTACGACTTCGGGTTTGGCTAGAATGAGCAGTTCGCTAATGATCAGTTCTAAGCGGTTAAACTCGGACATCATGACATCCATATATTCTTTTTTATACGTTTCTTCTTGCATCATAAGCTGTAAAAAGCCCTTTAATGATGTAAGAGGGTTTCGTATTTCATGGGCAATGCCAGCAGCCAGCTGTCCAAGTGCTGACAGCATCTCTGAATTTTTGAGCATCATTTCCGACTGTTTGCGCTGTGAAATGTCTTCGCTTAACCCAATGTAATGGATGATTTCATCCTGATCATTTTTAACAGGCATTAAGGCTAACTGTTCCCAAACGGTTTCTCCGCCTTCTTGAACGTAGGAAATTTCTCCGTTCCATTTTTCTCCTCTGTATACTTCATTCCAAATCTTAGGGAATCTTTTAACCCCCAGCTTTTTTGTATATAAGTCATAAAGGTGTAAACCAAATACTTCCTGCGGCGCATGCTTTTGTTCCATGAACTTTTGATTAATGTACTTAATTTTACCTTGATGATCGGTAATAAAAATGCCCGTAGGACTGTGAGCAACTGCAAATGATGTAATAGCCAATTCTTCATTTGACCGTTTAATTTCTGTAATATTAATAAACGTAATAACTACACCGTTAATTAAATTCTCATTTGTACGATAAGGCATCATTTTCATGCTGTACCATTGGTTATCGTAGCTTTGAATTTCTTTTTGAAGGGTGTTATTTGTTCTTAAAACGTGCATTGCGTCCTCGATTAGATGGTCATATCTAAAGTTATGCGAAATATGAAAGAAAGGTCTTCCGATATCTTGATGAAGAACGTTGATCACTGTTTTCGTTTCCGGCGTAAATAATTTAATATTCAGCTGCTCGTCTAAAAAGATGGTAGCAATAGTTGTGCTGATTAATAAATTATCAATATCGTTGTTTAAGTCCGTTAATTCTTCAATCTTTCGCTCATACTGGTTGTTAACACTAATTAACTCTTCATTAACAGACTGCAATTCTTCATTTGTGGACTGCAGCTCTTCGTTGGAAGCAATCAGTTCTTCGTTCGTGGACTTTAGCTCCTCATTTGCTGTTTCTAGCTCTTCAATCGTCGTTTGCAAATGCTGCTGCGTATAATGAAGCTCTTGCTCTAAATCTACTACAAGCTCACTAATAGAGCTTGTTTGATTAAGAAACATGGGCTCTCCCTTATCAATAATGGCACTATCTGTCTGTTCATCAAACATAAGTAAGTAAAGAGAGTGATTTGTTGGAAGAGCAGATATCGTAATATTAAAGCGGCGCTGCACGTTGTTTACGACAAACTCAATGTGCTGACAGCATACGCTCATACCTTGCTCTTTTACGCGTTTAATAGCTGCTCCAATGGCTAAAGAGACGTGAACAGGAACCATTTTGAAAATTGTATAATTAATTTCCCCTACAGGAACGTTAATAAGCTGAGTCGCTTCTTTTGAACAAAATATCACTTCGTTGTATTCATTTAATACGAGACAAGGGCTCATAAAGTAATCAATCATTGACTGATACATCTCATCTAATTTAAGCGAAGGAAGAGGCTTATAAAGTTGACTTGGCAGCGGCACGCTAGAAAAATCACCTTCATGCAAGTTGGATTTTGAAAGATTAAAAGCTCCCGTAATTTGTCGGCTGGGCTGTCCGGAACGCTTAAATATTTTCCACTTACTGTTGATAGGGCGGAACAAATCAGACAAGTTTCCCGTTGTTTCGCTAGGGCCTAAAAAAAGTACGCCTTCTTCTGTCAAAGAAAAATGAAAAAGAGACAGAATGCGCTGCTGCAGTTCAGCTTGGAAGTAAATCATCATATTTCGACAGCTAATTAAATCAACGTTTACAAAAGGCGAGTCTTTTCCTATATTATGGGGGGCAAAAACAATCATTTTGCGGATTGTTTTTTTAACTTGATAACTCCCGTGTTTTGTTTGCTCAAAATATTCATTAATCTGAGCTGCTGAGAAGGAATGAACTTCCGCTTCTTCATAAATACCTTGACTAGCTCTTTTGATTGCATGACGATCGATGTCCGTAGCAAAGATTCGGACATCGAAGTAACGGTTGATTGTTGATAAATAGTCATGAAGCAAAATAGCTAATGTATATGCTTCTTGACCAGTAGAACAACCTGCTACCCAGATGCGGATTTCATCTTCTTGACTATGAATCTTTCTTTCAACTAATTGAGGGATGACTTGTTCTTCAATAATAGAGAATGCTTCTTTATCTCTAAGAAATTGTGTCACTCCAATCAGCAAGTCTCGCTGCAGTTCGACGATTTCTTCGGCTTCTTTACATAAATAGTCCCGGTATTCTTCCATCGTTTGAGAGGGCGGATCGAGTAAAGCCATTCTCTTTTCAAGTCGTCGCAGCACCGTGTTTTTTTTGTACATAGAGAAGTCGATGCCTGTTTTCTTCTTTATTAATGAATAAATGTATTGCAGCGTTTCTTCATTATATGTAAATTCAGTTTGGCTGACATGCGTTTGCACAAGGTCAGGCATATCAGCAGGAGAAAGAATATAATCAGCAAGGTGTGCATCAATAGCGCTTAGGGGCATATCTCTGTACTTTGCTGTGCTTTCATCTTGTACAAGTACAGTTCCGCCATACTCTCGTATCGTTTTTGCTCCTCCTGTTCCATCATTTCCTTTTCCCGATAAAATAATGGCTGTGCACCGGTGTTTTTTTGCAGCAGCCAGAGAATGAAAAAAGGCGTCAATCGGATACTTTACCTGATCATTTTCTTCATAAGGACGAAGGCGAAGAGTATGATCAACAACGGTCACATAATGATGGGGAGGATTTAAATAAATTGTGTCTTCTTGTAAAGTCATCCCGTCTTGTGTCAGTTTGATATTCATTCCTGTTTTTTTTGCTAAAAGTTCTGGCATAAAACTTTTATATTTAGAGGAAAGGTGCTGCACAATAATAAACGCCATTCCATTTGGTGAAGGCATATTAGCGAAAAACTGCTCAATAGCTTCTAACCCTCCGGCAGAAGCGCCAATTCCCACAACGTGTAAATCCTGTTTCTCTATTCCTTCTGAAGACGATGGGACTGTAGAAAACGAGTTGTTCTTCATAATAGAACCTCCAATAATGTTTAGACACTTCGTAGATTGTATGTCGTTTTGTTTATTTTAATGTCGACAGCACAGCGTGGTTTACATCAAAAGTAAATTTTTTTTAAAAAACCAAGATGCTGGTACATAGGTTCATTTTAGCAAACCTATTATATTGTTCAAATAACGTTTTCAAAATTCCTCTATTTTTGCAAAAAAATTTAAAAGTCCAAACTATATAGTATGCCCCGATTTTCTTTATATAAACGTATTTTTATAAAAAAAATCGTTTTTTTTTGCAGAAAAAAATATTTAAAAAAGTTTTGTTTACGCTTACATATGCATAAGGTTATACGCTCAAGGAGGAAAAAAACGGTTAAATCCAACTTGACACTCTTTTTCAGCATGTTACTATAGGAACCGTTGAAAGAAACGAGAACAAAAATACGAACAAATGACAGGGGAGATTTGATGGATCAAAAACAAAAAGTTGCTTTTTTAGGTGCTGGATCAATGGCTGAAGCGATGATTTCCGGTATGGTCAATGCAAAGAAATTACCTGCTGAAAATATTATCGTAACAAATCGAAGCAATGATGCGCGACTGCATGAACTTGAAAATAGATATGGTATCACAGCAGTAAAGCGCAGCGAGCTGAAAACAGATGACATTGATGTTTTTATTCTAGCGATGAAGCCAAAAGGCGCTGAAGAGGCATTAAACGAATTAAAGCCTCAAATCAACAAAGACCAGCTTGTCCTATCTGTTCTTGCAGGGATTTCGTCTTCTTACATGGAAGAGTTATTGCATGATGAACAGCAGGTCATTCGAGTGATGCCGAATACATCAAGTATGATTCAGCAATCAGCAACGGCTATATCTCCAGGTCAATATGCTGCAATGGATGCTGTGCTAACAGCAAAAGAGCTGCTTTCTGCAATCGGAAAAGTATACGTGATTGATGAGCCACAAATGGACATTTTCACAGGAATTGCCGGAAGTGGACCCGCTTATTTTTATTTCCTTATGGAGCATATCGAAAAAGCAGCTAAAGAAGAAGGTCTCGATCCTGAGCTAGCACGTGAAATTGGCGCCCAAACCATTTACGGTGCAGCAAGAATGATGATGGAAAGAGATGAAACGCCGACGGAGCTTCGTGAAAATGTGACGTCTCCAAACGGTACAACAGCAGCTGGTTTAGCCGCCTTAGCTAAACACGGCGGCGGAGAAGCAATGATGCAAGCAGTCAAAGGAGCATCAAAGCGTTCAAAAGAAATGAGTGCTCAACTACAAAAAGTGGCAAGTACTAATTAATTCGTCACTTATCTTCTTCGTGAATTCCTCACCACAAAAAAATAATCATAAACAAGAAAACATACAGAACACACTAGGAGTGATTTGATGAGTCCCGACAATAAGAAGCGGGTTGTAATTAAAATTGGAAGTAGTTCATTAACAAGTTCACACGGCGAAATCAGCAGACGGAAGCTCGAGCGCCTTGTGGATCAAGTCGTAGACTTAAAAGATAGCGGTCATGAAGTGCTGTTGGTTTCATCAGGAGCTGTAGCTGCAGGGTACCGCAAGCTTGGCTGCTTAGAGCGACCTAGCTCTTTACCTGAAAAACAAGCAGCTGCCTCAATCGGTCAAGGACTGTTAATGGAAGCTTATTCAGAACTGTTTCTATCACATGGATACGTTGCTTCTCAAATCTTAATTACAAGAGACGATTTTTCAGACGAAAATCGTTACAACAATGCACGAAATACAATTAACGTGCTGTTAGAACGCGGCATTGTGCCAATTGTCAATGAAAACGACACGGTAACCATCAATCGATTAAAATTTGGCGATAATGATACACTTTCAGCTAAAGTTGCTGGACTAGTGGATTCCGACCTGCTTATTATTTTATCGGATATCGATGGCTTATACAGCGCGGACCCTCGCCAGGATCCAAATGCAAAATTAGTTCCTCACGTAGGGGAAATCACGCAAGAAATCGAAGAATCTGCAGGAGATTCAGGAAGTTCAGTTGGAACAGGCGGTATGCGCTCGAAAATTGACGCGTTCAAAATTGCTATGGCCTCAGGAATTCCAGCATTTTTAGGAAGAGCCGGCGTGCCAAACATCTTAACACAAGCGGTTGACGGAGATGCAACAGGAACGTATTTTGAATCTGAAGATGATTCTGCGAACCTTAATCAGAAAAAGCAGTGGATTGCGTTTAACTCTGGTCCTGAAGGGGAAATAGTAGTCGAAGATGCCGCGAAACGTGCAATTATTGAAGATAAAGAGCCTTTACTTCGCGAGCATGTTAAATATATTAAAGGCCACTTTAGTGAACGAGCAGTTGTACGTATTCTAGATAAAGACGAAAATGAGCTGGCTCTTGGCGTGACAAATTATTCATCTGATGAACTTGCACTGAATGAGCCAATTGATCAACCGATTGTAGACAGCGAAGGTCTAGTGTGTCACTTAGAAATTCCAGTACCGGTCGGTTTGTAAGCAAACATGCTGTAAAGAAAAGGAGCCCTTCCTTTTCTTTGCATGATTGCATTTACCTCTTATGCCTCACACTTTAAAATCAAACAAAACTAAAACGAATCCAGGAGTGATTTGGTGTTACAAACAAATGAAAAGTATTCAGTAGAAGAACAAGCTATTTCAGCAAAAAAAGCAGCTAAGAAATTAAGTTTACTAACAACAGAACAAAAAAATGATGCGCTGTTAACGATTGCCTCTACACTTGAAAACAACACGGAGTATATTTTAAAAGCAAATGAAGTAGACTTAAAAAACGGTAAAGAAAAAGGGTTTGACGAAGCGCTGATGGATCGCCTTGCTCTTTCAGCGGAACGTGTAAAAGAATTTGCTAACGGCCTTCGTGAAGTTGCTGAGCTAGACGATCCAACAGGAGATATCTTATCAAGCTGGACATTGGATAACGGTCTAGATGTAAAGCAAGTACGCGTGCCTCTTGGCGTTATCGGAATGATTTATGAAGCACGTCCAAACGTCACGGTAGATGCAACAGGGCTAGCGTTGAAATCTGGAAATGCCATTGTGTTAAAAGGCGGCTCTTCAGCTATTTCATCTAACCAAGCTATCGTGGACATTATTCATAAAGCTCTTGATGAAACGCCAATTCCTAAAGAAGCGGTACAGTTTATTTCAAGTACAGATCGTGCGGCTACGCAAGAATTATTTACAATGAAAGAGCATATTGACGTGCTAATTCCGCGCGGAGGGGCTTCATTGATTCAAGCGGTGGTCAATAACGCAACGGTTCCCGTGTTAGAAACGGGAGTCGGAAACTGCCATATTTATATCGATGAACAAGCTGACGTTAAGAAGGCCATTCCGATTTTGATTAATGCAAAAACAGATCGACCAGCGGTGTGTAACGCAGCAGAAACGGTTCTTGTACACAAGAACTGGCTCGATTCTCATAAAGAAGAATTGATTCAAGCATTCAATGATTATAATATTGAAGTATATGGTGACAAAGCGACAGTAGGTGAAATTCCTGGAGCAAAACCAGCGGCTGAAAAAGACTGGGCTGAAGAGTATTTGCGCTTAGCAATCGCAATGAAAGTAGTAGAGAGTGTGGATGAAGCGATTGACCATATCGAAACATATGGAACAAAACACTCTGAAGCCATCATTTCAGAAGATGAACAAGCCGTTTCACGCTTCATGTCTTTAGTGGATGCAGCCGCACTGTATCATAATGCATCTACGCGTTTTACTGACGGAGGAGCTTTAGGATTTGGAGCTGAAATTGGGATCTCAACTCAAAAGCTTCATGCACGCGGTCCAATGGGACTTCCTGCGCTTACGACAATTAAATATATTATGAGTGGAAACGGACAAACTCGATAAGAAAAAAAGCGAGCCTAATCATGTGCTCGCTTTTTTTATGAAAAGCAAAATAAGTAAATGGAAGCTGATTTGTAAAAAAATATAAACTCTGTTATAATAGTAAAATATATAATTTTTGTGATCTTCATTTTTGTTCTTTTCAGACTATCCCGTTGTTTTAAGAAAAGCAACTGCTATCTGCTTTGTTATAACTTCATTTTTATTTTAGTCTTTCAAGACGCCGTATGTATTCCTCAAAGATTGATTTACGGATGTATAGTATCACTTTATCTTGCACCATTTACCACATTTACACGCTAAGTTAATCTTCATTTATTATCCACTTAAAAAGTACTGTTTAAAGGAGACGATGTGTATGTATAATCGTAAAAATTTAGAGCCGGCTGTTATTGAAGAAACAAAAGTTTGGGAATGTACATCAGATACGTGTAATTGCTGGGTTCGAGATAACTTTAAAAGCGGAGATCAGCCAACTTGTCCAATTTGCAAAAGCGAAATGAAGCAAGCTGTAAAAGAACTGCAGGTTATTCATAATCCTAGAGTCATTGATTAATAACTTTTAGGAAGACGTTTTTTGAAAGGGGTTTGTGGATGTTTCTAGGAATTGATCATGTTCAGCTTCTTGGTCCAGAAGGATGCGAGCAAGAAGCAAGAAATTTTTATGAAAATCTTTTAGGAATGAAAACTGTTCTTAAGCCGGAAAATTTGAGGCACAGAGGCGGCATATGGTTTCAATGTGGAACTCAAGAAGTGCATATCAGTATTCAAGATGACTACATACCTGCTAAAAAAGCGCATCCAGCTTTTGTCGTGGAAGATATCAAGACGCTTAGACGTAAGTTGGCACATTCGGGCTGCGTTCTTTCTGAAGAAGAGCCTATTGCAGGGAGAGAGCGTTTTTTTGTCCACGACCCGTTCGGAAATCGATTAGAATTTTTACAATATGACAAATAAAAGACCTCCAAGCGGAGGTCTTTTATTTTAAGGCGTTATCTAAATACGTATATACCGTTTCTTTGCTAACTAATACTTCATTTTCTCTGTCTTTATCTTTTTGCCACTTTTCCTGTGCTTTTGCTAATACTTCTTCGACTTCCTCCTTTGGAATGACAATGACTCCACCGTCGTCACCTGCAATAAAATCCCCAGGACGGATCTTCACGCCCCCGCAGGAAATGATCTCGTTTACCTTTCCTTTTTCTTCTTTGCTGCTTGCTGCGATCGTAGAGCCCTTACAAAATACAGGGAAATTAAGCTTTTCAATGTCTTCCGGATCTCGTATAACACCATCTAGTACAATACCGCTTATTCCAACAAGCTTCGCCATGGCTACTACGAAATCTCCTGCTAAGGCACGGTTACAGTAGCTTTTTCCATCAATGACGAGCACGCTTCCGGGCTCCGCTAGTCGAATCGCTTCAAGCACTGAGTAATTATTACCAGCAGGCGTATCTACGGTAAGAGCCGGCCCAAATAGTTTGTAATGGCGCTGCAATGGCTTAATAGAAAAGTCTAAGTGGTTTGCACCTTCCATTGCATCTGATAAATTTGCTGTTGATAATGGGAGCTGTTCATTCAACATCGTATCTCTCCTTTTTAACTTTAGTCTATCTATACATATTCATATAAGAGAAAGCTCTTATTTATGAAAGGGCAAGTAGATAACGTGAAGCATTGGCCATCAATTAACTGCAAATGTACAGCGTTAGAAGCTTCCAAAGCCAATTTTTAATGAATTTTATTATATCTTTGAGGCGCTGTTTCTCGTATGGTATTCGTCATATAAGCACCTATATCCTTTAATTAGTAATAAAGGCGAAGGTAGCAAAATACATGCAAACGTTTAATCCTATGAACATTTGATGGAGCTTGAAGCATTTTTATATAAAAAAGTGAAACCTTTTGGTATGATGAAACGTAGGAACATATATGGAAATCATATATGAAAAAACATATGTGACGTTAGTCATTTAGTGGAGGGAAAACAATGGTAAAAAAATTATTGGCCGCATTTATCGCATTAGCGGTTGTGTTTTCACCAGTCGGTGGATCACTTATTCATGACGGTTCAAACGTAGCAAGCGCAAAAGGGTATAAATCAGGAAAGCGCTCTTTTGACAGCGGAAGCAATAACCAATCAAGCTTATTTAAAAACAATAACAGTAATTCAGTTAAGCAAAACAATACGTCTAAAAATTCATCATCTAAGAGTACAGCGGCTAGCTCAAAGCGTGGCGGCTTAATGAAAGGTCTTTTAATGGGAGGAATTGCGGGCTTATTATTCGGAAGCTTACTATCTAGCTTAGGACCATTAGGCCCAATTTTAGGCTTTATGGTAAACATGCTTGTGATTGTAGCTTTAATTCTTCTTGTAGTAAAGTTATTCCAAAGCGTACGTAGCAACAAGCGTAAAAATGAGGAAGTGAAATCTTGGAGACAATAAAAATTTCTGAACAAGATATTATCAATGCGATGTGTTTGTATATCGCGGAAAAAAAACAAGTTCAGCCTCAAGAAGTAGAGATTGAGCTAATGTATGATGATGACTACGGTTTTTCAGCAGAGTCATACGTACATGATCGTAAGCAGGTTCATATTACTTTGAACATTATTGAAGCGCTGCGCTTTTGGCTGGATACGGAAATGAACGTAGACCCATACGCAGCAGGACTAGAACTGGAATTAGACGACGAAGAAGGTATTATCGCTTTTGCTAAATTAAGTCGATAAAGAAATCTTCAATAAAAAGCCCGCTCAAGTGAGCGGGTTTTTTATTAGGATTTTAACTGTTCGTTGGAACTGGACTTATCGACTTTTTTAGTGAAAAACCACCAGTTGGCATCTCCAAGCAATTTCATAAGAGAAGGGACAAGAAGCATTCTGACAATCGTTGCATCGATAAATATAGCTAAAGCAATTCCTACACCCATTTGTTTAACAGGAGTTACGTCTGTAAAAGCAAAGGCTCCTGTAATCACAATCATGATTAAAGCAGCGCTCGTAATGATTTTACTAGTGGAAGCTAAGCCTTCTACGGTTGCCACATTATTATCGCGGGTTTGATGGTACACTTCGTGAATGCGCGAAATTAAAAAGACTTCGTAGTCCATGCTAAGCCCAAATACAAGGCCGAAAACAAAGACTGGCAGTACTAAAGCAATATTAGATTCGGTAAGACCTAAATGTCCATTTTGAAATAGCCATACAAGTAAACCAAACGTAGCTGTTAAGCTTAAAATATTCATAATGATAGCCTTTAAAGGAATGAGTACGGAACGAAAAGCAATCATTAAAATGACATACGTTGAAAATAAAACAAGAGCCAAACCATAGGGAGCTTTTTCATAAATTTCATCGAATATTTCTTGTTCAAATTTTGGATAGCCGCCAATATGAACGGTGAAAGGTGAACGTTTGTCTTTCCATTTTCGAACAAAATCTTTTGCTTGATCTGAATTTTGGTCTGTATCTAGCGTAGCTTTTATGAGCATATAATGTCTGTTAATGAACGAATCTACAGCTGGCTTTGTCTGCGCACTTATCTGCGGGTTTTCCAGCATAGCTTGAAGCTGATCACTCGATTTTACGTTTAAAGCGGTAGAAATAGAATCGACTTGCTTAACTAACGAATCTTCTTTTAATTGTTTTATAAAAGTAAAGGCATTTGTTAAAGGCTTTTCATTCAGCATATCTTGCTTAGCTTCTAGCACAAAATAAACGTCTGCCGTATTTTTATTTATAAACGTATCGTTATATGTGTCAAAAGCTTGACGGGACTCGTATTTTGTTGGGAGCGCTTCTGAAGACGGTATCTCTAGATGCATGTCTCGAACGGGAATAAGTGCTACTAACAAAATGATAAGAGAAACAATCGTCATAGTTACAGGCTTTTTCATGACAAATGTAGCGAATGAACGCCACCTAGACTGACCGCCTTGTTCACTGACTTTTAAGATGCGTAAACGATTAATGCGTGTACCTAATATAGCCAGTATGGAAGGAAGAAGCGTAAGAGCTGAAAACACAGCAATAAAAACAACAGCCATTCCTCCAAGAGCGACGTTTTGGAAAATATCCACTTGAATAAACAGCATTCCCGCTAATCCAATAAATACGCATAATCCTGAGAATATGACCGAGCGTCCCGCTGTTTGAATGGTAATTTTGATTGCTTGTTCTACCGATTTTGTTTGAATTTCTTCTTTAAAGCGATTAATAAATAAAAGGGCAAAGTCAATACTAAGAGCTAATCCAATCATTGGAATCACATTTAAAATAAAGATGGATAGCTCTGTGTACGGATGAAAGAAATAGACAACGCCCATGGTAGTAACAACGGTTACAATTCCTATCATAAGAGGAATTGCAGCGGCTACCACGCCGCCAAAAGCTAGAAGAAGCACAACTAAAGCAACAGGAATGCCAATGGCTTCCGCTTTTGCTAAATCAGCTTGGCTTGCTGTATTCATATCTTTTTCAATAATAGGACCACCGGTTAATTTTACACTAACTTCTTTTTCTTCAGCCGAAAGAGTTCTGATCTTTTCCACTCGTTTATCCATCGTTCCATCATCGTGATTAAAGTGGATAATTCCATACGCTGTGCTTCCTTTTATCATCTTGTTAGAAGCCGTTGGTATGTCAACTTTCGACGCGTCTGATTTGTCCTTTGCCTTTTGCATATACTGAGCGATCGTTTGCTGGAATTTCG
This sequence comes from Bacillus sp. ILBB4, assembly GCF_035064545.1. Classification (NCBI taxonomy): domain Bacteria; kingdom Bacillati; phylum Bacillota; class Bacilli; order Caryophanales; family Bacillaceae; genus Bacillus; species Bacillus sp. ILBB4. The sequence goes on along the minus strand of NZ_JAIQVD010000004.1, from coordinate 324,870 downwards.
AGTCAGAAACTCCGTCTTTTTTTAAAAACAAAACGATAACCTGAGCTTCACTAACATCAAATTTATCAACTAAAAGCTGCTCGGTAACTTTATACATTCCTTTCATTTCAAATCCGTTTCCTCCCAGCACAGAAGGAAGCTTAGCCGCATAAAAGCCAAATCCGACAATTAGGATGATCCATAGTATTAATAAAATTTTCCTGCTCGCATATAATGCGTTCGCTACTTTATTCATATTAACCTCCAATTTTTTGTACAGTTACTAGACTATTTTATACTAACAGTTATTGTAATTAGAAGAAGTATTATGTTTTTTTGTTTTTCTTGCCTGAAAAAGTTTTTATACAGAGAAGCAGGGGTGTTTCCTCAGCAAAATCGTGTTTATGTTTCAGGAGATTTAGGGAACACTGTACATAAATGCACGAAGGGGGATTTAAAAAGATGCAAATGAAACAGCCAGCTAAAATGACGAATAGTTATGGGTGTAAAAATGAGTATGATACATTAAAGCGTGTGATTGTTTGCCCACCTACATATATGAAAATTGAAGAAATTATTAATGAAACACAAAAGCACTATGCGGACGAAAATATTGATGAGAGCTTGGCTTCAAAGCAACACCGTCAATTTGTGGAATGTCTTCAAAAAGAAGGAGTGGAAGTCATCGGGCTATCTGCACAAGAGCCATTTCCAGAACAAGTATTTACGCGGGATATTGGCTATACGCTCGGAGATACCATTATTGTCACGAAAATGGGCAGCGAAATTCGAAGTGGAGAAGAACAAGTGCTAGCAGAGTGGCTGCAGCAGCAAGGTATTCCTTTCCATCAGGTACCGGACCATCCCATTGAAGGTGGAGATGTGCTGATTGATGGACAAGCTATTTTTATTGCGCTCAGCGACCGTACAAGTAGAGAAGGTGTGGAGCATATCCAAGAGCTGCTTCCAACGTATGAGGTTGTTCCGATTCCTATTGACCGATCTTACCTTCATCTTGATTGTGTGTTAAATATTTTATCACCTACAGAAGCGCTCGTATTTTCACCAGCTTTACATGAGAAAGAATTAAATTTACTTCGCATGAAATATGACTTAATTGAAGTAACAGAAGAAGAGCAGTTTACGATGGGAACCAATGTATTATCAATCGGTAATCAGCGGGTTATCAGCCTGCCAATGAATACAGAAGTGAATGAAGAGTTAAGGAAACGAGGCTATGAAGTAATTGAAGTTGATATATCTGAAATTATTAAGTCCGGCGGTTCTTTCCGCTGCTGCACAATACCTCTGGAACGAGTGTAAAAAAGCTTAAAAAGAAAAAAAGATCTCGGCGATAGCCAGGGATCTTTTTTTTGAGGGATGTTGTATAAAATTTCAAGTGAAAGGAACATTAACCTATATAAGCTGTTGAAGGAAAGGAGTGATAAACATGGCAAATCGTAATCCTATTTTAGTTCAAGGTGCTGAACAGCTTCTTGATCAATTAAAAACGGAAATTGCGGGGAGACTTAACGTTCAGCTTGGCGCGGAACAAACGGCTCGCGCAAATGGTTCTGTTGGTGGAGAAATGACGAAGCATCTTGTTGTAATGGCGCAACAGCAATTAAGCGGTGCACAAGGACACATTCGCTAGTCTGCTCTACATAAACACTTTGATGAAAAGTTCTGGCTCTTTTGAGCTGGAACTTTTTTTGTGTAGAAAACATCATTCTACTTTCTCTTGGTCGTTTGAGTGGAGATTTTGCTTGAAATTCTCCACTTTCAAGGTTGAAAAGTGCATAAAATGGGAAAAGAACAAAAAAAGAGAAAGTAGAGGTTTATCATGAAAAAGCTATTATCATTTGGAAAAAGTCTTGGTAAAGAAATTCAAGAAGACCAAGCAACGGGACTAGCGGCTGAGCAAGCCTATTATTATATGCTATCATTATTCCCTATGCTTATTTTACTGATATCGATTGTTCCGTATCTATCTATTAAACCGGAAGAGGCAATCGATCTTCTTCAAAGCGTTATGCCGGGAGAAACGGCTGCAATCTTTAAAGATAACGTAGCTCAATTTGTAAGCCAACCAAACGGCGGGTTACTGACTGTAGGGATTTTAGGAACCATTTGGTCCGCTTCAAATGGTATGAACGCCTTTATCCGTGCAATGAACCAAGCCTACGACGTGAAAGAACAGCGCTCGTTTATTAAAGTAAGAGGTCTGTCCATTCTTTTAACAATTGGATTAATTGTAACAATTGTTGTATCGCTTCTTTTACCAGTGTTCGGAGGAGTTTTGTTAAATTGGATAAGCGAATGGTTTTCTCTCCCTTCAGGTACAACAGTGGTTTTAAATATTCTGCGCTGGATTGTTGGTGTCGGCATTATGGTACTTGTTTTATCCGTATTATACAGATTAGCGCCAAACAAAACATTTCCTTTTGCTCATGTATTGCCCGGGGCACTCGCTGCTACGCTGCTATGGCAGCTAACATCTTTAGGGTTCTCATTTTACGTAAGCAACTTTGGCAATTATTCTGCTACTTATGGAAGCTTAGGAGGCGTGATTGTTCTGATGCTTTGGCTATTTTTAACGGGGTTAATTCTCGTGATTGGAGGAGAGATTAACGCTATTTATCACCGAAACAAAACGGCTGCACCTCCTAAAGATACGTCTCAGGCGATGTAATAAAAAAGGAAACCTTTATAGAGGTTTCCTTTTTCAACGTTTAAAGCTATTAACAAGCTGTTTAAATGAGTTGGCTGTATATTTGACCGAATCTTTTTTGTACTGTACATCGGTTTTAATAGCTGCTTGTGTTACTTTTAAATGATTTGTTTTTTCTTTGATATGATCAGTTTCGTTTTGAAGATGTTGAGAAGTGGCATTTACAGAGTTCACAGTTGGCTTGATTTTTTTATTAAATGATACGCCTGCGTAAATAAGATACGCAAGTGATGCCAAAACAACAGCTAAGCTTATATAAACAATAATCATCAGTGTGCCTCCTTTGTACGTATTTATATTTATATAGGTGAGAATAAAATATATACGAATATCATCCTCTTTATTTAATTGTTATACCCATTTTTAATTAAAACAAACAAAAGCCTGCCGAGAAGACAATATATTGGATTTTTTCTGAAATTTCATTCATCATTACATATAGAGTTACCTTGAAAGGAGAGAGAAGAAGAATGCCGTTAGATCCGCATATTCAAATATTTCTAAATCAATATAATGAAATGCCCCGTCCTTCTTTAGAGGACGTTACACCCCCGCAACTGAGAGAAATGGAAAAGATGTCTTTAACTCCTTCCAAAGAAGCAGTTAAAAAAGTATATAATAAAGACATTGAATTAAATGAACGTACACTCACTATACGAGTGTATGAACCTGAAGGAACAGGGCCATTTCCCGCTCTTGTTTATTATCACGGAGGAGGCTGGGTATTAGGAAGCCTGGATACTCATGACTCTATATGCAGGTCGTATGCAAATGGAGCAAACTGTATTGTGGTGTCTGTTGATTATCGTCTTGCTCCTGAAGATAAATTTCCCGCTGCAGTAAACGATGCCTATGAAGCCTTGGATTGGATTTCAGCTCATGCGTCTCAGTTAAATATCGATTCAAATAAAATTGCCGTCGGTGGGGACAGTGCCGGTGGCAACCTTGCTGCGGTTGTGAGCATTTTAGCAAAAGAAAGACAAGGTCCATCCATTGTTCATCAGCTGCTTATTTATCCGTCTTTAGGATTTAAAAATCAGCACCCTGCTTCTATGAAAGAAAATGCGGAAGGATATTTCCTTTCAAAAGATCTCATGGATTGGTTTCGCCTTCAGTACTTAAATAATAAAGAAGAAGAACAGCATCCTTATAACGCTCCGGTATTACTAGAAGATTTATCGAGTCTACCAAGCGCTACCATTATTACAGCACAGTATGATCCTTTAAGAGATAGCGGAAAAGACTACGCGGACGCATTAAAAAATCACGGTGTCCCCGTCACCTATGAAAATTATGAAACAATGATTCACGGGTTTTTAGGGTTTCATGAATTTGTCCCACTCGCTCAGCAGGCGATCAATAAAAGCGCAGCTCAACTGCGTCAAGTATTTGACGCTATTTAAGGCGCAAAGATATATAGTGTCATAAATTATATGAACTTGGGAGAAGCAGCACATGGATGTGCTGTTTTTCTTTATTAATAGGGAGAAAAGATTGACAATAGTTTCAAAAAATAGCCCATTATCTCTTTTAAAGTCATTTTGTTTGGAGTAAAGTAGAAAAGTAGGATAAAAACATTTATTTACATTAAATAAGGTGATTTTTCGAATGATAAAAAACAAGTAGGTCAGCTGATTACTTTTCAAAAAATACTTAATAAACGTTGATATAATAGGGTTTTTAGAGGGTGAGTAAATAGTCACTAAGACTGAAACTTGCCCATAATAAAAAAACTACCTAAACTGTTAAGGCAACTTCCATATTCAAAGGGGGTTGCCTTTTTGTGTGCAAAGCGAATAAGAAAGGGAGCAAAAGTAGCTCAAATAAATCTTGAAGAAGCTAAAGAGAAAATTATTAAAATTAAAACTTTAGAAGGTATGGCTCAATCCACTTTAAATCAATATAATCTCGTTTTTAATGATTTAATTGCATTCTTTGAAAAAGATACAAGAGTAGATGATATCACTTTAAATGACGCTAGGGATTTTATTAATTGGTTGCTTCACGAAAAATCTGATACAAGTAGTAAATTTAAGCAAGTTGCAAAGAAGGGGGTGAAGCCATCTATGTAAATAACTACCTTCAAAAAGCACGTGCTGCTTTTAATATTTTGAAACGTGAAGAAGTGCTGAAAGAAAATGTCTTTAATGAAATTCGTAATGTAAAGTTCCAAAAACATAAGGTTGAAACATTGACGGTAGATGAAATAAAGCGAATTTTTAATGCCTTTAATAAGAGTTATTATGCTCAATTTAGATCATATGTGCTTTTACATACATTGCTAGACACATTAGGAAGGGTAGATGAAACTTTATATTTGAAGAAACGAGACGTTGATTTCGATAAGCGGTCAGTAACTTTTCAAAATACAAAATCGAAGAAATTTAGATTAGTAGAATTAACTCCAAAAACTATAGGACAACATTCTAGTATGGATGATTTAGCTAGTAAATTTCAGATAAGAGAGATTTGCTTGGATTATGATCATAATGTTGATGACATTGATGAAGTAGAAGATACAGTGGAAGAATTAAGAATTGATTGCAATGTGGAGATTACATAGTTTTAAACGATTTTCCTAGGTATGCCCATAGATAATTAAAAATTACGAAAGGGTTGTGTAGGATAATGCCCTATGAACAAAAGGATTATTATATCAGTGCTAAGCATAATGAGTATTACAAAGCACTAAATGTTGTAGAACACTTAGCAGAAGAGGCTAAGCAAAGGAATAATTCTCCGATGTGGACTGAAACCTTAGAGAAATTAACTAACGAATTAAAAGATAATAATGGAGATAACCTTACTCCATGGCATTTCAATATGATAATATCAATACTTTTAGATTATGTGCCTACTGAAGTAAAAGACAAATGATAACAAGTAAAGAGTCACTCAATTAGAGTGGCTTTTTATTTTGTTTAACAACAAAAATCACCTGTTTTGGTGCTCAGCGAATATGAATAATAGTTTGTTTAGCAAGTTGTTGGCTAGGCATTAGTTCTAGGGCATATGCTACATCTTTTAATTCTGGGTTATTAGGTAAATCATAAGGATCTAGGGACTCAAAATGTAGAATTTGTTCATCTGTTAAAAGGTCAAGCGGGATACATACATCTACAATTGCTCTAATGATAGTTATACCTAGTTTTTTTGCTAAGTATGGTCTATGATTACCTCCATTACCAACGCAAAACTCCCCATTAGGAAATAATGTTAGGTTAATATCCATGTGAGAGGAACCAGTTGTTACATATCCGTGAGTTTCTATTGATTTAAGAAGACGACTTAACTTTTCTTCAGACAAAACGTTGTCATGAGTCAAGCCTTTTATTCTTGAAACCGGCACCAGCAGTGAGCCAACATGATGAGTTAAATAGTTTCTACCATAAATTTCTGTATAGTCATCATAAAATTGCCAGCCTGTATATTCAATCACTGATATCATCTCCTTTAAGATCAATTGCATAAATAATATTAATAATGTTGTTAAATTAGAACATCATAGATACAGTTAATAAAACCAGGGAAGCATCGTTTCAATTCAGGTGCTTTTTAGTATGTTCAAATTTAGAAAGAGTGACTATTAAATAATGACCGATGAACTTTACCAAAAAATATTAGATGGAGAAATTAGTAACGAAGAGTTCTTACGTATCAATGAAGAAGATGATGAACCTTTAACTCATAATCAAAGAATAATGTTGGCTGAGTACTTAATGAGTTTACAAGGATTAACCAAGTATGAAGCTTATCAAATTGCTTTCAAGTGCGTGGAATAAAAATATTCTCATAGTCATATAGCGAGAAGGGTTATTACACTTTTTGTCGAAATTATAGGCAGAAAGTTGGTGATTAGAAAATGAGAATTCAATTAGATTTTAAAGTGCTAAATGTTATAGTAGAAAACGGCATAAAGTCCTACATTGTGCAATGCCTAGGCGAGAATTTCCGACGGGTTATTAAAGCACAATATGACGGGAGTGTATATATACCAGATTACCATCAACAATTTTGGGACATACCAGCTCTAAATCGAACCTTTATTGATATTGAATTAGCTAATTTTATAATAAAAATTGAGAAAAGTGAAAAAATACAGTAAGACTACTTGTATAGATAAGTAGCATTAGTGTGGGAGGAAATCTTTCTAAAAAAGAGATGACACCCCCAATGATTTTATTTTACTATTAATTAGTTAGTCAATGAGCTATGACTATTGTTATAGCTCATTAGAATTTTATTGTTATATAGGAATGGTGTAATGAAGAACCTATTGTAAATTCTAGCAAGTGTAATAGTTTGTGTAGTAATATTCGTAGTAATGGAAGCCTTATTTAGTGGAGATTGGACTCCATATATTGCTTTAACTATATTTGCTGGGGTAATAATTGGATTGCTTTTACGCATTCAAAACAAGCTTACTCAGAAAGGAAAAAACAATTAAAGTTGTTGTTTTTTACAATGAGCTTACGCATTCAACATTTTAATACTTAACGTTAAGTCGCTCTAAAAATTAGAGTGGCTTTTTATTTTGTTCGAGTAATAAAAAGTTGTTGAAAACGATGATTCACAATAAAAGAAAAGCTTTCATATTTTAATGAAGGCTTTTTTACAAATTGAAACAAAGTAGGTGATTAAATGTTTTATTCTAATTTCTATACGCCTTTTAACTATACTTTCTACCCCTATTTTATGCCTTCCTTTGGACGTCCTACTGGATATGTACTGAATTCTAGTGGTGAGGTTGACAGTTGGTGGGGGAATTATCCATTGGGGTATCCTGCTAAGGCTCCAAAACTTGGGGGTGGAGGACAGTCGCCTATTTCGGGACCTGCCATACCTTTCAGTTTCAGGAGTTATTATTGAAGTAATAAGCATAAGGATACTGATTCATCAGTGTCCTTTTTTATTAAAAACAGATGATTTGTCATTCTTTGTCGAACTAGTAGGTGAAGAGGTGATACACATATGCTTAAATTTAAAGTTGTTTTTGAATTTATAAACGGCAGAACAAAGGAATTAAAATTTGAAGCCACATCAAAGAAAGAAGTCATTAGTCATATAACAAAACATGAAAAATTTGTTTCGAATGAAAAAGAGCTAGTGCATATCAATTTAAATAATGTGGTGCAGTTTATGGTTACAGAAGAAAAAAATAATAATAAGGTAAGAATAAATAACTTTTTGTCGAATAGAATAGACAAAAGGTGGTAATAGATATGGTCGATAAAAATTGGATTAATGCTTATGTTTCTAAAATTTCAGGAAAACATTTCGAACTGGTACTGATTCAAGATATTATTGATTCTTTCATTGAGATGTTAAATGTAAAGCTAAATGATAATCAACAGCCTAAAGTCAATTTTAATAAAGAGGAAAATGAAATTTCATTTCCAGACTGTTTAGTTTCTTTTAAAATCCAAGGATCTGTATTGAGCTTGAGGAAAGTTTTAAAATCTAACTATCAGGTTGCTGGTGGAATTAAAGTTTTTGATACGGGTTTATCTTATCATTTGAAATCTGGCGCAGAGTTGATTGAAGAGGTTGAAACTATATCTGAAGCATTAGATAGGGCGCTAAGTTATTTACTTTTAGAGCTGAAATAAAAGTTAATATTTTTATAAGTTTAAGCTGCTCAAATTGGGTGGCTTTTTATTATGTCTAAATTACATAAATTGAAATATGTGCTAAATAATAAAAGGAACAGGAAGGGTGGTTAAAACACAGCGTGCCTCGCAAGAGTCCTAAGATATGTAACACGGAGGAATGAATGTAGAGAATTAACTTATGATACATATTGTGATAAGTGTAGGGAAGATGCTCATCGAGAGTATAAAGAACAGCGAGTAGATAAGAAAGAACAAGCCTTTTATTCTAGTATTTCATGGATTAAATTACGCAATAGGAAGAAGAGGTTAAACCCTTTATGCGAGGTCTGTCTTGAAGAAGGCAGGCTTACTCCTGTTGAAATAGTCCATCACCTTATAGAAGTGAAAGAGGATTGGAGTAAACGTTTATCAATAGACAATCTACAATCAGTATGTAAAGCACATCATCGTAAGAACTGGAAGCATCATCTGCTAAACTTTTAACTTCAAAACTACAATAGTTGAGTCTAAAAGCTTCTTTTAATAAATGAGCTTTAGCTCTACTATCATCTGTATAATCATTGTACGGACTGTACAACTGACCAAACCCTACCTAAACCATAACTTCTTGACCTAGTGGTCTTCCGCCACACCGTTCTTCAAAAGTAAGCTGTCGGTTAGATAAAATACGAGATAAACCTTCAGTGTCTCACTTTGAGGATCATTCCAAATTTCGTTCCATAGGCGACTAGCAGTTTGATAATATTGTAGTACGTGAGAGTTATTTTCTAAAAGTGCATCTACGGTAAAGAATATAATTAAATTTCCTCCTTCTGGATGTATAGTTCTTTTTCAGTATACATAAAAATAATATAGGTAAAAAGAAATTTATTTTAAGTTAGGGAAAGAAATTTGAAGCAAAAACAAATGAAATAATAACAAAAAAATCCTTTTTTATGATAATATGTACTTATTAAGGGGCTGTTTGTTGTGGAAGAGCAATTGAAATCAAAGGAAATTAACATAGAAGTTAAACTTGAGCTTCTAAAGATATGTAATAACGTAATGAATAATACTCGCACCCCTAATGAATTAATCAAGGACTTAGAAAAATTAGGTAGTCGAATTAATTTATCAATTCAAGGTGATATTTTATAAAGGTTAAGTGGGTTAGGTGTGACGTCAATATAATTAGAAGAATTTTTCTTGGAATTTTTTTCTTATTTCTATTGATAAAAAAACTATCTAAATGTACAATAGGCTTACAATATTATAACGGAACGTTGTTTTAACGGGGTTTGTACGTTTTAAGTAAGGTGATTTTTTGAATGATAAAAAACAAGTAGGTCAGCTGATTCAAGATCTGCGAAAGATTGCGGAAATGACAACTGTCGAGTTATCAAAAGGAATTTGTACAGAAGAAGATCTACATCGATTTGAACAAGGTGAAATTCATGCAAGCAGTGAAGTTCTCTATCATTTATCGAAACGCTTAGGGGTTCCGATGAATTATTTCTTTGAAGCAGGAGAGCTAACGCCCAACGATTATTCAAAAGAAATTAAATCGACCATTAGGCATTATATACGAAAACGCGATTATGAAACCGTGTTACATATGGTGAACAAAGAAAAAGATAATCCTATGTTTCAAGATCCTTTTCACGCACAATTTTTCCTATGGCACGAAGCCATATGTGATTATTATATTGGAAATAAATTTGAACAAGCGCTTCGTAAATTGGAAAAAGCCATTGCGTTCACGCGTACGAGCGAACAGTTTTATTCAGAAAAAGAGATTGCTATTTTAAATAGTATTGCCATTATTTATGAAGAAGAAGGTCATTTAAAAAAAGCGTTCAGTACGTTTATGGAAGGATTGCAGCATATTGCTTTGCTTCCTAAGTTAAAAGATCCTTTAGTCAAAATTCGAATTTTATACGGATTATCGCGTGCGCTTTTGCAAATGGAACGTTATGAAAAGTCGGTTAAATATGCACAAGCAGGACTAGAGCTTTGTATTCAGCATGAGACGCTTTATTTATTAGGAGAACTGCACTATCAAATTGGAGAAGCACTCTGTCAGCTTGGTGAGCTTAAAGAAGGAATAGCTTACTTAAAAAAAGCTATTACTGTTTTTGAAATTGAGCAAAATGAAGCGTTTGTGACCATTATTAAAGAAGAGATGTCTAAATATCAAGAAACAAAAAAGAAGAGCTGATCGCTCTTCTTTTTTTTTATCTCCAATACACTGGGTGTGGGTAAAACGGACGAGGACGAGGGTAAAAGTAAGGGGGGTGGTAATAAATAGGACGAGGATAAGGGTAAGGATAAAATGGACGTGGGCGAGGGTATGGATAATAACCATAAGGGAATCTTTCGTCAGTTTCATGGGGATTCGAATAATAATCATAGCCATATTGGTACTCTTCTAAAGCTTGTTCTGGGTAATATTGATAATTCACTCTTTTCACCGCCTAAATTTTTATGCTTTTTACTGTATTCAACATAAAAAGAATTGGAGTATGTACCCATCAAACTTTTAATTTGAAAAAGGCGGGAGACAAAGAGTATTTTGAAAATAAAAACAAATTAGCTTTCCTTCTCGTTTTCTTGTAAGTTATCAGTATCGGGAAGGTTGAGAAGTTCAAAGCTTTTAATAAAAGAAGCGTAAGCAATCGTGTCTTTAATAGGATTTACATAAGATAATGGTTGACCTCGATAGCTGAAATTAAATGTAATCCAAGCAAAATCTTTATTATTGTTGGAAATCAGTTTCGCATTATGTATAAAAGCAGATGCGGCAATCATCGCATCCGGGCCTTTAATTTTTTTATTGGATTCTATTTTGGCTTTTCTGCGAATTTGAGCTGCTAGCTGTGCAATTTCACTTGTAACGTCTACAATTTTATCTGTCATATCGTAAATATAATGATTTTTTACTGCTTTGACTTGAGGATTTGTTTCTACTTCCCAATGCGACAGAAGTTCCATTTGTACAACGGTAGGCATTAAAAATTCCGCATTATTTGAAATAAGTTCATTAATATATTCCACAACTTCTGGATAATTAAGCGCATGTGAAGCCCAAATGTTTGTATCAATGATTACTTTTTCACCCAACACAAATCGTTCACTCCTCTCTACTAGCCATTCGTACCAGCTCTTCTAACCCAAAAGGTGAGTAAAGAGCCGCAGATTCTGAAAGCTGATTGCTTAATAGAAGCTTTTCATATTTAGTTAATCTAGTTTTTGCAGATTTTATGAGCTTTTCTTGTGTATCATTTAATATTTTATCTTTTTTATCGTATGTGCGTAGAACTTTATTTTGAGGTTTGTATTTAAGATTTTTCTTCTGTATAGGGCGGGAGGAAGGTGATTGTGGTGAGGGTTGTGTGTAAATTTTTCCATTTATTTTTAGTTTAAAGTGCTTCTGAACCTCCTTGCTGTATGTTCCTTTTTGGTCATCTACCAAGCGCTGTGCTTTCATGATATCCCTGCCTTTTATATAAATTTATATAGTATATGTGATGAAGGTTTCTCTTACTATTCCTTTTACATAAAAAGATTAAAAAATTAGCTTCCGGGAGTTATTAAATTAACTAATGTTTGCCTGGGGGGTGATAATCTCAGCGAATACCGGACAAAGGTTTAAAAACATGATATCGTGTAAGAGAATAAATCAGTATAGGTTAGAGAAGGAACTACAAAAAAGGGGATGCAAAATGAAAACAGAAAAACAAAAAATGCTGGATGGAGAATTATATCTTTCCGCTGATCTGCAATTAATAAAAGAACGTGAAAACGCTCGAAGATTAACAAGGCTTTATAACCAAACAACAGAAAGGGAAGAAGAAAGACGTACAAACTTATTAAAAGAACTGTTTGGGTCTACGGGAAATTCTCTTTGCATAGAGCCTACTTTCCGCTGTGACTACGGTTCTAACATTCATGTTGGAGAAAATTTTTATGCTAACTTTGATTGCGTACTTTTAGATGTATGTGAAATAAGAATAGGAGATAATTGTTTTCTTGCACCAGGTGTACATATCTATACAGCAACTCATCCTTTGCATGCTCTTGAAAGAATTTCAGGAGCTGAGTTTGGAAAACGCGTAGAAATAGGAAATAACGTCTGGATTGGGGGAAGAGCCGTTATTAATCCTGGAGTGAAAATAGGCAACAATGCGGTAATTGCTTCGGGTGCCGTTGTGACAAAAAATGTTCCTGATAACGTGGTAGTGGGAGGCAATCCTGCAGTTATAATCAAGCATATTGAAAATTAAAGAATAAACAAAGAGCTTTTGAATTGTAAAAGCTCTTTGTTTATACGATGTTTTATTGCCGATTTGGCTCGTCCTCATTTATAATGTTTTGGTTAAATGTAAAAATATACATATTTCCTTCCGAGATCATCCATACTTTATTGACAAAGGAAAATTAATCATGGTATATTATCTTTAATTAAAGATATTTAAATTAAAGATAAATGATGAATAATAAACTAGACGATTTATCCGGAGGAATGTAGAATGAACCACTTAAAAGGAATACACCACGTAACGGCTATTACAAGCAGTGCAGAAAAGAATTATGAATTTTTCACATATGTGTTAGGCATGCGCTTAGTTAAAAAAACGGTCAATCAAGATGATATTCAAACGTATCATTTGTTTTTTGCAGATGATAAAGGAAGCGCTGGAACGGACATGACTTTTTTTGATTTTCCAGGTATTCCAAAAGGTTTTCACGGAACAAATGAAATTTCAAAAACATCTTTCCGCGTTCCAAATGATGAGGCTTTAGACTATTGGGTAAAGCGCTTTGATCGCTTAGAAGTAAAGCATACGGGGATTCAAGAGCTATTTGGGAAAAAGACGCTTTCGTTTGTTGATTTTGATGATCAGCAGTATCAGTTAATTTCCGATGAAGGAAATCAAGGAGTTGAATCAGGCACTCCTTGGCAAAAAGGCCCTGTTCCTCTTCAATACGCTATTACGGGACTCGGTCCTATCTTTATTCGTATTGCCGAGTTTAATTACTTTAAAGAAATGATGGAAAAAGTCCTTTTATTTAAAGAGATTGCTCAAGAAGGAGATCTTCACCTATTTGAAGTAGGAGAAGGAGGAAACGGGGCGCAAGTAGTAGTAGAACACAATGAAAAACTTCCGCAGGCTCAGCAAGGTTTTGGAACGGTTCATCACGTTGCTTTTCGCGTAGAAAATCGACAGGCTCTTGAAGAGTGGATTAACCGAATGCCAAGCTTCGGTTTCCATACTTCTGGTTATGTGAATCGTCACTTCTTTGAATCGTTGTATGCAAGAGTGGCTCCGCAAATTTTATTTGAATTTGCGACAGATGGACCAGGATTTATGGGAGATGAACCTTACGAAACGCTCGGAGAAAAATTATCACTGCCTCCGTTTTTAGAGCCAAAACGTGCAGAAATTGAGAAGCTCGTGCGTCCGATTGATACAGTAAGAAGTACAAAAGAGTTTGTGAAAGAATAGTATACAAAAAACACTCAAATAGTTATTTGAGTGTTTTTTACTGTTTCAAATATGAATCAGCTTTCAAAACGCTAAAAAAACGTGCTTTTGATATTTTCTGCTTTTATATATACCTGTCGCAAATGTTTACTTAAAAACTGCCAATGTTCTACAGGGAAGGAGTGGGAGTGGGTTGTGCATAGCCTTCTTTATATTTTTCATCGATGTCTTTGCGAATATCTTTTATTGATTTGCCTCGGTTATAGTCGAGCATAGCTTTAGCTGCAATTTCTATACACAATCCGCATTTTGTTCCATGATCATCCCAGACAACTGCTCCATTTCTTTTGTTTTTAAAAATAAAGCAGTCATAGCTATTTTTGTGATTCGCTTCCATGCCACATCCGCAGTAGCAAGGGATTTTTTCAAGTAGTTCACGATTTTTAGCAACGGATAGATAAACTAGTTTCATATCTTTAGGCTGGTTCTTCAAAAACTGTGGTAAAACATCTGCTCCTGGAGTCTCTTCGCGAATGTCAGCAACTGCAGCTTTATGATGTTCATGACCTGAATGTGCAGAAGAGTTTGTGGCAGAAGAAGTTGTTGTATTGTTTGAACAAGCGGATAATCCAATACTTGTAGCGAGAATCCCCAACAAAATAATTGATTTTTTCAATACAATTAACATCCTTTCATGTGAAAATAAATGATAGTTGCATCATACACGGCAGTTTATCTATGTAGATAATCAAATACCTGCTTGTTTATATCTAATTCTCTATAAGTATGCAAAGCGGTTATCGTGTATGATAGAGATGGACGAGGAAAAAATATGAAGCATGAATTTATCATAAGGTACGTTTTGTAAGTAATTGGACAGAAGGAGAAAGTGAACGGAGGTTAAACAGTAGTGAGTGAACAAAATCAACGTCTTTTTGAATATATTTTAGAGAATTCAGCCTCTATCAGTGAAGAATGGCTGCGCCAAAGAAGTAAAATTAAAGGATCGATTTACTCAAAGGACGCAGACGCTTCAGTTGAGAAAAAGCTGCGCGAGCAGCATCTTTATACGATCGAAACAATTGCGAGCGGCTTTCTTGACGATCAAGAAATTTTTAAACAACGTATGGTGAAATGGACGACGGAAGTAGTAAACAGCAGAATTAAATTTGATACGCCGATTTACGAGGTAGTAGAAGCGCTAAGCAAAACAAGAAAAATTATTTGGACGTATGTCAAAACATATAGTCTGATACATTCATCTATTACAAAAGAAGATATACTGTCTTGGAGCGAAGTTTATCATACAACATTTGATAAACTCATTAATGAATTCTCCGAACAGTATTATAAAATCACAAGGCAAAAAATAAGTCTTCAGCAAGAGCTAATCGACGAAACGAGTTTTCCTGTCATTCCAATTGTAGATCACATCGCGGTCTTGCCTTTGGTAGGGCTTATTGATGAAATCAAAGGTGATTCTATTATCGAGGTTGTTCCAAAAAGGTGTGCAGAAAAACATATAAGGCATCTAGTCATTGACTTATCGGGTGTAAATTATGTAGATACGTATGTCGCTCACAAATTTTTTGATTTGATTAACATTTTGCAGCTGCTAGGCATCCATGCGATTATGTCAGGAGTGAGTCCTGACATGGCTCAGACAGCTGTTAATGTAGGAATTAGTTTTAATAAAATTGAAACGTTTGGGCATTTAAAACAAGCTCTCTCTTCGCTTGGTGTAAAGAAAAAAGAAGAAGAATAAAGTATAGAAATGCTAGATCGAAACGGAACTGAGACCTTTACTCTCAGTTCCGTTTCTTTTTGTTTGTCTATATTCTGTATATGAAATAATATTCTGCTGCATTCAAAATCTTGTAAGCATGCCTTACAAACTTCTTTCCACATGGGGACAAATGGAAGATACTAAGAAGCAAATAAACGGCGGTTTTCTATGCCAAACGTCTCGTTTAGCTTAAGAATGAAGGTGTAAAGAGAAGAATAAGAGAAGTACATAATGAGATGGTTGAAGCCTTAGATAAGTACTGTTAAGCCGTTTGATTAAGGAGGAGTTCTATGAAAATAATTTATCTTCTTTGCCTGCTTCCGTTTGTAGGAATATTATGTTTATTGCCTTTTGTTAACAAAGTGAAGCCGTTTATTTTAGGGATGCCCTTTTTTCTCTTTTGGATTGTTATGTGGGTAATCCTTACGTCTTTTATTATGGGTATTGTGTACAAGCTCGATCCTGCTGTTAAAGGAGGAGATAAATAATGAATACCGCTCTGATTATTATTTTTGGTTTTTTACTTTTAGCTATTTATCTTGGAATTCGAGCTACGCGGGGCAAAAAAATGGATTTAGAACAGTGGAGCGTAGGCGGCAGAGGTTTTGGAACTGTTTTTGTCTTCTTTTTGATGGCGGGTGAAATCTATACTACTTTTACGTTTCTAGGAGGAAGCGCTTGGGCATATGGAAAAGGAGGGCCGGCGTTTTATATTTTAGCCTATATTTCTTTAGCGTACGTGTTAGGGTATTGGATCGGCCCGCAAATATGGCGATATGCGAAGAAACATAAGCTCATGTCTCAGCCGGATTTTTTTGTTTCAAAATACAAAAGCCCGTTTCTAGGCATCGTTGTTTCATGCGCAGGGGTGCTGGCAATTGTTCCTTATATTATTTTACAATTCAAAGGCTTAGGTATTATTGTATCTGAAGCTTCTTATGGCTCTATCTCTTCAACCGCAGCCATTTGGATTGGAGCCATATCACTAACGGTTTACTTAATGATATCAGGCATACATGGTTCCGCGTGGACGGCTATTGTTAAAGATATTATGATTTTTATTGTCGTCTTATTTTTAGGAATATATATGCCGTTTCATTACTACGGAGGCTTACAGCCAATGTTTGAGGCTGTGCATCAAGCAAATCCAACGTTTCTTACTCTTCCCAAGACAGGTCTAAGTATTTCGTGGTTTATTTCTACAGTCATGCTGACCGTATTAGGATTTTACATGTGGCCGCATACGTTTAATGCAACGTATTCAGCTGAAAACGAGAATGTATTTCGAAAGAATTCTATTATAAGTCCTATTTATACGCTAATGCTGCTTTTTGTCTTTTTTGTAGGGTTTACTGCTCTTATGCAGGTACCTGGACTACAAGGCGCAGAAGCGGACTTGTCACTGCTTCGTCTTTCCATTCAAACATTTGACCCGTGGATTGTCGGCTTTATTGGCGCTGCTGGTTTATTAACAGCACTTGTGCCTGGATCGATGCTTTTGATGGCAGCCTCTACGTCACTATCTAAAAACGTTTATGGCGTTCTTGTTCCCTCAGCGACGGGCAAACAAATTTCGATACTGGCTAAATGCTTCGTACCGGTCATTGCGCTTGTTTCAGTCTATTTTACACTTCATGGAGGGAATACGATTGTAACGCTTTTACTAATGGGCTACAGCATTGTGACGCAGCTGTTTCCTGCTTTTATTTTTAGTTTAATGAAAAACAATATCGTGACTAAATACGGGGCGTGTGCAGGTATTGTTGCCGGCATTGCGTCTGTGATGTATATAACGATTACTGAAACAACGCTTGGCACGTTGTTTCCTGCGTTGCCACAAATCATTAAAGATACAAATGTCGGCGTTATTTCTTTATTTATTAATTTAGTTGTATTAATGGTGGTCAGTTTAGCAACGAAAAAAATCGCCGCACAGCCGCATTTTGAAAGCGGGGCAGTAGATGGAAAACAAATTTTGTGAAAATCTTTTTCCAATTGCGTTTTAAGAACATCATGAAGGGTATAAAAGTAGTGCATCACCAAAATGTTCAATATGGCTGCAAGATATAAGCAGCCTTCTCGATAAAATGTAACGATTGCGTTGTTTTTAAACATAGGTAACGAGTGTGAAAAGCAACAAGACGTATGCCACAAGCGGTGTACGTCTTTTCTATGAAAGATATTTACTTAAAAAAGGAGATGATAACAT
Source organism: Bacillus sp. ILBB4 (assembly GCF_035064545.1). Classification (NCBI taxonomy): domain Bacteria; kingdom Bacillati; phylum Bacillota; class Bacilli; order Caryophanales; family Bacillaceae; genus Bacillus; species Bacillus sp. ILBB4. The sequence goes on along the minus strand of NZ_JAIQVD010000004.1, from coordinate 307,088 downwards.
GACATCTGAAAAAGCATTTGAGCAAAAGAAAGATCTTTTAATGAATCAAATTATTGAATCGGGTTACTTTAAAGCAGAAGACGGGAGACATTTGTACGAATTGAATTTACGTGAACTAGAACAAACGCATCACGATCTTCAAAACCAAAAAATAAGAGAAGTATAATTAAAATCTTCCAGATTATTAGAAATTCAGCTGATTTCGTATATGTGTGTAAACACCAGCTGTTCAGTTTGTTCCTCCGCGTCTTTTTTGCTTGAAAGCAGGCACTTTTCTTTTTCTTCCTGTGCGTTTACAGCCTAGCTGTTTCCAATCATACTCCTCAAACATATAACTCAACACTTAAGAAATATGCGAATAAAAACAAAAAAAGCGCAGCTTCTGCGCTTTTTTTTTGTTGAGTTAAAAACGAGTGGAGGCCGCTGTTTTTTTAGGTTTGCTCATTGCTTTTTTTAATACTTCAGAAAAATAGGGCTCTCCGCTAGGATTTTGCTGTCTTAGCAAGTCAATGGTTCCTTTCACGTCATCCATAGCTCTGTGAGCGTGCTCTCTCTCGATATTATGATGATCAAGAAGCGTTGTTAGTTTTTTATTAGGAAAGCCGTACTCTTTCCATTTGACAGCACGCATAGAGCAGTGCCATTTTTGGTTGAATAAAGATGGATACCGTTTTAAAAGAAAACTGCGATCGAAAGAAGCATTATGAGCGATGATAGCCGAAACGCTAGTTAACAGCGATTCCACTTTTTTATCGTCTAATGTTTTATTTTTGACCATCTCATTTGTAATTCCCGTTAAGTTTGTAATATACGGGAAAATGGGAGTTGAAGGCATATTAAATTCTTCATATTCTTCTACAATGTCGATTATTTCTCCGGTAGAAGAATCATAAGAAACAACAGCAATAGCTAGTTCGATAATATCGCATGTTTGCGCACTTAATCCCGTTGTTTCAACATCTAAAACGGCTGCTAATTTCACTTGTTCAGTTGACAACTCGTTGCCCTCCCTTTCTATTTATCATTCTATTAGCTTATCATTTTTCAACAGAAAACGTTAGTAAAAAAGATGAGGTAGCACGGACATGGATTTATTTTATACGCCTACGTGGAAAAGGAATTTATTTTTTTAAAAGGAGATGACGATAGCAAAGGAGAATAGTAATATTTACTCATCTAAATTAAGTCTTCATTGAAAATAATGAAATGAAGGAAGAAGGGGATCGTTATCATGCAATTGCTGTATATGGTACTTTTTCTTGTCTTAATTTTTTGGGGAATTACATCTTTTATTCATTACAGGAATCAAACTATTAAAGTTCGTTTGAACAAACATTATACGAATGCAGTAGAATGGATTGAAGCTGTTAAACAAGAGCTAGAAAAGCAAGGGAAATCCGTGAGTTATGAAGGGGATTTCTTGTTTAAAATTGATGAAAAACCTTATGAAATCGCAGCGCGTAACATGTCTATTTGGAGCATGTCGCTCTATCATATCTTGCTGCAGCGTCAAAAAGAACATTCTTAAATTTACTTGCATACAGAAATTATCACTTCTCGTCTATTGAGAAGTGATTTTTTATCTTTCTGTATCCATAATGGGGAATTTTTTGTTTTTATATAATAGTAATACGGAAAAGGTGGTTCTAATTCCCTAAAAAAATACGCTTCATATATTTTTAGTTTCTGTTATCGATTTGGCATAGAATTTGCATATGTAAGAAGGTTTTATCAGACATTTTAATTGTCAGGCAAAGAGAATTAGTTACATACTATAAAACTATTTTACATTATCTACTAGAATTAAAAAATTTTAATAATATAGTAAAATGTAGTTGACCTTCCTAGTTTTAGAATATAAAATAAATCTTGCTAATAGTTTGAAAATTCTAAAATGGAGGGGTTTACTTGAAAAGCTGGAAAAAGATTTTGGGGACATCTTTTCTTGCCACAACTGTTACATTAAGCGGAGTGGGGCCAGTACTTATGAATGGAAGTACTGCTTCAGCTAAAACCGCACAATCGGATGAACTTCCGAGTTCACCAATTGATATGAATACAGTACCGGAAGAAAGATTGGCTAACGCACTGAAAAACCAAGGAGTTATTTCTCAAAGTGCAACACCGCAAGAAGTGAAGAAAGCCGTTACTTCTTACATAAACAAAAAAGATGCACATAAAGAGAGCATGAAGGGACATAAAGCTAGCAAAATTGATTTGAAAGCGAAAGAAATGCAAACAAAACAAAAAGAAAAGTTTCAACGAGGCGAATTTGCTAACATTAAGTCTCAAGGAAACAATTCGGGGAACGGGGTAAACGTTAAACCTGCAGCTCAGGCAAACTATAAAGGACAAGTGAGAAAAGATAAAGTTCTTGTTCTTTTAGTCGAATACGCAGACTTTAAGCATAACAATGTCGTTCAAGAACCTGGTTACATGTATGCAAAAGATTTTAACCGAAATCATTATCAGCAATTAATGTTTGGAAAGAAAGATTTTACGCTATTTAACGGAAAGAAAATTAAAACGTTTAAACAATATTATGAAGAACAGTCTGGAGGTAGTTACACAGTAGATGGAACGGTTTCTGACTGGTTAACTGTACCTGGAAACGCAAAAGAATACGGAGCAGACAACCCAGCGGGAGGAAACGATAATGCGCCTGGATCTAAAGGGCCTCGTAATCTTGTAAAAGAAGCGCTTGCTGCTGCAGCAAAAAGCGGCATTAACCTTTCAGATTATGATCAGTTCGATCAATATGATATCGATGGAGACGGCAACCGCAATGAGCCTGACGGCATAGTGGACCACTTAATGGTCATTCATGCTGGAACTGGGCAAGAAGCAGGTGGAGGTAAACTAGGAAACGATGCTATTTGGTCTCATCGCTCTACTTTGGGACAAGTGTATAAAGTTCCTGGAACAAACATGGCTGCTTATGATTATACAATTGAACCAGAAGACGGAGCAGTTGGCGTTTTTGCTCATGAATTTGGCCATGATTTAGGTTTGCCGGATGAGTATGATACACAGTATACGGGTCAAGGTGAGCCGGTAGGCGTTTGGTCAATTATGAGCGGAGGGAGCTGGGCTGGTGAAGTAGCTGGAACAGAACCGACAAGTTTCTCCCCGCAAAATAAAGAGTTTTTCCAAGCAAATATGGATGGAAACTGGGCAAATATTCAACAAATCGACAGCAAAAACATTACAAAATCGGGCTCTGTGAGCGTGGTTGATCAAAGCGTGACAAAATCTAAACGACCGGGTATTGTGAAGATTAATTTACCTAAAAAAGCTGTTCAAGGGATTAAGCCTGAGTTTGGAAGCAACTACTACTACAGTAAACGCGGAGATGATCTGCATACGACAATGACGACGCCAGAGTTTGATTTAACAACGGCCAAAACAGCGACGTTCAATTATAAAGCGTTCTATGAAGTAGAGGCAGAATACGATTATTTATATGTAAATGCGATTCTTCCTGACGGTTCAAAAGTTCTGTTAGATACAATTGGTGATAAAGCGAATAACGCAGACGGTTCCGCAGAAACTTCCGGCGGAAACTGGGAAGATAAAAGCTATGACTTGACGCAGTTTAAAGGTAAAAAAATCAAGCTTCAATTTGAATACGTAACAGACGGAGGACTTGCTCTTCAAGGATTTGCACTTGATAATGCCAGTTTAGTAGTAGATGGAAAAACGGTATTTACGGACGATGCTGAAGGAGCGCCAAAAGTAACGTTAGATGGATTTGAAAAGACAAACGGCATCAGCTATAAAGACAACTATTATTACCTTGAGTGGAGAAACTATGCAGGCAGCGATAAAGCACTTCAATTCGCGCGAGGTGCAAAATATAATACAGGCATGCTGCTTTGGTACGCAGATGAAAGCTACCTTGATAACTGGGTAGGACAACATCCAGGTGAAGGATTCCTTGGCGTGGTTGATTCCCATGCTCATAAAGTTCTTTACTTTAATGTGAATGGGATTAGCACGACAGCAAATTCAAGCCGATATCAAATTGCAGACGCGGCGTTCTCATTTGATAAATCACCTGCTTGGTCATATTCCCATAAAACGTGGGGAACTATTTCATCTAAAGGATCAAATGGAGTTACAAGCTTCAACGACAAAAAATCGTATTTAGATGAAAGAATTAAAGATGCAGGCCGCTTGCTTCCTCAAAACGGATTAAAATTAGACGTAATTGGTGAAGCAAAAGACAATTCAGCCGGTGCTGTATGGATTCATAAGTAAAATTAGACGTATTCAAAAAAGATCTGAAGAGCGTATTCTTCGGATCTTTTTTTATATTAGGAAATCAAAATAAACTATGAGCTAAATAATCAAAGTATTTAATACCGTTTAAAAAATAAAATAAAGGGAATTTTCAACAGTGAATAATTGTTATTATGTCATGAAATTCATCCATATAATCAATACTAATAGGTAAAGAAAATATTGAAAAGGAGTTCTAACTATGAGCTATCGTATCGAAAGAGATTCAATTGGAGAAATCAAAGTGGCAGAAGATAAACTATGGGGAGCGCAAACGCAAAGAAGTAAAGAAAATTTTCCAATAGGGATTGAAAAAATGCCGATTGAAGTAATACGTGCTTTTGCGGTTTTGAAGAAAAGTGCAGCTATTAGTAATCATAAACTAGGCAAACTATCAGCAGGGAAATCGGAAGCCATCGTACAAGCTGCTAACGAAATTATTGAAGGGAAATGGAATGAACATTTTCCTTTAGTGGTATGGCAGACAGGAAGCGGAACGCAATCAAACATGAATGTAAATGAAGTGATTTCCCACCGGGGAAACCAGCTAATAAATGGCGACGAAACGCTTCATCCAAATGATGATGTCAATATGTCACAAAGCTCTAACGATACTTTTCCTACAGCTCTTCATATTGCAGCTGTACTAGAAGTCGAAGATCAATTATTGCCTGCTCTAAAAACATTAAAAGAAACGTTCGCTGCGAAGCAAGAGCAGTTTAAAGATATTATTAAAATAGGCAGAACCCATTTACAAGATGCTACACCGCTAACACTAGGACAAGAAATTAGCGGATGGCATCATATGCTCGAAAAGAATGAAGAAATGATTAAACAAAGCGTAGAGTATATGAAAGAGCTAGCTATTGGCGGTACAGCTGTTGGGACGGGGATAAATGCACATCCCGACTTCGGCGATGAAGTAGCGAAAGAAATCAGCAGCACGCTTGGAAAAACATTTATCTCAGCACCTAATAAATTTCATGCATTAACAAGTCACGATCAAGTGGTTTATGCCCACGGTGCACTCAAAGCCTTAGCAGCTGACTTAATGAAAATCGCCAATGACGTACGCTGGCTGGCAAGCGGTCCTCGGAGCGGACTAGGCGAAATTACGATTCCTGCTAACGAACCAGGAAGTTCTATTATGCCTGGAAAAGTAAATCCAACTCAAAGTGAAGCTCTAACAATGGTTTCTGCACAAGTGCTTGGGAATGACGTGACGATTGGCATTGCGGCTAGTCAAGGAAACTTTGAATTAAATGTATTTAAGCCAGTTATTATTTATAATTTTTTACAATCAGTCAGATTGCTGACAGATTCCATGCAGGCTTTTAACGATAAATGCGCAGTAGGAATTGAACCCAACAAAGAAAAGATTCAGCATAATCTAGAAAATTCTCTTATGCTTGTAACAGCGTTAAATCCGCACATAGGTTATGAAAATGCGGCTAAAATCGCCAAGCTGGCTCATAAAGAAGGAACGACATTAAAAGAAGCAGCGGTCAAAACAGGCCTTCTGACTGAAGAACAATTTGAGCACTGGGTAAATCCTGCTAATATGATTCATCCATCAAAATAAAACAAGAAACCAAGCAGCTCAGAATGCTTGGTTTCTTGTTTTAATAAAATAAACATTGTTCTAAATAAACACATAAAAAGAAACTGCGGATTAAAAGAAATTTTACACTACCTTGTACTAGATTCAAATACATACGATTAGGGTATTTACATTTTTATAAAGGAGGGATTCAAGTGACGTACGAAGTGAAGTTTTATTTTGGAAATGAAAAATCAATCAGTACATTGGTTGAATCAGAAAATGTAAAAGAGCTTGAGGAATCTATTATTCATACACAAGGATGGTATCGTTATTATGACAAAAAGCACGAAGCTTATTTAGCGATTCAAATGAGCAACGTTTTACACATCGTTATAAAAGAATATCAGGATCCGGAAAAAACAGGGGTTTTGAGAGATTCGTCGTATACATAAGGAAGCTAGCAAAAGAGGTGAAAACTATGCAAAGGCGACATTCAAATAATCCTATTATTCTCGACGCTTCTCATCATCAAGGAATCATTAATTGGAAAGAAATAAAAAATACCTCAGTAAAAGGGGTGTATATAAAGTTAACAGAAGGTGGAACTTTTGTAGACCCTAGATCCTATGAAAATTATATAGGTGCTAAAAATGCGGGCTTGAGAGTAGGGTTTTATCATTATGCTCACTGTACAAATAGCCCGGAGAAAGAAGCTGCTTTTTTTATTGCTCAGCTTGGACAAATGAAACTAGACCTTCCGCCATGTTTGGATTTAGAAGAAGATAAGAAAAAATCCAAAGAATTTGTTTCTTGCTTTGCCGTAAGCTGGCTCGGGCATGTTCACAAAACAACAGGGATTAAGCCTATCGTATATACGAACTATCATTTTGCTAAAACTTTTTTTACAAACGAAATAAGTAAGTATCCTTTGTGGGTAGCAAGATATAGTGCAGCCAACAGACAAGGCGGTATGCAGCACCCTGGTAAGCTAAGTCAGTGGCAGCGATGGGCAATGTTTCAGTATACGGATTCTGGCAGAGTAAAAGGAATTTCTACAAATGTGGATATAAATGAAATGGACTACTCATTTTTTAAAGAAGTCACAACAAATCTATCTATGACGAATAATACAAAAGGACCCTTTGTGTATTCCAAAGGTGATAGAGGATTAGGAGTCAAACAAATTCAGCAAAACTTACTTGCGCTAGGTTTTTCTCTTCCGAAGTTTGGAGCAGACGGTTTCTATGGAGATGAATTAATCGCTGCAGTGAAAAAATTCCAGAATCGGTATGGCCTTTTTTCAGATGGGATAGCAGGAGCGGACACACTGCCGCGTCTTGTTAAAGAAGTGAATAATCCGAATAATCTGGTTTAAGAGATTACCTGATAGGGAAAAGTCACTGTAAGATTCAAAAAGGTACAAGGAAGGAGCTATTATGAGAAAACGAAAACAAAAAGCATTGATATCAGGTATTACATTATCAACGGTAGGAGTCGGCATTACGTCTTATATATTAAGCGATGCTGCGAAACGACGAAAAGTAAAAGGACTTGTTCGAAGTGCCAAAGTAAAACTTTCAAGTTTATCTAAAAAACAGCAGGTAAATGCTACCTTGAATAAAGATGCTCATTCAGATCCTACGTACGTTTCTGAAAGTAATATGATTTCAGAAGGACCTATGTATCAAGACCAACATAGATAATAAAAAACTAGTCTTGCCTCGGGCGAGACTAGTTTTTTTATTAATTTTATAAATAGCAGCGCTTATTCATGTTACACTCTCTATATAAGGGAATTATTTTACGCATATTTACAAGTAAAGGAGGAATAGAAGGAGTGGTTAGTAGCGGATTGTTTGTTAACTTATGTATTTTTTCGTTTTTTGTCAGTATTATGATTGCGATAAGAATATTTTTGTTACAGCGTCTAGCCCATAAATACAAATGGATGAATGGTATTTATGCAAGTATTGTTTCTGCTATTCTTATGGTGTATAGCGTTACGTATCAACAGATTACATATGATTTACGTTTTCTTCCTCTTATTTTGACCGTTCTATACTTTGGTTATAGAGCCGGTGCAGTTGCAGGTATCACTATGGCTGTGTGCAGTATCTATTTAGAAAGTCATTGGTTACTGACTATCTTAATTTTAATTTTTACCTTTTTGTTTTCCCTTCCTCTTATTCGATATAAAAAGCAGTTTTCTTTATTAAAACAATCTCTTCTTTGTTTCTTTCTTCATTTTATCGTTCATGTCTTATTGACAAATTACTTCTGGAATACACCTATTCAGTCGCCGTTTTATAGCGAAATAGAATATTTAATGTTCGGAATTCTCGGACTGGGAGTAGCCGTAGCGACGATAGAATTTTATCGTAAATTTTACGCTGTAGCAGAAGAAGCTGCTTATGCTGGATCAGATTCATGTAAGGATGAAGAAGATTCTTTTTTTGTCAGAATAATGAAAAAAGAACTGGAATATACGAAAGAACAGTTGGAGTCTTTTATTAATCATCACATGGATGCGGTTATTATAACTGATTTAGAAGGGCAAATCTTGCGAGTTAATGAGGCCTATGAAAAAGTATATGGATGGAAATCCCATGAAGTCATTGGGAAAAAATATTACGATATAGCAGGAGCTTTTAGTAAGGATGTACATGAGAATATAAAAAAGACTGTTGCTGAAAAAGAGGCAATCAATCGAGTAGAAGTTGTCAGAGCTCGTAAAGATGGAAGTTTGGTAGATCTTCGCATCACCATTTCTCCAATTTTTAATGGGAAAGATGAGTTGGTAGGTTTGTCTGGAGTATGTGTGGATATATCTGAAGCTAAAAAAGCTAAACAAGAGCTTGATTTGCTGCATCGTAAGCTTAAGGAAAGTGAGTTAAAGTACCGAACGTTATTTGAATATGCAAACGACGCGATTTATTTACTTGAAATAGGTTCGGATCATTTCCCTGCCCGTTTTGTTGAAGTAAACGAAGCTGGATGTAAACGCTTTGGATATACGAGAGAAGAGCTTTTATCCATGCCTTGTCACGGTATTATACCTAGAGATTCTGACATTGTTCAAAAAACAGTCGAACAAATTCGTAACGGAAATCTTTCTTTTACGCTGCAATCACAGTTTACATTTAAGTCTGGCGAAATAAAAAAACTAGAATATAGTGGGAAGTTGTTCAATATAGAAAACAAAAAAGTGCTTCTTATTGTTTCAAGAGACAGGACAGAGTACTTAAAAACAGAAGAGCTGCTGCAGAAATCTGAGAAATTAGCAGCGGTCGGGCAGCTTGCTACAGCTATTGCTCATGAAATTAGAAATCCTTTAACGGCCATCAAAGGGTTTATGCAGTTATTAACTGAAAAAGCGAGTAAAGAAGAGTTAACCTATATGAACATTATATCCTCTGAAATTGAGCGTATTGAAATGATTACAGATGAATTCATGTCTGTGGCAAAACCACAGGCCGTAACATTTCAGTCGATTGATTTGCAGCTGTTAATTCAACAAGTGATTTTATTGCTGCAGCCTCAAGCAACCATGAAAAACATCTTTATTGAACTTAACTCATATGGAGAAATGCCTTTTGTATATTGTGAAAGCAATCAAATGAAACAGGTGTTTATAAACATTCTTAAGAATGCGATTGAAGCAATGCCTTCCGGAGGAGAAATTAAAGTTGAGCTGAGAAAAAAGGACAACAATCATATTCATATTCAAATTATTGATGAAGGTGTAGGAATTTCAAAAGAACGCATCAAACATTTAGGTGAACCATTTTACAGTATTAAAGAAGACGGAATCGGGTTAGGATTAATGATCTGCTTTAATATTATCCAACAGCATAAAGGAACTCTTAGTATTGAAAGTGAAGTAAACAAAGGGACGAGTGTGGAAATTTGTTTACCGTTAGATTAAAAGGTAATCAGTTAAAGGAAGAAGAAATTTTGCAACAAGTTGTTTAGTAAAGTTATAATATTCTATGTTGAAGTAAAATAAGCAAAGGAGTGGTTACGATTAAACAGAAAAAGTGGATTAACATATTTCGTATTCTGTATATTATTTTTGCTATTATTGCGATTGGAGCATCTTTTGGAGACTATTCTTTTGGGCTTAATAATCCCCGCATAGTCAGTTTAACGGCTCTCATTTTGGCGGTTATCTGTATTGTTCCGTATTACATACTTCGCTTTAAAGAACAAGCTTCTAAAAGTAAATAAGTTAATATTTGTTATCTTAAAAGAGGCTGGGACAAAAGTATTTTAGTTGAAGGAAGATCCGAACGATTCATCGTTCGGATTTTTTTATTTTTATGGTGAACATGGGTTTAATTTAGCTGGTTGTTTCTAGCGGTTGATTGCAGTAATTTCGTTATGTCTCAATCTCTTTTTTATCGTAATAAAAGGGCGATAAATGGGCTAGCATTTTTCCTAGCCTGTACATATGCTATAGAGTAAACAGGCTACGGAGGTGAAGTCAAATGGGATTTTGTAACTGGGGTTACGGCGGTGGTTATGGCTACGGCGGTTACGGCGGCTACGGTAATTACGGTGGCGGTTTTGCATTAATCGTTGTACTATTTGTTTTATTAGTTATCGTTGGTTGTACATGTTTCAAATAAAAAAAGCACGAATCTGCAAAGAATTTAGTAGATTCGTGCTTTTTTATATGGATAAAACCTTAGTACTATAATGAAATAATGTCGTGAACATACATAAAAAACATATAAAAAATTTAATTAATAGATTAAAAAAATAAAAAATGAATAGGAACAGTAGATTTAAGTCTTAAAAATGGGCTAGAATTTATAATTTTCCTTATAAGTAATTTTTGTAAAATGCTTCAGAGAGTTGATAGTAAGAGCCAATAGCACTAACTAGGCTACTAGTTTTTATCACCTGCCCAGAAGAATTATTTCACTTGTATGAAAATCAACATAAATGATTTTCATATAGTTTAAATAGGTAAAAAAGACTTATTGTAAAGATTTATTTTTAATTTTCATAATAATAGGAATATTGAAATAATATATAGACGTAGTAATTTTTAGTTGCTATAATGTTGCTAATTATCACAATTAACAGAAAAATTGCGGTAATTAAATTTACTAGGGATAGGGAGAAAAAAACTATGAAAAAGAAAAAACAGGCTTTAAAGGTATTATTATCAGTTGGTATTCTTTCTTCATCATTTGCTTTTGCACATACGAGCAGTGCCGCGCCAAATAATGTACTTTCAACTGAAAAGTACAACAAAGAAATTAAATCTCCTGAGTATATTTCTGGGAAGCTCTCAGGCCCATCATCACAGAAAGCTCAAGACGTCGTATTTCACTATATGAATAAAAATAAAGACAAATATAAATTAGGAAACGAAAATGCCCAAAACTCGTTTAAAGTAACAGAAGTAGTGAAAGATCCCGTTGAACAAGCAACCGTTGTACGCTTGCAGCAGGTATACAATAATATTCCTGTATGGGGATCTACTCAATTAGCACACGTAGCGAAAGATGGAACCTTAAAAGTTGTATCAGGTACAGTAGCTCCTGATTTAGATAAAAAGGAAAAGCTAAAAGGGCAGAAGCAAGTTGACAGCAAAAAGGCGATTCAAGCAGCTGAAAAAGATTTAGGCTTTAAACCGACGTATGAAAAATCCCCTTCATCTGAACTGTATGTTTATCAAAATGGTTCAGACACAACGTATGCTTATGTAGTAAATTTAAATTTCTTAAGCCCTGAACCAGGCAACTATTATTACTTTGTTGATGCTATTAACGGTAAAGTGCTAGATAAGTACAATACGATTGATTCCGTAGCTGGTCCAAAAGCCGACGTGAAGCAAGCGGCAAAGCCGGCAGCGAAACCTGTAACAGGCACAAATGCTATTGGCTCAGGTAAAGGAGTGCTTGGAGATACTAAATCCTTAAAGACAACGTTATCTAGTTCTACTTACTACTTACAAGATAATACAAGAGGCGCCACAATCTATACGTACGATGCAAAAAATCGTACATCTCTTCCGGGTACTCTATGGGCAGATACCGATAATACGTACAATGCAACCCGCGATGCAGCTGCAGTAGATGCTCACTATTATGCAGGTGTGACATATGATTATTATAAAAACAAATTTAACCGCAACTCCTATGACAATGCAGGAGCTCCGCTAAAATCGACTGTTCATTATAGCAGCGGCTACAATAATGCGTTTTGGAATGGCTCTCAAATGGTATATGGAGATGGAGATGGATATACTTTTGTTCCGTTATCAGGAGGATTAGACGTTATCGGACATGAATTGACGCATGCGGTCACAGAAAGAAGTTCTAATTTAATCTATCAATATGAATCAGGTGCATTAAACGAAGCAATTTCCGATATTTTCGGAACATTGGTAGAATACTATGACAACCGCAATCCAGATTGGGAAATCGGAGAAGATATTTATACGCCTGGAACAAGCGGTGATGCCCTTCGTTCAATGAGCAACCCAGCAAAATATGGAGATCCGGATCATTATTCAAAGCGCTATACAGGTTCTAGTGACAACGGCGGGGTTCATACAAACAGCGGTATTATCAACAAAGCAGCCTACTTGCTAGCTAACGGAGGAACGCATTACGGGGTTACTGTAACAGGCATCGGCGGCGATAAGCTAGGAAAAATTTATTACCGTGCCAATACGCTATACTTCACTCAGTCTACAACGTTTAGCCAAGCGCGTGCAGGTTTAGTACAAGCTGCTGCTGATTTATACGGTTCAGGCTCTCAAGAAGTAATTTCAGTAGGCAAGTCATTTGACGCAGTTGGTGTTCAATAAGTTATAAACCAAAAGTCGCAAGATAAATGAGGTATCTTACGACTTCCTATATTACCTTACTACCAATAAAGGAGTACTCGTATAAATATATTACAGTACTCCTTTATTTTATGTTAATAAATAAGAAAGACAGATTTCTTCTTGATCTATAAAAATCCACTTCTTATTCCTCCCTTTTATGTCCGTTCGGATTATACCATTGTTTGTTAAATGAAGAGGACCCGTTTTAGTAAACGGTCTTATTATAAAATGTTATAATAAAGAAAAGAATTGAATACATACATATGAAAAAGGAGTGGAGGAATCAATGGACAAAATTGCTGTTATTTCAGATATCCACGGAAATCTTCCTGCATTAGAAGCAGTTTTAGCTGACATACAACAACGAGATATCCATCGTATCATTTGTCTAGGTGATTTAGTAGGAAAAGGACCGGATTCAAGTAAAACGATTGATATAATAAAAGAAAAGTGCGAAGTAACAGTAATGGGAAACTGGGATGACTTTATTACAAAGCCTGCGGAATTTGAAGCGTTAAAATGGCATCAAAAGAAGTTAAGTTCAACCCAAGAGGCATACTTAAAGGAACTTCCTTTTTCCGTTGAGTTTATGATGAGCGGAAAATTAATTAGAATGTTTCACGCTTCACCTAGAAGTCTTTATGATCGAATTCAACCCTGGGATTCACTTGAAAAGCGCCTTAGTCTATTTGCTAATACGGAATATACGGAAAATATAAAAGGATCAAGAGAGCCGGATGTTATCTGTTACGGAGATGTACATAATGCATTTATTCAACATATTAAAGGGAAAACGCTATGTAATGTAGGAAGTGTAGGAAATCCGCTTGATTTACCGCAAGCTTCTTATCTTATCTTAGAAGGAAACGATCAAGACGAAAGCCCTTCAGCATTTTCTATTCAATTTGTGCGTATTCCATACGATATTGAAAAAGCAATAGAATTGGCGAGATCTGTAGAGATGCCGGATTTTGAACCCTACGTTCAAGAATTAAAAACAGCTCGCTATAGAGGACTAAAAAATTAAGAATAGAATGTATCTCAACCTTCAGCATAAATGCTGAAGGTTTTTTAGTGGGGTATATGAGGGGTTTTTCAACATCATTATTATGATACATGCAAATAAAAGTTATTCCGATGAATTTAAGGGAGGGAAAACTTGGAGAAAAACATACAGCATTTGAAAGGAAATAAATTTTATTTTATGAAGACAATATGAAGAGGGCAATTCCATTTGAACATAAAATCATGCAAAAACGCCCCTGAAAAGTTGTTTTTAACATAACGAGTGGAGGAATACATGATGAAATTTTTTATTGATACAGCTAACCTGGAAGATATTAAAAAAGCTTATAAAATTGGGGTATTATCAGGTGTTACCACAAACCCTTCCCTAGTAGCTAAAGAAGGCGTAAAGTTTGAAGATCGCATCGAAGAAATTTTAAAAACCGTCCCGGAAGTAGAATCCGTTTCAGCAGAAGTCACGCCCGACACAGTAACAGCAGATGACATGATTGCTCAAGCAGAAGAGCTTATAAAAATTAATGGAGGAGACAAAAATATAACGATTAAACTTCCTATGACCATTGCTGGATTGGAAGCAACCCGTTATCTAGCTAAAAAAGGCGTAAAAACAAACGTAACGTTAATTTTTACAGTGAATCAAGCGCTTCTAGCAGCGCGTGCCGGTGCCACATACGTATCGCCATTTTTAGGACGCTTAGACGATATTTCAGAAGACGGTGTTTATCTGGTATCTCGAATTGCAGAGCTATTTCGAATTCAGCACATTGACTCACAAATTATAGCAGCGTCAGTCAGACACCCAGATCACGTCACGCGAGTAGCTCTTGCTGGGGCTCATATTGCTACAATTCCGTATGCCGTAATTGAACAATTAGTAAAACACCCGTTAACAGAACAAGGAATTGAAAAATTTACGTCAGACTGGGAAAAAGCTGTAAAAAGTTAAATTCACTTAAGGAGAAGACATCATTTTAGTGTCTTCTCTGCTTAAAGGGTATACGAAGATTCTTTTTTTCTATTTTGCAGCAAACAACTTATCATTAATAGGCGAACATCCTATACATATATGCAGAGAAGACATACGTTAATAGAAACGAAAGAGGTGTTAAAATGGGCTGTATTATTAACATTGAGAATATCGTGACTAACGGGTTAAAAGACAATTCGAATGTAAGCGTAGGCTGTGTTGTACAAAATAGTCACACGGCAAATACAAAATCGGTAGGAGCTTGTTTTTCGTTTGGAAACGGCTCTCCTGCTATTGCCTCTATGACAAACAGTAATATCGACTTTTGCAAAGGTGAAGAAAATAAAGAGTAACAATCTTGAAAACAATTCCAGAAAGAGTATTTCTGGAATTGTTTTTTGGTAAGTGATAGAGTTTTGTTAACAAGTTGTTTTGGCTTTTAAAAGAAAAACATTCATGAGGGAGGGGTTTGAGCGGTGCTATGAGCATTATTTCTATTATTCCTTATACATACGTTGAAAGAAAAATAAAACGAACACAAAAGGTGACGATTCAGCATTCAAAAGACATGTGCTTATATACTGATAATATTCAAACAGAGAATGATTGCTTTCACATTAACAGCATATTTGACATCTCTTACAAATGCGTTTCAAAAGAAAGCGGCTTTTTATACTTACATACAAATCAAGGGATGTTCGCTTATACCATACACACCGATCCTGCTGCCTTTATAGCAGCATATAAAGATATAAAAAAGAAGGGGTGACATTGCTGTCAGCCCTTCTTTTTTTTGTTACTATTTTAGCCACTGTACAACTTGATCCATACTTCTTCTCGTTTTTCCACGTTTAGGTTCATGAATTCGGTAGCCGAACGCAACCATAACGGAAATATCAAACTTACCGTCTTCTAGTAATCCTTCTTCTTTTAGAATTTCATGTACTTGGTCATAGTTAAATCCTTCAATCGGACAAGAATCAATACCAATTTGAGCAGCTGATGTCATCATATTAGCTAGTGCAATATAAGATTGTTTGCTAGCCCAATCAAAAAGCGCTCGCTTGCTTTCGAACAAGTGAAAATCATTTTCTTGGAAATCTTTATAACGAGGCATTAATGTCTCTAATACATCATCGGGCATTTCTTTTACGTTTTTCTGAAGATCCAATACATATTCAGAGTCATATCTTGCGTCTGTGCGAGAAAGAATAATAACAAAATGACTGGCTGTAGGAATTTGACCTTGTGCTCCCCAAGAAACAGCTTTTAATTTTTCTTTTAAATCTTTATTTTCAACGACTAAAAACTTCCACGGCTCATAACCTACTGAGCTTGGAGATAAGCGCCCTGTTTCTAAAATGAATTGGAAATCTTCATCGGAAATTTTCTTCGTTGGATCAAACTCTTTTGTAGCATGACGAAAGTTAAATGCGTCTAAAATTTCTTGTTTCTTATCTGTATTGTTCATGTGTAAACAACCTTTCTGTAAAAATATTTAGTGATGAACTGTTCAGAGTAAGCTATACCCTGTATAGCTTACAATTAACAGCCAGTTAACATACAATTTGTCATAAAATCCGTTTGCAGATTTATCATAAATTATATAAACCATTCTAACAAGTACGCACATTTTTGTTGTATAGTATACTTTTTTATACTATTGATCCAATTTTATAAGAAGCAGAAAGGAGGAAACGATCTGGGGAGTTTGTTTTTGAAAAAATAGTTAAGAGGGAGAAAAAGGAGAAGAGTACTCTTCTCCTTTTTAATTAAATTTTGGTATTTGATTTTTTCGCTTTGTTTTCAAGTTCACTTTTCGGTTCTGTTGAAAATTCAACATCTTTTCCGTGTCCTTGAGGGTTAACACCAGGAGCTACTTGACCGCGGTTAGCAGATTTTTTTGTACCCATTTTTGTCACCTCCGTTCGGTTAGTATGTGCAAAAAAGTGAAACAAAAATCAAGAAGTAAAGCGTGGAAAGATAAATAGGAAAAGATTATCTTTAAGCATCTTCCTTACATAAACAAGATAGTTACTCATTTAAACGGCCATAAAAAAACACCCTTGGAAGGGTGTTTTTTGTTTAAGAATCTGAGCTTGTCGCTCTGTCTGCGTATGGATAGATAGGATCTTTTAATTGAAATTTGTAAGTCACTCCATCTACAAGTCCTACCGTTTTATTGCTATCATAAAGATCCAGCATAAAAGCAGCCATTTCTTTTGACGTATGAAACTTAGGTACTCGTCCTTCGTATTCAAAATCACTCATATCCATCGAACGCTGTGCAAATTCTGTTTCAGTAGCCGCCGGAGCTAGAACTTTAGCCTGCATTTTTGCTCCTCTCCCTTTTAATTCTTGAGAAAGACCTTCTGTAAATGCACTTACGTAGAATTTTGTTGCGCAATAAGTGACTGCATCAGCAACAATGGTGTAGCCGCCTCCAGAAGAGACATTAATAAGCTGGGTACCTGCAACGTTTTCATAATCTCTTACAAATAGAGAAGAAAGAATGGTTAAGGCTTCGATATTTAAATGAAGCATTGTTTCAATTTTAGTTAATTTTTGTTCACCGACAGAAGCAAAGTTTCCGAATCCAGCATTGTTAATCCAAGTTTCTAATTCATACTCTTTGAGTGACTCATAAAACGTATGAGCATTTTCTGCCACGGATAAATCAACCGACTGGACAATAACATTTACATCTTGGTTCAGTTCTTCAATTTTTCTTTTTAACTCTTCTAGCTTGTCCTCTCTACGTGCAGCCAATATAAGATTTTTTCCACGTGCTGCAAAAGCTAAAGCTGTTTCATATCCAATTCCTGAACTTGCGCCAGTGATTACTGTATATTTCATGTTGATTCCTCCATTTTCGATGTTTTCGAATTGATTATAATTGTTAAAGTATACTTTAAGTCAAGCGTTTATTCGATTTATTTTTCCCTTTAGAAGTATGTTTATAAACATTTGAAGTTGGGTGCTAAACTTTTTTGCTTTTATGCTACACTTGAAACAACAGCCGAAATTTCATTTCATTAAAAGGAGGAATGTATGCGTTTTCCAAATGTAAATAGAAGACCTAGCTTACTTGCCCAAATTACATTACTTATTACGGTAGTTATTCTTGTGAGTACCGTCCTTGTATGCATTTTATTTTCTGCAATGATAGATGAAATTGTTGAAAAATATGTAGGTAAGCAAGCTATGACAGTAGCAAAATTAGCTTCTGAAGACAAAATGATTGTAAAAGCTTTTAAGAATAAAAATCCTTCTGAGCAGATCCAACCTGCTGCAGAAAAAATAAGAAAAACCACTGGGGCAGATTACGTCACCATCGCTAATGATAAAGGAATCCGCTATTCTCATCCCAATAGTAGCTATATTGGAAAACATACCAAAACAAGCAACGAAGCTTCTTTAAAGGAGCATCACTCCATTATTTATAAAGGAAAAGGAATTTCAGGCTTTGCAATTAAAGCCAAAACCCCCATATGGGATAGCCGAGGAAACGTAATAGGCGTTTCCTCGGTAGGGTTTCTTGTAAGCAATATAGAAAAACAGATTAATGATTATAGAATAAAAATTATTAAATTGTCCTGTATTCCTTTTCTTATTGGAGCATTTGGAGCTTTTTTTATTGCAAGGCGGGTAAAAAGACTAATATTTGGACTGGAACCGGAGGAGATTTCCTTTCTTTTTAAAGAAAAAGAGGCTACCCTTGAATCTATTCGAGATGCTACTGTTACTGTAAATGTTGAAAAATATGTAACGTCGATGAACAGAAGGGCTAGAGAACTATTTGGTCATCTTCAAATAGGAGGAGAGATAAAGAACGCCCGTTTAGGACAGCTAATTGATCAAGCGATAGAAAAGCAGCGGGTGTATTCTAACCAGTCCCTTGTACTAGATGGTCAGCAGTATATTTTAGATTTATCTCCTATTGTAAGAAAAAAAGAAGTGCAGGGTATCGTCCTTACTATAAGAACTTTATCTCAAATTGAAGAATTGACAGAAGAGATTTCTAAAATTAAAATGTTTTCTGATAATTTACGTGCTCAAAATCACGAATTTTTAAATAAGCTGAACGTGATTTATGGATTGTTAAAGTTAAAGAAGTATGAGCATGTCATGCAAATGATTTCATCAGAGGTAAAGGAACGCCAAGATATTATTTCTTTTTTAATGTCTTCTGTAAAGGATCCTTTGATTGCGGCATGCTTACTTGGAAAGATCAATCGTTCGAAAGAATTAGACGTTACTTTAGAAATTGACCAAGATAGTAACTTAACAAGTACTTTAGATATCGAAGACGCAAAAAACGTTGTTTCTATCTTGGGGAATTTAATTGATAATGCGCTCGAAGCTGTGCGAGAACATAAAGGGAACGTGCTGGTATCTTTTACAGATGTAGGAAATGACCTGATTTTTGAAGTTGAAGACAATGGACAAGGGATATCAAAAGAAGTAGAAAATATGATTTTTATAGATGGTTACACAACGAAAAAAGGTGAAAATCACGGAATTGGATTGACTATTGTTAAAAGATCTGTAGAGCTGCTTAAAGGTGAACTATACATAAGCAAAAGTATGTTACAAGGGGCAAGATTCACATTAGTTATCCCAAAGCTATTAAATAATGAAAAGGAAGAATCGATATGACTGAAAATCAAATTAATGTGATGATTATAGAAGATGATTCTACAGCTGCACAAATTTATGAACAGTTTACTAAGAAACTAGAGCATTTCACTGTTGTTGCGACAGCAGGATCTGGAGAACAGGCTTTAGAATTACTAACAATATTTACGCCGCAATTAATTTTATTAGACGTCTTTTTACCAGATATCAACGGAGTGGAACTGCTATGGGAAATCAGAAAGAAGTATCGAGGAATTGATATTATTTTAATAACGGCAGCCAATGATGTTGAAACAGTAGGGGAAGCAATAAGAGGAGGAGCATTTGGTTATTTGGTGAAACCTGTAATTATTGATAAATTTTTATCTACTTTAAAACATTATCAGTCTACGAGAATAGAATTAACCGAAAATAAAATGATTAACCAAGACAAAATAGACCGTTTATTTAGAACACATCATAACCGCCACACTCAATCAGCAGCTGCAGTAACAGAACTTCCTAAGGGGATTGATAAACATACTCTTCGTTTAGTAAGAGATAAAGTTCGCGAAGTTCAGCAGAGCTTGAATGTAGATGAGTTTGCTCAACTAGTAGGTATCAGTTATTCAACAATGAGAAGGTATTTAGAGTATTTAGTATCTTGTAAAGAAATGCAGGTGGAAATAGTGTATGGAAGTGTAGGGAGGCCTGAGCGGAAATACCGAGTAACTAATTTTGCATAAAAACGAGATAGCGGTTCTTTGTCCGCTATCTCGTTTTTATGTAAAAATGATGCATGAAAAAAATGAAAAGAATTACTTTTATAAAAGATATTAAACTTATGGTGGTTATCTATGAACCTGGTTTAACAAGTGATACCTTTTTAGTAACGTGTAGCAAACAAAAATGAAAACGTTATCAAAAAGGAGGAAAAATATCCGTGCTTTCTTTATTAGGATTTTTAATGGTTGCAGTATTCATGTATTTAATTATGTCAAAACGACTTACCCCCATGGTTGCTCTTATCATTATTCCAATTATATTTGGTTTAATAGGTGGTTTTGCTAGTGGAATGGGGCCTATGATGCTAGAGGGTGTAAAAGATATCGCTCCTACAGCTATTATGATTTTATTTGCTATTTTATATTTTGGATTAATGATTGATTCAGGATTGTTTGACCCTCTCGTTTCATTCATTTTAAAGGTTGTAAAAGGAGATCCTCTAAAAATCGTCGTCGGAACTGCTGTTCTTTCAATGATGGTTGCTTTAGATGGCGATGGAACTACTACCTATATGATAACGGTCTCTTCTTTGCTTCCATTATATAAACGCCTAGAAATGAATCCGCTTATCCTAGCAGGAGTTGCGATGCTATCTATGGGAGTTATGAATATGACTCCGTGGGGAGGTGCTTCTGCTATGGCTATGAGTTCATTAAATTTAGATTCGTCTCAGTTGTTTTTGCCTTTAATACCTGTAATGGGTTTTGGGCTTCTATGGGTGCTGTTTGTTTCTGTTGTTCTTGGAAGAAGGGAAAGAAAAAGGTTAGGAGTTATCAATATTAAACATTCTGCAAATGAAATTGCACATGCACATGAATTAGAGGGAACAGCGCAACATTCAGACTATCGACGCCCTAAGTTAGTATGGTTTAATTTTCTCCTTACCGTTAGTCTTATGGTGTGCTTAATTATGGACTTTACGTCGCTGATGCTTTTGTTCATGGTAGCGTTTGCTATTGCATTATTAATAAATTATCCAAACATCAAAGATCAACAGCAGCGAATTTCATCTCATGCAAATAATGCGGTAGCCGTCGTTTCAATTGTTATTGCAGCAGGTATTTTTACAGGAATTATGTCTGGAACAAAGATGATTGATGCTATGGCAAATACACTTGTAGGAATAATCCCAGATGCAATGGGCCCTTTTTTACCAGTTGTAGTAGCATTTTTAAGTGCTCCTTTTACATTTTTTATGTCTAATAATGCCTTTTATTTTGGCGTATTGCCGATTATTGCTCAAGCTGCCGAAAGTTATGGCATTAGCGCAGCTGAAATTGGAAGAGCTGCTATCTTAGGGCAACCTGTTCACGTGATAAGTCCCTTGGTAGCAGCAGCTCACTTATTAATTGGAATGGTAGGAATTGAATTTAGTGATTTGCAACGCTTTTTAATTAAGTGGGCACTAGGAACTACGGCAGTGATGACAATAGCTGCATTAATTTTAGGCGTTATTTCTATTTGATAAAAAAAGACCCCAAGGGGTCTTTTTTTATACTCTTACATTGAACTAGACTGTTCGCTGCAGCTGCTTTTTTTAAAATAGAACTTATAAATTAAAAATCCGCATACAGCCACTACCGCTGCAATTAAAATATAGGTTTGTGCATCTGAAATAAAAGATTGAATGGACTTAAAGTTTCCGATTTGTCCTAACCAAAGCATGGCAATATTCAAAGGAAAGATACCAAGAAATGTGAGCAGAGCAAACGGCATAGGTTTCACTTTAGATAGCCCTGAAAGGTAGGAAATGTAGTTGCCGAGCCCTAAAGGACGAGCAATCGCAATACTCCATAATCCGCATTTTTTAAACCATTTTTGTGATTTCTCAAATGCTTTTTTCTTCTTTGATAATTTTTTCTTTACCTTATCCTCTAATTTATAGCCTATCCCATAAGGTATAAAGCTAAAAGCTGTATAAACGGCGCTTCCTGCAAAAGCGATTAATAATAATTTCACTATGTGCATGTTTAATAAGTATCCGTAGGTAAGGGTGAGAAGAGAACCAGGAAACGGCAGGGAGGAAGCCTCAATGGCCAGTCCGCTTAAAAGTCCCCAAATTCCAAATTGTTTCAGTAAGTCTGTTATGAAATGTAGCATAAGATCGCCTCTTTTTCTGTGTCATAACATTCAAATACCCATCTATATGTTCGGAAAAACTTATAAAAGAAAAGAAAATACAGGAAGAAAGCGGGATGTGAAAGAAAAAAACTTAGCTTCTACTCAGAGTAAAATTATAGGAGGAAAATAATCGAGTGTGGATTTTTAAATAAACTACGACTTTTATTCATGGTTTTGATTCCTTTTATTCATTTTACTTATAAAACTAACGGGTGTAAACTTGTGGTGTTGTGAAATAATCCATTATGTATATGTATTAAAAAGGAAAGGAGGTTACCGTGTGGTTATTATTGTAGGATTGTTATTGTTGATGTTTTTTGCTTATCTAGGATGGTCTATTATCTGGGTGGCGCCTGTTGTAGCTACGTTCGTTGCTTATTTTAGCGGTTTAAAAGTACTGCCTACTTATACAGATGTGTATATGGAAGGGTTTGTAGATTTCGCTGCAAAATGGTTCCCCATCTTTTTATTAGGAGCCGTCTTTGGAAAGCTAATGGAAGATACAGGCGCAGCTAAATCGTTGGCGCAGCGTATTGCTAAATTATTTGGAAGTAAAAGAGCCATTTTAGGGGTGCTGATTGCTTCAGCTATTTTGACATACGGCGGAGTGAGTCTATTCGTTGTTGTCTTTGCGATTTATCCTTTAGCAATCGCGCTATTTCGAGAAGCTAACGTATCGCGAAATTTACTGCCAGCAACCATTGCACTCGGAGCATTTACGTTTACAATGACAGCGATTCCAGGTACGCCTCAAATTCAAAATCTGATCCCGACTGCTACATTTAAAACCAATGCAATGTCCGGTTCGATTATTGGAATGGTCTCAGGTCTTATTATGGCAGTGGGAGGATATTTATGGTTAGCTTATCGCGATAAAAAATTAAAAGCTAAAAATCAAGGGTTTACCGAGCCTAATGAATCATCAGTCGCAGCGAGTGAAGAGCAGGACTCGATGAATGTAATATTAGCTATTTTACCGCTGATTGTTGTTGTCGTGGCATTAAACGTTTTAAAATGGGAGCCTATCGTTTCGTTATTAATTGGTATTTTTTCTATTTTACTTATTAATTTTAAACATTATAAGAAGTTTATTTCTTCTATAAATGAAGGAGCAAAAGGATCCGTGATGGCTGTTATTAATACGAGTGCAGCAGTAGGTTTTGGCTCGGTTATTACAGCAGTTCCAGATTTTAAAGATGTCACGCATGTGTTGCTAAATGTTTCGAGTAATCCGCTCGTTTCAGAAGCGTTAAGTGTTCAAGTGCTAGCGATGATCACGGGTTCAGCATCCGGCGGTATGGGTATTGCGCTTCAAGCATTAGGAGATACGTGGTATCACTTATCTCAAACGACGAATTTAAGTGCTGACGCTCTGCACCGTATTGCAAGCGTTGCGTCAGGTGCATCTATTTTACCGCATAACGGTGCGTTGTTAACACTGTTAGCCGTAACTGGCCTTCGGCATAAAGAAACCTATAAAGACGTATTTGTTGTTGCATTTATCATTCCAACAATCGCTTTATTTGCAGGAGTCGCATTAGCGGCAGCCGGTATTATTTAAAAACAGGAGGAGAATACAGATGGTTGAAAATCAAGTAATTGTAATCACAGGAGCAGCAAGAGGAATTGGGTTTGAAATAGGTAAACGATTCGCAGAAAACGGAGGAAAAATTGTGTTATCCGACATTGATCAAGCTGCTGTAGAAGCTGCAGCACAAAATCTTCGTGAAGCTGGATTTGAAGCGCTTGGTGTCAAAGCCGATGTAACAAAAGAAGAAGAAATCAAACATTTAATTGAAACAGCAAACGCGCATTTTGGAGCGGTTCATACGTTCATTAATAACGCTGGCTTGCAGCATGTTTCTCCAATCGAAGAGTTTCCAACTGAAAAATATGAGTTAATGATCAAAATTATGCTCACAGCTCCATTTATGGCGATTAAGCACGCGTTTCCGATTATGAAAAAACAAGGGTTCGGACGTATTATTAACGTTTCTTCTATCAACGGTTTAATCGGTTTTGCGGGCAAAGCAGCTTATAACAGTGCTAAACACGGTGTAATTGGGCTAACAAAAGTAGCTGCTCTTGAAGGCGCAGCACACGGTATTACGGTGAATGCACTTTGTCCTGGCTATGTGGATACACCACTAGTGAGAGGTCAGTTAGATGGTTTAGCTAAAACAAGAAATGTACCATTAGAGAGTGTGCTTGAAGAAGTTATTTATCCTTTAGTCCCTCAAAAAAGATTACTAGACGTGAGCGAAATTGCTGACTATGCTATTTTCTTAGCGAGTGATAAAGCAAAAGGTGTAACTGGTCAAGCGGTAGTAATGGACGGCGGATATACAGCTCAATAAAAAATAGAATAAGTCATTAAAAGCATAAAGGAGTCTAATGAGCTCCTTTATGCTTTTTTATGTTATATCTATTCTATCGAGTTAATCAACGTTAAAATATAACTAGGCGATACATAAAAGAAGCCTTATACTATTTCTCCTATAAAGATAAATAGTATGATAAAAAAGCCTACAGATTAGAAAGGATGATACATATGGTGCAAACAGTAAATGAATTAATTAAACATCCGGTTTTTTATTTTTTTAACGAAATTTCAGCTATTCCTAGAGAATCTGGAAATGAAAAGAAAATTAGTGACTATTTAGTTTCTTTTGCAAAAGAAAGAAGCCTTGAAGTTATACAAGACGAGGCTTTAAATGTAATTATTAAAAAGCCGGCAACTAAAGGGTATGAACATGCTCCAGCCATCATTTTGCAAGGACATATGGACATGGTATGCGAGTTAAATAAAGGAACTGTGCATGATTTCGAAAAAGATCCGCTTCAACTGCGAATTGTGGAAGATATGCTTTATGCAAATGGTACTACGCTAGGAGCTGACAACGGGATTGCCGTTGCATATGCACTGGCTTTACTAGATGCTCAGGATATAGCTCATCCTTCTCTTGAAGTAGTCATTACTACTGAGGAAGAAACAACTATGGGCGGAGCCATTGCTGTAAATCCAGCTCATTTTGAAGGGAAAATCTTTATTAACCTTGATACAGAAGAAGATGGAAAGCTGCTTGTCAGCAGCGCAGGCGGGATAAAAGGCGTGCTTCGTATTCCCGTAGACTGGGAATCCTCTTCCGATAACTCAGAAACATATAGCTTAAGCATCGGTGGATTGCGCGGCGGACATTCTGGAATGGAAATTGATAAAGAAAGAGGAAATGCTAATAAACTGCTAGGGAGAGTTTTATATGATTTACAACATGAACTTCCCTATTCTTTAAGCAGCATTAGTGGAGGATTAAAATCAAATGCGATTCCCCGTGAATCAGAAGCAATTCTATCAGTTGAGCCTTCTGAGGTAGGAAAGCTAGAAAATAAGATTCGTGAGTGGAACGAAATAGTAAAAAATGAATTACAAGCGGCTGATCCGAGCGTATATGTGAAAATAAACAAATCTTCTTCCGTTGAGAAATGTTTTACAAAAGAAACGACAGAACGAATTGTACAAGCCATTATGCTAACACCAAACGGCGTTCAAAGCATGAGTATGAATATCGAAGAATTGGTAGAATCTTCTACTAACTTAGGTGTGATTACGACGACAGAGTCTGAGATTGTTTTTCAAAATGAAATCCGCAGCTCAGTAAAAAGCTTAAAAGAAAAAATAGTAAGTCAAGTGCACATACTTGCTCAAGTAGTCGGAGGAAGAGTTGAAACAAAAGGTAATTACCCTGAATGGGCGTACAATGGAGATTCAAAAATTCGTGAATTATGTAAAAAGGTTTACAAAGAAAAGTATGGGGAAGAGGCGGAGATCAACGCCATCCATGCTGGAATTGAATGCGGTATTTTCCTGGAAAAAATCCCTGGATTAGACGCCATTTCGCTCGGTCCCGATATATACGACGTTCATACACCTGATGAACACCTGAGCATTCCGTCTACTATTAAGACATGGGAATACTTATTAGCAGTATTAAAAGAAGCAAATAAGATATAAAGTTATCAGCATCACTATAATTTTTTAAAAAGAGCTTCTGTAAAGGAGCTCTTTTTCATTCGTCATTTATCGGATAATAATCAGAATTCCGTCAACACGTCAGGCAAATGAGAATATTTATGTAAGCGTTTTACAAATAAAGGTTTTAAAACGGGCTTAAAAGAGGTAAACAATTACTAAAACGATAGACAAATGAATTCAAAACAAGCTCTACAACTAATAAATTAGTAGGGAGAGAATGTATATGAATGATAATAGTCTTATCAAAGATCCCTTTTTGGAAAAAGGAGAAGTTGAATTTTTAGAATTAAGGAAAGACGAAATACGTTATCTAAAGTTCGATCGGTTTTTGAAAGTGATTAAAACACTTAATCAACGCAGTGATAAAGGCTACCAGAGTCTTATGCTTTCCGTTGATGGCTTTAAAGGTAATTCAAGAGAATTATATGAGATAGAGGAGTTTCGCAGATACGTAAATTTGTTAATTAATCAAGTTCCTCAAATATTATTTTATATTCATGATAAAAACAAAATGACTAATCAAATTTTGAAAAGTCTATCAAACAACAGCAGCCAGCCGGCCTCTATAGATCCTAAAAGAGCACGTTTAATGATTGATGCCATACAGGAGCAAGTAGAGAAAACAGAGGATAAAGAGATAAAGGAGAATCTTTTTGAATTCGTATGTAAAATCCAGAGCTTTGTGAATCAGTATTAACATTTTCCAATAGAAAAGTAGAATCCATATTATAAAAAAGTACGAGAACTCAAAGTTTCTCGTGCTTTTTTATTAGAAAAACAGTAGAAAGAGAAAAGGATTATCAACATAGATTGATAAATAACAAATAATAATGGTAAAGCTTCATATTCCGACGTGAAATAACAAAATAACAAGGAGGAATGAACATTGCATCATATTGAAATAAGAAGACCAAAAACAGAAGACAGCGCAGAACTCCACGAGCTTTTTAATGAAGTAATCACAGATACCTTTCATAAAGAGGGTCTATCTGACATGGTGAACGATATACAAATAGAAATTGAAAGTAAAGAACAATATTTAAAAAGTGACCTCGATAGCGGTGGAAAACATCGATACTTTTGGCTTGGAATAGATAAGTGCACCAATAAGATTATTGGATGTATCGAATATGGTCCTGCTAGTGAATTAATTACGGCGTGTACAAAAGGAGAGCTGCAAGGATGGATTGAAATCGGCACAGTTTTTGTTCATCCAAAGTACCAAAGAAAAGGTGTAGGGACACTGCTTTTACATACTATGCTGCTTACGCTTCAAAGCAAAGAAATTAAAAAAATTTGTTTGGACAGCGGATACAAAAATGCTCAGGAAGTATGGAAAAACATATTTGGAATCCCTGATTATTTAATAAAAGATTACTGGAGCAAGGGGTATCATCACATGGTTTGGAAAATATCAGCAGAAAGTACGCCGATAGTATTTAAGCTCAGTTATAACGAAGAATAAGGTCTCTCCTAGAAAATAGCCGGTACGTTTCTACCGGCTATTTTCTACTGGTTAAGCTGTTTACATATGTTCAATTATAAATTAGTGTATTTTATTGAATATAATACCTTGATTGTCATGGTAATATGATTTAAATTATACATAAAGAGGTGATACTTTGGTATATGCAAAAATGTCTTCAGATTTACTTCGGGGACATACAGATACAATGATTTTGAAATTACTTCTCAGCGGAGATAAGTATGGTTATGAAATTAGTAAGCTTATTTATACCTACTCTAAAGAGCAGTATGAATTAAAAGAAGCCACAATGTATTCAAGCTTGAAGCGCCTGGAAAAAGACGGGCATATTCTTTCTTACTGGGGAGATGCTGTACAAGGCGGTCGCAGAAAATACTATAAAATTACAGAACAAGGAAAAAGCGTATATAAACAAAACAAAGAAAACTGGGAGCAAGCGAAAAAAATTATTGATTTATTGTTGTAAGAAAGGATGATGTTATAAATGAACGAAAAAATAAAAAATCATGTGCATAACATTTTGGCTCCTTATCAGGATGTAAAAAATGTTCAAGATCTAGAAGAAGAACTATCACAGAACTTGCAGGAAAAATTTACAGATTACAGAAAAGACGGGCATAATGAAGAACAGGCTTATTATATGACAATCAATTCTATCGGTGATATCACAGAACTGATTCAATCAATAAATGTAGAAACAAAGGAATTAAAGCAAACCGTCCCTATGGATTTTTCAAAGACCGAGCTTACAAAATCTGATTTTCGTTCTATATCGGTGTATAAAGGGAAATTTAATGCAAGTAATTTGAATGAATCTGATTTTAGCTACGCAGATCTTACAGACAGCATGTTTAAAAGCAGCAATTTAACGAAAGCAATATTTCATCAGGTTAATTTGACAGGCGTACAATTTAAATGGGCAAATTTTAAACAGGCTAGTTTTAAAGGCTGTATCTATGACACCACGTACTTTAAGCAATGTAATTTAACAGACGTTGTATTTGACGAAGAAACATTTAACGGAACAATCTTTGAAGGAACATCATTAAAAAAAGCCTCATTTCGCAACGCAACTTTGCTAAATGTACAGTTTCGAGGATCAGATTTAAAGAAATCCGATTTTGAAAGTGCAAAAATGGATAAATTGACATATAACTTTTTAAAAAGTGCCAAGATAGATCTTAGTAAAGTTACGATTATTTAAAGATAAAAAAGACCTCTCTGAAGGTCTTTTTTTATGGACATATAACAATTCTTTTTAAGAGCGAGCAGGATAGTTTATGAGAGAGCTAGAACACATTCATAATACGAACGATTATGGCAACAAGCTGAATATGAGAAGAACATATTCGTATCTTTGAAATAATAAAGCTTTTATCACTTATGTGGAGGAGTATGGAAATGTCTATATATGAAATTTGGAATGAAGTGGATCTTTATATGAATGATAAGCTTATACAACCTGACCCTATTCTTGATGAGGTATTGAAGGCAAATCAAGAAGCTGAATTACCTGCCATCGACGTATCGCCTAGTCAAGGAAAGTTTCTGCATTTGTTAGCTTCATTAAAAGGAGCTAAACGCATTTTGGAAATTGGTACTCTTGGAGGGTACAGCACGATTTGGCTAGCCAGAGCTCTTCCGAAAGACGGGCAGCTGATTACGCTCGAATTAAGCGCTCATCATGCAGAAGTAGCAAGAGCTAATTTAAAAAGAGCGGGAGTAAGCCACTTAGTAGAAGTCATTGTCGGCCCCGGGCTTGATACATTAGCTGTATTAAAAGATAGGGGAACAGATCCGTTTGATCTTATCTTTATTGATGCTGACAAGCCGAATAACCCAAATTACTTAAAGTGGGCTCTAGAATTATCGAAAAGAGGAAGTCTGATTATTTGTGATAATGTTGTTCGTCAAGGGCATGTGGTGAACTCAGAAAGTGAAGATGAAAATGTAAAGGGAATTCGTCAATTTATGAATGCTCTGGCTCAAGAAAAACGAATCAGCGCCACGGCTATACAAACCGTTGGAAGCAAAGGCTATGATGGATTCATTGTAGGGATTGTTGAATGATAAAATTTGTATTACACCTAAAAAGAGACGGAGACATAACTAAACCCATCCAATCAACAGCTAGAATCAAATACATACATGAAACCTACGTTCATCATCACCCTAAAAAAATCCGAACGAGTTGGATTCTCAACCAAACTCGTTCGGATGGTCCTTCAACTAACATACTTTTGTTCCAGACTCTTTTTAAATGGGCCCCAATTTATCTGTCATTTGTTTTTCGGTTAAAAAATTAATCAATTCTCGTACAGCGAATGAACTGTAGCGTTCTTTTAACAGAATAATTCCAAGTTCCCACATCATTTCAGGATCTGCAATAGGTACGGTAGTAATATTGGGATCTTTCACTTTGGCATAAAGCGATTCGGGTAAAATAGCAATACCTAGTTCTGCCGCTGTTAATTCAATAATTAAATCCCATTGAGAACTTTTATACGCTATAGAAGGCACAAAGCCTGATTTTAAAGCATCTTGAATTAACCGGTCGTGCAGCGTAAATTCTTCACTGAACATAATGAATTTTTCATGCTCCAATTCTTTCATCCAGACGGAAGAACGTTTCGCTAAAGGATGGTTTTTATGCGCGTATAAAAGGAATCTCTCCTTAAGGAACGGGTATACGTGAAAATGTTCATCATGAACGCTTGTGAGAGGAAGCATAACAATCCCCATATCTACACCAGCCTCTTCCACAAGTGCTTCAATTTTTTTTGCTCCAAATTCAATAAGCTCTAGAGATACTTTAGGGTATTGTTCATTAAATGCTTTTGCAATCTTCGGGAAAAACAAGGTCCCGATGAGCGGAGGGACTCCCATCTTGATTTGCCCTGTTTGCAAGTTCACTAAATCTCCCAACAAGTGAGGCATGTCTTTTAACACCGACAGAGCTTTAGTTGCCTGATGATACACGACTTCTCCTGCATCGGTTAGCTTTAATTCTCTTGTTGAACGATCAAGAAGCTCAAATCCTAGTTCATTTTCTACTTTTTTGACGGCTTTACTTAAAGCCGTTTGTGACAAATGAACTTGCAGCGCTGCCTTTGTAAAATTTTTATGATTCGCTACCTCTATAAAATATTCTAAGTCTCTGATTTCCATGTGAAACTCCATTTCTGCAAACTGCTTATCCTTTTTCTTTACTCTTTATTTTAACCATTAAATTATTTACTGTAAATGTGCTGATTATATCCAATGAATAAAAACAAGGAAAGGAAATGAACTAAAGTTTCCGTCGAAATTGATTTATAAAACGAATAATTTTTTTATAGAGAAACATAGATTTTGCTATTAGCTGATGGGGGATATAAAGATTTTTGCATGTGCGTGCGGGCAAAAATGCAAAACTGATTAAAACAACTGAAAGTCCAAATGCTGCGGTTGTAATCTCTAGCCAGGAAAACATCATACCATTCCTCCTTTTATAAACCTACTAATAGAATATGTAAAAGTTCGAAAGGAGGTTGTACGATAGACCTATAACGAGTGACGGTATGAAGCTCTCTCTAAAAATAAAATTACGTCAAAGAACGTTTGGCACAGGCCCTGCGTTCTTTGACGTAATTTTATTTTCGCTCTTCAGCCTGATGCTCTTGTTTGTTTTGTTCAGTGAGACGTTTTTGATGAGCTTTTGTTTCTGCACTTACGTGATTTGCATCATTCGGTTGATTCTTCTTTGAACCTCCTGCAGCGTTACTCATTAGACGACACCTCCAGTCTGGTTATGAAACATACCTATAGAATGTGCGTATTTACAGACTTTATACACCTCTATCGATATTACTGCACACGAAAAAAGCAAAGGGAGAGTCACTAAGACTGTTCCCTTTGCTTTTTTACTAGGCGACTTTATCGGTGGTGATAATTTTGTTAATCCAGTCTTTTCCTTCTGTAAACCTTGTAACCAGCATTGCTGTTACTGTATTTCCTGTACTATTTAACAGGGTAGCAGGGGCGTCAATAATCGTGGAAATGACCGCAATAATGGGCAGAACTTCTGGCGAAAATCCATAAATCGTAATAATTAACATTTCGCCAATCATACCGCCTCCAGGGATTGCTCCCATTACAGCTCCAACTAAAAAGGCTACACCTAAAATACTCAAAATGCTCGTAGCAGAGGTCATATCTTTTCCAAACAAACTGAATAAGAAAACAATTTTTAGAATACCGCCAATAACAGAACCATCTTTATGCGTGTTTGCTCCTAATGGAATCACCGTTTCAGCAATATCAAGTGGCACACCCATTTTCTTTGTTGCATCTAAATTGACTGGAATAGATGCAGCAGAAGAACAGGTAGCAATAGCGGTGATAGAAGGAGCAGCTGCATTTTTCCAGAACAGTTTAATTCCTGCTTTACCGCCAGCAATCCATGCGTATAGCGTAAAGAAGCCGAAATAGTAAACGATTGCAATTAATAAATAAAGAATAAATGCTCTAGCGTACCCTTGTAAGATCTTTGGTCCTAGTTCTCCTACTACAGTAGCAAAATAGCACCCTAAACCAATTGGAGCATAGTACATCACAATTTTAACAACCTTCATCGATACTTCTTGACCCGAAGTCAGGAATTTCGCCATAGGCTGTCCTTTTTCACCGGCCATCGTTGTAGCAATACCGAAAATGACGGCAAAGACAATTAATTGTAAAATATGCTCTTTCGAAAATAACTGAACAAAATCAGGTACAGTAAAGGTACTAACAAGCTGAGTTAAAAGCGTCATTTTTTCAGCTGTATTTTCACTGTCACCCATTAATTCTTTAATCGCAGAAGTATCTACGTTGTGCAGCGGATTGTAAAGTGACGCGCCTAAAAAGCCTAGAACAGCTGAAACAGCAGCAGTAGCGATAAACACAACGGCGATACCTAGCATAATTTTACCGAGACGTTTCATTTCGTTCATGTTTGCAATTGCCGAAGCCACACTAAAAAAGACAAGGGGAACGATAATCATGAACATTAAATTAAGAAACAAATCACCAAAGGGCTTTACGACTGCTACATCGGGCCCGATAGCATATCCTGCTATCCCGCCAATTAAAATAGCGAGAAGCAGAATAAGCGATGATCTGTACGTTTTAAATACACTTAAAACCATAGTTATATTTCCTCCAAACAACAATAGCTTCTTTACTACGCAAGAACAGCTATCATTTGCTCATTGCATACGTAGTAACGACTGGCTTTACATCTTTTCGCACCAAATCTTCGTATGTTTCTCGCTCCACAGCAAGACGAGCTTCTCCATTTTTTACAAATACAACAGCAGGGCGCGGAATGCGGTTGTAATTGCTAGCCATTGAATAGTTGTAGGCACCTGTAGAGGAAACTGCTAATAAATCTCCTTGATTAACGCGCGGTAAATCGATATCCCAAATAAGCATATCTCCTGATTCACAGCATTTCCCCGCAATCGATACCGTTTCATCTTTTTTATCCGTCACTCTATTAGCCAAGACAGCTTCATGCTTTGCATCATACAAAGCAGGACGAATATTATCGGTCATACCCCCGTCAATTCCCACGTATTTGCGTACACCTGGAATCTCTTTCGTTGAGCCAATTGTATAAAGCGTTGTACCCGCTTCTCCTACGATGCTTCTTCCAGGCTCAATCCAGACTTCCGGAAGAGTATAATTTTGTTCCGTTAACGTACGGCTTAGCTTTTCTGTCAGTGCATCTACATAATACTCAACTGGAAGAGGAGAATCGCTTTCGGTATAACGAATACCAAAACCACCACCTACGTTTAAAACTTTTACTTCAAAGTCCATTTTATCACGAATATTGAATAAGAAATCAGTTAAAATATCAATAGCGCGAGAAAAACCATCTACTTCAAAAATTTGCGAACCAATATGACAATGAATGCCTAAAAGATTATAATAAGGCTTTTCTAATGCAGAACTTACCGCTTTCATGGCTTGGTCATTGGAAAGACCAAATCCAAACTTTGAGTCTTCTTGTCCGGTCATAATATATTCGTGTGTATGGGCTTCAATCCCTGGAGTAACACGGAGAAGAATAGATGCTTTCTGTTTGCGCTCAGCTGCTAAGGCATGCAAAACTTCAAGTTCGGTGAAGTTATCCACAACAAAGCAGCCGATATTCGCATTAAGAGCCATTTCAATTTCTTCAATCGTTTTGTTATTTCCGTGAAAATGAATGCGTTCAGCTGGATATCCCGCTTCAAGAGCTGTAAATAATTCCCCTCCTGAGACCACATCTAATGACATATCAAGCTTCGTTAAAAGATTAGCCATTTCCATACAAAGAAAGGCTTTCCCTGCATAGGCTATTTGATATGAAAATCCACTTCTTTGGAAGGCTGAATGGAAGGCCTGGCATTTCGTCTCAATTAATTCTTGATCGTAGATGTATAGGGGAGTGCCGTATTGTTTTTTCAGTTCGACCGTATCGCACTGCCCAATTTCTAAATGATTGCTGCTGTTAATTTTACTCGTTCCATGTAAGTACATAATCCATATCCCTCCATTTAAATCATTCAACTATAACTTTGATGATCAATAGAAAAACACAAAAAAGACCCGTGAAGTGATGTTCACGCGTCTTGGTTTCATAATAATAAAGTATTATTACATTCTAGGCATCAACATCTCTTCAATAGCTCTCCACAAACCAAATGGTTTGTGACAGCTCAGCATTTATTCAATACTGAACCAGTATATGAACACAATGGATGTCTATATACTTCGGCACGAAATCCCTTTTACTTATCTTCACAGACTCCATTAGTCTCTAATAAGTGACTCTTGATTTCATGCACCTCTATTCTCAGAGAGGAAAATTATATTTAAATGTAACTCCTATTATATTTCCTTTTCCTCTGTCTAGTCAATGAAAAGTTAAGGCATAGGAATATCAAAAAAAATAAATAAAAAAGCTATAAAGCTTCCAGATAGAATCCAAGCAGCCAGTGCTGTCTTCTGATGAATGATTAAAAGTGAGAACGTGACAACATTGAAGAGAAAAGAACACAGCAGCGACCATCCATAATGATGAGTGATACTGTGATTAACATAAGCAATGAACTCAATCACAGTAAATAAAAGCGCCCACAAAAGAATCCACCACAGCCGGCCGCTTACATGCAACGGCAGCCTTCCTAAAAAAACCGGTATAACAAACGGATAAATAATTAAGGTTATTCCAAGGGAAACCATTAGGTGATCGGGTAGAAAAAGGTGATCAATACCAACAGGGTGAAATACCCATACGCGGTGATGAAACAGCAGCACTTCATAAAGCAAATTCCCCGTGATCCAAAACAACAAAGTAGGATAGTATTCTTGATATCTCCGCCACTTGCCAAATAGTAAACCAAGAATGATGAAAAATAATACAAATGAAGATTGCATACGCTCTCCTTAAAATAATGGTTATTTCTTTTTATTTACATATTATAGTGGTTTTATTCTTTTATCTTTTTATTCAGAACCTATAATAGAAAAGCGTTAAAAATGTACTATCACTATTTATGTTTCGCTTCATCCTGCTATAGTCTTGGTAAAGGAGCTTAAATGAAAGGAGCAATACGTCAAATTCAGCAAGACTCAAAAATAAGCTCAAAATAGCTTCACCTAGTATGTGACTTCTTTTTTTGCTATGCTAAAATTGCGTACATAATGGCATAAGAATACTAGAAGAAAGAAAAGGGTGTTTTGGTATGAAAACATACATCGTAGTTGGAGCTGGGATACTTGGAGCTTCTACAGCATATCATTTAGCAAAAGCAGGAGCAGATGTGACATTGATAGATCGCAAGGATGCGGGTCAAGCTACTGATGCAGCAGCAGGAATTGTTTGTCCATGGCTTTCGCAGCGTCGAAATAAAGCATGGTACCGCTTAGCAAAAGGCGGCGCCAAGTACTATCGAACATTAATTCAGCACTTAGAAGAAGATGGAGAAACGGATACGGGATATAAGCGAGTAGGAGCAATTAGCTTACATACTGATGAGCAAAAGCTTAAAAAAATGGAAGAAAGAGCATATAAGCGTCGGGAAGAAGCTCCCGAAATAGGCGAGATTACACGTTTATCCGCTAAAGAAACACAGGCTTTGTTTCCCGTTCTTTCGAAAGAATACAGTTCAGTTCATATTAGTGGAGCCGCTCGCGTTAACGGAAGAGCTCTTCGAAACGCACTTGTGAATGCAGCGAAGAAAAACGGTGCAAAAATAATAGAAGGAAACGCAGAACTACTTTATGAAAATAATCAAGTAACGGGCGTTTCCGTAAATGGACAAACCCTTCTAGCAAGTACAACAATCGTAACAGCAGGAGCGTGGGCAAATCAATTACTAGAGCCTCTTGGAGTGAAATTTTTAGCAAGCTTTCAAAAAGCACAAATTGTCCACTTGCATCTCCCTGATGTAGATACAAAAGACTGGCCCGTTGTGATGCCTCCAAGCGACCAATATATTCTTTCATTTGAACAAGGTCAAATTGTCATTGGAGCAACACATGAAAACGACACGGGTTATGACTTGAGAGTAACTGTTGGGGGGCTTCATGAGATTTTTTCAAAGGCCTTATCAATTGCTCCCGGCTTAACAGAAAGCACAGTCTTAGAAACAAGGGTAGGGTTTCGACCATTTACTCCAGGCTTCTTGCCAGTCATTGGAACTCTTCCGGCTTACGAAGGAATACTAGTAGCGAATGGTCTCGGAGCTTCAGGCTTAACGTCGGGTCCTTATCTTGGTTCAGAGCTTGCTAAATTAGCACTTGAAATGGAAATGGAAATTGATCTTAGCGACTATGATGTAGGAGGAGCTATCGAGTCTTAAGCAAACAGAATGAATGAAAACAAATAGAAGTTCGTAAACTATAACTACTATATGATGAAAGGAAGTAGATTGTTTGCGAAAGATTATGATAAGTGCAGCAGCAGCTTTTTTATTTATGAGCGCGACGCCTGTATTAGCAGAAAACAATCCTCAGCCAGAAACAAAAGACGTGCAGCTAACGTCTCAGCAAAAGCAGGAATTGTCCGTGCTGTACAAAGAAATGCTAGCAAAAAAGAAAGAAATACTTTCAAAATATGTGGAGTACGGTGTGCTAAGCAAAACGGAGAGTCAAAACATTTCTTCACATATGGAAAATCGCTATCAGCATATGGAGAAAAATGGTTTTGTTCCGAAGCGACACTGTCATAAAATGCATCATTCAAAGTAATTCATATTCACATAAAAAAGCGCCTTTACAGGCGTTTTTTTATGTGAGTGAATGGAAAATATCCGCTTCTTTATCTAGTAAATTCTAAAATCCTCATGTAAAATTAAGAGAATTAGAACGAGTAGGAAAGATGCTAGTGAGGGGTAGGTAAATACGAACGATGAACGAAAATAAAAAAATAGTCCGATTACATGCAGAAAATCATTCAGCTGAGGCGCTAGGAATCATATTTGCTTACAAACAAAAAGATGACCATCTTGTTTACAGTATGTATCAAGGTGAAAGCGTTCATGAGCAAAAAATACCTCTAGAAGAATGGGTCTCGTATGAGCATTTTTTCGAAGCACTAAACAAAAAGAAAAAGCTTATGTACGAGCTTCAAATAAATGATAAACGCTATGTAGTAAACTTAACCCCTTTATCTTACACAGAAAAGCCTGAAATTATGGGGCATTGCGTGAATATAACTAGTTATCAGGAGAAGAAAGAACAGATTCAGCCTTTTATTTATCATAACGCAGATGCTGTTGCTGTCGTTGACTTAGAAGGTAAAACGCTTCAAGTGAACCCTGCGTTTGAGAATACATTTGGCTGGACGTTTGAAGAAATTTATCAAAAGCCTCTTCCAATTATACCTTCGTTTTTAAAGGAGCCAGTGTGCGAACTTCATAAGACCATTCAATCAGGGGAATCGAAAACGGAATTTGAGACGGTCAGACAGCATAAAGACGGTCATTTAATTAATGTAAGCGTCACACTATTCCGCGTTGAAAATATGAATGATTGGCCGCTATGCATTGCTTTTGTCTATCGAGATATAACATCACGAAAGCAGGCTGAAACGGCTTTAAAAGAAAGCGAAGAACGCTACCGAAGCTTGATTGAGTTATCGCCGGAAGCGATTATCGTTCATAGTGAAGGGAAAATTGATTACATCAACCCTGCAGGAGCCAAAGCGCTAGGATACAAAAGTCCTCAAGACGTATTAGGAGCGTGTGTTTATCAGTTTGTTCACCCTGATTACTATGATGTGGTAAAACAGCGAATTTATCGAATGAAAACAGAAAATAAATCTGTAGACCTACAGGAAGAGAAGTTTATTCATAAAGACGGTCATACGATTGATGCCGAAACCATTGCTTTTCCTATTCCCTATATGGGAAAGCAGGCCATTCAAGTTTTGTTTCGTGATATTACAGAACGTAAAAAAACTGAAAAATTGCTGCGTGAATCCGCTCAGCTTTCCTTAGTCGGACAATTAGCAGCTGGCATAGCTCACGAAATTCGAAACCCTCTGACGGCGGTAAAAGGATTTATGCAGTTATTAAAAGAAACGAGCGGTCAGCCTTACTATGTAGAAATGATAAATCATGAGTTAGATAGAATTGAATTGATTACTGATGAGTTCTTGAGTCTTGCAAAGCCTCAGGCGAAAACCTACAGGGACAAACATGTCCAAGATATTTTAGAGAATACTTTAAAGCTAGCTGAGGTGCAGGGGATTACGGAGAAAATTCACGTAAAAAAAGAAATTGATCTTCATCTTCCTCTCGTATTATGCGAAGAAAATCAGTTGAAACAGGTGTTTAGCAATATATTTAAAAATGCAGTCGAATCTATGCCAAGTGGAGGAACCGTAACGATTCAACTAAAAAGATTTAATCAGGAGAACCTTGTTGTCCGGTTTAGCGACGAGGGGCCAGGCATCACGCAGGAAAGAATGCAGCATTTAGGAAAGCCTTTTTATAGTACCAAAGAGAAAGGAACGGGGCTTGGACTGATGGTGTGTTATAAGATCATTCGAGAACATAGAGGAGAAATTAACTTTGTAAGTGAACTTGGAAAAGGAACTACCGTAGACATTCTTTTGCCTTTTAAAAAGTAGATTCTACTTTTATAAGCATGAAACCTTTTCTAAAGGGGAATACATGTTAGTGAACGAATAATGAGATTAAAATAGGAGGGAATAAGATGGAACGCATTGAAACGGGAGAGATTTTTACAATTTTAGATGAAAATGATCAAGAGCAAGATATTGAAGTGCTTGGAAAAATGACGATTGAAGGGCACGATTATATTGCTGTTGCGTTTGTGGAAGAAGTTTTAATTGAAACAGAAGAAGAAATTGATGTTTTCTTTTTGAAAATTGAAGATGATGGTGAATGGTCTTCAATTGAAGATGACGATGAGTTTGAAAAGGTATCAGCCGTATTTGAGGAAATGACATCCGCGTAAAAAGAGAGGTTAAAACCTCTCTTTTTTTATTTTTAAATAATATAATATTTAGAATTTTTCTAAAAATGTCTTGCTGAATTATTTCCCTTCATTTATGATTGAATATGTAACATACCAACCGGTTAGTAAGTAAATGAAAGCGAGGGACTACCGTGTATTTTTCTTACTCTGATAAAGTAGTGAAGCTGCAAAAAGAATTGACCTCTTTTATGGAAGAGCATATTTACCCAAATGAACGGCTATACGAACAACAGCTGAATGAACAGCCATCTAGATGGTCAGCTGTTCCTCCGATCATGGAAGAGTTAAAAGAAAAAGCAAAGCAAGCTGGATTATGGAACTTATTTTTGCCAGAAAGCGAATACGGAGCGGGTCTAACAAATGTCGAATATGCCCCTCTTTGCGAAATTATGGGCCGTTCTATTATTGGACCAGAAGCTTTTAATTGCGGAGCTCCTGACACCGGCAATATGGAAGTACTGGTTCGATACGGAACGTCCGAACAGAAAGAAAAATGGTTAAAGCCGCTGTTAAATGGAGACATTCGCTCCTGCTTTTCTATGACAGAACCAGATGTAGGTTCTTCTGATGCCACAAACATTCAGTGCAGTATTGTAAGAGAAGGCAATGAATATGTAATAAATGGAAGAAAATGGTGGTCTTCAGGTGCGGGAGATCCTCGTTGCAAAATTGCTATTGTCATGGGAAAAAGCGATTTTACCGCATCTAAATATGAACAGCAGTCTATGATTCTAGTTCCATTAAATACTCCAGGAGTTAAAATTGAACGAATGCTGCCAGTCTTTGGATACGATCACGCTCCTCATGGACATGCTGAAATTCATTATGACAATGTGCGTGTGCCAGCGTCTAATATGCTTTTAGGCGAAGGCAAAGGATTTGCTATCGCTCAAGGCAGATTGGGTCCTGGACGTATTCATCACTGCATGCGGCTAATAGGAGCAGCGGAAAGAGCGCTTGAAGAATTATGTAAGCGTATTCAAAATCGTTCTACTTTTAATAAGTTGCTTTCCCAGCAAGGGGTTATTCAAGAATGGGTGGCAGAATCGCGTATTGAAATTGAGCAAGCTCGCTTATTAACATTAAAAGCTGCTTATATGATGGACACAGTTGGAAATAAAAAAGCGCGGAAAGAAATTGCTATGATTAAAGTAATGGCTCCTGCTATGGCTTTAAAAGTCATTGATCGTGCTATTCAAGCATTTGGAGCAGCAGGTGTTTCAGAAGACACGCCGCTTGCGGCACTTTGGGCAAATGCCCGCACTCTTCGCCTCGCTGATGGTCCAGACGAAGTGCACAAAGCTCAGCTTGCAAGACTTGAATTAAAATCCTATCAAGAAAAGGAGGCAACATATGCACATAAAGGATTTGTTTGATTTAACTGGGAAAACAGCTATTATTACCGGCGGAGGTAGAGGATTAGGAGAACAAATGGCAGAAGGGCTTGCAGAGGCAGGGGCAAATATTGTTCTATGTTCGAGAAAAAAAGAAGCATGTCAGCAAGTGGCCGATCGATTGGCCACTACAGGCGTAAAAACCCTCGCTTTAGCATGCGACATCAGTCAGCCTGAAGATATTAAAAATGTCGTGCATCAAACGATTGAAAAATTTGGACGTATTGATATTTTAATTAATAACAGCGGAGCTACGTGGGGTGCTCCAGTTGAAGAAATGCCTCTTGAAGCATGGCAAAAAGTGATGAATATTAATGTTACAGGAACGTTTTTAATGTCCCAAGAAGCTGGAAAAGAAATGATTAAACAAAAAGCTGGCAAGATTATTAACATTGCTTCAATTGCCGGTCTTGGAGGAACAGATCCTCAGTACATGGATACAATCGGGTACAACACGAGTAAAGGAGCGGTCATTACGTTTACGAAAGATTTAGCTGTCAAATGGGGACAGCATAATATTCAAGTTAATGCGATTGCGCCGGGATTTTTCCCTACTAAAATGTCAGGTGCGATTATGGAACAAGGTAAAGGTTATTTTCTGAGTCAAACCCCTTTAAAACGCTTTGGCTCCGAAGCTGATTTAAAAGGAGCGGCTGTTTTTCTTGCTTCTGCGGCGTCTAATTATATTACGGGAGATATTCTGACAGTAGACGGTGGAGTTCATGCTATGTGAATAAGAAAGGAGTAACTTGATGGAAGACGTTAAAAAATGGTTTACACCTTATCCAGAAGCTTACACTCATGACATTCACATCGAAGATACTTCACTATTTGATATGCTGAAAGAAACAGCCGAACGTTATCCTGCTCACACGGCAACGCGCATGTATCAGCATACGTTAACGTACCAGGAGCTGTATCACTCAGTTCGCGTATTTGCAGGAGCACTACAGAAAAAAGGGATTAAAAAAGGAGATCGTGTAGCAATTATGCTGCCAAACTGTCCGCAATATATAATAAGCTATTTCGGCATTGTAGCAGCGGGCGGCATTGTGACTCAGGTCAACCCTATGCTTGTCGAACAAGAGCTAGAGCATATTTTAAACGATTCCGGGGCAAAAAAAATAATTCTGCTCGATGATTTTTATACGAGACTTCAAGAGATAAGAAACCGCGTTGATATAGAAGAAGCGATAACTGTCAGCTTGCAAAAACCTTTTGTTCCTACATCACCAGACCTTTCCTTCCTAGATTTTTTAACCATCAAGCATGAATTTAATCAGCCGGTCATCCATCCAGGACACGATATCGCTGTTCTTCAGTATACGGGAGGAACGACCGGACCATCTAAAGGTGCGATGCTTACACATACAAACATTTACACAAACGCAGTTCAATCATACGAAATATTTAAGCATGATATTGAATTAGGAAAAGAAAAATGCTTAACCGTTATTCCATTATTTCACGTATTTGGCATGACTTCCTGTATGCATTTATCGATTCTTTGCGGAAATGAAATATTGCTATTGCCGCGTTTTGATTTGGAAGAAGTACTAAATACAATAAAAAAAGAGCAGCCTAGTATTTTTCCTGGCGTGCCAACTATGTATGTTGCTATTACAAATCATCCGCGGGCAGAAGAATACAACATCGAAAGTATTCGCATCTGCAACAGCGGCAGTGCGCCGATGCCTATTGAGCTGATGAAAGAGTTCGAACGAAAAACGGGTGCTAAAGTGTTAGAAGGGTACGGCTTATCAGAAGCATCCCCTGTCACGCATT
This sequence comes from Bacillus sp. ILBB4, assembly GCF_035064545.1. Classification (NCBI taxonomy): domain Bacteria; kingdom Bacillati; phylum Bacillota; class Bacilli; order Caryophanales; family Bacillaceae; genus Bacillus; species Bacillus sp. ILBB4. Next base: position 264,682 of record NZ_JAIQVD010000004.1, on the reverse strand, counting down.
GTAACCTGCCGTTTTGTGAGAGAAAGCCAGGTACAGTCGGACTTGGCGTTCCGCAAACTGCTTATAAAATTGTAGACGTGGCTACCGGAACAAAAGAACTGCCAAGAGAAGAGCTTGGAGAAATAGTGATTAAAGGCCCTCAAGTTATGAAGGGCTATTGGAATCAACCTGAAGAGACGGCTCACGCGCTTAGAAACGGCTGGCTGTACACAGGAGACATTGGACAGATAGATGAAGACGGGTATTTATCCATTGTTGATCGCAAAAAAGATATGATTATTGCGAGTGGTTTTAATGTGTATCCTCGAGATATTGAAGAAGTCTTATATGAACACAGCCACATTAAAGAAGCCGTTGTAATTGGTGTGCCGCACCCTTACAGAGGAGAAACGATTAAAGCGATTTTGGTAGTGAAAGAAGGGAAATCTCTTTCCGAAGAAGAGCTTACTTCTTATTGTCGACATCACCTTGCCGCTTACAAAATTCCGCGAATCTTTGAGTTTCGCGCTGAGCTTCCTAAGACCAATGTAGGGAAAATTTTACGACGGGCACTACGAGAAGAAGTGGTGAAAGAAACGATGTAAATAAGCTGAACATAAACAAACTTTTTCAAAAGCTCCCTCTAAGCCATGGTATAATTTGTGAAAATGAGAAAAGACAGAGAGGGTTTGACGATGAAAGATTTGATGATGGAACGAAGCATTCAGCTTTTTGCTCAAAAAGGTTTCAAAGAAACGTCTATTCAAGATATTGTAAATGAATTAAACGTCACAAAAGGAACGTTTTATTATTATTTTAAAAGCAAACAAGAGCTTTTAATGGATATTCACCTTCAATATATTGAAAGATTAATAGAAAACCAAGAGACGATTCTTGCAGATAAGACAACATCTTATCCAGAAAAGCTTCACAGCATTATTTTTAAACTTGTTCATGATATTGAGAAAGAAGGTCTTCGAGCTAAAGTGTTTTTTAGAGAGATGCGTCATTTGAGTGAAGAACACTTAGAACAAATCATTCCAAAGCGCGATCGTTTTAAAGAAAACGTACAAGAAATTATTGAAAAAGGAATAGAAGCAGGGCAGTTCCGTTCAGATTTGCCTTCAGATATCGTGACGCTAGGCATATTAGGAATGACAAATTGGAGCTATTTTTGGTTTCAGGCGGATGGAGAAAAATCAGATCGAGAAGTTGCGGCTATTTTTTATAAGATGCTGGTGAAAGGTATTCAGTCACAGTAGCTGATAGGCTAGACAGTGCTCGTAAAAGGCGGGAAAGTATAAGCTCTTTCTCTCCTTTTATATTAAAAGGAGGCTATAACATGAATAGTAAAGACATACAGCGTATTGCTGTTATTGGAGCAGGACAAATGGGACATCAGATCGGTATGCTTTGTGCACTTGGAGGATATGAAACAATTATTCAAGATATGAATGAACAATCACTCATTGATGCAAAAAATAAGCTGGAAGCGATTATAGGCAAGTGGGTTCATAAAGGAAAAATCTCTTCTGAGGCTAAAGAAGCCGCATTTCGAAGATTGTCTTTTACAAACACATTAAAGGAAGCGGTTTCAAATGCTGATTTTGTAATTGAAGCTGTGGTAGAAAAGTTAGATGTAAAACAAAGTGTCTTTAAAGAAATAGATGAGTACGCACCAAGTCACGCCATTTTAGCATCGAATAGTTCAACAATTGTTAACTCGCTTATTGCAAGTGCAACAAACCGTCCAGAGCAAATCGTTAACATGCATTTCTTTTTTCCTCCCCTTGTAATGGACTGCGTAGAAGTTGTGATGAGTGAAAAGACAAGTGAAAAAACAGCTCAAACGACAATGGAAGTTTGCAAGCAAATTAATCGTACAGCAGTCCTTCTGAAAAAAGAAATCTCAGGTTTTATTGCCAATCGAATTTTAGGAGCGTTGCAAAAAGAAGCCGTTTTCCTTTACGAAAATGGATACGCAAATTTTGAAGACATTGATACGATTTGCAAAAAAGCGCTCAATCACCCGATCGGTCCTTTTGAATTGATGGATCTCTCGGGAATTGACGTCGGATATTTTGTGATGCAGCAGCGCTATAGCGAAACGGGGGATCCAGAGGACAAGCCAGCTGCGTGCATTGAAGAAAAAGTTCAAAAAGGCGAGCTTGGACGCAAAACAGGAAAAGGTTTTTACACATACCACACACAAGGAGTGAAGTAATGATGAAAAAATTTGTACGTGTTGAAAAAGAGGAGAAAACGGCAATTGTAACCATTGATAACCCGCCTTTAAATGTAATGAGCCAGACTGTTGTGCAGCAGCTTGAAGAAACGTATGAAGAGCTTAGTAAAGATCCGGATGTAATTACAATCATTTTAACAGGAGCGGGCGAGCGGGCGTTTATGGCTGGAGCTGATATTAAAGAGTTTCCTCAGTTAATGGGGCAAAGCGGCATTAAAGAAGAGTTTATGAAAACCCATCGTGTTTTGCAAAAACTTGAAAACATTGAAAAACCAACAATTGTCGTGTTAAACGGTTTAACGTTTGGAGGAGGATGCGAACTTTCACTAACCGCTGATATACGCATTGCCGAAGAACATGCTCAAATCGGTCTTCCGGAAGTGAAGCTCGGATTGTTTCCTGGAGGCGGCGGAACTCAGCGTCTTCCACGCGTAATCGGCGTTTCTAAAGCTAAAGAGTGGATGTTTGCCGGCAGTCCTGTTTCTGCAGAAGAAGCGCTTCATGCAGGCTTTGTCAATCATGTCATGCCTAAAGGAAAAGGGCTCGAAAAAGCAAAAGAGCTGGCTAAGAAATTTAACCGTCACTCTCTTCCGTCACTTTCTCGAATTAAGACAGCGGTAAACGAAGGAATAAATCGTACATTATCTGAAGGTCTTGAACTTGAGGCAGAGCTGTTTGAAGAAGTCTTTCAAACAGAAGATATTAAAGAAGGAGTATCAGCATTTATTGAAAAGCGTCCCGCTGTTTTTTCACATAAGTAAAGGAGGAGAAGATCATGTATGAAACACAGGTCAAAGTGCGCTTTTGCGAAACAGACGCACTCGGTCACATTAACAATACGAGCTATTTCATTTATTTAGAAGAGGCCCGGATTGCTTTTTTTGAAGAAATGGGAGCATCCATGCATACAGAAAAGTGGGAGTATATTTTAGCGTCTACTAAATGTGATTTTGTTGCGCAAGGTTATTTTAATCAAGTGCTAATGATTAAAACCTTTGTATCTAATGTCGGCAATAAAAGCTTTACAATTGGACATGAAATTACCGACAGCAAGACGGGATCGCTGATTGCTAAAGGAGAAGCTGTCATCGTGTACTTTGATTTTGATGCACAAAAAAGCGTTTCTATTCCAGCGGACATTAAGCAGTTTTTGATGAATTATAAAGTAGCTGTTTAACTATAAAAAAGCAGGTGGTAAAAGAATGTCACAAATCATTCCTGTACGAAAAGGAGAGGAATTAAACACGGAAAAACTGCATCAGTTTCTCCGTGTTTCGGTTCCTGATTTACCTACAGAGCCTCTTTTAATCAAGCAATTTGGATCAGGTGCGTCCAATTTAACCTACGCTCTTTCAGTCGGAGAGTGGGAGGCGGTGTTGAGACGCCCTCCCTTTGGGCCAGTTGCGCCAAAAGCGCATGACATGCAAAGAGAATACAAGATTTTATCTGTTTTATCGAAGTCTTTCCCTCTCGCTCCTAGGCCGTATGTGTTTTGTGAAGATGAGACGGTGGTTGGGAAATCCTTTTTTTTAATGGAGAGAAAGCACGGTATTCTCATCGACACAGCGTTTCCAGAAGACGTGAAAGGAACTAACGAACTTTGCCGTTGTATCTCAGAACAAATGGTGGATGTCCTTGTTCAACTTCATGATGTTCCTTACAAAGGCACGCTTCTTGAAAAAATCAGCAAGCCCGAAGGATTTTTAGAACGTCAGGTACACGGCTGGATTCATCGTTATGAAAAATCAAAAACAAGTGACATACCGGAAGTAGAAGCCCTAAAAAAATGGTTGACCACACACATCCCCACTACACAGCATTCGACCATTATTCACTATGATTATAAGCTTAACAATACGTTATTTTCACCGGATGGAAATAAAATTGTAGGATTATTTGACTGGGAAATGACAACCGTTGGAGACCCGCTTGCTGATTTGGGAGTGGCGCTGAGCTACTGGATGGAAGACAGCGATCCTGAACTTTTGAAAAGAGGACTTGGAAATCCACCTGTTACTGTGCAAAAAAGCTTTTATTCCCGTCGAGATTTTGTAGAAGCATACGCTAAAAAAAGCGGACGGGATGTTTCACATATTGACTTTTACCTAAAATTTGCGTACTTCAAACTTGCTGTCATTTGTCAGCAAATTTATTACCGTTATAAAAAAGGCCAAACAAATGATAAACGGTTTTCACAATTTGGAGATTATGTAAAAACACTAATTATTCATGCTCTGCACACAGAACGAGGACATATATGAAAGGAAAAGTTCACGTAATACTCAAAAAAGAAGAGCTTCTTGCCAAAAAGCTAGAAGGAAAAACGGTTGTTATATTTGATGTCTTATTAGCTACATCAACAATTGCGGCTGCTTTACAGCAAGGAGCAATAGAAGTTATTCCAGTAAAAAATGAAGAAGAAGCGCGTAAAAAAGCAGAAACGTATAAGCCTGATGAAATTGCGCTTGTAGGCGAATATAGAGGGAAAACGATCGAAGGCTTTTTTGATCCAAACCCCAGCACGTTAAAGGAGCATGTTCAAAATAAAGCAGTTATTTTGTCTACCACTAATGGAACGGTAGCCATCCATAACGCCGAGAAAGCGAAACATGTATATGCAGCTTCACTGTTAAACGGAGAAGCGGTTGCGAATGCTGTTTGTCAACCAAGTCAAGATGAAACTGTTTTATTGGTTTGTTCAGGTTCATCCGATCGCTTCTGTCTAGAAGATTTATATGGAGCGGGGTACTTCATAAGCTGTTTGCTGCAACTAAAAACATTTCATTTAACGGATGCTGCAAAAGCCGCACTGCTTTTATATGAGGCTTATGAGCATTCACCTGTTGAAATATTAAAGCGCTCAGCCGTAGGGGAAATGCTCACTCAGTATGGCTTTCTAGACGAAATTGGCTTTGTAAGCCGGAAAAACGTCTATTCCGTAGTTCCTAAGGTAGTGAAAAAAAAGCTAGTAAACGGGGAGGAAACGATATGTCTGAAATGAAAACCGAAGCAAAAGGCGGATCATTTTTACTGAAAAAAACATCTACGCATCACGTTTATACACCCGAAGACTTAACGGATGAGCACCGTATGATTGCTCAGACAGCAAAGCAGTTTATTGAAAAAGAAGTAGACCCTTACCATAATGACATTGAGCAGCAGGATTTTAATAAAGTAGTAGAATTGATGCATAAAGCAGGCGAGCTTGGACTTCTTGCTCACAGTATTCCAGAAACATATGGAGGACTAGGTCTTGATAAAGTAAGCAAAGGACTCGTCGGTGAAATCATTGGCCGGACAAGCGGATATGGAGTCGCTCATTCTAATCATACATGCATTGCGACACTTCCTATTACGTATTTTGGCACCAAGGAGCAAAAAGAAAAATACTTGCCTAAATTGGCAAGCGGGGAATATATTGGCGCCTACTGTTTGACAGAGCCAGAAGCAGGTTCTGATGCTCTTGCAGCCCAAACAAAAGCCATATTAAATCCTGAAAAAACACATTATGTATTAAATGGAACGAAGCAGTACATTACCAATGCTGCCTTTTCAGATACGTTCATCACGTATGCAAAAGTAGACGGTGAACATTTTACCGCTTTTATTGTAGAAAAAGGTTTTGAAGGACTCTCTCTCGGGCCAGAAGAAAAGAAAATGGGAATTAAAGGGTCGTCTACTCGTCCAGTTATTTATGAAGATTGCTTAGTACCCGTAGAGAACGTACTTGGACAAGTAGGAAAAGGTCACTTGATTGCGTTGAACGTCTTAAACCTCGGACGTTTTAACTTAGGTTCTGCATGTATGGGTGCAGCGAAATATGCGTTTGAACTTGCTTTAGCTTATACAAAAGAACGCAAGCAGTTTAAAACAGCTATTGCGGAATTTAATGCTTCAAAAGAAAAAATAGCAAAAATGGCGGCTCGTATTTTTGCATCTGAATCTATTCAGTACCGTACAGCTGGTTTACTAGAAGAGGCACTTGGTGGCTTATATGAAAGTGAAAATCATAAGTTAGTAGCTAAACAGCTGGCTGAATTTGCAATGGAATGTTCAGTTTGTAAAGTGTACGGATCGGAAACGCTTGATTTAATTGCCGATGAAGCGCTGCAGCTTCATGGCGGCGCAGGGTTTATTCAAGAATATAAAATAGAACAAGTATATCGTGACTCACGCATCAATCGTATTTTTGAAGGTACAAATGAAATCAATCGCCTTTTGCTTCCAACTCAGCTTCTAAAAAAAGCAGACAAAGGAGAAATAGAGCTGAGCAAACAAGTAGAACATGCTGTTAGTGAATTGATGAGCGGTCAGTGGGAAATATCTTCAAATGAACTTCTAGCAAGAGAAAAGCAGGCGGTTATTACCACAAGACATTTATTTCTTGCATTGTTAGGAACAGCATTCCAAACGTTTAACGCCAATCTAGCACAAGAACAAGAAACGCTGATGAAGCTCGCAGAAATTGCTGTTGGACTATTTGCCATAGAGTCATCTGTGCTGCGCGCGGAAAAAGCCGTGAACAAAAATGGAGAAGAAAAAGAAAAGTTGAAAAGCAAGCTGACAGCAACGGTTGTTAGTGAAACACTCTTTGAAATTGAAAAGCAGGCTCGACAATTAATAAACGGAATGTTAACGGGTGAAAAACACCGACAGTACCGCACAATTATTGGAAAATGGATGAATGATTTGCAAAGTGAAGGAGAGTTCACGCGCAATCGAGACATCGCCCGTGAATTTATCGAAAGCGGGCGATATGTTGTATAAGGAGGGATATTATGCGTTTTGAAGGGCAAATAGCTGTTATTACAGGAGCTGGAAGCGGCATTGGAGAAGCGACCGCTCAGAGAATGGCGAAAGAAGGAGCTCGCCTCATTCTTGTCGGGCGAACTAAAGAAAAACTAGTACAGGCTGCATCGGCTATTGACACACGGTGTGAACGAAAATGCACGGATATTTTCTCAGCTGATGTAACGAAAGAAGAAGACGTCAAAGAGCTGGCTGAGTTTATAAAAGAAAAGTACGGACAAATTCATTTATTAATTAATAACGCAGGCGGATCAGTTAATTCAACAATCAAAGAAACAACGCTTGAACAGTGGAAACACGTGCAGGACGTCAATTTAACAAGCGTATTTCTTGTCACAAAACATTTGATTCCTTTTTTAACTGAAGAAATAGGAGGAAATCGATCTATTGTTAACATCGCTTCTCTTTCAGGACATAAAGCTGGGGCACAAATTCCTCACTACAGCGCTGCTAAAGCTGGTCTAATTAACTTTACAAAAGCAATGGCGTTTGAGTTAGCACCCCACGGAGTCAGAGTAAACTCTGTGTCTCCTGGATTCGTAGAAACACCTTTAACGCAGCCTGGACTTGAAAATGAGCGCTTCACTAAGGCAATCGAAAAAAATACGGCTTTAAAACGTGTAGGTAAACCAGATGAAATTGCAAATGTTATTGCTTTTGCAGCGTCTGAAGAGGCATCTTATATGACGGGAAGCGATTTATTAGTAGATGGCGGGTGGCTTATCGTTTAATGCAAATTAAAGAGGAGGGAATTGAAATTATGAGTGATTTAGTAGTAGAAAAGCAGGGGACTATTTTATCTTTAACGTTAAATCGGCCGGAGCGTTTAAATGCATTCAGTGAAGAAATGATTGAAAAGTTAACAGCAGAAATAAAACAGGCACAAAGCGATGAGTCTATTAAAGTAGTTATATTAAATGGAGCAGGACGCTCGTTTTCTGCCGGAGGCGATGTAAAAACGATGGGTCAAGCATCCGGATCTGATGTTTATGAACATATCGGCCGTTTAAATGAATGTATTTTAGCGATGCAAAATCTAGAGAAGCCAATTATTTCAGCAGTTCATGGATTTGCAGCAGGAGCGGCTTTTAATTTAGCTCTTGCCTCTGACTTTATCATTGCGTCAGAAGAAAGTCGGTTCGTATTAAGCTTTTCTCAAGTTGGATTGATTTCAGACGGAGGAGGCCTTTACTTTCTTACAAAGGTCGTTGGTCCCCATAGAGCGAAGGAACTATTATTTTTAGGAGAGCCTATGGATGCCGATACGGCTTACAAAGCTGGTTTTTTAAACCGTGTAGTATCGTTAAATCAGCTGAAAGATGAGGTCACATCCTTTGCAAGTCGCTTATCACAAGGACCAACGAAAGCGTATGGGAAAATGAAAAAAATTGTCAACGATTCCTTTCATTTAACGTTAGAACAAGTCCTTGAACAAGAAAGACTAACGCAAGTTCTTATGGTAGAAACAAGAGATCATCAAGAAGGAATATCTGCGTTTAAAGAAAAAAGAAAGCCACTATTTCAAGGGAAATAAGAGGGGGATATAAGATGAAAGCCATTCAATTTACGCAGTACGGGGGACCTGATGTTCTTCAAGTTATCGATATTGCACGCCCTGTACCAAAAAAGAAAGATGTGCTCATTAAAGTTGCGGCAATCGGCGTTAATTACGCCGACGCTGCGCGGCGTGAAGGAGCATACGTAGTCGAAACACCGCTGCCTTTTATCCCAGGTTCTGAAGTAGCGGGCGAAGTGATTGAAGTAGGCGAGGATGTAAAAGGGATACGAGTAGGTACAAAAGTCGTGACGCTGCTAGGATCTAATCGAGCAACAGGATACGCTGAGTACACGCTGGCAGATTCAAGAGGCCTTATTCCGTTGCCGGAGAATGTGGATTTAACACAAGCGGTTGCTTTGCCTCTTCAAGGACTCACGGCTTATCATATTTTAAAAACAATGGGTCGCCTTGAAAAAGGAGAAACCGTCATTGTTCATGCGGCAGCAGGCGGTGTTGGAACCTTAGCTGTTCAGCTTGCCAAAATGTTTGGAGCTGGAAAAGTTATTGCTACAGCGAGCTCCAAAGAAAAGCTTGAGCTTGCAAAAAATCTCGGAGCTGACGAAACGATTAACTATACAGAAACAGGCTGGGAAAAACAAATTTTAGAAGTAACGGAAGGAAAAGGAGCCGATATTATTTTAGAAATGGTAGGAGGGCATATATTCTATGAATCTCTTCAATGTCTTGCACCATTTGGGCGCCTCGTTTTTTACGGAATGGCTAGCGGAAAACCTGTAAAATTTAACCCTGCCCGCCTGATGGAAAAAAATCAATCGGTTCTAGGCTTTTTCTTACCTCAAATGATGGCAAAACCAGCGCTTTATCAGCAAAGCCTGCATGAGCTATTAAACTACGCAAATTCCGGTCAGCTAAAATTAATGCTGGGCGGCACATTTTCACTTGATGAAGCGGCAGATGTACATCGTCTGCTTCAAGGAAGAAAAACGACCGGAAAATTAGTGTTAGTTCCTTAACAAAACAGCTTCCGTCTCTAATAGGGATGGGAGCTGTTTTGGTTTAAAAAATTGGCTTTCACCTGCCAATTTTTTAAAAACCGCTTAATAATTTGGCATAAAAACCAATGTTTTTTACTAATTTCTTCTATATTTTAACACTGGCATGGAAGTTGCATAATAAGTGTTTGAACATATAAAGGAGGAATTGAATATGGTGAGAAATGGAACGGACCGCGTGAAGCGGGGAATGGCAGAAATGCAAAAAGGCGGCGTTATCATGGACGTCATTAATGCAGAACAGGCAAAAATTGCAGAGGCAGCAGGCGCTGTTGCCGTTATGGCGTTAGAGCGCGTTCCGGCCGATATTCGTGCAGCAGGCGGCGTATCTCGTATGGCAGATCCAACAATTGTGGAAGAAGTGATGAACGCTGTATCCATTCCAGTTATGGCGAAAGCTCGTATTGGCCATATTGTTGAAGCACGCGTGCTAGAAGCAATGGGTGTAGACTACATTGACGAAAGTGAAGTACTCACTCCAGCTGATGAGGAATATCACCTTAACAAAAGTACATTTACGGTTCCATTTGTATGCGGATGCCGTGATTTAGGGGAAGCAGCAAGACGAATTGGTGAAGGTGCTTCGATGCTGCGTACAAAAGGCGAACCAGGAACAGGAAACATCGTCGAAGCAGTGCGTCATATGCGCCAAGTAAACGCTCAAGTACGTAAAGTTGTAGGCATGGATGAAGACGAGTTAATGACAGAAGCTAAACTATTAGGTGCACCTTATGAGTTATTACTGCAAATTAAACGTGAAGGTCGTTTACCAGTTGTAAACTTTGCAGCAGGCGGTGTAGCAACACCAGCAGATGCAGCGTTAATGATGCAGCTTGGAGCAGACGGTGTGTTCGTTGGATCAGGAATCTTCAAATCAGACAACCCTGAAAAATTTGCGCGAGCAATCGTGGAAGCAACAACGCATTATCAAGACTATGAACTTATTGCAAACTTGTCAAAAGGATTAGGAAGTGCAATGAAAGGAATTGAAATTTCATCATTATTACCAGAAAATCGTATGCAAGAACGCGGCTGGTAATGAGTAATAACTTTTAAACTTAGTTAGGAGAATGACCATGGGGAAATATACGATAGTCGATAAAGAAACGTGTATTGCGTGCGGTGCATGCGGAGCTGCGGCACCTGATATTTATGATTATAATGATGAAGGAATTGCGTTCGTTATACTTGATGATAATCAAGGCACGGTTGAAGTGCCCCAAGAGCTGGAAGACGATTTAATAGATGCGTTTGAAGGCTGTCCAACAGAGTCCATCCGTATAGCGGATGAAAAGTTTGATGGAGACTCGAATAAATTTCAATAAACCGGAATAAATAAAAAAATAGAAAGTTTTTTTAAAAGAAAAGAAGGATTTTGTCTAGAAAAGGCGAAATGTTAGTTGTGTAAGAACATATCTTTTTAAAAATGAAAGCACTTACATAACTAAAAGCATATGAGTTAGTCTCATTTGACCTTTCAGAATTATTATTGTAAAAGTGCAGAGTAATCAAATAGTTTTTAAAAGGAGATTAAGGGGCATGCAAATACTGAATACAGTCATTGTGACAGGATATGCAAAAGCTCCACAGGGAACTTCCATGTATGAAATGTATAAGCATGCGGGAATTGTACTAGAAGTGGATCTGACAGAGCATAAAATTGTAAATGCTGAGTTTACGTTTATTACGGAGCTGACGCAAAATTTTTTCCGGAAGCTGCTTATTGGTTACTGCCTTGCAGATGGAATTGAACCTCTTATTGAACGTATTCAAAATTATTATTTTGCTCCATCTCAACAGGCGATTATCGTAGCGCTTCAGGCTGCAATCCAACGTTACTGGGATAATGTGAATCAAAAAATTACATAGCGTTTGGTTAGAATAAAGTGAGAAGACAACCTCTTTTCATGGTCTTATTAAAACCAAGCAGACACACACACACTTTACAAAGAGTGGGGGACATCCCTTTTTCTTTGGGGAGTCATTGTGTCCTGCTTGGTTTTTTTCGTGTAAAGCGCTGTGAAATATAAAAAGAAAAGGAGGAAACAAAATGAACAAAATCATCACGCGCGAAGAAGCAATAGAAAAAATAACAGATGGCGCACGCATTATGGTAGGTGGATTTGGTCTTGTTGGAAGCCCGCTTAGTCTGATTGAAGCGATTGCCAAATCAAACCTTAAAGATTTAGAGATTATTAGTAATAACCTCGGTGAACCTGGAAAAGGATTAGGTGTATTGGTTCAAAAAAAACAAGTAAAAAAAGCCATAGGGTCTTATTTTACTTCCAACCCTGAAGTTGTACACGCTTATCAACAACAAGAACTTCAAGTGGAGCTCATCCCGCAAGGAACAATGTCCGAGGCAATTAGAGCAGGAGGAGCAGGCATCGGAGGATTTTATACGCCTGTGAGCGTAGGGACCCAGCTGGCGGAAGGAAAAGAAGAACGAGTATTAAAAGGAAAGAAATATGTTTTGCAAGAATCGCTGCACGCAGATGTAGCTCTTATAAAAGCTAAAAAAGCAGATCGACTGGGAAATCTTATTTACAGCAAATCAGCAAGAAACTTTAATCCAATGATGGCAACAGCCGCTGATATCGTGATTGCAGAAGTAGAAGAAGTTGTTGAAGTTGGACAGATTTCTCCTGAAGAAATTGTAACTCCTCATTTATACGTTACTTATATCGTAGTGAAAGGAGAAAATTAAGATGAACGTCAAACAATATATTGCTGCGCGTGCTGCAAAAGAGCTTTGTCACGGAGATGTAGTAAACTTAGGAATCGGCATTCCTACTTTAGTTGCTAATTATATCTCACCCGATGTTCACGTGTTTTTACATTCAGAAAACGGGATTCTCGGCGTTGGACCTACTCCTGAAGAAGCCTATGTAGATCCAGAACTTGTGAATGCTGGAAAGCTGCCCGTCACAGTTTTGGGAGGTGCCTCATTTTTTAACAGCGCTGATTCTTTTGCTATGATACGCGGAGGCCATGTGAATGTATCCATTCTTGGAGTGCTTCAAGTAGATGAAGCAGGCCGAATTGCGAACTGGGCTGTTCCTGGGAAAAGTGTTCTTGGCGTAGGAGGAGCAATGGATTTATTAGAAGGCTCAAAAAAAGTGATCGTGACGACTCTTCATACGAATAGCCAAGGAGAGTCAAAGCTAGTTGAGGAGTTAACTTATCCACTTACTTCAGAGCGACGAGTCGATATGATTATTACGGAATTAGCTGTCTTTTCCGTAACGGACCTTGGTCTTGAACTTCTTGAAACAGCTCCCGGTGTTTCTTTAGAGACAGTACAACAAAAAACACAGGCTTCTTTTCGCGTTTCTAAATTATTTAATAAAAACAATGAGGTGACGGCATAATGGCAGTGATTGTAAATGCATTTCGAACGCCTATTGGAAAGTTTGGCGGTTCGCTTGCAGATACGCTTCCGGAAGAACTAGTCTCTCTCGTGATGAAAAACAATTTGTCTTCAGCCGGATATACGTCAGAGATTGTTGATGAAATTATTGTCGGACAAACGAAACAAAGCGCTCATGCTCCTAATATAGCAAGAGTAGCCGGGCTGAAAGCTCAATTCTCTGAACGTATTCCAGCTTATACGGTGCACCGCCAGTGCGGCTCAGGCATGCAGGCTGTGATGAATGGAGCTATGTCCATTTTATCAGGTCAAGCCGAAGTGGTATTAGCCGGAGGAGTGGAAAGCATGTCTCAAGCACCGCACTATACGGTAGGCACTCGTTTCGGTTTTCACGTTGGTGATTTAACACTCTATGACTCTAATACAGAAAGTCAGCCAAAATCACAGCCTGAAACGTTATACGGAACTTTTACGATGGGACAGACGGCCGAGTGGCTCGCTGAAAAGTATAGTATTAGCCGCGCGGAACAAGATGAGTTTGCTCTTTATAGTCAGGAAAAAGCTAGGCGGGCTATAGAACTTGATTTGTTCGAAGAAGAAATTATCCCCGTGCCTGTAAAAGAAGGAAAAAAAGGAATGGGGCATTTTGCAACAGATGAATTTCCTCGTCTTACTAGCAAAGAAAAGCTTGGTACGCTTAAGCCCGTTTTTCAAAGGAATGGAACGGTGACAGCTGGCAATTCATCTGGTAGAAACGATGGCGCTTCGATGCTGTTGATGATGTCGGAAGAAAAAGCTGAGCACCTCGGATTAACACCTATGGCTAAGATTGTGTCTTTTGCCGCAGCGGGCGTTTCTCCAAAGGAAATGGGAATTGGCCCCGTTTCTGCTTCGCAAATTGCTTTAAATAAAGTCGGTTTACGCTTAGGTGATATGGACTTGATTGAATTAAACGAAGCATTTGCTGCCCAAAGTATTGCTTGCTTAAGAGAATGGAATATCACATCAGAACAAGTGAATGTAAACGGAGGAGCAATTGCGCTTGGCCATCCTTTAGGCTGCTCCGGGGCAAGAATCATAACAACTCTGTGCCATGAACTCCAAAAGCAAAAAAGACGATACGGTCTCGCAACTATTTGCGTTGCAGGAGGATTAGGAATGGCGATGGTGGTGGAAAGATGGACGAAATAAAAAGAGACTATGTGTTTCATAGAGATTTAACAAAAAAGTATCCAATGATTACACACGGTGAAGGAAGCTACTTAATAGATGAACAAGGAAAAAAGTATTTAGACGGATGCTCTGGGGCCGTGGCGGCAAATTTAGGGCACGGCATTGCACAAATAGCCGAGGCGATGGCTGAGCAGGCAAAAAAAGCGGCTTTTGTTCATACATTACGTTTTGAAACGAATGTTTTGCATAAACTTGCAAAAAAAATTGGTAACATGGCGCCACTTCATTTAAACAAAGTCTATTTTACATCAGGAGGATCAGAAGCAAATGAAAGTGCATTAAAATTAGCAAGGCAATATCACAGAGATGCCGGAAAGATGCAAAAACACATCGTAATCGGAAGGTGGCAGTCCTATCACGGAAATACGATAGGTGCACTATCAGCTGGAGGAGATGTAAAAAGACGATATCCTTATACACCTAACCTTTTACATTTTGCGCACGTCTATTCTCCGTATTGTCATCGCTGTCCGTATAATCGAAATCAAGAAGACTGCGTGGCAAATCAAAACTGGAGCTGCATCACCGATATTGAACGCACTATTTTAGAGCTTGGTCCAGAAAATATTTCAGCTTTAATCGCAGAGCCCATCGTAGGAAGTCAGCAAGGAGCTGTTGTACCTCCGCTTGACTATTTTAAAAAAGTGCGTGAACTCTGCAGCCGCTATGACATTCTTTTGATTGTTGATGAAGTGATGACAGGCTTTGGGAGAACCGGAACTAATTTTGCAGTGGAACAATTCGGAATCGAACCGGATATCTTAACATTTGGTAAAGGAGTTTCAGCTGGGTACGCTCCTTTAGGAGGAATGATTGTCCATGACCGTCTGATTCAAGGCCTGTTAGAAAATAGCAGCGGGAAATTTCTTCATGGCTATACGTACAGTGGACATCCTGTTTCAATAGCGGCAGGTCTTGCTGCTTTGGATATGTATGAAGAAATGAATATCCTTCAAAACGTTGAAACTCAAGGCGCGTATTTAATGGAATGTTTAGTAGCGCTGCAGCGCAAGCATCCTTATATTTCAGATATTCGCGGCCGCGGACTTTTAATTGGATTAGAACTAATGAAAGACGCCAATCAACAGATATTTTTCGAGCCACGTGAAGCAGCCAGCGAAAAGCTCAATGAAATTTGTATGGAGCTTGGAGGCGTCTTTTATCCAGGATCCGGATCTATAGATGGACATAAAGGAGAGCATATCATTATCAGTCCTCCTTTAAATATAGCGAAATCAGAAGTTGATGAAATAGTGAGATTGCTAGATCATGCGTTTTCTATTTTTCATCAGCACATAAGAAAGGATGAGCCATATGAAAGTGCAAAATAAAACAGAAGAGCTTCAAATCAAAGGAAAAAAACATTTATCACCGGTGATGACAAGAGTAACAGAGCTTGTTATTGAAAAAGCGCACGGTGCGAAATTTTGGACAGCTGATGGCAAGGAATATATTGATTTTGTATCAGGAGTAGCTGTCAATGCAGTGGGTCATACGCATGAAAAGATGGTAGAAGCGATTAAAAAACAAGCAGATCAGCTGCTTCACCTAGGCTTAAACTACGGCTATTACGAAACAGCAGTGAATTTGGCAGAAAAACTTGCGCAAATTACGCCTGGAAACTTAGACACGGTGTTTTTTTCAAACTCAGGCGCAGAAGCCATTGATGGTGCGCTCAAATTAGCAAAAGCGGCCACTGGCAGACCAGCGATCATTGCTTTTGAAGGTTCTTTTCACGGCCGTACACTAGGAGCTACAGCTATTACGGCTTCAAGCTCAAAATACCGCAGCTACTATGAACCGATTTTAGGAGAAGTGTATCATGCTCCTTATCCCTATCCAAGTCAGCTTCCTAATATTGACGAGGAAGATGCGGAAGCATATTGCTTAAATCAACTGCAAAAGCTGTTTGAACTGCGAGTGGATCCTTCACGCGTAGCAGCGATTGTGATTGAGCCAGTCATGGGCGAAGGAGGCTATTACCCTGCTCCTTCTAGCTTTTTACGCGCACTGAGAGACATAGCCAATGATTATGGCATTCTGCTTGTTTTTGATGAAGTGCAAACGGGATTTGGGCGCACTGGGAAAATGTTTGCGGCAGAACATGCTGGAGTTACACCAGATATTTTAGTTTTAGCAAAAGCTCTTTCGGGTGGCATGCCACTAGGAGCCATTGTAGCAAGCCGAGAACTGCATGAGAAATGGCCAACAGCTGGACATGGTTCTACTTTTGGAGGAAATCCAGTATCGTGTGCAGCTGCTTTAGCAAATATTTCAATCATTGAAGAAGAAAAGCTTGTAGAACGCAGTGAAAAAGTAGGCGCTGATATTGTTAAACGCCTTCAGCATTCTATCGGACATTTACCGGCTATTAAAGAGGTTAGAGGAATTGGTATGATGATTGGTATTGAATTTCATGTTGAAACAGCAGCTGCTTATGTCCCTGTTATTAAATCAAAAGCGCTGGAAAAAAGACTGCTTATTATGAACTGCGGAGTTAAAGGGCAAACCATTCGTTTAATGCTGCCGCTAAATATTGATAAAGACGTGCTGGATCAAGGGCTGTCTTTACTAGAAGAAGTCATCACAGAAGCAGTTTCAATTAACTAGCTTTTTAAATGAAAAGGAGGGTAACAATATGAGTCAGACTAAAACCGAACTGTTACAAGGAAATTTATATATTAACGGCGAGTGGATAAGTGAAGAGGAGCAAACCTATTTTGAAAGTATAAACCCTGCAACACAAGAGCTCGTCGGAACGTGCGCAGCCGCTACGGCTAGTCAAGTCGATGATGCGGTAAAAGCGGCTAGTACAGCCTACAGCCACTGGAAAAATACATCTATTCCTGAACGTGCAGCATTTTTAACAAAAGCAGCTGAGCTTTTTGAAGACAGAAAAGAAGAGCTAGCTCAAGTGATGACAAAAGAGATGGGAAAACCGCTGACAGAATCCATAGGCGAAGTTGGTGTCGTCATTGCAACAGCTCAATATATGGCGGGAGAAGGAAGACGTTTGTTTGGCGAAATAGTGCCCGCTGGCTTTCCTGACCGAGATATAAAAATGGTTCGCGAACCGCTTGGAGTTGTGGCATGTATTACACCGTGGAACTTTCCTGTTTCTCTCGCTTCTTATAAAATGTTTGCCGCTTTAATCGCTGGCAATACCGTTGTCTGGAAGCCGGCTTCAGAAGTGGCGCTCTCAGCGAAGATTTTTATGGGAGTATTGCACGCTGCGGGGCTTCCAAAGGGAACAATTAACTTGCTTACAGGATCGGGCAGAATCGTTGGACAAAAGCTTGCTACGCACTCTGAAGTGAAAATTATCTCATTTACAGGTTCTACGGAAGTTGGTCAGCAGTTAGCAGAAATGAGCAGCAAAACCTTAAAACGAATTTCTTTAGAGCTAGGAGGAAAAAACGCTGTTATTGTATTAAAGGATGCCGATTTGGATAAAGCAGCAGAAGGAATTATTAAATCAGCGTTTACGACAACGGGGCAGCGCTGTACAGCAGCTAGCAGAGTCATCGTGGAGCGTTCAGTAAAAGAAGAGCTTTTGAAAAAAGTAATAGCTCTTACAAAAGAAATGAAGGTTGGAAATGGCCTTGAACAAGGAGTTGTGATAGGACCGCTTGTTAATGAACAGCAATGCCGTTTAGTAGAAGATTACGTACAAAAAGCGGTAGAAGAAGGCGGGAATATTGCGTTTGGAGGTCGTGCTTTATCAGAGTTAGGAACTTGTTATTATATGCCTACTATCATTGATAACGTTCATTCTAACCACACAATTGCTCAAGAAGAGATTTTTGGCCCCGTGCTTGCTTTTATTGAAGTAAATGGCTATGAAGAAGCAATGAGCGTCAATAATGGAACGATGTATGGACTCTCCACTTCTATTTATACAAGCAGCTTGCACTATGCCAGCCGAGCGGCAAAAGACGCTGTTAGCGGATTAGTCTATATCAATAACGGAACATCTAATGCTGAAATGGGGGTAGCATTCGGAGGAATGAAAATGTCTGGCAACGGCCACAGAGAAGTTTCTCATCATGCGTTTGATGTGATGACAGAATGGAAGTCTGTCTACACCAACTATTAATCTCGCACCTTAGCGAAAAGGAGGAGCACATGTCTTCACATCGCATTGGAATTGCCTTTTTTTATCATGAATCTCACAGCTTTAGTCCATTAAAAACAGAAATAGAACAGTTTGTACAAGAAGGCTATTTTGTTGGAACGGAAATATATAAAGCATACTCAGGAACCAAAACAGAAGTAGGGGGATTTTTAGATGTATTAAAGCAAGAGAAGCAGGTAGAAATCGTTCCCCTTGTTTGTGCAGCTGCAGTTCCGTCTGGGATCGTATCTTCTGAAGCTTATCACATAATTGAAAAGCAAATGTTGCACTCACTTACTCATGCGGGGCCGCTAGAGGGTTTGTTAATCGCTTTGCACGGCGCAATGGTAGTAGAGCATCTTTTCGATCCTGAAGCTCATTTGTTAAGTCAGATAAGAAGCTGTATAGGAAGCAACGTTCCCATTGCTACTACGCTCGATATGCACGCAAATATCAGTGAAGATATGCTTACGTACACGCCGCTTCATTTTGGTTTTAAAACATATCCTCATGTTGATATGTACGAACAAGGAGTGAACGCTGCGCGAGCGCTTTTAACACAAGTAAAAGAAAGCGCTATCTATTATGCATCTTTAAAAAAATTGCCTATGCTTTTGCCGTCGATTAATATGCGAACCGCAGAAGGGCCGATGAAAAAAATGATTGATCTTGCTAAGCAAGCCGAGCAAGAAGCAGACGTATACAATGTTTCCATTTTTGGGGGCTTTCCGTATTCTGATATTCCAATTGCCGGAGCAAGCGTGCTCGTAACAGCTTTGAATCCTGAAACAGCAGAAAAAGTAGCAAAGAAACTAGCTTCTCAGTTTTGGAGTATAAAAGAAGAGTTTATCGTGGATTTGCCTACCGTTGAAGAAGGTCTGCAAACAGCGTTAAAACTATCAAGCGAACAGCCAATTGTGCTCGCTGATATAGCGGACAATCCTTTAAGCTGCGGAAGCGGCGATACAACAGAACTTTTGGAATACATGCTGAAGCTAAATATGCCGGGGACACTGTTTGGAGGTCTTTATGACCCTGAATCTATTGAACAATGCGTGCAAGCAGGAGTTGGGAATTACGTCTCTCTTTCCTTAGGAGGAAAAGTTTCTCCTGAGTTTGGAAAGCCCGTTGAAGTTGAAGCAAAGGTCATTGGTTTATCAGAAGGTGAGTTTTACAATTCGGGACCGTTTAATCAGCATTTGAAAGTAAATGTAAAAGGTGCAGCTCATATTCGAGTAGGAGAATTGGATATTTTGCTGATTGGAAGGCCGGTATCAGCAAACGATCCTGAACTTTTTCGCCATATCGGCATTGAGCCAGCGACGAAAAAAATCATCGGTTTAAAAGCTAAAAATCATTTCAGAGCCGCTTTTGAGCCGCTTGTAGGAGCTATCATCTATGTGGATGCACCAGGCGTAGCATCAAATCGCTTAACGACCTTTAATTATCAGCACATTCCAAATCCAATCTGGCCGCTGCAAGATGTCAAATATGAAAGTGAAAAAAGGAGGAAAGAAAAATGGATGCATTAAAAGAGCAGTACTATATCGAAGTGCCGGAATCGTTAAATCCGGAGCAGCAAAAGATGATGATTGAACTTGAAAAAGATGCGTTTCCGGGCATGGGAGCCGTTGATGAACAGACGCTTGTACCTTTAGCCCGCTACGGCAAGCTTATTCAATATTTCCAGGAAAATGACGCAAGGCCGATTGCCATTTGTGAGCTGCTTCGAGATTACAAAGATATTACAAAAGCTTATATCTTTGGTTTCTACGTCCGATCTGATAAACAAGGAAGCGGAATTGGACAGCTGTTTTTAGAAGAAATATTTTCGATTCTAAAAAAAGATAATTTCGAAAGCGTTTGTTTGACTGTGAATGTAAAAAATGAAGGGGCTGTGAAGCTGTATAAAAAAATGGACTTTACCATTAAAGAAACGCGAGCAGGAGAGTTTGGCGAAGGAGAAGATCGCTATTATATGGTGCGGTCAATTTCTTAGTAGAACATCTATTCAAAAAATAAACTTTGGAGGGAATATAAAATGAACAATACGTTATATAAAGCAAGCAGACACTGGAAAGAAATCGAGCTTTGGAAAGATGTAACGGACGAGCAGTGGAACGACTGGGTATGGCAGCTGACAAACACGATTAAAACATTGGAAGATTTAAAGAAAGTGATAAATTTAACACCTCAAGAAGAAGAAGGTGTTAAAATTGCAACCAAAACGATTCCGTTAAATATCACTCCTTACTACGCATGGTTAATGGATGAGAACGATCCGAAATGTCCAATCAGAATGCAGTCCGTTCCTATTTCAGAAGAACTGCATAAAACAAGGTATGATTTAGAAGATCCGCTTCATGAAGATGAAGATTCACCGGTTCCTGGGTTAACACACCGTTATCCCGACCGCGTGCTGTTTTTAGTTACAAATCAATGCTCTATGTACTGCCGCTACTGTACAAGAAGACGTTTTTCAGGGCAAATTGGCATGGGGGTTCCAAAAAAACAGCTGGATACAGCTATTAATTACATTGCAGCCAACCCTCAAATCCGTGATGTGTTAATTTCCGGAGGAGACGGCCTATTAATCAATGACAATATTTTAGAATATATTTTGAAAAATTTGCGCGATATTCCGCACGTAGAAATTATTCGTATCGGTACAAGAGCACCGGTGGTGTTCCCGCAGCGCATTACAGAAAACCTGTGCAATATCTTAAAAAAATATCATCCGGTTTGGCTAAATACGCACTTTAACACATCAATTGAAATTACAGAAGAATCAAAGCGTGCTTGTGAAATGCTTGCGAACGCAGGGGTTCCAGTTGGAAACCAAGCGGTTATTTTAGCCGGAATTAACGACAGCGTGCCAATCATGAAGCAGCTTATGCATGATTTAGTAAAAATTCGCGTGCGTCCTTATTACATTTATCAATGTGATTTATCAGAAGGAATCGGCCATTTCCGTGCGCCGATCAGTAAAGGGCTAGAAATTATGGAAGGACTTCGCGGCCATACGTCCGGCTATGCAGTTCCTACGTTTATCGTGGATGCTCCTGGAGGAGGCGGTAAAATTCCGCTGCAGCCAAACTACATTATTTCTCAAAGCTCCAATAAAGTAGTGCTTCGAAACTTTGAAGGTGTTATTACATCTTATCCGGAGCCGCAAAATTACCAAAGTGGTAGCGCAGAAGAATTTTATAAAAAAGTATATCCTGAAGTGTTTGAAAAATTTGAAAGCAACGGTGTTCTTTCGATTATTGATGATACAAAGTTCAACTTAACGCCGGAAGGTCTAAACCGTCTTGACCGCCGGAAAACGTATGACCAAAATCCAGAGCATAGCTCTTTGAAAGACAAGCGTGAAAAGCGCGATCAATTAAAAGAGAAAAAATTTGAAACGCAAATGAAAAAATACGAAACGGCGGGAGCGAAGGAGGAATAATATTGAAATGTCAATGGTGCGAATCCTATGAAGCGAAAGAGACAGATGCAACGGTTTATTGGGAGCTTCCTGACGGCACAAAAGCCATAGAAATTAAAGAGACGCCTTCCATTACATGTTCAGAATGCGGAATTACGTATCAAACAGATGAAACGGTAGGACACATTGAAGATCAACTGTTTTTAATCAACACCTCTGCCTTAGAAAAAAGTGTAACGTACGAACAGCTTATGAGCCTGCCTCGTCTATTAAAACGAAACTACTTTGATTTTTCAAAGTAAGCAATGAAGAGTCCATCTCCTACTTTTTATAGGAGATGGATATTCTTATACGCTTTACGTTAAACATGTGCGCATAGTTCATTTATAAAGGTGGGATAAGTATGGAAGCGGTCGATATAAATCGTAATGAAGAAGAAAAAAAGCAGGACGATAAGCATATAAAACGCCATTTAAAAGCACGCCATATGACCATGATTGCCATTGGAGGGTCAATAGGAACTGGCTTATTTCTAGCTACCGGATCATCCATCCAAACTGCTGGACCTGGAGGAGCACTGATTGCTTACGGGGCCATTGGAATTATGGTTTACTTTCTCATGACTAGTCTTGGAGAAATGGCCACGTTTATGCCGGTCTCAGGTTCTTTTTCAACGTACGCCAGTCATTATGTAGACCCAGCTCTCGGCTTTGCGCTCGGCTGGAACTACTGGTTTAACTGGGCTGTTACGCTCGCTGTAGAAATAGCTGCTTCTGCTATTATCATGAAGTTTTGGTTCCCTGATGTGCCAAGTATTA
The DNA here is from genome assembly GCF_035064545.1 of Bacillus sp. ILBB4. Classification (NCBI taxonomy): domain Bacteria; kingdom Bacillati; phylum Bacillota; class Bacilli; order Caryophanales; family Bacillaceae; genus Bacillus; species Bacillus sp. ILBB4. The sequence continues at coordinate 242,113 of NZ_JAIQVD010000004.1, read as the reverse complement.
TCTGGAGCGCTTTGTTTTTAGGCTTAATTTTTTTACTTAATTTCCTATCTGTAAAAAGCTATGGAGAATCTGAATATTGGTTTGCTCTCGTAAAAGTAGTAACCATCATTGTGTTTATCGGAGTGGGACTTCTGACGATCTTTGGCATTTTCGGCGGTGAATATATTGGCTTTAAAAATTTTACATTAGAAGAAGCGCCGGTCAACGGCGGATTTCTGTCCGTACTAAGCATTTTCTTTATCGCGGGATTTTCTTTTCAAGGTACAGAGCTAGTCGGCATTGCGGCGGGGGAAAGTGAAAACCCTCAAAAAAATATACCAAAAGCCATTCGCCAAGTCTTTTGGCGCATTCTTCTATTTTATATTGCAGCCATTGCTGTAATCGGGCTCATCATTCCTTACACAAGTCCATCTCTTCTAGGAGGAGATGTGGATAACATTGCTGTTAGTCCATTTACGCTTGTTTTTGAAAAGGCAGGAATTGCTGCAGCTGCTTCAGTGATGAATGCTGTTATTCTTACCTCGGTTTTATCAGCCGGAACTTCTGGCTTATATGCTTCTACGCGAATGTTGTGGTCAATGGCAAATGAAGGGCAAGCGCCTAAAGCGCTTCGAAAAATTAATCGCCGAGGAATTCCAGTAAACGCGCTTGTTTTAACCACTATCATTGGCGGTCTTGCCTTTTTAACATCAATTTTTGGCGATCAAATGTATATGTGGCTTTTAAACGCTTCAGGCATGAGCGGATTTATTGCGTGGATCGGTATTGCCATCAGCCACTATCGTTTCCGAAAAGCATATGTTGCTTCAGGACAGGATATAAATGAACTGGCGTATAAAGCAAAATGGTTTCCTCTAGGTCCTGTTCTTGCATTTGGAATGTGCCTCATCGTTATTCTAGGTCAGAATTATCAAGCGGTACTTTCTGACAAAATTGATTGGTACGGCTTGACTGTCTCATACATCGGTCTGCCTCTCTTTTTAGCGACGTGGTGGGGATATAAAATAGCAAAGAAAACCAAGGTTGTACCTTTGCATGAGTGTATCCAAAGAGACGATAAGAAATAAAAAAGCTATACGGCTAACGATAAGTAAAAAAGGTGAACCTTGGACAAAAAGGTTCACCTTTTCATTTATAAAAATCTATCATAGCAAGCTTTATTTTATAGATATCATAGCATAAAAAGTGATTTTTTTCCAGTCTGGTTTTTATTTTGTTTATTGATAAAATTCAAGAATACCACTGCATGCTAAGCGATTATGGAGGCTGAAAATCTTTGTACTTTAATAAGAAAAGGGGTTTGCAATGAGAATTTCTGCAGGTGTTGAAATGCTACAGTTGACTGCCAGAGCTTTTGACCAAGATATAATATTAAATCCTACATTAGTTTGGAATAACGATGAAGCTATTCTAATTGATACAGGAATGCCTGGGCAAACCGATCAACTGAAAGAGGCCTTGGGTGAATTGAATATATCTATTGAACAGCTAAAAGTAATTCTTTTAACACATCAAGATCTAGATCATATAGGATGTGCGACTGATATACGAAAAAAATCAAATGAAAATATCATCGTATATGCTCATGAATTTGATAAGCCGTATATTGAAGGGAAACTTCCGCTTATTAAAACGAATGCGAGTCGAATGAGTAACGAAGAGCTAGCAGCTATACCTGATGAAATAAAATATTTGTATAAAAATCCTCCAAAAGTTGACGTAGATATAGTATTAAAAGGGAGTCAAATGCTCCCATACTGTGAAGGCATTGAACCGATTTTTACCCCTGGACACACACCTGGGCATGTAAGTTTTTATTTAAGAAAATCAAAAACACTGGTTGCTGGAGATGCTTTAGTATTTGCAAATGGACGACTAATGGGACCTGTTAAACAAACGACCTTAAATATGGACCAAGCAGTTCAATCACTCGGAAAATTCTTACACTACGATATTGAGCATGTTATTTGTTATCATGGAGGGTATTTTCAAGGCTGTCCGAAAGAAGCGATTTTAAGGATAAAAGAACACATTGCACAGGGAGAAAGTTAAGGGGAAATGAACTTGTTTTTTTTGCTAGAACAAGTAAGGGAAAATAAAAAACAAAGGGGATGTATAAAATGTTTACACCAACTATCAGTGTCCGAAAAATAAATGATAATCTCATTATAAAATGGCAGCTTTCACACTTTACGATTCCATTAGAAGACATTCTTGAAGTAACGGAAGATGACACGTACGGAGGTAAAGAAGCAAACGCCATTCGAATTGGCCCTCCGTACGGAACGACTGACCGCATCTTTATAAAAACGACCAATAAAAACTATCTGTTATTTACCTCAAACGCACCGGCTATATTAAACGAAATAAATTCATAACGACCATTACTAAATACGAGATATATAGGAGAGAAAAAATTGAAGATTAGCCGTACTTTGGATGCTGGTAAAATTGCCAAGCTTAATCAGTCTGTTCATCAACTGCATGTAGAATTATACCCGCAGCATTTTCAAACATATGATTTTCATCAGGTACATGAATTTTTTAAGAAAGTGATGAAAGACGATAGATTTATCTTTCTTTTAGGAGAAGACGAAGGTCAGCATGTAGGGTTCGCTTGGCTGGAAATAAAGCAGTATTCAGAAACAGTGTTTAAAAAAGCTTACGAGTCAATTTACGTGCATCAAATAAACATCGCAGAATCCTATAAAAACAAAGGATTTGGTTCAAGTTTGATGAAAGAAATTTATAGCATTGCTCGTACAAACGACATAAATACAATTGAGTTAGATTATTGGAATGATAATACGATTGCCGAAAGCTTTTACGAAAAAGAAGGATTTGTTACGTATAGAAAAATGGCTTATAAAGAACTTTAAAAAGAGCATTTACTTGCTCTCTTTTTTATATCTAAGAAGCCATTTTCTTCATTTTAATTACTCAATAAAATAAAGTACGCGATTTGAGAACTTAACTCTTGAAAAATTTTTGTTTTACATTTATACTTACATTCTTGTTCGCGTAATGCGACAACTTACTTTATATTCAACTAGGAGGTATACAGATAGTATGGAAAATTTCATTTATCATAATCCCACAAAATTAATCTTCGGAAAAGATCAGCTTCAAGTATTATCAGAAGAACTCCCGAAATACGGAAAAAATATTTTGCTTGTATACGGCGGAGGAAGCATTAAGAAAAACGGTTTATACGATCAAGTTCTTACGCTGTTAAAAGAGTTAAACGTAAATATACATGAGTTAGCGGGCGTAGAGCCAAATCCTAGACTATCTACGGTACGAAAAGGAATTGAGATTTGCCGAAATGAAAACATTGACTTCATGTTAGCAGTCGGCGGAGGAAGCGTTATTGACTGCACAAAAGCAATCGCTGCCGGAGCTGAGTATGAAGGAGACGTCTGGGATATTATTAACAAAAAAGTAACGGCTACAAAAGCACTGCCGTTTGGAACGGTATTAACATTGGCAGCAACAGGTTCTGAAATGAATCCTGATTCTGTTATTACGAATTGGGAAACAAATGAAAAATACGTTTGGGGCAGCTCTGTTACGCATCCTGTATTTTCTATATTAGATCCTGTGAACACGATGTCTGTTCCTAGAGATCAAACTATCTACGGCATGGTAGACATGATGAGCCATGTATTTGAACAATATTTCCATAACGTGAAAAACACGCCTTTACAAGATCGTATGTGCTATTCCGTATTACAAACAGTAATTGAAACAGCACCGAAATTACTAGAAGATCTGCAAAGCTACGAGCACCGCGAAACGATTTTATATTCCGGAACAATCGCGCTAAACGGAACACTTCAAATGGGCTACTTTGGAGATTGGGCTTCACATACTATTGAACACGCAGTGTCAGCTGTATATGACATTCCTCACGCAGGCGGTTTAGCAATCCTATTCCCAAATTGGATGCGACACGTTGTAGATCAAGATGTAACTCGTATGAAGCGTGTAATGACAAGTATGTTCGATATTGAAACTGCAGGTAAAAGCGACAAAGAAATTGCGTTAGAAGGAATCGATAAGTTAAGCGCTTTTTGGTCCAGTCTTGGTGCACCTTCTCGCTTAGCAGATTACGATATCGGCGAAGAGCGACTAGACGAAATTGCTGGAATTGCTGCTCGTGAAATGGAGTACGGAGGTTTCGGTAACTTTAAAAAACTAAATAAAGATGATATTTTAGCTATTTTAAAAGCGTCACTGTAAAGTGAAAACCAAAAAGAAGGAGACATCTGTCTTCTTCTTTTTGGTTTATCTTATAAATGACTGGAAATTAAGTAGAGCAGGAAGAATGGTTTTTTTCTCAAATTTCAGTTAACAACTAAAGGAAAAGCTTTATAATTAAGTACAGAAAGAAAGTTTTAGAGAATTTAAGGGAGTGGGGAGATGAAAAAGTTTGCGCTAGCTTCATATGCGCTTTATTTGCTGGGCGGATTAGTCATTACAGCCGTAGGGTCCGTCTTACCGCAATTGTTAACACATTATCATGTGTCCTATACAGTTGGCGGACAGCTTGTATTATTAGGTTCTTTAGGATTTTTGATAGGAGTTCCGCTATCTTCTTTTCTATTAGGACGCTTCAGAGAAATGAATTTACTTACAATTGCTGCACTAATGATAGCGCTATCACAAATGGGTATGCTTTTATTGCCTCCATTTGAGTGGATTATTGCATTCAATTTTTTAAACGGTATTGGTGTAGCCGCATTGGAAGTAGTTGTAGCTACTTTAATGATGGAAGTATTTATCGGTAGAAGAGCTATTGTTATGAGTTATTTAGAAGTATCATTTGGTCTAGGTGCGCTGTTGATGCCGTTAGTAGCTAGCTTATTGATTTCACAGAACAGCTGGAGGTTTTCATTTTTTATAACGAGTGTACTAGCTTTACTAATGGTTGTGGTCTGCAAAATGATTCCTTTTAAAAAAGAGACTGTTTTAACTTCAGAAAGCGATTCTTCAGACGCCAACTCAGAACCTGCGCCTGTGCTTGCTAAAAATCAAAGATGGAAAATACTTGCTCTTTTTAGTGTGATGATTTTTATGTACGCCGGAGTAGAAAGCAGTATGAATAATTTTCTTTCGTCTATTTTTATCACGTATCTAGATGTAATTCCGTCACAGGCTACTTTAAGCATAAGCGTTTTTTGGGTGGCTATGCTAATAGGACGAGTGGCTACTGGATGGATTATTCGAATCGTTACATACGAACGCTATCTTTTTGGCAGCATTGGAGGAACAATTGTGAGTTTAGTGCTGTTTATCGTATTAAAAGAAGCTGTCGCAGGCTATATTTTATTAGGGTTTTTAGGGCTTGCAATGTCAGGTATCTATTCGATTACGATGGTATATGCTAATCATTCATTTACCGGATCTGCTCGTATTGTAACAAGTTTAATTACTGGTTTTTCAGGGCTTGGAGGAGCTATTTTTCCTGCGCTTATTGGCTTTACTATGGACGCAAGCGGAATTACCTCAGCACTTTGGTACATAACAGCTTTTGCATGTTTATATCTTCTGGCGCTTTGCATCATTTTTTTCGTTCAGCGTGATGCAAAACAAAAAGCTAATAATCATTTGCGGCCTATGAAATAAATGTTACGTCAAAAAAAGAAGTGAATTATAAGTTCACTTCTTTTTCTTTTTATTTTCTCTTTCGTTATAGTAAACAAAAAGGGTTCACATAAATTCAAACAAGAAAGTGAAAAATGAATATATCTATGAAAAAGGAGCGCAATATGAAAGAAGTGAATATAAAGGATCCCGCATTAAACCCCGACATTGCATTAAAAAGAATACTAAATGAGATGGCTGAAAAAGATGTAACTTTATAAATGGTTAATATCTATTTTAATAAAAAATATAAAAAAGAAAGGTTGAATCTATGGCGACCTTTCTTTTTTTATAAAAATTCTCATTAAATTTTTTCTAACAATATCTTTATAATCAAATAGCAAAATTCCTGCTTTTAATTTCGCTTTAGTATTAACCCTATAACCCATTCTTTTCTTAACTTTTTACTAATATATCAAATATTCTATATATTCCTAATGTTATATAAAATTAAATTGACAAATATATGAAGCGGTCATTAGAATTTAGTCATCGAACAGTGAAGAGCTGTTTAAAAGTAGGGGGGAAGTAAATGCCGTTACAAAATAAGCATCTAGCAGTTGTGTTACAAAATACATATTTACCGTTTATTTTTGAAGAAGCAGAAGCTCTCGGAATTAAAGTGACGTTTTTTTATAACCAGGAAGAAGTAGAACCTAAGCATCTTAAAAACGTACAAAATTTCATACCCATCGATTTATTTCACACCCCAGACAAAGCTCTTGATATTATTAAAGCAGAGCATCACAAAAATCCTTTTGACGGCATTATGACATTATATGAGCCTGCATTAGAGTTTGTATCTCAGCTGACAGAAGAATTAAACTTACCTGGTTTATCACCGTTTGTGATTAGTAACTGTCGCAACAAACAGAAGATGAGAGAGGTTTTGAAAGATAATGATCTTAACACTCCGTATTTTAAAGAGGTTGAAAATACGGAGGAATTAAAGAATCTTTCACTGCCTTATCCTGTCGTAGTAAAACCTTCTAACGGATTTTCCAGTCAAGGTGTATCACGAGCGAATAATAAAAAAGAACTGATTGACAGCATAGAAAAAGTGAGACGCGTAAATGAAGAAGACCTAAGTAAATTCACAAAAAATAAAACGAGCATGGTAATTGAACAATTTATAGACGGGCCAGAGTTTGCTATTGAAACGTTCTCTGTAGAAGGGGAAGTTTATGTACTTTCTATAGGTTATAAAGGAAATTCCAAAGGACCTTTCTTTGAAGAAGGTGTTTATATAGCTCCAGCTCAGCTAGAAGAAAACGTTTGGCAATCTATTGCACGAGAAGCAGCTAGAGCAGCAAATGCTTTAGGGATTGAGGATGGCCCGGCTCATATTGAATTACGCCTGGATCCAGCGGGAAAACCTTATGTAATTGAAATAGGAGCACGCATTGGAGGATCTGGGATTTCTCATTATATCGTAAAGGAAAGTACAGGTATTAACTATATGGAGCTAGTTTTTTACTATGTATTAGGATTAAAACCTCCTGTATTAAAAAATGAAAGAAAACGAAAGAAAGTGGTGGGCAACTACATTATCCCTGTGCAAGGCTATGGGATTTTTAAAGAAATTCGAGGCTTAGAAGACGTGCGTAGAGATACTGAAGTAAAAAGGGTTATTCAATTTATAACTAAAGGGACAGACATTTTACCATATCCGCACTTTTCAGGTTACCCTGGATTTATTTTAACCACTCATGACTCTTATTCCGACTGTGAGCAGTATTACAGCTATTTAGATAACAAAGTAAAAATCGTTTATAAAAATAAAGTAAACGCATAGGGGGTATCAAAGGCTATGATAGTTGCAGAGTCGTCTAGTAAGAAAAATAAGCAGCTTCAAAAAATTAGCATTATCCATACCTTAGGGCCTGAAGGAACAAATTGTGAAAAAGCAGGCTATCTGTGGTTCGAACGCCAAAGCATACAAGGTCAGGTCTTTTTGCATCAAACGTTGGAAGAAGCTTTAGTTCATGTGAAAGAAACAGAGAGTTCTGCTCTTCTAGGCTGCGCGGTATATCCTTACTTACATGATATTGTGTTCAAAAACTTAACTAGTTTAGAGCTAGTAGATAGCTTTATTATGCCAACGTATAACATGGTGCTTGCCTCAAAAGAAGAGGTGATAACAAACAATAACCTGTTAATTGCTTCACATCCTGCCCCTGTTGATTTAGCTCATTCCATCAGTCCTAATGTTCAGTTAGTAAATAGTAATGCTCAAGCGGCGATTGATTGCTTAGAAGGAAAGGTAGACGCATGTATTACAACGAGTAAAGCCGCTAACGAGCAGGGGTTAACAGTTGTAAAAGATTTTGGAGAAGTGCCGATGTGTTTTACGCTCCACGGAAGAAAATAGGCTTAACTTTAAAAAAGAAATAAGGTGAAACAGTGATTTCTAAATTAACCCGTATTCATGTACATCTTTTGTTTTGTCTATTAGCCGTCATCGGGGGAACGACATGGGCTTTTCAAAAGACTGGATTAAAGGATAGCTTGCCTCTATGGTCAGCAGGTATGAGGTTTTTAATTGCTAGTTTAATAATTGCCCTCTACCTCTTACTCACAAAAAAAATGGCCATTTCAAAAGAAGTAGTAATTATTTCAGCATTAAACGGAATTTTGTACTTTGCTCTACCGTTTGGTTCTGTTTATTGGGCATCCGTCTATTTGCCAAGCGGGCTTGTTTCCGTTTTAGCTGCCAGCATTTCAGTGTTTGCCCTTTTATTTAATCGCTTATTTAAAGGAACACCAGCTACAAAAGGACAAAAGATAGGTGTAGTCATGTGCTTAATTGGTATGAGCGTTGTATTTGGAAATCAGCTGTTTATACAGGGGAATGTGATTCAAATAGTAGCCATGATTGTCATTTTAATGGCTATGCTAGGTTCTGCTTTTATAACTGTTCAAGTTCAATCTCGCATAAAATCCTTGCCTATTATGACCTTTAATTCTTTTTCGATGCTAAGTGGAGGCGCTTTTTTACTGATTGTTAGTTTGTTTGTAGAAAATGGAAACCGCACTTTCTCGGGTATTAGTCTTATCTCATTATTATATTTGGCCATTATAGGGTCGGTCTTGGGGTTTTCTATTAATATTTATTTATTAAAAAAATGGCATATATCAAAAGCAACGGCGCATTTATTTATTTCACCGGTTATCGCCTTATATGTAGGGTTTGTCTTTTTAGGTGAAACATTAAACAAACAGGTCTATATAGGTACAGCATTTGTAATAGCAGGGGTTATATTTATTAACTTGAAAAAGCAAGTAGAGAAAAACACAAATAACTCTACTCTTACATCATCTAAAAATATTTCTGCTAAGTAGCTGTTCTAAAAAAGGAGGGTTTTAATCATGTTAACAAAAAATCATACCCAAAGTTTAGTGGAGTTATTAAATGATAAAATAGTACCTGCTCTATATGAGATAAGAAAATATCAGGGCCCAAATGGAGAGGTCAAAAGAAATTACGAAAAAGCTAGAGAACTCTTATTAAAAGTAGTTGCTGAAACTGAAACAATATATAACTCTTTAAATTTACCTGTAGTGTGGAATGCATTAAAAAATGACGTATGTGATTGGATTGAAAGAGGACTCGATCAAGCTCCTTATTTTGATCAAACGTTAATTGCTTATAGCCCGCCTGCAAACGGGGAGGCGACGTTCTTTTTAGGACCGATTGTAACGCCTAATGGCCCTACAAAAAGAGGGTTTTATTTAGAAGCCTTTATCGCCGTTCGTGATGAACCTGAAATCATGAAATCCATTGAAGCAGACCTTCCTCATCCTAAAAATGGATGTGAATCTTTAAAGCTGTTAGCTGGTACTCAAGGATTTATGGAAGGGAAGTGTATTGTATTTTTCCCTGAGAATGTAAAGACAAAAGAAAAGGTAACAAGTCAAAACTTCGCGATATTTTTCTTTAATAAATTTCACAGCATATACAATCAGGATACATTAAAAAGAGCGTATTCTATCTTTCCTGATTTTAACTTTAAATCTCATACTATGAATAGAGAAGACACTTATCAGGCAAGGGTGATTTGGGGATATCTGCATGATTATTACCATCACTGCGGAAATAAACCTTTTGACCAACATATACAGGCGAAAATGAATTTTTTTGCAGGCATACTAGAAGAAGTTAAAGTAGATTGCCAGACGGTGCTGACTCTTCATAAAAGAAAATATCCTTTTTGGGAAGAGATAACGGAATTTGTTCTCTTTGAACGACTTTTAAGATACCCTAGTCAGCATAATGCACCCCGAAACTTTGATTCTGGAACAGGATTTTTTCTTTTTAGCTGGTTAGTTGCAAATGGGCGTTCAATATCCCGAAAAGGAGACCATGCTTATTTAGATTTAGACATATGCTTAAAAGAACTGGATCTTTTAGTAAAAGAAATTGAAGAACTTGAAACGATTCAAAGTGACCTTGACTATAAAGAAGAAGCTGAACATTATGTTCGAAAATACTTATTACCTAGTGAGAACGATGATAAATTTATTATCCCGGACAATTACTTTATTAATCAGCAAAATAAAAAGATTGAAGTTCCATACTTACTATTCGATGACCATAATCTTTAAGGAGAAGGTGCACTAGTGACTGCTTTGCATTTAAGTAAAATAGGAAACAAAATGACTAATAAAGTAGGCGTTCGCGCTATTATGCATGATATCCAAGAAGTGCTCAATTCCAATCTTAATCAATATGTGAATTTAAGTGCTGGCAACCCCGCCATTCTCCCTCAAGTTTATGAAATGTGGGAAGAAGCTTTAAAGGATATTGTGAACGACAAACAATTAAAAAATTTGATTAGCCAATATGGTTCTAGTTACGGTACGCATGAATTAATTGATTGCATAAGAGAATATTTCTTTACGAATTATCGTATTAAACTGGACAGAGAACAAGTCTTGATCACTTCGGGAAGTCAAAATCTCTTTTTTTTAGCTTTAAATTCGTTTTGCGGTACAAGTAAAGAAGGAAGAGTAAAAAAAGCATTAATACCTATGCTGCCAGATTACGCTGGGTATAGTGGAGTCGCGCTTGAGGAAGGTGTAATAGAAGGAATTCCTCCTATCCTCTCAAAGCTTGATCATCATACGTTTCGTTATGAATTTAACAAACAAGCATTTAAAGATAAAATAGCTCAGGACCCAGACGTCGGAGCTGTTGTATTATCAAGACCTAATAACCCAAGCGGCAACATTCTTTCTGAAGAATCCGTACAGCTTATATCCCAAGTGTGCAAGGACTATCACATTCCATTGCTAATTGATTCAGCTTACGCACCGCCTTTTCCTGCTATTAATTTTATTGAAATGGATCCAATCATACATGATAATATCATTCACTGCATGAGTCTTTCTAAAGCCGGATTGCCTGGAGAGAGAATAGGAATTGCTATAGGAAAAAGTGACTTCATAAAAGTAATGGAAGCATTTCAATCAAATATTTTGATTCACTCTTCTAGGTTAGGTCAGCGAATGGTGGTTAGCACCTTAAAAAGCGGGCAGTTAGCCGGAATTTCAGCTACCCATATAAGAACTCATTATAAACAAAAACATGACTATTTAAAAAATCTTTTAACTATACGTATGCCGGATGATATTCCTTGGTATTTGCACAAAGCGGAAGGTTCGTTATTTGGTTGGCTTTGGTTAGAAGGTTTGCCTTTCAGTGATACCGATCTATACAATAAATTAAAAGCAGAAAACTTGATTGTAGTGCCAGGCGGGTCATTCTTTCACGGTAGCCAATCTTCTTCTCACAACCGGGAGTGCATTCGCATAAGTCTTACTGCTGCAGATGAGGAGTTAAAGAAAGGAATTGATATTCTTTCTTCAGTAGTTAAGGAAATATACAGTTCAAACTTTATATTTCAAACAGAAAAAATATAATTTCTTTAAGATTTAGAAGTGCAACTAATACGTAATCATAAAAGGTCCAGTTTTATAAGCTAAAGATTGTTTGAAGAAGACAATAACATCCAATTTCTTTTGGAACTGGATAATTTTTTGTAATGAAAGACTCCTATATTTCTGCTAGCATATGAACCACGTCAAGAAATAGCAAGGAGGCTTTTTATTTTTATGATAAAGAAACTAGTGATTGCTATAGCAATGCTTATCCCAAGTTTTGGTGCAGGTTACTCAGCATTTGCTGCAGAACCCGCTCATGAACAGCACATTCAAGTAAATAAAAATGATAAAGAATTATTAGCTCGTCTTGTATCAGCTGAAGCCAAAGGAGAGCCTTATGCAGGCAAAGTAGCCGTGGCGACAGTTGTATTAAACAGAGTCGACAGCAGCAAATTCCCGGACACTGTAAAAGGCGTTATTTATCAAAAAGGTCAGTATAGTCCGGTCAGCAACGGTCAAATTAATAAACCTGCAGACACAGATTCAAAAAAAGCTGTAGAAGAAGCAATTAACTTTCAAGGTCAAGGAAAAGGTTCATTATTCTTCTTTAATCCTGATAAAACGGGAGATCAATGGCTGCGCCAAAAACAAGAAACAATTAAAATAGGCCATCATGTATTTGCAAAATGATGAAAAAGCTAATGGCTAGCTGCGCGCTGCTATTAGCTTTTTTAGTTATGTACATAAAATAAACAGTAGAACAACCTTTAAAATTAGAATTTTATGGTAAAATATAAGAAGTCATTCATACTTAAAAATATGAGGTGATAACGTGAAAGAGAATATGATGTTTGCTTGGATAGCTTCATGGTTAGCTCTTGCTGGTCAGCTCGTTTTTTTTATGGGAGTAGCGCTTTTTACAGGGATTGGCGCTACATGATGTGGAGTTTTATGATAAGTATAATTGTAGGTATACCTAGTATCATTGGCACCTATAAACGAAATCAGCAGCTAAAAGCTTACAAAAAATAAGGAATATCGTATTGAAACGAGCTATGAAAGACTTAGAGAAATCCTCCAAGTCTTTTTTTGTTTGAGTATAAAAAGCCATGAACCGTACTCCGTTCTTCTAAAAAAAGTGCTTTTTACATAGTTTATCAATACAGAAAATTTGATAAACACGCGGAGGAGTAAACATGCAGAAGCAGCCTAATTTTTTGTTGATTATCGTGGACGAGGAGCGATTTCCACCCTTATATGAAAGTAAAGAACTAAAAAAGTGGAGAAAAAAACATTTAAAAGCACATGAATTTTTAAAACAGCATGGAATGGAGTTTACTCGTCACTACGTCGGTTCTACAGCCTGTTCACCAAGTCGAGCTACATTGTTTACAGGACAATACCCTTCCTTCCATGGAGTTACGCAAACGCAAGGTATCGCAAAGAAGTCACAAGATCCTGATATGTTTTGGCTGCAGCCTAATACCGTCCCAACGATGGGAGATTATTTTAAGAAGGCTGGGTATCAAACCTTTTATAAAGGAAAATGGCATATTTCTGATGAGAACATCTTAATTCCAGGAACACATAACGTTTTTTCTAGCTACCAGATGCAAACAGGAATACCGGATCTAGAGAAAGAGTGCCTCTATCAACAGGCTAATAAGCTTGAAAAGTTTGGGTTTTCAGGGTGGATTGGTCCAGAACCGGAAGGGAGAAACCCGCACAATTCTGGTTCATCCGCGGCCGTTGGAGTGAGCGGACGAGACGAAATATATGCAGAGGAAATCATAGAGCTTATTCAACGATTAGAACATCAAGCGCCTGCGCAGCCTTGGCTTATGGTAGCTTCATTTGTGAACCCGCATGACATTGCGCTGTTCGGAGCGATTACCAAACACCTTCCTATGTTTCAGTTTTCTATTGATGAGACGATTCCAAACATCGATCCGCCAGCTACCATTAGAGAACCTTTACAAACAAAGCCTAGCGCTCAAAGCAGCTATAAATACATCTATCCAAAAGCGCTGCAGCCAACTCCAAATTCTAGCTTCTACCGGCGCTTGTATTATCAGCTGCAAAAAAATGTTGATAAACAAATTTTAAAAGTTCTTCGGACCATGGAACAATCTTCGTTCTATGAAAATACAATTATTATTTTTACCTCTGATCATGGTGATTTGCTTGGAGCTCACGGGGGACTACACCAAAAATGGTACAACATGTATGAAGAATCTATTCACGTTCCGCTTCTCATTCACAACAAATGTTTATTTCCCAATTATCAACGTACAGACCTGATGACTAGTCACGTTGACTTGATCCCGACAATGCTTAGTTTAGCTAATATCGATGCTTCGGCTGTTCAAAAGCAATTACAAAAAAGTCATACGGAAGTACATCCATTTGTTGGGCGAGACCTGTCAGGTATACTTCGAAGAGAGTCGTCTCTTGAGCAAGAGCAAACACCGATTTTCTTCATGACGGATGATGACCCGACAAAAGGACTTCACCAAACAAATTTTTTAGGAGAAAGCTACCCGTCAGTTGTTCAGCCTAATCACATTCAAGCAGTCATTGTCGAGTTTTCGTCAGCGGCAGGAAAGGAAATTTGGAAATACGCTCGCTATTATGATAATCTGCAATTTTGGTCAGCAGCTGACGAAAAAGATAAAGTCAACCACCGGGAGCAATATGAAGGTTACCCTGTAAGTCTTACCACCCTCAAAACAACACGTGTTCCCGATCAAATTGAAATGTACAATTTGACCAAGGATCCGTTAGAAACAGTAAATCTGGCTCACCCGTATTTTTCGACAAATGAAACAAGGAAAATTCAGCGGCAGCTTGATGTTATTCTTAAAGAACAAATCAGTACAAAACGGATTTTTCCGCAAAGTGGAAGCATGCATGATGAGCTTCCGTCTAAAGATAGATAAAAAATAGTTTCTACGGATTTAAGTTAACTATTTGCGTGAGCAGAAAAAGGTATATTTAATATTTTAGTATATAAATAAAAAACGGATGATGCTTGGGCTATGTTGCTTGTTCTGATTTGGGATAGTATTGGATTTAACTTCGTTAATACCGCTTAGATAAAACAAAGAAGGACTTATGATATCTTTCTTTTGCGCTTTATTGCTGTGAAAATAAGAATGGAAGGTAGTTGTTAATAGTATAATAAAAAACTTTTTAAGTCAGTGTATTCTTAAGTAACTTTTCAATAATTCAAGCATAAAGTAATTCTATACCATTAAAAAATAAAAAATTACTTCTTGACTTCTGTTAAATTTATACACTATAATCGCTTTTAACAACTAATAAACAGTATTTGGCAATGAAAAGGACACGAATTAGATGCTGTTTTCTTCGCAGAGAATAGGGCCACTGGCTGAGAGCCCTTAAGAAAACATCTAATTTACCACCTTAGAGCTATTGCAGGGAACGTGCATAACTGAAACTGCAATCGGTAAAACCGTTATCTTTTTAAGCGTAAAATACGTATGGGTATTTTACGGAATTAGGGTGGTACCACGGCCGCATTCGTCCCTTCACTAGGGATGAGTGCGGTTTTTTATGTAGAAAAAAGAATATACAAGCAATGAAAAGGACATGAATCATTTTTGAATTTTCTTTACAGAGAGTAGGGTCACTGGCTGAGAACCCTTAGAAAACGAGATGAATTTACCACCTTGGAGCTGCGGCGGGGAATGTGTATACACTGAAACCGCAACCGGTAAAACCGTTATCTTTTTAAGCGTAAAATACGTATGGGTATTTTACGGAATTAGGGTGGTACCACGGCCGCATTCGTCCCTTTACTAGGAATGAGTGCGGTTTTTTTGTTGAATAAAAACATATTGGAGGAATGAACATGTCAAAACAAATGGAAGCAGAAAAGCGAAATCATCAAAAATTAGGTCAAGAACTGGAGCTGTTTATGTCAATGGAAGAAGCTCCTGGTATGCCATTTTTCTTACCTAACGGAATGATTATTCGAAACGAGTTAGAGAACTACTGGAAACAAAAGCATTATAAAGCAGGCTATCAAGAAATAAAAACACCCATCATGATGAAACAGGAACTCTGGGAACAATCAGGGCACTGGGAGCACTATCATGAGAATATGTATTTTTCAAATGTTGACGAACATAACTATGCGATTAAACCGATGAATTGTCCGGGAGCCATTTTATTGTTTAACAGCAAGCGAAGAAGCTACCGAGAACTTCCGATTCGATACGCAGAGCTTGGATTAGTTCACCGTCACGAGCTTTCTGGGTCTTTAAACGGATTGCTAAGAGTCCGTTCATTCACACAGGACGACGCTCATTTATTCGTAGAACTCAGTCAGATCGAAGCTGAGATTAGCCGCATTCTAGCGTTTATCCATGACTTTTACTCACATTTTGGCTTCGATTACAAAGTGGAGCTATCCACACGACCTGAAAAATTCATGGGAAATATTGAAACATGGAACCAAGCAGAAAAGTCGCTTCAATCTGTGTTAAGTGAAAAAGGCTTAGACTATCAGGTGAATGAAGGAGACGGAGCTTTTTATGGGCCGAAAATCGATTTTCATATTTTAGATTCATTAGGTCGCAGCTGGCAGTGCGGAACAGTTCAGCTTGATTTCTTAATGCCAGAGAAGTTTGACTGTATGTATATTGGAGAAGACAATAAACCTCATCGTCCCGTAATGATTCACCGCGCTATATACGGTTCCGTTGAACGATTTATGGCCATCTTGATTGAACATTACGAAGGTCAATTTCCTCTTTGGTTAGCTCCTGTTCAACTCAAACTATTGCCTATTGCACCGCCGCATGTGGAATATGCATATAAAGTGAAACACGAGCTGGAGTTAAAAGGGTATCGTGTTGAAGTAGACGATCGCATTGAAAAAATAGGGCTGAAAATTCGAGAAGCAGAAATGCAGAAAGTTCCTTATATGGCCGTGATAGGAGATAAAGAAGTGGAAAATGAATCGCTTGCTATGCGAAAGCACGGGAAGAAAAATATAGGAACAGTAAGTGTGGAAGAGGCAGCTGTACACTTGAATAAAGAAAAGAATTCAAACAGAGTTTATTGAAGCTATTTACCTTACTAAATAGAAAAATCCGATTTTTTTAAGTCGTATAGTGATTCCCTTCATCTTGTCTTACACCAAAATGAAGGGAATATTGAACTAGAAGGGTATAAGATAATATATATCAGCAGTATAACTTTTGCCTTAGACAAACGCCGGTATTTTATAAAAAAATTTATCTTATTCCATTCGAATCGTTTGTACGGGATGAAGCTGAAGCCTCATCTGATGGTTTGTTCATGTTCTGCTGATCTCGCTTTTTTTTAGAAGGAGAGTAAAAAAGAAATTTAAACATAAAGTACACTCCTAATGCTAGTAAAATACAGCCAATAAGTAAGTTAAGCATCTCTCTCCGCCCTTCATACACTTCAGTTTTCATCATTATAACACCCGGTAAGATAAAACATTCATTGTTCTGTAAATAATCTCTAGGTCAGGAATTTATATCTGAAGATAGTTAGTAAAAAAGTTATCTAAAAACACATAAAATAATTTTTTAGAATATTATTTTTATTCAAACTTATTATACATAAGCACAATGATAATCTCTTTATTTAGTTTATAAATCCAAAATAGAGCAATATTAAGAAATCGCTTACAAAAACTCTTGAAATATATATAATGATATTAGTATACTAATAGACAAGTTAGTAATTATTTCTATATAATTACTTCTGTATCTGAAGTAAAAACGCGCAGCCAAATAGGGAAAACGTCATTTTCAAGTTTTTTTAAGGGATGAGTGGCAACAGAGAGGAGAGAGTGCAATGGGAAAACTATTTAAAAAGAAGTCAATCGAGCAATTATTAGAACAAAGTCAAAACAAATCTCTAGTCAAAACATTAGGAGCATTCGATTTGACTCTTCTTGGTATTGGAGCCGTAATAGGAACAGGGGTTTTAGTATTAACAGGCTTAGTAGCTGCTAACGATGCTGGACCAGCCGTTATTTTTTCTTTTATATTGGCTTCTATTGTATGCGGTTTTGCAGCGCTGTGCTATGCGGAATTTGCTTCAACTATACCTGTATCTGGGAGTGTTTACACCTATACATATGCAACCATCGGCGAAGTGGTAGCACACTTAATGGGCTGGACGTTGCTTTCTGTCTATTTGTTAACAATGTCAGCAGTAGCAAATGGATGGTCTTCTTATTTTAACAACTTTTTAGAAGGCTTCGGTTTTTCACTGCCAAAAGAATTGATTACGATCCCTGCAAATGGAGGTCTAGTGAACCTTCCTGCTATTTGTATTACACTTCTTATTACATGGCTGCTTTCAAGAGGAACAAAAGAAAGTAAAAAAGTGAATAACTTTATGGTGCTGGTTAAATTATTTATTATCCTTCTCTTTATTATTGTAGGAGCTTTTTATGTAAAACCGTCTAATTGGACTCCTTTTATGCCTTATGGAATTGAAGGTGTTGTGACAGGGGGCGCGGCCGTATTTTTTGCTTTCTTAGGTTTTGATGCCTTATCTACATCAGCAGAAGAAGTAAAGAATCCGCAGCGCAATTTGCCCATTGGAATTATTAGTTCACTTGTGATCTGCACGATTATTTATGTAGCAGTATGCCTTGTTATGACCGGAGTTGTTTCGTACAAAGAACTGAATGTCCCAGAAGCAATGGCCTATGTTCTCCATTCAGTAGGACAAAATGCAGTGGCAGGAGTTATTGCTGCAGGAGCTGTCATTGGAATCATGGCTGTTATTTTCGCCTACATTTATGCAGCAACACGCATTTTATTCTCCATGAGCCGCGACGGCTTGCTGCCAAAAGCATTTGCTAAAACAAATGAGAAAACAGGAGTTCCGACTCTTTCTACTTGGCTAGTAGGGATTATCGGAGCGTTAATTTCAGGGTTTATTGATCTAAAAGAACTTGCGAATTTAGCAAATATCGGAGCTCTTTTAACTTTCGGCATGGTGGGCGTCAGCATTATCATCTTACGTAAAACGCACCCAACTTTAAAACGTGGATTTACAATGCCGTTTGTACCTGTTTTACCAATTTTATCTGTATTATCTTGTTTATTTTTAATGATTAATCTTCCTAAAACAACATGGCTGTATTTTAGCATATGGATTGTGCTTGGTATATTTGTATATGTCGGTTATTCTCGTAAACACAGTCGATTAACAAGTAAAGAAATGAAAAAAGCGAGTTAAAAATAAAAAAAGAGCCTTTCAGCAAAGAAAGGCTCTTTTTTTATTTTTTGTTCGGTTGTTAGAGAATTAGGACGATTGTTCACTATGTTTTTTGCGTGTTTCCACAATAAAAAGACAAGTGCTGATAACAAAAGCCGTTCCTACAAAAATGGCGCCGACCCAAGGAAGTGAAGTAAGTCCCATATGATTAATAATCACGCCCCCGAAAAAGGCGCCAAAAGCATTTCCTAAGTTAGCAAACGAGTGATTCGAAGTAGAAGCTAAAGCAGGTGCTTCCTGTGCTAAGTTCATAATTTTTACTTGAATACCAGGCATTACAGCAAATGCTGCTGCTCCCCAGAAAAAAAGCGTGATAATTGCTGCTGTTGGGCTTTTAACGGTAAACGTAAAAATAGTCAGCACAATACAAAGAAAAGCAAATATACCTACAACCGAAGGCATTAACTTCCAGTCTGCAAGCTTGCCTCCAACAACGTTTCCGAGCGTAACGCCGCATCCATATAATACAAGTATCCACGTAACGCTATGTTCACTTACTCCTGTAACATCTTCAAGAAGCGGTGTAATGTACGTAAAAACAGTAAATAAACTGCCGCATCCTATTGCGCTTAAAAGAAGCATCACAAGAAGTTTTGGTTGAGTAAAAGCAGCAAACTGCTGTTTTAGACCCGTTAATTTGTCTTGACCAAGCTTTGGAATAAACAGAATAATACCAATAAATGCAATAATCCCCATGATCGTAATAGCCCCGAATGAAGCTCTCCAGCCTAAGTGTTGCCCAATAAATGTTCCCACAGGAACCCCGATGATATTTGCAATGGTTAAACCTGCCATCATCGTTGCGACAGCACTTGCACGTTTATGAGGTTGTACGAGTCGTGAAGCAATAACAGCGCCTACTCCAAAGAAAGTACCGTGACATAATGCCGTAACTAAACGAGCTGCCATTAAAATTCCATAGCTGGGTGCAATAATAGCAATTGCATTTCCGAGAATAAATAAAAGCATAAGTAAACAAAGCAGAAGCTTTTGAGGAAGTCGATGAGTAAAAATGGTTAAAATTGGCGCGCCGATTGCTACTCCTAAAGCATAGCTTGTAATTAGCTGGCCAGCAGTCGAAATGCTAACATGAAGGTCTTCCGCAACGTTAGGCAGTATCCCCATAATAACAAATTCCGTCATTCCAATAGCAAAAGCTCCAAGAGTCAACGAGATGAGAGCAATTGGAAAGGAATCTTTCTTACTGACCTGCTCATTAGCATGCATTGTATTCATGTGTGATCACCCTTTCTGTGTATAAAATTTATATCTCCTTGAAAAGAAGTCAATTACTAATAATACTTAAGTGATGGAGCTTTGACAACCAAAAAAGATGATGTAAGCGGTATCTTTTGGGATTTCTATTTATCTTTATCATATATGAAGACAGTCGGACATAAATTTATTGACAGAATAAAGTTTAGTCCTATAAACTATTTTTAAAGTTGAATAGTTTATACCTATAAACTAAATGAATAAAGGAGAGAAACAGTGACAAAAAGCAAATTATATCAAGCTGTAGAACTTTTTGAAGAAGTGCTGTTTGTAGGAACAGAAGTAATTCATAGAGAGATCAGCCATAACCTCTTTGAACATGTCTCTAGGCAGCAGTTTGATTTGTTAAATAGTTTAATGATTAAAGGTCCGTCTTCACCTGGCAGTCTTGCAGTCTTGCAAGGTGTTCATAAAAGTGCCATTTCGAATCGAATCAAAAAACTGCTCGAAAAAGGGCTTGTGGAGTGGGACGCTAATGAACTAGAGAGCGATAAACGTTCTAAGCTTATTAAGATTACGGCTGAAGGCGAAAAGGTAATAAATGACGGAAATGCCGCGTGTTTTAGTATCATTGAGAATTTGTTTGATGATGTAGAAGAAGAAAAAATAGATACATTTATTGAAATTCTTACAATGGCAAAAGAAAAGTTAACTACAAAAGGGGAAAGCAAAGAATGAAATTTATTGTGAAATTTAAATGGGTGATTGCGGCCTTCATTTTAGCTTTAACAGTTATATTGATGCTAACGGCACCAAATTTAACAAAGCTCGCAAGTGAAAAAGGACAGTCTCAGCTTCCCGACGATGCCGTTTCATCTAGAGCCAGCCAAATTCTAAAAAATGCCGGAGAAGACAGTAATACCATCAGCATGGTTATCAAGTTAGATAACGCATTAGATAAAGATAGTGAGAAACAAATACAGAAAATCATTGATAAGACAGAGAAAATTAAAGGTGTAAAAGATGTCACAACGCCTTTAACAGATGATAAAGATGTTCGTAATCAATTAATGTCTAAAGACAAAAAAACCGTTTTAGTTCCGGTTACTGTCAGTGGATCGGATGAAAAAGTTGAAAAAATAGCGAATCAGATTTATGATAACGTGCCAAAAGACATTACGGCATATGTAACAGGTGCATCTCTTATTAATCAGGATTTTGCACACAGTTCAGAAGAAGGGTTAAAGAAAACCGAGTTTATTACTATCTTTTTGATTTTAGGTTTGCTTTTACTCGTTTTCCGTTCAGTAGTGACGCCGTTTATTCCTATTTTAATTGTGGGAATCACATACTTAATCAGTCAATCGTTACTAGGGATTTTAGTTAAAAATGTCGATTTTCCAATTTCAACGTTCACGCAAACGTTCTTAGTAGCTATTTTGTTTGGAATTGGTACGGATTACTGCATTCTTTTACTTAATCGTTTCCGTGAAGAATTGGCAAACGGACATGATAAAGTAGAAGCCACGATCACGGCTTATCGGACAGCAGGAAGAACGCTATTTATCAGCGGAATTGCCGTATTTATTGGTTTTGCAGCCATCGGATTTGCCAAGTTTGCCATTTTCCAGTCCGCTGTCGGGGTAGCAGTGGGCGTAGGTGTACTGCTAGTCATTTTATTTACTCTGCTTCCACTTTTTATGGTTACACTTGGAGAAAAATTATTTTGGCCGTCTAAAAAAGTGGCTTCTCATAGCGATAATAAGCTGTGGGGCTTTTTAGGAAAAAAGGCAGTGGCGCGACCGTTCGTGTTTTTAGTCATTACAGCCATTATTACCGTGCCTTTTATTGTAACGTACGACTCAAAAGTATCGTTTGACTCTACTGCTGAAATAAGCAGTGATTATAAATCTATAAAAGGACTAAATGCTATCAGTGATGCACTGGGAGAAGGAAAAGCGTTTCCTGTCAATGTTATTATTAAAGGAGATAAAGAGTTAACAAAGGCGGATGTTATTCCTTATTTAGGAAATATCAGCAAAGCAATTGAAAAAGTGGATCACGTGGATTCTGTTATGACTATCACACAGCCTACCGGAGAAAAGATTGATGATTTATATGTTAATTCACAGCTAGGCTCTGTATCAGACGGAATCAAAGATGCTGTTAAAGGAATCGGAGATGTACAAAAAGGATTAAGTGATGTTGAAAAAGGGCTAAATCAAATAGCTGACCAAACGGGTTCTGCTTCTAAAGAGAAATCTGGCGGGTCGCTTGCACCTGCTGCAGACGGATTAGCTCAAATTAATCAACAGCTGCAGCTTGTCAGCACACAGCTCTCTACAACAGGAAATGTGCAGCAAGCGGTCCCGCAGCTTGTTGCAATCAGTAAACAGATTACTTCCATTCAAACAGGTCTCCAACAAGCAAATGAGAATCTTTCAGCTCAGCAAGGTCAAGTTGGAACGCTATCAGACAGTATCAATCAGTTAGCAAAAGGAGTTAAAAGTGCGAATGACGGACTGACGAAGATCTCAGATGGCTTAACAAAAGCAACAGATATGCTTGATAACATGAGTGACAGCTCAACAGTTAGAGATACGGGTATTTATCTTCCAGCAGAAGTGATGAAAGATAAAGGGTTTAAACAATCCATCGATAACTATTCTTTTGCAGATGGAAAAGGAGTTAAGCTCAGTGTAGTGCTCGATCAAAATCCATATTCTGAAGAAGCCATTTCAACCGTAAAAAATATTGAAAAAGCGGTGGCAAGCGAAGTTGTTGATACGCCGTTTGAGCATACAGAAATTGTGTACGGAGGGGTATCGAGCTCAAATGCGGATTTAAAAGATTTATCTACAACGGATCTTTCACGCACAATGGTTATTATGATGATTGGATTGTTTATTGTGCTGACCATTTTATTCCGTTCAATGATAATGCCTGTATACATGATTGCTTCACTGCTGCTTACGTATTATACAGCAATGGGAATCTCAGAGCTTCTATTCGTGGATATAATGGGGAATGACGGAATCAGCTGGGCCGTGCCATTCTTTAGTTTTGTTATTTTAGTTGCCCTTGGAATTGACTATTCTATTTTCTTGTTAGACCGTTTTAACGAAGAAGTAAAAAGCGGCGTAGCAGTAGGGATGGTTACGTCTATGAGTAAGATGGGGTCGGTTATTATCACTGCTGCTATTATCTTAGCCGGAACGTTTGGGGCTATGATGCCATCGGGTGTATTAACACTTGTTCATGTAGCAACGGTTGTTATTATTGGTCTTTTACTTTATGGCCTTGTCATTCTTCCGCTTCTTATGCCAGCGATTGTCGTAACGCTTGGAGAAGGAAACTGGTGGCCGTTTATTCGAAAAAAAGAAAAATACAAAGTAGAAGAATAACTTTTATATGCTAGCTGTATCAAAAATCAGATACTTGTTAGGAAATAGTGATAAACGCCTGTATAGCGTTAAACATTATATAGGATAAAAATGAAGGATAGATGAGCGTCATAAGAATGCTCTATCTATCCTTTTTGTATTATTGGAAAACGTGAGTATAGTTTAAAAGCACAATCAAGCAGGTGCTTTTATAAATACACCTAGTCGAATAAAAGACCTCCCATCAGGAAAACCTATAGTCAAAAACATGAGGGAGGTTCTTTTATGAAATTTGTAAATTTCTTCGCTAATCAGCGAGACAAACGACGAGAACAAATGCGCGAAGCAGGAACATGTCCAGATTGCTTAGGGAAACGATTCCACCATATTGGACTTTATTTTGTACATGTTTATGAGTGTCCGAGCTGTCAAGGCAAAGAAGATATGTAATAAAATCTTCAGAAGTAAGGCAAAGGCAGTCTCTATGCAGATTATGATCTGAAACCTTCTTATTTTAGAGAAGGTTTTTATTTTTTTGAAGGTGAACGGTTGCTTGTATGTTTTGTGTTAGCAACCTTTACATATTTATTTTCTGTCTAACTAGATTCGATTAGTATAGTTATTAAGTTACTTTAATGTCTCAAGTTAGCAATTTAAATAAAAAGGAGGAAAGGATGAAGGGAAAAGAGACTCGTAGCTTGCAATACTGTATTTCGAATATTAAATATGAGGAGCTGATGCTAGATGGCAACGTTACATTTAGATAAAGTATATAAAATATATGATAAAAAGAATATCGCCGTAAATGATTTTAACCTTCAGATTAAAGATAAAGAGTTCATTGTATTTGTTGGACCTTCAGGCTGTGGTAAATCTACTACGCTGCGAATGATCGCTGGTCTAGAAACAATTTCAAAAGGTAATTTTTACGTTGATGGAAAGCATATGAACGAAGTAGCTCCAAAAGATCGTAATATCGCTATGGTTTTTCAAAACTATGCTCTTTACCCTCATATGACAGTTCGAGAAAATATGGCATTTGGTTTGAAGTTAAAAAAAATAAAGAGAGATGAAATTGATAGACGTGTAACTGAAGCCGCTAAAATGCTAGGACTAGAGACATATTTAGAGAGAAAACCAAAAGCTTTGTCAGGAGGGCAGCGTCAGCGAGTTGCTTTAGGTCGTGCTATTGTTCGGGAAGCAAAAGTTTTCTTAATGGATGAACCATTATCTAATTTGGATGCGAAGCTGCGAGTACAGATGCGTGCTGAGATTATTAAACTGCATCAAAGGCTGCAAATAACAACAATCTATGTGACACATGATCAAGTGGAAGCTATGACAATGGCTACTCGCCTAGTTGTTATGAAAGACGGGATTATTCAACAGATCGGAACTCCTCAAGATATTTACAGCCATCCTAGGAATGTATTTGTAGGCAGTTTTATTGGATCGCCCGCAATGAATTTTTTTCGAGGGTATCTCCAAGGCACTTATTTTATAATGGGAAAAACTAAAATACAGCTTCCTGATTTTCTAATACACGCTTTACATTCTCAAGGTCATAATGAGAAAGAGGTCATAATGGGTGCGCGTCCTGAACACATTGTATATCATAAAGAGGATAGTAAGAGAGAGTTGAACAATGAGTTTTGTTTCACTACGACACTAGATATGATAGAGGTACTAGGTGCTGAAACAATTTTATATGCTAGTTTAGAAAAGCAAACGTTTGTCGCTCGAGTGCCTCTTTTATGTGAGTTTGAAGCAGGGGACAAAGGCGCTTTTTCGTTGAATTTAACCTACGTGCATTTCTTTGATGGAGAAACAGAAGAGCGCATTTCTACAAATGTAGATAAAAAAGTTAAATATTCTGATAAATGTATTGACTAGTTAACGATTGCAGTTTAATATAACAATATATAACATTACATAATGTTGTATATCATATTTTATTTAAGGAGTGGGGAAAATGAGCAAAACAGTAGTGAATGTAAAAAGTGATGTGCAAGCCGTATTAAACGAATTAAAAAGCAAGCAAATTCGTAATGTGTTTTTCGTCGCATGTGGAGGATCTTCTGCGATCATGTATCCAGCTAAGTATGTACTAGATCGAGAAGCTCAACATATTACATCCGATTTGTATAGCTCGAACGAATTTATCCACCGCAATCCGCAGCAGCTAGGAAAAGACTCCTTAGTTATTTTATGTTCCATGTCAGGAACAACTCCTGAGACTACAGAAGCAGCTAAGTTCGCTAAAAGCAAAGGCGCTTATGCTGTAGCCTTAACAAATGAACCTACTTCACCTTTAGCACACAGCGCAGATATTTTTATTAAGTATGAATGGGGCAATGATGTCGGTGCTTTTGAAACAAACTTAGGCGTTTTATATCAGCTTGTATTTGGTCTCTTATACGTAGCAGAAAAAAATGATAAGTTTGCAAAGTTAGTTACTAGCTTAGAAAATCTACAGTCTGTTTATGAAAAAGCTCTAGAATACGAAGCGAGCAACGCAAGAAAATTTGCTGAATCACATAAGTCTGAACCGGTTATTTATACAATGGCCAGCGGTTCGAACTATGGAGCAGCATATTCATTCAGCATCTGTATCTTGATGGAAATGCAGTGGATTCATTCTCACGCTATTCACGCTGGAGAGTATTTCCACGGTCCATTCGAAATTATTGATGAAAACGTACCATTTATCATCCTAGCTGGACTAGATGAAACGAGACCTTTAGAAGAACGCGCCATATCATTCTCTAAACGATATGGAAAGAAATTAACTGTTCTAGATGCAAAAGCATATGACTTCGAAGGAATTGATAAAGATGTGCAACGGTATATTGCTCCTCTTGTATTAAACCGTGTACTGCGTCAGTATGCCGAAGAATTAGCTGAAGCACGCAATCATCCTTTAAGTAAAAGACGCTACATGTGGAAAGTAGAATATTAATAATCTCCTAATAAAGATAGAAATCTGTATATTTTCCTTACGAGTTATACTATAATGTTATAAAACATTATAGTATAACTTATATATGAAAGCACTTACAATAAGGGGGTTTCTATATGAAAAAGACAAATTTAATCTTAGCTTCACTTTTAAGTTGTTCTTTAATGCTCGGGGGGTGTGCTGGAAAACAAACGTCTTCAGACTCAGACACAGGAAAGACAACATTAACATTCTTTCACAGATGGCCAAAAGAACCTGAAAAAAGCTACTTTGAAGAAGTTGTAAAAGAATTTGAAAAACAGCACCCTGATATTGATATTAAAACAGAAGCGGTCTTAAACGATTCATATAAAGACAAAATTAAAGTTATGACAGGCACTAATACCCCTCCTGATGTGTACTTTTCTTGGAGCGATGAGTTTGCTAGACAATTTGTCAGAGGAAACAAAGCCTTAGATTTAACCTCTTATTATAAGAAGGATTCAGCGTGGTCTTCCAAGCTTGTTCAATCTCAAATTAAACCATATACCGTTAATAAGAAAATTTACGGTGTTCCTGTCACAATGGATGGGAAAATGTTTTTTTACAACAAAGATATCTTCGATAAATTAGGATTAAAAGCGCCTACAAACTGGAACGAGCTACTAAATGTTTTAAGCGTGTTAAAAAAGAAGCATTATACAGCTTTAGAATTTGGAAGCCAGGATACATGGACCATTTCTCACTACGTAGGAACCTTAAATCAGCGCATGATAAAGCCTGACGTTCTTTCAAAAGACTATAATTCAAAAACTGGGACATTCACGGATAAAGGCTATGTAAAAGCTCTAGAAAAATTAGAAGAATTAGTTCCTTACTTTAATAAAAATACAAATTCGATTGATCATGAATATGCAAGACAACAATTTTCAAATGGAAAAGCAGCTATGTTTTATGCTGAAACCGCTGAAATTAAGCTTTTCGGTCCAACGAAATTTAAGATTGGCATGTTTAATTTTCCTAAAGTAGAGGATGGAAAAGGAAATGCTACTAATTTAACAGGATCACCTGAAGGGTTTATGATTTCTTCTAAAACAAAACATCCAAAAGAAGCGATGGAATTTCTTGAATTTTTAACATCAAAACAAATGGGTGAAAAGCTAGTAAAAGAAGTAGGGAAATACAGTGCAGTAAATGATACAGCTAACAGCAGTAATTCAACACCGGAGCAATTAGAAGCAGTAGATAATATTTTACAAGCCAAAGAGATGGCTCCATGGTTTGATATGGCAATCGATGCTCGAATTGCAGATGCTTATTTAACAGGGGCTCAGCTTATGCTAAATGGTGATAAAACCCCTAAAGAAGTAATGAAAGATGTGCAAAAAGCTGCAGCGAGTGTTCGTGCTGAATCTAAAAAGTAAGGAAGTGAAAAAGCGATGTTAAAACGCAATAAGCTAACCCCTTATTTATATCTTTTTCCTGCTTTTGCTTTTTTACTACTTGTGTATATCCCTATTTTTCAGAATATTTGGGATAGTCTTTATGAGTGGAGCACATTTTCACCAGACAAAGTTTTTGTAGGAATAGATAATTATGTGCACTTATTTAAAGACCCTGTTTTTTATCAGGCACTCAAAAATAATATTCTTTATGCGGTCATTTCAATTATTTTTCAAGTGGGAGGCGGTCTAATTGTGGCTGCCGTTTTAGAAGATAAACTTATTCGAAAGTTTTCTCCTTTTTTTCGAACGGTTTATTTTTTACCAGTAGTCGTCTCGATGACCGTTATTGCCTTGTTGTTTACTTTTTTTTACAACCCTGAAGTAGGGCTTCTAAATCAAGTGTTTAAAATGATCGGATTAGACTCATTGGCAAAACCTTGGCTAGGAGACAGTAATACAGCTATTTATGCAGTTATTGCTGTATCTCAGTGGCAGTCTATCGGCTATATCGCCCTGCTGTATATTGTAGCGATACAAAAAATCTCACCTGAATTGTATGAAGCAGCTGAAATAGACGGCGCTAATAAATTTAAAATGTTCTTTCATATTACTGTACCGCAAACAAAAGAAATGACATTTGTTGCTGTTATTTTAACGCTCACTGGTGCTTTTACAGTATTTAATGAACCTTATATTTTAACTGGAGGCGGACCGGGTACATCATCTGAAGTCCTAAGTACGTATTTATACAAAACAGCCTTTTCGAAAGATATGATGGGCTACGCTTCCTCAATTGCTACTGTCATTTTAATTATTACGCTGTTGATTTCTCTTGTTCAAATGAAAGCATTTAAAACAGGAAAGGAAGACGCTTGATGCAGATGCCTAAAACAAATGTCACCTTACCTAATGTTGTCAATACAGCCACTAAAGAAAGAAAAAAGAAGAGGTACACAGGTGTAACGATAGTATATGTCGGATTGATCATCTATTTTATCGTCATTGCGTATCCCTTGCTTTGGATGATTATAAGTTCTTTTAAAAGCACGGATGAAATCTTTACTCACAGCTGGTCTATGCCCCATACTTGGCTAATTGAAAATTATGTGACAGCGTGGAAAAGCGGAATATCTTCTTACTTTTTAAACAGTGTGATCGTCACGGGCGCGTCTTGTTTTTTGACGGTCCTGGTCAGTGCGTTAGGAGCTTATGGGCTATCACGCTTTGAGTTTCAAGGAAAAGCTTTTGTCCTTATTATATGTCTCGGAGGGCTTATGCTTTCTCCTCAGGTAAGTTTAATTCCTTTGTATAGCATTATTCAAAAACTTGGTATCTATAATACACACTTGGCACTGATTCTGCCTTATGTTGCTTATCGAATTCCTTTAACCATCTTGTTAATTCGAGCTTATTTTCTTTCGATTCCAAAAGAACTGGAGGAAGCAGCTCGGTTAGATGGATGTACAAGCTTGGGGATTTTATTTCGGATTTTCATTCCAATGAGCACGCCCATTTTATTAACAACGACAATTTTGACGGCTTACTACACATGGAATGAATTTATGTTTGCCATTATCTTTATCGACGACGACAGTTTGCGTACAATCCCAGCAGGATTAATGCAATTTAGAGACGCTTTGCAAACAGATTGGGGGGTATTACTAGCTGGGCTGACCATTTCAGCAGCACCGATTGTTATGTTGTTTTTATTTATGCAAAAATATTTTATCCGTGGCATTGCTAACGGGAGTGTTAAATAATAGGAGGATAAGCAGATGAAACTAATTGGAGTAGGGGATAATGTAGTAGATTACTATAAAGACCAAGGAAAGATCTATCCAGGCGGCAACGCACTAAATGTGGCCGTATTTTATAATAGATTGAGCAATCATCAGTCTTCTTATATGGGAATCGTGGGGAATGACCAATCGGCAGAGCATGTAGTCAATACTCTGCAGCAAGAAAAGATGGATATTAGCAGAGTAAGAAGAGCTGTAGGAGAGAATGGAATGGCGGTTGTAACACTTGATGAACAAGGTGATCGGATTTTTGTAGGATCAAATAAAGGGGGCGTTCAATCTAGATTAAAACTAATGCTGAATGAATCGGATTTAACCTATATTCGTCAGCACGATCTTCTTCATACGAGCATTTTTAGTCATTTAGAATCTGACCTTCCACTGTTACATAAAGTTGTTGATATTTCCTTTGATTTTTCTACGAGATACGATGAGGAATATTTACAGCAAGTATGTCCATATATCAGCTATGCATTTTTCTCAGGGAGCAGCCTGCCAGAAGAAGAGTGTATGAATTTAATAAAGCGAGTACACTTGTTAGGAACCAGTGTCGTATGCGTGACAAGAGGAGAAGAGGGAGCTTTATTATCAGTCGAAAACCAATTATTTAAACAGCCTATAATTCCTACAAATGTAGTGGATACGCTTGGGGCTGGAGATTCTTTTATAGCTGGTTTTCTTTCTTCTTACCTACCAGAAAAAAACATAGCCAAAGCCCTCCATAATGGATCATTGGTGGCATCACAAACCTGTCAGAATTACGGAGCATTTGGATATGGAAAAGAATATAATGCAGACTGTGCGATGGTTTTAAAATGAATAAAATAGCGCCTTTGCTTTTAAAGCAAGGCGCTATTTTATTAAGAATTAGAACTGTCTATAGTGAACGTAACGCGATTCGCAGGGTAGTGTAGAAAAGATGAATGAATCGGTCTTTTTTGTGCATCATACGCCACTTTTTCCACTTTAAACAGCGGCTCTCCGACTTCACATTCTAAATGTTTTGCTTCATCCACGTTTGCAAATACCATGTTCAATAATTTTTTATTATGAACCGGAGCAATATTGTACTTATTTTTTATAGTATCGTACATTGAAACTGAATTATGGACGTGCTGATCTAAGTGTGGTAACAATTCTAAGGAGTAGTGAGAAATTTCTAAGGTAAGAGGCTGGTCGTCATAATACAGGATGCGCTGCAGTTCAAGGACTTCACTTTCTGGAGGGATTGATAACATCTTTGCCACATGAGCTTTTACAGGTTTTATACCAAAAGACAAAATTTTAGTCTGCGGTACTTTCCCTAATTCCGACATATACTCTGTATGCCCATTAACAGCAAACAGCTCTCTTTTAGCTTTTGGATATTGAACAAAGGTTCCTTTTCCTTGCTGACGTATTAGAAGGCCTTCTTCTACTAAATCTAATACGGCTTTCCTTACCGTAATCCGACTTACTCCGTATATATCGCACAAATCTGTTTCAATTGGAAGTTTTTCACCCGGAGTATAAACTCCTTTATTAATATCTTCTGTAATAGCCTGTTTTAACTGCATATATAAAGGCGTAGAGCTATGAGTATTTAGCTTCATCTTTTTCCTCCTCTTTTCTAAATACTTTCTTTTGAATATAATTATATTATAACGTAATGTGATGTTATATTACAATTTGCTTTTCCTCCTTTTTATCATGTATGTTTGATACAAAAGAAAGAAAAGTTGGCGAATTCAAAGTTCTATAGCATTTACCTTTCTTTTCTATTAATTGAAAACATGGGTAATGGTTAGACAAGCAATAGAAAATATGCAACAATTTTTATTACCAGCTTCTTCAACATAAGATAAAATATAAAGAAGGTAAGAACTTTATAAAAAGGAGATTCCGCCATGGGTGAAAAAAAGAATATTGATATAGGTGGTCTTAGTTTTGCTTGGGATTTAGAAAAAGGGCAATTTAGCTTTGAAGGAGAAGATGCCATCCTTTTTTGGATTTCTTCTGCGATGAAAACATTGTTTGACACAATCGAAGAAATATCTGGAGAAGAGGCAGCTTCTGTAGTACTGGAAACCACTGGTTTCCGACAAGGATTAGTAGTAGGAGAGTACTTTCAAAATATGAAAGGCGTAACGGTTTTTGAAGCGGCTGAGTTAATTACAGATACATATGCTTCGGCTGGGTGGGGAAAAACCACTATCAAATATTTAAATCCTGAAAGTAAAACTCTATCTGCTGAATTAAAAGACAGTTGGGAACATAAAATTAACGTTGCGCAAAAGAAAACAAAGGGAGGAAATTTTCTTCCGGCCCATTATGCAGGGATTTTTACAGGACTATTCGGAACAAATATTTGGTACAAGGTGATTCAACATCAAATAGAAGGGCATGAATGCACCACAGTAGAATACTTCCCTTCCAACATTGATATCACTCAAAATATTCATCAATTAGCCAGAAGAAAAGAAGCGCAGAAAATAGAACATTTGCAAAACGTTGTAGCAGAAAAAACAGCAGAGTTAAAAGATCTTATTAAAAAGCTTTCTTCTCCTATTATTCCGGTTTTGGAAGGCATAGTCGTCGTTCCTTTGATTGGCAAATACGACGAGGATCGAACGGAAGATTTGATTGTCAATACATTAAATAACCTCCCAAAACATCAGGCTAATTATCTTGTGCTGGATTTAACCGGATTGGATAAAGAACTTACTGAATATACGGCAAGTCTTATTGAAAAATTAGGTGCAGCAGCGTCCCTGATTGGTACGAAAACAATTTTAGTAGGAATTTCTGCTGACTTAGGGTTAGTTATATCAGAGACCCATATTGATTTATCAAAATATGATTGTTTTCAAACATTGCAGCACGGCATTCATTATGCATTGGCACAAAGCGGACGAAGCATCGTTTAAAAGATATATTTGAAATATAACAAAATGCACTCATTCAGCATCATAACAAATCTCTTTATCAAAGAACGGAAATGTATTGAAGGATTTTATTTTTCAAAAGAGGAATTTACATGAAACCTAAAGGTGTTATATTATTTTTATATAAAACTTTTTGGTGTTATTTTTTAAAAAGGAGAATGAAGATAACGATGAATGATAAAAGTGTAGTAGAAGATGTAAAACAGACGATAATATTTAACGCGCCGATTCAAAAAGTTTGGGATAAAGTAGCAACTGCAGAAGGGCTCCAACAATGGTTCATGCCTAATGATTTTCAGCCTCAGGTAGGATATGAATTTCATTTGCAATCGCCTTTTGGACCATCTCCGTGTAAAGTGTTAGAAATAGATGCACCAAACTATCTTTCTTTCTCTTGGGATACGGATGGATGGGTCGTTTCGTTTACCTTAAAAGAAATGGGTAATCAAACTGAATTTACGCTTATTCATAGCGGGTGGAAAGAAGCTGAAACACTTCTTGAAAAAGCAAACGAAAAGAGTTCAGTAGTACGAGATAGAATGAGCTACGGGTGGATTAGTCTCGTAAATGAAAAACTTCGAAAGGTTGTTGAACACTAAATGACTTCATCAGCTCCCAAGCATGATATCTTTCAAGCCATTGCTGATCCTACTCGAAGAAAAGTACTTGAGCTGCTTTCTGAAAAAGAATTGCCTATTTCAGAAATAACGTCTCATTTTTCAATAAGCCGTACCGCTATTGTCAAGCATCTTCATATACTTTCAGAAGCAGACTTAGTCCATGGACAGAAAAAAGGCAGAGAAAAAGTGTATTATCTTCAGCCAGAGCCTTTAAAAGAAGTACAAGATTGGCTTTCTTACTACGAGCAATTTTGGACGAACAAATTATCTATTCTTCAGCATATTGTTGAAAGAGATGAAGAAGGAAATCAATAGAAAAAGCATAAAAACGTTTTTTATAGGGAATATAGCAAAGCCAGTCGTTAAAAAGACTGGCTGTTTTACATAAAAGCTGGTTTTATTCTAGAAGGACAAATAAAAGAAAGATGCAGAACAACATAGGACATTTCTTGAAATAAAAAGATAGACCTTTAGAAGAAAAAAAGGGGGAAACAGAGCAATGAACAAGCTTTTATTTTACGGGACGAGCGATGCTCAAGGAGTGCCTCGATTATTATGTGACTGTAAAGTATGTACACAAAAAGATCAATTAAATCAGCGCACAAGGCCTAGTGCACAGTTTACAATGGACGGTAACGTGTTTTTGATTGACGTATCACCTGATTTTAAACATCAATTTCATTTATACAATAACAAAAAAATCCCTTCTACCGTTTTTATTACTCATCCTCACAATGACCATGTGGCTGGTTTAGGAGATTTAGCTGATTTATGCTATTGGAATAATGTAAATACAGAAGTCGTAGGAGCGCCTGAAGTCATCAGCGAGTTAACCGAAAGATTTCCTTATCTCGCAAAAAGAAAAGGGCTTACCTTTAAAGGAACGTTAAAATGGCATAGTAGAGAAACAACCATTACGTTTCATAAAGTAAATCACGGATTTAACGGTCATTCCTACGGCATTGTGGTTCATCAAAAACAAGGCGAACGCTGGGCGTATGTATCCGATTCTTTTAATGTGACAAAAGAACAGTGGCAGCCTTTTTACCACTTAGATTTACTGATATTTGGTACATCTTTCTGGAAAGAATATCTTCAAAAAGAAAAAAGATCCGTATATGACGTGACAGAGGGAATGGAGATCAAAGCGAAGCTACAGGCAAAAAACATGGTGTTTACTCATTTATCACATGATATCGATATCCGAAAGCACGCCGAGATGCTCTCAGATGAAAACGTAAGCTTTGCCTATGACGGACGCGAGATTTTATTACCCTAAGTATAGTAATACATAAACGCATAAAAGGTTTCATTTAAAGAAGCAGCGGAGGTAAAGCGCTGCTTCTTTAAACTTGTAAATTAGATATGTTCGATAAAGTCGATCACAACTTTGTTAAACCGATCGCTTTCTTCGAGAAAAGGGCAGTGGCAGCTGTTCTCAAAAACTTCAAGTACAGAACCTGAAACCAGCTTTTGAATATGTCTTCCAGCTGCTACCGGAATGAGTTTTTCTTCTTTTCCAAAGCACAGTAAGGTAGGGATTGTAATAAACGGGAGAAAATCCCGATAGTCCACAATGGATTGATCAAACAAAATAGCACTGGCTATTGACTCAGGCATTTTCGTTACTTCTTTCATAATCCAATGTTTATCTTCTTCAGTTAATTCATCCTTAAACATAAGCGGAATAAAATTTTTTAATGTACTTGATCGATCAAGCTGAATACCCTGCATAAGCGAAATAAGCGCAGGTAAATCAAATGCACCGATCGGAAAGTCGGGCCATTTAAAGTCGGAAGCCATTTCATCTACAATAATATTCCCTTTTACATTTTCTTGACCAAATTGTTTCAAATATTCCCACACAACAAAAGCACCCATCGACCAGCCTACTAATATGACGTCTTTTAATTGATGAGTGGTTATAAACTCATGCACATCACGAGCATAAGTGGAAATTGTATGGCCATATGGAGTATGACTTGAATTTCCATGTCCTCTTAAATCCAAAAGAGTAGTTAGATACTGTTTTGAAAAAAAAGAAAGCTGGTTATGAAAAAAACGACTGCTCATCCAAACTCCGTGAATGAAAATAATAGGTGTTCCTTCCCCTTGTTGTTCATAGTACAAAGTTGCACCGTCTTTTAATGTATAAAAAGGCATCATTTTCGCCCCCCACCTCAAAGATTTATATCTCATCATGTATGCGCGGGAAAATTCATGTAGAACGTATCGAGTCAATAAAATTTTTATTGAAGAACAAATCCTAGAAGTGAACGCTTTGATATGTTATACTATTACAGGCTTAAATACTGTATGTTTTTGAAACAATCATTCACTGTAATACTTTTTAGATAGAAGCATCCTTATAAAAAGGATGTTGTTTTTGTCGTAATGTACCTTTAAGTAATGAATTGTTACCATCAATTCGGTTCACAATAACCGACCTACATGCATTATATCTTGCAAATATAAACAGATAGGTGGAAGAAGCAACATGACTGAAAGAAAACCATATCAAGTACTACTATATTATTTGTACACACCAATTGAAAATCCTGAAGAGTTCACAGCTCAGCACTTGGCATTTTGTAAAGAGCTTGAATTGAAAGGACGCATTTTAATTGCGGCTGAAGGGATCAATGGAACGGTATCAGGAACAGTTGAACAAACAGATAAATACATGGAAACGATGAAAAATGATCCTCGTTTTGAAGGTATTGTATTTAAAATAGACGAAGCAGATGAACATGCGTTCAAAAAAATGCACGTGCGTCACCGCAAAGAATTAGTAACTCTTCGACTAGAAGAAGATGTGAATCCTCTTCGCGTAACGGGTAATTACTTAAGCCCAAAAGAATTTTATGAAGCGATGCAAGATGAGAATACGGTCGTAATTGATGCAAGAAACGATTATGAATACGATTTAGGTCACTTCCGAGGAGCTGTTCGTCCGGATATTCGAAACTTCCGTGAGCTTCCTGAATGGATTCACGACAACAAAGATCAGTTTGAAGATAAAAAAATCTTAACGTACTGCACAGGCGGTATTCGCTGTGAAAAATTCTCTGGATGGCTTCTTGAAGAAGGTTTCGAAGATGTAAGCCAGCTTCACGGAGGTATTGTAACATACGGAAAAGATCCTGAAGTACAAGGTGAACTATGGGACGGTCAGTGCTATGTATTTGATGAGCGCATCAGCGTACCAGTTAACCAAAAAGAGCATGTGATTGTCGGAAAAGACCACTTTACCGGCGAGCCTTGTGAACGCTATGTTAACTGCGCAAACCCAGAATGCAATAAGAAAATCTTAGCTTCTGAAGAAAATGAACACAAATATTTACGCGCTTGTTCACATGAATGTCGAGTGAGCCCTCGTAACCGCTATGTAAAAGAACACGGTTTAACAGAAGAAGAGTTTGCAGCACGTGTTAAAGAGCTTGAAAAAGAACACGTAACTTTATAATAAAAAAAGCAGCACGCTATACAAAGCGTGCTGCTTTTTTTATGAAAAGATTCTCTTAGAACCTGGTGTTTAAAGAATGTCATACAACGGGTATTTATGAAAAAGGAAAGATATTCCTAGCTTTTTTAATTTGTTTAAAAGAATATTTTTTTGAGAAAGCGATTATAAAAAAATGGTTGTACATAAAAACGAAAAAGGAGCTTAAAAATGGAAGCAAAAATTGAAAAAAAGTACGATGGCCGTTTGCTTGAAGGACCCCTATGGGATGAAGAAAATCAAAAATTAGTACTAGTAGACATCTTAGATAAAAAGCTTCTTACGTACGATCCAAAAACGACAACCTTAGAAGATATTACTCTTCCTTCAGTCGTTACAAGCGTTTCTAAAACCAATCATTCAGAATTGATTGTCTCCACCCATAACCAGCTGCTTTTAGTTGATAAAAACAAAAAGAATCATGAAGAGTATATCCGTTTAGATACTCTTGAAAAAACCATGCGTTTTAATGACGGGAAATGCGATCCATATAATCGCTTTTGGATTGGAACGATGAGTGAAGAAGATGAAGAAGGAAAAGCCCAGCTGTACGTAGTAGATGAAAAAGGTGTAATTAAGAGTGCTAAAGAAGGATTAAGCGTGTCAAACGGGCTAGCTTGGAATCGAACAGGAGACAAATTCTTTCTAGTCGATTCACCGAAAAATAAAATTATGTCTTATTCATTTTCGAAAGAAACAACAAGGCTCGAAGATGAAAAAGTGGTGATTGACCTTTCAGATATGGACGGGTTTCCTGATGGAATGACAATTGATGAACACGACCGATTATGGGTAGCGCTTTGGGGAGGTTCCAAAGTTATTTGTGTAGATCCAGATAAAGGAGAAATTATAGAATCTATTCATCTTCCTGTTTCCAATGTAACCTGCTGTACATTTGGAGGAGACGATTTACAAACCTTATTTATCACCACAGCTAAGGAAGAAGAAAAATACGAAGAAGCTGCCGGCTCTCTTTTTTCATGCCGAGTAGGAGTAAAAGGCGTGCCGGCTTATACTTACGTATATTAGATAAGCGCTTATCAAAATGTAATGATTCCTAAAGACCAGTAACGAGAGATTTTACATGCAACTTCTACAATTCCTTTACATTGTGTTCACTTCTTTACATTTTATTCTTTATGTGGAAGAGGAATAAAATATGGGGACAACGAATTTCCATAAAGAAGCCTTTTAAAGAATATGAACACTTCTGTTGGGTAATAATGGGGAAAGGTACAAAAGGAGGAATTGTTTTGGAACAAACATTGTATGAAAAAGTGGGCGGACAAGAAGCTATTGAAAAAGTAGTTGATTATTTTTATTCTGAACTCGTATTAAAAGACGAAACGGTCAGTCACTTTTTCGAGCATACGGACATGGATAAACAGCGTCGACATCAAGCCAAGTTTATAAGTTTTGCCTTAGGTGGCCCGAATCAATATTCAGGAAAATCCATGGCCAAAGCACATGCAAATATGAATATTCAACCCGAACATTTTAATGCAATTGCTAAGCATCTTCACGATGCACTTGCTCACTTTAATGTTGAAGAGCCTGATATTGACCAAGCATTAAGTAAAGTTGAATCCCTAAGAAATGATATTCAATATAAATAAATCATAAAAAAGAAGGTTACTGTGACCTTCTTTTTTTATGCTCAAAGCTGTGATGTAGGAAGGAAACATGGAAAAGACATCGTAATATGATAAAAATGCAATAGGTGAAAATATTTATCGAAAGTCTGGGAGAGGGAGTATGTCAGCAATTAATGGGAAGCAATACGTAGAGAGAATTAATCAATTAAAAGCAAATGTATGGGTTGATGGCAAGCTCGTAACAGGCGATATATCAGAACATCCGGCTTTTAAAGGAGCCATTAACAGTCAAGCTAAGCTTTATGATCTTCAGCATGATAAAAAAATCAAAGATATCATGACATATCAATCTCCGGCTTCTAAGAAATTCGTTGGTACATCTTATTTACAGCCTAAAACAAAAGAAGAGTTAAAAAAAAGACGAGAGATGACTCAGCAATGGGCGCAATTAACCCATGGTATGATGGGAAGAAGTCCAGATTATATGAATACCGTATTGATGGCTTTTGCATCCTCTGCAGAACTCCTGAGAGGAACAGAAAATTGCTTTCCTGAAAACATCATTTCTTATTATGAATATGTGAGAGAGCACGACTTATCGCTCACTCATACATTCATCGATCCTCAAGTCAATCGAATCCAATTTTATTACGAGCAAAACGACGAACCGATAGCAGCAAAAATAGTTGATAAAAACAATGAGGGAATCGTTATCCAAGGCGCGAAACTGCTTGCTACACAGGGTGGAATGACGGATGAGCTACTCGTACTGTCTTCAGGGGGCATTCAAGGAAAAGAAAAAGGATTTGCTTTTTCGATTCCAAGTAATACAAAAGGAATTAAATTTATTTGTAGAGAATCATTTGCAGGAAAAGATTCGACGTTTGATTATCCATTAAGTTCTAGATTTGAAGAAATGGATACAATTGTTGTCTTTGACCATGTATTAGTACCGTGGAACCGCGTGTTTTTCTATGAAAATGTAGACGTATCAAATACATTTCTTTCTTCTAGTTCCTTCTCAGCTTTTGCTCTGCATCAAGTAAGTTCAAGGAGAATTGTCAAAACAGAGTTTGTATTAGGGATTGTACAATCTCTGATTGAGACCATTAACATTACGGACTATCCGCATGTGCGAGAAAAAGCAACGGAGCTTATTATTGCGTT
Organism: Bacillus sp. ILBB4; assembly: GCF_035064545.1. Taxonomy (NCBI): domain Bacteria; kingdom Bacillati; phylum Bacillota; class Bacilli; order Caryophanales; family Bacillaceae; genus Bacillus; species Bacillus sp. ILBB4. The sequence goes on along the minus strand of NZ_JAIQVD010000004.1, from coordinate 202,700 downwards.
AGAAACGATGAAAGCCCTCGTGATGAAAGCAGAAGAAGAAGCGGAGATTGATCCATGGGGATACATGCGTCCGAATGAAACTACACTTCGTATTGCCGCGAATATATTTTCAAAAACATATCCTACCTTTACAGAAATTATCCAGCTTTTAGGTGCAAGCGGACTAATGGCAATACCAACAGAAAATACGTGCCGCTCATTGGTTAAAGAAGATATTACGCGTTATTTGCAAGCTAAAACAAAAGGGGCAGAAGATCGAATTAAGCTTTTTCGACTAGCGTGGGATTTAACTATGAGTCCGTTTGGCACAAGAGAAACGCTGTATGAACGTTTTTTCTTTGGGGAGCCTGTACAGTTAACCAGTTATCTGTACTTATCTTATGATAAAGAGCGCTATGTACAGAGAGTAACCGATTTTTTGAAAAGTTAACGGAGAAAACGAATCTCCGCTGGGTATGATAGTTTAGTTACAAAAACAGCGGAGATGCTTATTGAATAAATTTGAAAAACCTGCAATAATTTTCAGGGAATCATTTCTGTGAAAATACTAAGGAATACCATAAAGATAGGATGTTACAATGAAGCAATTAATCTATTTTGGTTTAGAACAAGCAAAATCTTGTGTTTTTCCTGTTATCATTTTTCTTACATTGGCCATGACAAAAATAATTGAAGTACCGTTTATTTCCAGATATGACCTTATTTTATTAGTCTGTCTAGGAACTCAAGTTTTAATGGTGATGTTTAAACGAGAAACGCTTGATGAAGTAAAAGTCATCGCAGTATTTCATTTAATTGGACTAGCGTTAGAACTCTACAAAGTTCATATGGGATCATGGAGCTATCCAGAAAAAGCTTTCACTAAAGTCTGGGGTGTTCCGCTGTACAGCGGATTTATGTATGCTAGTGTAGCCAGCTACATGTGCCAAGTGTGGAGAAGGCTTGAATTAAAGCTTACGAATTGGCCTTCTACGTGGATCGTCAGTATACTAAGTATGGCTATTTACCTTAATTTTTTCACGCATCATTTTATTTACGACTTCCGCTGGTTTTTAAAACTTTTTACTTTACTTATTTTTTATCGAACTTTTGTATATTTTACGGTTAACAAACGTACATATCGCATGCCTGTAGCACTGTCTTTTGTACTGATTGGCTTTTTCATTTGGATCGCTGAAAATATCGCAACATTTTTCGGGGCATGGCAGTATCCAGATCAACAGCAGCAGTGGACAATGGTTCATATAAGTAAAATTAGCTCTTGGCTTCTTCTTGTGATTGTTAGTTTCTTGATTGTTGCTTTACTAAAGCATTTAAAAGAAAATCAAAGCCAATTTAAACAAAGGAAGAAATCAAAAGAAACAAACGAAATATATGAAAGATAGAAACATAACTATGTACACGCTGTTAATATGAAGTGCAGAATCTTTGGAGGCTTATATGCAAGAATATATTTTTTATCTTCCCTATTTTAAATCAGCGGGGAAGACCGTAGCAGTTACAAATGAAAATGGAGAAAACGTCGGACAACTTAAGAGAATGCATAAAAATATGTGGACTAAAAGTATTGATTTTTTAACTCGTGATGGACTTCCAGTTTTAGATTCTATTTCTTGGTTTCCTATCTTTTCCTGCGGCTTAAAGGTACATTTACAAGTTCAATGGGAAGGAAGAACGGTGCTTATTGATCACGTGAAAAAACACCGGTGGGTGATAAAAGAAAATGGAAAAACAGTGGGGGATCTATTAGGTAAAGGAATAATTAAAAACGAAGGACAACAAGAAATTAGATGGGGAAATAACGTCTACATGTTAAGCAGTCATGAAGCCGTAGAGGAAGCGTGTATTTTTAATCAAAAAAGAGAAAAAGTCGCAGAGTTTAAAACAGACCTTTTTCATTTTAAAGAAGGCAAACACTCAATAAGAGTAATAGAAGAACTGCCCGTACCCATTTTTATCGCTTCTTACTATATAACTACTTTTATTATGCCATACATATAATCAGGCGCAGAATGATTCTGCGCCTGATTTTTATATCATGATTTTACAAATATCATTTGTGAATTCAACGGGATCACTAATAGATAAGCCTTCAATTAGAAGAGCTTGGTTATATAATAAATTTGTATAAAGGTCTAATTTCCCTTTATCACTTTCAAATGCATCTTTTAAAGAAGCGAATACATCATGATTTACGTTAATTTCTAACACTTTCTCTGCTTTTACATGCTGATTATCAGGCATAGCACTTAAAATTTTCTCCATTTCAATCGTTACTTCACCATCAGCTGATAAGCAAACGGGATGTGTTTTTAAACGTTTAGACGCGCGCACATCTCCTACTTTTCCCGTCAAAGCTTTTTTCATATAGTCAAATAGCTCTTTATTTTCTCTTTCCTCAGACTCATTGATCTGTTCTTCTTCTGCTTCAATCCCTAAGTTACTGCTTGAAACAGATTTAAATTCTTTTTCTTCGTACGTCATTAACATTTTAATGGCAAATTCATCGATATCTTCTGTAAAATACAGAATTTCGTACCCTTTATCTGCAACCAATTCTGCTTGAGGAAGTTTTTCAATTCGGTCGTACGATTCGCCTGATGCATAATAGATATACTTTTGATCCTCAGGCATGCGCGATACATACTCATCTAGTGTTACGAGCTTTTTCTCTGTAGAAGAATAGAATAAAAGCAGGTCTTTTAATACGTCTTTGTTGCTGCCAAAGTCACTGTAAACGCCGTACTTCAGCTGGCGGCCAAATGATTTATAAAACTTCTCGAACTTTTCACGTTCGTTTTTAAGCAAGCTTTTTAATTCATTTTTGATTTTCTTGCCGATGTTTTTGGCAATCAGCTGAAGCTGGCGGTCTTGCTGCAAAATTTCACGTGAAATATTAAGAGATAAATCTTCAGAATCTACCATACCTTTTACAAAGCTAAAGTAATCTGGAAGAAGGTCTGCACATTTATTCATAATTAAGACGCCGTTTGAATACAGTTCAAGCCCTTTTTCAAATTCTTTTGAGTAGTAGTCAAACGGACTATTTTCTGGAATAAATAAAATGGCATTGTAGCGAATCGTTCCATCCACATTAATATGAAGGTGAGTGAGCGGTTTATCAAATCCGTAGCGCTTTTCTGAATAAAACTGCTCATAGTCTTCTGAAGTCAATTCATTTTTGTTTTTCTTCCAGATCGGTACCATACTGTTGATAACTTGCTCTTCTGTATAATCTTCTAGCTCGTTATCAGAACCTTCTTTAGGACGTTTTTCCGTTATGTCCATTTTAATCGGGTAGCGGATAAAGTCTGAATACTTTTTAATGATCTCTTTTAAACGATACTCTTCTAGATACTCATCATATGTTTCATCTTCTGTATTTTCTTTAATTTTTAAAATGATTTGAGTCCCAACCGTTTCTTTTTCGCAAGGTTCGATTGTATAACCATCGGCACCAGTAGATTCCCATTTATAGGCTTCACCGCTGCCTAACGCTTTACTAATCACCGTTACGACATCTGCCACCATAAACGCTGCGTAAAACCCAACGCCGAATTGGCCGATAATCGTGTGCCCGTCCTTTGTTTCATTTTCGTTTTTAAATGCAAGGGAACCGCTTCGCGCAATTGTGCCCAAGCTGCTTTCAAGCTCTTCTTGCGTCATGCCAATCCCAGTATCCGTAATGGTTAAGATACGGTTAGTTTTATCTGGTGTTACTTTTATGTAATAGCTTTCTTTGTTAAAACGCAAGGAGTCGTCTGTTAAAGCTTTGTAATAAATTTTATCGATTGCATCGCTTGAATTTGATAGAAGTTCTCTCAAAAATACTTCTTTTTGAGAATAGATGGAATTAATCATCATCTCTAATAATCGCTTTGATTCGGCTTTGAATTCTTTTTTTGACATAAGAAGTTCTCCTTTCCAAATAGGGCTTGTAAAATAATTAGCACTTGAGTGGATAGAGTGCTAATCACTCTTTTTATTTAACATGTATTAGGATATTTGTCAATATATTAGGAGATTCACTAAAGAGATTAAAAATTAGACTGAAAAAAGCAAACTTTTAAAAAAAGGTTGAACGTTCTGAAAGAGTTTGCTAGAATATACTTAATTTCAAAGACTATATGTGACTGGCGAAACGCGGATAACCGTGAGGAAGCATATAGTGACGTAGCCGTTCGCCTGGGCAGAGGTAAGGGATTAATACATATCTCTTACCTCTTTCTGTTTAGGGGGAGAGGATATAGAAGTTACCAGACATGTAGGCTGAAAAACCAGACTTTTAAAAAAATTAAAAACGAAGTTCCTTTATTCAAAGGTAAAAACATGTAAAACTACGATGATAATCAGAGGAGAGTACAAAATGAGCACATTAACATTGGAAAAAGTACAAACAATCAAAACATTAAACAACATTGCACAAAAAGGTCTAAATGTTTTTAATCAAGAAGGTTATCAAATTGACAATGACAGCGAAAACCCAGATGCGATTGTCGTGCGTAGCTTTAACATGCACAGCATGGCATTTGACCAAAATTTAAAAGCTATTGCACGAGCTGGAGCAGGGGTTAATAATATACCAGTGGACGCTTGCACGGAGCAAGGTATCGTTGTATTTAATACGCCAGGAGCTAATGCAAACGCAGTAAAAGAAATGGTTTTAACTACAATTATGGCTTCTTCTCGTAACTTATTTGCTGGAGTTGAATGGACAAAAGGATTAGACGGCCAAGGTGATCAAATTCCTAAGTTAGTTGAAGCAGGCAAAAAACAGTTTGTTGGAAAAGAAATCAAAGGTAAAACGTTAGGCGTTATTGGTTTAGGTGCAATTGGTGCTCTTGTAGCAAACGATGCGCTTGATTTAGATATGGACGTAATTGGTTTTGATCCATTCATTTCTGTTAATACAGCTTGGAATTTGTCTCGCAACGTACAGCGTGCAATGTCTCTAGAAGAACTATTTGCAGCATCTGACTATATTACGGTTCACGTTCCATTAACGGACGATACAAAAGGTGTTTTCAATAAAGAAACGTTTAGCATCATGAAACCAGATGTTCATATCTTGAACTTCTCACGCGGTGAGCTTGTAAACGAAGAAGATATGAAAGCTGCTCTTGAAAGTGGAAAAGTTGGCCGATACATTACAGATTTCCCAAATCAAAATGTCTTGAACATGAAAAATGTTGTGCCAATTCCTCATTTAGGGGCATCAACTCAAGAATCAGAAGAAAACTGCGCGGTAATGGCAGCACGTCAAGTGAAAAATTTCTTAGAAACAGGAAACGTTAAAAACTCAGTGAACTTCCCGAATGCATCTCTTCCTTACACTGGGAAAAAACGCGTAGCTGCTTTCCATCACAACGTGCCGAATATGGTAGGACAACTTACGCAAGTATTCTCAAACTACAATTTAAACATCGCAGATATGGTAAACAGAAGCCGCGGTGAATATGCGTATACAATGATCGATATTGACAATCAAGTAAGTGACGAGATTGTGCCTGAGCTAGAAGAAAAAATTGGTCAAATTGAAGGAATTATTACAAGTCGTATTATCTAATTTGGTTCCCATCATATTTTAGTGTTTCAGCCCTAACTTTTCTAAGTTAGGGCTGTTTTTACATGGTGTTTACCTCATATCATTTCCTTTATTCTCATAGCATATAGAAATACATTTAAAGAGGTGAACGTTTTGTCAGGAGAACTGATAGGAATTTTGATAGGGTCGCTCATCGCGCTGGCAGGAACATTCATTACGTCTGTCGTAGCTATAGTGATGTCGAAAGAGCAATACAAACAAGAGCTTCGCAAAGCATTTATCCAAAAGAAAGTTGATGCCTATACCCATGTGTGTCAAGTTATTCTAGCTATAAAAAATGATTTACTTACAAAAACCGTTTCTTCAGCCGGCTTAAACTGGACGGCTCAATCTATTAACAAACTAGCAGATGTGTGTATTACGGAAGGACTATGGATCGATGAAGAAGACAGCAAAAAGTTGGAGGTTCTGCAGAAGCAGCTTTCAAAGTTTGTATTTGATGAAATAGAACTGTCTAGACATGATATCCTCACAACCTGTTATAAAATTGTTGAATATTGTGAAAAAAAGGTAAGGATTCTTCATTTTATGACCACAAAAGAATAGGTGATTACTACTTTAAGAAGTGATAGTAGAAATATTAAAAAAGCATTGGAATATAAAATTACAAAACAATCCGTTTATATACCAGCAGCCGACGAGGACATTAGTAAGTGATGAAGACGGTAAATTTATCTTTTCAAACAACGGTTCCTACGTTATTTTTCTAGTTTCTCCGGGAAATAAAGAAATTAAAGGTGAAATTGCATATAGATGTTTTGAAAAAAAACGTAAGAAGGACTGTTAACTGAATAGGTCTTAGCGATTGTATGAGAAGTGTATGAGCTATTTCATATTTAGTACAGTTCTTAACAAACAGTAAGTGTTTATGAAAAGAACTTTGCAGCAGCATACAAAGTTCTTTTTTATAGCTTGCGTTTTTTCGTTCGATTGTAGATATAACCAAAGAAAAACAAAGCAAGCAAAAGTATAATTCCGACTAAACAAGCGATTTGAATGGTATTTAAGGATGTTGAGGACTCAAGGATTAAAGCGATAATACATAAAACTAAGCCACCTAGTACAATAGTAAATCGATTAACACTGTATAAAAAACGAATGCCGTATTTTTTATATAGCAGCAGGGAGGAAGCAAAAAGACGACTGTTATAGAACGAATGCCAAATACAGCTGATATACTAATCACCTCTTTGTAGAATGAAGTAACCTTTTTGTCCAGGTAAGGGTAAGCATCCTTAACATCTCACGTTAATGTCTAAATTCACATTATCTTAAGTTTCAATTCATACTGGCTTCATATAAATTAATCATACTGAATGTATTAATGAAAGATATGAGGTGGAATAATGCTAAACAAGCTTTTTAAACTATTTACACAAGAAACCGAGATATCTAAAGATAAAGAAGTAGATCTCCACGACGAGAGCGATTTTAACGAAGTTTGTGATGATCATTTCATTATAGATGAGTATTAGAAACCCTATAAAATGCTGCAAAATTTAAGGAATTGATTGAGTATATCTGTATAACCAGTAATTGCACAAGGGCCGTAAAGGTATACTTTTACGGCCGATTAATATTGATGAATTGCTTTTTACATGAAACAATGTGAAAAAAATGGGCATCCTAGAAGCAAAAGGAGGGGATAGAATGGGCAAAGAACCAAAGGATGAAACAAGTGAAGGGCTGAATCAGCTTTTTGAAATCATCAATGCAAAAGGCGACGAGGGCGAACTTAGAGAAATTGTCAGCAGAAGCAGTGAAAAGAATAATCATAAAAATCATGAGGATCAATCGTAAAAAGAAAATAAAAAACCTCTTCATGGAAATCATGAAGAGGTCAGATGAAATAGTATTGCAACCATTCCATCCTGCAGAGTTTTAAAGTATTTTAAACTCTTGATACGACTGGTTTTATGGAACTGATGGGATTCGAACCCACGACCCCTTGTCTGCCAGACAAGTATTCTCCCACTGAACTACAGTCCCGATTATGTAGAGCCTTTATTGCGTGTTGACTCTACTATATTTTAATACGTATGCCGCGCGTTCGCAATAGTTATTTTCAGTGTTTTCTAATTTCTTCATATGAATATTAACTTCTAAAAAAATTATTTACTTCTTGTTTGTACGTATAAAAAAAGCTTGGAATTTGGCTTGGTTCCAATCCTTTTGCAGCGTATTTGCTGATGGATTCGTAGTACCATTTCTGCTTTTCGAATCCTCTTTTAAAGCTATTCCAAATCGTATCTCCTTGCTGATCGTAGCTTTCTTTTAAAGACCTTAAATTGTCTAATTTATCTGCTACAATTAAAGATTTCACTTCAAGAGAACCAGTTTTCACAATTTGAATTGTATGCTGTTTACGTTCTTCCCAGCTTTTTGATTTGTTTTCTGTATGAGCTTCAACAATCCCCGCTACCTCTAAACCAAATCTTTGTACAATTTCTTCGAGTGTTACACTTGTATCTTCTACAACATCATGCAGATAAGCTGCTGCAATTACTTCTTCACTAAAACCCGCTTTTTCTAAAATATTACCTACGTTAATAGGGTGAACAATATAAGGTGTATCGGACAGCTTGCGCATTTGGCCGCTATGAGCGTGTTCTGCATATCTACGTGCTTCTTTTATTAAAGACATCATATTCCTCCACTTTTTTTTATACAGTATATCTTCATATTATTAGTATGAAGTACATACCTTTAATAATTTTGAAATAACAACGTTTTTTAGTTGTTTTTTTTAATGTTGACCACATTTTGACCACATTTATTAGAAGTTGGTAAACGGCGGGGAAGTAACCAATTGCCGCTTAGCTATGTTCTTGCATGTATTCACTGAATTTCTTAGAAGCATTATTTTTCATTTTATTTGTTACGTGAGCATAAATATCTCCAGTCATTTTAATACTAGAGTGTCCTAGACGTTCTTGAACTTCTTTTAGACTTACACCAGCTTCTAATAATAAAGTAGCATGGGTATGACGCAAATCATGAAAACGGAGTTTAGGAACACCCGATTTTTTGATAATACGATTAAAGATTTTGGCCAGTGTTGCAGAGTTTATGGGTTGTCCATTCTTACGGCTAAAAATGAGATTTTCAGCACTATATTGAGGTCCATATAGCAATTTAAGTTCGTTCTGTCTTTTTTTATTTTGCATTAATATATGCAATGTTTCATCATCAAGTTTAATTATACGATTAGATGACTCTGTTTTGAGAGAGCCATAGGAATAAGTTCCTCTAAGGTAGGTTTGATTCCGTTGAACATGAAGGGTACCATCCTTAAGATCAACATCTTCCCATTTTAACCCTAATACTTCTCCTCGTCTTATTCCAGTATAAACACAAACAAAAAATAATGCGAAGTAGTGTAGATCCTCATCCTTTGCAAATTGTAAAAAACGATGAATTTCCTCTCTTTTCCATACTGTGTACTTACGCTTTCTCTCTTTAGGTAGATCAACTTTGCGTAAGGGATTCTTTAGAATTAAATCCCAATCAATTGCTTTTTCTAGGGAGGTATTCAAAACATTATAAATATATTTGATATATCTCTCTGAAAGTTCTTGATCTAAAAGGTGATTGAAAAATTTTTGACATACAGTTCCGTTTAAATCCCTTAGTGCTAGGTGACCTAAAATGGGGAGTATACGAAAGTTAATCACATTTTGATAGTGGTCAAAGGTAGTATCTTTAACTTTGCGTTTAGCAGCCATTTCAAGCCATTTAGGTAGATACTGATTTAGAGTCATTTTGTTATCTATAATGTTTAATCCGTTTTCTAATTGTGTTGATAATTCTTTTGCTGCATTTTCTGCTTCTTTTTTAGTAGCAAATCCTCTTCTCGTCGTTTGCTTACGTTTGCCGGTTAATGGATCAACACCAGTTTCAATAGTAAACGACCATGTATAACCTGATTTTGCTTTTTTAGATGGAACTTTACGAAAATAAGCCATAGAATTAAAGCCTCCTTAAAAAATATATTTAGAAATTGCATTATTAAACAACCACAGTTAGCTTTAGCTATAACATAAAAATCACCTCCACTGATTTGCTTGATGATATTAAAAAGACTTTCAGTGATGACAGCAAGGTTAAGACGTCGGATCTGATTGAAACCATTAAAAATGTAGATATTTTGGCTTTAGATGATATTGGGGTTGAAAAAGTAACAAGTTTCGTAGAAGAGAAGTTTTCTGGCATTATGGATTATCGCTTAACAAATAAAAAGGTAACTCTGTTTACATCCAACCTTTCAATTGATGATCTAGATATCAAATACAAAGAAGGTCGTGTGAGTAGCCGTATTGAAAAGATGGCGTTTCCTATCTATATGCCAGATGAAAAGATACGAAGCTATTTAGCTCAGCAGGAAAACGAAGATTTGCAGTCACTTTTATATAGATAAAAGGGGGATTCATAGTGTGTGAATTATGTAATGGGAGAACGAAGGTTGACCTATTATCGGTCAGTATGATGGAGGTTCAACTTTGCTCACACTGCATCCAAGAGGGGGCAGATGACATTAATTATTTCAATATTTCGATGAATTTATTTGAACAACGTATCACAGCTTTTGAACAACAACAAGAAATCTTACATAAACGAGCTGGATAACGGATGGGAGGTACTAAATGGAGCTTAGAAAGCGCGTAGAGGAAAAAAGAAAGAGTTTAATCAACGCTCTTATTCAAAAAAATGTCTATAAAGATTCGAACGAACGGCAGCTTTACGAACTTACTTTAACTGAACTTGAGGATTTATATAGACGCGTATAGGAAAGTGACTTATTTGTGTTAGAGGTAGGAATGAAAATAGATGTGTTCAGTCAATTCATGAGGGGTTAAAAAGCAAGTAGAGAACGTGAAAGAGGATATGTTTGAGGCTTTGAAGTCGGTTAAACCAATAAAATAAAAAGATAGCTCTTATTAAATAAAAAGAGCTATCCATAAAATAAATTATTGTTTTTTGAGAGTGTTAAAATAATCTTCCATTTCTTGTGAAGATGAGGCTGCTTTGTAATAAAAGGTATTGTCCCCATACGTTAGCTCAAATTCAGGCCAAGGAATAGCCTCATATACTTCACACATGAAATTTCTAGAACCAGCTAATTTAAATTTAGCTCTATCAGGTTGGATGGCAGCTATATAAGCTAGTCCACTTTTACGACTAAAAGTTTGGAAAACAGAATATTTCTCTTGAGTTCCTAAGACAGCTAAGTTGGCAGGATAGTAGACAACATCATTACAAGGTGTGGGTAAAGCAATTAAGTCTTTAACTAAAGCAGATGGAGTTAGACCTTCCGTGACTATTACCATTATCATCACCTCTTCTATATTGGATAGACTAATTATTACTCAAAATGGAGAGTTTTACAAACTAAATAATTAATTTGTAAGGATTTTAATAAAAGGAGAGAACTTAATGTACCCTTTTAGTAGAAATAAAAAAGACGCTCGGTCGGGAGCGTCGGATGGGTAAAAATAAAGTTTACCATAAACGTCAGGAAAGTGGATATTTAATAACAAAAGGTGCGGACAAACCTTTGTTATAAGTTAGTAATTGTAATATATATTAAACCTACTACAATATATAAAACCATGAAACTTATAAAACATCCAAATGATCGTTTATTCTTAGTTCGTTTATTCATTATGTTACTCCTTGTGCTATGTACTAGGAATTACATTATATATGAATTTATGAAATGATTGCAAAAAAACGAAAAAATATCCTATAGAGAGTATTTTTTCATGAGAAAAGGTATTCTATGAACCTTATGGTGATTGTCCATCATCTGGAACATAAAAAGGGCCCAGCTAAGAGCGTCAAGTGGTGAATAAACGGATTCTATAGAATGTATTATTAACATCAAAAGTTTAGAACGCAAAAAAGAGATGCTCGATTAAAAGCATCTGAAGATGAATTACATGGATTACTAATATATTGTGAGTATACAAAGATGCCCTTTGAAGAGCACCAATCTTATATGAATTCCGATCATCTATTTATGGTCATTCAAGGAATATACGCTACACGTAATTAGTATATGTAGCACTCAACATAACAATAAAAAAGACGCTCTGCCAGGAGCGTCCGTGTGATAAAAAAGAACCTTCTAAGAGGTATTTTCATTATACACTAGGTGAAACGAAAAAAGACCAGAACTTCGTCTGATCATGCCTAATAACATTATACCATATGGGGGAATTTTTGGTGAAATTACAAGAAATTAAAATAAATGTCGATACAATGAAATTTGAAGTTGATATAATGGAGCAAAAAGGAAGTTTTGCCATTGTAGTATGCGACGGTAAAGCGAAATTAACGGAGTTACCCCATCATGGTGAGACAAAAATTATTACTCATCAAGGAAAGGTGAAACGCGTTAAGTTTGATGAGGGGGAAGATTTTTGACGTTTGTTATAAGTTTAATAGCAGCTTATTTTATAATTTCAATTTTTGGAGTGGCAATATTGAAATTAATTGAAGTTATCCTTAATGAATTTAAGGATAGTTTCTTTAAGACCATGGCAGATTATCAGGAAAATTGTATAAAAAATGATAACAAGCCTAAACTTGTTCAAAGTATTCGATTTGAACTTTTATTAGAAAATATATTCCTTTTTATAATACCTTATTTCCCTGATGTTTCTAGAAATCCATTAGAGGAGGATATGGGATTACTAATAAGAAAGAGGAATATATTTCGAAATACAGTAGAGTATTTTCTTTATAGGTTATCGCCATTTAGACTTATTAATTTTATGATTATAATTTTATTATTGGAGTTAAATGGTATCAGCGTGATAGAGTATTTGAAAATAGTGTATACATGGGTAATTGAACACCTTACAACTTTAAAAAGTTTACTTTTAATCGTTCCAGCATCCATTGCGTTATTACTAATTCTTATGTCATATTTCTTTACTAGTCGAAAAGGTTTATTAGCAAGAGCAAAGAATAAAATTAACTTAGAGGACTTTGAAACGATAGTGAGATTTCATAAGAAAAATAGAATGCTTTTATCTGAGATTACTTTAGAAGGTTATAGAAATATTAATTGGGTTTTTCATTACAGAAAGAAATTAATAAGAACATTTAAACAGGAAGAAACTGATAAATTTAATGATACTTGCAATAGGTTATATAATTCTTTAGAGGAAATACCTAAAATTGCAGAATTAGATGCTTTTGTATCAGAAAATGATAAATACAAGGATTTATATCCGTTTATTTTTATGGGGGTAAAACATCCATCTTTTTATAAATTACACTCAATGTATAGTAATATAAGTAATCCGAAATCTAGGTTGAATAAACTGAATAGAACTTTTTGTACTAAGGAGGCTGTAAAGAACCAAATTGATTTTTTAGTTAAATACAAACAGTTTGAAGAAGGAATTAATAAACAGCTCATTCATACATTAAAGAACGCTATAATCATCGAAAAATATCTCGATAAGATTCATCCACAATTCAGAAAGAATAATTCATTATTCTTCATAATAGCCTTCATTACTAATAAAGATAAATAGTTCTACCAGCTCACTGGAGGACACTAATCTTTACACAGAATACCTGTGTTTTGATTAGTGTCCTCTTTTCTATGTTATAAGGGGGTCATTACAGTGAAAGTTAAAGTAAAGAATAATTACTGCAAGCGTTGTGTATGGCAGCAAAACGGTTTATGTATGTTCCAACGTTGTGTAAAAGAATATGGATTTGTAGCAGACAAGCCAGTTAAAAAGGAGGCTAAATGATGGTAGCTGAGCAATTAACCTTACTTGAACCGGTAGATGAAAAATTAGTGAGGAAGATCGTAATTAAAGAATTAAAAGGATATAGGGCCTTAAAGGTCCAGGTGGAAAATAAAGAAGAATGTGAACGTGCAGGTCTAGAATTGTTCCCATCTATTCGTAATTCCCACCGCATTAATGAATTAAAAGTTAAACAAATTGATAGGGCATTAAAAAACAGCCTGGATCAAGAAGAGCTCTTAATCATCGAAAAGGCATATCTTACATCAAAACGAACGAAAGACATTGAAATTTATCTTGCAATTGGAGTGAAAAAGGATACGTATTATGCAATGAGAAATAGAGCATTGAATCGTATAGCTACAGCACTTGGGATAATCTAAGTGCTGTTTCTTTTGCAGAAAAAGCACCGAAAAAAACCAGAAAAAAGAGGGACAAAATAGGGGACTATTTATTTTTCCATGACAAGTAAGATTTTCTTATAAGCAATATCGCTTATGGGAAACGTACCAGTCCCTTATAACGGGTATACTCGGGTGTATCGAATGACTATGAAGGTTGCCGGCTGAAATTACGGGGGAACAACTGGAGTCTAGCTGTATTGCGTACGATAGCCACGGGGTAGTGAAGTGTGAAAGTCCTTCACGAAACTACTGTCTGTCGTTCTATGTACAGCAACCGTTACTGCAATCCTGGCCGCCTCCCGGGTGATTGATAAAGGACGGGTTTAATTTAATTAAGCAATTAGCATAGGGTGGTGTTAAACAATTTAATAAAAATTAAAATGACGCTGAATAATTCAGCGTCATTTTTCATTGATCATTATCGTTTTCCAAATTAGAAGCTAATTGTTCTAGAAGTCCTTGGGCTTGACCTAAAAGTTCTGTCTTAGGAGGCTCAGGAAAAGATTCGCTTACTTCTTGAGGCGCCTCCAATGATGGATGAAACTGAGCACCTTCATTAATTAATTGGGAGAAGGTTTTCACAGAATGCTTGATATCATTTAACGCTTCAGGGTTAATTTCTTTTTCCCCTTTAAGGCGTTGAGTTTCTGCTTCCACAATAGCATCCAATTGAACATCGACTGCTGCTTGAAGATCTTTTAAGGTTTCTTCTTTAATTTTTAACATACTAAGGTGGGTCTTCGATGCTTCTAGTTGATAAGTTTGCTCTTTTACTGACATTGCTGTTTTGATTATTTCGCCTAAAAACTTAATAGCAGCACCTGAAGTTATAGCAATATCAACCCACATAGAACCTGTGTCGAAGCTTTGTAAATGATAATTAGCTTTAATCTCATCATTCATTAAACCAGTTTTAAGGGCTTGGTTTAAATTTTTGAAAAAAATACTTAGATCATTTAAATCATTGTACTCAGGTAGCTTGACGCTAACAATATCATCTTTGTGTTCGGAAATAGAATTTGCTATAAGCGCTTGAAAGCCTTCTGTTTTTTCTTTAGCTGTACGAATGATATTTTTAATCTCAAAATGGGTTGTCTTGTCTAATATCATTTGGTCATCTTTAGATTTAGAATAGTATACTGTATCAAACTGTTTTAAACGCTCAATATCAGGATTTAAAAATCCTAAGACAGATAATTGGTTAATAGCGTTTATGGCTTTTTCTAATCCAATCACTCTATAGCTATTACCACTATTAAGTTGCTGTTCTTGATAAGAAATTTTGTCACTGTATTTAGCTAATAAGAATTTTATTTCTCTTAATCTCAAAGAAGCTACCCCCCTATATTTAAAAATGCTCAATTATTACTATATATCCATAAAATACAAACAGCAAGAAATAAAAATAAAGAACTATGATTTTGAGAAAATATGTTAAATGTAACCTTCGTCTTATATAATTGGGACAGGGAGGATAAGTAAATGACAATTGTACAATTCATTAAAGATTATGGATCTACTTTTGGGGTAGCCAGCGCGTTGGTAGTCTATGGTTTAGGACGATACAGTGCTTCTAAAGACAGAAAAAGAAATCATCGTAGTTATTTAAAAGCTGAAACTATAATTACTAATTATAACCTAAAGAGCACTTCAGCAAAGGAAGGATCAAGGCTAATTATTACTGAGCAGTATAATTTATTGAAAGAAAAAATAAAAGAACTCAAGCTGGATGAAAATGATCTTAATGACTCCAAGTTTAACTATACTCAATTAAAAAATTTAGGTCCGGGTTTAGTCATTGGTGCGTCTGTAGAATTACATATAAGTTCAGATAAAAAGTCTTGGGTTATAGAAGCTACCTTACCAATAATGGAAGTTGGTGATGAAATTTATATATCTACAGATCCTGTAGAAATTATTGGGGAACCCTACTCAATTGACAAAACAATAGTAATCTATAAAACTCAGCAAGATGAAACTTTAAAGTATGTTCTTGAAATTACTAAGAAGAACTCCTTAACCAAGAAACATATCACAGAATCTTATTATCTAAAGTTACCATTTATAAAAGTATTCCGTAGAATTAATCGTTCAAAGTTTCAAGAAAGAAGCTGGATTTATTTTAAAAGAGATTAGCACCTATTTGGGTGCTTTTTTATTTGCAGCGATTAAGTTCACTTTATAGTTAACCCATAAGAGTGAACCAAAGTTGAACTAATGGAGGCGGTGGTGATGTAGTGAAACTTACACCTAAACAAAAACGATTTGTGGAAGAGTATTTAGTTGACCTAAACGCTACTCAAGCTGCTATACGTGCTGGGTACAGTGAAAAGACTGCTGAAGCTATCGGACATGAGAACCTAAGAAAACCTAAGATAAAAATGTTTATTGATGAAGCATTGAAGACGCGTGCTCATCGTGCTGAAATTAGCGCAGATAAGGTTTTGCAAGAATTAGCAGCTATAGCATTTGCAAACGCAACAGACGTTGTGAATGTCAAAGATGTAGAATACATCAGCAGTTATAAATGGATGCTTGATGGTGAAGAAGTAGAACGTAATGATTATACTCCAAGCAGTGAAGAATATGAACGTATGGAACGTGTTCCTGTTATGGAAATTCGCCAAAGTGTTTTTATCAAAGAAACAGAAGCCCTAAATGCTTTTCAAAAGAAAGCAATCTCAGGAATGAAAGAAACAAAGTATGGTATCGAGATTAAGTTCCACGATAAGGTGCGTGCAATTGAACTACTAGGCAAACATCTAGGTCTGTTCACTGATAAGGTGGAGCATAGTGGCACTGTTACAAATCACAACATTGATATGTCTGCTCTAGGCATTGAGGAGCTGAAGAAACTTGCTAAACTTGACGAGTGAACAACGAGAAATAATTGCTACAGCTGCTCAACAAGAGTTAGCAAGACGGTCATTAGAAGGCTTTCTTCTTTACGATGGACGTGGAATGTGGAAAACAGCCAAACATCTTAAAATGCTGATATTTGAGCTCGAAAAGGTAGAGCGAAATGTAAAAAAAGGCAAAGGCGATAGGTTGCTAATCTTTATGCCTCCCCGTCATGGTAAAAGTGAGGTTAGTACAAAGAAGTTTCCAGCATGGGTATTAATGAGGAATCCTACATGGGAAATGATTATATCCAGTTATTCAGCTGATCTTGCTTTCGACTTCAGCAAAATAGCCCGTGACACTTTTAAAGAACACGCTCAAACTCTATATGATGTAAATGTCTCAAGAGAAAGTGGAGCTGTTGGTAGATGGGGAATTGAAGGCTATAGAGGAGGGCTTGCTGCTGCTGGTGTAGGAGGACCACTGACAGGCCGTGGAGCACACATAGCTATCATCGACGACCCATTTAAAAACTGGCAAGAAGCCGATTCATTAAAGATTCGTGAAAATGTAGATAGCTGGTACCGTTCAACTTTGCGTACACGTTTAGCGCCAGGTGGGGCGGTTATTTTAATTATGACACGTTGGCATGATGACGACTTAGCTGGCCGTTTAATTAAGGATATGGAATCAGATGGGGAGAAGTGGCGAGTTCTTTCTTTACCTGCTATTGCAGAGGATGAAGATGACGCATTAGGACGGAAAATTGGAGCAACATTGTGGCCAGAACGTTTTCCTGAACAAGAGTATCACAACACAAAGAAAGCGTTAGGGTCTCGTTTGTGGAACGCAATGTATCAGCAACGTCCATCTCCTGCAGGCGGTAACATTTTCAAGCGTCATTGGTGGGGATTTTATGTACCTACTGAGGAAATAAGGGCTAAATTAAAGCTTCCTAAAGAAGTAGCTGTCCTCCCCAAATTGCTAGATAAACAGGTTCAGTCATGGGATTGTACCTTTAAAGATAGCAGCGCTTCTGACTTTGTTGTTGGGCAAGTATGGGGGAAGCGACAAGCTAACTCTTATCTACTTGATCAAATACGTGATCGTTTAAATCTGCCTGAAACAATGAAGGCTATTCGTAACATGACAGCAAAATGGCCGAATGCTAAAGCAAAATACGTCGAGGATAAGGCGAATGGTCCTGCTGTTATTCAAATGCTACAGGATGAAATAAGTGGTTTAATTCCTGTTAATCCGGAGGGTGGAAAAGAAGTACGTGCCAATGCCGTTTCTCCTGAAGTAGAATCCGGTAACGTATACCTGCCACATCCGTCCTATGCACCTTGGGTTAATGAGCTTATTGATGAAGCAACAGCATTTCCAAATGGTAAGCATGATGATATGGTCGATAGTTTAACGCAAGCATTAGTTAAATTACAGGCATCTAAGGGTAATCCTTTAGACCGCTATAAGAAATTAATGGGGAGGTGATTGAGTGAGTGTAATTAAGCAAGCAAAGCAGTTTCGTAATGATTTCATGCAAGCACCTGGCAAGGGAAATAGCAGGGATGCATTAACCCGACAAACGCCAGGACTAAGACGTGTATTAACTAACCAAGATTTAACCCGTTTATATGCGGATAATCGTATTATTCAAAATGTCATTGATATCCCTGCAGAAGATATGACACGCAGCTGGTTCACTTTACGAATGAAGGATGAGAAGTTGCAACGCGATATTATGAGTAAGCTTGCTGATCTTAATGCTAAGGAAGCTTTTAAAAAGATGCGTTCATACGAGCGATTACGTGGCGATGGCTTTATCTCTTTAGGTGTTACCCAAAAGAATAAGTTTGAACTAAGTGACCCTCTAAGAGAAAAAGAACTAATGCATATTGATTATATCCATGCATTCAGTGGGATGAAAGTGTATGAGTTCTTGTTGAATGAAGATATGTTCCATCCTAAGTATGGTCAAGTAGAATCATTCCAATTAAACCGCCGTTCTCGTGTTGGTCAAGAGATTGCAGGACCTACTCAAGATCGTGTACACGCTTCTCGTGTTATTCATGATCAAACAAGAAGGTTAGAAGATGAATACAGAGGACAGCCATTATTGGAACCGTTATATGACATTATCACAGTTCTTGATACGTCCCTTTGGTCAGTTGGTCAGATGCTGTATGATTTTACTTTTAAGGTCTATAAATCAGCTGATATTGAAGGTATGGGAAAGGAAGATAAACGAGAATTAAGTATGCTTATGGACTTTATGTTTCGCACAGAGGCTCTTGCTCTTATTGGCAAGGATGAAGAGCTCACAAAAGAAGGCACAGTCACCACAGGTATTAAGGATTTACTTGATTATGTGTGGGATATGCTTGCAGGCGCAGCACGAATGCCTAAGACGGTTATTAAAGGACAGGAAGCAGGGACTATTGCTGGTGCTCAGTACGATGTTATGAACTATTATTCTCGTATTGCTGCACAACAAGAGAATGAATTAAAGCCTCACATTGAGCGTCTTATTCGTTTGCTGTTGCTATGTTCTGATGAATTAGGTGGCACAATTAACCCTGACTCAGTGGAATGGGAGATTAAGTTTAACCCATTATGGAATGTTGACTCAAAAACAGACGCTGAGATTCGCAAATTAACTGCTGAAACAGACAATATTTATATTGTTAATGGTGTTCATACGTCTGATGAGGTGAGAGAAGCACGCTTTGGACAATTCGGTTTAACGAATGAAACTAAGTACAGTGGTGACGATGCTGATTGGGAACGAATGGCTAAAGAAGTTTACACAGCTTATAAGGAGAGTCAGTGATATGGCTAGGATAATTCCTCCTACACGTTTCCCTGACAGCGTAGCAGTCTCATACAGTCGTTCTATTAACAAACTAATATCTGAGTTAGAAAAAGTCACTTTAAACGTCTATGACGAGCAAATAACGCCTCAGATTAGGTTGGGAAAGAGTAGGGATGACGGTTCATCCTATAAGTCAGACGCTCCACTTGACGTTATTCAACGAGCTGTAGACGTAATCAAAGGGTTGTCACTAGGTATTTTTAATTCGAGTGTAGTTCAGGAAACAGCCAGTAAGTTTGTTAACTCTCTGAACTTATTCAATAAGAATAATATTAGCAACCAAGGCAAGGTGAAGGGAATTGACCCCACCGTTAGTGAGCCTTGGTTAGAGTCATTTATGAAAACATCAATAAGCGAGAATGCCAGCTACATTACTAATATTAAAGATGGGTACCTGGCTAATATTGAAAGTATCATTTATCAGGGTGTGAAGAATGGCAGTAGCGCAAAAAAGGTGAGAGATCAGCTGGTTGAACGCGTGGGAATGTCTAGGAAACGGGCTGAATTTATTGCTGTTGATCAAACAGGTTCTATACTCGGTCAAATGACTGCAAAACGTCATAAGCAAATGGGTGTATCGAAGTTCAAATGGCTAACATCCAATGACGAAAAGGTACGAAAAACACACAGGGATTTGAGTAATAAAGTCTTCTCTTATACAGATCCACCAAATGTAGGTTTACCTGGTGGGGATTATCGCTGTAGATGCGTTGCCATTCCAATTTTTGAGTGAATTGGAAATAAAAAAATGATAATATTAATGAGATATTTATAAAAACTAACAAAGAAAGTAGTGTAAGTAGCATGTCTCAATTCCCTATTAATATTATTGCAAGTGCTTATGATAGATTAGAAGAAGCACACTGGAATATTCACCAAATGGAGCAACATTATCACGAGTCAGAGCCTTTCAGATATTCTTTAAATTCGTTTTTAAGAGTAATTAAAGAGGTTCCGCAGATTTTACAGATGGAGCTCCAAAATAAAGAAGGTTTTACTAAATGGTACAAAGAAAGAAGACAAGTAACAAATAATGATCCATTGATATCTTATTTGTTTAAAGCTCGAGATATAGTAGTTCACAAATCAATGTTAAAACCTAAAAGTAGTGCTTATTTGGGTATAACAGAAGGAAGAAATGGTTTAAAGCTAGGTATGGGTATGAAGTTAGATCCCTTCGAAGATAGCGATATTTTGTTATTGAAGTTTCTATTTTTAACTGCAAAGGATCAAGAGGTTGTGGATGTATTTGGAATATTAGGGGATGATGAAGAGTCGTGGCCATGTATTGAACGTCACTGGGGATTAGACCCATATGAAGAAGGGATTTTAGAACTAGCTGTTCAAGCATGGGAACAAATAGCCTCGCTAGTTTCGGATACTGTAGAATGGTTAGGGGAAGATCCTTCAAAGCTACATCTTTCTCTTAATTGTATGCATAGTACTTCAGCTGTTGCTATATCTCATTATAATAGGAAATGGATAGAGATACTAGAAAGAGAGATAAAGACAGGAGCAGAGTTTTATGACATAAGACGTAGGCTGTACCAGTTAAAACATGGTATGTAATAATCTTTCACTTGCTTAGAGACTGAGAAATCAGTCTTTTTATTTTTCTTGGAAAGGAGGTGATAAAGCTTGAAGAACCAACGCTTTGATAAAGCATTAATACAAGACTACGCAGAAACGTCAGAAGGGTATTTGACTGTAACGGTTCCAATTACTCGTCCTGGCGTTTTTCCATATCAAAGGCAGGATGGCACTGTTCAGATGGAGGCCAAGCTGCCTGATGAGATATTTAGTGATCATACTATTAATTCAGCTCGTTCTAAACCCGTTACAGATGACCACCCTAATGAACCGGTGACGCTAAAAAACTATAGCCGTTATGCAAAAGGGCTGTCTCATACAGATGCAGTTGTTCGAAACTTTAAACTCTATGTTTCCATGACAATTACTGATGAAGCTCTTATACAAAAGATTCGTGATGGGAAACGAGAGATCAGTATTGGTTTTTTATCCGATGTAGTTGCTGAGTCAGGTAATTACAATGGAGAACCCTACGAATATGTTCAACGTAATTTAGAAATCAACCATATTGCCATAGTAGATCAAGGGAGGGCAGGCCCAGAGGTTGCTATTCGAAATGATTCAGATGCATGGCAGATTGAAAATAAAGGAGGAACTAATAACATGCCTACTTACAAAATTGATGGCAAGGATTATGAAGTGGATTCAACGGTTAAAGCTTTTTTAGAAGCACAGCAAGCACGCTTAGATACGGCTAACTTAAAAGCGAAGGACTTCGATACATTACAAGGTCGTTATGATGCGCTAGAAGTGAAATACCAAAATGCTGAGAAGGATTTAAAACAAGCAAAGGAAAACAATTTATCTGCTGATGAACTAGATGCAAAGGTACAATCTCGTGTTGAGTTAATCAGTGGTGCAACAACATTCCTTGGTGATTCTTTTGATTTTAAAGGCAAATCAGAGCGTGAAATCAAAGAAGCAGTTATTCAAAAAGCAAAACCTGACTTTAAAGGTGACGGTAAATCAGATGATTATATCGACGCCTTTTTTGATGCGACTTTAGGACGTGCTAAGCAAGAAGGATTTTCTTCAACAGGCAACAATCACATGTTTACTGGTGACGGTAGTTCATCTAATAAGCAGATTGAAGAGATGAAAAACAAACGCCTAAACATGAAATAAAACGTCAAAATATGAAAATAGGAGGCTATATAGATGGCTATTACAAGTTATGACAAATATATGCCAGCAGCAGGCGGTAAAGGTAAGCTTGCCAATTATCAAGATTATAGTGCAGATACAAAAGCTGCAGCTGAAGATATTCCTTACGGAGTTGCTGTTCAATTAGGCACAGACGGAGAAACTATCACACGCGTTAAAGCTGGTGGTAAACCTTATGGCGTTTCATTAGCTCAAGAAATGCATGATTGGGTATTAAAAGCTGATGATCAAAAGTATTTAAAATATGATCCTGTTGCTACAGTCCGCAAGGGTGTCATTTGGGTGCAAGTTGATGAAGATGTAGTAATTGGTGACGGTGTGGTTGTAGATCCTACTACAAGCAATTTCCGTCCAGCTGATACAGCAACATCTGGAGTCATTGCATTCCCTTCAGCAGCATTCAAGTCAAGCGCTCAAGCAGGTGGTTTAGTACAGCTTGAAATCAATTTACCTTAAAATTAGTAAGAATGAGGAGTGAACAAGAATGTCCCAATATAGAGCAGACGGCGTTATTCGTCCGATTGATTTAGAATCCATTGATAATAAGATTTATGAAGCAAAGAAAGAGGAACTAAAAGCCCGCACTATTTTTAATGTGAAGACTGATGTACCTGCTGGCGCGGAAACATACAGCTATGATGTTATCAAGCGTTCTGGTGCTGCTAAAGTATTAGCTCCAGGTGCAGAGGATATTCCATTAGTGGATGCTGACATGGAACGCCATACGGAAAAAATCTATTCTGTTGCTGCTGCTTTTCGAGTGTCTGTTCAGGAGTTACGCCAGGCACAAATGGCAGGTCAACCTATCGAAACAACAAAGGCTGATACAGCACGTAAAGCCATTGCTGAAAAAGAGAATCGTATCGTATGGATCGGTGATGCTAAACACAATATTCTTGGTGTAACAAATGCAGAAGGAATCCAAACGATTGCAATTGACCAAAACAAAGCTGGTACTTCAACAAAGTGGGCTGATAAAACAGGTAAAGAAATCGTATCTGATTTACGTAAAGCTCGGTCTGCAGTTAATCGTTTACCTGGTCACAATGCAGATACACTTGTTGTTACGCCGGACATGATGGAAGAGCTTGAAAAAGAGTACAACGAATATACAAATCAGACAGTTCTTCAATACTTACGTAGCCAAAAATGGTTCAGTCGTATTGAATTTACATCTGATATCGAGGGTCAAGGTCAAGGTGGTACAGATTGCTTCTTAGTATTCGATAGCTCACCAGATGTAGTTGAAGTACTTATTCCGATGGACATTATGCGTCATCCGGAAGAATACAAGTTCCCCAACTATAAAATCCCATTAGAAGAGCGTACAGGCGGTGCAATTGTACGTTATCCAATGGCGATTGTACGAGGAGATGGTGCTTGATGATAGTACAAAACAAAGGTAAATACGTTCGTCATGCTGCTGGTGTCATGTTGGTTCCTGGAGCGAACCAACTCGCTCCCGCTGATTGGAAGAAGTTCAGCGCACATCCTTTAATAAAGGAATTAGTGGAAAATGAAGAGATTGTAGCTCATGAATCTGCTAAAACAACTAAGGATTTAAACGCAAACGAAGCAATTGAGTTAGTGAAAGACACGTTCTCACTTTCTTTATTAGAAGAGTGGAAGGCTACAGAGAAGCGTAGTACTGTTCTTGCTGCCATCACTGAACAAAGTGACTTAATCGTAAATGGTTCAGGAGAAGATAAAGAATAAGGTAGGTGATTGGTTTGAAAACAACACCTGAAATCATTCAAAAGACTGCTGAACATTTAGCTAGTATGTCTCCAGACGTGTTGCAAATCTTTATTGATGATGCAACCCTTGAGGTAGAGGATCTAGATGTGTCAGAGGACAACAAACAGCGCTTAATTCGCTATTATGCCACTCATTTGGCAACTATAAAGGCTCAAACAGTAAAAAGAAAGAAGTTAGATGTTATGGAGACTGAATATAACGTCTCAAATACTGCTGTAGGGCTTGAATCTACACCATATGGGCAAGAATATTTGAGACTCTTAAAAAAGCTTACAAAGCGAAATAGTATTAATCTAACGGTGATTTAACATGGCTAGACAAAAAGGCTTTGTAAAAATGACCGTTAAAAATGATAATTTCGATAAGTTAATCAAAGCTTTAGAGGATCTTGATAAATACTCAGTAGAAGTTGGTATCTTTGCTTCTGACGATTCGTTCTATGCCATGATTGCAAATGTACATGAATATGGAATAACTATTAAGCCTAAGAAGCAGTTTCTAACTATCCCAACAAAGGAGGCAGATGGTCGGAAAGCTTCGGACATTCCCGGTTTATTTAAGCCAAAAGGAAAAAATGTATTGGCTATTCAAGAGGGTGACAACTTAAAAGTCATGTTCATTCTTGTTAAGAGCGTAACCATTCCGGAACGCTCTTTCGTACGTTCAACATTTGATGAAAAGAATGATGAATGGGTGCAGTTTATGGAGCGATTAATCGATAAGGTACTAGCATTTGAAATTGATGCAAAGACTTTATTTGAGCGAGTCGGGGCAAAGGCAGCTGCTCATATTCAAGAGAAGATTACTACCTTACGTTCTCCTGGGAATAGTCCTATCACAATGGAGAACAAAGGTTCATCCAATCCTTTAATTGATACTGGTGGCCTTCGTGCCCGTGTAACTTGGAGGGTGGTAGAAAGAAATGCCTGAGATTATTAGTTTTAAAGAAATGATTGTGGAAAATGGTGTTCCTTTTGTGGCAATTGTTGAACAAGAGGGCGGTTATTACAACGATGCAGGAGATTGGGTACCTGGTGGAAGTCCTCATCCTGAAAATAGATTCGGCGTTATTCTTCCTTTATCAGAAGATGACGTTCGATATTCAGAGAGTGGTACTTATAGCGTAAAAGACCGTAAAGTCTATACAATCGAAGCTCTTAATCCAGGACAGAAAATCGAATATAAAGGCATCCCTTACACTGTGCAGAACTTTAAGGACTTCACAGATTATACGGATGTCTTTATTTATCTAGCAAGGTGGGCAGGTCATGAACATAGCAACAATTAAAGAAATGATTGCTCAAATAAAGAAGGATACAGGACTACAAATTATCAAAGGAAATACAATAAACCCTGCTCCTTCCTTACCTTATGGCGTTTATAATATTACGTCACCATACATTAAAGGCAGAGGACAAGGGGCTGTTGTAGAGTACGTTGAAGGCGATACAGCTTTTCAAAAACGTATTGAACAATATAAATATACGATATCTTTTAGTTTTTACGCTGAGGATGCTGAAACCACTATGGAGAAAGCTTTTCAAATCCATCAGTGGTTTTTATTTTTGGGTCAAGACTTCATTGAAGAAAAGAATATAGCTATTGCGATGTTAGGAAACATTGAAGATCGCACTACATTTCTTGTTGAACATTATGAGTACAAACACGGTTTCGATGTGCAATTTAGAGCAACGAATGAACAAATTCGTCAGCTAAGTGAGGTCATTGAAACTATTAACTTAGGAGGTTTATAGAATGCCATTACAAGATGTAACTGTAAGCATCGAGTTAAGAAAGCCGTCCGGTTTGATTGGACTTGGCAAGCCACTTATTCTAGCTGAAAAAGCAGGAGCGAGCACATTTAAAACATATAGCAGCATCGATACGGTAAAACCGGACTTTCCTGAAACAACAGAGGTCTACAAAAAGGCAGCTGCTGTTTTTGCTCAAAATCATCGCCCAGCTACTTTAGCTATTGCCACATATGATCCAGCAGCAACAGATACAGACGCTAAAACAGCTGCAGAAGCTATTGCCAAGTATTATGATCATGATTGGTTCTTTTTGTTAACTGCAGATATTGAGTTAACAGATGAAGTGGCTATTGCTGATTATGTGGAAGGTAAGAAATTCAAAATGCATGTGGTGAAAACAGTTGACTCAAAAAGCCGTAATGCTTTTAAAGCTAAGGATTATGATTATGTCATTAACTTTTACCATCTAACAGCAGGTGAACAGGCCGACGCAGCATTAGTCGGTGAATTAGGAAGTCAAGAGGTTGGTTCCATCACATGGAAATTCAAGTCATTAACAGGTATCACTCCTCTTGATTTAAATGCAGACGAGCTAGCAGCTATTCATGAAGATGGTGCTATTGCATATGTGAAGAAAGCAGGCATCGCTCAAACTAGTGAAGGCATCACAGTGAGTGGTGAGTACATTGACGTTATGCATGGTAAGTCATGGGTTAAAACAAACATGGAAAACAACATTCAATCTGCTTTCGCTAACAACGGAAAAGTTTCATTTGATAGTCGAGGTATAGCATTATTTGATAGTGCTGCAACGACTGTTCTTCAACGAGCTTTTGCTCAAGGTATTATTGCGGCAGATGAGGATGATAACCCTATCTATACAGTTACAACAGTACCACGTAGTGAAACATTACCTGCAGATCGCGCAAGTCGTGTTTATAAAGGTCTATCATTTTCGTTTGAATTAGCTGGAGCTATTCACTCGGCTGAAATAAAAGGTGAAATTTTGGTTTAAAGGAGCTGAACAAATATGACACGTACGTACGATCCAAAGTATGCATCTGCAATTGTAGATGGTGTTTTTATGACTGGCTATGATGAAGGATCATTCATCCAAGCTGAAAAAGATGAGGATTTTTTCTCAACTAAAGTTAGTGCTCAAGGGGAAGCTATCATTTCTGAGAGCAATAACACGTTAGGAACTGTTACTCTAACACTTTCTCAAACATCGCCTTCGTATCCTTATTTGATGAGAAAGGCAAAGCAAAAGAAGCCGTTCCCTATATGGGTTAACTACAATAACGGCACAACAAAGGAAAAGGCTGGTGGAACACAGGCTCGTATTGTCAAAACACCTTCTAAAGAGTTTGATACCGAAGCAGGTGGCCGTGAATTCCAGTTTAAAGTATTTGACTATACAGAAGAGTGATTTGATTGAAATGTTCTAAACGTAATTCACAAAAAAGAAAAACAAATGAATTGAGGCAGTCCAATAGGGCTGCTTCTTTATATTTACATTACAAAGGAGAGATTTTTAAAATGGCTAAAATCGGTACTCAAAAAAAGGTAACAATTGAAGGCGTAGAATACACATTGCAATTCCCGGGGCATCGAGAACAAGTAAGAATTCAAGACCGATGCACAACTGACAGAGGTACTTTTTCTAGCGAAAAAATGGCGGAAGAGTTGTTTAAACATGTCATTGTAGATCCAAAAGTAGATTGGGAGTACTTTGATGGCAACGAAGATAAGGATATTGAGCCTAAAGATGGATTTAACGAGTTATTTACAGAGGCTTCTACCTTTCTTCGAGACGGAAAGTAAGGGTAAACCTCAGAACGTCGTAAAAAAAGAAGTAGATGAGAATTGGGATTTTTGGAGGCCTGTTGCAGAAGGAATGATCAGTCTTACAGAGGCTTACCAAATGTCCCCTTATCAGCTTCAACTAGCGAATGAGGCACTTAACAAACTGATTAAACAAAAGAATGACGCTAACAAAGTAAAGTAACTAAAAATAATTCAAAGAAAGGAGGGGAAACATGAGCATTCGTGATTTGGATGTAAGAATTCAACCTAGTGTTAATTTAGCCCCTGTTATTGAATTGAATCGTTATATGAATGATACTGTGCGTGCTTTTCAACAAACAGATAATGCTACTCGTGAATGGCGCGACTCTATGAATCGTATGAATCAGCAGATGAATCAAACAGGGCGACAAACTAATCAAACGAATAGAGCGTTTGGTCAATCTAATCAGCAAATGCAGCAAATGGATCAACATACAAATCGAGCTACGCAAGAAATGCGGCAAATGAGCAACCAAATGAATTCTACTCATCGATCTACCCAACGAATGATTGATGAATCTCAAGCTCTCAATAATCAGTTAGGTCGTCAAAGTGATGTTATTCGTGCTTTAGCGAAAACTACGGGAACAAGTGCTACTCAGTTAGCTAAAGACTGGCAAGCGATGAATAACGAAATGCGTAGGTCTATGATTAACAACCATAACGACATGTTGAAATACCGTCAGCAAATTATGAAGACGGAGCATGATATGTACAAACTTGGTTCTCAAATGGGTAATTACACAGGTAGCACTAATGATTTTATGAATGAAATTCTTAGACTGGGAAAAGAACATAAAAAGTCTACCGATCAAATGATTAATAATAATGTCGCTATGCGCCAAAGTATTATTCAACAAGTAGCTACTATGTCAGCCATGAGTGGTCAAAGTGAAAAGATAGCTAAGAACTATGACCGCATGGGGAATGCATTGCTAAAGGTTAACAACCCATTACTTTCAGTTACTTCTAATTTGTCACGCTTAGCAAGGGAGAGCAGTGCTGCTTCTTTAGCTCTTCAAATGCTTGGACCTAACGCTAGTATGAAAGAGCTCCAAGATATGATTGGCATGATCACCCAAGGTGTTATGCGTATGCAGTCTGTAGCAATGGTCACATCTGTTGCCTGGGTTGGATTTACAGCTATTTTAGCGAATGCAGCAAAAGGACCCGACGTCGGAGAGAATTTAGCTGCTCAAGCTAAAGCATGGGCAGATTATAGAGATGCTGTAAAGAATCGAACACAGGAAATTGTAGATACCTGGGGACTTTTCGAGAAGGTCCAGTTAGAAAAGACCAGTCCGCAAAAGCTATTATCTAACCTTCAAGGCCAAGTTAAGGTTATGCAAGATTGGTCTAAAAACCTTAACTCTCTTGCTAGTAAAGGCGTAGATGAAGGCTTTATTGCTAGTCTACGTAAGATGGGTCCAGAAGCAGCTTCACAGATTGCTGCCTTAAACCAAATGTCTCAACCTCAGCTAAATAAATACGTGGATTTGTGGAGACAGAAGCACCAACTAGCAAGACAAGCAGCTACTACTGAACTAGAAAAGTTAAAACAGGAAACGCAATTAAAGGTCAAAGGATTACAGGATTCTTTAACTCCCCTTGGGGTATCTCTATATAATTTCAAAAATACCTGGGCTAGTGCAGTTGCGCCTTTCGTAGCTTTTTGGGGAACAATAGCTGCCAAAATTGTTGATGTTGGCACTATGATTGGTGGATTTATCAATAAGCTAAATGAAATTAACCCCTGGATCACTAAGCTAGCTGGTATGTTTCTATACTTAGTTGCAACGTTTGCTCTTATTTTAACTCCTCTTGCAGCAGGTATAGGATATATCATGGGCTTAAAAGCAGCATTTGCAGCAGCATGGGTATTTATTGGTCCATTAGTAGAAGGTCTAGCTGCTATGATGGGCACTGTAGTGCTAGTTTCTGCAGCTGTTATCGCCTTTGGTGCAGCACTTTATTTATTGTGGACACGCTCTGAAACATTCAGAAATGCAGTTATCAGTGGGTGGACTGCCATAAAAAATAAGGCACTTGAAGTTTGGGGATTTTTATCTCCTTATATCAATCAAGCAATGTCTGCTGTGACTACATTCGTCCATGCTAAACTAGTACAATTGCAAGCTTTCTGGGACAACAATGGTCAGCAAATCCTACAGGCTACTCGAAATGTTTTTGGTTTTATTTCTTCTATTATCCAAGGAGCACTAACGGTAATAGGCGCTGTTTTCCGTGCTGTTTTCCCAGTTTTGGTTATCTTAGTCCAATCAGTATGGGGGAATATAAAAGGCATAATAAATGGTGCTTTAAATGTCATTATGGGTGCTGTAAAAGTATTCTCAGGTTTATTTACTGGAGACTTCAGTAAGATGTGGGAAGGCTTAAAACAGATGTTCTTTGGAGCCATTCAGGTAGTCTGGAACTATGTCAATCTAATGATGTTTGGTCGTATCCTAAGCGCAGGTAAGCTCTTCTTCTCGGGTTTCCGTAGTGTATTTGTTAGTTTGTGGCAAGGTCTAGTTGCACTCTTTAAAGCCAGTGTTACAAATGTGAAAAATACGGTCCAATATGGATTTACCGCTATAAAATTGCTTGGTCAAAATATTATGACCGGGTTAAAAAATGCGGTAGTTGGCATTTGGACTTCTTTGTATGGTGGGGTCAAGGGAATGCTTGGCCGAATAAGTTCATCCATAAAGTCAGCCTGGACCACAGCGCGGTCTGAAACGAAGCAACTTTTTGGTATGATACGCGACGATGTATCTAATACCTTTGGAAAAATCGTACAAGGTGCTAGAGAATTGCCTGGCAAAATAGGTTCTGGAATCAAGGGGATGGCTGGCAAAGTCGCTGGTGGAATCGAGGCTCTTACTTCCAAAATATTTGGCGGATTTAAGAAAATGATCAACGGTGCTACTGGTGGTCTAAACTGGATCATGAAGAAGATCGGTGCAGACTTCTATATAGATCCTTGGGTACCTAAATATGCTACTGGTACAGGCTATCATCCTGGTGGACCTGCAATTCTTGGTGATGGTGGCATGAAAGAGTTATATGTCACTCCTAGTGGTGCAATGGGGATGTCACCAGCAACTGATACATTATTGAATTTACCTCAAGGTACTAAAGTTTTTTCTGGTCCTCAAACTCAACAGTTAATGCAATCTGGTATGATACCGGCTTATGATAAAGGGAACTTAGGTAGTTCCTTTAAAAGTGTAGCCTCCGGTCTTTGGGAAGGAACGAAAAATGTAGCCGGAGCTGCAAAAGATAAAGTGGTGGAAGGTGCTGGAAAAGTTAAAGATTTATCCCTTGATGCTTGGTCCTATGTATCAGAGCCTTCTAAGCTACTTAAAAAGGTATTTGCTAGCTTTGTCCCTAAACCACCTGCCATCAGTGAAGTATTTAATAAAGTCTTTCCTGCTTCTTTAACAAAGATTAAAGATAATGCTTTAGGTTTTATTAAGAAGAAAATGGAAGCTTTCTCATTCATGGGTGATGGTGGTCCAGCTCCTAATATTAAAGGTGGGGCTACTGCGTGGCGTCCTATGATATTAAAAGCTGCAGCCGCGATGAAGGAAGCTATAACTCCTGCTCAAGTAAATGGTATTATTGCTCAGATTCAGCGTGAATCAGGCGGTAATCAAAGGATTGTTCAATCGTCTGCTGTATGGGATGTGAATACGGCTGCTGGAAATCCTGCTCGCGGATTACTCCAATATATCCCGCAAACGTTTAATGCCTACAAGGTTAAGGGGCACGGGAATATTTACAGTGGTTACGATCAGCTATTAGCATTCTTCAACAATAAAACTTGGAGAAGAGACCTACCATATGGTCGTCGTGGATGGGGGCCTCATGGTGGACGTAAGTATAAAAACGGAACGGACTCTCATATCGGTGGAGATGCCATACTCGGTGATGGTGGATTAAACGAGCCTTTCCTGCTTCCAAACGGACAAATGGGGCTTAGTCCAAATCGAGCTACCTTATTCCCTAACCTACCTACTGGAACTAAGGTATGGCCTAGTATTTTAGATTTCTTTAAGAAAACAACTAGTAAAGTATCTATTAATCCAGGAGAAAGTTATGATTCTGTTGCTCCTTCTTTTGCTGTTGGGGATACAGGTTCTAAACAGATTAACATCGAGTTTAAGCCTGTTATTACTGTTACTGGTGGCAGCAAAGAAGGCGAAAAGAGTGTAAGAGAACAAATTGATGAAGCATTAGCAGAACAGTTTAAGAAGCTCCAGGAGGTTCTTATTAATACAGGTTTAGTATAGGAGGGTGAAAATGGCGCGTTTAGGAAACATCAGGTTGTTAATTGAAAAAGAAGATGATTCTGCTTCAATTGATGCTACTTCTTATTCAGTAGAAGAAGGTATTCCTATGACAGATCATGTTGAACAAAAGCCGGATGAGTTTTCACTCTCCGGCGTTTTAAATGGAGATTCTTATGAATCTGATTACGAATACCTTAAGAAATGTATGAAAAACGGTACGATTCTAACCTACACTGGCCGTAATATTGCTAAAAACGTTATTATTTTGGACATAAGTGGTTCAGTAGATTCAAATAATGCTAATGGGAAAGATA
Source organism: Bacillus sp. ILBB4 (assembly GCF_035064545.1). Taxonomy (NCBI): domain Bacteria; kingdom Bacillati; phylum Bacillota; class Bacilli; order Caryophanales; family Bacillaceae; genus Bacillus; species Bacillus sp. ILBB4. Next base: position 170,483 of record NZ_JAIQVD010000004.1, on the reverse strand, counting down.
TCTCCATTAAGTTACGGCAAATTCGGATTGCCTCTACGCCCTGGGTTAAAGTCAAAAATAGTGGCAAGAAAAAGCCTGTGAGTAGTAAACCTACAGGTGCTGTTTATCATGTCACTAAGAAAAGAGATACCTACTGGGATATGTGGCAGAAATACGGCACAAGTATTGCGCAACTAAGGAAGTGGAATAAGTATCCTGACCGTCGTATTCCCATTGGCGTTAAATTAAGAGTGAAATAGGTTGAGGTGATGATATGCGTGATTACATTCCCATTAATAAAAATAGTTTACCTGAACGATTTGAAATTGAACTTGCTGCAGATACATTTGTGATGGAGGTTAATTACAATCAAACATGCGATTTTTTTACAGTGGATTTGTATAGTGTAGATAATGAGGCCATTATTTTAGGTGAAAAGCTTGTATTAAATGTACCACTTTGGCATGATTCTGTTGATCGACGACTGCCAGCCCCGTCATTAGTAGTTTTAGATGAATCTGACCAAACCAAGCGCATTACCTTTGATAATTTTATGGTGACAACATTTTTATTTATTGATGACATTGCACCTGATGATGATTTAAGTGAGGTAAGTGTATGAGTAATGAATTGTTTGGAAGAGTAATCAAGGTCCATATAGAAGGGGACTACAAAGCTGATTTTTCTAGTGACAATTTTCATATTGAGTTTGAAGTTCCTTTTGATGATGATTCAACACCTAATGAGATTACGGTTAAGCTGTACAATCTCTCTAGTACTTCTATTAATCATATAAAGAAGGATAACACCTTGATATTGCAGGCAGGATACAAATCAGACTATGGTATTCTTTCGCAAGGTAAGATATCACGAGTTTTGACTAGTCGGGATGGTGTAGATAAAATCACAACTATCTATATGACAGAAGGACAGGATTACTCAGGTGTAAAAGTGACAGCTTCTACAAGTACAGATGAAAAATCCTTAAAGATTGCATTTGGTAAAAATACGAAGGCAGATACTATCATTCGCAAGTTAGTGAGTACACTAGGTATACGCCTTGGAGAAATGAAATTACCTAAGAATCCAACTTATAAAAGTGGATACACAGTCACGGGGAACATATTAAATAATCTTTCAGATGTTGTAAAAGACTGTGGTGCAGCTCTTTATTATCGAAGAGGTACATTGGTTATTCGTTCAATAAAAGAGGGTACAGACGAACGCTTTAATTTAGAAGAGGCAACTGGACTATTAGGTTCCCCTGACCCTTTTGAAGAAGATGATTTAAAAGGATACACAGTTAATTGTTTGCTGCAGCATCGTATTTCAACAGCCTCTATCATTCAAATTAAAAGTAAAACTGCAAATGGTCAGTATCGTGCTAAAAAAGGAAAGCATACAGCTAGTGGTTCTGATTTCAAAACAGAAGTGCAGGTGATCTAATAATGGCTAATGATACAAATTTCTTTTTAAACTTTGCTCAAGCAATTAAAGCGAACATTCATGTAGCAGCTCCTGCTAGGGTTACAGATGTTCATGGATCTACAGCTGATATTAAACCTCTATTTAAAGAAAATGGAGAGGAGCATGCTTTAGTACTAGATGCTTATATCTTGGAGCATGTTGAATATAACAGACCTATAGCAGTTGGTGATATGGTGTATGTTAGTTTTGCTGATTATGCTCTAGATTACTTAGGGTCTGAACCATTTGATCCGCAGTTTTCCAGAATGCATAGCATGAATGATGCAGTTATTGTTGGGAGGTTTAAGGTATGATTTCACCGAAGCTTGAAGGCGGTGATTTAGTTGTGGAAAATGGGAATTTAATCATGATATCAGGTGATGAAGAACTCATTCAATCCGTTCAATCCATATTAAGGACACGGAAAGGTGAGTTCTTTTTAGATCCTGAGTATGGCTTATCTTATGACAATTTATTGGGTAAAGGTGCTAGTGAAGCAGAGATAAGAGATGACATTATTGAAGCTCTTTCTAAAGATGATCGTATAGGTGCTGTAACGAATATTTCTTTTGTTAAAGAAGGGCGTACCCTTAAAATATCGCTAACTATTCAAAAACAAGACGAAATAACCATCGACGAGGTGGTGTTAAATGCTTGATAAAACAGGATTTAAACGTAAGACATATCAAGATTTAAAAGCAGACTTAGAAACTAAATTTAAAGAGAAATTCGGCAATGACGTTAACATTTCAGCTAAAAGTCCATTTGGTATTTTAATCATGATCTTTGCTTTCTTTTTAGCTCCTCTATGGGAATTAGCAGAAATGGTTTATAACAGTGGATATTCTAGTAAAGCTGAAGGTGTGCAACTTGATCGCTTAGCTGCTAACAAAACGATGAGTCGTGATCAAGAATCAGAATCTCATGTAGAACTAACTTTTACAGGCGTGCCAAATACAACGATTCAAGAACAGACTCAATTTGCAACAGATAAATTTATTTATTTTTATCTCATAGAAAATGTAACGCTAGATGAGACAGGAAAAGGCAGTGGTGAAGCTGTCTCGGTTGAGAAGGGTATTCATACTAACGTTGCTGCAGAGACCATTACATTACAGGCAGAACCTACAGAAAATATTTATACGGTAACAAATCTTTTGGCCGCCACTGGTGGAAGAGACGTGGAGACTGATACAGAACTTCGTGATCGCCTTATTAAATCACCAGCTATTGAAGGAAATACCACTGTTAATTCAATTATTGCCCGTTTAAATGATACAGCTGGTGTTCGCTCTTCTAGTGTATTAAGTGTCAATCCTGTTGTTCATGCCTATGTATTAGGTGGGAATCGTGAAGATGTAGCTGAGACACTTTTTAATTGTGTGGCAGCCGGGATTGATACGATCGGTTCTGAAGAAGTCGTTGTAATAGATATTAGTGGGAATGAACACATAGTTAGATTTGATTATGCTGTTGAAGTCCAAATTAAGATAAAAATTAATGTTCAGTCTGATACGAGCTTTCCAAGTGACGGCATAGCCACTATTAAACAGACGCTTATTCAACATATAGGGGGAAGGGATGCAGCTGATACAGATTGGGCAGGTTTAGCGTTAGGAGAAAAAATCGTATATTCACAGTTATTTAGTTTTGTTTATGAAACGCCTGGTATAGATGATGTAACGATTCAGATTGCTAAGAATAACGAAGGTTATAAAATGAGCAACTTAACTTTACAAAGTTACGAGATTGCGAGAACAAGTGGAGATTTAATTGAGGTGAGCGTAAGTTGATAAAAGATTGGTTTTCCAAACTCTCCGATGCCTTTGTTAAAAGTGAGAATTCAAATTTAGGAAAAATATTCTCTTTACTGGATGATGAAATCAATCAGCTAAAGGAAACCTTTACACGTATTGAGGAATGGCGTGATTTAAATAATGCACAAGGAAAAAACCTTGATCTGATAGGAAACGATGTAGGGCAAAAACGGGGTAAGACAACCGATGCCGTCTATCGGTCTCTTATTAAAAGTAAAATTGCTCGTGACAGATCAGATGGCACATTCAACAAAGTTATTGAGGTATTAGCGCAAACATTAAACTGTGATCCTAACGAATTTCAATTACGTTCAGCTGATGAGCCTGCAGCTGTTTATATGACCAATGCACCGATAGATACGATTTACGCTGCTGGATTGACGCCTTATACCTTTACGAACATTGTACAATCGACTGTTTCGGCAGGTGTACAGGTACAATCTGTACAAATGGATGGTACCTTCGAATTATCTTCGGTAGAAGAATTTACATTGAATCCTAATGGTCCTAATGGATTGTCAAGTATTGATACTCCAACTGAAGGAGGAACGTTAGGGGCATATATTGTTCCAGATAAAGAAACAAGTGTGCCTTTATAGAGAGGAGTGAAACAAGATGGGATTTAATGCTCCACTTCCAGAGTGGAAAAATAGTGGTCAAGAGCCTCCTAGTACGGTAAAAGATCAGGGATGGGGGGCTCTTAATCGTCCACCTGCAGAATGGCTCAATTGGTTTTTTAATAGAACGTATAAATCGTTAGAAGAGTTACAGCAAAATGGAGTTTCAGTTGATGAATTCCAAAAAGTAAATACTAATAACTTAAATGGTGAAATTGTAGAGGCAGATGCCTTTGAATACAATGGAGCTAATATGACCTCTATTGTCCCAGGACAATATCAAAGTACCCGTGCAACGGATCTATTGAATTACGTTCAACAAATTTCTATGGATAGTGTAGCGATTGTTGTTACATGGTTTCAAGATACAAAGACGTCAACTGTTATTCAACGTGATGCAACTAAAACGGTGCCAGATGAGGATGTCTTAGCTATTATTCGTCAAGCGAAGGGCAAAGGATTAAAAGTTATGTTAAAGCCTCATGTGGATTGTAATGATGGTACATGGCGTGGAGAAATTAACCCAGTTGATACGACTGCTTGGTTTGCTTCCTATCAGCAATTTATTCTGCACTATGCACAAATAGCTCAAAATGAAAATGTTGAATTATTTTGTATCGGTACAGAATTAAAGAATATGACAAAGGTAATTTATCAATCTAATTGGACAAACGTTATTCAATCTATTCGTTCTGCTTATCAAAATAAACTTACGTATGCAGCTACTGCCATGAGTAGTAAAGATCAAGAAGAATACTTAGTCGTTCCTTTTTGGGGGCTTTTAGATTATGCAGGGTTAGATGTGTATTTCAAGCTTACACTTCCAGATATCACTCCTAGCACTTCTACAGTAGGAGCTGCATGGACAAAGAGTTCAGAGGGGCAGGATTATATTCGCAAATTAACTACCTGGCAAAAGGTACATGGTAAACCAGTCTTGTTTACAGAGATTGGTTGTACGGTTTTTAAAGGCTCCACTCAAGATCCAGCAAATTACAACATTAGCTCTACCGTCGATTATAATGAGCAAGCATTATACGTGGATGCTATATTTCGAATATGGACTAGCCAAGTGAGTTGGTTAAAAGGTTTCTTTTGGTGGCGGCTAGCATTTAGTACAACTGACGCTTTTAGATTTGAAAACTTACCATCTGCACAAGTGTTCGCTGATTGGATTGGGCATACAAAAGGAGGGGATCTAAATGGCGGTTTACAATAAAGAAACCCTGTTTTTAAACGGACGTCCGGTGCTTAATACAGAGCATCTTGATGATGAAAATGCTCATCCTTTTTATACAAAGACAGAAGGGTTTCACACAATTGAATCTAAGCCAAACACACAATATTACTGGGCGAAAATAGGTGTTGTTCATCTAACGCAACAATATAAATACGCAATTGCTCGCTCGGTGTTTATGTCTGGGAACAGTGGATATACCACCTCACAGAGAGGACATTTATTTCTACGTGTAAAGCAACAAGGCGTGATGGGGGCACCTCCTATCATCCAGCTAAAGATTAAAGATTATGCGAATATCTCTCCAGATCAAATCAAAGCAGTAACTATCCAAAATGATGCCGAAGCAACACGAGTTGAACTTTATATGAAGATTAACAATGCCTTTGACCAAATTTTTTTAAACCCTTACCACGTTGTATCAAATGAAACTGGTGCGTACTATGCATGGTATTCGGATCAACCACTTATACCGACTCTGCCAAGTGGTGTTTTGACTGATGCATTAGAAGATATTACGTTTGTCAGAGCCAAAAGACAAGGGGTACAACAAGTAGCCTCTGGAATAAATAAAGTGATTTTTAACAACAGAATTAATGATTTCAGGGAAGAGTACGATACAAACACTTATAAATTTATACCTAAACAAGCTGGTGTATATAATGTGCGAGCGCATGCTAGATTAACCACTCCCTCTAACCAAGAACGCTCTTTGATGCTTTATGTGAATGGAGTTGCAGAGGCACGAATAGGTGCAGGATCTGGAGCTTTTCTAGGAGGAGGAGTTCCTGTTAAATTAAATGCCTATGATCAAGTAGAAATTTATATCATTTCACCTGACGCTGTGACGATCGAAGAAAATACAACTGATACGTATATGACTATAACCAAATCGTGAAAGGAGAATGTATATGGCTTTACAAGGACCTATTGAGCTGTCGGGAGTTGGTCTTACCATCCAAGATGCATATCATTCCATTGAATCTTACACATTAAGTGGAAATAATAACGAGACGTCTTTACTTGAGTGTACGGTCTTTATTTATACCAATCAAACATCGAAAGAAGAGGGAATGAACCCTTTAGCAACAAGAAAGCATCAGTTCTTTATTGAAAATGAAGGTATTTTGTTGTCTCAAATTATTAACAAAGCCTATGAACTGGTAAAATCCTTACCCGAATATGAGGGTTGTATTTTAGTGTAACTCAAACGCTTAGGGCGTTATTTTTTATGGATAAAAAAGGGTTTATGAGAGTAGAAAGAGAAATATATAACAAATGATAACGCTTTCATAAAAACAATTCATAAAAATGGAGGAATAACATGATTATTGAACAAGGTAATGTGTTTAAGGGGTTACTATGGGGAATCTTGCTTAGCATTCCTCTTTGGATTTCGTTATTCGGATGGTCACGTATTTTACTAAACTAAATAATATTCAACGATAAACGGTGCTGATGCATCGTTATTTTTTATGTCTAAATAGAGAAATAAGAGGGCTTAGGCTCTTTTTTATTTTATAAAAGGGTGGGGAAGAATGGATCCAGTATTAAATACAATTGCTCAACAAGGTCCTTATGCGGCATTGTTTATTTGGCTTTTCTTTAAAACAATTAAAGAATCAAAAGAACGTGAAGATAGGCTCATGAGTCATGTCGAGCGCACGACTGATACGCTAAAGCAGATTGAACAAAGTGTCAGTGGAATGCAAGAAGAGATTCAGGATATTCGTGAAAGGATGGATAAATAAGTCACTGTTTATGCAGTGGCTTTTTTATATAAAAAATTCGAGAGGAAGATGAAAATGTACGTATTTCAAAAGTTACCACAGTTAGTTGATAAACGAGGCAAGTTAATTCATAAAGGTTCTTATAGTAAACGTAAAAATGGTGTGAATTCCATTACTACGCGTGTATGGCACCACTCCTTAACTAAGTTATCAGCTGGAGGCTCTAAAATTGAATCATTTGCTGACTTTCATGTACGAACAAACGGCTGGCCAGAAATTGCATACCATCTAATCATTGATCCTAAGCATGTTATGGGTGGAAAAGCGACTATTTATTATTGCGTGGATATTTCTAAGAAAAGCTATCACGTTGGAAATAGCAACAGCATTGGACTTGGTATCTGTGTTATCGGGGATTATCGTGCGGATAAGCTTAGTGAGGCAACTATTCGTTCTATTATTGACTTGCATAAAGCTTTAATAGCTGATGGAATTGGTAAGTATGACAAAGCGCATAGCGAAATGCCCGGGTATAGCTGGAAAGCATGCTGCGTATTTGATTACAATAAGGCATTTAAAGATGTACTATCTGATATGTTTCCAGAAGCTAAACAACCTGATCCAGTACCTGGCTTATATACAATTCAAGAAGGAGATACATTCTGGTCTATTGCTTTAAAAGATGGAAAGGAAGGTATTACTGTAGAGGATTTAATTGCGGCTAATCCAGATGTAAAACCATCTCAATTAAAAATTGGTCAAACAATTAAATTCGGTACCGCAAAGAATACTTATACACCAACTCCAGAAACGTCTAAAAAAGATCAGTCAGAATATAAATATCCTCTTCCTTCAGGGGTACTTAAGGTAGGTTCAACGGATAAGAGCGCAATCAAACAGCTTCAGGAGGCTTTAAATGCTGTGTATTTTAAGTGTGGTGCAGCAGATGGAATCTATGGAGCTAAAACAACAGATGCGGTAACACGTTTTCAAAAAGTTTATCTTCCTTATGCGGTTGATGGAATTTATGGACCAAACACTAAGAGTAAATTACAAGCTGTTTTGAAATCTAAAGGTTATTGATTAAAGCTCCTGCTCTTATGAGTAGGGGCTTTTTTATTTGTCCATAATGGTATTATAGATAAGAATGTGAGGGAGCCATAATGGGAAAATTAGAAGATAAGTACGCAAATATTGATTTAAATAAAATTTATGAATATAAAGACTTACCGGATAAAATTGCTGGGCGGTGTGATTACTGCGGTAGTGTTAAATTCAAAAGTAGCGTAGGGGGCGGTAAATTTCTACGCGAATGTATAAATTGTGGGATGAAAAAGAATATCTAATTAGAAAAACCTGTACTCTCTTAGGAGTATCAGGTTTTTTCGTTTACGTCATATTCGTTCGTTATATTAAATATTAATAAAGGCTTTGGCATCTTCCCTAAAATACATTAACTCGGAAAATTTTTCCTTTGGAAGTGACGATGAATTTAAATTCCTAATAGCTTGAGTTAAGAGGGGTGCTAATTTATTAGTATTATTTTAACAAGGCGTAATTATAGTTTCTCCTTTTGTTTCGACGAAAACTTTATAATAGCGTAACTGATAGTTAACACAAGAATAGCGAAAGTATGCAAAAGTGTAGTAACCGGGTTATCGTGCTCCACAATAACCAGACGGATCAATGCTGTAATGCCAATATAAAGAAAATAGCGTAGAGGGAAGTGATAATTCTCCTGAAAATATTTTACGATCATTGCAATGAATTCAAAGTACAAAAAGAAAACTAAGATACTTTCAAGAACTTTGTAGTGAGTCTCAACCCCTCGGTTGAAAATAGAAAAATGAATAAAATGAAAGATTTCTTTAGCAAGCAAAACGGATAAAGTAACAGCTAGTAAAATCAATGCTGTATTTAAGATAAACCGAAGAATGCCTAAAATCTTAAAGTTTGGTCTTTTATCTCGTTGTATCATCACTACTCACCCTCCAATAGCTCTTTACTTTATTATATATCCTGTTTTAGATGTAACGTTAGCAATGAGCTTTCTTTATTGTTTATTGGAATGTTTATTTTAATTCATATATTGCAATAAATGAAGATGTATATGATATACAAATCTCCATTTTTACGTGAATGTACGAATTGTGGAATGAAGAAGAACATCTGAAGCAGAATTGTGGACAGCTGTATTTTACAGGAGTACACTTTATAACGATAGTTATTTCACTATCCTTACTTTACTGTTTGACAATGTAATGTTGTCGAGACCCTTTGTTATCTCCCCTGATAGCAAACAATCCCCTTAGCAAATCCTTTTCTGTTTGGTGACAGATAAGGTAAGGCCCCTGCTCATTAGAGTAGGGGTCTTTTTTATAATTATAAAAATAAGTAATTTGGGATGTATCTTTTTACCCTTGATTGGAACGTAATTGTTATTTAATTATGTCTTAGTCATTAGATGGATTTATATGTAAAATAACTCGTAAGACCTAGTGAACTTTTCTTATTTATCAACTATACTGATTTATGTAAAAAATTCATATATTTCTAATTATATAATTAAATGTAAAATAATAACAATAAAATACAGGCAAACTAATCGAAAGACTCAGATGTAAAACCAAAGGTCTAAGGTCAAATGACTATGACAGCTTGTTTACCTGGTAAAAGGAGAATTTAAAGTGGTAGAGTTTTTTAAAAAAATCTTCAAGTGTAAGGTTAAGAATCAGCATAAAATAGAAATTTCTTCTGGGAGATGTATTAGATGTGGAAAAGAAATTGGTTGGTGATAAGTTCCTGCATGAATGTACGAAGTGTGGTATGAAGAATAGTATTTGTTATCTAAACCCTTTTTATTATATGATGTTGAATGTTTACTTTAATGAAGGAAGGGTCGTATATGAATCTTAAAGTAAGAGTTCAGAAGTCAGGAAAGATTCAATTATCGGATGAATTTATTACTTTATTAAACCCTAGTAAGAATAACCCAAGTATAGAGTTCTTTATACATAATGCAGATATTGTGGTAAGAAAGTTTGATTCTTTAGGAACTGTTAACGGATTGGAACCGATTAGACGACATATACATCAAAATGGATATGTTGTTATTCCAAAACAAATAAGAGGGAAATTATCATTAAAAGAAAATGACTATTTAGAAATACATAAGCGAAGAGATACTATTGTAATGAAAAAAATTGTTATTAAAACCAATGTTGTTAAGAGATGTTTAGTGACTGGTGAAGAATCAGAAGATAATCTTGAGTTTTTGAATGGGAAATTAATATTAAGCAAACAAGGCCTTGGAAAATTAATTTCAGAGATAGAATCAAAATTTTTATATGAAAACAAAAAGAAGAGTTGTTAGTATAGTTAGCCCTTGTATTAAAAGCAGCGTGGACGGCGGTAGGTTTCTGCGTGAATGTACCAATTGTGGTATGAAAAAGAATATTTAATAATTTCCTCTTACTCCCTGTTATTTATTTAGATAACCTCTACACAATATAATTAAGGGGTGAATCTTTATGACAGATAACAATGTTGGTTTTGGAGTTAGTGGAAATGCTGATACTAAACAAAAAACTAATGTTTCTAGTGAAGCTACTATGACAAACAAGGTAAAACATGATAATTACGAAGTGCTTAATCATCAATTAAATTCAGTATCTGATGATGCATTTAGAGCAGACCGTGATGAAGACTAAATAAGCAAATATTGTCTTATGTAAATGTGCAAATTGCGGTATAAAAAAATATATAATAAAAAATCCCTCTTAAGTGGAGATGGCTAAACATAGATGAAACCTCCTTATAATCCAAGGAGGTTTCTCTTTTCTAGAACATAGTAATTGACTTGCTATGCATCATCCTTTTAATTTAACGATTGTTAGGAAATACTCTTCGAACAGTTTCAGTAAAGTCTTCAAATAGACCATCTCTTGACGCGCCTTCATTAATCCGGTTTCCGTATCCTTCCATACGATTCACAAAATCAGGATCGGATGACACATATACATTTCGAATATCCCGATCTGTAGCTTTAACTTGATCTGAAATCTTCTTTTTTAAACGATCGGTTACTTCTCTGTTTGCTCCATTCTTTAAAACAACAGCCACGTAGGCATTTCGGTTTGTAACAATCACATTCGCACTGTCTACTTCGTCTAATTTAGCAATACGATCTGCAGCCTCATCAGCTACTTCTAATCTTGTTTGATTATTGTCATTATCATTATCATCCCCATTAGGATCATATCCAACGTTTAGTGGACCATTGTTGTTACGAGCATTCTCTGCTCTTTGTTCAGAAGGTTCTTCAGTTGGATCGGGTTCAGCTTCATCCTTTTTATCGTTACAACCAAAAAGGAATCCTACAGATAAAATTGTTGATAGGAGACCCAATAAATATTTTCTTTTCTTCATCTTGTCTTCACTCCTTGTAATATTCGTATACCTTTTAAAATCCACATTATTTTCAAAAACAATTACAGGGAATAATTTGAAAATGAAAGGGAGTAGTATCATTTTTCCAGTATATATAAATAAAGTTGTCAAAAGATAAAGGCGTTGGAAGAGCATTTTCTTTCAAACAAATATCAAAGAGGTATTCGTATAATGAACAGCTTCCAGGGGTTAACTTCTTTATTTAATTTTAATGAGATGTTTGGAAAGAGAAATAATAACAGAGGCGTGTTACTGTCACTTTTAGGTATAGGAATTGGGACTCTTGCCATTTGGATAATAAGAGGGAATGGAAATAAGACGGCAGCACCAGCCATGAAAACAATGACGAGTAGAAGCCAAATGAACAATGGTTTAAGATAATCATACTTTCCCTACGATATAAGTTAATGACTAACGATGACTTTAATTATGGTAACAGTGCATTTTATATGCACATGTAGTTAATGGATGTAATTTTAAAAAGGAGGTTATTATTTATGTCATTCATATGGATGCTAATTGTTGGGGGCATTATTGGTTGGTTAGCGGGTTTAATTACAGGGCGCAATGTTCCAGGAGGTATTATTGGAAATATTATTGCGGGTTTTATTGGCGCATGGTTAGGCGGACTTATCTTTGGAGAATGGGGACCAGATATTGGTGGATTTGCCATTATACCTGCTATTATCGGTTCCATTATTTTAGTGTTAATTGTAAGTTTTATTATGAGAAGAGTACGTCCTGGCAATCGTAGCCATGCATAATGAATAAGAAAAAACAATAAAAGAGAAGCTTCTTATATTTATAAGGGGCTTCTCTTTTTATGAGAAAGGAAATATTTAAAATATACGAAAGTATTAGTTGATTGACAAAAACGATTATAGCTTATGTATTTATTTAATTGCTGCACATGCTAACAAAATCTATAATACAGGTGCTAGTTGTATAAAAGAAAGTGGCCAATAAAAATTGATCACTGACCACATAAATGACCACAAATTATTTATTAATCATTATCATTGCATACCAGTATAAAATAACTAGTCTTTTTAAGGTCATTAAACATCAAACACTTATGGTTTAATACACATTATAAGCATGTGAAATATAAGATTTATCTTATTAGTATAAACGAATATAGCTCTCCTCACTTTATAAAATTGCGCAAATTCATTTCTTATAATAAGGTAAGGCTATCAAAAGCCCTTGTTATTGTACGGTTTTTTATAAAGCCTAATATCTATTTAATAGGCCTGTATCAGTTTCCATTTCCTTTTTTATTCATAGTTTGTATGAAGGAGTGATAGCAATGCAAAACCGTAATAATCAAAATATTAAGGTCATTGATGTTTCTCATCACAATGGAACAATTGATTGGGCAAAAGTGGCTTCGGATGGTGTAAAAGGCGCGTATATTAAATTAACAGAAGGCACAACCTTCTTAGATAAAAAATCATACGATAATTATATAGGAGCGAAAAATGCAGGTTTACGTGTAGGCTTTTATCACTTTGCTCATGCTGATAATGATCCTATTGCAGAAGTTAATTTCTTTTTAAATAAGTTGGGCAGCATGAAGGTTGATTTGCCTCATTGCTTAGATTTGGAAGAAAACAAAGGGAAAACAAAAGCGCAGGTCACAGCCTTTGCAGTTAGATGGATGGAGTATATTGAAAAGAAAACAAGCATCACACCTATTCTTTACACGGGATATAGTTTTATTAAATCCAACTTTACAAGCGCTGTAGCAAAATATCCGCTATGGGTAGCCCGGTACAGTGGAAGTAACCGTTCTGAGGGGTTTGCTAATCCGGGGAATACAGCGATTTGGAATAGATGGACTATGTTCCAATATACAGATCAAGGAAAGGTAAAAGGAATTAACGGAAATGTTGATATTAACGAAATGGATCTCGATTTCTTTAATAGTATTAATACAGGTGTTACGGTGGTGGAAAATAATAAGCCATCAGCACAATTACAGCAAGGTGATAGCGGACTAGCTGTAAAAGAACTGCAGCAAAATTTAACTAAATTAGGATTTGACCTTTCTCAACACGGAACCGATGGTCAATATGGAAATGAAACTACTGCAGCTGTTAAAGCTTTTCAAGAAAAGTATGGATTAACGTCAACTGGAAAAGCTGATGAAAAAACATTGGCTAAAATGATGGAATTGCTTAAAGGTATAAGTAATCCTATAGAAGAATCATTACCGAAGGTTACTTCACTGGGAGATAAATATTCTTTCCAAGTAAAGGCGAAGAAGGATATTGAGGTCTATAAGTATGCGAATGTAACAGAGAATTTCAGAACTATAAAAAAAGATACGATATTTAGCGTATATGGCTATACGTATGCAGCATGGGCTGTGCCAGGTGGATTTGTGCAAATAAAAGATGTAGAACCTATCTCAGTTACAATTAAAACAGGTGGATTAAGTAAAGACATGGAAGCGGAATTCCGTGCTTTCTTAAAAAATGAAGGAATTGACAGTGAATTACATGTAAATGCAATAGGTAATCCATCAGCTGAAATCACAGCAGCTGGACTAGATTTTGTAAAAGTTAAGCAGTTTTTAGATAAAAAAGGCTGGTATTATAAACAATAAAACCCCGCTCTTCGGAGTGGGATTTTGTCTTGGGATTTAATAAAAAAGATAGCAGACATCAATTAAGTAATTAAAATATGTTCTAAATAATAAAAGAAGTGGTAACTAAAAAGATTCTATGTATAGTTCACCTGTAGCAGTCATATTTTTAGTCAACAGCTCATGGAGGGTGAATGAATATGAAAAATACGCAGATTCGAATTGAAACACTGTCCTACCACTACGAAAGCATTATGGTGAATGACGAAGTAGAGCGTGCGATAAAAAGTATTGAAGTGACGTATCGAGTATATAAACATAACCATGTTTTAAACGGACATGTAGTACTTTCAGGAGAAGAGATTTACGATCTTCAGCAGCTGACTCACGCAGTGGCTGGGAAAATAAAAGCAGAATTAGAAACTACATAAAAAAGCAGCGCCTTTCTTTAAATCTTAATTAAAGAAAGGTGCTTTTTTATTAATTATTAATTAAACTGCAAAAAGAAGAAATTAAAGTATGTTCTAAATAAAATATATAAATAAAACACATAGCATCTAAGAGAATTCCTTAAAACATACACATTACCTTTGCATTGTGAACTTTGTCTCTTTTACCACTACTTTTCTTTTACTATGTGTAAGCAACACGCCGCATAACGTAATGATGCTTCCAACAATGGAAGCTGCACTCGGGATATCTTTTAAAAGCAGCCACGCTAAGAAAAAGGACAGCGCAGGAGTTAAGTAAAGAGAAATGGCAGCCTCAGCAGAACCTATACGCGATGTCAGATAAGCGAGTACCATATAGGGAATAACGGTTGGAAATAATCCTAAATATATCACGCTTATTGCTGATCTGACAGAGATATGTGCAAGTTCCGTTTCTAACCCAGGTAAAAAAACAAGCATAGAAATTGTAGCTCCCCAAATACTGTACGTCACAAAAGAAAGGAAACCATACTTTTTCAATAAATTTTTTTGACATACTATATAGATGCTTTCTGCAAGGGCAGCTAGCAGAATCAGTAAGATTCCATTAACTGAGTGTACAAAATTCTCTTTGCTGAAGGTTAAAAGTGCAACACCTGCAAAGCTTACTGCAGATCCAACCCATTTTCTTTTTCCGAAATCCTCCTGAAAAAGAAAAATAGCTAAAAGCGAAGAAAAAATAGGAGTAGTCGAGACCAGTAAACTCGCAATACCCGCACTCACCGTTTTTTCCCCAATGTTTAATGCCGTGTGATATACGGTAAAACCTAAAAAACCGAGTGCTAAAAGAAATGGAATATCTTTTATATCAGGCAAGCGCATGTGTGTGGCTATTGCAATAACTAACAGCACTACAGAAGCAATACTTAACCGAACAAAAGCGAGGTGCTGAGGAGAAAACGATTCCAGCCCTATTTGAATAACTGGAAATGCTGAAGCCCATAAGCTAATCATCAGTATATGTAAGAACACCAAACTAAACGTTAATTTCATGCTATTCATCTCCATTTTTTATTTTGAATCCAACCAGTATCTATTGTGGTTCCCATGTTAATAAACATTTGATAAAATGTCTTCAACCAGTTTAAAAGCAATTAACCCAACCACTTTAAAAACAGGAGTAAGTGTATGAATCAAGAGAACAGTTCGAGTTATCCAAAATACAAGCAAATCATTGATTTTATGAAAGAGAAAATTGCGCGTGGAGAATGGCCGATTGGAAGTAAAATTCCTAGTCAGCGAAAGCTTGCTGCTATGTTCGATGTTAACCGAAGTACGGTCATCACGGCATTAGAGGAGTTAACAGCGGACGGTTTAATTGAAGGTAAGATGGGAAAGGGAACAATCGTTATAAATAATACATGGACGCTTTTGGCTACGACTCCGCCTGATTGGAATGTTCATGTGAAATCAGGTATGCATCGTCCGAGTCAAGCAATGGTACAAGATATTAATGAATCCGAATTTAACTCAAATCTTATTCAATTAAGCAAAGGAGAGCTTTCACCTGACATATTCCCTAAAGATAAAATGAAATATGCTATGGAAAAGGTAGCAAAAAACATGGAGGTTCTGGGATACGAAGAACCAAAGGGGTATTTTCCTTTACGAAAAGAGTTAAGTGCGTATATGAAAACAATGGGGATTGAATCTTCTCCAGATTCTATTTTAATTGTTTCCGGCGCTCTTCAAGCTCTTCAGCTTATTTCAATTGGACTGCTGCAAAAGAACTCTTCGGTTTTGCTAGAAAAACCTTCTTATCTATACTCCTTACATGTATTTCAATCAGCCGGAATGAAACTCAAAGGTCTTGCTATGGATGAGGAAGGAATAAAAGTAACAGCTATAAAATGCGCCGATCCTCAAGAAGGGCAAGCTATTTTATATACAAATCCATGTTTCCATAACCCAACGGGAACATTAATGTCCTCAAAAAGGCGTTACGTTTTGCTGAAAGAATGTGAGGAACATCAGCTTCCTATTATTGAAGATGATTTATACCGCGAATTATGGCTAAATAAACAGCCTCCGTTGCCATTAAAGGCTTTAGATAAAAATGGACACGTGTTATATGTTAGCAGTCTTTCTAAAACATTAAGCCCAGGATTACGTATCGGATGGATAGTCGGCCCAGAACCAGTCATTGAGCGTTTGGCGGATATTAAAATGCAAACAGATTATGGATCCAGCTCATTGTCTCAAAGAGTAGCAGCAGAATGGTTTAAAAATGGCTTATATCAACAGCATATGGAAACGGTACGAACCGAATTGCGAACAAGAAGAAAAGTTATGCTGAATGCTTTAGAAACATATGCAGGAGATGTAGCGACATGGACGAATCCTGAAGGAGGCTTTTTTATATGGGTGCATATTCAACCTTCTATTTCAATGAAATCTTTATACTCTCGTGCTTTAAAAAGAGGAATATTGCTTAATTCCGGAAGTATCTATGCACAAGAAACCGGCAGTTATCTTCGCCTTTCTTACGCCTATGCTTCTTTACCAGATATCGATAGAAGCATTAAAATTATTGCTGAACTTATTGGGGAATTGCAAGTATAGTAAAAAAAGGAGTAGTGGATTACCCACTATTCCTTTTTATTTGTATCAAACTCTTCTTCCTATAAAAAACTCCAAGTAACAACTGACTATATATTACCGTCTATAAATACATGTTATCTTTTATGACAAAAATAAGTTAAGAAGACTTTTAATTTGCTTTCTGTATGTTTTACATATAAATCGTGAATGGTTTTAACTACATAATCATTATCAAACATTTTCAACACCTCAATTATTGTTAAGTTTCCTGTTTGTTATAGTTTATGAAATAATCAGCAGCATATCATCCGCCATCAGCTGTAACTTTGCGGTTCATCTTTTACAACTAAAGGCTGAAATTTACGCTCATGATTGAACGCACGAATAACAGGATATGCAAAAAAATGAAAAGTGTGCACGTTTTGTTTTAAAAAAGCTATATCTTTAAAAAAAGAAAATTGTCACACACATTTATGAATATGTATCTACTAAGTAAGAAGACTTTTTTAGTTGGTGGGATTGAAGGTGAAAAAGATGGATGAATTATTTAAAGATCTTGATGTGTACAGGACGCAAGAAGAAATGAAGCAGTATTTTGAACATACGCAGCAAATGATTCATCAAAACAGAGAATATATAAAATTAGCTCGACTTAAAAAAGGGCGTTTCAAAAAGTTTTTTGAAGAGTTTTATCCGCTTTATTGCTTCAGCCAATCTTCCTATTGTCCGAGGAATTCAAAATTGAAGCTTATTATTGGAAGTCAAGGATACGACGGATTAATTCTTCAGCCGGATGGTACTGAAAAACGAATTGAAATTACTTCTTACAAAGATGGGAAACTGGAATTTGAAGATGCACAGAGGATGAATTCAGGAAATTTTGCTCTACCCCGTATCCAGACGGAAGGTTCTGTAGAAGAGTATATAGAAAAAGTGCTAGAAAACATCCAAAAAAAGAGCAAAAAAGATTACAGTGGAGCATCGATTCTATTTGTTGTACACACGTTTCATTATTTTGAAGCCTACGGAAAAAGTTCAGCTGCCTTTATTCGTACCTTAAAAAAAGAAATGAAGAATACTGATTTTCGAGCGGATGAAATTTATTTATTGGAATTAAATCAGCCAGAAAGTGAAAGTGTTAAGCAAAACATTCATTTCATTAAATAAGAAGACACGCTGTAGATGTTGAGGCGTGTCTTCTTTTCTGATAACAGAACTGTCTTAATACAGGTGGATAATTTTGAAAATTACAACAATTAAGTGCTATAATTCAAGTATGAATATGCATTCAGAGGAGGAAAATCAATGGATTTAGCTTATAGAGATAAAGCTTACGAATATGCCAAAAGATTCGAATCTAGCTATGACGATTATGATGAACGGTATAAGTTGCACAATAATCCGACGGTGTGGCGATTTATGCCGCTGTCTGATTTTCAAGATTTACTGGAAACCAATGCGCTTTTTTTCGCAAAACCTGATGCATTTTCGGACCCCCTTGAAGGATGCTCTTCAATGTGGAACATAGAAGAGTTAAGAAAAAAAGGCGAACGTCATAACCGTACCTCTAGAACCTATATAAGAAAAATCCATGAATTTTCTGCTGTTTCATCCTGGCATATCAATGATTACGAAGCCGCTGGAATGTGGGATCTATATTTAAAGGGGAATGATGGCGTAGCTATTAAAACCACCTATGAAAATTTATTGTGCAGTATTAAAGATTTACGCTATAAAATCTTCTCTGGCAAAGTGCAGTACATAGACTTCCAAAAAGAAATGGTCAGTCACTCTGTATATGACACGTTATTTTACAAGCGTAAATCCTATCAGCATGAAAATGAATTGAGGCTTGTTATTGTAGCAAGCCGTATACACGCTTGGAAACTGCAAAAGCTATTCGAAATTCAAGGTATTTCCGCAAATCAATGGCAAAAACGAATGGATATCCTTGAAAAAAGATCGTATGAGTTTTCTCATGAGCATGGTAACCTCCTTACATGTAATTTACATCAGCTTATCAATGAAATTTACGTGTCCCCAAGAAGCGCTCAAAGCTGTGTAGATGAAGTAAAAGCCCTTGCTAAAAAACACGGACTCGCTTATAAAAAGGTCACTCAGTCCGACTTGTATAGGGACTATATTTATTAAATGTTTATGTTATTTAAAAACAGGTAAATCAGTAGTAAAAGATGTTTTCAAGGAGGAATACTATCATGCCTTACAATTCATTAAAAGAACTGCCGGATGGAGTAAGAGATAATCTTCCTCATCACGCTCAGGAAATTTATAAAGAAGCATTCAATTCAGCAAGTGACGAATACCAAGAAGAAGCTACCGCTCACAAAGTTGCTTGGAAAGCGGTGAAAACGAAGTACAAAAAAGATGATAATGACAACTGGGTGAAAAAATAGTGACAAAAGAGCCTAACCATAATGGAATTATTATTTTTTGGAAAAATATCCCAATTAGGTTTCAATTATTTTTTCGAGGGTATACATTCTATGTAAGGCCAATACAAGAAAGGAGAGACTGTACACATGCATTGTTTTACAGCGACTTCAAGAAACGTATTGAGCACCTTAGAAGGAAGATTTGTTTTGATTACAAAAGGCACACTGGTAAACAATCGTTATACTAAGTGCTAGGCTGTCTAATTCAGACAGAATACTCGACTATTCAAACATAACATTCAGTATAAAAAGAAGATGCGTGCTAAGCGCATCTTCTTTTTTATTGACTCTATTTTTCCCTCCCTTTTTGTACTTCGTCTTATTTTTACGCATAAAGTAATAAAAAGGAGGGGGTTATGCTGTTTGATTATGAACAGGAGTTAACGATTCACAGAAAAGATGCTACTCAAAAGACTGCAGCGACTAATGCTGAGACTTATAAAAACATAGACTGGGAACAAGTGAAAGTAGAACAAAATCTTGCGGATTACCAAGCTCTTGTACGCGTACCTTTTCCTCTGATTTTCAAAAAAAATCAGCTGTATCCTGTATGGGATTTAAGAAAGTACGCTTTTTTATTTGAACAATCTACACCTGCTACTGTCCACCCTAAACTGTGGGAACAAGGAAAATTAAATGTACAAGCCGGCTTATATCAAGTAACTGAAAATATCTTTCAAGTAAGAGACTTTGATATAGCTAATATTACATTTGTTAAAGGGAAAACGGGATGGATTGTTATTGATTGCTTGACGTCAAAAGAAACAGCAGAAGAAGCGCTTAAACTAGTAAACCAGCACTGCGGTAAACACTCTATCAAAGCCGTTATCTTCTCTCATTCGCATATAGACCATTACGGCGGAGTTCTAGGGATATTACCTGACTCAACACAAAATAAAAATAGTAAAGTTTATGCTCCTGCTGGGTTTATGGACGCAGTTATCGATGAAAACGTCACGGCGGCAACAGCAATGACACGAAGAAGTCAATACATGTACGGTATTCGACTGCGACGCGATGAAAAAGGCTTAATTGACAACGGTATCGGAAAAGAAATTTCGTTTGGAACAATTACGCTTATTAAAGGAATAGAAGAAATTCGCCCTTCCCAACATCATTCTTATGTAAGTAAAGAAATTGACGGCGTTTCATTTCAGTTTCAGCTTACGCCCGGAACGGAAGCGCCTGCTGAAATGAACATCTATATTCCTAGTGAAAAGTCTCTGTGTATTGCAGAAAACTGTACGGCCACTCAGCACACCCTCTATACGCTCAGAGGAGCAAAAGTAAGAGACGCAGCAGCATGGGCAAGATACTTGCAGCAAGCAATCGATTTATTTGGCCAAGAACTAACAACTGTATTTGGGGTACATAATTGGCCAAGGTTCGGAAACGAGTCGTGTATTACCTATATCGAAAATCAACGAGATGTTTATCAATATATTCATGATCAAACATTAAGGCTCATGAATCAAGGATATACCATTGATCACGTCGGCCGAATGATGAAGCTGCCAGAAAGCCTATCTCACGAGTGGTATACCAACGGTTTTTATGGAACGGTTAACCACAACGCAAAAGCGGTTTATCAGCGCTATATGGGCTGGTATAACAGCAATCCTGTAGATTTAAATAAACTGTTTCCTGAAGAGTCAGCTAAGAAGTATGTAGAGTATATGGGTGGAGCGGACAACATTGTCAAAAAAGCGCAGCGCTGTTTTCAACAAGGCGACTATCAATGGGTAGCTGAAGTGACCAAACAAGTTATTTATGCTGCTCCTCACCATGTAAAGGCAAAACTTTTATGTGCAGACGCGCTTGAACAATTAGGGTATATAGCGGAATCTGGCCCTTGGCGAAATGAATATTTAACAGGAGCCAAAGAACTTCGTTTAGGTAATATACCGCTGCCTGCCAACATTATCACAAAAGAAGTATGGGATACACTTCCTTTAAAAAATATTTTAGAACTATTTAGCATTCGCGTAGATGGATTAAAGGCAGGTGCATGTAACTATCGTATATTGTTTGTAATACCAGATCTTAATGAAGTAGCTCTCACAGAACTTAAGCATGGAATCTTTAGGTATCTCGGAGATACGCGAAAGAAAGCTGAGGTGACGGTAACGATGTGGCAAGATACCTTATATCGACTCACAACTACAAATGATCACTCTTATAGCTCGGTCATATTTGTTCAAGGAGATAAATCAAAATGGGATTTCTTTTTGTCTTGTCAGGATTCTGTCGATCCAAACTTTAATATTGTGACACCTGTTTCCGAAAAATAGAGTATCTGATTACAGCTCAGAAAGCACATCGTTGACTTTTTGTTCAAAGCAGCTGTCGCATGTGAATATTTCTTTTTCTTGAAAAGATGTTAGCCTTTCTCCGCAGATGGAACAGCATTCTATACAGTGATTGTTTTGCTCTTGTTCTTTTCTTTCATGTAACATAGCACTTTCCTCCTTTGCAGTATAAATAGTTTGTCTTATTTCTTTAAGTATATACTAATATCAGCCTATGCAGGGAATATAAGGCTTGCTAATACAGATTATTTATAATATAAAAGCGTTGTTAAGCAGCAGAAATTGGCACAGGAATTGCATGTTAAATCGTTGAGAAAATTCAATGATTAATATGGGGTGAACAGAATGTCCATTACAAAAACAGCTAGTGAATTAAAAAAAGAACAGCAGCAAGAACAGGAATCACTTAATTTATTTTTATCTACTCAAACGGTTATTCAAGAAGCGCTTCAAAAGCTAGGCTATGGTGAAGAAGTATACCATTTATTGAAAGAACCGCTGCGCATGATGACGGTTCGCATTCCGGTTAAAATGGATAACGGATCGGTAAAAGTATTCACCGGCTACCGCTCTCAGCATAATGATGCTGTCGGGCCTACTAAAGGAGGAGTACGTTTTCATCCTGAAGTAAATGAAGAGGAAGTGAAGGCATTATCCATTTGGATGAGCTTAAAATGCGGAATTGTCGACCTTCCGTACGGCGGTGGTAAAGGCGGAATTGTATGTGACCCAAGAAACATGTCTTTTGGTGAACTAGAACGACTCAGCCGCGGCTATGTAAGAGCCATCAGTCAAATAGTTGGGCCTACTAAAGATATTCCTGCACCGGATGTCTATACAAACTCTCAAATTATGGCGTGGATGATGGATGAATATAGCCGACTGCGTGAGTTCGATTCTCCTGGTTTTATTACCGGAAAACCTATCGTACTCGGAGGATCTCAAGGACGCGAAACTGCAACGGCTAAAGGAGTAACCATTTGTATAGAAGAAGCTGTTAAGAAGAAAAACCTTAACTTGCAAGAAGCGCGAATTATTATTCAAGGCTTCGGAAATGCCGGCAGTTTTCTCGCTAAGTTCATGCATGATGCAGGAGCAAAAGTAATTGGCGTTTCAGATGCATACGGAGCTCTTTATGATCCGCTTGGTCTTGATATTGATTACCTGCTTGATCGACGCGACAGTTTTGGTACCGTAACGAATTTATTTACCAATGTGATGACAAACGAAGAACTATTAGAAAAAGAATGTGATATTTTAGTGCCCGCAGCCATTTCGAATCAAATTACGGTTCGAAACGCTCATCGCATCAAAGCTTCTATTGTAGTAGAAGCAGCGAATGGACCGACTACGCTTGAAGCTACGCGCATTTTAGATGAAAAAGGCGTACTTTTAGTGCCAGATATTTTAGCGAGTGCTGGAGGCGTAACGGTTTCATACTTCGAATGGGTGCAAAATAATCAAGGCTACTACTGGTCTGAAGAGGAAGTAGCTTACAAATTACGTAAAGTAATGGTGGATTCATTTGAAACGGTCTATCAAATCTCTCAAGAAAATGACGTAGATATGAGACTTGCTGCTTACATGGCAGGAATCAAGAAATCAGCTGAAGCTTCTCGTTTCCGCGGCTGGGTATAAGATAAAAAAACGATTTGGACTCTATGTTCCAAATCGTTTTTTATTTACCGGAACTGCCAAGTAATTAAAAGAAAAACTGCTAAAAAAACAAACACGCTTAAAAAATTGGCATATTTATCGCGACCCGAATAAGGGCAAAACAATTGACGATGAGAATGATTTTCAATTATTCTATATATAAGATATATAATATATACATACCTATACTAATAAATTGAAGGTAGAAAAGGAGACAGAAAGCATGAGCGTATTAGATATTATTAAAGCCAGAAGGACGATTGGGGCCATGCAAGACAAAGACGTATCAGAAGATGCTATTAACCTTATGTTAGAAGCCGGCACTTGGGCTCCTAACCATAAAAAGACAGAGCCTTGGAAGTTCCGCGTGTTTACAGGGGATTCACGCGTTCGTTTAGGAGACGAAATGGAACGTATTATGAAGCAAAAAACTGCTCACTTAAGTGAAGAAGAAGCGTTGAAAAAAACAACAAAAGCAAAAAAAGGACCGCTTCGCGCTCCTGTCATTATTGCTGTAGCAGTAAGTCCTTCTGGAAAAGTGCCTGAAATTGAAGAAATCTCTGCCGTAGCAGCAGGCATACAAAATATGCTATTAGTAGCGGAAGAACAAGGTTTGGCTACAATTTGGAGAACCGGTGAAATTGTCTATCAGACAGAACTGAATGACTTTTTATCTCTAGAAGAAGACGATAAGCTCTTAGGCTTAATTTACGTCGGACATCCTAATAAAGAAGCTTCATCAAAACGTATTCCATATCAAGATAAAACGATTTGGTATCGTTAAAAGGTTCTTTCTGTGTTTCTATAAATAAAAGGCAGCAGCTCAACTTATGAGCTGCTGCCTTTTTTATTGTTTTTGAAAAGCGGCAGAAGGAAACTGAACGCGAACTTCAAATAATTATTTTATAATAAAAGAACAAAAGATTAAGATACCTTAGATATTTTTCTCTTCCTTCTTTATATTGTATAGCTCCTTAATATAGGGAACAGGAACAGGAACAGAATCAAATTCTATCTCAATGTGTCCAGGTGAATAACCTCTGTCTAGAAGTGAAGTTTGATTGATCCTGTATAAAACTGCCCTTTACTGGCTGTATGCTTTGCGTTGACTGCTTTTTAAAATATAATGTATAGTAAAAATATACTGTATATTTCAAGGTGATTCCAATGAGATTTTTGATTGAGTATAAGGATTTTAAAACGAAAGAAGAAAATAACTTTTCCTTGCAATTATTAGATACTTTTTTAAATGAACATTTAATAGGAGAGTTCCATGGAAGCACATTTGAGTGCATTTTGATCCGTTTTATAAACAATCCTACCTCTAAGAAGAAGTACAAATTACGTGTTCTCTATGAAAATATAGCCGAAATTGAGTTGCCTGGAAATTTTAACAATAACAAAAATCTTAATAGTGGATTTCTTAACAGGCCTACATAGAGTTGAAGAGGCTATTATGTTAGTTAAAACTATAAAACTAAAGTCAGAACTCGACTTTAGTGAAGACAAGCTTCTATTAGAATTTCAACAATCGATAAAAAATGCACCACGTACACTCAAGGAGCTAAAGACATATTTCAAGAAGCAAAAGCAAACAGTTCAAAATAACTGGGCTAAACTAGCTGACCTTTCAATGAAAAGATCTTTGTCTAATCCAAAACCGCTAACAAAGCCGTTAATAACAATTAGTATTTCTGCTCCTATGGAGGAAACAGAACCCGATTACATCTTTATATACACTGAAATTTTCAGTAACCTTCTTAGAAAATCAGAAGTGATGCTGCCGGGTTATAGTCATATCTTTATACATTTAGCGGACACATTAGTAGAAGCAAAACAAGAATTTACTCCAAATCCCCATGGAAAAGATGCATTTTCGATAATAGATACTAAAAATATGTGACAAGTGATAACGAAACTAAATCAAATATGATGTTTAATAGCGTAGTTTCCGCACTAAGAAGCATTACGGAGTTTGATTACTTAGAAGAGCATAAAATAGAATCTGTTATTGGAAAAATAAAAGAAGAAGGTATCGACATTGAGCTCACATACTTTGCGAAACAAAATGAGAAGTATTTAGCCGAGGTCATTTATACAGTTCCTAAATCTCATCTTACAAACGCTCCATTTAAACTACGTGTTACAGACCTTAATTCTAACTTTGTTAAAACTACAAAAATAGATGATATTAATTTGTTTTGGTGCCCGTATAGCTTTGGAAGCATAAGTATAAAAAAAGATTCAGTTGTTATTAAGGGGAGAAAGAGCCAAAGAGCAGAGATTTCAAGGAGAGCTGACAAATTACCGGATAAATACACTTTTAACATTAAAGATATGTTCATTTAGCTTTTTATGTTAGAAATAAAATTTACAAACAGGAACACAATAGTAGTAAAGATGCCCGTTCTTATTTCCAATTTTGTACAAATATCTTATACCCTGAAAACAAAACAAGCTGCGCATTTAAAATGCCAGCTTGTTTTGTTTGGCTTCGTATTCTTTAAAAACGATTAATATCGTCACCTAGTATATCTCCATACTGTGCTCTTGTTCTTCGAAATGTCTTACAATCCGTTCTTTTACTGCAGTAAATTCTTAACTAAGTAGAGCTTTAATATAAGCTGCTTAGAATACCCTTTGAATAGTCTGATGAACGTTTAAACGATCTCGATAAGAGAAAGTTGACCATTTAATAGTCAAGACAGAGGTGAAGAACTAGAGTAGAAAAGCTTTAAAAAAGTATTATTAATCGCTTTAATTGTAGTTATAGCTATATTATTACGTTTTATTAGTTAATTTATTATTGTAATTTTAAGTAAAAAAATCACTTGTAGGAGAAAAAACTAAATAACACTATTCAGTATGAATATTGCTCTTTGCAAGCAGCAATTCTATAGACCACAAGTTGGGGTTTCGTTATTGTTATAAGACCATAAACCACAATTATGGATTAAACCTTATATAGGCTAGTATCCCAGCTTAATTCCTTCCTTTTAGGCGTATGTGAGGTAAAATATCTTTTGCATCTAGTGTTTAGAATCTTCAATAGTGTTATTTAAAACTCTTAGTTCAATAAGACATTTTACAAAATAACCCATAATATTCTATTTTTTGTGCTATAGTGATAAATTAATAGGTTTTATAGAGGATATAAAGCCTATAATCTTATAATGAAACGGGGAAATGATGTGAAAAGAGTAACGCGAGTAGCACTAGCCGGAGTAATTACATTAGGTGGTTTAGGAATAGGATCCGTCGCAAATATCCCATTGGTTCCAAATGGGATATTCAAGAAGCTGATGCCGCTTCATCATACGATGTATCAGTTAACTCAATTAAGACAAATTGGACAAAAGAAGAACCAATCATTATGAAGTTTATTAACCATAATTCATTTGAGGTACGACTTGTTGGTCAATTGCAGCATTTAGAGAATGGTAAATGGGTGAACGTGCAATCTGCATCCCAATGGTATGCAGTCTCTGGAGAGAAATTTGGAACGAGTTTTAAAGTTGATACTAATGGCACATACCGTTATAAGCTTGCTGTATATCACATAACCAAACCGCTAACAAATTATGATGGAACTTTCGCTGGAAACCTTTATAGCAGCACCTTTGACGTGAAATGATCAAGTTTTTTGATACAGTTATAAATAAAAAGGACTCGATTAGACATCAAGACCTTTTTTGCTTATGTGCTTATTCAGTAGCATTAATAGTCTGTCTTAAATTATCGGCCCTATAATACTCTTTGCCATTGAACGTATGTAAAGTTAACTGTTTCTCAAACTGATCAAGAAAGTCCTGAACATCCTTTTTTCTATTGCCCAGAACACTGCTTAATTCATCTTTAAAGACGAATAGAATCCCTTTATACATTTTAGGATTGATTCCATTGCCAGATTTAACTTTTATATTTTCTAATACATAGTGGCCTACTGTCCTTAAGGATGCTACAACAATAGGACCAAGCGTGAACAAATCTATGCATTTCCCCCCTTTTATTACATTTCACAGTACGATACAACAGATAAAGGAGAAAAATATTATAAATATATCTCTAAACTATCAAAAGGAAATCTCGTTTGTTTTATTAGTTTGCTTTAGCTTTTTATTAACTAAAGTAGTTGTATTAAATCTTTTTCAAAAAATACATTGCTCAGAGATAGAAAGGAAGAGATTGAAATAAAAATTAAAAAAACAAAGTTATTAAACATATTAGGACTTTTATTAATAATGAGCGCTACGCTTTATACAGCTGGCTACATAAAATCACTTTATACTTTTATAGCACTATATGCTGTAGGTATGACTTAATTTTAACTATAGGAATTGTATCTAGAAAAGGGCGTTAATTGTTTTAGGGAGTTTAAAGTACTTAAATTTACTTTTTTATAAGCTTAACGAAGATTCTGGAGTGAAAATTTTATAAGAAAGAGGGAAGTAATGGACGTTCAAAAGGTAGCAAACTTTTTTTTGATTTTTATCTTAATTGCAGCAGGCATTTCATTGATAATTGGCTTTGTTGTTGCTGTGAGAAGTACAAACTATAAGAAGGGATATATAAGTACTTTTATATTCAGTGTTTTCTTTTTAATACTTATTGTGAGCTGGTATGATAAAGCATCTTCAAACGTTTTTATGGGGACAATACCTTGGATTTTAAATGTTATTGCCGTCATTATTGTATTACCACTGTACGTGTTAGTTGCTCGCTTTATATTTAAAAAGGTTACAAAAGGACAAAAAGGAACAAAGGAAAAGATTATTGGTTAAATTACTTTCTTTCATCGTTTTTTCTAATCTTCATGATTTTAAATAAATGAAGATACACAAAATCTTTTTTTATCAATATCCTGTTAGAGAAAGTGATTGATATCATTTTCTGTAAAGGAGAGAACGTCTATGATTAAAGTTAACCAACAAATTGTGAAAATAAGTGATCTAAATAATAGTTCGTTAACAAAAGAAAAAGCAGACATTTTAAAACAGATGGATGCCTATAGGGAAGTGTATGAGTATGCTACATTTGACCAGCTTGATTTTGATGTATCTGTTAAATTACAAATTATTGAATCGTCTGTGTTGCTGCGTAAAAGCGGTGCCAGGTTTGCTACATTTGCACGTTCTAGGTGTAACGAAAAGTATTGGAAAAGAACCGATAACGGAGGATTTCAGCTACTGCCTACCGTTTCTCCTCATCAGGCCATCGATGATATTTTTTACAACGGACACGAATATGCGTTTGAGTGCGCGACGGCTGTTATCATCATCTTTTACAAAGCTGTATTAAATAATATTGGAAAAGCAAACTTTAACAGGCTTTTTGCTGATCTTTACTTACACGATTGGCAATATGATGAAGATCTTGAGCTCCATGGTTATAAAGGATCTGACTACTTGCCCGGAGACTGTGCGTATTTTAAAAATCCTGATTATAACCCTGATACTCCCCAGTGGAAAGGTGAAAACACAATTGTATTAGATGAAACTCTATATTTTGGTCATGGAATTGGAATTACGACGCGGGAAAGAATTATTGAAGTGTTAAATTTAAAGAGAAAAGACGACGCAAAGCAATCAGCTTACCTGTCAGATGAAATTGTCAGGCTTCACACCGCTCACCTCAGTTATTTTGCAGTTAGATACGAACCCGTTGTTTGGTACGACAGAAACAGCGCTATTATTTCCACTATTGGGTCGATTACGTATGTAGCTTGATTGATCAAAGGTTTGATACTTTGGTCTTTTTTTGTAAAAAGGAAAGAATTACATGAAGGTAAATTTGAGAATTCAAAAGGATTTTATGTATAAAAGAAGAATCCATTTAATACACAGGTCTTAAAACTAAAAGGAAAGGAGGAGATTCCCATTAAAAATCGTGATAAAAGACGCAAGAGAAAACGCGGCGCATTAAAAGATTATCTAAAAAATAAGCTAGGTCAGCTAAAACCGAAGCCAAACAAAGGACCTGTCTCAAATTTGAAGTCTTCTGCTTAAAACATCCCCCTAGTTTTTATATAGGGGGATGTTTCTTTTGAGTTTTCTTTTATTTTCAGGTTTAAATGTTATGAGTGGCATTTAAGGGATAATTTGTGCACAATAGACATTGAATAGTTTATCTAATACGACAACGTAAGGAGAGATTAGACGATGGAAAACATGATTTTAAAACATATGGACGTTGTAAGAGGAATTACGATTAGTATCCTCGAAAAAACAATAGAAGAGGCAGCGGACATCACACCAAAAGGATTCAATAACAATATCCGCTGGAATCTTGGACACATTGCCTTTATTCAAGAAAAACTTGTGTTTGGCTTAGCTGGTGAAGCGATGCAAACGCCCGAGAGTTATGAAAGCCTTTTCGGCGCAGGAACAAAACCTGCCGATTGGACGGAGGCTGCTCCTTCTCTTGAAGAAATTGCGAATGTGTTGAAAGATCAAGCACATCGTATTAAAGAGTTCATGCCTCAGCAGTTTGACAAACAGTTGATCACACCTTTTACAAACAAAGCGGGCATCAACTTTACAACAGTTGGTGAAACGTTTTTATTCAGCTTTTATCACGAAGCGATGCATGTAGAAACGATTAAGCAAATTGGGAAAGCAGCAGCTGCACAATAAGGAAATAAAAAAGAATAAATCACATATTCTTTATAACTATTTTACATAGCGCCTATGCATATACTGATCTATACAGCGCATAAGATGTAACATGAGCTGCTTTTCCTAATGCAGTTCGCAAGGAGGTGACAACGTGAAATTTCTTTCAGGTTTAACGACTCTTCTTGTGATTTTAGGCGGTTTAAATTGGTTAGCTGTAGCATTAGGCGTGAATGTAGTAGAAGAGCTATTTGGCTCTTGGGATTGGTTAGTAACAACGATTTATTGGTTAGTTGGCCTGTCTGCTCTTTATCAAATTTTTGATAAGTTCTTCGGAACGGGAGCGAGTGTCAAAAGCAAAGCGCTATAATAAATATTATTTTTTATTATCTCTTTAGGGAGTTTGAATGTATATTCAAACTCCCTTTTTCATGGATAAAAGACGTGACATCCTTACAAAATACGGTAAAATAAGGTAATAACTAAAAAATAGGAGGAATGAGATGGAGCTTTGGGGTGTAGTACCTATCTTAGTGTTTGGAGTTCTTTATATAGGAATCATTGCTGGTATTATAGCTGTTATCGTTATAGTTTTAAAGCGAATGAAAGAGAGAAATCAATATTTACGTGACATACGGGATGAACTGAGAAATCAAAACAGAGCAACTATAGCAGAAAATAAAGAATAGAAGAGGGTTTAATAGATGAAGAAAAGTGTACTTCCTATATTTTTTATCGTAAATCTTTTTTTTATTTACTGTTTATTATTTAATCAAGGATACATCTTTCAGCTAAAGAATCTACCTTACATATGGGCTATTTATTTACTTCTTGGCACCTGTTTAGCTTTTTATTATATGCTGCGATACAAACAAAAAAAAGACGGACAGGTGTTGCTTTCAATCGGCATTTTAACTACAAGCATTAGTTCACTTGGCTGTTTAGGTTTCTTTTACTTCTTTTATCACGCGATGGGCGGATAAGAGAGAGCACCACAATCAGGGACTTCAGTGAAAGTCTCTGCTTTTTATATTTGGATCTATTGTATAATAGAAAAAAAGAAATGAATGCAGGAGGGGAACTATGCGAATTGTTTCGCTTTGTCCAAGCAATACAGAACTAATAGCGTATTTAAAATGTGAGCATTTGCTCGTAGCAATAGATGATTATTCCGATTGGCCGCAGTCTATTCAAGGTCTGCCGCGTTTAGGTCCCGATTTATCTATTAATATGGACGCGGTGGAAGAAGCTAAACCCGATTTAGTCCTAGCATCACTAAGCGTTCCTGGAATGGAGCGAAATATTGAAGAACTAAAAAAACGAAAGCTTCCTTATGTCGTATATAATCCTAATTCGCTAGAAGATATCCGTCAAAATCTACAGGATTTAGGTCAGCGATTAAACATTGAAACAAAAGCAGCTGAACTGTTAAAGCGTTATGATCAGTTTCTTTCTACATATAAAGGGATTGCAAATCAAATTGATGAAAAAGCCACTGTATACTGGGAATGGTGGCCAAAACCTGTCTTTACTCCTGGCAAAGCAAACTGGCTGACTGAAATTAGTGAGTTAGCGGGAGGAGAAAATATATTTGCTGATCATAAAGAAGCAAATGTACAGAGTGATTGGGAAGAAGTGCTCAAACGAAATCCACTTCATGTGTGTTTGGCTTGGGTGGGCGTACAGACAAACAAAGTGAATCCAACGATTTTACACAAGAGACCGAACTGGTCTGACATGTCTGCCATAAAAGAACATCGCGTATATGTACTAGAAGAATGGCTGTATTGTCGTCCTTCACCTAGGTTGCTGTTAGGGTTAAAAAAACTCGCGCCGCTTCTTCATCCAGATACGTTTCCTGCATTTGACGGTAAGGACCCCTTATTATAAGAAAAAGGAGCGATACATATGAAAGATATAAAACAAATAAAACATACCCTTCAACACCGCTATCCTTTTTTACTTGTTGATCGCATCTTAGAGCAAGAAGAAGGAAAGCTTGCGGTAGGAATCAAACAAGTAACAGCAAATGAACCTTTTTTCAAAGGCCACTTTCCCGACTATATGGTAATGCCAGGGGTACTTATTGTAGAAGCTCTTGCTCAGCTCGGTGGATTTGCCATGGCTGCGGATGACCAACAAAAAGGAAGACTTGCTTTTTTAGCAGGAATAGACGAATGTCGTTTTAAGCGTCAAGTAAGGCCAGGAGATACACTGCGTTTAGAATTTGAGGTTCTCAAGCAGCGCGGAAAGATTGTAAGAGGAAAAGGAAAAGCATTTGTAGACAGCGAGTTAGCTTGTGAAGCGGTCATTACCTTTGCTCTTGATATATAAAAGCAAGTGTATTGAAGGAAACCGCTTTATGGCATAAGGGCTTTTTTTGTAAATACCTTAGTCAAACTTCCTTTTGATGAAAGAAGAAACGGGGTATA
Source organism: Bacillus sp. ILBB4 (assembly GCF_035064545.1). Taxonomy (NCBI): domain Bacteria; kingdom Bacillati; phylum Bacillota; class Bacilli; order Caryophanales; family Bacillaceae; genus Bacillus; species Bacillus sp. ILBB4. The sequence goes on along the minus strand of NZ_JAIQVD010000004.1, from coordinate 138,104 downwards.
GAAGAAAAAAGGGAGAGGGGAGAATGCGGTGAGAACATTAACGGAAGTTGTTGTATTACTCACACTATTGGGTACGTATATAGGCATCTCACTACTTGTCTACAAACGGAAAAGAACGAATCCGTTTTTCTACAGTATTTACTTTTATTTAGCTACCAGTGTCATTTTGATTTGCTTGGTTATCTTTTGGCTTCAGCTTCGTTTTGGATTCACTGATAAGCAAGTAGGAGGATTGCTTATCAGTGTGGTTGCATTCTTTTTACTTATTTATGGGTTGTTAAAAACAAAACAAAAAGACAGGTAGCCGATGCTATCTGCTTTTATTTATATTCATGTTATATATTTTTATCAATTGGTAGTGTCAATTGAATGGATCTCTTCATATACTAAAGATAACAGCTTTCTTTTGCAGGTTAGTTGACATCGTAGCTTACAACTCGCTATTCTTTTGATAATTCATTTTGTGAAAGGAAGTGGACGTATGGATGCATCCCGTATTATAGCTAAGTTAGAAAATCGGATACCGACAATTCTTGGGATGGAGCAGTTTTCTCGCTTCGGTATTCTTGTTCCGCTTATTGAAAAACAAGGGGAACTACATGTTTTATTTGAGGTAAGAGCGCTCGATTTACGAAGACAGCCCGGAGAAATTTGTTTTCCAGGAGGGCGTGTCGAGAAGACGGATGCAGACGAAAAAGAAACGGCTATCCGTGAAACATCCGAGGAGTTAGGGATTACGCCTGAATCTATTCAGCAAGTACAAGCTTTAGATTATATTGTTTCTCAATTCGGAACAATCATTTATCCTTATGTAGGTTTTATTGATGAGTCGCTTGAACTTCGACCGAATCCTTCGGAAGTAGCAGAAGTATTTACCGTGCCTCTTTCTTTTTTCCAACGTACCGAACCTGATATACACAATATCCATTTGAGGGTAGAACCCGAACATAATTTTCCTTATGACGCGATTATCGGTGGTGAAAATTATAATTGGCAAACAAGAGAGATGGAAGAACATTTTTATTACTATGAAGATCGAGTCATATGGGGACTGACAGCAAAAGTGATTTATCATTTAGTACGTGTATTAAATGATAAATAAAAAGCAGCGAATACGTATTCGCTGCTTTTTTTATATTAAATAGATTGAATAGCCTCTGCGATAGGCGTATCGCCTGAAACTAAATCAAAAGAACGTCCGAATGTATGATCTTCACTTAACGTTTCCACTACCACACGCGCTACATCTTCGCGAGGAATGGATCCGCGCTCTTTGTTCTCCCCAGCATCTACACGTCCTGTTCCTGGTTCGTTTAACAATCCGCCTGGTCGAACAATTGTATATGTTAATCCGCTTGCTTCTAAGATTTTATCCGCGTAATGTTTGGCTACATAGTAAGGAATTAGTGAAGTATTCCAGTTTTCACGGTGATGTGCTTGAAGTGCGCTTACCATCACAAATCGTTTAATACCTAAATCTTCTGCAGCTTCCATCGCTTTTACCGCACCGTCTAAATCAATTAAAAGTGTCTTATCATGGCCTGTATTTCCGCCTGATCCTGCGCTAAAGATAACGGCGTCACAGCCTTTCATCACTTCCTTAATTTCATGTACAGTGCCTTCTAAGCTTGCAAAAGCCGTTTCGATACCTCTTGCCTCAAGTTCTTTTGCTTGTTCTTCTTTACGAACCATCGCACGTACAGTGTGCACATCACTTTCATTCAAAATGTTTACAATATGTTTGCCTACTTGACCATTCGCACCAATTACAAGAACTTTCATGTCTAAATTTGCTCCTTTCAAATCCAAATGCTTATATATTATTGTTTCATATTCACCGTTTTCATTCAATAAATGAGCTCAAAATCCGGTGAATAAGGGGAAAGTAAGAAAATATATTAAAAAAATGAAAAACAAGAAATAAAAACTAATTTACAAACAAAAAAAGGAAAAAAATAGTTCGTTAAACCCAGTGTCTGAACTATTTAAATTTTGTAAAATTTTCTCAAACCCTTGGTAATACAACACTTCTTAAAAACAGTATCTCTTTTAACATTTCCCGATACAACCTATATAAACACATTTTGATAATTTTAAACTTTTACTTCGGAAAAATTTTTTGTTATTATGTTTTAGTCATTAAAATATTCATAAAAGAAATATTTAGTCCGAGCGGACAAAGGAGAGGATAAAATGAACACATTACAATACTTAGTCGCAGAACGTGCAGAGATTTCTCCTCAACATGAAGCACTAGTTGAACATAATGAACGTTATACATTTAATGAATTTCATGAAAAAGTAAATCAATTGTCTCATTACTTCTTAGAGAAAGGAATTCAAAAAGGAGACCGTATTGGTGTTTTAGCTCATACAAGCATTGCTTACCCAGTCGTTACAATGGGGATTTTACAAGTGGGAGCAGTCGTTGTTCCATTAAGTAAGAGCATGACACCTTATGAGCTTGATAGCATTATTACGAGCGGACAGTTAAAAGCGATTATCCACCACAATGAATTTACGTCTGTATTAGAAAAAGCGGAACAAACGGATGGACTTAGTTTTACGTTAAAAATTGAGGATGCAAAAGAATTTACAACTCAATTCTCAGCGTATAACACAAACACGCCAGAAGCACTTCCTGAAGTACTTCCTGAAGATCTAGCATTGATGATGTTCACATCAGGTACAACAGGTAAGTCAAAAGGATGTATGATTGCACACGGATCGGTAAGTGCCTTTTTAAATTCTGGCGGACAGGAAGAACGTGCAAATATTGATAAAAGCATGCGCTATTTGTTTGTTCATCCATTCTTCCACATGAGTTCGATGAGCATTTTATTTATGTGCATTAACACAGGAAACACAATGGTATGTTCTGAAGAAACAGATCCAGCTAAAGTAATTGAAGTAATTGAAAAAGAAAACATTAAAATGCTGTTTGCACTACCACCTGCATTAAAATACATTGTAGAAGAGCTTGAAAAAGGAGATCACTATGATTTCCCTCTAAAACTTGCTGTGTCAGGCGGAACAAAAGTATCAGAGTCTTTAATTGAACAATATGATCGTAACGGAATGATTTTAGCTCAAGGGTACGGAAGCACAGAAGCTTGGATTATCAGTTCATGGCATCCTCAAATGGGATGGAAGAAAGTAAGCTCTGCTGGAAAACCTGCTCCACATGTGGAAGTTAAAATTGTAGACCCCGAAACACGTCAAGAAGTTCCAACTGGAGAAAAAGGTGAAGTACTTGTACGAAGCCCTTATCTATTTAAAGGCTACTGGCAAAACGAAGAAGCAACAAACGCTGTCTTACAAGATGGCTGGCTAGCGATGGGCGATGCAGGTCGATTAGATGAAGACGGATTTCTTTACATTGAAGGACGCTATAAAGATGTAATTGTATATGGAGGAGACAACATCTACCCAGATCAAGTAGAAGAAGTTGTCCTAGCAGCAGATGGTGTGTTAGAAGCGACAGTTGTCGGCATGCCTGATGATGTGTACGGCGAAGTTCCATATGCATTTGTTGTTAAACAAGAAGCATCTGCTTTAACTGAAGAAGATGTAGTGAACTTCTGTAAAGAACGATTAGCACCATATAAAGTGCCAACTGTTGTATTTGTTTCATCACTTCCTAAAAACAGCGTAGGAAAAGTGTTGAAAAACGAAGTGAAAAAACAAGCCTTAGCACACGCATAATAAAAAAGCGGCCTTTATAGCCGCTTTTTTTATATTTATTGCTGTAATTTTTGAGATATTTTTTTCATAATGTGAAAGTATTGATCTCTTTCTTCTTCTGATAAGTGTGAAAGTAAATCTGACCAAAAATCGACACGAGTAGCTTGCAATATTTCGACAACTTTTTCGCCTTTTTCCGTCAGCTCTACCCAAACACTTCGGCGGTTTTGCTTTTTATAAATACGATTCACAAGCTCATCATCTTCTAATTGATTTAATACAATGGTGATAGCACCAGGTGAGAGTCCAAGTACTTTTGTGATATCGCTAACAATACAGCTTTTTTTATCGTGAATGGTCTTTAAGATTGCTTCTTTTGTTGAAGTTAAATGGTAGGGAAGCAAATCATATTTCTCACCGATTACGGTGTTTTTATATTTTAAAAGAGCTTCTTTTACATGATCTATACTTTCTAGCTGATGACTAATCTCTTCTTTGCTATAACGTTCAGTCAAGCGTAAATCCTCCTCATAAAACAAATTCCATTTTTACCATTATACCATGTATAATGCCCATAGAAAAATGAACAACACCGCGAAAATTGTCAGAAAAATTTTAAAATAATTACCATAATTCGTTAAAAAATCCTTGTTTTCGTGCTATTATATATAAGAATAGTAATAACAGGAAACGCATACAACATTTGTTTTCTATTGAGTTCATAAGAAAAAATGGGGTCTATGAACATCATTCCGCTTTACCTCATGTGTTGAACAAAGAAAAAAATATAAAAAATGGTGATTATTCACTTTGGCAGATCGTCTTTTATAGGATGTTTGTATAAAATGAATGTATACATATTTTTATAGAAAAAACATATTGAGGTAAAGCCGAGATATGGGGGGATTCAATTACATGAAGAAAGTCTTAGGAGCGCTTTTGCTTGGCGCTACAATTGTGAGTGCGTTTATTGCGTACAGCATGTATACAAACCATTCTGCAAAGCAAACAGCTGCGATAGAACAAAAACAAGCAGCGAAAAAAGCAGAAAAAAAGACTGAGAAAAAGAAAAAACCAGTTCTTAAAATCGAAGACCTAACGTATCAGCTGAAAGATTCCCGCACAGGAAAAGTAATGAAAGAATTCAAGCCGGTTCATTACAAGGATAAAGACGTATACGACCAAGAAATTAAGCAATTAGCGTCTGAGCTGGCAAAAGGGATCGACACGCCTATGCAAAACATAAAGATGGATGCAAATGGATCGTTAACCGGCGGGTCCAAACAAATCATTTTAAAAGAAGCAGAGCTTGTTAAAAATCTGCAGAACTTAAATACGAAACAATTGGATGTAAAGGTTCCGATTTACGAAACCGCTCCAAATGTAACGGCAGCATCTACTCAAGGGATCGCTGATGTATCGCTAGCTTCGTATTCTACACGTTTTCGTCCAAGTGATACAAGCCGAAACAGAAATGTTCAGCTATCCGCAGAAGCGATTAATAACGTTGTATTAGGTCCAGGAGATTCATTTTCTTATAATCAAACAGTTGGGGAGCGCACAGCAGAAAGAGGCTATCAGCCTGCTCCTGAAATCATCAACAAACAGCTTGTGATGGGAATTGGCGGAGGGATCTGCCAAACATCTTCTACGCTATTCAATGCTATTGACGGCGCTGGTCTTCAAGTGACAGCTAGGTCTCACCATTCAAAACATGTAGGTTATGTACCTGCAGGAAGAGATGCAACCGTATCGTGGGGAGGACCTGATTTTAAGTTCACAAACAACAAAGATTACCCTGTCATCATTAAAGCGTACGCAAACGTAAATACCGGTGTTTTAACGGTAGATGTCCGTACTTCACAGCATGCTATCTAATAAAAAAAGACGTATCCTAACAGATACGTCTTTTTTTCATTTATTATGCTTTTTGTTGCTCGCGTTCACGAAGTTCCACACGTCGAATTTTACCTGAATTAGTTTTTGGCAATTCATCAATAAATTCAATTACGCGAGGATACTTGTAAGGTGCAGTTAAAGTCTTTACGTGATTTTGCAGCTCTTTAATAAACCCTGCATCTGTTGTTTTTACATGATCGACAAGAACAACATACGCTTTTACAACATGGCCGCGATCAGCATCTGGGCTAGCTATAACGGCACACTCTTTCACCGCTGGATGCTTAATTAATGCATCTTCAACTTCAAATGGCCCAATTGTATAGCCGGAACTGATAATGATATCATCTCCGCGTCCTTGGAACCAGTAATAGTTATCTTCATCTTTAGAAGCGCGGTCACCTGTTAAATAGTAGTTTCCTTTATACGTTTTCTCAGTGCGCTCCATGTCTTTATAGTAGTGCTTGAAAAGAGAAGGGAGGTCTCTATGAACGGCAATATCTCCAACTTCTCCAGGCTTACAAGGTTCGCCGTCTTCATTAATGATTTCTACAAATCCTTCAAGCATCGGTTTACCCATTGAACCAATCTTTGTTTTTACACCTTTTAATGTACCGATTAAAAGAGTATTCTCTGTTTGACCGTATCCATCACGTACTTGGATATTAAAATATTTTTTAAACACATTAATCACTTCTTCATTTAGCGGTTCTCCCGCAGATACAGCGCTATGAAGGTGAGATAGGTCAAAACGTTCAAGCTCATCAATTTTAGCCATAAAGCGGTACTCTGTTGGCGTGCAGCACAGTACGTTTACTTTTTCATCCTGTAAAATTTCTAAAAACTTTTTAGGTTCAAAACGTCCGTTATAGATAATGCCTGTTGCACCTTGTCCAAGTACAGATAAAAACGGAGTCCAAATCCATTTCTGCCAACCAGGACCTGCTGTTGCCCATACCGTATCTCCTTTTTTAATATCTAACCATTCAGCAGCTGCGATACGAAGGTGAGCATAAGCCCATCCATGAGTATGAACAACGCCTTTTGGCTGTCCTGTTGTACCAGAAGTATAAGGAAGGAATGCCGTATCATCCTTAGTTGTTTTAGCTGCTTGGAACTGTTCTGATGCATCCGCCGTAAGTGACTCTAAGCGCGTCCATGACGTAACATCAGCACCAAACGTAATTTTATGTTGTAGAGAAGTAGGGAAGTTTTCAATCTTATCGATCTCATTGCAGAAAGGATGGTAAGAAATAATCGCTTTTGCTTCAGCGTGATGTAAACGATATTGGATATCTTTTGCGCGTAATAGTTCTGAAGAAGGAATTACAATAATACCTGCTTTTAAGCATGCTAAGTAAATAGCGTACGATTCAATAAGGCGAGGCGTAATAACTAAAACGTGATCGCCTTTTGTTAAACCTAGCTCTGTTAACCCGTTTGCCACTTTATTGGCTTTTGCTAACAGCTGGTTATATGTAATTTCTTCACGTGCACCGTCAGCGTCCTGCCACTTTAACGCAAGCTGATCGGATGCATGTTTTTCAATTTCCTCTGTTAAGTTGTAATGTTCACTTGGAACTAAATCTTTTAGCTGAATCATAAAAACGACTCCTTATATTATAGATATCAATGATTTTTATCATTACTATTATTATATTGCTAACTATTAGTACTTGCTACTAATTTGTTTTGGGTTTTAGTAAAAAAGCAAAAAAAGACCCGCTTATCTTATTAAGACAGCGGGTATAACGTATGTTATTTAAATAAGCTCCATTTTGTATGAATAGGTACTAGCTCTTCTTCAGACTCGTCCTCTTCGTATAAACCACGTTCTTTTAAATACTCCACAAAATATAAGTCTGCTTCCTTACGTTCATCATAAGGCTTGATCGATAAAACAAACCCTACTTTATGCTGATCTTCATTTTCAACGCCTGAGAGATACGCTTTTACATTATGCTGCAAGAACAGCTCTTTAGCAGGAATAATTAAGTCTTTAACGAACTTTGACAGCAATTCCAGCTCAAAGTCGAAGGTGAACTTAGCAATTTTTTTCAGATCTGCAAATACCACGCCGATAAAACTCGTATTATGTATTTCGTAGTCTTTCGTTTTTTCATCCCACTCAATATGTCCGATTTCCTTTAAGTAATTAATAAAATACCCAATGCCTTCATTGCGGCCAAAAGGCTGTTTAGAAAGGACTAAACCAATCTTCTTGTACTTAGGAAGATACACGCATGAGATAGCGGCTTCAACTTTATGCTGTTGAAATAAGTGCGTTGCCCCTTGAAGCAAGGCATCTAAGACATGATGGGTAATTTTCATTTGCTTACGAGGAAAGTGATATTCATTGCGTGCTAATTCATCTGTATCAGCAAACGTTGATCCAATAAAGCCTGTATTGGATAGGGTAGGAGGGAGCTTCTTTCTTTTTCTTTTTCGTACCGTCATTCAAAAACACTCCTTGTGATCATCAATACGATAAAAATAAAACGAACATATGTTCTTATCTAATGATACAAAAAATGTGTCGAAAAGTAAAGAGAAGTTAACGGAGAATTTGAAATTTTATAATAAAAGTAACTAAGGTTTCTAAAACATAGCGGTTAGTAGAAGTTAAAGAGGAGAGGGAGAGCAAAAAATAAAAGGCTGCAGATGAAAAGCATCCACAGCCTTTTATATATTCATTAACGAGCTTCTGTTAAAGCTACCATATCTTCATCATCTAAATCGATATCTACGTGACAATCCATTGTATGAATTGTTTTATCTTCATGATTTCCATAATAAATTGTAATGTTCATGAGTATCGCTCCTTTAAAACTGGATAATGACATCCAATTTATACCCTCATCTATTTGTTTAATATTATACCCGATGAAAAAGGAAACTACAACTAAAATCACTAAAAAGCTGATAAGAAAGGGGTTTTCAATGATTTTAACAAGGAATCAGATAGAATAAAAATACTAATTACTGTATTTTATTACAGAAAATACGAGGTTTTGACTTTTGTAAATGAATAAAAATCCATTAAATGCAAACATATGTACTAAATGAAAAATATACGTTCTGTAGCAAATAAATCCTTAAAATATTAAACGTAAACAGATTTTATCAATTTGCAAAGAGTTCATTGAGAATACGATGAGAAAAAATAAATGAGTATAAAATCTAAATCCTACAAGTAACTCATTTATTTTTCAAAATCTATAAATATAAGTCGAACTGATCAAACTTAAAAACAATCTGGTGAAATCAATATGCATTCTATAAAATCATATCCAGATTTGTTCAATTAGAACAAATCTTACTGATAATTAGTTTAGTGAGTTAAATTAAATAAACACAAACCCTATCTCATTTTTAAATTCCGTCTCACTATCACAAGTATACTTTTGTAATGAGACGGAATTTACGTTTTATCTATTGGTTCCTAGAATATATATTATGTAAACTAGAAAAAGAAATAAAATCATTGCGGTCTCCCTTGCTCTTAGACCCTTGGAATACATATCACCTATTGCTTTGTCTTGGTTACTCGTTTGCTTGCTTTAAGGCTTTATCGAGAATTCCTATAAGAAAATAATCGCTCACTTGATTTGAATGACCTTACATTTTCAAGTGTACGTCGTTTTGTATAGAATTAAGTAATTAATCATCGAAACGTTACAACGTCGTATATCAAGCCACTTACGCAATATTGCTTAAAAGAAAATTATATGAAGTCAGACTTCACTGCTAATATCCAAGCGCCAAAATCAGACAAAGAACTTCCTGTTTATATGTCCTTCGAAGAGCTTCAAAAACTTTTCCGCTACCTAGAAACTGATAAGAGTCCCCTAGCCTTTTGAAATAATCCATTGTTATCCTCGGGATTTGGAATTTATTAGTTCTTCCTCTTTCACACCTATTCCCTTATAATAACCTGTTAGAGAGAGGAGCATAGAATATGGCAGATGTAAAACAATTTATCTTTTTTGATTTTGAAATGCTGTGTTCAAACAAAGGAATGCCGTTTGAAGATATGGAAGCAATTCGGCTCGGCGCGGTGAAGTACAATATCGAGACAGAAGACATTGAGTTTTTTGATCGTTATATTCAACCTACAAAACGAGTGTCCTTAAGCCGCTTTTGCAAAGAGTTAACCGGTATTAACGATACTGATTTAGTCGGTGCAAGTAATTTTAAAAATGTTTTTGAAGACTTTTTAACCTGGATTGGCGGAATTAAAAAATCCCGTTTTTTCTCCTGGTCTACCAGCGATTTATCTCGTTTAAAAATAGATGCGGCAAAGCACGAAATCTCTCTTGCTACTATAAAGAAAATAGAACAGCGTTATGTTGATTTTCAAGCAATTTTTACAAAGCGTGTTTCTAAAAATAACGTATCAGTAGAAAATGGGTTAGCTTTATATAATTTGCAGTTTGAGGGTAAAAAGCACAATCCGATGTATGATGCGTATAACACTCTTCGCATATACCTAAGCTTTTTGAACGAGCCAGTGCAGTCTGATTTCATTATGATAAAGCAATTTATTCTGGAAGAAGTGCCGCAGAACATTAAAGAAATGAATGCAGCGCTTAGAACTATCATACAAAAAGACCTCCACATATTTGCGGAAGAGTTAAATGAAATGTATAAAATGAAAGATGCGGTAAAAATTATAAAGAGAACTCAAAGAATCGTTAAAAAATACGAAAATATTCTTATCAATCGCTCTGGTATGTTTTCAGAGGAAAATAGTTTTTATGTCGGTCTTTTACTGGATTTTTATCATAATTTGTTGCTTTGTTATAATGAACATCTCGAATATTCATCGAAAATTATCATTTTAGATGAGAGCACTCTACACCCTTTAAACCAGCTTTCTTTAAAGAGAGGATGAAAATCCGTTCTCTTTGGTACATAATTTAGCTCTTTCCTTATCCCCTTGGTCCTGTTCATTCCTTAAACTCTCAAGAACGTAATCATCATTATAATCTTCCATTATTAATTAATAATAAAGTTTTAGGCCTTAATTAGGTCTAAATAAGTGTACTTACTACGGAGTTATGTATTTTGCCTAAATAAAAAAGCAGACGCAATTGGTCTGCTTATAATACTAGCTATCCTGCTATCCTAACAGTCTGATTTTAGCTTTTGTGATTATTATTGGATTGATTTACCACTTAATGCATCGCAGATAATCTAAACAGTTTATCAATTTTAATGTTTCACAACAGTTACATACGTAACTTTACTTACATTATTCGAAGCATCTTTAGCAGTTACGTTTAATTTAGTTCCTTTTTTCTGTATAGGGATACTAACAGAGAATGCTCCCTTTAAATTTGCTTTTGCATACCCAATTCTATTCTTCCCTATATTAACAGTTACGGTAGAGTTAGCTTCTGCTTTTCCTGTCACAACCTTATCATTATCATCTACTTTATTAACTGCTGGCTTGTTTGGTGGAGTAACGTCAGCTTTTACAACTGTTATATAGGTAAGTTTACTTACATTTCCCGCACTATCTTTAGCGGTTACATTCAGCGTAGTGCCTGCTTTTTGAACTGGAATACTAACAGAGAATGCTCCCTTTGAACTTGCCTTTGCATACCCAATTCGTTTTTTACCTACATTAACAGTTACAGTTGAACCTGCTTCCGCTTTACCAGTTATAACTTTATCGTTATTGTCTACTTTATTAACAGTAGGTTTATTTGGCGCAACAGTATCTTTGTCAGCTTCAAATTGAGTAGAGATTCCATATATAGCATCATAATCATTTCCGTTTAGATCTAAAACAGGTATGTAATACGTGCCCGCTTTATTAACTTTATATCCTTGCACTTCCACTCCATCATCATATTCAGAACCTAAGTATTCTAAATAACCATGATCTTGATATTCATATTCAGTTGCTAAAAATAGTAAATCGATATTGGAAGTAGTATCTGTTCCACCCGCTACTAGTAAAGTCCCTTTTCCAGATACGTTCACCTTATAAAAATCTATATCAAGAGTATCGTCGAATTGTCCAAATGTTACTCTCTCGTTTAGTAGTGTATCTGCTATTTTGAAATCATCATTAGGCTCACTTTCATACATTGGCTGACCACTACTGCCCTTAATACTTGCACTTGGTGCATTAAATTTTTTCGTAGAAAAACCTTTAGGTGTTTCTAATGTAATTAAAGTTTGTTCTTTAATTTCCCTTAGCGCATAGGGATTAATAACATTATGATTTAACGGTTTATCAGATTTCAATCGGCTTTCAATTGTTTTCTTTGAAGACTCATAGTTATTTTCAGCTGCTTGAGTTGTGCTTACTGATAATGAGGAAGCTAGTAAACCTACAGATAATAATGAGATGATACCCTTTTTCTTCATTTAATCTCTCCCTTAACCATGTGTAATTACTTTATAACTACGACTATGATACTACTTAATTTTTAACATAACCATATAATTCTATATTCAAATTCCGACAAAACAAGACAACCATTTTTAATGGGGCTGTCTTCCTCTAAATCTTTTACTATTTTTATATCTTTATATCTATGGAGGAAAAGATGTTTAGTTTTATAATGTACTTTCTCTTTACGAAAGTGAAATGAACTATAAAATGAAGCATAGATAAATCATATATCGGTTGTATTTAAGAGTGTCAGTATCTAACATTTTTTGTTCTTTTGAAAGATAGAGAAAAAACTTTTCTATACGTTAGTTACTACGTTTTAATTTTTGAAAAATCCATTTTATTACAATTTATAGTCAACAGGAATTAAAATCCCAAAAGTATATATAATAGCTACTTTTGAGGTTTTGTATCGCTCTTTTTATGTTTAATAAACAGCTTATTTTATTGGTAACCGTCTAACGTAACATCAGTAATTGACCCATCACTAGGACTTACTTGATACCACCCTTGTGTAGCTGTATGCCCTTCTCCTGTTTCTTCATTATCAACAACATTTTCATAAACATGGATAATATAGTTTCCTGAGTCGTCAACGTGATCATATGCTACAAGGAGAGGTGAATCTTCAGATATGCCTTGCTGATCACGAACCAGCTGGATAGCTTGTTCGTGGGAAACTGTTTGTTCGGCTGTTTCCTCTTCCTCAATTGCTTCTGTATCTTCTTCTTGCTCTGGTTCTGATTCCGTTTGGGCCTCATCTTCTGAATCAGCCTGAGCTTCTTCCTCGTCCGCTTTGGCCTGAGCTTCCTCTTCCTCCTGCTGTTTCTTTTCTTCTTCTGCTAAACGTTCTTCCTCCGCTTTACGATCTGCTTCTGCCTGAGCTTCAGCTTCTGCATCCGCTTTGGCCTGCGCCTCTTCTTCTTTTTGTCGGTCTTCTTCTAGTTGCGCATAGTAATCATCTAATTCCTTTTCCATTTGCTGCTGTTCAAGGTCAGATAATTGCTTTTGTTGTTCTTGTATTTGATTTTGAAGCAAAGCAATTTGTTCTTCTGAAGCATTATCAACAAAATTGATGTTTTCTACATAATCACCACTCGCGTCAAAATTAACTTCCATCATACAAAAAACATTTTGCTCTTGATTAATGCCATAGTAAATATATTGATTGTCACCTACTTGGATGTACTGATAACCATTCATTACGTTTAATAAGTAATCACGATCAGCTTCTTTAGAATTAACAGCTTTTTTAATTGTGGATGCTTTTGTTTGTAATGTATTCGGCGATGATTCTTTTACAGCCGTTTTATTGCCATTTTCTTTAGTATGAACCGCTGTTGATTTCTCTGTAGGCTCTTCTTTTTGCGATACCGTTTCACTGGACTCATCGCTACAGGCTGCTAGCAATATAGCTAATAATGGAATACCAAAAGCAACTTTCAACATTTTCATAGACTATTATCCCCTTTTTTTATCTTTTTTTAGGTTTTACATAATTCTAAAGAACCACAAAACCTTAGGGGTTATTATACCAAAATTAAGAAAATATAAGAATATTTTCTTGTGTTGTTTATGAAATTTTTTGAAAAAAATATCTTTTTATGCATAAAAAAACACAAAGCCATATACTTTTTTCAGAACACGGCTTTATGTTTTCGTAACAGATGTTAATGATGAAATCCATTGTCGTATTTCGTGTCTTTAAGAACAGGTCTATCCAACGAGTTAAGAAATTCAACGGCTTGTTTGAAATTAACCATAAATAAATGAGCAAGGTCTCTTGAAAATCCATTTCTAACAACAATGCGCATGATTGTTATTTCTTCCATGTCTGCTGGGAGTGGGTAAGCAGGAACTTGCCATCCGTACGTACGCAGTTGTCTAGACAAATCATAAAGAGTCCAGTTTGGTGTATAGTCTTCTTTCAGTTTCCAAGCAAGAACCGGGATATCTGAACCATCAGCAAGAATTTCGAATGCGTCCATTTCTCCAATTTCTTTGCTAAGAAACAGCGCGTTTTCTTGGGAGGTTTTTTGCACGGCATAATAGCCGTCTTTACCTAAACGCAAGAAATTGTAGTACTGCAAAAGGACTTGTGCTCCTGGTCTAGAGAAGTTGAGCGCAAAAGTTGGCATGTTGCCCCCTAAATAAGAAACGCGGAAAATAAGATCTTCAGGCAAGTCCTCTTTTTCTCTCCAAATTACCCATCCCAAGCCAGGGTAAACTAAACCATACTTGTGTCCTGACACGTTAATGGACTTTACTCGCGGCAAGCGGAAATCCCAGATAAGGTCTGGTTGAAGAAATGGAGCGATAAAACCTCCAGAAGCAGCATCTACATGGATAGGAATATCCAACCCTGTTTTTTCCTGTAACTCATCTAATGCTTTTGCGATAGCAGCAATTGGTTCGTAAACCCCTGTATACGTGACTCCAAGAATCGGTACGACGCCAATTGTATTTTCGTCAACCGCATTAATCACGCCTTCTGCATCTAAATAAGGATGATCTGGATTAATGTTCACATAACGAGGCTCTACGTCCCAATAGTTTGCGAACTTCTCCCATACCACTTGAACCGATGAACTAAATACAATATTGGGGCGGTCCGTTGATAGCCCTTTACTTTTACGCAGTTTCTGCCAGCGTCTTTTTAACGCTAGTCCACCAAGCATACATGCTTCAGATGAACCTGTAGTAGAAACGCCCATCGTGGTATCAGGATTAGGTGAATTCCACAAATCCGCTAAAATACGTACACATCTCTCTTCAATAGCCGCTGTCTGCGGATACTCATCTTTATCGATCATATTTTTATCAAAAGATTCTCCGTACAAACGCTTTGCATCAGGCTCCATCCACGTAGTAACAAACGTAGCTAAATTCAAGCGGGCATTTCCGTCTAAAGCAATTTCGTCATGAATGATTTGATAAGCCGTTTCCGGAAGCATACCTTGATCACCGATGCGCAGTCTTGGAATCGTCACTTCTCCTTGTCGAGAAAAAAGCGGATTAACAGGAAATTCATCAGGTAAATTTTTTTGTTCACGATGTGGGTGCCATTGAGGCATAAAGTATCATCTCCTTATGTATATCTAACAAATTGCTTTACGTTCACCTGGTGCTATAACAAGCAGGTCTCCTTTACACATTATGAGCTTTGAAACCTATTTTCATTCTTTTCATTATCCGCAGCACATAAGGGTGACCTTTATTTAGTGATACTCATAAAAATCTGCTTGGCACAACTCAAAGGTTAAAAAATATGGTAATATATTCTAAATGAGGTTTTCGGATGGAGAAACAAGGGATTATCTTGCAAGACAAGTTTTTCGAATTAGGTGAATCTCCTATTTATAATGAATCACAAGACGTTGTTGGAAATGTCACATATAAGTTATCTATTGCTAATAAATTTGAGATTTTAAAGGAAAAAGAAATTATATTTACAGGTAAATCTAAAATGTTTGCCCTCAAGCCAAAGCTGATTATTTCTGATCATCAAGGAAATGAAGTTGGCATGATTCAACGGAAATTCACTTTTTTTAAAAAAGAAGTATCTTTATATCAGAAACGATGGCGATACATATGAAATTACGGGGAATATAACAGATCGCAAATTCAACGTTTTGCGTTCCGGCGTTCCTATCATTCAAGTCCGCACACTCTCTTCTTTTCTGTCATTACGTCCCCACACGTTTGCTTTAGAATTTCTCGAACCTGATCTTGATAAGTGGGAAGGAATTGCGGTTGTACAAGGCGTAAGGATGATGGTGAAAGACGAAAACAGCAGTACAGCTACTGCTCCGGCTCAATAGTGGTTATATGATATTAAAAAACGAACAAACTTCAATATAAAGTTTGTTCGTTTTTTAATTAAGGGCCAAATACTAATGTACCGATGACATGGTAGCTAATTGGTACAAGAAACAAGATGATATTTAAAATAATCCCCCATAGACAGAGCTTGTCTTTTTTTATAAAGAAACCAATAATTGCAGGAACAATCATGAGCGGAACTAAAAAGATAGGTGCGATAATAGGCAGTCCTTGAAGCTTTTCAGCCGCAATAAGTCCTGTAAAAAAGTTAAGGATCAATAAAGTATTAATAATGACATATAAAAGTGAAATTCCTCCAAGAATCCCACCTATTATCCCACTTTTAGTTGTTTTAACAGTGGCATCCACGTTTCTATCACCTCTTTTTTAGAAATATAAGTAAACTATACTATAATGTGGTTTTTATTGTAAAGATATGAAGAAAATAACTAATGAAAGCCCATTACAAAAAAGCACTGTAGCGATTGCTACAGTGCTTTTTATAAACAGTGCATTTTTTCCTCTGCTTCTTTCCAAGGAACCGTATAGCCCTGTCCTTTGGCGCAAAAGACGGAGGATGAACTGTATTCGGGATCCGCCTCTTTATTGTAGCGGATTCGTTCAATAACTTCTTCTTCATTATGACAGCGTTCATACCCTCCGAATAATAGAGACATCGCTCCTTTTCCATGCGTAAAAGATGCTAGCGTCGAACCGTAGGTCATAAAAGTAGCAACAGGAACTTTTCCTGTAATAATCGCTTTGTTTTCGGTTGTTACAGGAGAATCAAAGCGACCGTGTGCGCTTTGAACATCAGCTAATACTCTTCCCATTTGATCAATATCTACTTTAATTTTAAAGTCATAATACGGTTCCAGCACAATGTTTTTGGCTTTTTCTAACCCTTGTCGTAATGCTCGGTACGTTGCTTCTCTAAAATCTCCTCCGCTTGTATGCTTGTTATGAGCTCGTCCGGTACGCAACGTCACTTTTATATCAGTAATAGGCGAACCTGTCAGCAAACCGTGATGCGGCTTTTCAAATATATGCTGACGGACTAGATTTTGATACCCAAAGGACAAATCGTCGGCGTGACAAGCATTTTCAAAAGTAATTCCGCTGTTTCGTTCCGCTGCTTCTATTTTCAAATGAACTTCTGCATAGTGTTTCAACGGTTCAAAATGCCCGTAGCCCATCACTGTATTTTGAATGGATTCTTTGTACAAAATTTCTGGTTCTTCAAACTGTACGTTTATATTAAAACGTTCTTTTATCAGTTTTTCGAGAACTTCAAGCTGAATTGCTCCCATCACATGAATATGAAGTTCTTGAGTCTTTTCTTCCCACGTCACATGTAAAGAAGGGTCTTCAACATCTAATAATCGAAAAAGTTTAATTCCTTCTTTTGGATGAACAGAAGGCTCAAAAACAACTTTTGATTTTAACGTAGGCAAAAGTTCGTAGGACCGGCTTTCTTTTAACGTTCCAAGACCGTCTCCAATCGATGCTGAAGACAATCCTGTAACTGCAAAAAGTGCGCCGGCTGAACCTTCATTAACGTTTTTAAATGTGCTTCCGTTATAAGCGCGAATTTGAGTAATTTTTTCTTCGTATAGCTCTTCGTTTTTTTCATAAGCCACTTCATCACGCACCTGCAGTGTCCCGCTAAGAGCTTTGATAAACGTGATACGCATGCCGTTTTCATCGTGCCGAATTTTATATACACGCCCTGAAAATGCTTCTTCCTTCGAGTAGCGAGTTTCTGTTAACAAATCAACCTTCTCTAAAAATTCTTTAATACCGATGTCTTGTAAAGCTGAACCACTCGCACACGGGAAAAGCTGATTGGCTTGAATAAGCTTTTGCATAGCCGCTCTCCAATAAGCTTGATCATTCTTACCTTCCATAAATGAATCTAGAAGCTCTTCATCTTTTTCAGCTATAAATTCAATAAGTTCCTCACTTAACGAGCCATCTAGAAGCTCTGACGTTATGTCAAAAACATCGGGGGTTAAGTTGTGTTTAATATCATTTATAACACGTTCAGGATCTGCTCCTACACGATCGATTTTATTGATGAAAAAGAATACGGGCACACGATGTTTTTGAAGCAGCTGCCAAACCGTTTCTGTATGGCCTTCGACTCCTTCTACTGCACTTAAGATAACAATGGCATAGTCCATCACTTGAATAGAACGTTCCATTTCAGGTGAAAAATCGACGTGGCCCGGCGTATCAATTAAATAGTAAGTAGAACCGTTATATGAAAAAGTTCCTTGATCGGCAAATACCGTAATTCCTCGTTCTTTTTCAATCGCATGGGTATCAAGAAAGGAGTCTTTGTGGTCAACTCTTCCTCGCTGTTTAATACTTTTTGTATGATAAAGAAGCTGCTCGGAAAACGTAGTCTTCCCTGCATCCACATGCGCTGCAATGCCGATTGTTTTATTAGATTGTTTCATTGTTCAATACCACCTTACTGCTGTATGTATAGCTGTTACTCTCTATTTTATAATAATCGTAAGAAAAAGTGGACGACAAAGAATTAGAGCTGCTTACATCAAAAAAGAATGCGTGATTAAACACCGCATTCCTTTCTTGTACGGCTTTTGGTATCTTTTTTGCCTTTTGCTATAAAAATAGCTGCTATAAGGCACCCAATTCCAGCTCAATGCATGATGTTATTACCTGTCGCGCCTAGACTGTTACTAGTCAACCCAACTAAAATGCTGCCAAATATAATCAATAAAACAGCAAACATGAACTTCAATTTCTTCACTCTCCGTTAGTAAGTTATTAAATATGATTTGCATATGGATCATATAAACCAGTAAGTAGTAATAGACTTGCTGATAAAATCAATGTTCCTGCGATTAACAAACTGTTGCTACATACCTTTTTTCTCTTCTTGCGTAAAAACATTCCTGATATAAGAAATAGTAGTGCGACAGATAGTAGAATTAACCCTATACCAATATTCAATCTTTCTTTCTCTCCCTTATGCATGTATTCCTTATCATCTAGTCAACCATAATATTATTATGAAAATAAAAAAACGAATTTGAACGTTTACCCAACCTTAATTGATTTATATGTTATCATACATAAATTGTTAAAAATACATTTTTTTACCTTTCACTATCAAAAAAGCAGCCTCTTTACTAAGAGACTGCTTTTTTTTAATGACAACTGATAAAACCGCTTAAGAAGCTTTTTTTAATTGTTCTTTTTGTTTTTGTTGATAAGAAGAAAAATAAATAAGACCTACAAATACAGCTCCGCCTATCATATTTCCAATAAAGGTAGGGACAATATTTGTCATAAAATCAAACCAAGTAAAGTGACCTGCAAAAATAGCAGCGGGAATAATAAACATATTGGCTACAACGTGCTGAAAGCCAATCGCAACAAATGCCATAATAGGAAACCAAATACCAAGAATTTTCCCCGTAACATCTTCAGCACCGTATGAAAGCCAAATAGCTAAACATACAAGCCAGTTGCAGCCCACAGCGGAAATAAGCGTTTTAAAAAACGTTTCATCAATTTTAGCTTGAGCAATTGCTACCGTTTTATCTAAAAAAGGCCCTGTTTCTGTTAAACCTACAATATGTCCAAAGAAATATGCAATAAATGCGGCACCTAAAAAGTTAGCAAGCGTGACCCAAAACCAGTTATGAAGCAAGTGACGAAGTGAAATTTTTCTTGCATACAAGGCAATGGAAACAGACATCATATTCCCTGTAATAAGCTCCGCTCCCCCAAGTACAACCAGCATAAGACCTACAGGAAAGACGGCCCCTCCTAAAAGATTCGATAAACTTCCCCATTCAGCTGGTAAATTACCAATTACGCGTACATCTAGTAAAAAGCCAAGCGCAATAAACGCGCCTCCTAAAAACCCAAGCATGAGAATGGAAGAAAGGGATAGCTTCGTTTTTGAAATCCCTGCTTCTAAAGCGATGTTTAACATTTTATCCGGCTTGTGAAATGCCATAAAACTCCTCCTTAACTAAAAAAGGCAGCACTCAAAAACACCTTTTACACAAGGTTTTTGAATGCTGCCTAATAATCCTGCACTTTCTTTACAGTATATCAGTCATCATTATCTATAATAAAATCAAATAAAAAACAAGCAGATCCTACTTCTCCTTCATTTAATTAAATTATGTATTTTACGTTGTTCTACTGAATATTGGTTTCAAACACAAACACAGAAACAGCGATATCTTCTTCTACTTTGATATCAGAAAATAAGTACTCCAGCTTAGCTCCTAACAAGTCTTCAAACCCC
This sequence comes from Bacillus sp. ILBB4, assembly GCF_035064545.1. NCBI lineage: Bacteria > Bacillati > Bacillota > Bacilli > Caryophanales > Bacillaceae > Bacillus > Bacillus sp. ILBB4. The sequence goes on along the minus strand of NZ_JAIQVD010000004.1, from coordinate 117,996 downwards.
TCTGGAGGAGATGAAGCGTACAGGTTTTGAATAAGCTTTGTTCTTGCCATATGTACCGTCTCTTTACCTTCGGTTGTTCTCGCGATAAATTGTTCAGCTGGCGTTAAGTTGCCGTACAAAGTTGAAATAGCCATATTTTGAACAAATACAGTATGAATTCGTTCTGGACCTTTTCCAAAAAGTTTTTTGCGCAGCTTTCGGATAATATCATTAAAATCATGTATTTTCTTAGACACTGGTGTATGCCCCCGCTTATCTCGAGTATGTCTATCCTGCTCATTCAAGTTTTCAACTAAGAATAAGTTACATTATACATGACGACGTTTACATTGTATACAATGTATCTGTTTTATCCCCGTTAATCCAAACAATCGCAAAACCATTACGAAATGATAAAAAAATCCTTCACTTATTAAAGTGAAGGATTACCTTTATATCTCTACTTAAAGGTTACAAATGGATTCTCAGTTATCAAAGAAATAACTAAGAACTTTGACAAAATAGCATGTCAAAATAGTCAAGTGGTATGTTTGTACCAGTAGTTAATGCTATCATGTTAAAGTCATGGAATCCAATTAGTTTACTTTCATAATACTTTATTTAATTTAAATATTCTTTTTTGATAGGTAACCCTTAATCTTCATCACGATCTGCTCTAAATTCATCATCAGATAATGAATTTAGTTGATGGCTAAGCTTTTCGTAGTTATCTTGTTTTTGGTTTTGTTGTACATCATTAGATATAGGAGCTTCACTAGAAACAGTAGACTTTTTTCTAGTCTCTTCGCCTCCGCTAACTCCAAACCCAACATTGTTATCTGTCATCGGATTCACCTCTTTAACTGTTATTATAGAGAATTGCTCTAAAAAAATAACAGGAAACAAAAGGGATTACCACTTAGCTAATAGTGGTCCAAGCTTACTTACGCCAAACCGTATTTAAATAAGGAAATGACCCGCTTTAACCCCATAGGCAATACCAACAAAAAAACTTGCTATACCTAGTGTTTGACTTTTACATACATACTTTATAGTTAAGCCTGGAATCAGACCCCATATAATGATGAAAATAGCGAACGATACTATAATAGAAGACCATGCATCTTGCCCTGATATACTTATACCTTGCATAAACGTTTCTCCTTTCAGTACTTATATCGGGAGAACATAAATTTTTTATAGTATCTTATAATACGAACTAAAAAATTCAAGCGACCTGTCCATATAAACTTTTACAGCGAATGGTGGCGTTCAAGCTCAATTGTTTTTGGTTTTTGCCATATTAATACCCCTGCTGCTACGTACATAAACGAAGTGATGTAAAAAAGGCTGCCGATTGTCAGAAAATCAATGATATACCCTGTTGCAATCACGGCTAAAGCTGCCCATATAGAGGTCCATAAATGATAGTGTCCTACTTGTTTTCCTGTATGAGCACGATCTGTCTGCCTAGATAACGCTATTTTTTCTGAAGTTTTCTGAAGAGCTCCAAGTAGCCCCATTATAATCTGAACGATATACACCTGCGTGATCGTTGTTAAAACAGGAATAACAAGCATAACAACGGCCATCCCAAACGTATATAAAAGAAGCAAGCGCTTTTCTCCTACTCTGTCACTCCATGAACCGATCAACGGATGACTTAAAGCTGCGGTTAAAGCGAAAATTCCGTAAGCTAAGCCAAATTGCGAATAACTATCTCCAAGATTCCGAAGCAATAAAAGATAAAAAGGAAACACAATACTGCTTGCAGTAATCATAAGGCTTTGTGAATATAAGAGTTGTTTGTATGCCATTTTCCATACTCCTTATAAAATAAATTAACGAACGTTTCGTTCCGATCATATTTTCTTTTTAAATTAAAAAAGGCGGTTGTATGAGGGTAAGCCTCTTCTAACTGCTTCTTGCTTGGGTAGCCGTAGTAAGGCAAATAATAGCTTCCTTGATGCTGAAGCGTAACATCTACCATTTTTCTGACAACTCTTTGTGTATCAGAGATGCCTTGATGGTCTTTTTTCTGGTTAATAAGTAAAACGAGAGCAAACATGTCGTCTTTTGCATAAGACATGACTGCTTTATTGTCTTTCTCTACATAGCGAACGGTAATGTTCAATAAATTTAATTTCTCTGTTGATAACACTTCGCGTAAATCATCGATGTAAGAAGCAAATTCATCAACCGGAACGAAGTATTCCTGTAAAACTTCCGCTCGGCTAGCACTTTCGTATTCCATAAAATCACTTTCAGAACGCATAACATTATTTCTTGTTTCAAGCCGTCCATTTTGTCTTAAGAAATAAGCCTTTTGTGTTTCCCACAGCATATCTTTTCCCCAGTCACTGTACCGAGACAGCCCTAGCATAAATTTAGGAAGTGCCACTATTTTTTCTGTTTTGAGCGGTTCGTTTGCAGTAGAAGTATTTTGAGAAGATAAACGGTAGTTTGTGACGTACATATCTGTTAGTAATTGATTAGGAGAAACAGAAATACGCGCCATATGCATACGAACGTCAGGATTATGCTGTACGTAGTTTTTAAAATACGCTGTATACTGCCTATAATCTAAGCGAATAACTTCATCTTCATACCATTCATCGTCTGTCAAACGAAGCGTCACATCTAAAATGACTCCAAATAACCCGTATCCTCCGTTTACTAAAGAAAACAGCTCAGGGTGTTTTGTCCGGCTAATTTCGATAATAGATCCGTCCGCCTGCAGGAGACGCATAGATTTTACCGTATCCATTAAAGAACCGTATCGAATATCTCTGCCGTGTACGTTCACGCTAATAGAACCTCCAACGGTAAAAATATTTTGTGATTGCATAACTTGAAGAGCAAGACCGTCTTTATGTATATATTGCTGAATATCATTCCACGTTGTCCCGCTTTGAACCCTAATTTCTTTTTGACGTGGCTTGTAATCTATAATTTTATTGTACTGCTTCATATCAAGTAAAATAGCATTCGGATAGTACGTCTGCCCTCCTTGGCTGTGCTGCATGCCTGCAATCGCTATTTTTTCATGATGCTGTGAAGCGGTTTTCACCCAATCTTTCAGCTGTTTTTCAGTTGTTCCATGCTTTATTTCTTTGACTTTTGTAGGAAGAAGCCGAGCAACATCCCCCATTACAGGGTGGCTTTGCTGCTGTTTATAAATATGATAGGAGGAATATGAACCTACTAGATAAAAAGATAAAAAAGTTCCTAACAACACGTTTTTCTTCATTCTAAACTGTAAGCTCCTTTCTTTATTTCTGTGAAATTATACCATATAAAAAGTGAAATAACACTATAAAAGTGTAATTTTACACTAATTTACAACTTATTTTGAGAAAGTATATGAAAAAATTTGTAATTTAATGTATGTTAACCTTATTGAAACAAAAAAAAGAAAAGACACTGGGTCTTTTCTTTTTTTGTTTCTTTATTTTTCAGCTTCGTATGCAACTAAAGCTACTCTTTTTCCTAACGTTTGTTGAAACTGCTCTTCTAGCTGTTTAAGCTTCGCATGCATATCATCGTTAATTGAAGCTGGCTCAAAGGTCATTTTTGTTTGCTCCATTAGATACTGTCACCTCTTTCATGTGTGTATGTTCTACTTTTTCCAATATAAAAGAGGTCTATGACGATTTGACGAAAGTTTACAAATTAAATTTGCTAATGAGCGCTGTTAATTGTTCTGCCATTTGAGACAGAGATTGTGCGGAAACAGCAATTTCCTCCATTGAAGCCAGCTGTTCTTCAGTTGATGCAGCCACTTCTTCAGATGTAGCTGCATTTCCTTTAGCAAGGATCGCCATTTCACCCGCTGTACGGGCCACTTCTTCAACCGCTGCTGAAATTTGCTGAGCAGTCGCAGCAACTTCTTCTACTTGCGGAGTCGTTTCATTCATGCTGCTTAGAATTTGTTCGAATTTTTGAATAGCCGTTTGTGATATTGTTCGTCCTTCTTCAACTTTGTTTGTAACTTGCTCCATTGTATGTACAGATTCCTGAGTATCTTGTTGAATCGCTTGAATAAGCTCAGAAATTTGAGACGCGGACACTTGTGATTGTTCTGCCAGCTTTCTCACTTCCGCTGCTACAACGGAAAACCCTTTTCCATGTTCTCCAGCTCGTGCCGCTTCGATTGCAGCATTTAAGGCTAGTAAATTTGTTTGAGCAGCAATGCCGCTGATTACTTCTAAAATGGTTCCAACTTCTTTTGAACGTTGAAACAAAGTACGAATCGTTGTATTAGACAGCTCGACGGATTGAGAAATGGATTCCATTTGTTCGACCGTTTCTCTCACGGCTTTTCCGCCTTCTACAGCTTCAGACGTTGTGTGATTTGATAGCTGAGAAACAATTTCTGTACGCTTGGCAATGGTAGAAACTCCTTGGACAATCTCATCTAAAGAAGCTGCATTTTGGTCAATAACAGCCGTTTGTTTTTCCGCGCTAGAAACCACTTCTTGTATCGCAACCGATACTTGTTCAGTCGCAGCGCTCGTTTGCTGTGAGCTGGCCGTTAGCTCTTCTGAAGAAGCAGCCACTTGTTCTGCACTCATTTCAACATTTTGAATTAATGTGCGAAGATTGTTTTGCATCTGACTAAAAGCATACCCTAACTCGCCGATTTCATCCTTTGAATTGACGATAATCGCTGTTGTTAGATCTCCTTCACTAACGCTCAGAGCCTGATTCTTAAGCTGTTTGAGCGGTTTAATAATCGATTGCAACACCGCAAAAATGGTAAGACTCCCGATTATCAGACAAGCTACAATAATAAATAGTGTTTTGTAAAAGATAGGCTGTGCTGCTTCACTAACTTCTGATGAGTACATAGTGCCTGCAACTTTCCAGCTTGTTGTTTTATTTGTAGTAAAGACCATCTTTTTTTCATCCCCGTTAAAGGTATAATCAAAAGACCCGGAGCTCTTTGCATAAAGCTTGTCAAAAAGAGAATCTGTCGCTTTTGTACCTGCTTTTTCCGTAGGGTGAACAATATATTTTCTTTCTCCATCCAAAAGAAATGGATATCCTTTTTCTCCGATTTTTACTTTGCTGACAGCTTTATTGATGCGGCTTATATCTAAATTTAAAGCAATAACCCCTGTGCCATCCGCCGTTGTTTTCGCTACAGTAATAACGGTCTGACCTGTAGAGGCTGATGGATAAGGTTCAGTGACAACTGTTTTTCCTTTGTTTTGCATGGCTAGCTTGTACCAATCTCGCTTTCTGGGATCATAGCCTGCTTGTATCACTTTTTTAGGCGATTGAATAAACTTCCCCTGCTGATTTCCTGTAAAAATGCTGACGGCTTCTGGATGAAGCGAAGCATATAAGTTAAAATCTTTCCTTAAAGTAGCCATATCTTTTTCATTGTAGCGCTCGTTGTTTACCACTGATGCAAAAAACTCTACATCATGAATTTTTGGTCCAATGGTATCGTCAATCACTGAATTAATGGACTGTACATTTTGCTGTGCTGTGTTAATAATTTGGTTTTCAATTTCATGTTTCGCCGTTATGTAAGCTGATACACCTATCGTAACAGATGGCACTAATAAGATCGCTGCAAATGCTAGCACCAGCTTTGTCTTAAAGTTATTAAGGGACCTTTTTTTTCTTACTCTCTCCATGCTATGTAGCCTCTCTCTCCGTAGTTAAAAGTGATCGTGCACTTTCTTTCTATCGGCAAGACTTCATATTCCTTTAGTCATCGAGTGTATACATAATTAACAATGGGTGTGAAAAGATAAGAGTACGATAAAAAAAGTAGGTGATTTTAATGGAAGAAAGTAAAAACAGCAAGTCTTTTTCAATGTTTGAAACAGAAAAGGTTCAGCGCGGGGAAGAAAAAGATATTTTTAATATCTATAAAGAAGGAGTAAAAATTGCAGAAGTAAGAGGAACGGATCCTCAAACTCAGCAGGTTATTCCGATGCATGACTTAAATGATTACGAAGAAAATAAGCTTCATGAATATATTGCTCATTTAGACCATACAACGTAAAAATGCTAAAACAAGAGCCCTCTCTTGTTTTAGTTCTTAGAATCATAAAAAACATGTTCAAAATGCAGCGTGTTTTTTTGTATGTACAGCAGTCCAAACGAAAATTGCTTTTCACGCCGCTTGTCAGTAGCGGAACCTGGATTAAACAACGTAATATCACCAATTTGCTTATGAACAGGAATGTGGGAGTGACCGAAAATTATTGCGTCAACTTGTTCATGTTCAAATGCCAAAAGCGCACGTTTTTCAGTCGTTTTTCCTTTGCCATGACCGTGGGTTACACCAATCGTAACGTCGTCAAACGGAAGAAGTAATGAAGATGGAAGTACTTGCTGAAGCTCTTCACTGTCTACATTTCCAATTACCCCGTGTACAGGAGCAAACACACGCAGGTCATTGTATACATCTATCGTTTGAAAGTCTCCAGTATGAATAATAGCATCAGCTGTTTTCAGTTCGGCTAGAAGTCTTTCCGGAAAATGTTTCGCTCTTTTTGGAATATGAGTGTCGCCTAAAATAACGATCTTCATTCGTCATACGCTCCTTTTTCGTTCATTTATGGTGTAGTGTAGCGTATTACGTTGGAATGAAGCAACTCTATACGGAGCGTCAGGCAAAAAATTTCTCTTTTTCGTTTAAGTTTGCGAAAATACGTTACATACTAAGTTACAGAATGGAGTTTTCAAAATGGAAGTAAAAATTAATCGAAACGCAGCAAAAGTGTTAAAAAATGCGTTGGCTAGTCCAGAAGGTCAAGGAAAAATGATTCGTGTATATGTAACTATCGACCACGGTGATCACGCGCATTATGATTGGAAATTTGATACGCCGACTGAACATGATGAAATCGTAAAAACAGATAAAGATATCGATATCATTTTAGATAAACGCGAGAAATTTTTAGAAGGCGTATGGATTCAATATTTCCACGTTCCAGAGCCTGAATTTGTGATTAGCAGCCTTCACCACGCGCATCACCATCATTAATACAAAAAACACACCTCTAAAACAGGTGTGTTTTTTCGTTTGTGTGACAAGCAAAAATTTTATTGATAAGAAGAAGAGATAAAATTTTGTTGAAGCAATAAAAATGAGCTATAGTGGAATTACAGATGAAAGAAAAGAGGTTAGCGTATGAAAGTAAGTGTGTTAGTAAGGTCTATTTTAGTTGTTATTTTATATAATTTATTCGTTCTGTACATCGGATGGAACGCTTGGATGTGGCTTCACACAATGTTTGAAGTGGAAAACAAATGGATTCTTACGGTGATCGTTGTCTTTTTTGCTTATTCCTTTATCATCAGTCGTGCGTTTCAACAAGTGAGCATATTTAAAATTGTGGGATCGTACTGGTTAGGATTTATTCAATATTCGGTGCTTTTGCTTCCTATAAGTAATCTAGCCGTATATATTCTTACTCTTCTAGGCGCTTCACTTTCTACAGCTATCGATTCAATTGGATTTTTCATGATTGCCGCTTTTTTATTCATTTTTGCTTATGGTACGTATAATGCTTACAGTCCTGTGGTAAGAAAATACACGATTTCACTTGCTAAAAAAACGAATCGGAAAAACCTTCGCATTGCTGTAGCATCTGATATGCACTTTGGCACATTGTCGGGCAAAAAACATTTGCAGCGGTTAATCACTCATGTACAAAAGATACAGCCGGATCTTATTTTACTTCCTGGAGATATTATTGACGATGATCCCCACGTATTCTTTAAAAAAGAAATGGATTCTATGATGAAACAGCTAAAAGCCCCTTTAGGCACATATGGAATTTTAGGAAACCATGAGTATTACGGCGGGAAGATCCCTCAGTTTGTGGAAAGAATGAAAGAAATGAACATTCCTATTTTAATGGATGAAGTGTTAAACATAGGTGATAGCTTGTATTTAATAGGAAGAAAAGACAAAACGGACAAAAACCGAGACAGCTTTTTCGATTTAGCGATTGAAACGGATCGTTCCCTACCTGTCATTGCAATGGATCATCAGCCGCTTTCTTTAAAAGAAGCGGAACAAGCAGGCGTAGATTTACTTCTATGCGGTCATACTCACAGAGGGCAAATGGCACCTAATCATTTAATCACCAAGCGGTTATTTGAAATTGATTGGGGCTACAAGCAAACTAATCAACTGCATACCATTGTCTCTTCAGGATTTGGCTTTTGGGGTCCTCCGCTTCGAATCGGGAGCCGATCAGAAATTATTCAAATTGATATTTCGTTTACAAAATAGAGAAAGCCTTGAGGCTTTCTCTATTTTAATGTACACAGCAGCTTCGGAAGCTCTGCATAAATGGCGACTACTTCATCTACTTTCATTCGAACGAGCCCGCTTGAAGACGGGGCAACAAAGTCCATTATTCCTGATACCATCGATTTCTCTTGTTTACCCCACTTTACTTGCTTGCGCCCGCTGTACTGCTGATAGACACCTTTTCCAACAAAACAAACGATTTTAGGCGTATATGTAGCTATTTTTTTCTTTAAGATTTCTCTGCCTTCTGCATATTCTTCTTTTGTAATCTCATCAGCTGCCTTTGTAGGACGCTCTACAATATTGGTTAAACCGTATCCTAGCTGGAGCAGCGAGTGATCTTCCTCCGGATGATATTTACGATCTGTCAAACCTGCTTTATGAAGAATCGTCCAGAAACGATTGGTTGGATTCGCAAAATGATGCCCCGTTTCCCCGGAACGGATGCTTGGATTAAAACCGACAAATAAAATATCTAAGTTGGGTTGTATGTGATCAAAAATAGAATTCATAGTCATACGCTCCTTACAATGTAAAAAGAAAACACCCAAATTGGATGTTTTCTTTTTACTATACCCTATTAAATACGAACTACGCGTCCGTTGAATTTTTGTTTCCAGTAGCCGCTGCTCATGTTTGCAATTGCAACACCTGTTGAGCTTTGAGCACCGATGAACTTGCCGCCTCCTACATAAATGCCAACGTGGCCGTCTTTTTTATATGTATCGAAGAAAACAAGATCGCCAGGTTGCATTTGACTAGAAGACACTTGTGTTCCAGCATGCTTTAACGTCTCTGTACTTACAGATCCAAGAGGTCCAAGGTTAACGCCTACTTGAGAATATGCCCAGTGTACAAATGACGAGCAGTCAAATAAACCGTGGCTAATATCAGACTGGCTGCGTCCTCCGCCAAATACGTAAGCAGAGTTTCCAATCCAGCGGTTTCCTACTGTTACAACATTGCTAGCTTTTGGAGCCGGAGCGCTTGTAGGTGCCACATCATTGCTGCTTGCTTTTGGTGCTTCTGCCTTAGCAGACGATGAATCGGCTTTTTCAGCTGGTGCAGCCGCTGCTTTTTGAGCTTGCTCAGCTGCTTTCTTAGCTGCCTCTTTAGCCGCTTGTTCAGCTGCTTTTCTTGCTGCTTCTTCTGCAGCTTTTTGATCTTTAATATTTTGTTCAAGCGTAGACTGTTCATTTGCAAGAGAGCTGTCTTTTGCTTGTAGAGAAGCTTTTAGTTCTTCATTTTTTGCTTCTTTATCTTTTAGTTCTTTTGCCAGTGCATCTTTTTGTTTCTTTTGAACTGCTAGCTGGACAGTCATTTCATCCAGTTCCGCCTTCATGTCTTCTAAGCTAGCAAGCTTAGATTTAACATCCGCTTGTTTTATTTTTAATTCGTCTTGCATATTTTTAGTTTCTTTTAAAATACCACGGTCTGCATCTACAATAGTCGAAACAGCTAGCGCGCGGTCTACAAAATCACCAAAACTTGAAGAACCAAGTAAAACTTGTAAATACTCTACGTTACCGCCGCTTTCTTGCAGGGAACGTGCACGATCTTTTAAAATATCGTTTCGCTTTTCAAGTTTTTCTTGAAGCAGCTTAATTTCTTTTTCAAGCTGCTCTACTTGTTTAGACGTTTCTTTAATATCGGCTTCTGTTTTTTGGGCTTTTTTATTATTTTCTTCTTCTGCTATTGTTAATCGCTCAAGCTGTGCTTTCATTTGATCTTGTTCTGCTTGAAGGCGTGTCAATTCATCAGAAGCTGCTTTGATGTTAGATTGCACATCTTGACGCTGATTTTGAATTTGAGATTTTTGCGATTCCATATCTTGAATGGTAGAGGCATACGTTGGAGTTGATAAAACTCCTCCGAGGCCTAATAAAACCGTTGTGTTAAGTAAAAGCATTTTCTTTTTCAATATGAATTCCTCCGCTTTCTTGCTCTGTTAAACTAGTAATTCCTAATTATGTATCAATATGTATAAAAGTCTGACAATTTATGTAAAATTCACTGTATTTGTCGATAAATAGCTAAATATGCTAATGAAAATCTACGAAAATTATACCACGATAAACGTTGAAAAAAAGAATAACAATATTACAATTGTATTTCAGTAGTGTAACAATTAACGCTTGTGTATACATTCATCTTTCACCTGCAAAAATATACCTTTATATCCCTGTTAAAATAAATAATCTACCGGGCTTTACACAGCACTGTTTTTAACATGATAAAATAGGCGATCAAGATTTTTTAAGCTGGTTGGATATAAGTTATCGCTAAAGAGAACGTAACAATTTTTTAACATCTACGTCTGTTTTTTTACCTTTTTCTACTATTTTTACAATATTTGAAAATGATTTTCTGAAATAGTAACAAATCTATGTTTATCTGTCGTTTGCACGTATTTAAAACGAGAGTGATAGATAAGTGATAGATAATTATCAAACAATATTCGACAACGCTTGGATGAAGTCATACAAAAGACCTTCTCACTGTGAGGCGAGAAGGTCTTTTGTTAATCACGCTGCTGATAATAATGTTCTAAAGCTACAATTGCACTTCCCATTCTTTCTTGATCAGGAATAACAATACGATCTACTCCTTCTTCTTTTAAAGCAGCAGCGGTTACTTTTCCTACGGATACAGCTACTACAGAGCTTTTAAAGAGTTCTCGAATGTGATCAGCTTGTCCGTGTTCTCTTGCAAACGAAAATAAAAATCGGGCCTGCGGAGCGCTTGTGAAATTAACAGCATCAATTTTTCCGCTTATTAATTCGTTTATAAGCTGTTCCATGATTTCTGCTTTTGGCGGAATATGCTGATACGGTAAAATCTCTTTAAATTGGGCTTTTTGATTCGATAGAAAGTCAATCAATTTTGGTGCAGGATCTCCGTGAAGCTGAAGCGCTACATGCTTTCCTTCAAAAGAAAATGAATGAAGTGCCCTGACTAGTCCCGCTGTACTTCCATCATCATCTCGAACGGTTGGAGTAACACCGAGCTTTTTTAACATATTTACGGTTTTATACCCGCGTGCAGCAATATTAGCTGCTTTTAAAGAAGACAGAAATTCATCCGCCAGTCCTAGCTTATCTGCTGTTTTATACAAAATTTCCGTCCCGACGCCTGTCGTAAAAATAAACCAATTATAATTTCCTTTTACCAGTTCTTTAATATCTGCTTCTAAGTGTGTGTCATCTAAAAAGATTGTTCCTTGTGCAGGTCGTACAAGCGGGATCCCGCCAAGGTTTTCAACAATTTTGCTGATTTCTTCTACTTTACGCTGACCTACGAGTGCGACTGTTTTTCCTTCTAATCGTTTCAATGGTCTACCTCCATTTTTCTATGTATGCTACTTTAATGATCCTTGATAACCGAGTTTTTCAGAAATTAGGCTCGCCGCTTCTGTTACTTTTTGAATAATGAACGGCAGTCTGTCTCCTTGAAATCTCGCTTCAATTCCCGCTACGCTAATGCCTGCAACCACTTCATTTTGATGATTTACAATCGGCGCGCTCACGGATGTTGTAAAGTTTTCTAATTCAGAGGTGCTAATGGTATACCCTTTTTCTTTTGCTTCTTTTAATACATTTCTTAGCTTCTTTTGATCTGTAATGGTTCCAATACCTATTGGAGCTAGCTCCGTTTGAGTAATATATTCCTCTTGTTCTTTTTCGGGTAAATGCGCCAAGATAATGCGTGAACAAGCTCCTGCATAAAGAGGTGAACGCCTTCCAATTGATGTATAAAGACGCACTGGATGAAGCGTATCTACTTTTTCAATATACATAGCTTCATTCCCATCTCGTACAATTAAATTAACCGCTTCTTCTACTTCATCTCGGAGCGCTTCCATTACAGGCTTTGCGATATTTCTAATATCTAAGCGATTAGCCACTAGCTGACCAAATTGCAAGAATAAAAGTCCTAGCGAATAGTATCCTTGCTTGTCTTTTGTTAAAAATCCCATCTCTTCAAGCGAACCAACCATCCTGTGCAAAGAAGTTTTCGGAACGCCTGAATATTCCATCATTTCTGTGAAGGTCAGCTTAGGGTGCTTGATAAAAAGCGTGAGAATCTGCATGGATTTAACCACTGTTTTATTGTTAGCTTGCATAAAACCTTCTCCCTTATTTGTGCGAATACATGTATTTGATAGACGTATAGCTTACTAGCTAATGATATGTTCTTTTTATTATACATGAAGAAAAAAAGGAAAGCACTCCCTTATAAGAGCACTTTCCTTTCTTACACCGTTTCTAGTTCTTTAATTGAAATAGGGTTACTTTCTAGAAATTTGGTTGTAAAATCCCCTTCCTTAAAAGAAGGATGGTTCAGTAATTCTAAATGAAAAGGAATGGTTGTATGAATACCTATAATGATAAACTCTTCGAGCGCGCGTTTCATTCGTTGAATCGCTTCATTTCGATCTTTCCCCGTTACAATTAATTTCGCCACCATTGAATCATAAAATGGGGAAATTTCATAGCCTGGGTAAACGGCGCTGTCTACACGAACCCCGTAGCCGCCAGGAGGTAAATACATCTCGACTTTTCCAGGGGAAGGCATAAAGTTTTTAGCCGGATTTTCTGCATTGATCCGACATTCAATTGCCCATCCCTTTAACTGAATATCCTGCTGAGAAAATGATAGCGGGTAGCCTGCTGCTACTGAAATTTGTTCTTTAATTAAGTCAATGTTTGTTACAAGTTCTGTAACGGGGTGTTCAACTTGAATTCGTGTATTCATTTCCATAAAGTAAAAATGCCCGTGCTTATCTAACAGAAACTCGACTGTTCCGACACCTGTATAATCAACTGCTTTAGCTGCCGAGACCGCCGCTTTGCCCATTTTAGCACGAAGGTTTTCATCTACCGCAGGAGACGGAGCTTCTTCTACCAATTTTTGATGACGGCGTTGAATCGAACAATCTCGTTCACCTAAATGAACCACATTCCCTTCTTCATCAGCAATGATTTGAATTTCGATGTGTTTTGGCTCTTCTAGGTACTTTTCAAGATATACGCCGCCGTTTCCAAAGGCTGTTTCTGCTTCATGCTGAGCTTGACGAATGGCTTTTTCTAGCTCCTCTTCGCTATGAGCTAGACGCATTCCTTTTCCGCCACCGCCCGCTGTAGCTTTTACGATGATTGGATAGCCTATTTCTCGTGCTACTGGAATAGCGGTGCTGCTATCTTCAATCAGTCCTTCCGTGCCAGGTACAATAGGCACGCCGGCTTGTTTCATTGTATCTCGCGCTACAGCTTTTGCCCCCATTTTACGGATGGCTTCCGCTTTTGGACCAATAAAGGTAATATCATAGGATTCACACATCTCAGCAAAATCAGCATTTTCAGCTAAAAACCCATAGCCGGGATGAATAGCGTCTGCCTTGGTTACTTGCGCTACGGTAAGCAAATTACGAATGTTTAAGTAGCTTTCTTTAGAAGACGTTTTGCCAATACAAAATGACTCATCTGCTAGCTTCACGTGAAGTGCATCTTTGTCTGCTTCTGAATACACGGCCACGGTTGCAATCCCCATCTCTTTACAAGCCCGAATGATACGAACTACAATCTCGCCGCGGTTTGCGATTAAGATCTTTTTAAACATAATGACTCCTCCTGACAGTATGTATACTTTAGCGTGATTTTACGGTAAATAAAGGCTGTCCAAACTCAACAACATCCCCGTCTTTCACAAGAATTTCAAGCACTTCTCCTTCCATTCCCGCATCGACTTCATTAAACAGCTTCATCGCTTCAATCACACATACAACATCTTTATGTTCAATGGTTTGTCCTACTTGAACAAAGGGATCGGCGTCTGCTTCTGGCTTGGCGTAAAAGGTTCCAACCATTGGTGATAAAATTTGCTTTTCATTATTGTCTGCTGCGTTTACAGACATAGAATCTTGGGGCGCTTGCTCAGTGGCAGCGGCTTTTACTTCATCTGTTTTCACTTCTGTAACAGCTGTGTCCTCTAAAGGAATTCCTGCTTTATCAATGACAACTTTTGTTCCTTCATGTTCAATATGGAGCTTTTGAATACCAGATTCATTCATTAATGAAACAACTTCTTGCAATTCACGTACGTTTATCATTTCTTGTCACTCCCGTTTTGTGTTATTTAGTTGACGCAAGGTTAACAGCAATCTTCAATTCTTGAAGCATCTGTTCTTTTTCTAAATAGATTTTTTCCGCTTCATGAAGCGAAATGTGAGAAAAGTAAATGGATTCTCCAGGCTTTACTTGAGCTAAAAGCGGTAAATCCGCTGTGATGACTTGAGCAATTTTAGGGTATCCCCCCGTGGTTTGACGGTCTGCTAACAGGATGATGGGATTTCCATCCGGCGGGACTTGAACAGAACCTTTTGAAACAGCTTCGGACAATAACTCTTTTTTTTCTTGAAGCTGAAGAGAAGGTCCATCCATTCGATAGCCCATTCGATCTGATTGATTCGATACTTTAAAAGGCTCTTTCGTAAAATGACTTTTGCTTTCAGCTGTAAATAAATCGTATTGACTGCCGTTAATAACACGGACACCTGGTTTCTTTGTAAAATGAACAAATTCCTTATAATTTACGGACCATGAAGAAGTATATACTCCGTTTATCAGTTCATTTGAAAGAAAAGCAGGCTTTGAAACAGCAGGAACAGATAGAGGTAAAACATCGTCTGTTTGTAATGCTCTTCCTTTGTAGCCCCCGATTTCACCTCTTAAATACGTACTTTTACTATTTAACACTTCATCAATAGCAAATCCTCCTGCTACAGATAGATAGGAACGGCACCCAGTTTTGCAAGGACCAAATGATAAAGTGCTTCCTTTTGGAATAAATAAAGGTTTCCACATCGGGACTAGCTTTCCGTTGACCGAAGGAGCTAAATCTCCTCCGGTAATTGCTACTAAACAATCACTTTCTATTTCAAGGGTAGGCCCCATTAGCGTAACTTCAAGTCCTGCTTCTTTTTCATCGTTACCAACTAGTAAATTAGCAATTCGAAGGGAATAAGAATCCATTGCACCGCTTACAATCACACCGTGCTGCTGAAACCCTCTTCTGCCTAAATCTTGAATGCTCGTTAATAACCCGGCTTTACTGACTCGCATACTCATTTCTCCCCCTCCTTTGCCTGCATTTCTTGATACTCTTCTTTAGAGATAGGCTCGAATTTTATAATATCTCCAGCCTGCAGCAAACTTGGGGGATTTTGTTCCGGCAAAAACAGTTTAATAGGCGTTTGACCAATTAACTGCCATCCTCCAGGAGTAGAAATAGGATACACTCCTGTTTGCATTCCCGCAATACCAACCGAACCGGCAGGAATAGAGGTGCGAGGAGACGGCCGGCGAGGTGTAGCAATTCTTTCAGATAATCCTCCTAGAAATGGAAATCCAGGAGCAAACCCAATCATGTACGCTAAGTATTCACCTTCAGAATGAATACTAATTACCTCTTCAGTTGTTAAGTTATGGTGACGAGCGACATATTCAAGGTCAGGTCCATACTCGCCTTCGTAGCAAACTGGAATGGAAACCGTACGATGGTCTAATTCTTTTTCTGTCTGTTCGTTTTCTAGTTTACTTTGAACGATAGAAGACACTACTTCAAAAGGAGAAACAAATTCCTTCTTCTGCTTTTTTTCCACGGCTGCTACAACTTCAAGAGGGTTATAGAAAATTGTAAGATTTGTAAATGCCGGCACGCATTCAACAAATCCAGGGAAAGGATTTAATTCTATCGAATCTTTACACGTTTTAATTTGTTTATGAATGTCGTACTGAATGCTATCTCCAAACGTTATAACAAGCGCTGAGTCGCCAAGAGGAGAAATAACAGCCGACGCTTTTGTTACGGTTTGATTCATATCTACACCTCTTTCTTTTATAAAACACCTAGTTTTTCATCTCGAATATCTGTGATAAACATATGCCCCGGAGCATGTGTAATCATAATAGAAGGTTTTGTTGCCATTGCTACTGCTTGAGGAGTTACACCACAAGCCCAAAATACGGGCACTTCCCCTTCCTTAATCGAAACAGCATCACCAAAATCCGGAGAGTGCAGGTCTTGGATCCCTATTGCAGCCGGATCTCCAATGTGAACAGGCCCCCCGTGCACAGCTGGAAAACGTGAAGTTACTTGGGCTGCCCGCACTACGTCTTGCTGAGGAATTGGACGCATACTAACTACCGTCGAGCCGTGGAATATTCCCGCTTCAGCGCATGAAATATTTGTTTTATACATAGGAACATTACAGTTTTCTTCAATGTGACGAACAGGTATGTCGTTGTTTAAAAGCGCGTGTTCAAATGTAAAGCTGCAGCCGATAAGAAAAGCAACCATATCTTCTGTCCAGTAATCTGTGATATCGGTTACTTCTTTTACTAGTTCCCCATTTTCATAGATTCGATACTTTGGAATGTCTGTACGAATATCTCCGGATGGAGCTGCGAATTTTGGCACCGGAGATCCAACGTCTGTGACATCTAAAAGAGGACACGATTTAGGGTTACGCTGACAGAACAATAGAAAGTCAAAAGCTTGTTGCTTTGGTAAAATAGCTAAATTAGCTTGAGCATAGCCGTTTGCCATGCCTGCTGTTGGTTGAATAAGCTGATTGTTACGGATTTGCTGACGAAGTTCAGCTGGAGTTAGTTGTGAAAGGGTTGTCATGTTTCTATCTCCCATCATTGCCCGCACGCAACTTACGTGCGGGCACATTGTTTTATTTAAATAATTGAGGAAGTTGATCTATTAACGTATAGCCGCCCATTAAAGCCATTACAATAACGACAAGTACACCAGAAATGGTAAGCCATAAAGGATGTTTATAATCGCCAACGATGCTTTTTTTGTAAGCAGCAACCAGTAACGTCCCAAGAGCGATCGGCAGAATTAATCCATTGATTGCTCCAACTAAAAGAAGAACTTTTATAGGTTTTCCAATTAAGACAAACGACAGAGTTGAAATAATAATAAATCCAATAATAATCCAGTTTGAGTTTTTATTAAGTTTTTCACTAAACGTTTGAATAAACGAAACGGATGTATAAGCAGCTCCTACCACAGACGTAATAGCGGCAGACCACATAACAATACCAAAGATTTTATAACCGACGTTTCCCGCTGCGAGCTGAAACACGGATGCTGGAGGATTGGCTGGGTCAATTTGTAAACCTTTAGACACAACGCCAAGTACAGCTAAAAACAACGCGATTCGCATAACAGAAGTGATGAGAATTCCTGTTACAGAACTTTTTGTTACTTGAGGTAAAGAATCGATGCCTTTTACGCCGGCATCTAAAAGACGATGTCCGCCAGCAAAGGTGATATAACCACCGACTGTTCCTCCAACAAGCGTAACGATCGCAATAATGTCAATTTTGTCAGGAGCAAAAGTTTTCACTACAGCTTCTCCAACGGGAGGTGAAGTGGTAGCAGCTACGTATAGCATTAGCCCAATCATGACAAAACCTGCAATTTGCGTGAAGCGATCCATTGCTTTTCCAGCTTCTTTTACAACGAAGATTAGCACGGCAATAACTGCACTAATCGCAGCGCCGGCTGTTGGAGAAATACCCGTAATCGCATTTAATCCAAGCCCGGCACCGGCAATATTTCCAATATTGAAAGCAAGTCCTCCAATAACAATTAAAATAGCGAGCACGTATCCTAATCCAGGAAATACCATGTTGGCGATTTCTTGTCCGCGTTTTTCAGAAACAGCAATAATTCTCCATACGTTGGTTTGAGCAAAGATATCAAGAATAATTGAAATTAAAATAACGAATCCGAAGCTTGCAGCTAAATTTTGTGTAAATACAGTAGTTTGAGTTAAAAAGCCTGGTCCAATAGCCGATGTGGCCATTAAAAAAGCGGCTCCAAGCATTAACGTCCAGTTTACTTTAGGCGCAGCCGAAAGTTTTTGCTGAGGTGTTGATTTTTTAATTGGCTCCAATATCATCTTCCTCCTGATTGTATGTAGTTTTTATTTTGAAATAGCCTTAACTACCACTTCTGATGCTCGTAAAGAACAATTGACATGACGGGCAAATTCAAGTGCGTGAGCTCCGTCTCCATGGATGCAAATCGTATCTGCCTGCAATTCTACATCCTTGCCCTGCTGAGATTTTACCTTCCCTTCTTTCACCATTGTAATAACTTGAGAAACAGCTTCGTCATCATTTTCAATTAAAGCATTTGGTTCTGTGCGAGCAGTGAGAGAACCGTCTAACTGATAGGTACGGTCTGCAAATACTTCGTTAGCCGTTTTTAAACCAATTCTGTTACCTGCTTGAATCAGCTCACTTCCAGATAACCCAAACAAAATCAGCTCAGGATTTACGTTGTAAACAGCTTTTGCTATTGCTTCAGACAACGCTTTGTTTTTAGCAGCCATGTTATATAGTGCACCGTGAGGTTTTACATGCTGCATCGATAACCCTTCCGCTTGCAAAAAACCGTTTAATGCCCCAATTTGATAGACCACGATATCGTAGGCTTCCTGAGGTGAAATATTCATGTTTCTGCGTCCAAAACCGATAAGGTCCTGCAGACCAGGATGAGCCCCAATTTGCACTTTTTTTTCAGCGGCCAATTTTACCGTTTTTCTCATGACGCTCGGATCCCCTGCATGAAATCCACAGGCTACGTTCACAGACGTCACGTGCTCTAAAATGGCTTCATCATTGCCAATACGATAAGCACCAAAGCTTTCACCTAAATCACAGTTTAAATCTACTTTACTCAATGCATTCTTCCCCCTTAACCCCTTTAATGTAAGCGTAATCATTTGCAGATAGTAAATAAAATTCAAGCTTTATTATCTGCATCAATACTTTAAGTTCCGTTTTTCGGAATCGAAGTACCATTTTTCAGTTATATTTGGATTTTAGCACGAGATGATGAATTGAACAACAACATTGTCAGAATATTTGACATAGTCATTATTTTCACTTGGATAATAATCCCTTATTTTATTGCTATCTTCTATCTATAGACTTAATATAACGCAGCCGCTCAATGTCATTAGACGCAGTAAACAAACAGGTTGTCAGAAAAATTACTAGTTCAAAATAATCAATATGAAATTTTCGTTGTAATCGTTTTCAAATAGGTGCTATATTTCAATTGTAGTCAATTTATGCAAACGATTGCAAAAAAAGGGGATGAAACGATGAAAGGGAAAAAATGGACAGCTTTAGCACTAACACTGCCGCTGGCTGCTAGCTTATCAACAGGCGTTCACGCCGAAACCGTACATAAAGGTAAGTCTGAAGAAGCAGATAAAAACGGTGTTTTTTATGAAGTGTATGTAAACTCTTTTTACGATGCAAATAAGGATGGACATGGTGATTTAAAAGGTCTGACACAAAAGTTGGATTATTTAAATGACGGCAATTCTCATACAAAGAATGATCTTCAAGTAAACGGGATTTGGATGATGCCCGTAAACCCTTCTCCTAGCTATCATAAATATGATGTAACGGACTATTATAATATTGATCAGCAGTATGGAAGTCTGCAAGATTTTCGCAAACTGATGAAAGAAGCAGACAAACGAGACGTAAAAGTTATTATGGACCTCGTTGTGAATCATACGAGCAGTGAACACCCTTGGTTTCAAGCTGCGTTAAAAGATAAAAACAGCAAGTACAGAGATTACTATATTTGGGCTGATAAAAATACCGACCTGAATGAAAAAGGATCTTGGGGACAGCAAGTATGGCATAAAGCTCCAAACGGAGAGTATTTTTACGGAACGTTCTGGGAAGGAATGCCTGACTTAAATTACGATAACCCTGAAGTAAGAAAAGAAATGATTAACGTCGGAAAGTTTTGGCTAAAGCAAGGCGTTGATGGCTTCCGCTTAGATGCTGCCCTTCATATCTTTAAAGGTCAAACACCTGAAGGCGCTAAGAAAAATATCCTTTGGTGGAATGAGTTTAGAGATGCGATGAAAAAAGAAAACCCTAACGTATATCTAACGGGTGAAGTATGGGATCAGCCGGAAGTGGTAGCCCCTTACTATCAATCGCTTGATTCTTTATTTAACTTTGATTTAGCAGGAAAAATTGTCAGCTCTGTAAAAGCGGGAAATGATCAAGGAATCGCTACTGCAGCAGCGGCAACTGATGAGCTGTTCAAATCATACAATCCAAATAAAATTGACGGCATTTTCTTAACCAACCATGACCAAAACCGCGTCATGAGTGAGCTGAGCGGCGATGTGAACAAAGCAAAATCAGCTGCTTCTATCTTACTTACGCTTCCTGGCAACCCGTATATTTATTACGGTGAAGAAATCGGCATGACCGGTGAAAAGCCTGATGAGTTAATCCGTGAACCGTTCCGCTGGTACGAAGGAAACGGACTTGGACAAACTAGCTGGGAAACGCCTGTATATAACAAAGGCGGCAACGGTGTGTCAGTAGAAGCCCAAACAAAACAAAAGGATTCTTTGTTAAATCATTACCGTGAAATGATTCGTGTGCGTCAACAGCACGAAGAGTTAGTAAAAGGAACGCTTCAATCTATTTCAGTAGACAGTAAAGAAGTTGTTGCTTATAGCCGTACGTATAATGGCAACTCGATTAGCGTGTATCATAATATTTCAAATCAACCTGTAAGAGTATCTGTAGCAGCGAAAGGTAAATTGATTTTTGCTAGTGAAAAAGGTGCTAAGAAAGTCAAAAATCAGCTTGTGATTCCGGCGAATGCGACGGTTTTAACAAAATAATATAAAAGAAATCCGTGGATGAACCCACGGATTTCTTTTATATCTCTTTTCCCAAGCAGTTAACTTGATTATGATGAAGCGGCTTAGTGGCATAATGCGTAAAACCAAGGCGCTCCCAAAACAGCTTGGCTCTAGGATTTTGAGACAGAACGCCAAGGCGTAGAACGGAAACTCCCTCTTCTTTTAGCTTGTCTTCAAACGCTAGATACGCCTGCGTTCCGAAACTGAAATTGTGATAAGCGCTATGAATGATAAATGCTCCAATCCACGGATGGTCATCGTTTGGGTTTTGTTTCATGTAATCAATAACCCCTACGTATGTATCGTCGGCTTTTATAAAGTAACTGTCTGTTTTTTCGTTCATGTATTCTTTAAAAAGCTCTTCTTCACCCCGCTCTTTTTTGCCGTTTTCTAACACGTTATAAGCTTCGTTTGAATTGATAATCTCTGACACAATATACATCGTGTCAGCTGTAATAAGTTCAAATGAAATCATATGTCTTCCCTTCTTTCTCTGCAAAGTAGCTGTATATCGTTGCTTTGTCAATTTTACCATTTTTCATTCGCGGAAAGGACGTTAAAACTCTCCATATGCGCGGGATTTTATAAGCAGATACTCGTTTTGTCAGTGCTTGTCTCACATCAGAAAGAGAAACGTTCTCTAAGACAATTGCTGCACCGACTACTTCTGAACGTTCAGCATCTACTACGCTAAAAACGGCTGCTTCGCTAACGCCGGGTATTTGCAAAAGCAACTCTTCGATTTCTTCAGCATACACTAAGCTTCCGCTGCTTTTAATCACGTTTTTGTCTCTTCCTACGATGGTAATGCTTCCGTCTTGAAGCTGAACCGCAATATCATGCGACGTAACATATCCGTTAAAAAATGAGCGGTTCGTTTCTTCGCTGTCCTTAACAAACCCTTCAAATGCTTGAGTTGTTTTCACAAATAGTGTTCCTTTATCTCCTTTTTCTACTTCTTTTCCACGCTCGTTCAGGATTAAAACGTCTACGCTGTCAACAGGATAGCCTACTGTATGAGGCAGCGTTTCAGCTGTATGTGGTGAAAGCACCGTAACAAATCCCATTTCAGAAGATCCGTAGTATTCATACAGATAGGCATTAGGAAACGCTTGTGAAAATTTCTTTCGAACGGAAGGAGATAATTTATTGCCTACTGAAATTACGGTTTTTGGCAGAAGTCGTTTTTCTTTTGGTCTGCTTTGTACATAACGAAGCAACGGAGAAATTAATGCGGGTGTAATAGACATACAGCTAGCTTCCTTGTTAAAAACAGCCGAAGGTGTAAACGATTCTAGCATGATAGCGTGCATGCCGCTGCAAAGCGCATGCAAAACCGGGTAAAGCTGCGCAGAATACGAGATATGTAAAGGAACAAGCACCTTGTCGTGTTGCTCTAAAGAAAATATATCGGACCACTCTTGAAATGATGAAGACCAAGAATAATGCGATTTTACAAATCCTTTTGGTCTCCCTGTTGACCCAGAGGTAAATCCAAATAAAAATAAATCGGACAGTGCATTCACTCGCCGTACGGGCAGGATTGGTTTTTCTTTTGTTGTGTTAGTTAAAGAAGATGTGTTCCATAGCCAATTTGGGGATTGAATAGAAAAATAGGTATCCACTTCCCCCTCTGTTAACTCATTATGTAAAAGCATCACAATTCCACCAGCTTTTAAAATTGCTAAAAATGACACAACAGCTTCTACATTGTTTGGCATACTTAACGCAACGAGCTCCCCTTTTTCCATCCCTTTTTCCTGCAGCTGATTTTCGGCTTTGCATACATGATCCCACATTTGACCGTAGCTTAGCTTATTAATAGAATCCGATAGTGCCAGGTTGCCAGGCGTTTGTTGACACTGATAAAAAATTAGTTCTTCAATTCGTTTCATTACTGCTTAAACTCCCTTTTTCTTTTACTTTTACTTTTAGTGTATCGTAAATGTACGTTTGAGAAAACAAAAATGTAAACTTATATAAAAATTAAGTTGACTAATTTGAGTTTTATAAGATACGATAGTCATGTTTTATCATACATAGCGGAGGTTTACGATGAAAACAAAAGATATGACGTACGTTGCATTATTCACGGCTATAATGGGAACTCTAGGCCTCGTCCCTCCTATTTTTTTATCCTTTACACCCGTTCCAATTACCCTTCAGCCTATGGGTGTTATGCTATCGGGAGGAATTCTTGGAGCTAGACTAGGAGCTTTAAGTCAATTTCTTTTTTTATGTTTGCTAGCAGCTGGCGTTCCTTTACTTGCTGGAGGGCGCGGAGGAATCGGGGTATTCTTGAGTCCGAGTGCTGGGTATATCATTGGCTATGTGTTTGCAGCTTTCTTTATTGGCTGGACGCTATCACAGTTGAAAAATGTAACGGTTGCAAAGGCATTTGCCGTAAATGTGTTATTTGGCATTGTGTTAGTATACGCATGCGGCATTCCCGTACAGGCAATGCAGCTTCACATTCCGTTTCTGAAGTCCCTTCAGCTAAGCTTTGTTTATCTTCCGGGTGACTTCATAAAAGCAGCGGTCGCGGCGTATTTAATTACAAAAGTTCGAAAAGCAGTAGCGGTACCTGGCCGTTCTAAAACGGCTTCTATGTAAGGAAGTGATGACCATGTATCAAGCAGCAGTTGTAAAAGCGAAACGTACAGTGATTGGAAAAGAAAACGGCGCACTTAAAAATTTTCGCGTTCAAGAGCTAGCGGCTCCTTTATTAAAACAGCTTAGCGCTGGAATCGAGCATGAAATTGATGACATTATTTTAGGCAATATTGTAGGTCCAGGAGGAAATGTAGCTAGACTATCCGCCTTAGAAGCAGACCTCCCTTTTTCTATCCCGGGAATGACCATTGATCGTCAGTGCGGAGCGGGCTTAGAGGCTATTCGAATGGCCAGCTATTTGATAAAAGCTGGCGCTGGAACGTGTTATTTAGCTGGAGGAGTTGAAAGTACAAGTACTTCTCCTTTTGAAAAAAGAGCACGTTTTTCTCCTGATAAAATTGGTGACCCTGACATGGGGATCGCAGCAGAAAACGTAGCCCAGCAATACAATATATCTAAAGACCAGCAGGACAGGTATGCTCTTTTAAGCCATGAAAGAAGCTGGGAGTCTTTTGAAAAGAGATTGTTTGAAGAAGAAACGCTTCCTCTTTCAAACGTGATGCACGATGAAGCGTTTATGAAAAACCGAAACCTAACAAAGCTGCTTCAAAAAGCCAGCCCCGTCTTTTTAAAAAAAGAAGGTACCGTCACTGCAGCCAACAGCTGTGGAATTAATGACGGGGCCTGCGTTACACTTGTGATGGAAGAGCAAAAAGCACGCGCCTTAGGATTTCAGCCCGTTTTACGTTTTATAGACGCTGATATTTCAGGCGTGTCGCCTCTATACCCTGCTATTGCGCCCGTTTCTGCGATTAAAAATATCTTGAAGCGAAATTCTCTTACGATAGATGACATTGACTTATTTGAAATCAATGAAGCCTTTGCCGTTAAAGTTGTTGCTTGTATGCAAGAACTGGGGATATCAGAAGAGAAAGTAAATATTCGCGGAGGAGCGTTGACGCTGGGACACCCATACGGAGCATCAGGAGCTATTTTAGCTACACGTCTTTTTTATGAAAGCAAGCGCCGTGACGTGCGATATGTAATAGCTGCTTTAGGGAGCGGAGGCGGAATAGGAACAGCGGTATTATTTGAAGTAATCAAATAATACCGCTGTTTTTATGTCTTGCTTATCACATTGTGCTGCATTAAATACCGCTCAATATCTTTAAATGTCTCAACTGGAACAAATGAAACGTTTTGTTCGCGCAGTAAATCCTGCAAAGAATCTTTTGCAAATGTGACATCTGCATATTTTGCCGGATGTGAATCCGGCTCGCTGTCTCCAGCAAAATAAATCGTTTCGTATGTCTCTTTTAGTTCTTGAATAACAGCAGATTTATCAATGCCGTAGCGTTCTGAATGCCATCTGTGAGCAGGGTCTAGACGCAAGTGAACATTGTTTTGATGGAAATATCCTTCATTCGAATAAACTTCCACTTTTTCAACACCGTATTTATCTAAAATCGGTTTAATATAGTACGTTGTTCCAGCGCTTAAAATATAAAAATCCCCGCCGTTTTTCTGAACAGTTTTAATAAAAGCGGGCACGTATTCATCAATTGGAATATTCCCTACTTCTTCTAAAATTTTCGGTTCTTCCTGGTGAATGGATTGAAAAACAGTAGATAAAAAATCAATATCTTTCATTTCTCCTGCTTTCCATCGGTGGAAAAATTCTTCACCTTCTGGAAAATACTTTTCAATCACAATCCAGTAAAAATCTTTTTTTGAAATTGTTCCATCAAAATCTGATACAAACGCCCATTTTTTCATTCCTCACACATCCTTTGCTACATACTAAGCAGTTCTCGAAGCTCTTCTTCTGTCAAACTGGAAAGCATTGTTTCTCCCGGCTGAATAACCTGTTCGATGAGTTCTTTTTTCTTTTGCTGCAAGCCGTAAATTTTTTCTTCGATGGTTCCTTGAGAAATAAGCTTGATGACCTGCACAACATTTTTTTGCCCAATGCGGTGTGCACGGCCTGCCGCTTGTTCTTCAATCGCCGGGTTCCACCATAAGTCATATAAAATAACCGTATCGGCTCCCGTTAAATTTAAGCCTGTGCCTCCGGCTTTTAATGAAATTAAGAAAATGTCTTGTTCTCCATTATTAAACCGATCCGCCATTTCCACCCGTTCTTTTGATGGCGTTTGACCGTCTAAATAAAAATATGAGAGATTATCTTTTTGAAGCTCTTCTCGAATAATGTGAAGCATGCTTGTAAACTGAGAAAAGATTAACAAGCGTTTTCCATTGGCAACAGCACTTCTTGTAATCTCAAGCAGCTGCTCTAATTTGCTTGAATACCCTTCGTAATTTTCAACGAATAAAGACGGATGACAGCAAATCTGGCGAAGTCTTGTTAATCCCGCTAAGATCTTCATTCGGTTTTTATTAAAATCTTCACCGGCTAAAGATGATTTTAATTGCTCTAAATAGCCTACATATAACTCTTTTTGTTCTTTAGTCAGCTCAGATAAATGAGTTGTTTCAATTTTATCAGGCAGTTCTTTTAACACATCCTTTTTTACTCGTCGCAGTAAAAATGGTCTTACAATTCGACTGACCTGCTCCGATGACATGTTTTTAAACTGGCGAAGCCCTGGAAATAAACCAGGAAGAATGGTCTGGAAAATTGACCAAAGCTCATCAAGTGAGTTTTCAATAGGGGTACCGCTCAGCGCAAAACGTTTTTTAGCTGAAATAGTCCTAACAGCTACTGCTGTCTTCGTTGTATGATTTTTAATACTCTGAGCCTCATCTAGAATTAAAGCATGAAAATGAAGGTGCTGATACAAATCAATATCTTGACGCAGCGTTGGATAAGATGTGATCCATACGTCAGCTGTGCGTTTTAGCTTCTCCTCACGCTCGCTCGGCGTTCCTGTAATGGTTTGAACCGTTAAATTCGGTGCAAATTTCTCCAATTCGTTGCGCCAGTTATAAATCAAGGAAGCCGGCACAACAATTAAAAAAGCACTGCTATCTTCATCAAGCTCTTTTTCAGATAGGATATAGGCAATGCTTTGAAGCGTTTTTCCAAGCCCCATATCATCAGCCAGCACGCCTCCTAAAGAGTAGTGAGCCAGAGATTTAAACCACTTAAACCCATTGTACTGATAATCACGCAGTGATGCCTGCAAGGATTCCGGTACTTCCCAATCCATTTCCTCTGGAGATTTGAGCTGTGTAAGTAACCTTTTAAATGCTGAGCCGAACTTAGCCGCTGATTTATCACCCGCACTCATAATCTCTTCCACTTGCATTCCTCTGTATAAAGGTACTTGCAATGAGTTATCCTTTAAGTCTTTCTCGGTTACGTTCAGCTCACGAAACAGATTTTGAATATGCTCAAAGCCTTCGTTTTCAAGAGGAATAAACGCACCGTTATCTAGACGATGATAGCTTTTCTTTTCTAAAACAGATTTTAAAACATCTTGAACGGTCTGATGATTAATGTCTCCTAAATCAAAATTAATTTCTAATAATCCATTGCTGTTTTTGATGTCAACCGTTGTTACTGGCGCAGAAAAATCCGTATAAGCATAATCTTTCATCTCATCTGTAATATACACATCCGCTATTTCATCAAGCTTTGGAACAATATGAAACAAAAATTCATATAAAGATGATTCATCTTGATTTAAATACAGCTGGTTTTTATAAATGTTTAAAGGAGCTGTTTCAATTAAATCCATCACGCGGTCTTCTTTTTCTAAATCTCGTATTAAGATTTTATCGTACTTTTCAGGTTGAGGTAAAAATGGATTAATTGAAATCTCTCCATAGTGGTACCGAAGCGTCACAAACAGCTGTTCATCTTCCTGGTCAATAAATACTTTTGCTTTTAGTTCAGGTGCAATAATCTGATGGGATACTTCTTTTGCGATATCCACTTTCCCCACTTTTTTTAGTCCTGGAACGACGTGAGATAAAAAATTGCCCATCTGCTCTTCTGCTATAGGTACGACTGGCTTCAAAGGCGCCGTTTTTCGAAGCCCTTCAAGAAGCATACGCTGATCTTGAGATAGCTCATAAAACGTCCCGTTTAAAAATAGCCACCCGTATCGATCAAAAAATGAAGCTTGATGAAGTTCAGTAAAGTCTAACTCAAATCCAGCTGCCGGGTGCTTATTTAATTGAAACGAAAAAGGAGCTGAGCTTTCAGCAAAGATAATATTTTCATATGAGTGCCCGTCATGAATAAATATAAAGCTCCGATCTTTGAGCAATTGAAATAACTCTTTGGCTATGATAGAGGGAATGATTAGTTCTCTGTTATTTGCAGACGAACGATACATGGAATAAGAATTTTTATAAAATGATTCATTTGTCATAATATCCATCAGCAGCTCAATGATTTTCCTATCTTCTTCTATAAAAAAATGTTCCGCCGGGTCATATTCGAAGCGCTTGGTAAATTCGTGAGTTTTGAATTCTTTAGCGTCTGTTAAAAATTCTTGAATGTTTTTTACTACATACGTCCGGTCGACGCCTACTTTCATTTCAAGCGCCACGTACATTCCTTCTGAACGTAAAAATTCTTCTGAGTAAGACTTGCAAATAAATTCCACTTTCAACGGATCTTTATCTGCATATTTTCTGTGGTCGCTTATTGTTTGCTGATAGCTTGAAAATAAGTCGATAAAAAGATTTACATTCTCGTATTCTTTGCTTTGGCGAAAAGGCTTCGTTTTAATTGGCTGCGGCTTTGCTCGCTCATCGCAAATGGTTAATAAAACAGCTACTTCGTGTTTGCATTCTGAAAACTCGTGATAAGCAGGACAATCGCAGAATGAATAAAAAGAATTTCCTTTTTGTTCAACCATTACCGTATACATTTCCGCCCCTCGAACGGCTGCTGTCCACGTAGTGGTCTGTTCATTGTATTCCAAGTCGAGCACACGTCCCTGCTTGTAATACGTGTGTCCTCTATAGTACGTTCTGCTTGAGTACGAATCTTTTAATTGTTCTTTGTTTAATGTTTTATTTATCATCGCTTCACAATCTTCCAATCGCATAACAGTCAATGCTGTTTCTGTTTAATTTCTATTCAGAACAAATAATGTTCAACGTCATAAACGTTGAACATTATTTGTCAATTTCTCTATTATAACATGCAACAGACATTATAAAACACTCTTAAGCAATGCAGACTGTTTTCGCTTTTTTCTTTTGTAGAGTATCCAGCCCGCTCCAGCCGATGATAATAAAAGTAGACTCAGCCCTAAAAAAGCCAGTCCTATACGATCGTTAGCCGTAACGTACGTAAAGAAGAAAATCAGTAAAATCCGAATTCCTAACGTAATAAAGCGAAAACAGCTGTCGACTCTTCCCACGATGATATTCGGTATTTTTTGCATCATAAACGTATTTCGAGCTACTCTTGTACCTGCATTTGCAAAAGCAAGAAGAAACACAATAGAAAAATAAACCGGCAAAAACTTCATAAAGAAGATGATAGATATTCCGAGTGCAAAAAGGCTTATATTAAGCATAACCGCTAGCTCAGTGCCTGTTCTTTTCATAATAGATACGATGAATACCCCTGCCGTTAATGCCCCGAAACCATATACCGCACTTTCAATTCCATATGCTGCTGGACTTGCTTTTAATTCTTGAGTCAGATAAATAGGAAATAAATAGTTCGTCATCATCACAGCGATGAAAGGCATAAAAGAAAGCAGTAAAAAAATAGAGACGGAGCGATTTTCTTTTATAAATGTTAAACCTTCTTTCATGGCAGTGTGTTTCTTGTGGCTTCGTTCACTGCTTTGTTTATATGGAATACTCCATAGACAAAGGAATGCAGCTATATACGTAGCTGCATCGACTGTTAAAATCCACTGAAGCGACCAACGAGTAATGACTAGACTGGCCACAGCGCCTGCAAGCATACTCGATAGCTGACCTTGTATTTCCATGATACTGTTTAATGATTGAAACGCATCTTTTGAAAAAACTTCTTGATTTAAAGCGAAAATCGTTGGATAAAAAAACGTGTAGTAAAGGTTTCCGGTTCCGTACAAAATTACGTAGTGAATCGTTGAATAATCTGTAACAAAACCGACGATTACAAATAACATGACCGTGATAAAACCTATCAATTCTACGGTTAACAGCAGTTTCTTTCGTGACATTCGATCAATAAGAACACCTATATACGGAGTAGCCATAAAGCTAATCACCGTCATAATCAGCATAATCGTGCCAAATAGTCTATTTCCATGTGGAGATGCAACTAACAGTAAAGGAATGGCAAGCATCGTAATACCGGAGCCGATAGAGGATAAAACATTAGCAGCTACTACGGCTTGAAAGCGCAGGTCTTTATGGAGCGCCTTCATCAAACATTTTGCTTAGCTTCTAAAATTTGCTTAGACACTTGTGTATACAGAGTCAGCTCATTAACTAATTCATGAATTCCGTCAGCTGCGTTTTTTCGTAAAGTCCCTTTTTCCACGATGTCTGCAGGGTCTAATACCAACTGCTTAGATAGAACATTCGCATACAAGGCGCGTGTAACGGTTCTAAGGTTATTTAAAGCATTAATGCCTCCTTTTCCTCCTCCTGATACTGCTAAAAGTGCTACGGGCTTATGCGCAAAATACGCACTGTTTAAGAAGTCAAACGCGTTTTTTAACGCTCCGCTCATAGCTCCGTGGTACTCGGGCGTCGCAAGCAAAATACCATCTGCTTTTTCTATTTTTTCAATTAGCTCTTGTACTTCTTCTGTTTCATACTGATGAGGTTCACCTGTGAATATAGGAAGCGATAATTTACTTAAATCTAAAAAAGAACTTTGATAACTTTTGTGAAGCTCTCTCGTCACTTGTGTTGTTCGGCCTGTTTCTCTAGGACTTCCATTCATAATAAGTATGTTCATATTTATCTACTCCTCTGTCGTTTGGTTATATGTATAGTATAGGGATGATTGAACTTTTTTTCGTCATGCTATTGATAGAAAGAAAGCTACCAATATAGACGGAGAAGCACAGAGAAAAACCTACAACTAAAGTCGTAGGTTAGGAAATGCCGTGCTGCACAGCATATAGAGCAGCTTGCGTACGGTCTTGAACCCCAAGCTTGGATAAAATATTAGATACATGTGTTTTTACTGTTTTTTCCGTAATGTGTAAGGAAGTACCAATTTCTTTGTTGCTTTTACCTTTTGCAATTTCTTTTAATACGTCTTTTTCTCGTTTCGTTAAGTGGTCAATAAAATTGACTTGCTTTTCGGTGCGTTTGGTTAATCGTGTTAACAAGTGTGTGGTGACTTTTGGATGAAGCTGATTTTCTCCATCCATTAGCTTTCGAATAGCTGCTACAAGTTCATCTGGGTCACTTTCTTTTAGCTGATAGCCTGAAGCTCCAGCTTCTAGTGCCGGTATCACATGATCTTGATCCGAAAAGCTTGTTAAAATCATAACTTGTATATGCGGTGCTTGTTTTTTTAATTCTTTTGTTGCTTCGATTCCGTCGAGAACCGGCATCGATAAATCCATTAAAACAATATGGGGCTCTAGGGATATTGCTAACTTTAAAGCTTCCTCTCCGTTAGAAGCTTCTCCTACAATCTCTAAGTCTGACTGCGTCTGTAAGAAAAAGACAAGTCCTTTTCGGACAACGTGGTGATCATCTGCGATTAGAATCTTTATTTTCATGTGCGCTCCTTTCCGTTATGAAAGAGGAATAGATACTTCCACAACCGTTCCGTTTCCTATGCTGCTTGTAACAGATAGTTTTCCATTTAATCTGTTTATTCGCTCCTGCATGGTTTTTAACCCAAGCGTCGGCAATTCTGCTGAAGCGCTATACATAAACCCATTGCCGCTATCTCGGACTTTCATGATCACTTGTTCTTTGCTTATATTTACGTTTAAATGTACATCTGCTATACCCGCATGCTTTCGGCAATTATTAAAAGCTTCTTGCCCGACTCTCCACAGTGTCTCTTCAATCACAGCAGGCAAAACGGACACTCCTTTAATTTGTTCTTTTACGTTAAGCCCTAGCATTTGACCATAGCTTTTTAACGCACTGACAATGCCGTTTTCTAATCCTTGAGGACGAAGCTGCCAAATTAATGCTTTCATTTCCACTTGAGCATGCTGAGCGGTTTCTTGGATTAAGGAAAAAGTCTCTTTTAACTGCACATCTGTCGCCAAGCTGCTTCCGGCTTTGGCTGTGACATTAATCGAAAATAACAGCTGATTAACAGAATCGTGAAGATCTTTGGCCAATCTGTTTCTTTCTTCAATAAGTTTTACTTCCTGCTGAGATCGAGTCAGCTTAATCCGCTTGATAGCCGTGCCAATTTGAAGAGCGGCAGATCCTAATAAATCAAGCTCTCGCTGTTCAAAATGAATTTTATGGGGGGCAGCTACATTTAATAATCCAAAGCGCTCATCCCCTGCTTGTAAGGGAACCGTTGCGTGATGGGTAATGTCGTGTGTATCCCCCCACTCATGAATGACGGAATCTTCAAGTCTCTTGCACTCCATAATATTAGACGCTTTTTGAAGCCGGCCATCCATATACCGATCAACACACCAGCAGCTTCCGTTACACATAGGCTGAGCGGTTTTATTTAATAAAGCGGGCGGCAAATGCTGAGCGGCAATCATCTCATGTTTTCCATTTTCGTCAATAAAAAAGATCCATCCTGTTTGTAAATCTGTTATTTGCAGCAGTTTTAAAAGAGTATCTTGAAGCATTGTATGTAAATTAGTGCCTTCATTTAAAATCTCGGCAATGTCTTTTAAAATCTTAAGCTCTGAAATATGATCTTTTTCCATAGCCTCTCTCCTATATGATGTATTTTCCATTTTTTATTTTATCACAATTAAAGACTATTCTGACTCACAGGACGTTATCTTTAAGGTATTTCCGCTTAGGTATGTAAGAGTTTTTAACATCAATAATAAAATTTTCAAAAAAGTATGTCAGGTAGTTTAACAATTAGCTAGAGTCTTTACGTGAAACGAACTATACTACAGATAATTCACGTAAGAAAAGAAAAAATGAAAGGAAATGAGGAGAAAAAAATATTAAAATTAATCCATTGAAAACGCTTCCAAATATGAAGGCATAGTGCTATTATATAATTATTAACAGAATAGGGATGTGAGGAAGATGAATAAATTATTTTTAGAAGAGTTACGATACATTATCTTGTGTGAAGTGCCTATGACGAAGTACCGAGTAGAGCAGCTGCAAGACAAATTTGATCAAAGCCCATACTTAATTAATGAACTTTATCAACTCCTATTCGAAAAGCGTCACATTTTAGCTTTTGTTGATGATATTGAATCATCCCTTTATGACTATATTGTGAATAAAGAAATGATGGATGCTAAAACGTATTATGGAGCTATTGCACATGTAGCAAATCTTTTCGGCGAAACGCCTACATATATAAAATGCAAAATAAAAAAATATAGACAGTCTTCGATTTCGAGTATCAGTGCCTAAAAGTTGTGTACAGCTGATTCAAATAAAAAGCAAAAAAGAAATCCTAGCACAAGGGTTTCTTTTTTGTACCAATAACATATAGGGAGGAAAATAAGATGAAGACATTTTTTATCACGAATCGCTATTCGTTTCTTGAAACGCAAGTAAATGAATACATGCAATCTTTACTGGTAAAAACGCCCGAACAAGTGATTTTATATTTCGAAAGGCAAATTCGAAAGTATAAAGTATATTTACAGAAAAAACATCATTACCCAGAGTGTATGGTTCAATCTATCCACCGTTTGATTGAAGAATATTCATTAATTATCATTAGAGTGAAAAAATATATTAGCTATCAAAACAAGCTGATGAATAAACAGCTATTAGAGCCGCAGTAAAACGAATCATTTTTTATGGTTCGTTTTACTGCGGCTCTGCCGTTTTACTCCTCATATTTTAGCAGTAAATGCAGAACAGCGGGACGTTCTTCAAGATTTTTGTATGAGTGTACATGACTTCCTTCAAATTTTATAGAGTCAAATTGTTTTAGTTCGTATAGCTCTTCTTCTATTTTCATTTCAATTCTTCCTTCCATTACCGTTGCTACTTCAATTAATCCTTTATGATGAGGTTCGGGATAGTATGTAGCGAGAGGAGAAAGAAAGGCTCGGTACATTTCAATAGTTGAATCTATTTGATTTTGAAAAATAAATTCTACTTTCCACGCTTCGTCCGGTCCTTTGAGAGAAAAACCTTCTCCGCACTTAGATACAGCCACTGAAGGTTCTACTGACACTAATTTAGTTAAAGGGATATTTAAACCTGTTGTTATTTTCCACATTACTCCTAGGGTTGGATTAGTCTCCCCTCTTTCAATTTTCCCTAACGTGAGTTTGCTGACTCCCGTCCTATCTGCTAATTCATCGAGTGTGAATTCTCGCTGTGTTCTTATTTTTCTAAGCTCGTTGCCTACCTTTTTCATCATTTCTTCTGAATGCATTTTTTTCTTCCTTTCTTTTGTATATTATGATACACTTTTTTTGTATCTAAGTATACTATAATGTACATTTAGGTATTTTTATTAATTAGGAGGAAAAAGTATGAAAGCAATTTTATGGGGGCTTCTCTCGTCTATGTTCTTTTCTGCTACATTTATTGTGAATCGTGCCATGAATGTATCTGGAACAAGCTGGGCTTGGACAGCATCTCTTCGTTTTTTATTAGCACTACCTATTTTACTCATTTTAGTACTTGTACAAAAGAAGTTTACACCATTATGGATGGAAATGAAAAAGCATCCTTTCGCTTGGTTAGGCTGGGGAACTCTTGCAGGAATTGGATTTTATTCATTATTAAGTTTTTCTTCACTTTTTGGACCGTCATGGCTTATAGCTGGAACGTGGCAAGTAACGATCTTGGCAGGTGCGCTCATTTCTCCACTTTTCTATGTAACGATTCAAACTGCAGACGGAAACAAAAAAGTAAGAGGAAACATTCCACTCAAAACGCTTGGTATTTCAACGTTTATTTTAGCGGGTGTGATTCTCATGCAAGTTAAAGAAGCTGAAAACATCACGCTTTCACAGTTTGTGTTGGGTTTTCTCCCTGTCGTCATGGCTGCTTTTTTATATCCGCTTGGAAATCGAAAAATGATGGAAGTTTGCAAAGGAAAATTAGATACATTTCAACGTGTTTTAGGTATGGCTATCGGCAGTATACCGCTAAGTATCATCTATGCGATATATGGATTTTATACAACTGGTATGCCAACAGCTCCTCAATTTTCGCAAGCTGTTATATTAGCGATGAGTTCAGGTGTAATTGCGACGATGACGTTCTTTCACGCAACAGACTTGGCAAAAGAAAATTTAGCTTTGCTGGGAGCTGTCGAAGCAACTCAATCGGGCAGCATGATTTTTACAGTGTTTGGAGAAGTGATTTTATTAAATGGGCGTGTGCCAACAGGGATAGCTTTAGCTGGTATGATGGTAATCGTAATCGGAATGATTATGAACAGTATGCTAAACAAAAAAACAAAACTGTCTTCGGCCGGTCCTTCACGTACTCTATCAAAATAAGAAAAGAGGAGATGAAAATCTGTTTAAAGGTTTTCATCTCCTCTTTTTAATATTCGAGATGATTGTTCCAATAGCGACTCCAAAGCACAGGGAATCGCAGCTGTAAACCATCCTCATCATCTTCATCCCAATCAAGATCCAAATCTTGCTCATCGTACCACATTGGATCAAACTGGTCATATTTATCATAATAGTAGTCGTTATCTAAACCTGTTTTTTCTTCATAAGCTTCACACGCTACAGAAAGTAATTCTTCTAATTGAGGAGCATAGCCTTCTGCTTCTAGTGGTTGAAGTACAGAAATCATCGTCTCAGGAGATTCAATTGCTTTATAATATATGTCTTTTCCTTGATATAAAAGCCACGCTCTAAAATAATCAAAACAATCATCTGAACAACCGCCCATTACAATATAAGCTGCTGCCCACAATGAAGAAGTATAGGAGTGATCAAAATGCTGATTTAACAGCTGATCAAAGCGGAAAATGTCCTTTTCAGAACGCTTTGCTAGCGTGGAGCGGAGCCATTCCATTTGCTCGTCGACATCTAATTTTGACTTCGCCTTTTTTATCAGGTCCCAAAAGAGAGCCTCTGACATCATGCTGTCTTTCATTACTTGCATCGAACAAGTTAAAGGCTTATATCCTTTCTTCAATTTTGCACGAATCAGCTTTTCAGCTTCCGCTTCACAAGCTTCTGCGGAAGCAAACTCTTTTACTTGCATGCGGCCAGCTGTATCAACTTTTCCAAAGTGAATCACTAACTTGCTGTCTCTTCTTTCAACTTTCCAAAATTTATTCGATTGCTCATCTTTATACACTAAGGTTATTTGCATGATACATTCCCCTTTTTCATCCCACTACTATTATGAATATTTCTCTTTTTACAAGTTATGTAAAGCCACGGCGCTTCATAATCCCTTTTCTTTCCTTTTTTAACATGTTCCAGTTGATTTTAATTCTTTCTAAAGTTTGTTAAAAGCTGAAGTGCTATTTTTTGATTATATTTCGCTCAGCATTTAAATTTAATGCTACTCATACAGTTCAAACAGCGAGAAATTAAAACATCATGTATGTAATATTTCACTTGTTTGTTTTTTGTTGCATTTACAACATTTTGTTTTTCCTTTATACTCTTTCATATCAGATATCTTTATTATACAAAAAAGAATCATAAATTCGCAGCAAAGGAAGGATTTTAATGAAAATTAAGCAAGTTACAACAAAAGAGCAGCTTGAAGAAGTATGTCATATACGTAAAACAGTGTTTGTTGAAGAACAAGGCGTGCCATTAAAAGATGAATTTGATGAACATGAGGAAACGGCAAAACATATGTTGATTTACTATAACAATGAACCGGCAGCTTCTGGTAGATTCCGCATAGTAGACGATTACGCCAAAATAGAGCGGATATGCGTATTAAAGGAATTTAGAAAATACGGGCTCGGAAAAGAAGTGGTGGCCAGCTTGGAAGAAGCAGCGAAAAAAGAAGGATTAACTCAAGCTAAGCTTCACGGTCAAGTTCAAGCTGAATCATTTTATCATAAATTAGGGTATAAGACTGTTTCTGATGTATTTATGGAAGACGGTATTCCACACGTTATAATGAAAAAAGAATTTACGTTTTAAAAATCCTCTTGTACACAGTTACTTCAGTAAAGAAAAAGGCTCTCTACTGAGAGCCTTTTTTGTACTATCAGATTTTCATAATTCCGCCTGTGCTTGCAGAAGTTACAAGTTTAGAATATCTTGCAAGATAGCCTTTTTTCACTTTTGGCTCAAAGCCTTTCCAGTTTGCTTTTCGTTCTTCCCAAACATCTGGAGAAACTTGAACATTCATCGAACGATCTTCAATGTCAATCACGATGTGGTCGCCATCTTCGACAAATGCTAGCGGGCCGCCTTCAGCAGCTTCTGGAGATGCGTGGCCAATTGATAATCCACGAGAAGCGCCAGAGAAGCGTCCGTCCGTTAATAGAGCTACTTTTGCACCTAGTCCCATTCCCATGATTTGAGAAGTTGGAGCTAGCATTTCAGGCATTCCCGGGCCGCCTTTTGGTCCTTCATAACGAATGACTACGACATGTCCTTCTTTTACTTTGCCGTTAGCAATACCGTGCAGCGCCTCGTCTTGAGACTCAAATACAATTGCCGGTCCCTCGTGGCGAGTAATGCCATCTTGAACACCGCCTGTTTTAATGATCGCGCCGTCTGGAGCTAAGTTACCAAACAATACAGCAAGTCCGCCTTTTTCGGTAAACGGCTTATCGATTGGATGGATAACGTTATAATCTTTTACATCGCATCCAGCAATGTTTTCACCTAGCGTTTTCCCAGTAACTGTCATAGTATCTAAATGAAGAGCCCCTTCTTTTTTAGATAGCTCGTTTAAAGCAGCTGATACGCCTCCTGCTTCATGTAAGTCTTCAATAAATACATCAGAAGCCGGAGCCAGTTTTGCCAAGTGAGGCACGCGTTCTGCCACTTCATTAATACGCTCTAATGGATACTCAATTTCAGCTTCATTCGCAAGAGCTAGCGTATGAAGAACTGTATTTGTAGAACCACCTAACGCCATGTCCAAAGCAAACGCGTTGTCGATTGCTTTTTCTGTTACGATATCACGTGGTTTTAAATCTAATTTAATTAATTCCATAAGCTGTTTAGCTGATTTTTTAACGAATTCTCTACGTTCAGGAGCAACTGCTAAGATTGTACCATTTCCAGGTAAAGCAAGTCCTAACGCTTCAGCTAAGCAGTTCATTGAGTTCGCTGTAAACATTCCTGAACAAGATCCGCATGTCGGACAGCCGAATTGTTCTAATTCAAGCAATCCTTTATCATCAAGTTTACCCGCTTGATGAGCTCCTACGCCTTCAAATACTGAAGAAAGAGAAATCTTACGACCGTCGCTCGTTACGCCAGCCTTCATTGGTCCGCCGCTAACAAAAACTGTCGGAATATTCAGACGCAACGAAGCCATTAACATCCCAGGCGTAATTTTATCACAGTTTGGAATACATACCATTCCATCAAACCAGTGAGCAGATACTACCGTTTCAACTGAGTCAGCAATGATTTCACGACTTGGTAATGAATAGCGCATACCGATATGTCCCATCGCAATACCGTCATCTACACCGATAGTGTTCATTTCAAAAGGTACGCCACCAGCTTCGCGAATCGCATCTTTTACGATTTTACCAAACTCTTGCAAGTGAACATGACCTGGTACAATATCAATATATGAATTGACAACCGCAATAAACGGTTTGCCGAAATCCTCTTCTTTTACACCAGCTGCACGCAGTAGGCTGCGGTGCGGTGCTCTGTCGAATCCTTTTTTGATCATGTTACTTCTTAATTCTGCCACAATAATTCCCTCCGTATTCATCTAACCTATTAAAAACTGAATCTTTTTAAATTGTTTAATAATTTTTAATATAAATACTAATTTAACAAATCACATAAAGGTTTGTAAAGGTTTATGACAAAATAATCATTTTTTATTTCAAAATAGTAAAATCACCCGCATAAATTAGTATAATATATACATATATCCCTTATTTTACAAGGGGGACGGAAGGTGGATGCTGAACATGAAACAATCCTTTTATTACAGAGGTCATCAGGAAAAAGAAATATTTGCACAAAAATGGGATGTTGAAAACAATTCTGCAAAAGGCGTTGTTCAAATAGCCCATGGGATGGCCGAACATATTGGACGCTACGAATACTTTGCTAATGTATTAACTCAACATGGCTACATCGTATATGGAAATGATCACCGCGGTCACGGTCAAACAGCTTTAAAAGATGAAGAAAAGCGTTTTTTTGCTGAAGAAAATGGTTTTGACACCGTAGTTTACGACATGATTGCTTTGACTAATCACATTTCAACGGAACACTCCGGTCTACCAATCTTTCTTTTCGGTCACAGCATGGGTTCTTTTCTAACGAGAAGATATATTCAATTGAATACAGAGCACATTCATGGTGTGATGCTCTCAGGTACTGGCAGCATTCCTTCCCTTTCACTGAAGGGCGGCATATTAGCTGCGACAATAGAGAAAAAAAGAAAAGGATTACGATCTGCTAGTCCATTGCTTGATAAACTTTCTTTTGGACAGTATAACAAATCCTTTCATCCTGCTCGAACACCTTTTGATTGGTTAAGTCAAGATAATGAGGCTGTAGATTTATATGTAAATGACCCTTACTGCGGAGGAGTTTTCACAGCGGGATTTTTCTATGACTTATTAACAGGAATCAAACAAATCTCTAACTTAGCTAATATAAAGCTAGTACCATCAAACCTGCCTGTTTATTTAATATCTGGAGAACATGACCCAGTAGGCAGCTATACAAAAGGGGTACTCAAAGTATATAACGACTTTAAAAAAGCTGGATTGCAGGACGTAAGCTACCGCTTTTTTACACAGTGCCGTCATGAGTTGCTTAATGAATTAAATAAAGATGAAGTGATAGAAGATATACTAAATTGGCTTGACGTGCAAATGGACAAAAAAACGGTTCGTGTCTAGACACGAACCGTTTTTTTCATTAAGCAAATACAGATGTTAATACAGGCACTACTTGTTTTTTACGTGATACAACGCCTTCTAAGACAGCTGTATTGTTTTCAAGCGTTACGTTGTATGCTTCTTCTACTTTTGAAGCAGCAGAACCTAATGCTAATGCAGTAGAGTTGCTGTTTAAAATATCTGTAACAACTAAAAGGAATAATTGTAATCCTTTTTCTTCGATTGTTTTAGTAATAGCTTCTTCCAATTCAATTTTGCGCACTAAAACGTCGTTTACGTCAATTGCATTCACTTGGGCAATTTCTACTTTGCTTGTACCCATGCTGAATTCTTTAGCATCTAATGAAATTAATTGTGAAGCTGTTTTATCGCCTAAGTCAGCTCCAGCTTTCAGCATTGCTAATCCGTACTCTTCTGCATCTACGCCTGCAATTTCCGCTAATTCTTTAGCAGCTGCAACGTCCTGGTCTGTGCAAGTTGGTGATTTGAATAATAAAGAATCAGAAATGATAGCTGATAGCATAAGACCTGCGATGTTAGGTTCGATTTCTACGCCGTTTTCTTTATACATCTTGTTTAAGATCGTTGCCGTACATCCAACTGGCTCTGCACGATAGTATAAAGGATCTGCTGTTTCAAAGTTAGCAATACGGTGATGATCAATTACTTCAAGCACACGAACTTGATCAATATCGTTTGCACTTTGCTGGCGTTCGTTGTGGTCCACTAAAATAACTTCATTTGTTTCTTTAGATACTTCATCAACGAAACGTGGTAGTTCAGCGTTGAACTTTTCAAGAGCAAATTGCGTTTCACCGTTAATATCGCCTAATCGAACTGGTTCAGCGTCTACACCTAATTTATTCTTTAAATCAGCGTATGCAATTGCAGAACAGATTGTATCTGTGTCAGGATTTTTATGTCCAAAAATTAACGTCTTTGCCATCTTAAATCTCTCTCCTTCTTACGTATGTAAATAGCATTCTTGCGTAAATTTAGTTAATTCGTTCACGCAATATTGCCATTTTAACATAAACTTTTACATTATTTTAATTTTTTTGCGAAAAATGATATTCATCCGCAGATATTTTGCCATTTTGTATCTTTTTCATAGTAAAAACACCTCTATTTCCGATATAAATAGAGGGTTTTATACGCTCATTATATAAAAGTTAGCGATAAAACACAACCCGTCTCTCTATTACTTGATAGATAACTTAAACGCAGTATCTTGCCACTTATGATAAAGAAAAAGTAGAACAGCAATAACCATCATTAGTACAAAGTATAAAAAATGATTCATTTCCTTCAGTGTATAAATATTTAGCTTTTCAAAAATAGGATTCATAACAAATGCTTGAAACAAATCAAATGCTGAATTGATAATCATAAATATCCAAAAGCCAGGATAGGTAAAATAAAAAATAAAAAGCGTGCCTATTATAAATATGCCAAAAGGAAAAGGCGTCATATTAACGAAGAAAAAAAAGAGTTTTATTCACTTCCCACCAGTTAAAGCCATCTGCAATTTGAAAAACCATCGTTAACAATACCACTCCAAATAGTGATACAGCCATATACCGCTTCACTCGCTCTTTATCCACTGCAAAAAGCAATAGCCAAGAACCGATAAAAAACACCCACATTACAATTTGCGCCATGAACATTCTGCCTTTCATTTCAAAAAAAGAGAATATACATTATTCTGTCCTTATTTGTGTAAAACAACCAAAAAAAGCACCCCTTATGAAGGGGTGCTTTTTTTAGTTATCGTCCCAGTGTAAAATCGAAATGTTCATTTACCTTGGCTCCTAGCTCTTCAAGAAACTGCTGAGCCGTCATTCCTTCTACGCTTTGGGTATACCAAGCAAGCTGAGATTTTTTATGAACATTGTTGTAATATACATCTCTTGACCAATATGTTTTTGATCGGTATGTATAATTAAAGTGAATGAATAGTTCACTCCCGTCTGGACACTGCAACAATACGCGGTAATGTGGATTACGACGATTTTTATCTAAACTCATTTCTTTGATCTGCGCTAACATTATTCACCTCTAAAGCCATTACTTAATCATTTAAAGGTAAATGCCACACCTTGCTATATCCTAGCTCTGCCATCAACTAGAAAATCATATATTTTCTAAAATTCTACACGATATAGGACAAAAGAGGAAGAGATAATTTATTGATGGACGTGTAAAGTTTCATATAAATCTTTTAGCTGCTCAGGGTATTGAGACCTTACGTAATAACCCGTAGGACGGTGCTCGATTAAACGAGAAGCAAACAAATAGCCAATGAGCACGTGCATTTGTTCATCTGAGGTTTCTTGGCTTAATTCTCTTTTGAGTCGTTCAGCTAAGTGTGAAGCCAGCTGTTTAATTTTTTCATCATGTGATAAAAAAGCATTTTGTTCCCCCTTATAACGAATAAGTAATGCTGTGAATTTCAATAAAGACAAAGTATTGCTTTTATAAGGATAATTATATTTTATTTACAATAAAAGTATATAAATAGTTCTAAATATCCAAAAAATAACTCGTTTCTTTTGGACTATTCGGCAATAAAAAAAGAAGCGGGAGCTGTCCGCTTCTTTTACGTAAAAAGATATTTGACTACCGAAATTTATTCTACTTCCACTGCCCAGCCGAATGGGTCTTCCACTGTACCATTTTGAATACCTGTTAG
The DNA here is from genome assembly GCF_035064545.1 of Bacillus sp. ILBB4. NCBI lineage: Bacteria > Bacillati > Bacillota > Bacilli > Caryophanales > Bacillaceae > Bacillus > Bacillus sp. ILBB4. Next base: position 75,569 of record NZ_JAIQVD010000004.1, on the reverse strand, counting down.
AGTGTCATACAGTTTTTGTGATACTTCTCCTGTGTTTCCATCGTTGATGACCATTTTCTCGTTATTCCAAAATAGTTCGCCAATTGGAGAAATAACTGCAGCTGTACCTGTTCCAAATGCCTCTTCTAGTTTGCCTTCGGAATAAGCTTGCTTAATTTCTTCCATAGAAATACGGCGCTCAGTTACAGGCATATCCCAGTGTTTTAGCAGCTCAATGATAGATTTACGCGTAATTCCTTCCAAAATGCTTCCGTTCACAGATGGCGTTACTACTTCTCCATCGATTTTGAAGAAAATATTCATGCTTCCTACTTCTTCAATGTACTTGCGTTCAACTCCGTCTAACCACAGTACTTGTGAATAGCCTTTTGAGTCAGAAAGCTGCTGAGCTTTTAAACTTGAAGCATAGTTTCCGCCTGTTTTAGCTGTCCCTGTCCCTCCGGCTACAGCACGAACAAATTCGCTTTCAACCGCAATTTTTACAGGAGCAATCCCTTCTTTGTAATATGAACCAACTGGAGAAAGAATAATGATAAATTGATAGCGGTCAGATGGCGCTACTCCTAAGTAAGGCTCTGTTGCGATGACAAACGGGCGAATGTATAGTGATGTACCTTCAGCAGTAGGAATCCATTCGCGGTCAATTTTAATCAGCTGCTTTAACGCTTCTAGCGCTAAGTTTTCATCAACATGAGGAATACAAAGACGATCGTTTGATTTATTTAAACGTTTGAAGTTCTCATCTGGTCTAAATAATAATACTTGCTCTTTTTTTGTTACATATGCTTTTAGTCCTTCAAAAACAGACTGCCCATAATGAAAGATCATGGATGCCGGATCTAATGTGATAGGTTGATAAGGGACAATACGAGCATCGTGCCATCCTTGGCCTTCTGTATAATCCATAATGAACATATGGTCCGTAAAGACTTTCCCGAATTGCAATTGATCAGATTGGGGCTTTTCTTTTTTTGTTTGACTTAGTGTTACATCGATTGAATAAGTTGTCATAGTTGTTTCTCCTTGCTCTTTATATTTACGGGTTTTTCGCTTAAACCTCTATATAAGTTACATTGTACAACTTTAGGGAAGAGTGTCACAATAGTTAGAGACGAAAAATTCTAAAAATTTTATAAAAATTATAAAGAAATAGCACCTAATCGAATTAAGTGCTGAATTGAAAAGGTTTTCTTTCTAAAAAAACTATTTCTACATTTTATTTATAACTATTTATAAACCAATTTTCACTCGAAGCTTTTCATCTTGTATTGAAAATTGTTTGATTTTCCCTACTGGAATGACCTTCACTTTATCAATTTCATTGAGATTGATATGAATTTGTTTTTCTTCATACGTAGTAACAGGCGGCTTGTGAAAAATTCGATAGTTGATCCAATTTTGATTAAGAGGTTTCATTTCATGGATTTTGAATAGAAGCGTACGTTCTTTTGCCTCAAGAGGTTCTAGCACAATGGAAAATGGAATTCTCACCAGAAATTTTTTAATAATTCCATTCACGTGAATATAGGAGTCTTGAAATGAAATAGAGAATTGCTGAATTTGATCTTGCTTTGTCATTTGCTTTTGAAAAATTCGCATGAGCATAGAAGCGGATATAGGAACGGTTACGCCACTTTCAGCCATCTTTTCTTTCATTTTTGCTTGCACATCATCACTAATTACATTGTTTAACTTTCTCTGTACCCAATCCTTCATGATGCACCTCCGCTATGAAGTTATCTTGCCGTTTCCTCTAACGCACGAATTGAAGCTGTTAAATGGTTTGACACGTCGGCAAGGCGATCTTTTGTCAGTTTATCTTCTCCAAGGTAGATAGGTTTTCCAAAGGAGATAACAATAGGAACCTTCGAAAATAGTTCTTTTACATTTGCGGGTCCTTTGTAAACCGCGGGTACAATAGGAACCTTTGCTATACTTGCTATAGTGACTGCTCCTCTTTTTAAGGGAACGTCTTTCTCTGTTCGCGTGCCGCTAGGAAAAATCCCGACGATATGTCCTTCTTTTGCTAATTTAATAGGTGTTTTAATGCTGCTGGGTCCCGGGTTGTTACGATCTACTGGGAATGCGTTGAGTTTTTTTAATACATTACTAGTGAGTATATGATTAAAAAGCTCCTTTTTTGCCATAAAATGAATTTGGTGAGGCAAAATAGCCGCACCAAGCGCTACAACGTCTACCCATCCCTTATGCGAACAAGCGATCACAAAACCTGTGTCTGTTGGTAAAGACTCTTTATTCCTTATGTAAAGCTTACCTCTTCTTTTTAATAAAAATTTACATACGTGAGCCGCAAGATTATACATAAACATTTCCTCTTCCCTCTATTATTTGAAAATATATACAAAAATTATATCACTTACTATTAAGAGTTGGTACCAAAAATTAATGTAACATCTTTTTACAAGATAGCTTACCTACTTCTCTATACATTGTAAAAAAGTAGATATCGAATCCTTTGTTTTTAGTCAACTTAACTAATGACATCCCTTAAAAAACATTTTACTATTAATGTATCATTATAAATGTAATATTTATTGACATTACATGTGATATAATTAAAGGAGGTTTTTAGGTGAATAACCAAAATCGACCGTTTCGGCTAGCTTCATTGGGATTACAGCACGTACTTGCTATGTATGCGGGTGCCATTCTCGTTCCGCTGATGGTGGGGCGCGCATTGAATTTAAATACCCATGACTTATCCTATCTTGTGGCCATTGATTTACTAACATGCGGACTAGCTACGCTGCTGCAGGCATGGACGAACAGGTGGTTTGGTATTGGTCTTCCTGTTGTACTCGGAAGCTCATTTGTAGCGGTGACTCCTATGATTGCAATTGGAACTCAATATGGAATTAGCGCTGTTTACGGAGCGATTATTGCCGGTGGTATTTTCATCGTACTGGCAGCAAGTTTTTTAGGCAAAATTATTAAATTTTTCCCTCCCGTTGTCACCGGAACGGTTGTGACGATGATTGGTTTATCGCTTGTACCATCCGCTGTCCGAAATATGGCAGGAGGAGTGGGAAGCAAAGATTTTGGTTCTCTTTCTAATCTTCTTCTTTCTTTTGGTGTTCTAGCGCTTATTTTAATTTTAAATCGATTTTTCAGCGGTTTTCTTCGTTCTCTTTCTGTGTTGATTGGAATTGTAGCCGGAACAATAGCCGCTGTATTAATGGGAAAAGTTGATTTCACTAATTTTAATGAAGCTTCTTGGCTGCACGTTCCCACTCCTTTTTATTTTGGGATGCCCACTTTTGAAATCGGCCCTATTTTAACAATGATTCTCGTATGCTTGGTCATTATTATTGAGTCTACAGGCGTATTTTTAGCGTTAGGAAAGCTGTGTGATCGGGAATTAACGGAAAAGGATTTTACAAAAGGCTACCGTGCCGAAGGAATCGCCATTGTTCTTGGAGGGCTATTTAATGCTTTCCCTTACAATACATTCGCTCAGAATGTAGGACTGGTTCAATTATCGAAAGTGAAAACAAAAAATGTAGTGGTAGTAGCCGGCTTCATTCTCGTATTACTGGGGCTTGTTCCGAAAATAGCTGCTTTTACAACCATTATTCCCACCCCTGTTTTAGGAGGAGCAATGGTCGTATTGTTTGGTTTAGTTATTTCATCAGGCATCAAAATGCTAAGTGCTGTTGATTTGTCTAAACAAGAAAATTTGCTGATTATTGCGTGCTCTCTTTCACTCGGCCTTGGTGTAACGGTGGTACCTGATTTATTCGCTCAGCTCCCAAATGCTTTGCGCGTAATTGTAAGTGATGGAGTTATCACGGGAAGTTTGGCTGCCATTTTATTAAATCTCTTTTTTAACGCAGCATTTGAACGAAAAGTACCTTCTGTCTCTTTGGAGAAGACAGATTATTCAGAAATAAAATAAAGGTGGTGTAGTATGAATAATGTATCCGTGCAGTATGTAAATCAGCTTAGCAAGCAGCATTTTGTTTCACTAGTTGGTGATATATTTGAACATTCACCTTGGGTTGCAGAAGAGGCTTATTCTAAAGGCCCTTTCTCTTCCGTTGAACAACTTCATGCCATGATGAAAGAAATTGTAGCGCAAGCATCTGTAGAAAAACAGCTGCAGCTGCTGCAAGCTCATCCAAATCTAGGTGAAAATATTGCCATGACATCTGCTTCTACTGAAGAACAAACCAAAGCAGGCTTACAAAACTTAACGCAAGATGAGTATGAACAGTTTTCTTCTCTCAATGGAACGTATATGGAGAAGTTTCCTTTTCCTTTTATTTTGGCAGTACGAGGCAAACAAAAAGAAGATATCTACGAGGCAATGCAAAGTCGTTTACTAAATACCGAGCAAACAGAGTTTGATACAGCGTTAGAAGAAGTATATAAAATTGCTTTCTTTCGCTTAACTGATAAAATTACTGAAGATAAGGAGACAAAGAAACGAGCATGACTAAAATCACAACGCATATTTTAGATCTTACCCACGGATGTCCGGCTGCTTTTGTCAAAGTTGATTTTTATCATATTCAGTCGGAAAGTAAACGAATAAAAATTTCACAGGGTACTACAAATGAAGACGGGAGGTTAGTAACTCCGCTCTTCTCTTCTGAAGCGTTTGAATCAGGAGATTATGAACTTCTGTTTCATATTGGGGAATATTATAAAAAACAAGAGGTCCAAACAACAAATCCCCCCTTTTTAAATCAGGTTTCTGTTCGAGTCGGATTGTCTTCTGAACAAGAACATTATCACGTCCCTTTGCTTGTGTCACCGTGGGGATACCAAATTTATAGAGGAAGCTAAAAAAAGAAACGGCGTCTTTAAACGTCGTTTCTTTTTTAGTTGAGCAATTTAGACATATAGTACTCATCAATAAACAAACCGCCAATTCGCAGTGAATGTTTTTTTGTTCCTTCAATTTCAAATCCTACTTTGTCATATAAAGAAAGAGCCTTTTCATGCTGTATAGCGACTGTCAGTTCAAGACGATGAATACGGTGTTCTCTCGCCCATTCTTCAAGTGCACCGATTAAAGCTGTCCCAATCCCTTGATTTTGAAACGTCTTTCGAATACCTAATGTTAGAGAAGCGATGTGAGCGTTTCGGTTAGCTTCCCCCCCTGTTGCAGCTATATATCCCACAAGCATCTCGTCTTCTTCTGCTACAATAATCGTAGAGTTTGGCTGCTGCTTAAAGATTTCGATGTTTTTCTCCTGCTGATCTGTGCTCAGCTTTCGCTCTCCGCTTTCAAACAGCATAAACTTACTTTCTTCTTCAATCTGTTTAAGCAAATCTACAAAGTTTGCAGCATCATGTAATTCTAGTTCTCTAATTTGCATGCTGATCCCCCTTTTTGTGTGTCCTTTTTGTTTGTATATGTATTGGTTCACCTTTATAAAATATAGCTTTACAGTTTCTTACTAAAAATACGACTTTTTAAGAAGCGGAAGTAGAACAAAAAACCTACTAATCTCCCTTTTTTTGAAATGCTTTTTTCCTCTGTATAATTTTAAATCACTTATCAACTTCTGTAAATTTTTTAGATTCCCTCTTTTAATTTCCATTTATCTTCCTTTTCTATGGGTTTGATTTTGATCTAAGTAGACCTTTTATAGAAAACATATGACTATTATCCTGTTTTTCATGAAGAAAGAAAGCAATAAATGTAATTTTACTTGTAATCGTTTAAAATAGAAAAAGTGGAAATTTTATGTACATTTCCTCCTTAATTATTGGTCTATGAAAGGAAATTATTATGAAAGTACAATCCGCAAAATGTGGTGTATATGTCTTAAGCGGTCTAGGAGCTGTTATAGTGTTCTTCTTACTTTTACTTAAGAACAGTGCTTTCTTTCTAGAGGAAGAATACGATCAAAACAAACCTGAAGCTGCGCTTGCGGTCAACGAACATACCTATCACCTTCACAAAGGTTCTATTAACTGGTCAAACGGCCGTTCAACAACAAAAAAAGAAATAAATGTATATGATTTATATACATACATATCGCAGCAAAAAAGTATCCCATTGCAGCAGCAACAATTGGTTAAGCTCCATTTTTCGAACTTAGACGGTGCATATATTCGTAGTGTGAGTGTGCATATATGGAGAGATAACGGTGAAAAAACCAAGCTGTTTGTCAAAAATAATGAATTTAAGGTTCCTAAAAATCAAGGTTTGTACGTTGTTGATATTGCGATTAACTCCACAAGAGGAACAATGCAATATGCGGCAAATGTGCAAATACAGTAAGTTTTTATATATTTACGTTTGGTCGAGAAAATCGGATAAGAAAACTCTTGTTGCAAGTAGGAAACGATGTATGGAATAAAAAACGGTGAAAAAGAAGTATTAAAAATATAGTGAAGCATTCAAATAAAAACCCTAACTTCTTCAGTAAATAATCTCACACAAAAAAAGAGAGCATAAGCTCTCTTTTTTATAAAATGAAAAAGACGTCCACGTAGGACGTCTTTGATGCGTTTGTGGCGGGGACCGTGTGACCACATTCACACGTTTAGCTCGAAAGCATATCCTTCGACTTACACAAATTAGCTCATCGCTTTATTAATATAACATCCGCCACAGAAAAAAGCAATCAATTTTTAAATAGTTTTTTCTATTTATACATATTTCGCGAGAATCCACAAAATAATATGCATGCGTAGCTATTCACTCTCTACATTTTCAGTCTATTTTAACTCATGTACGAATATACTAATAGACCAACCTATACGCAGTTTTTGAAAAAGGATGTGAATAGCTTGTTTCAAATCACTGATTTCCCTGAATTTTCATGGTCGTACTCCAGACATAAAATGGTCACACAGTGCAACCGAAAGTATGCATATCATTATTATGTCTCACATAACGGATGGCTTGACAGCGCTTCTGCGCAGTCTCAGAGCGCTTATCGTTTAAAAAAGGTTTCCACTTTATCTATGTACGCCGGACAAGCCGTACGTCAAGTGATTACAGAGGCCATTTCTGACTATACATCTACAAAGCTTGTCCCAAATGAACGGAACTTAGCGGAGAAAGTGCAGCAGCTACTAAATAACGCACTGCGTGATTCTACTGACTATGGAGAGCTTTGGTATCATAAGCCTGCTCAGTATAAGATGCTTTTAGAATTCTACGAAAACGGCTATATTTCTAAAAAAGACCTTAAAGACATGCAAAAACGGGTACACATTTGTGTACATCACTTTTTACAAAGTAAATCTTTTTGCGACATCGTATCTTCACCTTTTTTAGAAGTGGAGCCTCATCAGTCGTTTCGTTCTATAAATGTGTATGATCATAAAGTATATGCGCCTTTTCATTCTCTTTTTAAAAATCCAGTCACAGACGAATTTACGATTGTTGATTGGAAAATAAGTAAACAAACAAAAGATGATTTGTTTCAACTGGCGATATACGCCCTCTACGCGCTAGCTGAATATAATATTTCCGTTGATCAGATAAAAGTCCGAAACGAATACTTGCTTTCAGGCAGTGCGCGTACGTATCAGCTTACTCTTCACGAAATTGAAGCTGTTCTTCAGCAAGTTGATACAAGCATTGATTATATGAAAACTTTTTTGGAAGACTCAGAGGTAAATCAGCCTCTTCCGCTTGAGCATTTCCCTCAAACAGATACGCCTGCCTCCTGTCACGGCTGTGCATTTAAAGAATTGTGCCAAACGGGATAAAAACAGCTGAAGATGATCTATATTTTTTGCTGAACTTTTTTATTGTCAAAAGAACCTTTGCTAGCATATAATTTGCATTAAGGAAACATTTTATACTTCATATAAAAAAATTAGCTTGGGCTATTTATTGTTCATCAAAGAAAGGAGCACTAGACATGAAAGATCAAAACGGCAGTAAAGCATTATCAGCTATGCAGCTAAGTGCTCAAGACGTATTGTCGGGTAAAACAAAAGGAATTAAGCGATTATTACCTTTCTTAGGGCCTGCTTTTATCGCAGCGGTTGCTTATATTGACCCAGGTAATTTTGCTACTAATATTGCAGCAGGCTCTCAATACGGATACATGCTGCTTTGGGTTGTATTAATTTCTAACTTAATGGCTGTCTTAATTCAATCGTTATCAGCTAAATTAGGGATTGCAACGGGCTTGAATTTACCCGAGATAGCACAGGAACACTTCCCGTCCTTCGTTTCTTTTGGGCTTTGGATCCAAGGAGAATTGGTCATTATGGCAACGGATTTAGCAGAATTTATTGGGGCTGCTCTTGGAATTTATTTATTATTTCATATTCCTCTGTTCCCAGCTGCACTTATCGCAGCGGTAGGCTCTTTTGCTATTTTAGAGTTACAAAGACGAGGTGTTCGACTGCTAGAAGCAGCTATTGCGGCGATGGTTTTTATTGTGGTATTAGCTTTTGGGACTCAAATGTTTCTTGCGCATCCAGACGGCGCAAGTGTTGTCCACGGCTTATTTGTCCCTCAGTTTCACGGAACAGACAGCGTGCTGTTAGCTTCTGGGATTTTGGGTGCTACAGTTATGCCACACGCGATTTATTTGCACTCAGCTCTTACGCAGCGCCGCGTGGTAGGAACTACAGAATCGGAGAAAAAAGCGATTTTCCGCTTTGAATTTATTGATATTGTGATTGCCATGATTATCGCTGGTGCAATTAATGCAAGCATGCTGATTGTCGCAGCCGCTCTATTCTTTAAAAACGGACTAAACGTGCAAGATTTGGACGTGGCTTTTACACAATTTGAACATTTAATTGGTCCCTTTGCAGCTATTGCGTTCGGAGTTGGATTATTATCTTCAGGACTTTCAAGTTCTTCGGTCGGAACAATGTCTGGAGATGTCATCATGCAAGGATTTATTAAACGCAGAATTCCTTTATATCTTCGCCGGTTCATTACAATTATTCCGCCGCTTTTGATTATCGGATTGGGCGTAAATCCAACAAGTGCACTAGTTGTCAGTCAAGTTATTTTATCGTTCGGAATTGCCTTTGCGCTCGTTCCTCTTATTATGTTTACGAGTAATAAAAAAATTATGGGCGGATTGGTTAATCATAAAGCAACAACCACTGTAGCTTGGGTGATAGCTGCATTAGTCATTTGTTTAAATATCTTTTTGATTTATCAAACGATAGCATAGTAAATCAAACTTTCAAGAAAAAACAAAAAAGAGACCCTAAAAAGTTAGATATAGTCTAACAATTGGGTCTCTTTTTTGTTTTTTTTTATTAAACGATAGTAAAAATGAAGTAGACGAGAGTTCCAATAATGGCCGACAGTACTAAGCAACCCAGTGGGGATAAATAAGAATAGTTTTCTTTACGGATTGAAAGAATGCGATCAACAATAAAAATAAGAATGACGCCCATCATTCCGAATTCAAACATTAATAACCCAAAAATGGCGTGAAATATGAATGACATGATAAAATCAATTTTTTTACTACGGTCTTTTACAAAAGCACTGACTAATAAATCAACGATAACCGTGCCTAACGTCCCCATTATTAAGAAGAAGGGTGTAAAAAATAAAAGGTATAAAGGAAATAAATCAATGAAATGCGGACTGGTTTTTTTAATAGAAAAATTGGGAATTGACTCTTTTATACCTGGCATAAAACAAAAAAGTAAAGTAAAAAGAAACGCAGCTATAATAGCGGCTGATAGCTTTCTATTTAAATGCATGTTTATTTTTTTATTACTAAATTCAGTAGTTGTTTTTGTATGTTTATGATTCATATGTCTTTAACGTGATGTACGCACCTTTTCCTTTCTCATAACTTTTTTATTTATATTTTATGTCTATCTTTTGTTACCAGCAGTTACAATGATACACGTTCTTTTTGAACTTGACTACACTAACGCGCTTTATGTCTATTCTCTTTTTCTTTTTTTCTTTTTTTCTTTTTGTGTCTATCGTTTGCTCCGCTTCCCTTGTATATTCCTTTTTTTTATTCAGGGGTTGTAGTATCATTTGCTCTTTTTATGGAAAACAAGATTATTTTATAAAAAAACGCCTTCTTTTTCTATAAAGCAAAAGATAGACGTTTTATGTAGTTAATAATTCTGTTTGGCTTCTTCAAACTTAAACACATCCGCACGTTCTGATTGCTGTGTAATTAACAGGTTATACGTATGGTTGGCCTTTTTTGGAATTTTAAATGCAACATCGAGGTTAAGTGGTTCATCGTCAGATAGTGACGGTAATGAAAAAGCTGTCCACAGGGTGTGCGGGGTTTCTGTCGATAAATTCCCTCCATCAGACGGTTCGTAAGTTTGGTGAGTTACTGTATCTTGTAATGTAAACGTTGTGTCGTTTAATACTACAGTCGAATGTTCATTAGGTGTTCGCTGAAACTGAACGGATACGACAATGTACTGGGTGTTTACTTGTTTAGCTCCTTTAACAGGATAAAATTGCGCATCCATTGTGGACACATAATATTGACCGTGTTTTGATCGTTCTCCAAATGCTAATCGATCATCGGTTTCATCTTCTTGAGCTACCCGACTTACAGGGGCCATCGTTTCATCTGTTGCTGAAATGGTGTCTGTTCCCGGGGCATGTTTAGGTTGAGGGGTTTTGTAAGTGACGTGCGTATCGCCTTGTTTGTCTTCACAAGCGGCGAGACTTTTGAACAAAGCAGCAGCTACAAGGCTTCTGGTAACTATTTTCTTCATGTTATTCCTCCGATGACTAGTCTATATATTATGCTATATGGTATTTATCTGGGAATCAAGGGTAAGATTAGTACAATGTGAATGAAGTCAGTGAGATTTGGAACGGATATAGGACCTGCAAAGACTGCTGTGCTTATTTTTATAACAAAAAAGAGACGATTTCCGCCTCTTTTTTGTTTGTTCGTATTATGAATTTAGTTCATCTAAAATTGAATGCAGTTCACTTAAATGGGTAATTTCATAAGTAGGAATGACTTCATTTCGCTCTTTATCGTGACGATTAATCCATACAGATTTCATTCCAACGCGAGAAGAACCCAGTATATCTGTCATTAAATTATCTCCAACCATAATCGCTTCATCTTTCTTTAAATCTATAAGTGATAAAGCATGGTCGAAAATAGATGGATCAGGCTTACCGCGGCCAAATGCACCTGAAATCACAATCTCATCAAAATATGGAACTAGTTCTGATGTAATATCTAATTTGGTATTTTGTAAGTCAGGTGAACCGTTTGTTAGCAGCAGCAGCTTGTACTTTCCTTTTAATTGATCAAGTACTTCAAACGTTTCTTCGTATACAAACGGTGTTTTGCGGCGCTCTAATGGAAAACGCTCAGCTAGCTCTGCTCCAAAAGCATCATCGTGAATTCCTAGGGCACGAAGACCACGAGTCCAAGCTTCTTTGCGATAAGTAGGAACAATATCTTTCATTTTGCGGAATTCATCATGATCGTCTAAAAAATTTCCCCATAATCCTTCAAATGGATTAATGCCAATCATTTGCGTAAACTCATAGGTTTCATACGAAGCATATAATTCTCTTGCTTCCTTACGCACCGCTTCTTCTAGTTCTTCAGGTTTTAAATTATATTTCTCACTTGCATATGTACATGTTGCAACGAATGCTTCTTTTACGCTTTTTTGGTCCCAAAGTAGCGTGTCATCTAAGTCGAAAAATACCGCTTTAATCATGGATGTGTGTACCCCCTACTGTTTTTGAAAAAGTTTAACTATTCTTACACTAGATTACAAGGATACACACAATAAGTCTAGTGTATTTGCGATTTATTCTGTAAATTTATTTTTATAAAGCGTCCTCTTTACAAACAAATTTACAGAAATAAAAACAGCTGATATAATCACAGCATGTATGTATGCAGGAGGTTTTATATGGAATCGTTAGAAGAAATATTCGGCATTCCCACAGTTCGTACAAGTAAGCGCTTAAGCAGAGTAGTTGCCGCACGCTTGCGCCCTTTTGGGATTACGCCAGAACAGTGGACCGTTTTAAAACGCGTATCAGAAGCTGAATATAGTACGCAGAAACAATTAGCTGAACGAGCGGATAAGGATCAAGCGACGCTGACTAAAATTTTAGATTTACTAGAAAAACAAAATTGGATTCAGCGTATCAGAAATCCAGAAGATCGCCGCTCGTTTTTTATTCAAATAACAGAAGACGGCCTGCGTTTAAAAACAGACGTAACGCCTGCTGTGGAGCAGGTATTTTTCGAATTGACGTCCGAATTAAACGAACAGCAGGTAAAAATTTATACCGAAACTTTACAAAAACTTGAATACCGCGCCGAGCAATTGCTTCAAGACGCAGAAGACCTGCGTTAAATACCCAAAACCCCACAGCTAACATTCTGCGGGGTTTTACACGTAGTTGGCGATGCATAGTACTTCTTTGATTTTTGAAATCACTTGTTTGGTTTCATCTGTTAAAGAGGTGAATTTAAACGCGATGGATTCTGCATTTGGATTAATGAAGGGTTCTTTGTTCGTGTCTTTGCGGTAGTCTTCAATTTGTTCTAAACAATATTTTAAAATAAACGACAAGTTCGCACGTCGAAATCTCAAACTGACGGTAGAAGGCCATCTTTTTTGAAACTGATTGCTTCCCTCATACTGAATCGCTCCGATGTAGCGTTCTCCGGATAAAAAAGATTCTTCGCTTCGATATAGCTGAACGGTTTGGGCTGTTCCGCTCCAGTCAATATAAATACCTGCTGTTTCACAAACTTCGTATATGTAATGAAAAAGCTCCGTTACTTCTCCGAAATGGTAGTGAAGCGGATGTTTAGCCGTCATAGGTAGCTCCCTCCTTTATCGACTTTCTACCATTATATTGTAGGAAAAGTAACTTATTCATTTATACAACTTATTTCATACGCATAAGCAGTAAAAATGAAAATATATGTTTTTTAGTTTACATAAAAATATTATAAGTAATTAGCGATAACCCGATTTTCGAAACGCGTCGTATACCGTATCTTCTTGAAGTTTTTCAAGATAAACGTTCGTTGTAGCAATAGAAGAATGCCCTACTACTTGCTTCACAACAGCAAGCGGAACGTCATTAGCTAAACTGTTTGTAATAAAGGTGTGACGAAACCAATGAGGAGAAATAGACGCGTTTCCTTTTACTTTATAAACAGCTGATTTAATCGTTCGATACAACGTTGTATAGGATAATCGCTTCTTTTCGCCGGTACGATAGTACTCTTTAATGGAGTAAAAAAGCGGGTCGGTGTCAAAAGGACTTAGTTCAGTGCTTTCATTTAACGCTTGACGGTAAGTGAAAAGCGTTTCTTTCACATCATCAAACACAGGAATCGTTCGTTCTTTTTTTCCTTTACCAATCACATCTACAACCAAATTTCCGCGACGGTCTTCGCGGAAGCTTCCCCAATTTAAACTCAGCAGTTCACTTGAACGCATTCCACTCATATACAAAAGCATTCCCATTAAGCGATTGCGCGCTTTGAATTCCTTTTCATGCTGACGAATGCGCACGACTGATTCTAACGCATTTACAATCACCTGGGCTTCGCGGTCGGTTAGCTCTCGGTACTCGGTGCGATTTTGTTTTTCCTTGTCGCTGTAATGTCCTTTAGAAATAGATGGTTTTTCAATCCACGTCGTATACAGCGAAGGATAAAAATGAGTAGCGTGTCCAAACTCTAGCATTCTTCTAAAAAATTCTAGTTTTCTTGCAGCGGTGCGATTGGCATATTGATTCATCATTTCTTCATTAAATAATTTGACTTCCATAAATCCAATCGATTTTAATGTAATCTCTCGTTCATAGAAAAAAGACAGAATCGTTTTCATGTCTTGATTGTAAGATCTGATTGTATGAGGAGAAAGTGATTTTTTGATAATACGCATTGAAAAAAAGAGCTGAATAAATTCTTCATCTGAAATGTGCTTTAAATTCAAGTTGTTATCTTCATCTAACAGCTCTGCCTCTTCCCACTGCTCTTTTAGTTGGCGAAACGAATTTTTCGCAGGCGACAATTCAAATTCTTCCATTTTACCCCTCCTAATGATTAAAAACAACGATATCCCTTTTAAATGATCTAGGATTCGATATAACGATTTTTTATAAATTCGCAACAAATACCATTAAAAGTTTTTAAAAACCTCTCAAAACTCAATTTAGAAAGTCGGCTTTTAAAGATTTTAATACAAAAATCCATTATATGTAAAATAAATTCTGTTTTCTGTTTATTTCTCTACTTTATCATATGAACGCTTGATAAGGAAGAGTTATCTTGCGTTAGTTAACTAAAGTATTTTGCCCTGTGTTAAACAGTGATGTTTTGGGAACACTAGTAGGAGTTTAGGTAATAATTGGAGTTACCGACTTTGGAAAATCAGAAAAGTAGATTGACGTCATCAGAAATTACAAGTTTATGGACACAATACATCCAAGACACCATGTCTGTTTGTATTAGTAAATATGTGTTAGCAAAGGTCAAAGGCCTTGAGGTTTATTCTCTTTTTGAATTTACTTTAGAACTGGCTGAAAAACATTTGCACGTGCTTAGAGATATTTTTAAAGCTGAAAAATTAGATTTGCCGATTGGCTTTACTGATAAAGATGTAAATCTAGATGCTCCCCCTTTGTTTACGGACACCTTTTGGTTAGTGTATATACACGAAATGACCATGCACGGGTTGGCTGGATATAGTATATCTTTTAGTGTTTCAGCACGCAAAGGTATACGTGACCATTATTATCAATGCAATATTGATGCGATGGATCTGTATAATAAATCTATTGAAATTCTTATATCGAAAGGTATTTATCAACGATCTCCCTACTTTTCTAAAACAGAGAGAGGTCACTCGATTACAGAATGGGGATATGTCATGGACCTATTCGGAGACAAAAGACAGCTGAACTCAATGGAAGCTGGAAATATTTATTTTAACTAAAAAAAGAGTATCACAGCTAAAGCGCTTGTGAATGGCTTCAAACAGGTAACGAAAGATAAAGATATCCATAGCTTTATGGAGGAATGTTTGCACACAGCCAGTAAGAATATAAACATTTTTTCTTCCTTACTTCAACAAGAAAACCTGCAGTCTCCGCGCTTGATGGATGCTGAAATTACAAATTCTGACGTAGCCCCTTTTTCTGATAAACTAATGGTATTTCATGCAGGATTTTTGTTTCATTTAGCTACTACATATTATGCTGCGGCTATGATAACTAGTATGAGAATAGACGTAGCCGGACATTGTGATGCTTCTATTTTAAGGGATTTAAAAACCATCTCTTCTTTTGGGCGAATAATGATCAAAAAAGGATGGATCGAAAAACTGCCAAGAGCAGATGATCGGAAAGAATTATTTTAATATCCTGCGAACTTATTTGTAAATAAAAAACATCACGCAGAGCGTGATGTTTTTTAAAGTGATTCAATTTTAGTCAGGTGCAGCTGTTTATTGCTGTAGGAAACGGTATAGGTTCGATAATACTCTTTTTCCTGACTTTGACCGTTCGTTGTAATTGAAATGACTTCTTTCGTTTGGATTGTATAGACCGCTTCGCCCTCTTCTTCACTCACAGATTCCACGTCTAATACCGAATAATCAACGAGTTCTTCTCGAATGTCTCTTTCATACAGCATTTTCACAAGCTGCTTTTGATCATTCCACAAAACACTATCCCGCTGGATATAAGGCTGTACGTGTTCAAATTTATTCGTGTTAATGGACTTTGTTAAATCTCGCAAATAATGTTCAATAAAAATATCCGCTGTTTCTTGATCAACTTTTTGGATGCTTTTTAAATTAAAATCTTTTTCTTCCTTCTCTTCTTTTTCTTTTTTATCTTCTTTAAAATCGTCGATTCGCTGAGAGCTGTTTTTGCTGATGGCATACTTTGTATTGTTCTCTTTGAAAACCAAGATTTCTTCCTTTTCCCCTTTTTCGTTTGTACGGGTTGTTTCACCTTGGTATGAAATATCACTAGAAGGATTAATTGACTTCACGTATTCGATATATTCATCGGCCGTAATGTTGAGGTATTTTTGATGATAGGTAACTTCATCCCATTCATTTAACTTCCAGTGCTTATTGACGTATTTAAAATTCATGTAGATGGTCAGTCCACCGCTTCCTTCTTTACTAATTGGCTCAATAGCCGAGACCGAAAATTGCCCAGCGTGATTGTTAATAAGTTCAAATCGAATAAGATGAGTTACATCAGGAAAAAAGCTCATATTGCATTCTTTGCAGTAATAATTAGTAGAAATACTTTTTAGCTTTGTTGCAATTAAAGATGAAGTTGCGTATGGCGTTAACGCTTTTTTTAGCGTTTCATAATCAGCAGGGTTAGATTCATTTTCCCATTCGTACTCTTGGCCTAATTCTTTATAGGTACTTGAAATTTTGTTCATCGTCTTAACCGCAGTTTTTTCTGCTTTTTTTTCTGATACAAGATCAGGAGGAAGAGATGACTTAGCTTGATCTTTTGGGATCACTTCATCTGAGGAAGGTTCGGTTGGTTTGGATAACTTAACTGTTTCTTTTTCTTCACAGGCTGTCAAAACCATTAGCAGCAGTAGAACGAATGCAATCGTCCATTTTTTATGCATAAGGTGTCCTCCTCAATGCCGAATTTAGTCTGTTTTTAAAATGATCTTTAATTCTCAAACGTATCGAGCACGTAATCACCGCTTGGAATTCCCCACTTTGCCTTTTTATTTTGATCTGTTTTAGCAAGTAATGAGATGGAATTTTCTTTGAGCGTAATGACAATTGTTCCTTTATTTCCTTGTCCATCATTTTCATATTTAATGGCTGCTTGGTTATTTTCAAAGCGAATATTTTTTTGTTCAACGGTTGACACGCGGATTTTGCTAGGTGGCTGGTACGAATTTATTTTAATCGTTGCTTCCGAGTTGGATGTAGCAAGAAATTGAATGATAGGAGATCCGTTATCATTGCCAGTGGTCCATTTTCCATCGTAGTCGTGTAAATCTGTTGTTTGTGTAGTGGGAGTTTCAGTGCTTGCATTTGGTTTAGATGAAAAGTCAAATGGTTCTACACTCGATAACTTTAACGTATCGTTTTGATAAACGGCTGTATAAAGGCGGTCACAAATTTTAGTGTAAGGATCTTTACCCGGCTGCTTTAATAAGCTTTCCTCGTGGGTTTGTATTTTGAACACATGGTTAGGTTCTTCATACCAATTGACAATATGAAACGTTTGCTTCTTCTGCTCGATGCCTTGGCGTGTGAAATTTTCAACAAGAAGGTTCTGCTCTTTATAAAAAGAACTGTCCGCTTTCAAAAAAGCTTTTAAATCATCAAAGGAGTTTTGATCCACTGCTTTTCCAAACGCTGAAAAGTAATCAGTCATCCAGGCTGTAATAAATTTCCCGCTCATTGCTTCTTTATTTAAATCAATTGATTGAATGCTTTCTACCTGTGTTTTTGGTTGGTTTAGTACTTTTTTTGCATCTTTTTCTACTATCATTGTATTTCCGTCTTTTAATGTTTCTTCTTGCTGACAGGCTGATAACAGAATAGATGAAACAACCGTGATAATGATTGTATTACGTTTGTTCATCATAATTGCCCCTTCTTTATCTAATATAAATGTATGTATATTCTTCCAGCAAACAGACCTAGTATATCATTCTACAAAAAAACGCTCAACCCTTTAATTTTACAAGAAAAACGGCTTGCCTTTACAGCGAGCCGTTTTTCCTCCTATTTAATGGATGCTTCTCGATATGAATTGGCTGCTTCTTTTTTGAGCTGTCTAGAGCCATAAAAGACATAGTAAATAATTGAAAGAAGGAAAATTCCAAGAATCACATAAATTAAAGGTAGAGAAACGCCAAACAGCATTAAATTTGTTGTAAGAACACTGTATTTTATGATGCTGTACAAGCACAGAATCCCTAATACTAAGGCAATGCTTGGCACGACCGGGTAGTTTACTTTAAAAGGACGAGACAAGTTAGGTTCTTTTTTGCGTAAAATAAAAAGAGAAACTAAACTGATGCAGTACATCATCATTGCTCCGAACACGGATAAGATAATAAGTGCATTGGCAAATGTTGCAGATCCTGCACAAATCACGCCGATTGCTCCCGGAATCAACAAACCGCCGACAGGAACTCCTTTTTTATTCGTTTTAGCAAGAAATTTAGGGAAGTACCCATCTCGTGCAAGCGCATAGGTTTGTCTTGAAAATCCCATGATGATTCCGTTTAAGCTAGCAATCAAACCGAATAGGCCGATAATAGCAACAACGGTTGAAATGCCGTTTCCGTATACAGAAGACAGTGCCTGTGGAAGTGGATAATCGGCTAGCTTCCCGCTTCCTTCGCCAAGTCCTGCTGTTACAAATAGTGTAAATAACGTTGCGGTTGCTAGAGTAATAATCGCTCCAATAAATCCTTTAGGAATGTTTTTCTTAGGATTTTCCACTTCTTCCGCTGCCATTGCTCCTCCTTCTATTGCTAGATAAAACCAAACAGCGAATGGAATAGCTGCTAGTACCCCTGTTGGCCCGTTAATAAATGAATGATCATTAAAAATATTCGATGTTTGTACATGAGGCAAACCAGCTACATAAAAAATAGATAAACCAATTAGTGCAACAATGGTAGCTGTAAGCTCAATCACCGCTACTTCTTTTACCCCGATTAAATTTAATAAAACAAAGAAAATAAAGGCACCTACCGTTGCGTATACAGGGTTAACGGCTGGAATAAGGAAGTGTAGGTATGCTCCTGTTGACACTGCAATAGCAGGGGGAGCAAAAATAAATTCAAGCAAGCAGGCAATTCCTGCGATATATCCCCCAAAAGGTCCAAGTGCTCTTCTTGCATAAGCTGAAGGTCCGCCGGCTTGCGGGATAGATGTTGAAAGCTCTGCATAACTGAACATAAACGTTGTGTAAAACACGGTTACAATTAAGGTTGCGATTGCAAGCCCAATAATCCCGCCTTGTTCAAACCCGTAATTCCACCCAAAGTATTGTCCTGAAATAACCATGCCCACTGAAATAGCCCATAAATGAATAGGTTTTAATTGTTTTTGTAACGCCATACGTTCTCCTCCTTTTGATGTTTAAACAATAAGATGTACACCGCTTGTTTGCTGCTTGATCATTTTGTCAATCATGGTACCGATATGTGCGGCTGCCTCAATAGGAGGCGTCCCTCTTTTATGAATATTAGAAATAACCATACGATCAGACTCTTTTTTGCCTTTGCTAGGTTCATAGCACATGTAAGCACTCATTGATTCAGCACTGACCAGTCCAGGTCGCTCTCCAATCAATAGCACAAGTGCTTTTGGCTTTATGATCTCGCCAATTTCATCCATGCATGCAACCCGTCCCCCTTTTACAAAAAATGAAGTCCCGATACAAAGCCCATATGACTGCAGGGAGTCAATTAAAGCTGGATACACGTCGCTTATGTTTTCTTCGATTGCCTTGGCACTCAGTCCATCTGAGACTACTACTTGTACATCAGGCTGCTGCACGCAGTTTTTAAAAATTTCTTTCTTAGCGTTATCTGCTAATAACCTTCCTTGATCCGGCCGTTTTAAATAATGTTCTTTTGACTTCACGCGTGTATTCACAGTGAAAAGGTTAAACTCAGCTAAAATATCTTCTGAAACTGCTCCATATACAGAATCCACGGCTGCAGCATGATCCGTGCGAAAAGATAAAACGTCTTTTGTTAGCGGCCTTGTTCCTGTACGGCCGACACCTATGCGGGCAGGGGTAAATTGTTTAAGTGTTTCAAGCGGATCGCGATTTGACTTTGGTATCATAGTAAGCACCTTCCTTAAATCAAATTCATAAAAATAGTTGGGTCTCCGGCTCTAGATGTAAAGCGTCCGTTTTCCATAATACGCTGATCTTCAAGCCACTTTTGAAATAACGGCGTTGGGGTACGGTCTAACACATTACGTACCGTTGCGATGTCATGATAACTAAGAGACTGGTAGTTTAGCATGCAGTCATCAGCCATGGGCACTCCTATGACAAAGTTCACTCCAGCTGTTCCTAGAAGCATACTTAAATTATCCATGTCATTTTGATCAGCATCCATGTGATTGGTGTAACATACGTCTACTCCCATAGGCAAGCCGTGCATTTTGCCCATAAAGTGATCTTCTAGCCCAGCTCGTAGGACTTGTTTGCTGTTATATAAATATTCAGGTCCAATAAATCCAACAACCGTGTTAACTAAGAAAGGCTTGTAGTGACGAGCTAAGCCGTAGCATCTAGCTTCGAGCGTTACTTGATCAATATTATAGTGAGCTTCTGCTGACAGTTCAGAACCTTGTCCTGTTTCAAAATACCAGCGGTTCGGACCTTTTGCTGTACCTTTTTCATGAATTAACGCTGTTGCTTCATCGAGCATAGACAGTGAAATCCCAAATGAGTCATTACCGGCTTCTGTTCCTGCTAAACTTTGAAAAATCAAGTCCGCGGATGCTCCTTTTTCGATTGCTCTCATCTGACTTGTTACATGTGATAACACACAGTTTTGAGTAGGGATGGACCATTCATTGATTATATTTTTTGTTTCATTTAAAAGCGCGTAGATATTATCCGTTGTGTCAATAACGGGGTTAATTCCAATAACCGCATCCCCAATTCCATAGCTTAACGCTTCGTAGAGAGATGCTCTCATTCCTTTTAAGTTATCTGAAGGATGATTAGGCTGGGCTCTTGAAGCCAATACGCCTTTTTGGCCGATAGTCGTTTGACAAGTAGTTTGCACTTCTATTTTGGCTGCTCCTTGAATTAAATCTAAATTGGACATAATTTTAGTAGCTGCCGCAATCATTTCGCTGCTTAATCCTTTGCTAAGCGCAAGAAGGTCTTCTCCGGTATGCTGATCGGATAAAATGTATTCTCTTAAATCTCCTACTGTCCAATTTTTGATCACATCGTAAACAGATGAATCAATCTGACTTTCGATTAACGCCGAGACGTTGTCTTCATCTGCGCTGAGCAGCGGGTAGTTTCGAATATCAGCAAGTGTGATATCAGCTAGAACTTGTTTGGCTGCCATTCGTTCTTTCATTGACTCGGCGCTAATTCCTGCTAGCTGATCTCCAGAACGTTCTTCGTTTGCTTTGGCCATGATTTCTTTTAAGCTATAAAATGAAAATGTTTCTCCTAATAATCTTGTAGTTTTAAACATCGTTTCCTCCTTGTATATTTAGTGGGTTATGATGAAAAAGCGAGCGTTTTAACGGAAACAGAGATTGCTTCTCCAGCTACTGGTAACCCTAGATCGATGTAATCTCCGTGTGTAAAATCAATTTGATCTAAACAAATAATTTCTAACTCTTTTCTCTGTTTAGCTAGTGCTTGTCCTAAGGCTTTTGCAATATCTTGCTCGCATAAAACAACGAGGCACTTAGCTCTCTTAAAACAAGTAATAAATTCAGCGCTTATTACTTTTGCTAACTCTTGCAGCATCTTATAGCTGCAGTAAGGAAAATGAGATAAAGCAATAGCAACGGGAGGATCTTCTGCACTGAAAATAGTTGAAGCCTGCATACATGACGCTTGAGCTCTTTCTTGAAACAGCTGCGGATTCCACTCCTCCTCTGGCTGTACGGGTATTTCTATAATCGGAATGTTTTTCAGCGGCAGTTTTTTAGACTTAATGTATACGGTTGATCCGCTAACTTCTGTATTTTGCATACCAGCTCCAATGACAGTAGCGCGCGTTGTCTCAGCGGCTTGAGATACTTGGATGGATTGAAAATGATATGCTAGAAGCGGACCAACGTCTCTGTGTATGGCCACTTCCTTCACTGTTTTTGGCTTTTGCTTCTCCATCATTGCTCCTACTCCTCCTGAAACCATGATCGTTTCAGGATGTATAGAAGATCTTGTATGAGGAGAAACGAGCAGCGAGGAATTTTGATTCAGCGCTTTTACATAATTCACGGTTTCTTCAGCTAGTAATTGACAGATAGACGAGAGCTTTTCAAATGTTGCTTTTTCACCTTCTCGCAGTGTTAAAGAATTATTTTTCAAAAATTCAGTTAAATGAGACGAAACGTAGGTAACAAGACCGTCTTCATTTAGTCGGATTAATCTCCCGCCTACATGCAGTGTAAACGTTTCTATCACTTTTCCATTTTGACATAAAGCGATGTTAGCAGTGCCTCCTCCTACATCAATATTGGCAATTACTGCATTTGTTTCAGCAGAACGTTCGATTGCTCCTGATCCTTTTGCTGCTAATATTCCTTCCAAGTCAGCGCCGGCTGTTGCAACAACAAAATCCCCAGCATGTTCGGCTAGATAGTGAACGATACTTTCTGCATTTTGCTTTCTAGCCGTTTCTCCTGTAATGATCACAGCGCCCGCCTCCACTTGATCTAAGGAGATTCCTGCATTCTTATACTCTTGTTCTAGTAGTACCGTTAATCTTTGAACATCGATTTCAATATCGTTTAGCATAGGGGTGGTATAGATAGAACTTGCATACGTTACGCGACGATCAATAATTTGACAGCCTGGCAGCGTAAACTGATTTTGTTGATTTGCTATTAGCAGCTTGCTTACAATCAGTTTTGTTGTGCTTGTTCCAATATCTAAACCTATGCTCGTGATCCATTTCTGTAGCATGCTATCAATCCCTTATCTCGTTTGAATATGGTGATTATCATAAAACAGTTTTTTGAATATTTCACTAACTATGTTATCAAACCTGACACACTTTTGTGTAAACAAAGGTGACAAATGACAAAAAAGACTAAATCTTGGTAGATTTAGTCTTTTTTATTATGAGTGTGATTTAGTTACAATCATTCTTGATGCGGATGGAATTAATAGTGAAAGGATGATTAGACACGATAGCAACGACCCAATCATAGAAATCCCGTTCATTGAGAAAGAATACCACAGAGCGGACATGCCCTTTGGCGCGTATGATCCCCAGAAAATAATACCCGCAATAAAGTGCCAGAAATACCGTGCGAAGCTGCCGATAACAAGGGATAAAACAATCAAAACAAAAGCTTTTGATCTGTTATTGTTAGCTAAATTTGTTTTAATAGATTGCGAAAAAACACCTCCAAAACCTATAAAAGCAAAAGCCACAATATATTCAATAAACGTTTGCAGCGCTGTTAAAATATAAGCCGTTCCTGTTGCCAACTGCAACAGCCCCCATAATAGACCAGATAGAGCCCCGCCTTTTACTCCCCAGCGAAAGCACATAATAAAAATGGGCACCATGGAGAACGAAATACTCACAGCCGTTGCAATCTTAATGGAAGGCAAAAGATCAAGTAGAAGTGCTAATGCTGCAAAAATAGCTATTTCAATTTTAGCCTGTAAGGGTAATGCTTTATTCACGTTTCTCACTCCTGTTTTTGAATCATTCATATCAAACGGTTTACACAGGAGTAAGCAAATATATGCTACTATTCCCACATTCCTACGCTAGCGTTAACTAACAGGTTCGAAGGGTCTGAACAATTTGTTCACTCTCAGCACGGCGGCTCCCCCTGTGGTACGTTCGGATATTTATGTAGTATTATGACAACATTTATTATACCATATGTAACAAAATAGATTCGAGAGATTTCAAAGATGTTTCTATTTTCTGAATCTATTTTTTATAATGACAATCGTTTTAGTATTTGATATACTTCTTTTATGTCAAATGAATATAAAAAACCCTCATCCTAATCGATGAGGTAGAGGTCGCAGTTTTTAATAGTAAAGCAACAGAAATGCAGAGAACATTGAGGATGTTGCTTGAAAGGAAAAATTGCCGAAGTTTAGATCACTTCTCGGTTGATTTAAGCTGGGGCTGTCTCCGAACAGGAACAGAACTGTCACATCATGCAAGTGATGTGAAGAGCTATCTTCACGGAAGGTTGACGCGGTTTTCAGATTTAAAAGCGCGCACATATACTGCGGGCTTTTTTTATGTTATCCCGTCTCTTTCCGTACATTCGAAAGGAGTATTTATCTATGCAAGAGCAGCAAGAATTAAAACGTGGGTTGAAATCTCGCCACTTAACGATGATTTCATTAGGAGGAGCCATCGGAACCGGCTTATTCCTAGCAAGTGGTGGAGCAATTCACACAGCAGGACCTGGGGGAGCGCTTTTAGCTTACGCTATTATTGGTGTCATGGTTTACTTTTTGATGACCAGCCTGGCGGAGCTCGCAGCTTATATGCCTGAAGCTGGTTCGTTTAGTACGTATGCGTCTCGGTTTGTAGATCCATCCTTTGGTTTCGCTCTGGGCTGGAACTATTGGTATAACTGGGCTATTACGATTGCAGCTGAATTATCTGCTGGAGCCCTTATTATGAAATTTTGGTTCCCAAACTCTTCTTCTATTTTATGGAGTGCCCTGTTTTTATTAATTATGTTTGGGCTTAACTATCTTTCTGTAAAAGGATTTGGCGAATCTGAATTTTGGTTTTCATTAATTAAAGTAGTAACGGTTATCATCTTTTTAGTTATTGGTATTATGATGATTTTTGGTATCTTTAACAATGAAGCACCCGGTTTTAAAAACTTCACGCTTGGTGATGGACCCATTCACGGTGGATTCTTTACTGTCTTAGGTATTTTTATGGCTGCTGGTTTTTCATTCCAAGGAACAGAGTTGCTTGGAGTCGCAGCTGGAGAAAGTGAAGATCCGGAAAAAACGGTTCCTCGCGCAGTTAAACAAGTCTTCTGGCGCATCTTGTTATTTTATATTTTAGCTATTTTTGTTATTGGGATGCTTATTCCATACACAGCGGATTCATTAGCAAGTGATGATGTGCGGGTCAGTCCGTTTACTCTAATATTCGAACGAGCAGGTCTGGCGTTTGCAGCATCAGCTATCAATGCCGTTATTTTAACAGCCGTTTTATCTGCTGGTAACTCAGGTATGTATGCTTCTACGCGTATGCTGTGGAACTTAGCGAAAGATGGAAAAGCACCGAGGTTCTTAGCAAAAGTAAATAAACGAGGCGTTCCGGTTAATGCTTTAATCGCAACTGCACTTGTCGGTACACTTGCATTTGGTGCTTCATTTTTTGGAGACGGTGCGGTATACACGTGGTTACTTAACGCTTCTGGTATGTCTGGTTTTATTGCTTGGTTAGGAATTGCAATCAGCCACTATCGTTTTAGAAGAGCATTTGTTGCCCAAGGTCATGATTTGAGTGAACTTCCATATCATGCAAAACTTTTCCCGTTTGGCCCTATCTTTGCCTTTATTTTATGTGCCGTTGTTATTTTAGGCCAAAACTATTCGGCGTTTATGGGTGACTCGATTGACTGGTACGGTGTACTTGTTTCCTATATCGGACTTCCTTTATTCTTAATTGTTTGGTTAGGATACAAATGGACGAAAAAGTCGAAACTTATCCCGTTAAAAGAATGTCAAGTAACAGTGAAAAAATACGAATAAAAAAAGCTCTCTATTCTTTTGAATAGAGAGCTTTTTTATGTGATCTGATCAGCAAAATAAAGAGATATATGGGCGGGCGGGTTTTTCATAACAAGCATATAACCTTTGAGGGGACGATTACAGTAATCAGCAGCTTCTATATAATAAATATGCTGAATTAACCTGCTTAAATGGGTTACAAAAGATGGAAGTTGATGAATAGGAATGCTTTGGATGTAGTCTATGATTTCTTGTTTAGTTTGAAGGCCCGAATGGGTACATTCTAACAGATGAAAAAGCAGATCTGCTGCTATAGTAGATAGTTCAGAATTGTGCTTGATTCTATTCAGCTGGATATGCAGCTCTTTTTTGGACCACCTTTTCGGAATAGCTCTTAGATGCTGATATTGAAAATGTGTATTCATGATAGCTAACACCTTTCGTATTAACATAATAAAACGACTTATTATGTTAATACCCTTTACACACGAAACTAAAACGTTACAATGTGTAAAGGTGTCATACATCTTATAAAATAAGCTGATAAAAAAGCACATCTTGCCACTGATCAAATTTCCAGCCTACTTCTTTAAATTCTCCGCAAAATGTAAAATTAAATTGCTCATGCATTTTGACACTGATATCATTCCCTTTTGTAATCCCTGAAATGACAACGTGATGGTTGAGTTCTTTAGCTAATTCCAAAATCCGCTTCATAAGCTGTTTTCCAATGCCATGTCCCTGCTGGTTTTTATCAATATAAATCGATAGCTCTACCGTTTGAATGTACGCCTCTTTATCTCGATAAGAAGAAAGCGAAGCATAGCCCGCTACTACCCCATCTTTTTCCGCTACAATAAGCGGAAAAAGTTCATTGCTAATGTGATTATCAAACCAGGTCCTTCTTTGCTCTACTGTTACAGGCGTTAAATCAAAAGTAGCAGCACTTGTTTGAACAGACTGGTTATAAATTTCAACAAGCATAGGTAAATCTTCTTCTTTAGCATAACGAATGATCATATGTACAAACTCCTTATAGTATAGAATTATCTTTATTTTACTTCTTTTAATAAACATAATCTACATAAAAAACCGATGTGCGCATGCACATCAGTTATGATTTTGAGCATATTGAAAGGTTTGAAGAACTTGAAGTGTCTCTTTTGTAGAAACGACCGTTGCAAACTCCTCATGCAAAGAAGACAATGCGAATGTATGTACATCTTCTGCAGGAAGCCTTGTTTTTCCATCGTAGGACATACAATCAAAGCAAGCTGTTGCATCGTTTACAACGTACGTCCTGTACCCTAGATTTCCAGCCATGCGAGCAGTCGTAGAGACGCAGTGATTAGTAGTTAGTCCTATTAAGATAAGCGTATCATAGCCATTTGCTTTTAAATAACTGTCTAGCTCTGTTCCAATGAAGCAGCTGTTCACGTGTTTGCGAATTAAGTATTCATCTTCTTGTGGACCAAATCCTTCTTTGAACTGAAACCCCTTCGAACTTGGGTGTAAAGGAGAATTTGGATTTCCTGATGCATGCTGTACGTGAATGACAGGATAATCTTGGCGCCTCCATGCTTGCAGCAGCGTCAGCATATGTTTTTCTGCATCTAAATTGTTTCTTTCCCCCCACTCGGGTGAATAAAATCCTTCTTGTACATCGATAAGCAGCAGCACTGGCCGGGAACGTAGCATAAGCATCATCTTCTTTCGTCTTTATTTTAAAATGGAAATAACGTATGTGCACCCATCAGGACCGGCTTTTGAAGAATGAACCGTTTGTTTCGGTAAATGTATCCGATCTCCTGCCTGACATAGAACCGTATCACGTTCAACTGTAAAATAAATAGATCCTTCAAGTATATGAAGAATTTCATCAGTTGGATGCGTATGAGATGGGTGCGTTTGAAAAGCAATATCGTGCTGTACTTCAACGTATCCAGTATACGCCGGAAGCAGTTCTTTAATTACTTCTTCAAACTTTCCGCCAACTCCTTTTTTAATAGAGGCTTTTTTTACGTCCATGCTGCTCACTCCTTTTTAATTTAAACGGACACTGTCCGGTAGTATAGTTGTTATCATCATGTAAAAAATATTGCTTCCACTCTCGGTTTCCCTGCTGTCCATACCATCCTAACTCAGGATGAGCTGATACGTCATCATATGTTTTTAACCGATCGCGGACCACCTTTTGTACGTGCCGCCCTATTTTTGAATCTCCTGTCATACCTTCAAAGACCCACCGAGGCTGAAATGTAATCATAAATCCTCTGCTCTTACGGCTTTTACGCAAAGAATGAGCAGGCGTATTACATACGACAAAAATAGGTTCTCCGTGAAAGCAAAATTCCCATAATGGATCTTTTGGATCTTTTGGAATGTCTTGCGGCCATTTCTTTTGATCAATTTGATGAAGAAACGTCAGCGTATCCCAAAACATCGTTTCGTACTCTTCCATTGATCGTTCTTTATGTTCAGGCTTAAAGAATAACACAAAAGATGTATAGCGACCTATGGTCTTGAACGTATCTATGTATTCTCTAAGTGCCGACGCTGCATTCCTAATATCTTGGTAGTTATAAGGAGTAGTCACAAATGAAAAACGCAGTAAATCTTTTTTAAAGCCTTCTACCCCTAATATACAGGGAAATGGATTTTCTTCTGATAATATATCGCTTTGGAAATATTGAAAAGCATCTTTTCCCCAAAACGGGACATGCGTTGACTCTAAAATCTCATTGGCTCGAAAAAGCATTTTTGATGCCATTAAAACCCTCCTTATGGAACTCAACGTTACATGTGTATTAAAGAAAAGAAAGTTTATGAGCACTTTTAACTAAATGCCGCTTCTAAATTATAAAACTCTAATCTATATATATATAAGCTACTATTGGACAAGTTAGAAAGGAGGCTGTGTTTGTGGAGTGGTGTTTGATTGCTATAAAACAAATAATTCTAGGTATTAGTCTCGCAGCACCGGTAGGTCCAATTAATATAGAGATGATTAAAAAAGGGCTGACAAGAGGATTTTGGGCTTCTTGGCTAATTGGTTTAGGAGGCATGACGGCCGATATTTTATTTATGCTCCTCATTTTAATAGGGTTAACGCCCTTTGTTCAGATGCAGGCTGTTACTGTTTCCCTGTATGCAACTGGTTTTGTCATGCTCACATTTGTTGGCTTTCAAAGTATGAAACAAGCTGTTTCTCGTTCCTTTTCAATAGATGTAAACAAACCCTCTATTAAAAGAGATAAGTCGTTTTTTACAGGTTTCTTCATTGCTCTTATGAACCCTTTAAATATTGTGTTTTGGTTTGGTGTATTTGGGTCAAGCTTAAGCGAAAGCCTCCAAAGTCAAACGTGGCTATCTGTCTTTTTTCACAGTTTCTTTATTATCTTTGGCATCCTTCTTTGGAATTTAAATATTGCCAGCAGCATTCATTTTACAAGAAAATTTATCACGCCTAAGCTTCTTCGCTTCATTACGTTAGGTGCCGGTTTTTTACTTTTTTTATTTGGCTGCCAATTCGGTTTTAAATGTATATCCTTACTTATAGGCTGAGCTTTTAGCGATGAGTTCAATAAGAGTGTCATTTACTTTCTCACGTTCATCATAAAAAAGACCGTGTCCACTATTTTCAAATGGAAGAAGTGTAGAAAATGAAATATGACGATTCATAACTTTTGCAAGATCAAATGGACAAATTTGATCTTTTTTTCCGTGTAATATATATGTCTCAGCGAAAATTTGACTCAAATCCTCCCGCAAGTCTTCGTCTCGTAAAGACACCGCAGTTTTAATCGTTCCATGACCGGATGCCTCTAAACCTAAATCTTGAAACCACCCTCTAAAAGCTGAGCTAATAGGCTGATTAAAAAACTTTTTGCCAAACTCTTCAAGCATGTTAGGACGATCTCTATACGTATTTTGAATAATTGTATTTACTTCTTCAGAAGGAAGTCCATATGGAAAATCAGTTTTTTGAATAAAGCTTGGAGCCGCTGCTCCTAATAAAATTAACTTCTTCACGCCATATCCTAAATGTCTGCTCATATATCGAATGGCAATGGCTCCCCCCATAGAAAAGCCTATGAGCGTATAATTTTTAAGCTCCAGTCTTTCTACTAACATTCGAATATCATCCGCTAATTGATTATAAGAATAGCCGGTGAAAGGCGCATCTGATTTTCCGAATCCGCGAAGATCAGGAGCGATACATCGAATACCGCGGGCCGGCAACGTTGTAAATTGGTATTCGTACATTTTAGCGTTAACAGGCCACCCGTGGAGGAAAAGAACGGGTTCCCCTATTCCAATATCCCGAACAAAGAGTTTAGTCTTAGGAGTTACGTGAATAAAATAGTTCATCTATAACACCTCCTAGATGTTCTTTTATATATATGTTTAGGACAATTGGAACATTCAAAAGTTTCTTAGAGGCTTGTGTAGGAGGTGTATGATGTTTATTTGGGTTAAGGAGTAGGGAAGTTTTTATATTGTTTATTTAGAACATAGTTTAATTTAAAAATATTAGACAAAAAAAGTAGTAAAGCGTTAAAAACTTTACTACTTTTTTGTTATTTTTCTTCCAGCCACACATCAACTAAATTGCCAGCTTCGCTTTGGTCCAATACGAATGAACCGTTGCTGTATCGGTCGCTAGCTCGCATTGTAGACGGATCAACCTGCTCGATTTGACCTTTAGATGATTCCACTATCATGTAATGTTCTTTAGAGATTGCTTTTACTTTTGCAATTTGATGCGGATTAGATTTTAGTTCTCGGACCATCACTAGCCCTCGTTTTGCTCGTGCTGATTCTTCAAACTCAGTAATTTTTGTCTTTTTCACAGCTCCTCGCTGCGTGGCGATAAATAATTCAGTTGATAAAGCTTCATCTTCATCGAAGATAACGCCGCTTACAACATAATCATCGTCTTTTAAGTTAATTCCTTTCACACCGGAAGCGCGAGTTCCTACAATATTTATTTCTTCTTCCCGGAAACGCAGTCCGTAGCCAGAGCGAGTGGCAATAAACACTTGTTTTTTACCATCAGTTTGATATACATCGACTACTTCATCATCGCCTTTTAAATTAACGGCGACAAAAGCTTTGGAGTAGCGCTGTGCTTTATATTGAAGTAATTCTGATTTTTTGACCATACCATTTTTCGTAAAGAAAAGCAGATACTGATTTTCTTTAAATTCTTTCACCGGTATCGCCCGTACAATTTGCTCTTCTTTATCAATTGGAACAATGTTCATGATATGCTGCCCCATGTCTTTCCACCTGATATCCGGAAGTTCGTGCACTGGCATATATAAATAATTCCCTTTGTTTGTGAAGATGAGAAGGGTTTCGGTTGTATTAATTTCATACTTTGCTAAAATTCGGTCCGTATCTTTCATACCGAAGTCTTGCCCGTTAGACGCGGCGTAAGAACGAAGACTTGTTCGTTTTACGTATCCGTCTTTTGTGACTGTCACCATCACTTCTTCAGATGGAACCATCACTTCTAGATTAATCTTAATTTCTTCGATTTCCGCTTCAATTTTTGAGCGGCGTTCTGTACTGTATTGCTTTTTTACACGGCGTAATTCTTTTTTGATTACATTAAAAAGTTTTTTCTCGCTATGTAAGATTTCTTCTAACTCGTTAATTTTAGCACCTAGCTCTTCAGCTTCCGCTTGTAGAGCTGTGATGTCCGTGTTTGTCAAACGGTATAATTGAAGCGATACAATCGCCTCTGCTTGAGGTTCTGTAAATTCATATTTGGCAATTAAATTATTTTTAGCGTCGCGCTTATCTTTAGAAGCTCTAATCGTCGCAATAACTTCATCTAAAATCGACAGTGCCTTAATCAATCCCGCTACAATATGTTCACGTTCACGTGCTTTTTGCAGTTCGTATTTAGAACGATTTGTTACCACTTCTCTTTGATGATCAATATAAGCATCAAGAATGTTAGCCAAGCTCATAAGCTTTGGTCGCTTTTTAGCAATAGCAACCATGTTAAAATTATAAGGTACTTGCAGATCCGTATTTTTATAAAGATAGTGAAGTACTCCTTGAGCATTTGCATCTTTTTTTAATTCTACTACGATGCGCAGACCGGTACGATCCGTTTCATCGCGAACTTCAGCAATGCCTTCCACTTTTTTATCTAAACGAAGCTCATCCATTTTCTTAACAAGGTTGGCTTTGTTTACTTCAAACGGAATTTCTGTAATGACAATTTGCTGTTTTCCGCCGCGAATGGACTCCACTTCCGTTTTTCCGCGAATAATAATTTTCCCTTTACCTGTCTCGTAGGCTTTCTTAATCCCGTCTACCCCTTGAATGATTCCTCCCGTAGGAAAATCAGGACCTTGAATAGCCGTCATCAAATCTTCAATTGTACACGTCGGTTTATCAATTCGCATGATCGTTGCGTCAATTACTTCACCTAAATGATGAGGCGGAAGTTCTGTAGCATAACCAGCTGAAATACCCGTGGATCCATTTACTAGCAAGTTAGGAAACATAGCCGGTAACACAGTTGGTTCGCTGCTTGTATCATCGAAGTTAGACACAAACTCAACCGTTTGTTTGTCAATATCTCGTAGAAGTTCTGCAGCAATCGATGAAAGGCGAGCTTCTGTATAACGCATTGCTGCTGGGGGATCTCCATCAATACTTCCGTTGTTTCCATGCATTTCGATCAATACATTTCTAACTTTCCATTCTTGACTCATTCGAACCATGGCATCATATACAGATGAATCACCATGAGGGTGATAGTTACCAATTACGTTCCCTACAGTTTTGGCTGACTTGCGAAAGCCTTTTTCTGCTGTATTCCCATCTACGTGCATTGCATATAAAATACGGCGCTGAACGGGTTTTAACCCGTCTCTTGCATCCGGCAGTGCACGCTCTTGAATAATATATTTACTGTATCGACCAAAACGGTCGCCTAGTACATCCTCAAGAGGTAAATCTAAAAAGCGTTCTGTTTGTGTCATTGTACGTCCTCCTCTGCGACCGTTAATACATTTTCATTATCTAAAATATTTGGATCTTCTTCTAAGCCAAACGCTACGTTGCTTTCAATCCATTTTCTGCGTGGTTCTACTTTATCGCCCATCAAAGTGGTCACACGACGATCAGCGCGAGCAGCATCGTCAATACGGACACGAATCAGCGTACGCGTCTCTGGGTTCATTGTTGTTTCCCAAAGCTGATCTGCGTTCATTTCACCGAGACCTTTATAGCGTTGAATCATATACCCTCTTCCTACCTTATCGATAGCACCTTGCAATTCTTCGTCACTCCATGAATATTCAACCACTTCTTTTTTACCTGACCCTTTGCTTACTTTATAGAGCGGTGGAAGAGCAATAAATACTTTTCCTGCTTCCACAAGCGGTTTCATATAGCGGTAGAAAAACGTTAGCAGAAGCACTTGAATATGAGCGCCATCCGTATCCGCATCGGTCATGATGACTATTTTATCGTAGTTAATATCATCAATGGTGAAATCTGCTCCTACTCCTCCGCCTATCGCGTGGATGATTGTACTAATTTCTTCGTTTTTAAAAATATCTTGAAGCTTGGCTTTTTCGGTATTGATAACCTTCCCTCGCAGTGGCAGCACAGCTTGAAAGCGGCGGTCCCTTCCTTGTTTTGCTGAACCTCCGGCGGAATCCCCTTCGACTAAGTACAGTTCGTTTCGCTGAGGATTTCTTGATTGCGCAGGCGTTAACTTCCCGCTTAGAACGGTTTCTTGACGCTTCCGTTTCTTCCCGTTTCTTGCGTCTTCTCTCGCCTTTCGTGCTGCTTCACGCGCTTGAGCAGCTTTGATTGCTTTTTTTACAAGAAGAGAGCTTACGTCTGGGTTTTCTTCTAAGAAATAGGCAAGTTTTTCAGAAATAACTGCATCTACGGACGAACGAGCTTCACTTGTACCTAACTTTCCTTTTGTTTGACCTTCAAACTGAAGCAACTCTTCAGGTATTCTAACGGAAACGATGGCTCCTAAGCCTTCTCGTATATCCGTTCCTTCTAAGTTTTTGTCTTTTTCTTTTAGCAGGCTTACTTTACGGGCGTATTCATTAAATGCACGCGTCATAGCGCTTTTTGCACCGGACTCATGCGTTCCACCATCTTTGGTACGAACATTATTAACAAATGATAAAATGGTTTCAGAATAACCATCATTAAATTGAAAGGCAAATTCAACTTCAATATTATGATGAATCCCTTCAAAAAAGACGACTGGATGAAGTGAATCTTTTTCTTCATTTAAATATGAAACAAAGGCTTGAATACCTGTTTCATAATGAAAGATATCGTGACGATCATGTCTTTTATCGATTAACTCTATTTTGAATCCTTTTAACAGAAAAGCCGATTCGCGGAGCCGTTCACAAAGCGTATCATAATTATACACAGTTGTTGAAAAGATCGTGGCATCCGGTTTGAAATGAATCGTTGTTCCCGTTTTTTTCGTTTTCCCTATTTTTTCTAGCGTCGTAACCGGCTTTCCTCCATTTTCAAAACGCTGTTCATAAATAAATCCATCTCTATGAATGGTTACAGTCAACCATTCAGACAGCGCATTTACAACAGATGCACCTACTCCGTGTAAGCCTCCGCTTGTTTTATATCCGCCCTGTCCGAATTTACCTCCTGCATGCAAGATGGTTAAAATAACTTCAGGCGTTGGTTTTCCTAATTTATGCATGCCCGTTGGCATACCTCGACCTTTATCTTGTACAGAAATTGAATTATCTTTGTGAATAGTTACAATAATTTCTTCTCCGTAGCCTGCTAGAGCTTCATCAACAGAGTTGTCGACGATTTCATATACTAAATGATGCAGACCTCGTGTATCCGTACTTCCAATATACATACCAGGACGTTTACGAACGGCATCTAATCCTTCTAGTACTTGAATTGCATCTTCATTATAATTAAATTGTTGTTTCCGAGCCATTCATACTACCCCTTTCATCACAACGAACATTACTACATTATGTATGAAACACAAACGTTTGCGCTTCGTGTCTAAGAATAAATGATCATGTATCCTATCTTTTAATTTTATAGTTTTCGCATCAACAGAACGTATGTTTCTATTTTTGCGTACTTACAAGATTTTAGCACAAATTTCCGTATTATAAAAGCAATATCTTGTGTATTCATGGATTATAAGCATTATAAAGCTAGCTGTCTAACATCTATTGTAGCGGAAACGCTCTTACTATTTCAACGCATGGTGAAACCCATGCAAGCAGTGTGCATGGGTTGGTTGTTCTGCTTATAGATCTTACTTTGTTAAAGCATGCTCAACTTTTATACAACGATCCATAACTACAGTATACCCTTTTTTAGCGAGCAGGTCATATGCTTCTTCATTAATTAAACCAGATTGTGCCCAAAATACGTCTGCATCTACTTCTAAAAACTCTTCTGCAACTTCAAGCAAATGCTCAGAGCGACGAAATACATTAACGATATCAATATGCCCTTCAATTTCTTTTAATGAAGATACGGCTTTTACGCCGAGCGCTGAGTTGATTGTCGGGTTCACCGGAATAATCTCGTAACCTTGCTGCTGCATGGCTTCTGAAACCATATAAGACGTTCGATGAGGGTTATCTGATAAACCTACTACAGCAATGCGCTTGCTTTTTTTTAATATGTTACCAAGCTCTTGACGGGAAGGAATTTTAATGGACATGTCTATTACCTCTCTTAGCTATATAATATGTACTGAACAACATTCGCGATTTACAGTTGATTTCCTGCATATAGTACCCGTTTTCTCTATTTTTGTAAACGTCTTCTTTTTTTGAAATAATTGTCTCTCACCCAAAACTAGCTATGTTTTTTTAAGTATCTCATGGTAAAATAGAAACGATATAGAAATAAAGGAGCTTTCAAACATGAATTATTTATTACCTATTCTTGCCTATATCTTGGGCTCTATTCCTTTTGGACTAGTTGTTGGAAAACTAGGATACGGCATCGATATACGAGAGCATGGAAGCGGCAATTTAGGCGGCACCAACTCATTTCGTACATTGGGCGTAAAAGCCGGAATTATCGTTACGCTTGGAGACATTCTAAAAGGAACCCTAGCAGCTTCTTTACCGCTTTTATTTGATACGAATCAAAACATTCTCTTTATTGGTTTATTTGCTGTCATTGGTCATATTTTTCCTGTTTTCGCGAAATTCAAAGGCGGGAAA
This sequence comes from Bacillus sp. ILBB4, assembly GCF_035064545.1. Taxonomy (NCBI): domain Bacteria; kingdom Bacillati; phylum Bacillota; class Bacilli; order Caryophanales; family Bacillaceae; genus Bacillus; species Bacillus sp. ILBB4. The sequence goes on along the minus strand of NZ_JAIQVD010000004.1, from coordinate 39,950 downwards.
GCTGTTGCCACGTCCGCCGGAGTGATTTTATGTTATGAACCTCTTTTATTTGCTTTCGTACTATTATGTTTTTTTATCTGCTTATACATAACGAAGTATGTATCATTGTCATCAATGGTTACAGGGGTATTAACCTTTATCTACACGCTATTTAAGCAAGACTACATGCTTATTATGATTATTGGTTTAATTGTAGCCTTTGTCATTTACAGACACCGCGCAAACATTACCCGAATTCTTAATAAAACAGAACCGAAAGTCACATTTTTGTCAGGTAAAAAGAAATAAGAGGAGCTTCCTCTTATTTCTTTTTTTATAACCGTTTTGTAAGCGAATACATTTCTTATTTATTAGTTATACTGATACTAAAATAAGGAGGTGAATGATGTGAAGAAAAAATGCCCTATTTGCAAACGAAATAAGAAAATGGATTCACAGCTAGAAGGAAGCCGCTACTGCGTTCACTGCTGGGAAACCATTGGAAAACAATATGATTTCAAATGAAAGAATGAAACGATTTAATATAGAAATGAAGCCTTCACCTCTATATTAAATCGTTTTATTTTATTTTATCTCATTCCTTCCTAGCTGGATTCGTATATATTGGTAATTTATCTACCTTTCTACTATAATAAATGTATCCGCAGTATTGGAAGGAGCATAATTAATGAAATTAACAGTAACAGAAGCAGCAGCTACGTGGTACAAAGATGAAATGATGCTAGAAGGAAACGAAACAATTCGCTTTTTTGTTCGCTACGGCGGATGCAGCAACGTTCAAAAAGGTTTTTCTTTAGGTGTAAACACAGATTCTCCTAAAAACGTTGGCGTTGAAACAAAAGTTGACGGTTTAACATTCTTCGTAGAAGATGAAGACCTTTGGTACTTTGATGGTCATGATTTGACCGTAAATTATAATGAAGAAACAAAAGAACCTGACTTTCATTACGAAGCGTAAGAAAAAAGCATCGATTTATCGATGCTTTTTATTCTTGCGATTAACCCTGCTTTTTGGCATCTTCATAGGCTTTATGCCATTCCGGATAATTACGGCGAATCGAAATAGGCTTAAAGTTTTCTTTTTTCACACATACGTGTGACGATGTTCCTGTTAACGCAAGTTCTTCATTTGAATTAAAAATTTCGTAGCCGTACACAACGCGTAGACCGTCATAGTTCTCAACCCAAGTATGTACTACAGCTGTCTCGCCATAATGAAGCGGCTTTTTATATGAAGCCTGTATATCAATAACTGGCGACAGCACACCGTCTCTTTCCATTTGTGCATAGCTAAAACCTAAATCACTAATAAACTGCGTTCGACCTATTTCCATCCATACTAAATAGTTAGCATGATACACAACGCCCATCTGATCGGTTTCCGCATAGCGCACTTCGATTTCTTTCTTCGATACTAGCATGATTCTACCTCCTCTTGCACTGTTCCTGTTTTATCTTACCATATAAGGAGAATATACTCCTACTAGTTTGGTTATTACTCAATATGTTGTAAGACTAAGCGCATCTTGAATGCGATATATCAGCATTTCCAGCCGCGTCATTTTATTTTCATACCTTTTATAAGGAAGTGTATATGTGTAGTCTTTATTTGTCCATAAGCGGTCAAAATAAGCGTTTAGTTCGGTCATAACCTTTTTGTTAGAAGGTCCTGATACTTTAATATCCGTTTCTAAGTTCAAGTCAGCCAAATTTCGTTTTGTGAAATTTGCTGCTCCTGCAATAATAGTTGCATTTTTTTTGTTTCGAATAAATAAAGTTTTAGAATGATACTGTTCTTTCCCTGTATGATACCAGCGAATTTTAACCTCCCCTTTGGATTTCTTTACAAGTTCTGCTGCTACTGGACGGTTAGGCAGTCCGAACTTTTTTCTTCCAAACGCATTTTCATTAGGATCTAAAATTAATCGTACGTTTGCTCCTTGTTTAGAAGCTTTCAATAGCGCCTTTATTACGTCTCGATCTCCAAGGTAAAACATGCCGAGCCATACATCGTCGCCTTTTTTAGCATGGCGTAAATCATGTAATACATGCTTATAGATTTTGCCTTCTGTTAACAGCTGAACATAGAGGTCTCCCTTTTCTTTTTCTTTCTTCTTATACCGAGGTAACTTTCCTCCGCAAGAAAAATCTGACACCGCTTGTTCACTTTTTACCACATCTCCAATGATATTCCCCTTTACTTCAAAGGCCATGTTAGAATTATAAAAACTTGCATCATGAGGATTGGCAGAAGAGATAATAATGCTTTGATCTGTTGCTACTACTTTTCTATGATTAGCTTTTACATTTAACAACTTTAAATAAGCACGGACCGTCGCTTTAGGCGCATTGGTACCAAACGGATTTGTTATCCATCCGTTTCCTTTTTCACCAAACCACTGAATAAAAGTTCTCCACACTGCAGAATACAGTGGAATGGAGTCTCTGAGCTTAGATAAATTGGTTTGCACCACTTTGATTCCGTTTAGCCGCAGTGAATCTAACCACTTTGAATCATGTGAGCCGTAGGTTGTATTGATTTCATCTGTAATAAAGACGATTTCGATAGTAGGATGTTTTCGTTTCTTTTCAATCAGCTTACTTGCAAGCGTATCACTAAGGTGAGGAAACGTTTCGCCTTGGTTATAGTAGCCGTTAAATAGAAACATATCCATAATAATAAAAGCTTTTGCGTCATCAATCGCATTCGTAACTGCTTGAAAAATATGTTGTTCAGAAACAGATGTCTGCTGGTCTTGATACGTTAGATCTGATAAAAGAAATACATCTTCTACTTTGTGGGGCTTACTTTCGTATGAAACTCCTTTAGGCAAGGGCTTATGCGTTTGATAAGAGCCCACAATAATCAAGACGACAAGTAAACTGACCAAAATCCTTACTACTTTCTTTTTCACGTGCTTTTTCACCTACATAAACCTCTTCGCTAGTTTGTATTATTATTGACCTTACTAAAAAAATATAGAAAGAAAGCAGCTAAAACCGTTTATTTTTAGCTGCTTATTGTCGTTGCTTTATTTATTAAATCGTACCTTCGTAACCATTTTGACGAGCTTCTGACTCATCTTTTATTTCGCTGCGCATTGCTTCGATACTTACTTCGCGATTGTGATTTTTTTGCTGAATGCGCTGACGTTCTTCTTCAGTGCTGCATGCAGCAGCTTCTTCTGCTTCTTCAATGTTTTTCATTGTATTTTGCACCATTGTTTGTAATTTTTCAACGTTATCACTGCGATCGTCTGGATTCGGTTTATTCCATGCCATTGTATCTTCCTCCTCAAAATAACTTTGTTACAATTGTAGTATGCCGGATTTGTTCATCTCTATAAGTGGAAAAAAATGATTTTAGTTTACATAATATAATTATAATTAATTTAAAATGTATATATAAAACATACATAATATGGTAATATATACATGCAAAGGGGGAATTGCTATGACCAAACGAATGATAACATTACTAAGTGTCATCTTTATTGCAGTGCTTGCCGTATTTTTTATGTCGCAAACCTCATTGGCATCAAAATTGACAGCAAGTGCCTTTATGAAGCCTCATCATTACTCAAAACATGAAGAAAAAATGTTAGCCGTGACAAATTTAGACTACAAAAGCAATATTATTGCATACGATTTGAAAGCTCCTAGTGACGCAAAAGAAGCTTATGTAAAAGCTACTTATTACGAAAAGGGAAAAGCAAAAGAACCTTTATTTTCAGGTGGGTTGACTGTTTCAAAAGAATTTGACATGTTTGCTATTACATATAAAATCGATGATGATGCTCATAAAGTTATGTTTAATGTAGGCAGCAACGATACAAACCTAGGAATAGAAGCGGAAAAGCCAAAAAAAATGAACGGCTATTCCTTTACTGGATTAGAGAAAAAACAAACGGTAAAAATGAATAAAACATATCCAGTTGCTGCTTTATTTGGTGACGCTGGCAGTGGCATACGAGTTGCTCCGCTTTCAACCGACGATGGAGAAGTTGTTAAAGAGCTTATTTCGAGCAATCCTTACGTTTATTTATTCACGGTAGAATTCAAATAATAAAAAGTCGCTGAATTCAGCGACTTTTTATTCATTCACCTTTGGTTTGAATAACTTGAGGATGCTTGCCGGATGTATCTTGCATTTGTTTTCCGTTATTTCCACCAGCTTCTCTCGGTTGAGTGCCGATGTGATTCGGAACAAAAGGTTTGCTTTGTTTTTTAGGATTTCCCATGCTTATCCCCTCCTCACCGTTACTCTAACCAACTTACTTTAAAGTTATTCAGCTCTTTCAAGCATACGATCTTCTAACCGCTTTTCAATTTCCATTTCAATGCGTTCAATTTCTGACTGATCTTTTAACAGCTGCGTTTTATTTTCTTGCACTAACTCTTCAAATGAACGTTTGCGTAATTTTCTCATGATCACAACACCTACTTTATGTAATTTTTATGAAAAATCTGAAAAATCTAAAGAAACTGATATCATATAACTATCTATATTGTAACCAATTTGTCAGATAAGTAAACATACTTTTTTGAAAAGTTGTAAGAAAGTTTGACATGTTTACTGACTTATCTATATATACGATGATAAAGTAAATAAGTTTCATGTTTAATAAAACAAGCAGCAAATTTAATTCGCTGCTTGTTGAGCAAAGTTTTCCATTTGTTTAAGCGTCATTGGACCATTCACTCGTTGAACAATTTTCCCTTCTTCATCTATAAAGTAAGATGTCGGAATGGTGGAGACTCGATATTTTTTACTCCCTACACTATCTTGGTCGTCCAATAATACACGAAACGTAAACTGTTTTTCTTTAAGAAACTTAGATACTGCCTGTTTACTGCCTTCTGACGAAGTTAAATTAACCGCAAGCAGCTGTACATCGTTTCCATATTTCTCATAAAATGCTTGCATATCGGGCATTTCTTTTTGACACGGCGGACACCATGTTGCCCAAAAGTTTAAAATGACTTTTTTTCCTTTAAAGTCCGATAATTGAACGGATTTCCCGCTCGTATCTGACAGTGTAAACGGAGGCGCTGTATTTTTTGGTTCCAACCCATAAGCTTGACCCGAAGCCTGACGAGCACTATCGCCTTTTTTGATGTTTAAATCCTTGTATTCGCTTAAGTTAGAATTATCGGATGCTTCATTTGGAGAAAGCCCTTGCCAAAGTGCGTAGCTAAGAAATCCTACTAGAAGCAAGACTGCAATTATTTTTTTAACCATATGATCGGCTCCTTTATTTCTTCTAAAAAGTGATAATCTATGTACTAATAGATATGTGCAATATCTACTAAAATAATCCTTTTATAGGGCATTTTCTTTTATAATATAGCATATTTCCCTCTCACTTTTTGTCGAAAACGGTGCGTTTGCATAAAAAAAGAGCGGTTCACGAGAACCGCTCTTTTTCTTTATAACTTACGCATGTGTTTTAGACTGTAATTTATCACGAAGCACCATTTGAAGGATACCACCGTGGCGATAGTAATCAATTTCAACTTCACTATCGAAACGAACCAGTACTTCAAATTCTTTTTTGTTTCCAGCTTCATCAGTTGCTGTTACTTTTATAAAATCACGTGGTTTTACCGTTTCATCAACTGCTACTGCAATTGTTTCTTTTCCAGTTAAACCTAATGTATCCGCGCTTTCACCATCTTTAAATTGAAGAGGTAAAACACCCATTAATACTAGGTTTGAACGGTGAATACGCTCAAAGCTTTCAGCGATTACTGTTTTAATACCTAAAAGATTTGTGCCTTTTGCTGCCCAGTCACGAGAACTTCCCATGCCGTAATCTTTGCCTGCAAGTACAACAAGACCTGTACCTTGCTCTTTGTATTTCATACAAGCATCATAAATGCTCATTACGTCATTTGTTGGCCAGTACGTTGTCCAGCCGCCTTCTGTACCAGGAGCTACTTGGTTTTTAATGCGGATGTTTGCAAACGTACCGCGCATCATTACTTCGTGGTTACCACGACGAGAACCATATGAGTTAAAGTCTTTTGGCTCTACACCGTTTTCTTGAAGGTAAAGACCTGCAGGTGATGTTTTTGCGATTGAACCCGCTGGTGAAATGTGATCCGTTGTCACTGAGTCACCAAATTTCGCTACTACGCGAAGGTCATTTAATGCTTCTACTTCGCCTGGCTCTTCTGATAACCCTTCAAAGAACGGTGGATTTTGAATGTATGTTGAATCATTCTCCCACGTATAAAGAGCATCTTCGCTTGTTTTAATTTCATTCCAGCGTTCGTTATCATCGAATACACGCTCATACTCGTTACGGAATAATTCAGGTGTTACGGTACGGCTAACAACTTCTTTAATTTCATCTTGAGAAGGCCAGATGTCGCTAAAGAATACTTCATTGCCGTCTGTATCAATACCGATTGGATCTTTTTGTAAATCTACATCTACCGTTCCAGCCAGTGCATATGCTACAACAAGCGGCGGAGAAGCAAGGTAGTTACCTTTTACTAATGGATGAATACGTCCTTCAAAGTTACGGTTTCCTGAAAGAACAGACGTTACAAGCAAGTCGCTGTCTGCAATCGCTGCTTCAATTTCTGCTTCTAATGGACCAGAGTTACCGATACAAGTCGTACAGCCATAACCTACGATGTTAAAGCCGATTTTATCTAAGTATGGAAGCAGCCCGGAATTTTGAAGGTAAGCCGTTACTACTTTTGAACCTGGTGCTAAAGAAGTTTTCACGTAAGCTGGAACATCCAATCCTTTTTCTACCGCTTTTTTCGCAACTAAACCAGCTGCTACTAATACGTAAGGATTTGATGTGTTCGTACAGCTTGTGATAGCCGCAATGGCAATGGCACCTGTTTTCATTGTTGTTTCTGAACCGTCTGCAAGCTTAAACGTAATTTCTTTATCCACGTCTTTAGCATCAAGTCCGAAGCTTTGGTTGCTAACAGGAGCTGTTAAAGCCTTCTTGAATTCTGTTTGCATTTGAGAAAGTGGAATTAAATCTTGCGGACGCTTTGGACCAGAAAGATTTGCTTCAATCTCAGCAAGGTTAATCTCAACAACGTCAGTGAAAATTGGATCTTCATTTTCTGGTGTGAAGAATAAACCATTTGCTTTTGTATATTGTTCGACAACCTGAATGTCTTTTTCATCTCTTCCAGTTAAACGCATGTATGCTAATGCTTCTGCGTCAACTGGGAAGAATCCACATGTTGCACCGTATTCAGGAGCCATATTAGCGATTGTTGCACGGTCAGCTAATGGAAGTTCTGCTACGCCAGGACCGAAGAATTCCACGAATTTTCCGACTACTCCTTTTTGACGAAGCACTTGCGTAACTTTTAAAGCTAAGTCTGTAGCTGTAGTGCCGTTTGGTAATTCACCAACAAGTTTAACACCGATTACTTCAGGAACTGGGAAATAAGAAGGTTGACCAAGCATACCTGCTTCCGCTTCAATACCGCCAACACCCCATCCTAAGACACCGATACCATTAATCATCGTTGTATGAGAGTCAGTACCTACTAGAGAATCAGGGAAAGCTACAAATTCACCATCTTCTTCAACAGCATGAACAACGTTTGCTAAATATTCTAAATTTACTTGGTGCACGATACCAGTAGCTGGCGGAACTGCACGATAGTTATTAAATGATTTTTGAGCCCAGCTTAAGAAATTATAGCGCTCTGTATTACGTTGAAACTCAAGGTCCATATTAATTCGTAATGAGTCAGCTGTACCTGCTTTATCAACTTGTACGGAGTGGTCGACAACGAGGTCTACTGGAATTTCTGGATTGATTTTGTCAGGATCGCCTCCTAAATCAGCCATTGCTTTACGAAGTGACGCTAAGTCTACAACCGCTGGAACTCCAGTGAAATCTTGAAGAATAACACGAGATGGTTTGAAAGGAACATCGATATCTTTAATATCTTTTGTTCCCCATTTTGCAAGGTTTTCGACGTGTTCTTTTGTAATAACACGGCCATCTACCTGACGAAGAACAGATTCTAATAATACTTTAATTGAATACGGCAGCTTAGATACGTTACCTAAACCTGCTTCCTCTAAAGCTTGTAAGCGGTAATAATTATATGTGCTGCCATTAAGATCGAATGACGAACGAGCGTTAAAAACGTCTTTTTTAGTCATTGCTTTTACCCCCTTAAAATTCTATGTATAAAGGATTTACTTACCCCATCCTCTATTCCCTTCACCATCTATCTTAATATAATATTATACATAAGTAAATAAAAAGAATGTTATTAATTAACATAAGTTTCACTTATAACCTTTTTCCATCTTCCTTTTATTTTTCTAATAATTCATATTTCATTGATTTTTAGGCATGCTAGAAACGGAGGTGATTCAACATGGCTAAACGCAAGTCAAACCACGTCATTCCTGGAGCTAACGCGGCTAGCGCTCAAGGAAAAGGATCGGGTTATAATGAAGAGTTTTCAAATGAACCATTAACGGAACAACAGAAACAAAATAATAAAAAACGCAAAAAAAATCAATAAAACAATCTCTTATTGGATATACTAATCACTAGTTAGAAAAGCAAAATCGTTGAACTCCATGAAATCTAACGAGAAGGCGTCATTATATATGACGCTTTTTTCCTGTTCCCATTTCCTGTTTTTGTTAAACCTATTTTTAGAAAGGGGAATTTTTCATTGGATAAATTCCCTGTCACTATCCTACCCTAATAAATGAAAGGGAGGCTTTAACTATGAACAAAAACAGCAGCAAAGACATCAGAAGAAATGCGCCAAAAAGCAATTCTGGACAGCCAGAACCGCTAAGCGGATCTCATAAAGTAAAAAACCGTAAGCATTCTCGCCAAAAACACAATAGCGGACATGATATGTAAAACAGCGGCAAGCTCTCTACAGAGCTTGCTTTTTTATGCGTAGAAAAGACAGCTAGTACTTCAAGCTTATTCTTTGCGCAGGAGTTCACTAAGTACATAAACGCGCATATGATAGTAAAGTGAAACAGTTTAAATAATGGAGGAACGCAGAAATGAAAAACAAGCGTCTGCCAGCAGACCAAATGTTTGTAAAAGGCTTTCAAGAGTTGTTAGAAGTCATGCTTTCAAATCCCTTTATGAGTTATTTAGATTATGATTCCGTTCGTATAGATTTATTTGAAACAGAACAATCATTTATTGTCGAAGCTGAATTATTAGGGTATCACCCTAAGGATATTATCGTTCAGATACAAGCTGATCACTTACAGCTGACAGCCAAAAAATACTGCATTAGAGAATTTCATGATGAAAAGCAAGGAACGCTTGCAAGAGAACAAATGGAAGAAAGCGTTGAACGTACAATCGACTTTCCATTTCCATTGACGAATAAAAAAATTACCGCTACATTTAGTAACGAAATCCTTGAAATTACGATTTCTAAACATGAGACAAATGAATCTAATCAGCAAATAGTCCCTATTGAGTTTCAATAAGGCTGCAGAGACAACATCTGCAGCTTTATTGGAACTATTTAATTGTTTATTTAGCACATAGTTTTTTTAGAATATTCTTCTTTTCAAAACAATGGGATATCTAATTTATTTTATGGCACACTACTAAAAAAGAGTAAAAGGAGAACGTTTATGCTTCATACTGCTTGGAAAGGTAAAATCAGCTTTGGATTAATTGATATCCCTATTAAACTGCACGGAGCAATTGAAGAAAAAGATGTAAAGCTGCGCACGCTACACTCCGTTTGCCATACACCTATTCATCAAGAAAAACATTGCCAAACGTGTGGACGAGAAGTAGAATCCGATGAACTGGTTAAAGGATACGAAACCGCGACCGGTCAGTTTGTTGTACTTTCACAACAGGAAATTGACAGTGTCAAAGAGCCCTTTGCAGCAAACAAAGCCGTTGAATTGTTACACTTTGTTTCGTTAGATGACATTGATCCCCTGTTTTTTGATAAGCCCTACTATATTTCTCCTAGGGAAACAAGCCTAAAAGCTTATTATACTTTATTAAATGCGCTTGAAATAACGAATAAAGTCGGTATTGCGAATGTATTTTTATATTCCAAACAGCAAATGGCAATTATTCGTTCCGTGGGCGGATCTCTTGTTCTTCACACGATGCATTTTGAAGAAGAGCTTCGTTCAGTCACAGATGTGCCTAACTTATCCAGTACTTCTTCCATTAATGAAAGTGATACACAAGTGACGGTGGAATTAATTGATAAGCTATCTACTTCGTTTAATCCATCTATTTACAAAAACAACTACCGAGACGCCTTACAAAACGTCATTCAACAAAAAATAAATCAAGGCGAAGTTACAAAAGGCAGCGGAAGCGAAGAACGAGATATTCGACATTTAATGGAAATGTTAAAAGTGAGCATAGATCCTTCTACTTTACACCCGACAAAATCAACAGCAGAGAAAAAAACTTCATCCTTAAAAAAGAAAGCATAAAAAAGCTAACGAAGAAATTCGTTAGCTTTCATTTGCAACAGAAGTCTTAGGAACAATAGTTCCATATGATGCCGGTATTTTTAAATATTGCGTTACTTGATTATTTTCTACAAAGACAATAAAGTTATCTTTTTTATCTTTTCCAATACCTTTTGCTTTTGCTTCAGACCACGTGAAGCCCAGCTTCTCATTTACCTCACTGCGAGTCGTTTCCGGTCCAAAAACATATACTTTATCCCATCTAAAATCACATAATTCATTAAAATCAAGGATGGAAGCTTCTTCTTTACTTTGATTTGTTTTTTTAATTTCATTGATTACAGTTTGCTGAAGTTGCTCTTGGTTGCGTTCGCTGTATACCCTGTCAATAAAAAAAGTTGCCAATAGCGCTACTAACGTGAATAGTAGAATCTTTTTCACTTCGTTGTCCTCCTGATACGTTCTCTGCACATGATACGACTTCTTTTCGATACGGTTTTATTCTCTACTATTCTAGAAAATTCAACAGGAAAATACAACTAAAATCTCGAAATGTCATCAAAACATAAAAAACTTAACACTATGTCAACGCATAAAAAAAGACTTGTTCACTTTCTACCTATTCACCTACTCAGCGCTGAAAAAATGTGGTTCTACCGTACAAATAGTTTCAATAAATTCTTCTACTAGCCCTTCTTCTCCCGGCAAAAAAGGCAGCGCACCAACTCCAACACGTTCAATACTTTTATAAAAATGATGCTGCTTATAGCCCTCTGCTTTCCCTGGAAAAAGCACAATCGCTGTTTGTACCGGTTTTATTCCATTTTCCTCTACAATAGCGTCTCGGTAACGATGCATGGTATTAATATCTTCTTCTCTAGGAGAGGGCGTATCGTGATTTGGTTTGATACGATACTTAGCGTCAAAAAGATATACACTTTTTTTCTCCCCTTGCTTTACTTCAAGCAGCAAGTCCGGCTTTTGAATAACGGTATGAGTATGATGGTATGCTTTCTGGTACCATAGCGTGGCTTCTGCTTTCCCCACTTGAAAACGATGATAAGACGGCTGCATCCTGACGTTCAACCCTTGTTCTGTCGTTGTCATGATGTTTTGTTCTATCCGCTTGCCGTAAGTTTGCAACTTCTTTAAAAGACTAACATACGTCCAGTATTCGTAGAGAGTTGCGATATCTTTTAATGAAAGGTGGTAAAACTCTCCGTTAAGAGCCAATCCTCGCGTTAAGAACATAAAGTATCTGCTTGCTTCCCGATAGCGAGGTGCCGTCCGTAGGGTAGAAGGAAGAGTCGAAGCTTTTAGGGCCTTCACTCGTTGCCAAAACGCATTATTTAACAGTCTTTTTAATTCGGTATGATTAGTTTCTAAAGCCGATATGGCTTCTTTTTTTACATATCTATCTTCTATCAATTTGTCAATTAGTGCAGTTAGCTTATGATACAGCTGCGTCATCATCCATTTTACACTTTGATTTTCCAAATTATCATAGGTAGACACATGCCTGGTGCCAATCGCTTTTGTGGGTACTACTTTTATATTTCGATTAATTTTAATCCCCCTGCTTGAAGGTGCAAGATAGGTAGGATGGGTTCGGACAAATGATACAGCACGGCTATCTTGTTTTTTTATTTGATCGCCTCTCATGAGCTCATGTTCAACTTTTACCGATTGAAACGGCTGATTTTCAATCTGACGCACAGAATGAAGAAAGGGTTTCATATAGTGAGAGAGAACATGATAAAATTCCGTCCATGTTGCTTGCTTAGACCAAACAGATTTTGCTTCAATATATGTTTTACGAAGCATATCGTATGCCAAATCATGAATGTATCCGTTCACTTCATCAACCATGTGTACATAATCTGTCTTGTAGCTCATCTTTGAGGGGAAAATTTCAAGAGTAAAGGACAGCTCTTTTTCTCTTTCGCTGTAAACATGAAACGTAGAATACCCTACTTCATTTTGAAAGCTTATATTTCCCGTCAAAATGTAGGGAAATCCTACGCTTTGAAAACTTTGTTCAACTGCTTTTGAATCGTGGTTAACAAACAGGCTTGTTTCATTTTTAGAAACAACTGTAATTTGATAGGTTTCATTTTCAAAAAATAAAGGCTCAAGCGGCGGTTTTGAAGTCATCATGCCTTTTGTTTGATTTAATACTTTTACATGTGTAATTCCTTTTCCTGTACAAGAAAAAAACATCACTTCTTCTGCAGATTTTATTTTTTTCTTATTTTTCCCTTTTATAACCACCGTACACGTGTCAGTTTCAATTTCAACGTACGGTATTAATCCAAAATGACGTGTATCCGTATACTTCAAAACGTCTCATCATCTCCATTATTTTGCGTGCGCTTTTAGGAAATCTCATTCCATCTGCATTTACGACAGCTGTCTCAAATTCATCATCTAACAGTGTATTTGTACAGTAATAATAAAGGTTTTTTAATAACTCAAATGTGTACCCATCGCTTCCTGAAATACGAGGCAAAACTTTTTGCAAAATCTGAAAATCAAACGCCTGATCAAATGTAAACATCCCGCTTTTTACCGCGTAAATCAAATAAAAGCATACTTCGTCGCGTACGCGGTAACCTATTTGCAGATCGACTTCTATAAGCATCTCGTTGACGGTTAGCAGTTCATTTGTTACTTCGTGAATGAGCTCAGCATGTTCAACATACGCATCTTTTAAGTGAACATATTGACTTTGAATTTGTACATTTTGAATGCCGTACTGAGCCGGATCTCTATCATCTAAAAAATCAAAAGAATCTAGTTGAATCTTATTTAACTCAATGGTGTTGGTACGATCTAACAACTTTTGACTAAACCCATGAGTTGTTTCATCCATATTAATTGTACCGATAATGAGAAGATTAGATGGCAAATAAATATCTCGGAACATCTTATGTCCAGGAAATAATGGAGCCGTTTTGATTTTCCCTTTTGACCAGCTCCTGCTTTCCATCACGCTTAAAATATCGCTAAAATAATGTTCAACTCGAGCTAAGTTCATTTCATCCAATATAGCAACATATGTGTAAGCTGGATGCTGAATGGCTTGCTGCATAATCGACAGAAACGATCCTCTGCGAAAATCTCCTCTTAAATCAATATATCCTAATAAATCTGAACTATCGTGCCAATCGGGTCGAACCGGAATGAGCACTTGTCTTCCATTTTCAATCGTGGCACCGATACTATCTGCTAAGAGCTGAGCAAGCTTTGTTTTTCCTGTCCCGCTCATTCCTGATAAAACAATAAACGGTTTGGTCTTTAAAGCAAAGTAGGCGTTGGCTATATCATGTCGTTCATATGTAAATCCAGATTTCCTAGTATACTCATGAATATGGACGATGGCGTCTTTGTCTCCCAGCATCTCTTTGCTCATTCCGTATGTTTTTATATACTGTTCATGCATACTTAGCAGTAAATGCAAGTCATCTTGCAGCTGATCATTGCTAGGTAAGTCTGCTATATTGTAAGGAAGGTAAAGAGCTACTCTATCCTCAAAGCTTTTCGCTTCCATGCTTGTACCAATGACAATATGATTATCTTTCAATACGCGGGCATGTTCAGGAGTAAAAAATCGAATGTCTTTCAGATCAGTTCCTTCTTCTGAGTCTCCTCTCATCATGACTAAGTAAATGCGCTGACCGTCTTCACTGAATAAATACGCGACCATCACGTCACTCTCTATATTCTTATTCGCAAGGGTCACGTAAGGAAATGTTTCAGCGTGCTGTCCCGATATACGCATTTCTTCTCGATTTATATGCTCCAATCGATAAAGAGAAATCGGAAGCCTGCGTGTAAGCATATTTTCTATTTCATGTTTTACAAGTACGTCTCCACCCATTTGTTTATAATGTTCCGCTACATACAGCAGCCGCTCGCGCAAACTCATCGAATTCTCTCCTTTCTGCCTTCACTGCAGTTTGTAAAAATAAAAAGCATCGTCAGCTGACCACGCAAAAGGTTCATTTCTTTTATTATAGACGCTTTCTTCGTATAGTAAGCTATTTTATAACGTTAGGAAACACTACATTATTCTTTTCTCTACATATATGTTTATGTTCATTTTAATGAAACATGACAGAAAAGAAAAGCGTTAGGGGCTTAATAAATGAAGAGGCAATGATACGAGCAGAAAAATAAGCAGCTTGTGTGCCCCAGGGATAACCCCCCCCATTATGCTACATGATTATTTAACGTCTGATGCTTTTGGCTGAGTAAAGAAAAAGATAAAAATAATAAGCGGCAGGGCGATAAGAAAAATACTCGTCTCTGAAGGTCTTACTGTAGGTATATCTGTTAATGACATTTTAATCAGTCCTTTGTAAATTTTTCAACTAAGTCAGGATTTACATAAAAATGTTTTGATACCGTACGATGAAAAAACTGAGAGGATTGATTCAGTTCACTTAATGCAGGTTCTGTTTTGGGAACGCCAAAAATAGGCCCACTTACGTTAATGGTAAATCTTCCAGAAGAAATAAAGGCGCCCGACACATTAATCTGGTTATTAAGCAGCAAAGCCGCAAGAAACACATCAATCATATCAATAATAATATTAATTCCCACATTTCCGTCTTTTCCTTCGATGCGACTGGTTCCTGTAATAGGTCCGCCTACTGAAACACGAAAAGCTCCGGGTGTCACAAATACTCCTATAATTGTTATTTGGCCAGTTAATAATAATATGGCCGTTACTACATCCAGATCTCGTTGAATGGCAAAGATAAGTTCCCTTTCTTTGTCAAAGCCGCTTTTCCATTCCACATTCTCCACACCCTTAGCACATACTATTCTAAACACGTGTAAGTGTTATTCTAATTCTGCTTTTTCTTTTCTCACTCGCGCTCCGAAAAGTGTAAAACAGATTTTACTGCGTCTTCAATTTCTTTATATCCTGTACATCTGCATATATTGGAAGCTAACCACTCCTTTATAATATCGTCACTTCCTGAAGGATGGCGTTTGGAAAGCAAATGAGCATTCATAATAAAACCCGATGTACAATAACCGCACTGAAAAGCAAAGTGTTCAATAAAAGCTTTTTGCATAGGTGAACTCTTCAGTCCTTCTATAGTCATTATTTCTTTCTCTTCTGCTTCTGCCGCTAACATGAGGCAGGATTTCATTGGCCGCTGATTTATCCCTACTGTACAAGCTCCGCAGTCTCCATTTAAACAGCCTGGTTTTGCTCCGGTAAGGCCCAGCTTTTCTCTTAATACGTAAAGCAGCGTATCTGCTGTTCGGATATCAACCATTTTTTCTTCCCCATTAACCTTTAGCTTAACTGTTATTCTATACCGTTCATCTCTTAGCACATTACGTTCCTCCCAGCTCTTTGAAAATATCAAACAATAAATTTTTAATCACAAATTTGCGATATCGATCCGATCCTTCTCCATCATTTAAAATTGGAGCCGGTATATAATCAAGAGCAGTTTGAATTCGAGCTTCTAATGGCGTTTCTTCATGATTTAGCACTTCTTCTATTTCTTCTGAGCGAAAAGGAAATGAACATACCCCGCTGAAAGCTACTCGAATGTTTTCTTCTGTTTTTAAAGCTGCTATTGTAACTAGTGGATATCCTGTATCCCACTGCTGGCGCTCCTTTATACTCATATACGGCAGGTCAGCATACTTTGTTTCAACAAACACCTGAACAAGCAGCTCTCCTTTTTTCAGCTGCAAACGCCGGTGAAAAAGATCGTGAATCGAATAAACATTTGTTCCAGTGGGACCTGCCACTGCGAGTTGACTATCCGTTAAAAGCAGCGGCAACACGGCTTCTCGATAAAAGATATGCCCACAAATATTTCCTCCCAGCGTTATTTTATTTCGAGCCGTGTGATCAGCCACTTCGCTAGCAGACTTACTTAATAAAGGAAATAAGTTTTTCTCTTCCAGTTCAGTCAACGTTACACCTGCACCAAAAATCATCCAGTCTTCATCAGCTTCTGCTTTTTGAAACTCTGGTATATTTTTTATATCAATAACAGCATGGGTAACAAACAAACCCAATCTGCCCAATGTCAGAATTTCAGTGCCTCCAGCATAATAACGCGGCTGTTTACCTTGATTCTCTAACTCTTGAAACAAGGCAATCGCTTCTGAAACGCTTGCAGGTTTATAATATTCAAAGTCAAACGAAATCATTTGCATTCCCTTCTTTCATTCTCCAAATCAATTCTGGGATAAGAGGAAGTTGATTTAATTCTGTTTCTGCTGCCACCGTTAAGCTGTTTCCTAAAGAAGCTGGCATACCAAGCAGCCCGTGTTCTCCGACTCCCCGAGCGCCGTACGCTGCATCTATTTGTGGTGTATGAACAAAGTCTACTACGTACTCCGGATGCTCTCCGTAGCGAAGGGGACGATATTTCCGAAGCTGAGGGTTTAAAATACGTCCGTTTGAATCAAACCAAAATGTTTCTCTACCCGCAAACGATAGTCCCATACTCATCGCACCCATGACTTGACCTCTTGCCATTTTCTCATTTAACACGGTTCCTATATCAATAACAGAAATAGCTTTTACAATACGATATCGATGCGTTCTAGGATTATACTCCACTTCAACTCCTTCAGCTGCTACCGTCCATTCAGGCCCCGGACGCCCGGCTCCTGTTTCTTTATCTAAGTAGGTCATTCCTCTTAAAATATAGTTACCCCTCCCTATGATTTGCCCTCCAATTGCATTTCCGTTCGGATATTTGTAGCCATACACAATTTCTTTAAAGTCCAAAGAGGTTTGAGGCTCATCCCGTAAAAAAACTTTTTCATGTTTTATTTCGATATCTTCTTCAGAAGCTCGGAATATATGAGAAGCTATCTTTTTTAATTGGTTAATCACATCTTCAGCCGCTTCTAAAACCGCTCTTCCTGCCATAAAAGTTCCTCGGCTAGCCACCGTTTTCCAATGTTCAGGAGTCGTTTGAGTATCTACTTCCATTCGCACATGAATACGTTCCATGCGCATCTGCAGTTTTTCAGCCAAGATTTGCGCGAGCACAGTTTTTGTTCCCGTGCCTAATTCAATAACGCCAGACATTAAATTTACGCTTCCATCCGGATTGAATGTTAGAATAACACCTGAACTCGCGTCTGTTTCAATAGTCGAGGTCTTCCAGACGCAGCTAATCCCTTTGGCGGTAATAAGGCCGTTTTCATGAACTGTTCTCTGCCCTTCCTCCCATTTCATTAGCTGCTTTAAGCGCCGAATACACTCTGGTAAGTTACCAACGCTGCTAGAAGTCAAACGGACTTGTGTAGGCGTAGTATCACCTGGTAAAATAGCGTTTTTTTCTCTAAATTCCAAAGGATCTATACCTGCTTTTTTAGCAAGGATGTCCATCGTACGCTCAAATGCAAATAATAGTTCAGAGTGGCTGAATCCTCGAAAAGGGGAAGCGTAAGGGTGATTTGTATATACACATAATGAATCACAGAAGATATGTTCAAGACGATAAGGCCCCGTACAGTCAGCTGCTGCAGCCTTACTTAAATCCGTTCCTTTATCTGCATAAGCACCGCTGTCAAACAAATATAGAATGTCAGCAGCCTGCAAAAGTCCCTCTTTAGAACAACCTAGCTTAATTTTAGCGTCTAGACCGATGTGAACAGGCGAAGTGAGCATATCTTCTTCTCTTGTGTTCAATATTTTAACCAGCCTTCCACCAACAGCTTTTGAAGCTAGATAAGCAAGCAGCTCCAGCTGGACAGCAGCTTTTCCTCCATACCCTCCTCCTACTAGCGGTGTTTCAACGATCACTTTTCCCGCTTCAATTTCAAAGTACTCACTGATTAATTTTTTCACCATAAAAGGAGCTTGAGAAGAAGTGATAATTTTAACTACTCCATTCGGAAGAATTTCAGCAGCGGCGCTTCTTGTTTCCATCGCCGCGTGATCTGAAGGAGACAAAGAAAACGTTTCTTCCACTACTAGCTCACTTTTACTCCAGCCTTCTTCCATATTGCCTTTTCGTATTTTAACTCTGTTAGCTACGTTGGTACCGGGCTCTGGATAAACCGTTTCATCGTGCTTGTAGGTGTGCATATTTTCATGTACTAAAGGAGAATTTGGCTCAATAGCGGCGCTAGGAGAATGAACGACAGATAACGGCTCATATTGAATATGAACAGAGCTCGCCGCACGCTCTGCGAGTGCAGGGTTTTCTGCTACTACAAGGACTACGGCTTCTCCGTGATACCGCACTTTTTCAAATGCAAGCGGTCGCCGGTCACGAACTCCTTCCCCTGTTAACGGCAGATGCTCTCCCGTCACAACTGCGTGAACACCGGGAATAGCAATCGCTGCTTGAATGTCTATCGCTTGAATTCTTGCATGGGCGTAAGGACTGACTACTATTTTGGCGTGAAGGGAACCTTTAAAACTGTAATCATTTGTGTACCGAGCTGTTCCCGTCACTTTTTCTAACGCATCTTTTCGAATCACGTTTTTCCCAATAATCTCCACTCTTTTCACCTCCGTCAATCAAATCCGTCTACATTTCTCTTTATATATCTTTTTAATACGTTCATACGCTTGTTTTGTATCAACATCCATAAAAAGGGAAGCGTCGGTACATTCATAAAATATTCCATTTTCAGTTCCGTTTTGTCTTATTATTTTTCTTGCTCCTTGGTCTCCTTGCAGCTTATCCAAACTTGGAAACATTTGTTTTGAAAATAAAACCGGCGCTCCGGCGATTCCTTGATAAAAAGAAGAAATAAAGGGAACGGAGGAATGGTTCTCAAACAGAGAAACAAATGTATTAATCAGCAAGATACTTATAAGAGGCTGATCTGCTAGGAGTACAATAACAGCATCAGCACTTAGTTCTTTTGCTTTTTGTAATCCGCACTTTAAAGACGCTGACTGACCTTTTAAGGCGCTACTACAAGAAATATGACTCCACTTCTGCTGATATGCTTCTGAAAAAAGAATAGGTTCAATCCACTCAAGGTTATCGCCTTTATTTGTCACTACTATTGTATGATTCACTTTTGAACAAACGGCGGCTTGTAAAGCTTTACTACCTAAACATTCATTCCCTAAAGGCAGAAGCAGCTTATTGCTGCCCATCCTTTTACTAGATCCTGCGGCAAGATAAACAGCTACAACATTTAAAACGGGCATTTTCACCCCTTTTTCCCATCACGCATTCGAAGGGTTGCAATTAACTCAGCTACAATACTAACCGCAATTTCCTGCGGCCCTACCGCTCCTATGGAAAGTCCCACGGGCGAATGAATATGGGAGGGAATATCGGTATTCAATAATCGAAGCGTTCGCTTTTTAGGCCCTAAAACTCCTATATACTTCACAGTTTTTGATTTTAATAGCGACAGAATTTCTTGATCACGATAAAAATTATGGGTCATAATCACAACAAAATCATCGCGCTGAACGGACAAGTGTTTGTTTACTTCCTCTGGAAATCCAATATGTATTTCCTCTGCTAGCGGAAAATGTTCCTTATTACATAAAGCCGGTCTCCAGTCGCATAAGGTAACAGAAAACCCCGTATTGGCAGCAAGTGATACTAAATATTTTGCATCGGCACCTGCTCCCCAGATAACTAGACGAGGCTTTGGTTTATATAGATGAGCATATGTGAGCAGGGAGCAATTTGAAAGTTGAATACCGCTCTTTCTCCCATTCCAATCATCTGTTGCAAAAGATGATGCGTCGCTATTTGCACCAAATGTTTCGCCCGTCTTTTCTACATAAAAAGAGGTTGTTTGAGTAAAGTTTTTTTCTAATTTTTTAATATGTAAAACAGGATTTCGGTTATCTAAATGACGTTTTACTCGCAAAAGATTTTTCTTCATCCTCGCAGTTACAGGTTCTAGGAGAATATACAGGATTCCATTGCAGCCTGCTCCTTGTCCCCATCCTGCATCACCTTCTTCTTTCAAATTGTACGTAACGGTTAATACGTGCTCAGTGTCGAACAACTCTTTTACGCGCTCAGCAATATCTGCTTCTACACAACCAGCGCTTAACATCCCAATGTTCTCCCCATTTTCTTGAAACAGCATGGACGTTCCTTCTTTTAAATATGAGGATCCTTCTACATGAACAATCGTTGCCAACACACTTTTTACTGTTGATGTGTTTACAGCATGTAAAATATCGTACATTTTTATTATTCCCTCCTTTTCCTGTCGAGGTTTTAAAATCTTTTCACGTTTTACACAGAACTACAATACGCTACAGTACACCACTTCTACTCTCTGAATGCATCCATGTATTATTCATATTTTCAAAGAAGCTACAATAAGCTTTTAAAGACTTAGAAGAACTGTCGTTTGAAAGGAGAATAATATGCTATTCGACTCAACAAAAATCAACCTAGGAAAATTGAACGTTCGCAGTGCTGATCAAGCAAGCAGTATTTCTATTGGAAATACGTCAAAAGTTACAAGATATGTCACAGCAAAGAAAAATCAGGCCTTCGGACAGCAGCACGCTGATCAATGTTTTACAGCAGGATCTGCTCAAAAA
Source organism: Bacillus sp. ILBB4 (assembly GCF_035064545.1). NCBI lineage: Bacteria > Bacillati > Bacillota > Bacilli > Caryophanales > Bacillaceae > Bacillus > Bacillus sp. ILBB4. The sequence goes on along the minus strand of NZ_JAIQVD010000004.1, from coordinate 18,972 downwards.
ACTGTAGATAATGATTATGTAGATGCATTTGCAACAAAAAATGATAAATAAGGAGGAAACCATATGATTTTTTCGCCCATGGTCATTAACTTACAAGCCTTCAAAGTGAACGTTTTGGATAATTCATCCGTTTTAAGCATAGGACCTAATCAGCAGCTTGATGTGTTCGTATCTTATAAACGTAATCAAGGTCTGGGAGAATCAAACGGAGATTTTTCTCCGAACGTAACTCCGTTCTCATGGATTATAGACTCAGATGTAAATGATTCAAACTCAGTTAAAAATAGCGTAATTTAATTTTTTTCATTTCCTCTACCTCTACTGCGCACAACTAGCAGCATATCTTCATCTATTCGTCTATTAGCATTCAATCGGAAGCCTAATAAATATAACCTGCATCTGAACTGGCTATATTTATTAGGCTTTTTCTATAAAATGGGCACTTTTTGAAAAGATGATGGGCTGTCAATTTGATCTCGATCATCGACACAGCTTCTCGTTCCTATAAAGCCGCTATCATCACCAAAATTTTGCCCAAATCCCTGTGTTTTTTTATCTGAATTATTCCAGTCTGCTAGTAAATTCTGTCCGATATTTACTGCAGACGCATTTTCAAAGGAATTTATCTTTAGCATTAAAATATTAATATTTATAGATGCACCTGCCATTTAAACCACCCCCCCTTTCAAACTATATTCAAATTCCATCTTTTTATGATGTGTGGTAAGGAGGAAACCATATGGACTTTGATAAACTTATGCAGTGGATGGAATTTGCTAAAAAATATCAAACAAATGACTTTTGGAACGGTGTTTTTGATCAAACTGCTTTTAACGAATTTATGAAAGAAAATATGGATATGAATGCTCCTGATTCATATCAGGCACCTCAGGCTTCTAAAAGTAATTTTCCACCTGTTGACATTTACGTTACCCCACATGAAATCATTATTATCGCTGACTTGCCCGGCTATCTAAAAGAAAATTTGCAGGTGTCTGTTTCAGGCAGCCGGCTTTTGTTAAAAGGCTCACCGCACCCTCTCATCACAGGACAGCCGGTTGTACAAGAACGACCTTCTGGAGACTTTAACCGAATTATTGAATTGCCAGAACCTACGGATGCGCATCATCTGCGTGCGAAATTTGAAAATGGACTGCTTATTCTTTCTTATCACAGGCAGTTTTTCCAAGAAGAACGTATTCACATTGAATAAGGCTTAGTAGTTTTATGAATGAAATTCAATAGTTCACATAAGCATTTATAAACGCAAAGAATTTAACGTGAATTTCCAAACTGGACCAATATATATTTATCTAACTGTTATTACATCGGAAATAAGCCCAAGATGAGGAGAAGCGAAATGTCTATGAAAGGATTTTTCAACCCCAAACAGACTAACCAACAGCTTCATACTGAGCTAGCGGACTTCAAACATCAAATCAAGCGCATTAACACGCTTGAAGTTCACATGAACCGTTTTTTAAAACTCGAACCGCAAATTGGTTCTCTCATAATGCTCAAAAAAAAGCTGGAGGCTCAGCCCTCGCACTCCAATGATTCTTCACCTTCACAAAGAAGCACTCATAAAAATGCTGAACAAGCATATGCAAAAGATAAGAAAGAGATTGCTAACCAGCTTCAATTTTTAAAGGAAAAAGTAGCGCAATTGGAACAAGTGATCTCCACGCAACCCCCTCGCGATAAAAAGATAGAAACTGTACCTTATCCGAATTTAACTAGCTTGATAGAACAATCTGTAGAGAAAAAAATGGCTCCTTATCTCGAAAGAATGACCGAACTAGATGAAAGAGTTTCAGCATTAGAGCGCAGCATGTCGCTTTTAACTGAAGTACAGGTGGACATGCTAAAACGAACGTCTTCTCTTCAAGAAGAAGTAAAAGCGATTCACCAAAGAGCCGTACTCTTAGAAAATGCTCCCCCGCCTATTCATATTGATAAATTTTTTCTTGATAAATACGAACAAAACAACAATATTGGCCAAGTTGGCATTAAAGAACTCGGCGGTACTTTAAACATCGGAGCTACATACGGAAGCGGAGCTATACCAAAAGATTTCACGGACCAAATCCAAAAAGACATGGAAGAGTTAAAAAACGCTAAATCAGATATTTCTTCTGGCAAAACGAAGCCTGCACAAGAGGAAAAAGAAAATTCTTCTTCCGCTTTCGAAAAAGAAGAAACATATACGGAAGTTCCTATTTTTGATGAAGATGATCCAAAGGAAGAGTCAGTCTAAAAAAGTCATAAAATTATATTTAGTTATGACTAGAATTTTTGCAAGCTATTCTTTACACTATAGGTAATAACTTCAAAAAAGGAGATATGCTGATGCCAAAGCTTTTATGGAGAATAGGTGCTGTCATGTTGCTAATGTGTGGAGGCTTTATCTTTTTATTTATTGCTGCTTCGCAAATGATGGTTCAGCAATACAAACCTTTTTTTAGACGCGAGAGTGCATAACTCTCGCGTTTTTTTATTGAAGAGCATCCTGTTTATGGTGATATATATATATCAAAAAGATATAAGTGAGGGAAAAATGAAGGAAAATCAAACAAAATATGCAATTTTAGGACTGCTTACCACTGAATGCAGAACTGGTTATGAAATTAAACAGTTAATGGATCGAAGTCTAAATCATTTTTGGAAAATCAGTTATGGCCAAATTTATCCCACTTTACAAAAGCTTGTGAATGATGAACTAGCAACGGTCAATTCCGTTGCTCAAACTGATAAACCAGATAAAAAAGAGTATGTAATAACAACTAAAGGAAAAGAAGTTCTGCAAGATTGGCTGCGTGAACCTATTAAGCAGCTCCCTTCAGAAAGAAATGAACTTTTGTTAAAACTCTTTTTTAGTAGTCAGCAAGAAAAGCAGCTCACAATTTCCCAGTTAAAAAACGCTCAGCAGAAACTAACTGAACGTTATCACATGTATTGCGGAATCGAAGACAGCATTTCTAACAGCCCTTCTCCCGACCGAACGTATTGGCTTATTACCCTAGACTACGGTAAACGAACAACGTGTGCTTCGATAGAATGGTGCAAAGATACGATTAATAAATTATATGATGAGGAGGCGCATAATTTATGATTCATTCCAATCGAATGATGGCTAAGCCCGGTCAGGATTTGGTCGTCTTTGTTATAGGAATGCGTATTAATAAATGGACAGCCGTACACAAATGGTTCCCTGTATTTAAAGCAATGCCTCCTATGATTCGCGAATTGTATGCAAACAAAAACCTTGGCTTTTTATCTTTGCAAGGAACTTTTAATTTAAGAACCATCACGCTGATTCAATATTGGGAGTCAGTTGATCAATTGACCTCCTATGCCAAAGGTCCTCAGCACTTAAAAGCTTGGAATTCTTTTTATAAACAGGCTTCAAAAACGAACGCGGTTGGCATTTATCATGAAACGTACGTCATTCCTGCAGGAAATTATGAATCAGTATATGTGAATATGCCTTCGTTCGGTTTAGCTAAAGCGCTTGGATCTGAACCCATAACGAAGCATACTCAAACTGCCAAAAAACGTTTGAATGTTAAAAAGCCGCTTTAACTAAAAGCGGCTTTCGTTATATTTGTTATACATATATTTTCAGCATTTGATTGGCACCTTTTTGAAATTCATACGGGACGTCTGCTATTTCTGTTCCTTTTACTAGAGGCGCAATCTCTTCTAATAGCTGCGGCAAATAGGTAGAAATCTTGCCGCTCAAATTCGTTAAAGGAAACAAACGTACTTCCTCTTTTGTAACGCGTATCAGTTCTTTTAAAGACTCTAAATGAAACGCATAATCTAAACGGTCGCTGTACATAAATAAAAAGTTTGCACAAAGAGTTAAATCAAACTCGTTCTTTTGAAACGGCAAATTAGGAAGGGCTCCGTACTGATAGGCTTCGGGGTTCTTTTTCATATGAGCAATACAATCTTTTAATGCTCTTTTTCGATGTTCAGTTAAATCATCAATAGACGAAAAATACTTCCACACATACTGTTCCTGTACGTGCTGCATTTGATTCATCGTATGAATTAAATCCAGGCTTCCTTTCTTTTCAAGCTCTTCTGCCGTAAATTTATAGGCAATATCACAGCTAGTAGCCTCCGTACCTTGCTGCAAGGCATGGGCAGTAAAAGAACAGGCCCCGCTAGCACAATCTAACACTTTTTTTCCTTTTAAATACTTTTCATTCAAATTAAACATAGCTCTATACTCTTCAAACGTTCTGCCGATAAAAACAACTCGGTCAATTCCTAACTTTTTCTCTGCTAAACTCAACTCTACTCAGCTCCTATCTTTTACTTAGACTTTTATTTTACAGAAAATTGAATTAAATTCCAACAGTTTATGTAGTAATTATTTTAAACAAAATCTTTTGAAGCCCCAAAAACAGACCCCAACACACTACTCCTATGGATAAACTCATAAACAAATGAAGAGAGTTTTTTAAGCAAATATAGACGACAGCAAGTAGTAAAATAGTGCCTGGCAGTCCATAAAGAACGCCTAGTGTAAACTGACTGACCACTTCCTTTTTTTCTCCTTGCACTGATAACCATATAATACTTAGTAAGCTCACAATTGGAAGGGCAGCCACAATTCCACCGTATGTCGGAAATCTTTTGGCCATTTCTGTTACCCCTGCAATAATAAGAGCCGACATTAAAATTTTGATGATACTATACATGTTTTGCACGCTCACTCAATAACTGAAAAGCCTGTTGAATCAGCTGTTTTTCAGATGCTGTCATTTCGCGTAAAATAGCTGATACTTTTTCTTCATCCAAGCTTGAATTCCGTTTTAATAGGTCTTTTCCTGCTTCTGTTAAATGCAGAATTACTTTTCTTTCATCATGTATACCTCTATTTTTATATATATACCCTTTATCAATATTTCTCTTTACGTGTTCAGATGCCGTATTATGTGAAACGTGTAAATAATCCGCAATTTCTTTTATTCCAACCGAAGATGATTTATCTATATGCTGTAAAAGACGTATTGTTTGGTGTGTAATTTTCTCTTGATGCGTATAGTGCAAATGATAATAAATAGACGTCCAATAGCTGTTTAACTCCTCTACTTTCATGATCCTGCTCCTTTATATCGTATTTTTAGTTATTGTCGTATTATACGATATATATATCACAGGAACAACAGCCAGGTTTCAATACTACCTTCTTTTTATCTGACATCTCACATAATAATACGATTTAACAGTTACACTAATCGTACACACGGTGAAAGGCGGGTGTATGACATTGATTCTTCGACTGTTAAAATGGGTTCCGAACCTCTTTACGATTGGAAATTTGCTAAGCGGCGTATTTTCCATAGCTTTTAATATGAATAGCTACGAACGCTTAGCTGCTCTTTTTATTTTTCTAGCCGCTTTTTTCGATTTATTTGACGGCAAAATTGCGAGAAAGCTGAAAGTTAACAGTGAGTTTGGTGTAGAGCTAGATTCTTTGGCTGATATTATAAGCTTTGGCGTAGCGCCTGCAATGCTATTTCATACTCTTTCTCCCCACTCTTGGCTAACCGTACTCGCTTTTATGATTTATCCAAGCATGGGCGCATTAAGATTAGCTAAATTTAGTGCAAATCCAACCATAGGTTATTTTATAGGGCTTCCTATTCCTTTTCCAGCTCTAATTATCGCACTGCTTGGTATGTTTTATTACGTAAACCCTTACCTTATGATTATTTTAGCTATTTTGATGGTTAGCCCTATTCGAGTGATGAAAATTTAGATGCAATAAAAGACAGACAAAATGCCTGTCTTTTATAGTGCTGTCCATTCTTCGCACAGCATTTTATGCTTGAATTTCAGCTCATGTTCTCTTTTTTCAAGCTGAGCTTGTAAAGAAAGCCACTCGCTATTATCAGGTGCTGAGCATAATTTTTCTTCAAGGGACAGTAAGGAATCCAGTACGTCTTCAAGCTGAGCAGCCACTTCTCTTTGCTGTTTTATGTTCATTTTTTTCAACAGTAGTTTTTCATTTTCCTTCATTTTTTTCACCTCTTTCTTTTCTTTACCCAATGTTGAATGTTTTAGTATAGAAAGTATATGGTTAAAAATATTTCTACTGTAATAAAGATCCTTTAATAGCTTATCTTATTTTTAATGGTTATTTAGAACATATTTTAATAAGATTATTATATCTGATACAATTAGTAATACTTTTACGAACCGTGATATACTTAAAAAAAGAAAGGATGATGAATAGAAAATTATGCTGCAAAAATTTGGTTTTTCTCAGTATGAAAGTCAAGTATATGAAGCGCTGCTTGCGAATGATGGCCCGTTGGATGCTAGTTCAATTGTTACGTATTCGCATGTTCCAAAAGCAAAAATTTATGAAGTGCTTAATCGTTTAATTGATAAAGGTATTGTAGTAAATACATTGTCCGGGAAAAAGAAACTTTACTCAGCGGTAGCCCTTCAAACCGTCATTCAAAAACTTACTGCTGATTTTGAAAATGACATTAATGAATTAAAAACATATAAAATTAAAAAAACGTTTACAGATGATCATGTTTGGAGTTTAAAAGATAAATCCTCTATTTCTGCTCACATTGAACAGTTGATTCATGAAGCGGAATCTTCTATTATTTTATCCGCGTGGAATGATGAGTTAGCACATTACCGCTCATTGCTAGAAGAAAAAGAGAAACAAGGCGTAAACGTCGAGGTCTTAACCATAGGAAACTTGCAGACTTCCCTCAAACATTTACATACATTAAATCCAATAGATGATCATAAAAACCTTGAACCGTCGCAGTTGATTATTGTTGACGACGCTTACCTTTTATTTGCCGGCATTGAACATGAGACATGGAAAGCAATAAAAACCATGTCGCAGCCGCTTGTAAAAGTTTTTGCTGATTTCTTTTATCATGACGTCGCACTTACCCATATTACAAAGAAATATCAAGAGCAGCTTCTTCAAGATCCTGAGATCATGGAGCTGCTTACTCGACTGCGATATTAAAAAGGTTACTAATTCATTAGTAACCTTTTTAATATTACCTATTGAAATCTCTTTTAAAAAAGGTTACTATTCTAGTTGTAACTTTTCAAAGAGGGGGTTTTTTGATGAATAAAAAAGTTTACATACTTGCGATTGCTTCCTTTGTTGTTGGAACGGTCGAATTAATTCTAGGAGGCATCTTAGACTTAATTGCCGATGCATTTCATGTATCATTAGCAAAAGCAGGTTATTTAATCTCTATTTATTCGTTTGTTTATGCCTTGTCTGCGCCGATTTTACTAAATGTGACGGCTAAGATAGAGCGTAAAAAAGTTTATATATGGACATTATTTATTTTCTTATTGAGCAATGTATTTTCAGCCTACAGTTCGGGCTATTATATGCTACTAATTGGACGTATTCTTGCTGCTGCGAGCGGTTCTTTTATCATTGTATTATCTACCACAATGGCTTCTAGAATGGTAAAACCTGAATACCAAGGCAGAGCAATTGGCATCGTATTTATGGGAATCAGCGGCTCACTTGTTTTAGGTATTCCTCTTGGTATTTTGATTGGAAATGCGCTTGGCTGGCGTCAAGTATTTGCTATGATTGCAATTTTGACTGCCATTATTATGATTACCGTTTGGTTTACAATGGAGCGTCTAGCTCCTGCTCCAATTGTACCGTTAAAAACTCAGGTAAAAGCTTTACGGAATAAAAAAATGCTCGCTATTCACCTAGCAACATTGTTTGTACTTGCGGGTCATTTAACGCTTTATGCGTACTTCACACCATTTTTACAAGAAACGCTAGGATTAAATACAACGATGGTGACCATTATTTATGGTATTTTCGGTCTTGCTGCCGTGGCAGGAGGAGGACTTGGAGGAGCTGTTTCTGATAGATGGAACCCTTCTTCTTCTGTTATCACCATGATTGCTCTCTTTTTTGTTAGCATGATTGCTATGCCTTTTGGCGTTCATTTACCATTTGTTGTGTTCTTGCTTCTTATGATCATTTGGAGTGCGCTCAGCTGGGCGGTCTCACCAGCTCAAAGCAATTTAATTATTCATAGTGCACGCGAAACGTCGGACATTTTAATCAGCACTAATGCAGCGATTTCACACGTAGGAATTGCGATCGGCTCCTATGTTGGAGGAATTGTCGTTAATCAATACTCTGTTATTTATAACGGCTGGGTCGGGTCTATTTTTGTTTTGCTTGGTCTTTTCTGCTCTCTTTATGCGGTAACACGAACAGAAAGCACAGCAGATACGCTTCACAGTAAATAAAATTTTATAAAAAAGCGTACACACATGGTGTACGCTTTTTTTGATTATGATTGGTCTCCATGCATTTCAGCTGCAAATTGAGATTCGGACATAACGATAAAACCATGCTTGCTTAGCAACGCAGTCGTTACCCCTTCACCGGCTATTTTAACATTTGAAAATGCTCCGTTATATATATGTTCACTTCCACATGAAGGGCTGTTTTCTTTTAGTACAATAACAGTAGCTTTTATTTCTTTTGCGATGCTCAGTGCCTTATAGGCCCCGTCTATGTACATGTCTGTGACGTCTTTTCCCGATCGTTCAATAACTCGCGCATTTCCGTTTATTACGTCTATTCCCGTTCCTTTTATAATTTCTGCCGGTTCTCTAGGTGTGTGAAATCCACCTAACAGTTCCGGACACATCATCACCGCTTCTTTATTTTCAACGAGCGCTTCAATTTCCTTAACTAAGGCACTGCTTCCATTATATTTGCACCCTTGACCTGCTAAGCAGGAACTAACCAAAATCATAGAATTCTCCCTCCCATAAAAAAAACACTTCTCATTCATCATACAAAGAATATATGATGAATGGAAGTGTTTACCTTTTATATTTTATTCAAGATCACGCTTTGACTCCTGCTCTTTGTCTCGATCCGTTTTCGCTTCAAATTCAGAGCGAGTCATTACGTCCTCTACATGCATATTTACTTCTACTACCTCTAATCCCGTCATCTCGTGAACTGATTTTTTTAAGTTATTAACAGTTTCAGAGAAAATGGCTGGAACATTTTTTCCGTATTCGACAATTACTTTTAAATCAAGGGCAACTTGCTTTTCTCCTACTTCAGCGTTAATCCCTTTTGTGATATCTTCAGTGCTGCGGAAGCGATCTGTTAACCCGCTCATAAATCCGCCGCTCATTGATAAAATCCCTTTAATTTCATTAGCTGCAATTCCAGCAATTTTTTTAATAACTTGATCTTCAAATGTTAATGTATTTTGATGTGTATTTTCCTGAGATTTTACTGCTGTATTTGTTTCATTAACTGCCATAACTAACATCTCCCTGAAAGCTTCTAATTGCTCGTAAAGCTGTAGATTCGATCGTTGCTTTAGAAATTGTTATTTTGCCTTCACCAGTTACAATTGCTAAATTCTTTTTAGGCGGTCTGCTAAATATGCCTGTTAAAAGAAAAATAATAAAAATAACTGTTAAAAATGCGCTTATTGATAAAATTGTGTAGTAAAACCACTCCTGATGCTGCCACTTTTCTAACCAGTTTGAAAGGTGAGGAACCCTATAAACCATCAGTGCTAACATACCGGAACAAATCAGTCCTGCAATTCCAATAATTGCGATTAAAAACCGATTAAAATTATTCAATTTTCCACCTCATCTCAACGTGAACTCCTACTGCTTTTTTGTTGTGGGTAAAGGGAAGGCAACGAGATATTCAACAGTTACCCGCAATATTTTTTTGATAAACTTTCTAACTGTAAAACTGAATATAAAAAAACGACTAGGTTTCCCTAGTCATTTTCCGCGTCTCTATACGTTGTCTTGTGAGCTTTGATGAACTTATTACCGTTTATTAAACCGCCAATTAATAAAATAGCGGCCGTTAAATAAAACCAGACCATTAAAATAATAATACTTCCAAGCTGACCATAGATTTGCGAGTAGCTTCCAAACTGGACATAGTATCCAAATCCGGTAGATACAACTTGCCATCCTAGCGTGGAGAAAACAGCTCCTGGAAGTACATCTTTCCACGTTACTCTTGCGCTTGGCATCAGTTTGTAAAAAAGAATAAAAAAGCCTAATAAAAATAATGTCCCAATTCCCCATCTAATTGTCGTCCAGCTTTGAAACCATATGTCAGGAACATGGACTTTTGTTAGTACCAAATGTCGAATGACCTCTTCAATAATTGGTACAAATAATGAAATGGCTACCACAACCATAAAACCAAAAGTTAAAATTAAATCATTGATTAAACCGCGCAAAAACGTTTGTTTTCTTTGAATATGATACGCATCATTTAACGAGCGAACCAAAGATTGTATAGCCATAGATGCGAGCCAAAAAGTCGCCAATAAACTAAAAGATAAAACTTTTTTCCCGCTATTGTTAACTGTTTCAATTGACTTTTCAATTACGTCGTAGGCGCTTTTAGGCGTAAATGGTTCAATAAATATCAGCAAATTGTTTGTATCAATTGGAAAGAAACTCAGCAGAGAAAAAAGAAAGATAATAAACGGTACAAAAGATAACAAAAAATAGTAGGCTGTTTGAGCAGCCTGATCAAAGAAACGCTCCGTAAAAAAACGAGCGGCAACGGTCTTAGATGTTTGAATCATAACAGCGTTCTCCTTTACTTTCGCTTCACTCTGTAGTGAAATTCATATTCAATTTTTATGTTCAACATGTATTGGATAAGTTTCGGCTTATAAAGCTTTCCTTTTCCATTATCCGCGGTTAACAAAGAATTTAACCTGTAAAATTATACAGTCGGTTCATAAAGAAGATATTATTATAATTACATCTGCCATTACCACCATATCAATAGATCTTCTTTTTCTTTCATAAAACCGTAAATTCTCTGGGACTGCTTTCCCTTCTTTCTTATATCTTAAACTTTTTTACGCTATGTTAAAAAAGTAAAACATAAGAGCGCCGATCAGCATCAGCATAATCATTAAAACAAAAATAACCAAAGCGTGAGAAGATTGATACGTTTGGCTGTTAATTTTTTTGCGGGTTGAAAAATAATGATAGGTTGAGAAGAGAAGCAAACCTGCACTTGCAGCTAAAGAAAAGATAATAACAGCAATAATAAGGGTATCGGCTGCTTCACTTAATTTTTTTCCAGAATTGAAATGTAGGCCGCCTGCAACAAAGCCAATGCCGAGTGTGGCAATAGACGTTCGAATCCACGCTAAATACGTTCGTTCATTTGCTAAATGCTGTTGAATATAAATGGATTCATTTTCTTTTTTAGTCATTTACATACCACCGTCCTTTTATATGTCTTCTATTATAAATAAATGCTCAAACGAAAATAAATTGAGGACGCTTCACGCCACATTATACCGGAAAAGAACGAATCATTACCATCTTCAAGCGGTCAAAAGAGCTTCTTCATAAATCAAAATTGCAATTAAATTGAGCCAAACCATTATTCCAACTCCGATGTCTGCTAATGCCCATGCAGCTTCAGCCGTTCGGATAGATCCGTCTAAAGTAGTGGCTAAAGAGCTGCCTTTAGGAACATGGATACTATTTTATTTTGTTTGCCTTTCATTACGTAAGCTAAGTTCGTTTCCGCAATATAATACTGTGACATAATCGTAGTAAAGGCGAAAAACACGAGAGAAACAGCTACAAACCCTGATCCGAATCCAGAAAGCACCGTCTCAACTGCTTGCTGCTTATATTGAGGCCCGGCTTCAACTCCTTTTAAATGATCCACAATGAACGAACCATCTGGCGCTTGGGTGCTCATATCTTTCAAATATCGAACTTGTACAAATCTAGTGAGAATAGTAAATAAAAGCCCCACTCCTATACATAGATAAAGCATCGGCGTACTCCAAATCATTTCACTTATTGTACTAATCATTTGTTCCAATATGAATTCCCCCTTAAAACACTTTGCACATTATGAATAATGAGAACATAGTTTTAATATAGAGTTAAAAAACAGAAAATTCACTCTTTTAACCAGGTTGTTTTACACATTATTTGATAAATAGACAACATTTGCGGATATAACGTATATTTTGGACAGATTATCTGACGCATTTTTCAGTGATGCGTAAGTTCTTTACATAATCCCCACTGTCACAGCATAAGGTAATAAGTGAACCAAGGGTCACTTTATGTTCTAAGCCGAGCGTACACACAGCACATCTTTCTGTTTTCATTTCACGTTAATAGTTCACTAAGTGAATCATTTTATTTTTAAATATTTCTGATATATGGTATAATTTAAACTGATAAAAAGATGCTGCATGTATGCTAAAAGAGCAGGCCGTATGGTTTCGCTCTTTTGTTGTTTTCACGCTATGCGGCACAACGAAAGAAGGAAATAGAATGGAATTATGGAAACGAAACTTGTACATTTGCTGGTTCGGTTCTTTTTGCACCACAGCCGGGATGAGTTTAGTTATTCCGTTTTTACCGCTTTATATTGAAAAGCTGGGAGTTCACGATACAAGCTCCATCAGCAGATGGGCTGGTATTGCATTTGGATCTACCTTTTTAATGGCGGCTATCGTTTCTCCTTTATGGGGGAGTTTGGCCGATAAATATGGGCGAAAGCTTATGCTCCTTCGCGCAAGCTTGGGTATGGCAATTGTTATGACTTCTATTGGTTTTGTGCAAAATGTCTATCAGCTTGTCGGACTGCGCTTTTTAATGGGGGCCGTTTCCGGCTTCATCTCTGCAGCCATTACGTTAGTAGCGACTCAAACACCTAAAGAGCACAGCGGTAAAGCATTAGGTACGTTGTCTACAGGGGCTGTATCAGGATCTTTATTAGGACCGCTAGTAGGCGGATACTTAGGAGATACAATCGGGCTACGCCACGTCTTTTTCGTGACGGGTGCATTTATGTTTTTGTCTTTTTTAATTGTAAATTTAATTCAAGAAGACAAAAAAGAGACGGCGAAAACGACGAAAGAATCTAATATTGGGTTACTGTCTCTTAAAAATTCAAAGGCCGTGATTGGTGTATTTGTTACAACTTTTTTGCTGCAGCTTGCGGTTATGGCTATTCAGCCAATCGTTACACTGTATGTAAAACAACTGTCTACTCATACCGATCATCTTGCCCTTATTTCAGGCTTTGTCGTGGCGGCAACAGGAATTTCAAATATTTTAGCTGCATCAAAACTTGGCAAAGTCAGCGATCGCGTGGGTCCTCAAAATGTGCTTCAAATATGCTTGCTTATCGTAGCGATTATTTGCGGTTTGCAGGCCTTTGTGCATAGTACTTGGCAGCTATTCTTACTTCGTTTTTTACTCGGTTTCGCAATGGGAGGATTATTACCTTCTATTAATTCTTATTTGAAGAAAATTGTGCCGGACTCTATTACAGGTAAAATGTTTGGCTATAATCAAACAGCGCAATACTTTGGGAATTTGGCCGGTCCAGTCATTGGCGGACAAATTGCCGGAGCTAAAGGAATTCCTTACGTATTCTTAACAACCAGTGTTCTTCTACTATTGAATGCTGGGTGGGTGTATTATCAGCGCCATCACGGACAACAGCTAGACGGTAAAGCCGCATAAAAAAACCTTCCGTTTTAACGGAAGGTTTTTTTATTACCACAAGGGTTCTTCTTCGCTGCTTACTTCATAAGAAAGTGGCATCATAATAACCGCTGCTATGAAGAAAATAAGCTCCGCGACAACAATGGATGGAAAGGAAAAGTCAAATAGTGAGAGAATAAGCCAAATAATAAGGGGTGCAAATGAGTAGATTGATAATCGCTTTTGGGATTTTGCAGAGATATACTGTTGTTTGTCACAGTGTGGGCATTCTAAAACGTTTCTAAATGTTAACAGTTGTTTAAAGGTTGTCCTCCAGTTCCATTTATGATTACAATTTTGACAGGTGGCCATGGGCATCACGCTCCTAAAAAGATTTATGCACATATAAAGTATACGTACAAGTTGGTATAAAGTTTCATTTTTATAATTAAAAACGTTTTTACTATTATAACATAAAACAAAATAAAAGGCTTTTTACAAGAAAAAGCCTTTTATTTCAACGTTTATTTAGATACAGCTTCATTCGTTTGAGAAGTTGTTTTTACTTTTATAACCATAATAACAAAAGCTAGCAACCCAAGAATCGCTGCTACGAGAAAAGGAGCTTGAGGCGCTACGGCATTGCCGATAACTCCTGATAATAAAGGAGCAAACGCTGCACCTAACCATCTTAAGAAATTATATCCTCCAGATGTAAGTCCTCGTTCATAAGGAGATACTTCCATTACATGACTCGTAAATAATGCATTATTAAGTCCTGATACAAGACCCGCTGCCATGATTAAAACAATGCGCAACCATGTTGCATCAAAAGCAAATAAACAAATTAAAATAAGTGAAAAAACAATTAAGCTAACATGTAACACTTGTTTTGGCTGATATCTTTTTTCTAACTGATGTGCTAAAACCGCTGAGCCATAAGCTAAACATAATCCCCATCCAAAGAAAACAAAGCCAATTTGAAGAGCTCCGATCGATAGAATAAGCGGCGTATAAGCTAACACTGTAAAAAATCCGTAGTAATAAAGCATGCCTGATACAGCGCCTTGAGTAAATGGTTTTAATTTATAAAGTTTAACCATGTCTTTAAAACCCGCTGCTTTACGAGGCTTAGTGCTTGTAGGCTGTTTAACAATCGTTAATACTAAAATAAAGGCGATAAAAATTAAAGCACTTGTACCGAAAAACGGCAATCTCCAAGAAGCATTTCCTAACACGCCTCCTACAAGCGGTCCTCCGGCCATTCCCAAACCAATCGCAGCTTCATATAATCCTACTGCTTTTTTTACTTCACCTGATAATGCAATAAGCAGCGTCATAGCTGTTGCAAAGAAAAACGAATTACCAAGTCCCCATCCTGCTCGGAAAATGGAAAGCTGAGGAATATTGTTAGAAAACCCGCATAAGGCTGCAAAAATCGTCACAATGATAAGTCCTGTTACCATCAAACGCTTGTCTCCTACACGTGATGCTAAGATGCCTGCTGGAATCATCATAATGGCCATCATTAATAAATAGGAAGTAAATAACATTTCTACTTGCCAATGAGAAGCTCCAATTTGCTTAGCAATCTCCGGTAAAATCGGATCTACTACCCCGATTCCCATAAATGCTAAAAAAGTAGCTACTACCGTAATAATTTGACCTAATCGGTTATTTGAATGCTGTCCTTCCACTCTTTCATCTCTCCTTTTGTTTTTGTTTTTTCATGTATTTTCATAGCAGATTCTCGCATTTCTTCTAATTCTGTTTTAAATGCCTGCATTTTAACCACTTTAAATTCAATCATCTTGATTTGATTTTCCAGTAAATTTTCTATTTTAGTTATCTCTTTCGCTGATAATCCTTGCTGCTCACTTCTTTCTTCAATCATTCTTTTGAGCGACATAAACTGCTGCAGCTCCTGTAAAGAAAAACCGAGAACTTCTTTTGCTTCTGCTACTTTTCTTAGTTCTTTTACCTCTTCTTCGGAATAAATCCGTGCATTTCCTTTTGTGCGCTGCGGGGGCAAAATGAGTCCAATCTCTTCGTAATACCGAAGAGCCCGCTTGGTCAAACCGGTCATTTTCGTCACGTCATCGATTAGATACATGCTTTCCCCTCCACCTACCTTTAACATTAACGTTAACGTCAATTCTATATTACTATTATAGATTAACGTTAACGTTAATGTCAATAATATAAAGACATTTTATGTAAATTTAAAAAATATGTGCACAAAAAAACCTATTGATAAATCAATAGGTTACATCAATATGTCATATAGCTGCTGTGCTGTTTCTCCTGTTACTTTGCCGTATACTCCTCTTCTTTTAGAAGTAAGTTCCGCACTCTCGGCGGTGAATCGTACATTGTATACGACGCCTTCATAAGTAAGCTGTACATCTGGATCAAGAGCGACGCTGTAATCAGCTTTTTTCCATTGAATTTGTTTCATAATTGATTCTACAGTTAAAGCATCTTCTGAACTTAACGTTTTTTCTCCTGCTTTTATAGGCTTGCCCTCCCTTTTTTTATTAAATTTTAGTTCAGAATGAGCAGATGAAAATTCAAGTTGGTTTTTATCATGCGCTATGAAATTTTGGGGTAGTTCTACATAGCGGACAACTTCTCCTTCGTGTACAAACACAAGCATTTGATTAGCAGCAGATATTTTTTTCATCACCTCTTCACTAACCGGTGCGTTTACAAGTTTTTCTACGTCGGCTTTCTTGCTTTTGTTTGTTAATAAATATCCTTTTTCCCATTTAAAATCACTTAACTTCGATACATCCACTGAGCTCACACCTTTTTTTTCAAATGATTGCTGAATATTCTCCCCCATTTCTTTGTCGTTGGTGACTTGGGCATTAGAACTGCACCCTACTAAACAACAGAAAATAATGCCTATTGCTATAAGAGCCTTCACTTTTGCCTTCCTCCTCTCTACCATTCTTTTAGACAATTCCAACTTTGTACCATTTTAACATATAATTCCTATTTTTCGTGAAAACAAATAAAGAATACGCTTACATAATTTCACGCATATAAATTTGATTTATTTATAAGTTTTTTCCGAATATTTTAAGAAAATTTTAATATTTTATTTAGTTCGTTTTTAACTCTTATCTTTAGACTAAAAAATAAGTTAAAAATAAATAACGCAGGAGGAAAACAATGACTTGTCTATCTGAAGTTTTAAAGTTTAATGAAAAATTTGTAACAAATAATCAATTTGAGGCTTTTCAAACATCCAAATTTCCTAACAAAAAAATAGTGATCTTAACTTGTATGGATACACGTTTGTTAGAATTACTTCCTAAAGCCATGGGGCTAAAAAATGGAGATGCAAAAATAGTAAAAAATGCCGGAGCTGTTATCTCCCATCCCTTTGGCAGCGTTATGAGAAGTATATTAGTTGCCGTCTACGCTTTGCAAGCTGATGAAGTATGTGTCATCGGTCATCATGAATGTGGAATGACGGGCATGAAAGCTGAAGCTATTTTAGCCTCTGCTGAACAAAGAGGGATTAGCATGGAACAGATTCGTAATCTAAAATATGCCGGTATTGATTTAGAATCATGGCTGACTGGGTTTGAGTGTGTAGAAGATAGTGTCGAAAACAGTGTGGATATGATTCGAAATCACCCTTTATTACCAAAAGACGTGCTTGTTTCTGGAATGGTTATTCATCCTTCAACAGGAAAGCTTGACGTTGTTGTAAACGGCTATTCCCAAGACCGAACTGAAACCGTAAGCTCATGAAGGAGGATTTTATCGAATGCTAAAAGATAACCGATTTCAAGGCTATTCAGCACGGCATTTACAAAAAGACATTATCGCCGGTTTGGTTGTTGGGGTCGTTGCTATTCCTTTAGCAATGGCCTTTGCCATCGCTTCTGGTGTAAGACCTGAATACGGGATTTATACAACCATTATCGCAGGGATTATGGTTTCAATATTAGGCGGATCGAAATTTCAAATTGCAGGTCCAACAGGTGCATTTGTTCCGGTGCTGCTTGGAGTTGTCATGCAATATGGTTATGAGAACCTCATTATTGCCGGCTTTATGGCTGGAATTATGATTACGCTTCTCGGAATATTTAAGCTAGGGAAATTTATAAAGTTTATTCCGCGCCCTGTGACGATTGGATTTACAGCAGGAATTGCGATTATTATTTTCTCAGGTCAGATCGCTAATTTTTTAGGATTAAAAGAAATTGCAAAACATGAGGAATTTCATTTAAATATGATTGAAATCCTACGAAAAATTGCAACGATTAACATTTACAGCGTCATCATAGCCGCTATTTGTTTAGCTCTCGTGATTACAACGCCAAAGTTTTTACCTAAAATTCCCGGTGCCCTTCTAGGTCTTCTTGTCTCCACACTTGTAGCCATTACACTGTTCCCAGGAAAAGTTGCAACGATTGGCTCTACTTACGGTGCCATTCCGAGTAAACTACCATCTTTTAGCTTCCCAGATTTAACATGGGATAACATCGTGATGCTATTTCCAGCTGCCTGCGTAATTGCGATGCTTGGAGGTATTGAATCTTTACTATCGGCTGTTGTTGCTGATAATATGGCCAAAACCAAGCATAATAGCAATAAAGAGCTTGTGGGCCAAGGAATTGCTAATATCGCTACCTCGCTATTTGGAGGAATTCCAGCAACTGGTGCCATTGCCAGAACAGCTACCAATATCAAAAACGGAGCAGCTTCTCCATTATCAGGAGTCATACACGGCTTAGTTGTTTTATTGGTCCTTGTGATGCTTGCTCCTTATGCATCAAACATTCCGCTGGCAAGTATGGCACCTATTTTAATGTTTGTGGCTTGGAATATGAGTGAGCGTAAAGAATTTGCGCATATTTTAAAAACCAAGTCGGCTGATTCATTTGTACTTGTAGCTACGTTTTTATTGACAGTTTCAATCGATTTAACAACAGGTGTAGGTGTGGGTCTACTTTTAGCTATTGTCATGTTCGTGAAACGAATGAGCGGATCACTGAAGATTTCCAAGGTTTTAGCGGAAACATCTGAAAACGCTCACAAATCTGAATTGATGGAATATACCATGCAAGGATCTCTTTTCTTTGGATCGGCTGAAGTATTAGAAGATTCCTTTGATAACATCGCTGAAGCGAAACCGAAAGTTTTATTGCTTCGAATGAGCCAAGTATCCTTTATTGATACATCTGGAGAAGCTTTACTATCGAAGGTGGTCGAACGTTTGAAAGATTCGCATAGCCAAGTCGTTATTTCCGGCTTACAGCACCAGCCAAAAGAAATGTTAAAGTCAACCGGTCTATATGATAAAATCGGTGAAAAAAATATATTTTCTTCCGAACCTCCCGTGAGTAAGATTAAAGCTCGTCATAGAATCGTTACTACGTAATAAAAAAGAGATCGGAACGATTAATCGTTCCGATC